>CAWHPE010000008.1:0-95964 GCA_963831185.1 uncultured Alphaproteobacteria bacterium
CGGCGGCCTCGCTGAGACCGACTCTGGCGGCGCTTTTGAGGGCGTTCTTTTCGTCCCGCCGCGAGCCTTGACGGCGTCTGTCCGGCTCTTTGCCGCCCGCTTTTTGGCGGGCCTGCTGGCGGGCTTTGCTGCCGCCGTCGCACTTCGCTTGGGTCGCACCGCTTTGCCGGCCGCCGCGCTCGTCACGGGTTCGGCTTGCACCGGCGCACCCGCACCGTTGAGCTTTTTGCTCGACCCATCGGCATTGAGAAACGCGCGTTGCCGGCTGCATCGGCAAGATACCATGGCTCTCGAACAGTTTTTCCAGCACCTCGAAGTCGCGGATCACCGTCCGGTAGATCCAGCGATAGCCGAAGTTTGTCTCCGCCAAAGCCGCCGCTCTGTCCCAGCCGATGAATTCGCTCACGGCTTTGAGCTCGAGCCAGCACACCACCAGATGGATATAGGTCTGCTCGTAGTTGCGTGCACCGTCAGGCAGCCGCGTTGGCGCCTTGGGGTACCGCCGCACCAACTCGTCGAAGAACGGCAAAACCGGATCGTAATCCGGCCCGCCGAGCCGCCAGAGATACCAATGCATCTGCTCGTGGAGATACGTCGCAAGCAGATGGTCCTCGGTCTCCGCAAATCGCGTGCCGAGCGTCAGAATGGGATGCGAATACGTCGCGCCAGCCGGCACGACGCGCACATGCCGCGTGTACTCAAAGCGCGACAAGTCATGCCGCTGCCGAAGCGACGTCAGCCACTCCCGCACGCGCGCCGCTGCCCGCTCAGCCTCGTCCAAATCGATGTCGATACGGAAATTGTCTTCCGCACGCGACAGCGATTTGTCCGGGCGCCCTCTTAGCCCAGCATGCGCCATCCCGCACCCCTGTTGTTGGCGCAACCAGTGCTGCAACATCGGCGCTGAGGAAAGCGGAATATTTTACCTCTGTGGAAAACTTCGCAGGCATGACGCGCCATCTCGCGCATCCGAAAATGCAATGAAAAAATTCCATCCTGCAATGTGTCGTGACGGCAACGCGTACAATCAACAACTTAGCAGCGCCAACGTGTGCGGCGCATGTTTGCGCGAAGCGCACGCGTCGAGAATTAGCGCGGAGTCTGCGGCAGGTGTTTCGTTGCGTCGGCGATCAACAGCGTCTCGGCGCCGAGCACGCGATCCAGTTGCCGCTTCAGTTGTTCTTTCGCCGGTTCCGCCGCTTTCAGCACGTCGCGCCAGCGATGAAAATCGACCAATGTAAACTGCCCGACCGGACATTCGATCAGCACATCTGGCTGTGCGGCGCGCAGCTTTTCTCTCACGATCGAGCGCTGCAGGATCTGCGACGATGCAGACATGCACCTCCATCGCTGACGGCGGCACCATCTTGCCGTTCTGATCTTCGGGAACGCCCCCCGACACATCGATGGCAACCGTGATATCCGACTCCGGCGCCACCACATCGAACGGCAGCGGATTGACGAAACCGCCATCCACCATCGCGCGGCCGTCGACCTGCACGAGGCGCAAACAACACCGGCAACGTCATGCTCGCCGCGACAGCCGTTTTGAGATCGCCTGCGCTAAGACCAACTTGGCTCTGCGCATAAAAATCGCAGCACACCACCGCGAGCGGAATTTTCAGCCCGTCGAAGGTCTTTGGGATCGCACTCGGCAGCAGCGCCTCCAGCAACGCCACCGGGTCCAGAAACGCCGGTCGTATCGGCAGAAACTTCAACAGCCAGCTCACCGGGTCGGCCCGTGCCGATAACACTTGCCGGATAAGGTCGAAGCGCTGGCTCAGAGCCTCTTCCGTATGTGCGCGGATATGCTTGGCCGAAAGCCCAGAGGCATACGCCGCGCCATAGATCGCCCCGATCGACGTCCCAGCAATGATATCGGGCCGCACGCCCAGCTCATCGAAGGCTTCGAGTGCGACAACATGCGCAAGCCCGCGCGCGCCGCCGCCACCAAGCGCAAGGCCAAGCTTTGGCCGCCGCTTCGGCAATGCCAACGCCCCCGTCGGGCCCGGTCAGAACACCGGAAATCTCACCGCCGTCCCCTGAACCTTTATCCTTGCCGCGTCGAAGAATGCCCATAACCTGTCCTAAACATGCGCACCCCAGACGACCGGGCGCTAGACGTAATGTAGGGACCGATCACGCCAAAGAGAAGACGGCAGACCTGCGCCAGCCTGATCTGGCTATCGGCGCGGAACTCGAATGTGATGGGTTTTGATCGCAAAACCATGATGAAGCAGGACAAACACTCATGATCAAACGCAGCGCCAGCTACGGCGGCATCCTTCATGAGGTCGTCGAATACAACGGCACGCTCTATCTGGCAGGCATCGTTGCCGAAGATCTGGACTTGGACATCACCGGCCAGTCCGAGGATGTGATGCGTCAGCTCTCAGCGCTTCTGAGCGCACACGGCTCCGGCATGGATCGCGTCCTGCAGTGCACGATCTATTTGTCCGACCTGAAGCTCAAGCCCGCCTTTGACGCTGTCTGGAAACGCGCCTTCAAGCCCGAGCATCTTCCCGCCCGCGCCGGCATCGGCGCCGGTGATCTTGGCCCGCGCGTCCTGCTCGAAATGGTCGTCACCGCCGCGAAAGGTATAATGCGCCCGGTCAGGTGATCGCAACGCGCGGCTCGGTCGTCGCGATCCAGATGCCCGCGAAGACTGCGACGAGCCCAGCGATCAAATTGCGCTGTGATCGGCTCTCCGACCAAATGCGTCGCCAAGCAGCGCCGCCGTAACCGGGATTGACCGTCATCGTTGTGGCGACGCGCGTTGGCGTTGTCCGCTGCAATGCCAGCACCCAAAGCACAAAGGCAAGCGCGCCCCCGGCGACGCCCAAAACGATGCCCGCTGTCCATTCCGCCAATGCCAAACGTCGCTAAAACAGCGACGCGTCCCGTGATGGTACCAAAGAGCAGAAGCGCCGCAGCACCCGCGCCCATCCCAAGGGCAAGAAATCCGAGCGGGCTTGAGCGTTGAATAAACGGTCTTGAAAATACGTTGTAAAACGCCATGCAAAGAACAGCCGTCGTCATCAGCGCTTCGCCGCGCCAAGCCCCCGCCGGAGCATCCGAAAGTCCACTAAACAGTGCAGCAAAAACACCCGCCATGGCGACCGCGACGCCGGCAACTTTCCGCCGCGACAGCGGCTCAATGCCCAGCACGGCGCCAACAACCATCGTCTGCAGTGGTAGCGTTGAAAGCGCGAGGCTCGCACGTGCGGCCGTCGTGTAACTCATCGCGATATTGTAGAGAATGAAAAAAAGCCCAAAGAAACAAAGCGCCGAGGAGGCTCACGCCGAACCAGTCGGCGCGCTTCGGCCAAGCAGCTTTGAAATAAAGCGCGGCCGGAATCACGCACAATACGCCAATCCCCCATCGCAAAATCGCAATCGTCACCGGATCAGCACTGGCAACGAGATAGCGCGTAACGGCTGCGGCCGTACCACCGAGCGCGCTTGAGGCTATAGCGAGCAGCACGCCGGACGCTTCGGTCATAGATCGGCTCCCCCACTCAATGTCGATTGTTAAGGAGCGGCGTCTTGATCAATGATGCCACTGGTCAGCCATTCAATCAAAAGCCGCTGTCCCGCGCAATTGCCCGCCAGCCGATATCCCGGCGGCAGAATCCGCCCGGCCAGTCGATCTGATCGACGGCTTTGTAGGCCCGCGCTTGTGCCTCGCGCACGCTCCGCCCGCGCGCCGTCACATTGAGCACGCGCCCGCCGTTCGCCAGCACCGTATCGCCCGCGCGCGTCGTCCCCGCATGGAAAATCTGCACACCGTCGACCTTTGCTCGCCGCGTCGAGGCCTTTGATCTCGGTGCCCTTGAGCGGCGTGCCCGGATACCCGTTGGCCGCCATCACCACCGTCAACGCCACCTCGTCCGACCAGTCGAGCCGCACGATCGCCAAGCGTGCCGTCCGCCACCGCCATCAGCACCGGCAGCAGATCTGACTTTAGCCGCATCATCAGCACCTGACATTCCGGATCGCCGAACCGCGTGTTGTATTCGATCAGCTTCGGCCCATCCGCGCCGATCATCAGACCCGCAAACAACACGCCTTTGAACGGCGTGCCGCGCTTCGCCATCCCGGCCACCGTCGGCCGGATGATCTCGTCCATCGTCCGCGCGATCATCGCGTCCGACATCACCGGCGCCGGCGAATAGGCACCCATGCCGCCCGTGTTCGGGCCCGGTATCACCGTCGCCAACCCGCTTATGGTCTTGCGCCGCACCGAATGCGATGACGTCGACGCCATCCGACAATGCAAAGAAGCTCGCTTCCTCGCCATCGAGAAACGCCTCGATCACGACTTCCGCACCGGCCGCGCCGAATGCACCATCGAAGCACGCATCGATACCGGCTTCCGCTTCCGCCCGCGTCTCGGGAATAATCACGCCCTTGCCCGCCGCCAGCCCGTCGGCTTTCACCACCACGCGGCCCGCCTGCTGCGCGAGATACGCCTTCGCTGCGGCCTTGTCGCTGAAGCGTCCATAAGCGCCGGTCGGAATGTTGAACTCGCGGCACAAGTCCTTGGTGAAGCCCTTGCTGCCTTCCAGTTGCGCGGCCGCCTTCGACGGTCCGAAATGTTTGATGCCCGCCGCACCGAGCGCATCGCCAAGCCCCGCCACCAGTGGCGCTTCCGGTCCGATCACAACAAACCCGATAGTCCGCGCCCGGCAGAACTCGATCACCGCCGCGTGGTTCTCCACATCGAGCGCCACACACGTTGCGTACTGCGCAATGCCGCCGTTACCCGGCGCACAGTAGAGCTTGGACAGTAACGGACTCTCGCTCAGCCGCCACGCCAGCGCATGTTCCCGTCCACCCGATCCGATCAGCAATACGTTCATCGTCATTCTAGTCCCAAATTGAACGGGCCTTTGCTTGTGCCCTCCCCTCTGAGGGGAGGGCCGTGTCACGGCTTGCGAGCGGCGGCTTTGGCTGACACGTCGTCAATGCAGTTTGATCTTGAACGAATGGGACAACCCAGCCCCAACCTTGACCCCGCCGCCATCCCCGGTCATCTATCGCCGTCCCTGTAGCATCACCCCACGGCGAATCCAACGCCACCCCCGAGGTTCCATTGGTCGAAGTCGCCAAACCGCAGCGTCCCGGCGCCAACGTCGCCGAATTGACGGTCTCCGAGCTCTCCGGTGCGATCAAAAAGACGCTGGAGACGACGTACGGCCACGTCCGCATTCGCGGCGAAATCTCCGGCTATCGCGGCCCCCATTCCTCCGGCCACTGCTACTTCACACTGAAGGACGACAAGGCCAAGATCGACGCCGTGGTCTGGCGCGGCGTTTTCTCTGCCCTCCGCTTCAAGCCGCAAGAAGGCCTTGAAGTCGTCGCCACCGGTAAAGTCTCGTCGTTCCCCGGTTCGTCCAAATACCAGATCGTGATCGAAGCGCTGGAGCCCGCCGGCGTCGGCGCCTTGATGGCGCTGCTCGAAGAGCGCAAGAAGAAGCTCGGCGCAGAAGGCCTCTTCGATGAGGCAAAGAAACGCAAACTGCCATTCTTGCCCCGCGTTGTCGGCATCGTCACCTCGCCCACCGGCGCCGTCATCCGTGACATGCTGCACGGCTTCAACGAACGCTTTCCCGCTCGCGTCCTCGTCTGGCCGGTGCGTGTGCAAGGTGAAACGTCCGCCGCCGAAGTCGCCGCCGCCATTCGCGGCTTCAACGCACTTACCGATCGACGGCCCCATCCCACGCCCGGACGTTCTGATCGTCGCGCGCGGGGGCGGAAGCCTCGAAGATCTCTGGGGCTTCAACGAGGAAATTGTGGTGCGCGCTGCCGCGTCGAGCACCATTCCGCTTGATCTCTGCCGTTGGCCACGAAACCGATTGGACGTTGATCGATCTCGCCGCCGATGCCCGCGCGCCCACGCCAACCAAAGCGGCCGAATGGGCAGTGCCGAAGTATTCAGAGCTGATCGAGCAAACCATCAACCTGTCGGAACGCTTGCGCCTCGGGTTACGCCGTGGACTGGAAGGTCACCGCGCCCACTTCCGCGCCGCAGCCCGCGGCCTGCCGCGCCTGCAAGATCTTGTTGCTCTGCCGCGCCAACGCTTCGACACCGCCGCCAGCAGACTGTCGCGCGGCCTCTCTGCCAATTCCTCCGCCCATGCCCGGCGATTGGCGCGCATCGCGCCCCGCCTGCAAACGCGCCTGCTGTCGAACCGCCTCGAAGCCGCCTCGAAGCGTCTCGATCTTTTGGCCCAACGCGGCAGCGCCGCCCTTGCGCGCAGTGCAGGCGGACGCCGCAACCGCATGGAGCGAACCTCCGCACGTCTCACGCCACATCTCATTCTGACCCGCATTGAACGCTGGCGCGCAGTCGTCGACACACAGTCGAAACTCTTGACGTCAATGAGCTATCAAAGCGTGCTGTCGCGCGGCTATGCGCTGGTCCGTGATGCCGATGGCCGCGCCGTGCGGCACGCCGCCGTTATCAATGCTGGCATGGCGCTCGATATCGAGTTCGCCGATGGCCGCATCGTCGCCGAAGCCAAAGGCACATCCGGCCCCGCCGCCGCCCACCGAGCGACGGCGCGGGCGCCCAATCAGCCGCGTCGGCAGCGAGCGTGCAACCCCGCAAGCCCCCACCTCGCAAACCGACGGTTCCTCCGGCGCGGCAATCAGGGCACGCTCTTCTAAACTGTCAGTAAACCACCACGCAGTGCCAATTCGTTGTCTTGGCGCGGAAATGTATCTATTCTCGATGCTCCCTCCCCCTTGTGGGGAGGGGGAGGGGTGGGGGTATATAGCCGATCGCAAGTCACCTGCGGGACAAAGACCTCCGCAACTCCTCAGACGCTAAGGGCCGGCCATTTCCAATGAACCGCATTGAACGCATTCTTGGCCTCAAGGGCGAAGCGAAAGTCCGCTACCTCGACGGTGAGTTCCAGGTGTTGCCGCCCGGCGGCGATTTCGTGCGCTGCGCCGTCACCGGTGACGTCATCGCACTCGGCGAATTGCGCTATTGGAGCGTCGAGCGCCAAGAACCCTATGCTTCCGCCGCCATTGCATTGAAGCGGCATCAGGAATTGCTTGCGAAGTAGTGGCGTCTGCGGGCGATGGAACCGCGCGGCTTTTACATCTTGACGTCGCCATACGTCGCTGCGGTCTCCGCCACGTAGTCGCGGGGCTTCCGGACGACCGTCACAGTGCACGGTGCATTCTGCACGATCCCCGCTGACACACTGCCAAGGATGTTCCGCAACCGCGAATTGGTACGCGCGCCGAGTACCATGTGGTCGACATGGTTCGTCTGCACATAGTCGAGCAGCGCCGCGCCGGCATCGAGCGCTTCGAGCACGTGGAAACTCACGCGCTCTTGCGGCATTTCGATCTGTCGCGCCCAATCTTTTAGCGCCACCAGCTTTTTGCACGTGAATGCTGCGGCCCTCGTCGTCGAGTGAGTTGTCGATCGAGATCAGGTTCTGTTTGCGCACGTTCAGAACCGCCAGCCGCGCATCCGGCACCGTCGACATGATGCGTTGCACCGTGACACGGATCGCATCCGACAGTTCCTTGTGGCTTTCCGCCAGATCGACCGCGACCGCCACAATGGGGGCAGCCGCGATCTTCGACTCCGTTGCCGCATCCCGTCGCGGGGTCGGCCGGAACGCTGCCGGATGATATTTCCGCTTGATCCGGTCCGACCAGGCATCGCGCTTCAGCTTCTCGGCTCTGTGCGTCAGCTTCACTTGGTCCGGATGGCCGAGTTCAAATGCCAACTGTGCTGCCGTCGGATGCCGCGCCGCAGGGTCGGGCGCCAAGCAACGCAAGATCAGTTCCTGCAACCATGGCGGCACTTTCGGGTTGAGTGCGCGCGGTGGCGTGGGGTCCCACCACAGCCGCTTCTTGAGCCCCTTCAATGATTGCGGATCGCCGAATGGCCGCCGGCCGGTGGCAAAAAAATACATCAAGCAACCGAGCGCAAAAAGATCGCTGCGCGGGTCGGTGCGAATACCAAACACCTGCTCAGGCGCCATATAGGGCGCTGTGCCATACGGCAACCTGAACTCTTCGGCCATTAGATCGGGTAAATGCAAGGTGGCGCGACAGTCCGTAGTCGATCAGCACCACGTCCCCGGTGCCTTCGCGCAAGATGATATTCGACGGCTTGATATCAAGATGGATCACGTTCTGCCGGTGGAGATCGTTGAGCGCCGCCGCGATTTTCGCGCCAAGGGCCGCCACCTCTTCCGGGGCGATCGGCAGTTTATCGACCAGCGGATAGAGCGTGGTGCCGGGAATACGTTCATAGACGAGATACGGCTGCACGGAAAAATCGCCAGCCGCGATGAACCGCGGCACATGCTTGCCGGTCAGCTTCGGCAGGATCATCTGCTCCATTTCGAAGCCGACAATCGTCGCCGGATCCTCGCCCTCGCTGAGGATCGGCACCTTCATCAGCATCTGCATGGGATGGTCTGGGTGCGTGACAGCGTAAAAAACCGCCATGCCGCCCTTATGCATGCGGTCTCCAATCGTGAACCCGTCGAGCACGGTGCCGGGTTCCAAATGCGCCTTCGCCATTCTCAGGTCCCTACTGCCAATCGCTTCCAAAGAACATCCGGCAGTCCCGCCGCCCGGATCTTTGCTTGAGCTGTGTCGATATCGTATGGCACGCGCACGAATGTAACCTCCGCCGACGCAGTGTCGAGGATGCCATAAGCCGCCGACGGATTGCCGTCCCGCGGTTGCCCCACTGCGCCCATCACCGCTAGCCATCGACGCTGCGATGACATCGGGATCGGCGTAAACGAGATCGGGATGAAGCCCATCACCTTGCCCGTCGCCGAGATATGATAGAGCGCGGGATCGTGGACGTGCCCGACGACCGTAAATGCCGCTGGCGTCGCCTGCAGACTTTCTCCCGCTTCGCGCAAACTATGGATATAGGGAAACGTCGCACTGTTGGCGGCGGAGGCATGCACGTAGAGCCGCTTTTCGTCGGTCACTTGCAACGGTAACGCTCGGAGGAACGCTAATTGCTCTGCATTGAGCACCGATCGCGTCCACGAAATTGCGGCCCCGGCCGCGCTGTTGAGTTTGAATTTCGTATCGCCGCTCGCGGCTTCGTCGTGATTGCCCAGCAACGCCACCGCCCCGCGCGCGCAATAATCGCGGACAACATCGACGCACGGCCCCGGATCGGCGCCATAGCCGACGATGTCGCCAAGAAACACCAGCTTGTCGATGCTGCGGCCTTCAAGATCGGCAAGGCACGCATTCAGAGCTTCGAGGTTGGCGTGGATGTCCGCTAGGAAGGCAATACGCATGGACGTCCTCATTTTCGTGAACAGTGCGGCAACAGCCGGTATGGCGGTTTGATCGAGGTCAAAAAGCCATCCGGACTTTGGTAGGAGACGGACGCAAAATTCCGTGCCGGCTTACGCTTTGCCGTCGATCATCCGCCATACGGATTGCAAACCAGTCGCATAGTCAGAAAGCTTTGGAAATTTCAGTGACTGCCACTCGTCCCGACCAAACCAGCGATAGTCGGCATGCTCAGAACTCAATCGCAGTGTCCCGCCGCCAAAATCCGCCAGCCGCACCAAGAGGAAGAGGAACATCCCGTCACCCGGGCGTTGCCGCACAAAGCTCAGCGCTTCCGGCCTCAGCGTCAAGCGCACATCAGTCCCCGAGCTCCTCGCGGATTTCGCGCGCCAGGATAAGATCGTGGTCCAGACGTTCCTCGCCGACATCAATGCGGCCACCCGGAAGTTCCCAATAGCCCGTGTCCGCCTCTTGCAACAGCAAGAGTTGCCGGTCGCGGACGATGGCTGTCTTTAAGCTGACTTCGAATGTCTGAATGGCGCGCGGCTGCATGTGGGTCTGCCATGCTTACTCCGCTTCAGATCCTCGAGACGGCCACCATTGGCCGCCGCCACGGTTCGTGCGACCGTAAATGACCAGTCCCAAGCGTTCAGCACATGAGGCACACGATGTCCACGCCCTTCTCGCCCGCAGGCATCCACGGCATCGTCTTCGCGCTGTTTGCTGCGGACGAAACCATCGACACCGCCGCCATGCGCCGCCAAGTCGCAATCCTGCACAACGCTGGCGTCGATGGCGTGTGTTGCCTCGGTCTCGCCACCGAAGTCTCGAAACTTTCCGAGGCTGAACGCCGCCACGTGATGGACTGCGTCGCCGAAACCAATGCAGCGGTCTGTGCCTCTCGGCGTAACGATCTACGGCAATTCTGTCGCCGAACAGCAAGCCCAAGTCCGCCACGCCGAAAGTGTCGGAGCCGCATGGCTGGTACTACAGCCACCTATGGTCGGTAGCTTTTCAGGCGATGAGTATATTCGCTTCTTCGGCCGCGTCGCCGATGCCGCCTCCATCCCCGTCGCCATCCAGAATGCGCCGGCCTACATGGGGCGCGGCTTAACGGCCGCCGAAATCCGCGAGCTCGTCACGCAGCACCCGAATGTGCGCGCGCTCAAAGGTGAGGGCAGTGTGGTCGACATCAAGTCGGTCATTGCCGCGACTGAAGGCCAGTTGCCTGTTCTCAATGGCCGCGGTGGCCTAGAACTGACCGATAACTTCCGCATCGGTTGTGCCGGCATGATCCTCGCACCAGATATCATCGACCATGCCGTCGTCATCTGGCGTGCCATGCGTGATGGCGATCATGTCAAAGCAGATGCGCATTACGCCCGCATATTGCCGTCGATAACTTTCGCCATGCAGTCAATCGAATCCCTCGTCTGCTATGGCAAACGCATTTTCGCCGCGCGCGCAGGCATCGATGTCTTTGATCGTAGCCCCGCACTTCGGCCAACCGCCACCGGACTAGACCTCGTCGGCACGCCATGCCGAAGCACTGGGCTCGTATCCGGACGCGGTTAGTTGAGACGGAACTCGTTGCCGACCAGCCGAACTTCCGCTGGTTTGATCAATCCCGAATGCGCAACGCGCACCTGATGCAATTGACCTTCGAGATTGCTGCGCCAGAATTTCAGGAAGCTGAGGAGCTTCGGAAATCGCGGGCTAACGATCGTACTCCTGCCAGATATAGCTCTGAAGCAGGCCTGGATGGTCTGGCATCCGATAGACGATTTCAGCCGTCGTCAGGCTGAAGCCACTGAGCATTTTCATAAAGTCCCGGTCGGCCATTTGCGCTCCTGCAGAGATTGATCGCTCATGACAAAGTCAGGTGGCAGCAACACCCGCCACCAAAGGTAGGCTACCGAAGATTCGAAGCATAAGTAAGTAAAATCAATGATTTAGCAGCGAGTGCGGCGAAAGTGCTGCCAAACGCGACGCGCCGTTCAGCCGACGCCGTCCATCCCGTGGTGAGCATAGTGCCGCTCCCGCCTTGACTTGCACCCCAGCCTTACCGATTGTCCGCCGCAAACACCGGATGGCGTGGATTTACAACCCAAAGCAGTCCCAAACCGCCCCGCGACGCCCGCGCTCCAATTGAAGCGGCGGACGCCCAGGAGAAATGCAATGACCCGCACGGCCCGTACGTATCTCGACTTCGAAAAGCCGATCGCCGAGCTTGAAGCCAAGGTCGCCGACCTTCACGCCATCGAGAACGACGACAACGCTGTCTCCATTGGCGACGAAATCAAGAAGCTTGAAGGCAAGGCCCGCACCGCACTGGCCGAAACCTATGCCAAGCTGACGCCGTGGCAAAAGACACAGGTCGCCCGCCATCCCGAGCGGCCGCATTCGCTCGACTATATCGAGGGCCTTATCGAGGATTTCACCCCCCTCGCCGGTGATCGCTATTTTGCCGAAGACGCCGCCATCATTGCCGGTGTCGGCACGTTTCGTGGCCGTTCGGTCGTCGTGATGGGCCACGAGAAGGGCTCCGATACCGAAAGCCGCATCAAACACAATTTCGGCATGGCCCGCCCGGAAGGCTATCGCAAAGCCGTCCGTCTGATGGACATGGCCGATAAGTTCGGTCTGCCAGTCATCGCATTCGTCGACACAGCCGGTGCTTACCCCGGTATCGGCGCCGAGGAACGTGGCCAAGCCGAGGCCATCGCCCGCTCGACTGACCGTTGCCTGGCCTTGATGGTCCCGATGATTGCGGTGATCATTGGTGAAGGCGGGTCCGGCGGCGCAGTCGCCATCGCAACGGCCAATCGCATGCTGATGCTGGAGCACGCCATCTACACGGTCGCCTCCCCAGAAGCGGCCGCGTCCATCCTTTGGCGTGACAGCGCCCGTGCCGGCGATGCCGCCAACAACATGAAAATCACGGCGCAGGATCTCGTCCGCCTCGGCATCATCGACGGTATCATCGAGGAGCCCGTCGGTGGCGCACACCGCGACCGCACCGGCATGATCGGCCGCGCCGGCGACGCCATTGCCGCTGCACTCAAGGAATTTGATCCTCTTGAACCCGCTGCGGTCAAAAAGCAGCGGCACGATAAATTTCTCGAAATCGGCCGCAATATTTGAGCCGCCCCAGCATTTGCGGTGCCATGACCGTCACTGAACGTTGAGAACCAGCGTTCGGCCACGCTTGATGCGTGGGACTTCGGGTACACCCCTTTGCCAAGTAACGAAGTTTTATGAGAATTGGTCGTTCTCGCCGGTGATTCGTGCGTCCGGTCAGACGACGTTTGCTTCGCTCAAATCAGATCCCGCCTGCGCCGTTGCCGAGATCCGGCAAGGCGCGGCGCAACAAAGCCTGCGCGTCGTCCGCGCAGGACAGTCAGCGGCACGGAGCTCATTGCCGATGGACGCGAGACTTGAAACCATCAATGCGGCCGAGCCAACGCTCGACACGGATCGCGTCCGTGACATCGTGTTGGTCCGCATCGCAACTGCCGGGAAAACGCTGATCCGCGCCGACCTCACGCGCGAATTGCAGCCGCTCGCGAGCCATCTCGTCTCGCCTGCGGCCTGGGCCGCAATCATCGATCGTGATCTGGCTGCGCTTGCAGATGCCGGTCTCGTTTCCATCAAGCCGCTCGGTGTCAACGTCACCGAACCCGGGATGAAGCGCGCCGCGCTGGTCCTCGGCCTGCCCGTCCTGCCGCGGACCTGGTCCGACGCTAAGGGCGGCCGTCTGATGGTAAAAGCGCTGGGTCTCGACAACCTACCCGCCCGGCGGATGAAAGCTCTGCTTGAAAGCCGACGGTCTGCGCAACGCCATCGTGCTCAAGGCCTTCAACATCAAAATGCGCGCGCTCCCCACCCCCGCGCGCATCCGTGTCGAGTTGGCGCGCATCGCTCTGCGCCGTGCCTTCGGCAACTCCGCGCCACCTGACGTCGCCGGCCGTTCCGGTCTCTCGGCCAAAGCTGGCCGCAATCTCGCCGGACGTCTCGCCAATCCGCCGCGGGATTTCCCGACCGATAGCCGGTTGGTCGGCGC
Source organism: uncultured Alphaproteobacteria bacterium (assembly GCA_963831185.1). Lineage (GTDB taxonomy): Bacteria > Pseudomonadota > Alphaproteobacteria > Rhizobiales > Hyphomicrobiaceae > JABFRJ01. The sequence continues at coordinate 13,367 of CAWHPE010000008.1, forward strand.
GCTGGCCGCCGAGCATGCGGGCGCAGCAAAACAAGATCTCGAGGCTCTACAGCTTGCCTTGCTCCGTCGTTATGTGACGAAGGGCGCTCTCCCCGAGCTTGCGCCTGCCAAAAAATCGAAACGGAAAATTCAAACGAAACGCCCGCAACGCCGTCTCGTTGCTGCCGTCCCGGCAACCGCCACGGCATCAGCGTCCGATCAACATCGTGGCGCCGCCACTCCGGAGTATGACCCCGGCACTCAGCGAGACAGTTCGTCCAGATTTCCAAGGTTTCGTCGCCGCCGTCCGTCACTTCGCCGACAGCGTAGCCGATGGCTGGGCCGGCAATCGCAAAGCCTATGTCTCGCGCGTCTGGCGCGCACTCGCCGACCGATATCCGGGCTGGCAACTGAGCGAAATTGAGTTCAAAGGCATGCTCGCCGAGGCGCATCGCGCAGGCGTGTTGTTGCTCGCCAACGCAGACCTGAAAGACGGCACCTCTATCGCTGACGTTCAGGCCAGCGCGATCGTTTATAAAAACACAATCTTCCACTATGTCCGCGTCGACGATTGACGCGGACGCGACACTCGAGCCGCCCGACGACGACACGCCGCTGTACGACATTTGAGCTAGGACCCCATGGGCATGCAATTTCAGAACAAAAATCCCGGCGGCGGTAACGCAAGCTCCGGCGACGGCAGCGGCCTCGATCGCGTCTCGCTCGCATTTGAGCACTCGATCACCTGGGAAGACGATATTTGGAACGCCGATCCCGTCGACGTGGAACTGGTTCATGCGAAGGCGCGTCACAAGTTTGCCGACGTGCTCGAAGCTGTCGCCGGCGGCAATGGGAAATCGGCCGCCACACAAGCGCGCATTCTCTTGTTCCACGGCCAATCAGGTGCCGGTAAAACCCATCTTGTCCGCGCACTCCGCACCTCTGCTCATCGCCAAGGCAAAGCGTATTTCGGCTACGCTCAAATGACACCGGATGTCGGCAACTACGCCGACTACTTCCTTCGCCGCCTCATCAATGCTCTCGACAAGCCTTACGACCCCGACAAGGGTGGTGAAAGCGCATTGCAGCGTCTGACCCGAAATTTGGTTTCCGACCCCGAAGTTCTCGATCCCGCCGCCCTCGAAAATCTCCGTGAGGCTGATCTCGATGAAAAGGCACTCGCACGCCTGATTCTCGATCTAGCCGATACCGTGGTTTCGAGCGCGAAATTCGCCGATCAGGAACTCGACATCAACATCGTACGCGCTCTGCTCTACATGCAGCGCAACGACCCCCGCATTGATCAGCGCATCCGCACCTACCTCTATGGCCGCGAACTGACCGGCATGTCGCACGAGGCGGTTGCCGCACTGGACCCGAACAAGGGCGACGGTCGCGCGTTCGAGATTATCGAAAGTCTCGGCAAGCTTATGTGGACGGTCGATCACGCGGCGTTTGTTTTCGCCATCGATCAGGTCGAAGATCTGCGCTTCTTCTCCGACTATCAGGAGCGTTTCCAGAAGGCGGTCCGCGATCTCATTCAGATTGCGAACCGTCTGCCGTCGTCGATCGTCATCATCTCGGTCTTGGGCGACTTTTACGACAAGGTTCGCGAAGTACTTGCACAGTCCTATATCGATCGCATTGAAAAGGCAGGACCGGTCCAACTGGTCGAAACGCGTTCGGCCGATGAAGCGCGCCTGATCATTGAACGCCGCCTGCAGCATGCGGCAGCATCAGGACTTGAGATCGGTTCGACTGATCCACTCGCGCATTTCGGTCCCGGCTTTTTTGAAGAGTTCAGCGGTCTCTCGACACGGCGTCTGCTTGAATTGGCTCAGGCCCGCTGCCGGGATCGTGACCGCACCTCCGCTGTCGAAACAGCCGACACGCCGGGATTCCTCAACGCGCTCGTGCAGGCACTGGGCGGCAGCTTTGGTGCCGCCGCCCCAGCACCGAAGGTTCAGGAAACAAGCGACACCGGCGCCGACTTCCGCGAACTTTGGGAGCGCTTCTCGTCCGACAGCCAGGTCGAAATCCCACAAGACGACCACGGCATGTTGACGGTGCTCCAATCGGCACTGCAGTTGGCGCGCGATGAATGGGGTGGCACGCTCGATATTTCGATCGAGAAGCTCGCAATCGCCGACGATTTGCCCGCGATTGACATGAACCTCAAGCATCGCTCTGGCTTTGCTGCTGACAGCCGCATTTTCCTCTGCAACCGCCCGATTCAAGGCGGCGCATTCAAGCGGCAGCTCGATCGTGCGCTCGGCTCGATGAGTACCAAGAGCTGTTTCATGCTCCGTGCCAGCGATTACCCGCCCAACACCAAGAGCCAAACTGCGCAAGCGTTTCGCCGCTTCCGCGAGTTGGGTGGCCGCGCACTGCTGATCCCGCTTGCTGAGTGGGAGCGCATCATTACGGTGCGTGATTTCCACGCACAGCATCTGTCGCTTCCGGGTTTCACCGCCTGGTTCGAGCAGGCCAAGCTTCTCTCCGGGCTCGTGGCTATCGTCCAACTGCTGCGGCTTGATCTGCTCAATCGCAATCTCGCCAAGGTCGATGGTGCATCGAAAGCCAATATGGCCGCCGTGGTCGCCGCTGCCTCCGATGCCTTCAAAGGTGCGGCCGTCGGGTCCGGTCCCTTGCCGACCATTGGCGCACCAGCGTTGCCGCCAGCACCACCCGCTATGGGGTTGCCGCCCGCAGCCAGCATGAGCTACGTGCCGACGCCAGCCGCCGATTGGACGGGTTGGGCGCCGACGCCGATTGAGGGCCAACCGCCGCAACCGAAGGCAGACGGTGAGAAGGAAGACGACCTGCCACTCGCCGTTATCCTCGATGAGAACGGCGCGGATCACGGCAGCATTCTTGCCGGCACCATGTTGAAGACAAAGAAAGCCGTCACGCTGAACAAGAACGTGCTGAAACGCCACGCGGCCGTGCTCGGTGGCTCCGGTTCGGGTAAGACGACACTCGCCTTGTGCCTGATCGAACAGGTGCTGCAGCGCGGCATCCCGGCAATTCTCATCGATCGTAAAGGCGATCTCTGCTCCTACGCCAACCCCGATGTCTGGCGCGCTATTGATGGCGACTATTCGGATCGCCGCGGTGAGCGCGAAAAGCTTGCGGATCAGATCGACGTTGCCGTCTACACACCGGGCCGCTCGTCCGGCCGGCCCATCTCGATTACGCTGCTGCCGACCGGCATCAAGGAGTTGCCCGAGCACGAACAAACACTGTTGGCGAACCTTTCATCGGCAGCGCTCGGCGACATGTTGCATCTGAAAAATTCGGCCACCCATCAGAAGCAGTCCGGCACCCTGTCGGTCGCGCTTAAACTGCTAGGTCAACGTTTCTCGACGCAGGTCATGTTGGCTGACCTCATTCATCTACTTGAAGAAGATGACCCCGAGCTCGCCGAAGCCACACAACGTATGGACCCATCAGGCAAGTTGCGTCGCGATCTAGTGGCTCAGCTCGACAGCTTGCGGCATCGCAATGCCTCGCTCTTCGAGGCCGGTGGCGAAACGTTGAATATGGAGCGCCTGCTTGGTCTCGGCCCATATCGCCGGACCGACGGACGTACCCGCTTGTCGATCATTTACACCGGCTTCCTCGGCGACAACGAGAACATCTTGTTCTGGGTGGCGCAGTTCCTCTCGGAGGCGCTTCGTTTCTGCCAGCGCAATCCAAACGACGAACTGCAATCGATCTTGATGCTGGACGAGGCGGATCTCTACATCCCTGCGACGGCCAAGCCCGCCACTGCAGAGCCACTTCAAAGCCTTTTGAAGCGCGCGCGGTCTGCTGGCCTCGGCATTATGCTGGCGACCCAATCGCCAGGCGATCTCGACTATAAGAGCCGCGATCAGATCACCAGTTGGTTTATCGGTCGCGTTCGCGAAGACACGGCACTCAAGAAACTAAAGGCAGCCTTCCAGTCCGATAGCGGCCTCGACGCCGCGTCCGTTCTGCCCGGTCAGACAGTCGGTGAATTCCATCTCGTCCAGGAAGGATTGGTACGCGCCATGAAGGCTCATCGCTCGCTCATTCAAGCTGAGCAGGTGCCGTTTGACCGCATCGAGCAACTCGCGCGCGAAACCAAAGGACAGGATGAACGCCAATTGCGACTTTTCGGCTGAGTGCGGAGTAACGAGCGTGCTCATTCGAAGCACGGCAACTGCTGATTGAACAGCGGCGCGTTTGAGCCTATAAGTGAGCGAAGACAGGGCTATTTTGCCTGTCTTTGCTGCAGTTTGACGCCATATCCCTGTTGCTTTTCCGTTTCGATTAGAACTATTGATAGTGTTATTACAAATCATTGATATTAGAGATCACACAATGCGCGGCTTGAATCCCGATCAATTACGGGCATTTCTTGAGGTCGTTGAAACGGGCAGCTTTACAGCTGCGGCGCGGCGACTGAATTTGTCCCAACCAGCCGTTAGCCTTCAAATTCGCGAGCTTGAGGCACGCTGCAGTGTCGTTCTCTTGGATCGGCAAGGACGCCGGCCGAGTCCAACGGTCGCCGGCCGCCAACTCATGATCCACGCGCGCCGCATCATCACTGAGAACGAGGAAGCCCTGGTCGCAATGCAGCGCCTGAAATCGTCAGCGCTCGGCACTGTTCGGTTGGGCATGACGACGCCGACACTGACCTATTTGGCACGTCCCGCGATCCGCAGGATACGGACGGACCATCCAAAAATTGACTTGGCCATGACGTTGGCGCCGTCCACGCGCTTGGCTGAAGCTCTACGTGACAACCTGCTCGATCTCGCGCTTGTGACTTTGCCGGTTGATGAAACCAATCTCACCGTCGAGCCGATTTTCAGCGAAGAAGTGATGTGCTTATTGCCGGAGAAGCCAAAATCCGTGCCCGTCACGCCGGCGATGGTGTCGGGTTATCCCTTCTACGTCCAAGGCAAGCCTGACGTACAAATGACACTGGCTGTGGAATGGTTCAGAGAGGCTGGCTTTACGCCACGCGCTTGGATCGAACTCGAGGGGCTCGATGCCTGCAGAGCAGCTGCTGCTGCGGGGCTTGGAGCAACCATCTTGCCGGCCTCCATGCTCAAGGGGACCGGTTTCGAAGCAACTCCGATTGATCCGCCGATTACGCGGCATATGGCGCTTGTTAGCCGCGCAGATCAACCTGCAACCGATACCATCCGCAAAGTCATGGCCGCACTGAGAAGGGGCTTCGTGGAATTGCAACAGCAGTTCGGTGCTGACGCCTCAACCGCGGCGGCTGTGACTCACGTAACCTCCGAAGCGGAAGCACGGTCCGCCTCGAGCCGCCAACGTTGATCCGGTTCGTCCAACAAATCACCGGCCGGAAAAAGTCGACTGCCAATGATCGGTCAATGGCTTGATCAGATAGCTGAGCAGGGTCCGCGTGTCGGTCTTGAAGAACGTGTCCGCAGGCATGCCCGGTACAAGTTTTGCGCCGTTGAGCTTGCTCAGTTCGCTGTCCGGAACACGAACGCCAACGGTGTAATAATACGCTCCCGTCTGCGCATCCCGAATGACGTCGCCGCTGATGCGGAAGACCTGCGCATTAAGTTCAGGTGTCGTTCTTTGATTGAACGAGCTAAAGCGCACGCGCGTGGGCTGCTCAAATTTAATCTGATCGCGATCCTGCGGTTGCAGCCGAGCCTCAACGATCAGTTGATCCGAGTCCGGAACGATCAGCATCATTGGTTCTGTCGGATTGATCACGCCGCCAATAGTGTGGACCTGCAGTTGCTGAACGGTGCCGTTGATTGGCGCTGTGATATCGACGCGTCGAAGCTGATCTTCCGCAGCGAGTTGCTTTTCCGTGAGTTCTGAGATTTTCGTTTCTGTGTCGCGCAGTTCCTTGCTGACCTCTGAAAGCGTGTCGCGGCCAACTTGGGAAATCTGCAGTTCTGTTTCGGCAATCTTACCATTCGCTGACGCTATTCGCGCCAGCACGTCGCCAAGCACGCCTTCATTGCGCGCAATCTCGCGTTCGAGAGCTGTGATACGTGGCCGCTGTACGAGGCCCTTCGCTTGAAGTCCTTTGAGGTCCGCAAGTTCGACACGAGCGACACGTAGCTGTTCGTCAACGGATCGCTTTTGCGTCGCCAAGCCTTCGATTTCCTGCCGCAATTGCCCAACGCGTTCCCTGAGTTGCTCCCGTTGACCTTCGCGGCTCTTGAGACGGCTATCGAATAGTTTGAGTTCGCTTTCGAGTGCCGATTTTATCGTGAGCGAGAACACAGCTTTATTGGCTAACGCATCAGGGAATGTGACGCTGGCTGCTCCATCGCGCTCGGCGTGCAGCCGCGCCTGCCGGGCCAGTGCGGTCACGAGATCATTGACGATAATTGCAAGATTGGCACGTGTCGCTGTGTCATCAAGTTTGACCAGCAATTCACCCTCTTTGACGCGCTGCCCCTCGTGCACCCGTATTTGTCCAACAATGCCGCCGGATTGATGCTGCACTTTTTTCACGTTGTTTTCGAGCGCAACTAGTCCTGACGCGGTCACCGCCCCCTCCAAGGGCATCAATGCGCTCCACGCAAAGAAGCCACATCCAAATATCAGGCTCGTCGCGAGTGCGCGCGTCGTTTGGGTCTTTATGCGATCGGTCGTATCGAGCATTAGAGCTTCGTCCCTGGCCCGCGATTTTGCACCACGACGCGTGGTCCTTCGAGCTTCCAGCGCTCGGGGGCAGGTGCCCCTACTTCCTGTGCGCGTGCCGGCACGGCACCTCTGGTGTCGTCATTCGAAGATCCCGCTGCATTCAAGTGCGCAGACGTGACAGCATGGCGTGGCGCTGAGCTTTGTGGCTGCGTCGGCGCAATAGGCTTCGAAGCCGCGCGAGGCTTCTTAAGCCCAACCTTCTCGAGAACGACGTCGCGATCATCAAAAGCGCGTTGCGCGCCGGTCTTGTCGAGCAACAATATTTTGTCGGCGGTCTCAAGTACTCTGAAGTTATGAGCGATGACGATGGCAATGCCGCCCCGGGCCTTGATCCCGTGCAATGCCTGCGCCAGAGCCTGCTCACCTTCCAAATCCAAGTTCGAATTGGGTTCGTCGAGAACGACAAGGAAAGGATCACCATAGAGAGCGCGTGCCAAGCCAATGCGCTGGCGCTGTCCACCTGAAAGCTGCATGCCGCCAAGGCCGATCACCCGGTCATATCCGCCAATGGCAAGCACATCATCATGAAGTCCGGCGGCACGGGCGGCGGCCATAATTTTCTGGTCCGTTGCGTCCTCCTGGAAGCGCGCGATGTTCTGCCCAATAGTGCCATCAAACAATTGTACGTCTTGCGGTAGATACCCGATGAATTTTCCAAGTCGATCCTGTGCCCACTGATCCAGTGGAGCGCCGTCGATTTTAACGGTACCTTGCCTGGGCCGCCAAAGTCCAACCAGTGTCCGGCCGAGTGTCGATTTTCCCGAAGCCGACGGACCAATGACACCGAGGACTTGGCCCTTCTCGAGGTGGAAGCGGACGCCATTGAGCACAACGCGTTCCATAGCCTGCCCGGCGGCCCGCTCTGCCGCGTAGACAGGGACGGTCACCGTCAAGTCCTGCGCAACCAAGTTGTCCTTTGGCGCATCGAGTTCGTGCACGTCTGACGCCGCACGCGTCCGAACCAGCAGAGCGTTGAGCGCCGTATACGCCTCTCGTGCCGAGACGAAGGGCTTCCAACTTGCAATCGCTTGATCGATAGGCGCCAAAGCTCGCGCCGACAAAATCGATGCGGCGATAATCGCACCAGGCGAGATCAGTCCACGGATCGCAAGAAAGGCGCCGAGCCCGAGGATGATCGATTGAAACACCATCCGCGACGTGCGTGCCGCGACAGTGTAGCCACCAATCGTAAAATTGGCCGTGCGCTGCGCGTCCAGAAATCGCTCATGCAAATGCGTCCACCGTGCCAGCAGTGCGCCGCGCATACCATTCGCGATCGCTGCCTCTGCATTGCGCAAAGTCGCTTCCGCATCCAAGGTTCGCCGGCCATAGGCCTCCTGCGCCGCGCGCGAAGGCGTTGCCCCATTGCGCTCCGTTAAATACGTGAGACCAACCAGCAGCAGCGTTGCGACAACAAGCGTGGCCGCCAAGCTCCAGTGCAAGATAAAGGTGGTTACGAGATAAATCGGTAACCACGGTAGATCAAAAGCCGCGAGCGGTCCTGGCCCAGAGATGAAAGCACGAATGGATTCGACGTGTCGCGCGTTGCGCTGTGCGTCCTGAAGACCTGTCGAAGAGCGCACCGCTTGCGCAAGGTTGGCAGCAGCGACTTTCGGACCGATTTCGGCATCGAACTTTTCGCTCATCAGCGCGAGGATGCGTGTCCGCATGGTTTCAAGCACGCCCTGCAGCCCATAGGCAAACAGTGCGATAGCCGAAAGGCCGAGCAGTGTCGTGACGCTTTGGCTGCCGAGGACGCGGTCATAGACCTGCATCATGAAGAGAGAGCCGGTCAACGTGAGCAGATTGATTAGGCCGCTCACTAACACAAGCGTCGCACGCGTCCGCCTGTCCGGGCGCACGGCGTCTTTGACGGGCGTAAGCGAAAGCTGGGCGGCCCCTCTTTCGGTACTCATGCAGGCTCCTCCGCGCCGAGCTGGAATATGCGAACTCGGTTTTATCACTGCAAAACCATGGACAGTGAGGTGTCGTCAGCATTGGCACTGCAAACGTCGAATTTGTGCCTGCCGGTGGGGCGCCGTTACAACCCCTTCACTGTCATAGGTTTTCCGGCTCACCATGCGGTGAATGAATAAAATTAAAGCAAAGATCCGAAGTCAAATTTAACCACGCGGACTAAATTTCGCTAACAAAACACTAACGAGACCGGCAGAAATTAGAAATTTAATCGCCAGACGCACGAAACGGCAGGACCGTCGCTGACATCCATTCGGCAGCAAACTGGTCAGTTAGCATAAATGTTGACCCGGCGCTTCCTGCGCCCCAACAGCCCGAACAGAGCACCGAGTGCCACGCAAAGAAACGATGTCGGAAGCGCCAAGACCCGAACAAACCCAGGATCCCAAATGTAGGGGTGCAAATACCGTTGAATAAAACTTGCAAAAGCCGCGAGTGATTGCGGCGCGGTCGACTTCCAAAATGCGATCAGCGAAGTAAGCTGAAGGCCGCCGCCTGTCGCATACCGGGTCATATCAGCGACCAGAGCAATAACGGCAAACAGGAAGAAAAGTCCGGCGATCCATCTGGACAGAGCCATAAACATGTCAATCGCCTACTTAGGTTTGGAGGGAGACGAGGCCGCTTTCGGCCGCGGTGGAGCCTTTGGCTTAGGCGCGGCGGACAAAAAGGCGCAACAGGCGCGGCCGGCTGCTCAGCTGCCAACACAAGGCGGCATTCAGCCGGGAGTTGCTCCAACGTCATGGGCGGCTTCGGCGGTTGCGGTGGGCCCGGAGGTTGCGGCGGTGCCGTCAGGCGCTGATACCATTCGTCGAGTTCTTTGCCGCATCCATCATCTGTCGGCACCGGCGATTGAGGCAGACATCCGACCATGCCCTTCGGGCAACCGAGACGCACATGGAAATGATAAAAATGTCCCCAGACCGGCCGCACCTTTGCCAGCCATCCGCGATCCGGCCCCTGCGGGGTGGCCTCACAGATAGCCTTCTTGATTGCCGGATGCACTAAAACGCGCTCGACGTCGCCGAAACCTGCAGCTCGCTTGATAATCGCCGCATGCTGTGGTGTCCAAATCTTCGGGTCGACGGTTAGATGCCCCGGTGCCAGCGTCGAGATCGCGGACATATCCTCGCGCTCCTGCCGCGTAAGCTCTCGCGCCGGCATGGGCGTAAGCCAGATGTCCGCATCAAGGCCAATCTGATGGCTGTTATGTCCCGTCAACATCGGCCCACCGCGCGGTTGCGACATGTCGCCGACAAGTAGTCCGGGCCAACCATCGTGCTTGCGCGCGTCATTTGCCAACCGCTCGATGGCAGCAATCAGCGATGGGTGCCCCCAATTGCGATTTCGGGAGAGGCGCATCGCTTGCCAAGCCGTGCCGTTGACCGGCAATTGTACGGCGCCCGCCAAACAGCCTTTGGAATAAAATCCAATTGCGCGTGCGGCCAGCGGCGCGGGCGCACGCTGTGCGCCAAACAATGACTTCGCGGCAACGACTGGCGCTGTCCGCGTGATCGGAGGCACAACGGCGTTCGGCCCCGTCCCACCCACTATATCATGCCGCGGCGCTATAGTGGTGCTCGCGGCATCTCCGGTTGAGGCAGGTGCTTCGTTGCGTGCTTCGTCTGCTTCAAGAACCATTTTGGCTTCTTGCGCAAATGCATCCGTCGTTATGGCGGTCACCAACGCATATGACGCGAGAGTTGCCGCCAAACCAGCGAACGCAGCATGCCGAAATCGAAGGTATGAGGACACGGCGACCACCCGAGGATTCAGATGCAGATGATAGGAAGGCTATAGAACGCGCTGACGCGCCGTAAAGGTAAAGCTCCCAGGGCTTTTCAGCAAAACGTCGTGATTACAAGTCAACTGTGTTTATCGGGCGTTTGTTTGCCATGAACCGGAGGCGGGGAGCGACGAATAAATGGCAGGCCGAGGCACCACAGCAACGACGCGGGTCGGTCCGATTGAAACGTCGCGAGGCCAATCGCCATACTTTCGTGCCCGTCCTTCGGCTGCGCGGTATACGTCCCGAACATCCGATCCCAGATCGAGAGGCAGAATCCATAATTTGTGTCATGCTCGTTCCTGTGCACGGAATGATGGACACGGTGCATATCAGGCGTGACAAAAAGCTTCCGGATCACGCGATCCCCACGCGCGGGCAATGCCCAATTCGCATGATTGAACATGGCCGATGCATTGAGCACGACCTCGAAAATCAAGACCGCAGCTGCCGGAACACCAAGCAACACCACCCAAACAACTTTGTAGAGCATCGACAGACCAATCTCTATTGGGTGGAAGCGAAGCCCTGTCGTTGCATCGAAATCGCGATCGGCGTGATGCACTTGATGCAGTCGCCACAGTGGTGGCCACACATGCGAAATAAGATGCTGCAACCAGACCGCAAAATCCAGCACAACGACGGCGACCAAGACTTCCAGCCATTCCGGCAGATCGATGGCATTGAAAAGCCCGATATTATGGGTTTTGGCAAAAACCGCAGCCGAAATGGCTACGAGCGGCACCGCGATCCATGATGCTAAAATAGCCATGGCCCGCACCGTCAGGCTGCCAAGGCCGATGATCGAAAGGTTCGTGAGCCATCGGCCCATGCGACTGAGCACCCGCACGCGCCTTGGAGCCACAGCCTCCAACGTCAGCATGAGGGCGAGGACGGCCGCAAAAGCGCCGAAGCGGAAGCTCGTATCGCTGATCCATCCTAACGTTGACATGGCAACCCTAAAGTTAGGTTATTCGACCAAGTGTGATCACGGCTAGCGCTGGGCCGCGCGTTCTGCCATCGCAACGCCATGAACGAATGAAAGCGGACCAAATGCCAGAACACTTGATAGATCTCGCCGAAGCGCCCAAAGCGACAATACTATTCGCCCATGGAGCCGGTGCTCCGATGGACAGCCCGTTCATGCAGCATATGGTGTCAAGGCTCGTCGCGCGCAACTTGAGCGTTGTCCGATTCGAGTTCAAATACATGGCGCAACGCCGCATCGATAGCAAACGCCGCCCGGCCCCGAAGGCAGAAACTCTCATTCCCGAAATGAGGGCTGCGCTGGCCGAGTTGGAGAGGGGGCTGCCCATTGTGCTAGCGGGCAAGTCCATGGGCGGTCGTGTGGCGTCGATGATGGCCTCGGAAGCCCATGCGGCCGGAGATATCGCCGGGGCCATCTGTATGGGCTACCCGTTCCATCCGCCGAAGAAGCCTGAGCAACTCAGAACCGCCCATTTGCAGGAAATGACCGCACCAGTCTTAATTTTACAAGGTGAACGCGATCCATTCGGTTCCCGTGACGAAGTCACCGGCTACACCCTGTCGCCAGCTATAAGATTAAATTGGCTGCCTGATGGAGATCATGATTTCGGGCCACGCGGGGCCTCTGGATACACGAGGTCCGCCAACCTGGGCTTGGCCGCAGACAAAATCGCTGAATTTGTCGCAGAGCTGATCCGCTAGCCCGTCCTCGCAGTCGTGGCGTCGAAGGTTGCGTCCGCCCGCACATTGTGGCATTTACCGCCAACTGCGGGGCCGACCTAGGCGCCCGCCGCTCATTTCTGCGGTTCGGTCAGTTGTGACCGTACATTGAAATGCAGCACCCAAGTGCCGCCATAGCTCAGTTGGTTAGAGCGCTAGATTGTGGATCTAGAGGTCCCCTGTTCAAGCCAGGGTGGCGGTACCATTCCCTCTTTCAGAACGAGCGCCAGCCTCTAGATTTGAGGCGAAGGCACTCTAAGCGAACGATGCCGGTCCTCGTCCTTTGTCACGACCAAAATCGCGCGCCGCCCCCAAGAGATCAAGGGGCCTTCAGGCCTGCCTTCTCGACGACCGGCGCGATGAGTTCGCGCTCCTTTCGGGCCTGAGCCGCGTAAGCGTTTCCAGAGAACGAACCGGGTTCGACACTGAGGCCCTGCAGCCGCTTCAGCACCTCAGGCTCGCTTCCGATGGTGCTAAGTTCCCGTACCAAGAGGTCGACAATAGGCTTAGGCGTGGCCGCCGGTGCAATCCACCCGAATGACGCCAGGACCTCGAAACCCGGCAGCGTCTCTGCAAAGGTCGGGACATCAGGCGCGAACGAATAACGCTTCGGCGATGTGACAGCGATCGCACGGACATTCCCGGCCTTTGCCTGCTCCCATGCGGTCGAAAAATTGTCGCAAGCGATTTTGACTTGCCCAGCAACCAAATCTTGCATGGTCTGGTTCGAGGCCCGATAGGCGACGGCCGACATTTTGACGCCCGCCTGTTGGATCAACATTTCCCCGCACAAGTGCTGGCTCGATCCGATACCGGACGTTGCGTACGCTTGGTCGGGATTGGCTTTAAGCCAAGCTATGAACTCAGGCAGCGTCTTCGCCGGGATCGAGGGATGAATGACGAGAAGGTTCGGCTGGGTTGCCATCAAATGAAGATAGGCGATGTCTTTCTCGGCATTATAGCTGAGCTTGTCCTTCATGATCACAGGATTTGTCGCGTATCCCGAGGCAGTCGCAACAGAAAGCGTATAGCCATCCGCCGGCGCACGCGCCATCGCCGCAATCCCTGTCGTCCCGCCAGCGCCAGCTCTATTTTCAATGACAAACTGCTGGCCTAAGCGCTGCGACAAGCGTTCCGCAAATATGCGGCCAAGCGTATCTGCGTTGCCACCGGCCGCAAACGTTACAATCACGTTCACTGGTTTAGAGGGATACTTATCCTGTGCCTGTGTCGCGGACGTACCGGCTCCAAGCGCAATCGCCGCCAACCCAATCATCAACGAATGAAATCGCATCCAATCCCCCAGGAGTTAATTAGTATTCGACAAGATCGTAACAGCCGAAACCATCTGTCAAACCAAAACAGCGACAGATCCGCTGGTTGCGGCGCACAATTGCGCCGACATAGTTCACGGTGCATTGGCCAAAACTTAGACGACAGCCAGAGCGCGAAACTCAGAAAATACAGTGTCGGTGAGACGCCGTTTCGGCCCATCAAGTGGCTCTACTAGTCCGAGTGTTCGATAAAATGGGACGTTGCCGAAGGGTAACGTGCGCACGCGAAGATCGCTGCGCGCAGGAAAGCGTCGCTCCGGAACAATCGATATGCCGAGTCCATGATGGACCATCGCTTCGATAGCTTCCAGCCAATCCAAGCGCATTGTCTCGCGGATCTCGAGTTTCGCATCCTTGATGGCTTCATCGATGAGGCGGCCAACAGCCGCGCTGGGGCTGTAGCGAATATAGGGATAAGTGAGCATCAACCGCCGCGCATCGGTTTCGCGCGCACTTTGCGGCGTCACCATCACGATCCGCTCGCGCAAAAACGGCCGCCAATGGATATCGCGCAGAGAACTGTCGTAATCCGAAATAATCGCGGCATCGAGCCGCCTGCGTTCAACCTGATGCAGCAGTTCGTCTGAAAACCCCGAAACAACTTCGATGTGAAGTCCCGGATGCCGAGCGCGGATCGTCGTCAGTGCGGACGGCAATAGTCCCGTCAAAGTGCTTCCGACCGCGCCCAATCGCAGACGACCCTGCACATCGCCCGCGCGTGATAGCCCACTTCGGAAAATATCATAACGAGCTAGCAAATCCTTCGCGCCTGCGACGGTCGCGGTTCCGGCGTCAGTCAGCACTGGTGGCCGCTTGCTGCGGTCGAACAGCGCCGCGCCGAGTTCGGCTTCAAGCGCTTGAATGTGCGTGCTGATGGCGGATTGACTAAGGTGCAGCACACGCGCGGCTTCCGCGAAAGATCCATGCTCGGCAATCGCGACCAAGGTGCGCAGCACAATCAGGTTCATGCGGAGCTCAATACCAAGAAGCAGTTTATTCAAAAAATATGCAGCAAAACTTCAAAGAAGTCCAGTTTATCTGAAGTTGAAATGGTCTTATAGTCTGACCTCAACCACCGTCCACCTCGCCAGCTCCGACGCAAACGAGATCATGACCACCAGCGAACACCCAATTCTGAATCCTGCCAAGCGATCGCATATCGATGGCGGCTACAGTCGCGAAGAACTCCGCCTCGCGCAGCGCAATCACGGCATCTTGCTAGAAGCGATGCGCCATGATGTGACACCCGCCGGCATCCACTACCTGCTCATCCATTTCGATGTGCCGTTCGTGCCCGATGTGTCGTCATGGAGATTGACGGTGAGTGGCGCCGTTTCCTCCCCGATCGATGTGTCACTATCCGAAATCAAGAAATTGCCGCAGGTAACGCGGCGCGTGACGCTAGAATGTGCGGGCAATGGTCGCGCAACATTGAATCCACGTTGGCAAAGTCAACCGTGGAACCACGAAGCCGTCGGCACTGCCGAATGGACCGGCACGCCGCTACGCAGTGTGCTTGAACGCGCCGGACTGACAACCACTGCAAAAAACATAGTATTCACGGGCATGGATCGTGGATTTGATGGCGGCGTCGAGCACAACTACGGTCGCAGCCTGTCCGTCGCTCAGGCGATGGATGATGATGTGCTTCTCGTGACCGCGATGAACGGTCAGCCGCTACTGCCCCAGCACGGCTTTCCACTACGCCTGATCGTGCCGGGTTGGTACGGTATGGCAAGTGTGAAATGGCTCAACCGCATTGAGGCCATCACCGACGAATATCAGGGCTTTCAGCAAGTGCGGACCTACGTCTATCGGCAGTACGAAGGCGATCCAGGCACGCCTGTGACGGCGATGCGCGTGAAGTCCCTCATGGTGCCGCCAGGAATTCCCGATTGGTACACGCGGGGCCGCGTGCTCGATGCGGGCAAACATGAAATATTTGGCCGTGCGTGGTCTGGTTCGGGTATCGGTATCGCCAAGGTTGAGGTTGGCGTCGACGGCATTTGGCATGATGCCATCCTCGACGCAGCAGCCGACAAGTATGAATGGCGCGGCTGGCGCTTCAATTGGAATGCAACAGTTGGAGAGCACGAGTTGATGTGCCGCGCAACCGATGCCAATGGCGATATTCAGCCGCTTGAGCCGAGATTCGATCGGACCGGATTCGGCAATAACGCCACGCATTCCATCGCCGTAACGGTGAGATGAAATGACAGACATGACCAGTAGTAGCCCACATAAAATGATCAAAGTCCGTGTCTGGCGCGGCCACGCCGACGGCGATTATCAGACATTCGATGTACCGCAACACGACAGTCAGACTGTGCTCGATCTCGTGACCTTTGTGCAGCGTGAACTTGATCCAACGTTGTCCTATCGCTTCTCTTGTCGCGTAGGAGTGTGCGGAAGTTGCGCTATGACTGTGAACGGCCGCCCGCGTTGGACCTGCCGTACGCACGTTTCAAAAGTTGTCGAGAATGGTGAAATCGAAATCGGCCCACTTGCCAACCTTCCGGTGATCAAAGATCTCGCAACAGACATGAGCCGCTTCTTTGATAAGTGGCAGTCGGCTGGAGGCAGTTTCGTGCCATCGAAAACGCGGCACGACCCGGTCGAAGTCATGAACCCTGCGACGCCAGCGCGCGTTACGGTCGATGAGGCGATTGAATGCATAAATTGCGGCGTCTGTTATGCCGCCTGCGACAGCGTTCGGTGGAACGAAGACTATCTCGGACCTGCGGCGCTCAATCGTGCCTGGACACTCGTCAACGATGAGCGCGACGCCGGCCAAGTCAATCGTTTGAAAGCTGTCTCCGTGAAGGGCGGTTGCCAGAGCTGCCACACGCACCAAAGTTGTGAGCAGCATTGTCCGAAAGGTCTCAATCCCACCGCATCAATTGCTGGGCTCAAGCGGCGCGCCATGGATGCATTCATTCGTGGAGAGCTAAAATGAGCTTTCGGCTCTACGCTTGGCAGCGCATCACTGCGATGATGATGGTCCCCTTCATTGCTTTGCATGTCGCGGTGATCTTCTACGCCACAAACCACGCGTTGACTGCTGCTGACATACTTGCTCGGACGCGCGGGTCATCCTCTTGGGCCGCATTCTATGGCGCCTTCGTCGTGTTGGCATCGATTCATGGAGCAATCGGCGTGCGTTCCGTTCTGGCGGATTGGACGCCGTTCGGTGACAAAACCAATGATGCGGTCATGTGGCTTTTCGGCGTCGTGCTGGCCGTGCTTGGGATGCGCGCCGTATGGGCGGTCGTGCTCCCGGGAGTGACACCATGACAAGCCGTCCGACACCAAACAATGCGGCCTATCGCTATGATCTCCTCTGGGCTGTATCCTTTGTGCACCGCGTGTCGGGTATCCTGCTGGCATGCTTCCTGCCGCTGCATTTTCTGGTCCTCGGTCTTGCGATTGAAGGTGAGGCGCGCCTTGGCGGGTTTCTCACCTGGACGCAACACCCGCTCGTCAAGGTCGCGGAAGCCGCATTGATTTTCGTGCTCGCGGTTCACCTTCTTGGTGGTCTCAGGATCCTTGCAGTTGAGTTCGGTTCCTGGCGGCCAGGTCAACGCGCAATTGCTAGAGTATCTATCCTCGTCGCCGCTGGTGTTGCTCTCATCTTTCTCTTGCGAGTGCTCTAATGTTCGAACGTCTAAGGACCGACATCTTGATCCTCGGCTCAGGCGGAGCAGGGCTTTTCGCGGCGTTGCACGCGCACAAAGCTGCACCACACCTGAGTGTGACGGTGGCGACCAAGGGGTTGCTCGGCAAGTCAGGCTGCACGCGCATGGTTCAAGGCGGTTACAACGTTGCGCTGCATAAGGGTGACTCGATTGAGCGCCATTTCATGGATACCATCGACGGTGGCAAGTGGCTACCCAATCAGGAGCTCGCATGGACGCTGGTCACAAAAGCCATCGAGCGCGTCCAAGAACTGGAGAACGAGATCGGCTGCTTTTTCGATCGCAATGCCGATGGATCGCTCCACGGCAAAGCGTTCGCCGGCCAAACGTTTGACCGCACGGTCCACAAAGGTGATCTGACGGGTATCGAGATTATCAACCGCCTGATGGAGCAGGTGTGGGGGCGCCCTATCAAACGGCTCGAAGAACATCGCGCGATCGCTCTGATTCCCGACAAGTCCGGCAAGGCCATCGCTGGCGTCCTGATGATCGATATCCGAACCGGAAAGTTTCACTTGTTGAAGCCAAGGCCGTCTTGCTTGCGACCGGCGGCGGGCCGACGATGTACAAATATCACACGCCGTCCGGCGATAAGAGCATGGACGGCTTGGCGATGGCGCTGCGTGCGGGTCTAAGTCTGCGCGACATGGAGATGGTGCAGTTCCATCCAACCGGCGTGCTGGCCGGTCCGCATACACGTATGACGGGCACAATCATCGAGGAAGGGTTGCGCGGCGCCGGTGGCTATTTGCTCAACGGCAACAACGACCGCTTCATGTTCGACTACCATCCGCGTGGAGAACGCGCTACGCGCGATCTTGTTTCACAATCGATGTACCGCGAGATGCAAGCCGGCCGCACGACACCGAATGGCGGCATCTACATTTCGATGGGCCATCTGGGAGCCGACAATGTCCGTCGTCAATTCAAAGGTATGGTTGAGCGGTGCGCGGATTGCGGCTTCGATCTTGCTGGTGGACTTGTCGAAGTCGTGCCGACAGCCCACTACATGATGGGTGGCGTAATCTGCAAAGACGACACGTCAACGGCCTTAGATGGCCTGTATGTTGCTGGCGAAGACGCTGGCGGCGTTCATGGGGCCAATCGATTGGGCGGCAACGGCGTTGCAAACTCGACGGTCTATGGCGGCATTGCCGGCGACATGATGGCAAAGGCGGTCGCGTCTGGCAGCCACGGTGTCTCGGCTGATGAAGATGCAATCAAGTCGGAAATCGATCGTGCGTCGGCGCCGTTCCGAAAGCGAAGCGGCAATCTCAATAAGCTCCGCGACAACCTCCTTGAACTCATGTGGGACGACGTCGGAATTATTCGCGACAAAAATCGTATCGAGCGAGCGTTATCTGCATTGGATACTCTCGTGGCGAACTTTCAACATCGGCGTCGCCGACGGAGATCGGGCCTTCAATCTGACATGGCCCGATTGGCTCAATCTCGAGAGCCAGATTGAAGTTTCGAAGGCCGTTGCAATGGCCGCATTGCAGCGAACAAATTCGCGTGGTGCTCATTTTCGCGAGGACAATCCGGAGCCCGGACCATTGGAAACGTCGCGTTTCACTGTAGTCCGCAGATCGAACGGAACACTAGAGATGCTCGACGAGCCGGTTCTCTTCACGCGTGTGAAGCCGGGCGAGACGCTTCTGCAAGGAAGGACGCTGCAGAATGATCGCACTCAAGATCATGCAGGCCACAGCAGAAGCCTTAATGGCTAAAGCGGCGATCGAAATACCGGAAGACTATCTCGGTGGGCTACGCGCATGTGCCAACACCGAAAAAGGTGACCTCTCCGCGTTCGTAATTCAAGCCATGCTCGAAAATTACGAAGCGGCCAAGGAGGACCGGCGCGCGATGTGTGGCGACACCGGTGTTCCGCGTTGGTACGTCAAGTACGGCAATGACGCACGCATCGAAGGCGGTCCTGTAGCGCTCGAAGCAGTGTTGCGGCGCGCGACCGCGCGCGCGACCACAAGCGTTCCCCTTCGTCCTAATCGCGTGCATCCCTTGTGGCGCACTGACAATAACAACAACGTCGGCATCAACGCGCCGGAAATTGAGTATGCATTCCACCCCGAAGCGGACTGGGTCGAACTCACGACGGTCCACAAGGGTGGCCTGTTCGGGTCAGACTACCGGATGCTGTTCCCTGGCGATGGCATCGACGGCATCAAGCGATTTTATCTCGATACGCTCGTCTCGTTCGGCAAACGCGGCCTCGCATGTCAGCCGGCGATCATTGGCGTCGGGCTCGGTGGATCGAAGGACACGTGCATGGTGCTGGGCAAGCAGGCATCCTGCCTCCGCACCGTCGGCTCCAGAAACCCTGATCCCAAAGATAGCTGCACTTGAGGACGAGCTCAAAGTGCTCGGAAATTCAATCGGAATGGGCGCTATGGGCTTCATGGGGTCCTCGATGGTTGTTGATTGCCATATCGAAGTGGGCTTCTGCCATACCGGCGGGATGCCGATGAGCGTGCACATGTTTTGCCTGTCGTCGCGGCGCGCCGTCGCTCGGATTTACGCGGATGGCCGTGTCGAATACCGCACCGACCCGATGTGGTTCACGGATTACATGCGGCGCTCGTCGGTCGAGTGGGACCATTCAGATAACGCAGTGGCAGCGGAGTAAGCCCAATGTCTCAGCTAAAAACCGTCGATTTGTCGTTGCGGGCATCGACTGCAGACCTCCGGCAACTCGAAATCGGAACCGTCGTCTATCTCACGGGCCGTGTTTTTACGGCGCGTGAAGGCGTCTACGCGCGCGCGGTCGAATCCGGCGGTGCTCTACCGGCAAGTCCTGAGGAATTGGGGTCTGCAAATTTCCATTGTTCTCCAGCCGCGTCCATTAACCCCGATGGCACCACCACGATGGGCGCTGTGACGGCAACTGCATCGTTTCGGTTCGCGAAATATTTGGAAGGCTGGTTCAAAGCTTCGAAGTGCAACATCATTATTGGTAAAGGCGGTATGACGTCCGAAATCTATCGGAAGAACTTCGTACCGAATGAGGCGATCTATCTGACGACTGTTGGCTATGGCACCGGGGCCTTGCTGGGTCGCGGCATCAAGCGTGTCGCGGCGACACACTGGATTAAAGAACTGGGTCTTGCTCAAGGCATCTGGGTGCTTGATGTCGCGCGATTTCGGACCTTTCATCGTCGAGAGCGATCTTGATGGAAACTCACTCTTCGAACGTGAAAACGCCAAGATCGCGCCAGGAATCGAAAAACTCTATGCCGGGACACGGCCGGCGACATTGCGCCGCTTTGGTGAGACTGACGATAAGAAGGACGAACTGATCTCATAGCAGAGCGGTCAAAGCTGATTGCCCTCACTGCACATCTAAATTTGGAGCGAAATGTAATGTCCAGAGCCTTCCGCGGCGCTGATCTCTTGGCAGCAGCACTCGCAAGCGCTGGCGTAAAAGCGATCTTCACCTTATCCGGCAATCACATCATGCCGGTGTTCGATGCGCTCCTCGATACCAAAATTGATCTGATCCATGTGCGCCATGAAGCTGCAGCCGTCCATATGGCGGATGCATTCGCACGACTGACGGGGGAGATCGGCGTTGCTTTGGTCACCGGTGGTCAAGGACACACGAACGCCGTCGCAGCTCTAACGACTGCTCAGTGTGCCGAGGCGCCAATCCTTCTTCTCTCCGGTCACGCAGGCTTAAAGGAGTTGGGGCGAGGTGCGTTTCAAGAGTTGGCGCAAGTTGAACTGGCTCGCCCGGTTACTAAGGCGTCATGGTTGGTGCGATCTGCTGCGCGTTTGGGGCACGATATTGCCGAGGCAATCCGCATTGCAAAGAGTGGCCGTCCGGGCCCTGTTCACCTCAGCCTGCCCGTCGATCTTCTCGAAGCTCTCCTTCCCGACGCACCAAGCCTGTGGCCATCACCTGCAGCGCTTGCAATAGATGCGCAACACCTCTCGACCGCCGCGGCCGAAAATATCGCAACGGCCCTCGCGCGGGCCAAGTGTCCGCTCATTCTCGCGGGGCCGGTGCTGTGTACGCCGCATGGACGCGTGGTGCTTGCCGAATTGCAGGTGGCAAGTGGCATTCCGGTTCTAGGGATGGAGAGCCCGCGCGGCATCAATGATCCCAGTTTGGGTGCTTTCGCGGATATCTTGCGGGAAGCTGATCTCATTGTTCTGCTTGGCAAGCCACACGATTTCACTATCCGATTTGGCGCTCCCCCATTCGTGAGCCAGAAGGCGCAATTTATCGTCCTAGATCCTGAGGCTGACTTGATTGAGCGCGCCAAGCGCGAGCAAGGCGAACGTGTGATCCTGTCTGCGGTTTCTGATGCACGGTCAGCAGCGATTTGTTTGACCACAGTTCTAGGAGAAAAGTTACATCCGTCGCATGCGTGGCGAGATGAAGTGCTTGCGGCCACGTCCTATCGTCCGCAGCATTGGCGCACGATCCGCGGCAAGCACGGCGCCGTGCATCCGATCGAACTGTGTCGAGCAGTGCAAGCGGTGATTGATCGAGACCCGAACACCATTTTCATCGCTGACGGTGGCGAGATCGGGCAGTGGGTACAGAGTGGTGTCATCGCCCGTCGCCGCGTCATCAATGGCGTTGCGGGGTCGATCGGCGCTGCACTGCCATTTGCTGCCGCCGCGCGTGTCGTCGAACCTAACGCGCCTATTGTCGCTGTGATGGGCGATGGCACCTTTGGCTTCCACATGGCTGAATTAGATACTGCTGTGCGCCATGGCTTGCCGTATGTCGCCGTCGTGGGCAATGACGCGACGTGGGGCGCGGAACAT
Organism: uncultured Alphaproteobacteria bacterium; assembly: GCA_963831185.1. GTDB lineage: Bacteria > Pseudomonadota > Alphaproteobacteria > Rhizobiales > Hyphomicrobiaceae > JABFRJ01. The sequence goes on from CAWHPE010000008.1 coordinate 35,314, forward strand.
CAAATCCAACTACGCGACTACGGCAAAGAGCGTACACATAGTTGCTCGCTTCTGCCGACACGCTACGATCAAGTGGCCACCGCGCTTGGTGGTCATGGCGAATACGTGACAGACGGTGACGCACTGGGTTCGGCAATCGAGCGCGCCATTGCCAGCGGCAAACCCGCGTGTGTGAACGTGATGATCGAAGGGCTCGCTGCGCCGCAGATCCGCCGCGCGACCTGAGTGAATGGGTAGGACTTAGTCCAACGTGTGGGCGATAGAAAGATGAAGCCCAGGTCAGGGGGCGAAGATGGAGACGCTGAATGCCATATTCTACGTATCGCCCGGAATTGATGGGCACGGCTGTACTCACGCCATCTGGTGCCTTCGAGGCAGGGTCTATGCAGAGCTTCACCCTCGTCTACACCGCCGGCACATTCGGCGTTGATGACACCGGATCTATCAAGATCGGTTTTCGATTTGCCACCGATTTCGGTCCTGTCCAGTTCAGCAATCCCTCGGCAGCCGGCTATACAACCGCTGAGGCATCTAACGGCGCCGCACTTGAACTCAAGTGGGAATTCAAGCGCAATATTCGCCCATGGAGTCGCTCGCTCTACATTGGCGTCATCAAGGAATTTCTAGCGCCCGGTGATACAATCACCATCAGGTTTGGCGATCGCCGGCAGGGTTCACCAGGGATCAGAGTGCAGACATATTGCGAGACGGGATTCGAGTTCCGGGTCTTCGCCGATCCAATTGCCACCTACGACTACGTTGCGCTGCCCGAAAGTCCAAAGATCTCGATAGTCCCGGGCTCTGGAGTGACGTGGCATGCGGTGCTGCCAACAGAGGTGCGGGCCGGTGAGCCATTTCGTCTAGCGGTGAAGGCCACGGATCGGTGGGGAAATCCCTCACGGTTAGAGCAGCAAAACTTGAAGCTCGAGTGGTCACCGCGACGAACTGATCTGCCGGCAACAATTAGCGTGCACAAAGGCGCCTTCGCCGCGACACTTACGAGCCTGACGCAAGTGAACGAGGGAACAATCGACGTTCGAGTTGTCGACGAAGGTGGCACCAGCCTTTGCACATCAAATCCGCTGAAGATTGTTTCAACGCGCGCCGAGAAAGTCCATTTTTGGGGGGACACGCACGGTCAGTCCGACGAAACACTGGGCACGAACTCAGCTCGCGAGTATTTCGAGTTCGGCCGTGATCGGGCGTTCCTCGATGTGATGGGGCATCAAGGTAACGATTTTCAAATCACGGGCGCGTTTTGGCAAGACTTGAACGCAATCTCACGCGAGCTCGATGTCCCGGGAAAATTCGTCTGCATTCCCGGATACGAATGGTCAGCTAATACAGCCGTCGGTGGTGATCGCAACGTGCACTATCGGCACGAAGGCGAAACCATTCATCGTTCGTCGCATGCGCAGATTGCCGATTCAACGGATATCGCCGACGAGCAGACCGACGCTCACACCGCTCACGAACTTTTCAAGAAGCTGGCAGGCAAAGACTGCGTGGTCATGGCGCACGTCGGTGGACGCTATGCCGATGTCACCTTTGCGCATGATCACAAACTCGAAACCGCGGTCGAAGTACATTCCGCGTGGGGTACGTTTGAATGGATCATCACCGATGCGCTCAAGAGCGGCTATCGTGTAGGCGTTGTCGCGAACTCCGACGGACACAAAGGCCGGCCGGGCGCCTGTTACCCAGGAGCCTCATTCTTTGGCAGCTATGGCGGCCTGACGTGCTTCATTGCCAACCGGCTTGATCGCGATTCAATCTTCGAGTGCATGCGCAGAAGGCATCACTACGGCACCACCGGCAATCGCCTCTGGCTCAACGTCGGCGTCACCACGGTTTCTGACGCCGAAGTCTTCCTCCGCGATCCAGCAGTTACATCGAGTGGCAGCATCTCGGCGCGCCAGGCGATCATGGGCGATATTCTGCGCGTGAAAGACGAGGATGTTGAACTTGTCATTGCAGCAAGAGGATCAGCGCCGATTGAGCGAGTCGACATTTTCGATGGCATGGATCTAATCGAGACGTTCCGTCCCTATAGCGCCGATGATTTGGGCGATCGTGTCCGTCTCGTTTACACTGGTGCTGAATATCGCGGCCGGGCACGTACGACGACCTGGGACGGCAGACTGCAACTAAGCGGATCGCGGCATTCCGGCGCGACAATGTTCAATAACTGGAATTTGGATCGTGGCATCCAGCATCAGACCGACATTGCGTGTGATTGGAAGGCGGTGACAACGGGAAATTATGGCGGCATCGACTTGGCAAACGTTGGCCGTGCGGGGACGCTGTCGTTTGAGACGAAGCCAGCTGCCGGTAAAATTGATCTCGCAAACCTTGGCGTTGATCCCATCATCTTCGATGCCGGTGGACTCGATCGCCGTGTCGAACTGCAAAGGCTGCCGGACAATCTAACAAAACAAGACGTAGAGTTACGCCGCCGCATCAAGTTGCGCGCAAAAGGAGACACAAGAACTTTTTGTTCGCGTACAGCAAATCGATGGCCACCGCGCCTGGTCGAGCCCAATCTACATCTTCCGGTAATTCGAGATCTACAGGCTCAATCCCGGTTGAGGATCGTGACCCGGCCCTCACGCGGTTCGATCCGCAGTTGATCACCGGACCTGATCAACGTCGTTGGGTCTCCATCTTCAAAACGATCCATCATGGTCAGGTTTGCCAGGGCGGCGCCTTGCGCGAGGATGGTGTTAGCACGGTCGAAAATGATCGCTTTCGGTCCCATTTTTCGCGCGGCCATTTCGTTCAGCATCCAAGCGGACGCGACGCCACCTTTCGCAGTCATGAGAACCAAAACTTTATCGACGTAGGATTGACCATGAAGTTTATGCTGTGGCCGTGAAAAGGTACCGGCCAATCGGTCAAGATCGTAGCGTGCGGAGAAATTGTCTGAAGCAACCAGTGCTTCTCCTTCGACGGTCGGGCCGATCCCTGGATGGCACTTGAGTACGATCGGCATCAGAGCACCTTTCCGGCAACAGCACTGTCAATGCAGCGCGCCATGGTCGCCAATGTCGGCTTGTAACCGTAGCCGCCAATAATGTTGATGAGCTTCGCCGAGTTCGACATGAGGCGCGTCCAGCCGTTTGCTTCAGCCATCTCGCGAGCATAGCTCTGATAGAAGCAAACGCCGGCCGCAACCGTGGCACCCGCTGCTTCCATGCGTTCGGTTAGTCCCATGCGGTCGGCAGCGAACTTGATTTCCGGAGAAGTCGCCACAATCAATGACGTGTGGCTGTGGACGCGACGTCCATCGAGCAGGCCGGCGACCTGCTCAAGCTCGATCAAAGAAAGCTGAGGTGCTGCGAAAACAACCACGTCAAGCTTTTCGCCTTGAGCACCGTAGCTTCCATAAAAAGCATCAAGATCAGCAGCAGTGATGATGTGAGCCTTCGGCGCAGCGGTGCCATGAAAGGCATCAGCGAGCGTAGGGGCGTCGCTTGTGATGCCCGGCATATGGAACATGGCCAGTGAACCAAAACTGGCGGCTGCAGCACCGAAATGCTTGAGCTCATCTGATGTTGGCTGTGCGGCAAGACCTGTCACCACGGGCACATTCCAGTAGCTGTTGGAGGCCCGGCCGATAATAGCCCCAAGCGCCCCCCAGTCGCTGAGGTCTTTGGGTTGGCAGGTGACCTCAAACAGCAACGTCCCCCGCCGGTGGCGGTCAAGATGATATGCATATCGCGGCGTGCGCCCGGTTAACCCAGCCGCCAAGGCAGACGGGCCACCCTCGAAATTGCTACGTGCGCCCATCACGCTATTGGCATAGATCACGACACCGGTATCACCCATGGCGAGATGCTCACCCCGAACCGGGGGCAAGATTGTCTGATAGTTGATGCAGGTATTGGTCATCAAAACGCCGAACGCCTCGAAAGCCTTGCTGGCGCGGGCCTCGAGATCAGCCATCCGCTCGGTCTGCCGCAACTTCTTATACGTGGCGAAATCCAGTCCGCGCGGATCTGTGATCGTCGGAATGCGGACGCGCCTGTCAGCCGCAGGATGGGATGCAAGCTGCTCGAGCCAAGCAACGCCGACATCGCCGAGGCTTTCGGTGTCGGCCATGATGTGCGCCTGAGCGACGGGGACGAAGTCCTCGGCATCAAAAAAACTACCAACAGCGATCTGATGCTGGATGGCCCACTGTCGCGCGGGGCCATGATGACCGGCTAACATGTCAGTCTCGTCTTGGGTCAGTCGCAAATCACGCCCCGTCAATGGCAAGAGTTGGGGGCATGCGCGCGGCCTTGCACCGCGCGCATGCAATGCATTGTAAAAATTACTGGGCCGTCACGCCCGCAGCCTTAAGCACCGGTGTAATCCGCGCAACTTCACTCTCGACAAGCTTCTGCAAGCCGGCAGGACCACGGTCGGCACCTTTGGGTGCGGTGCTGCCGAGCTCAACATAGCGCTTGCTGATCGTAGCATCGTCGAGCGCAGCACTGAGAGCAGCAACCAATTTACTGCGGACGGCATCTGGCAGCCCTTTGGGTGCAACCATCGCGTTCCACGCACTGAAAATGAAATTGGCTCCGGCCTCTTTCGTTGTCGGCACGTCGGGTAAGCTGGCCAGCCGCTCCGGAGCTGCAACAGCGAAGGCTTTGACTGTCCCTGCCTTAATGTGCGGTATCACGTTGAGCGCCTGATCGACAATATAGTCAATCTGTCCAGCGACGAGATCGTTCATGGCCGGCCCCGTTCCGCGGTATGCCACCAATCCTGGCTTTAACCCAAACTGACCATTAAAAACCACGCCCGCGACGTGCGAAATGGATCCGACACCGGCGTGCGCGTAGCTTAGCTTCTGATGGTTGGATTTAGCAAACGCCAGAAACTCTGACAGCGACTTCGCGGGCGTCGCTATTTTTGCGACAACGACTTGCGGCGTATAGTTCACGATGCCGATCTGGTCGAAACTCTTCGCCGGATCGTACTTGAGGCCCGGGTAGAGGGCAGGCGCCGCCGACTGGGTCCCCATGTTTCCAACGCCAATCGTATAACCATCGGGAGCAGCTTGCGCGACACGCGTCATGCCAGTCGATCCGCCCGCGCCGGCCACGTTCTCAATCAGGATAGATTGGCCGAGAGTGCGCGACATGTGCTCGCCAACAATGCGCGCGACGACGTCGGTTGGTCCGCCAGCCGCAAAAGGAACAACAATCGTGATGGGTTTGGATGGATAAGTGTCTTGAGCGTTGGCAGACACCGCACCGAATATGCAGAATGCCATGAAGAGCAGTGAACCAGTACGTGTGATAGCGCGCATGCCCTGCCTCGATTGGTGGTCAAAAACGGATTGGCCAGCAGTGACATTGGATCACCCGATGAGCGTGCCCAATGACATGCTGCGTTCGATGCTCGGTTCTTGAGTGTCACCTCAAGAACGGTGCCTGAATGCTAGTTCAGGCTCAAAGATCGCGCTAGCGGCAATGTCTTCGCCGACCTTCTGCTGGCGATCCGCACTTGCTAAAAACCTGAGTGACGACATCGCTGCAGCGCAACAGAGAAGCAACATCCACACAGCCCGCTTAATATCCGGCCGGAGTGGTACGCCTTCCAAAAGACTGGAGCCGCCGTGAAGTGAGGTGGTTACCCGTCGGAATTCGCGACAAACTCGTCGTTCCGCGGTCTGTAAGCAATCGAGCTTGATGGAAAAGATCGTTGTTTATCAGTAATTTACGGCGGTATGAGGTGTGCGAAAAAATCTTCTAATTTAAATCGACTGGTCTGACGTCACGCTGCAAGGTCATAATTTGGTCTGGAGTTGCAGACTGATCGAATCCGCGTCCATATGTGGGCTAAAATGATGATCCGTTTTGCGGCGCGTGGCTTGGACAAAACGAAGACAGGAATTGAAGTACCAACGCAATGAGCAAAGCCGCGCAAATCCCTGCCTCCGCTAGTGATGCGATCTTGACAGGTTACACATCCGACGCGCGTCAGCGTTACGACGAAATGCTCGATGATACAGGTACAGTCCGGCCTCACTGGCGCAGGCTGATGGCCGAGCTCAACGGATTATCCGCTGCCGAGCGCAATGAACGCGCGATAAAAATAGATCGCCGGGTGCGCGATATCGGCATCGCCTACGACATCTTTGCTGATCCGGCAAAGCCCTCGCAGCAATGGCAACTCGACTTGGTTCCGGTTGTTATTTCAAATGCGGAATGGCGCTGGCTTGAAGCCGCCGTGATACAACGTGCGCGCCTATTCGATGCAGTTTTGCAGGATGTTTACGGCGAGCAGGCGTTGTTGCGGAACGGGCTGCTGCCGCCAGAACTTATCTTCTCCGATAGCGCCTATTTGTCACCAAGCAAGGGCATCCTGCCACGCGCTGGCGGTCTGCAGTTCTATGCGGCTGATATTGCGCGCGGCGAGGATGGGCGCTGGCGCGTCATCGACAATCACACCGAAACTTTGGCCGGTATCGGCTTTGCGCTTGCAAATCGTGTCGCCCACACTCATGTGGCCGGCGATATCTTCAAGAGCTGCAATGGCATTCGTCTCGCGGCACACTTCAATACTGTGCAGAGTGCTCTTATTCGCCACAGCGGACGGGAAAACGCACGCATCGCACTTCTGACACCTGGCCCCTGGCATGAGGACTACTTCTCCCACGCCTACGTCGCGCGCTATCTCGGATACCTGCTTGTCGAAGGCAATGATCTACGTACGCGCGGCAATCAGGTCTATCTAAAGACGCTCGAAGGTTTGAAGGAAATCGACCTGATCGTGCGCTGTGTAGACGGCCGCGTGATTGATCCACTCGAACTTGATCCCGCCGCGTTTCAAGGGCCAGCCGGACTCATGCGCGTCGTGCGCAATTCTCCACGCATCGTGGTCAACCCTATTGGTTCGGCGATTGCTCAAAATCGTGGGCTGGGACGCTACATTGAAGCTGCCGCTCAATCGCTAATTGGTGAGGAATTGCTGTTGCCGGATGCCCGACGCCGTTGGCTCGGTGACGCGGAGCGAGCGCGCGCATGTCCTGACGCGACTGGATAGTTTTGTCATTCGTAAGACGCAGGAAGGCACCGGGCGACCGGGACAAGCCGCACTTGGTCAAAGCACAAAATCGCTATCGGACCAGGAACTTGAGCTTCTGCGGCGCGAGATCGAGCTGCATGGAGCAAGCCTGGTTGCCGAAGAGAAGATCGGCTTCTCTGTCGCGCCCGCGTTCGAGGGTGGTCAACTGCAGCCACGGCCGTTCGCGATCAGGCTGTTCGCGGCGCGAACAACCGATGGCTTTAGCGTAATGCCCGGTGGCCTAGCGATGACGGTCGATCCCGATCGCGCAGTCGCACTCAGCGCCCCGGACGGACACACGCGAGATGTCTGGATCGCGGGCGAGACAGAGCAAGCCCCCCATGTGAGCCTTTGGCATCCGACACTTGCGTCGGCCCGTGTGCAACGGTCGCAGCGCGTTATTCAAAGCCGCGTCGCCGATGATCTTTATTGGATTGGCCGCTACAGCGAACGTGCCGATTGGACAATGCGCGTTCTGCGCAGCGCGCTGCGCAGGATAGAAACGGACAGCGGCCCTGCGACCGGCCGGAGGTCAGCGGCGCGATGCCTTGAGGTGTTGCTGAGCAATGACAAAAGCATAAAGGCTTCTGGTCGCGTTGAGACGGCCCGTGACATCGATATCGAACAGCTTTGCATCAATCTCGTCTCCAGTCCGCAAGCGACGCGTGCGCTCGGCCGGACGCTGGAGAATCTGTACCGCGTGGCCCATCTGGTCAGAGACCGGCTCTCTCTGGAAGCGTGGCAAACGCTGTCTCGCTTCCGTCCTGGCGATACGTGGGTCACTGCTTTGATGAAGGCATCACCGGTCGTGATGCTCGATTTATTGGATGAAGGCTTGCAATCGATCGCAGCATTCAATGGGCTGATGCATGAAAACATGACACGAAACTTCGGCTGGTCGTTCCTCGATATGGGGCGGCGGCTCGAGCGCGCCTACAACTTGAGTGAAGCCATCGCGGCAATGTTCATTCCGTCACCTGAGCCCGACCAGGAACGCACGAGCCTGCTGTTGTTGCTAGAGCTGGCAGACAGTTTCATCACTTATCGCTCGCGCTATCGACTGGATCCGATCTTGCCCTTGGTGCTCGATCTGTTGTTGCTTGACGAGGCGAACCCTCGCAGCCTGTCGTTCCAACTTGCAGCTATTGCTGACCAGTTAGAGACACTGCCAGATGCCAAGGCCAGCGCGGGACTAGCCGAAGATCGCCGCTTGATTTTGTCCCTCCAAACCGCCATCCGCCTCGCGGATGTCGAAGCCATCGCGCGCGAAGAAAAAGGTGAGGCGCTCGAACGTCTGATGCAAGAGCAATTAAAGTTGCTGCCTGAGTTGTCGAATGCTGTTGCACGGCACTATTTTAATCTGAGTAGCGATGCGCCCCATCGTGCGTCGACACGCAGTGAGCCGTCGCCATGATGTTCGAAGTCAGCCACAAGACGCTTTATCGCTATGCATCACCGGTCGTTCAGTCTCAGCATCGGCTGCATATGTCGCCACGCAGCGTCGAACGGCAGAAGGTGCAGCATCATAGTCTGCTGATCGAGCCCGCCCCGACATTACGCCATGACGGTGTCGATGCGTTCGGCAATCCAGTGCTCACCATCGAGATGGAAATTCCACATCGAGAACTCGTTATCCATGCACGCAGCACAATCGAAACGATGCCAGCAGCAGAGATTGACTTGGAATCGTCCGTCGCTTGGGATCATCTCGATGTGGCCCTCGCAGAGTGCGGGCCGTCGGTCGCGCTCGATGTGTATCAATTTCGCTGCACGTCGCGCATGACGAAGGCAAGCCTCGCGATGGCGGACTATGCGCGAGTATCATTTCCTCCCGGCCGTCCCGTATTGGTTGCCACAATGGATCTCGTTCGCCGCGTCTTTCGCGAGTTTAAGTTCGATCCGACTGCCACCGACATCGCAACACCGCTGCAGCAGGTCTTTGAACAGCGCCGTGGTGTATGCCAGGATTTTTCGCATTTTGTGCTCGCCTGCTTACGCGCCATGCGCGTGCCAGCGCGCTATGTCAGCGGGTATATCCTCACCCGCCCACCGCCAGGACAGCCTAAGCTTGTCGGTGCCGACGCCTCTCACGCCTGGATTTCCGTTTGGACGCCGGTCGACGGTTGGGTGGATTTTGACCCCACAAATGGCATTCGCGTTGGCGAAGAACACGTAACAATTGCTACCGGACGCGACTATGATGACGTGAGCCCGATTGTCGGCGTTTTGCTCGGCGGGGGCGACCATAGTGTTCACGTTGCGGTCGACATGAACGAAATCCCACTAGCGGGAAAGCACGAAGGAATACGGCCGTCGCGGTCATGAGCGTGACGCAGGAACGATGCCCTAAACCGGTGGTCAAAAATGACTGACAGTGCGCGCCCCAGTGACGGCGGCCCCAAGATCTCTGGACTGGAAGCACTGCTCAAAGCACAGCAGAGCGGTAAAAGCCCGCCACCCGTCGAAAAATGGAACCCGCCCTATTGCGGTGATATCGGGATGGAAATCCGCGCCGATGGAACGTGGTTCTATCAGAAAACACCAATCGGCCGGATGCCCCTGGTCAAGTTATTTGCCAGCGTCCTGCGCAAGGATGAGGACGGCCGGCATTATTTGGTGACGCCCGTTGAAAAAGTGGACGTGGCTGTGGCCGATGCACCCTTTCTTGCCGTCGAGATGGAAGTCAGAGGAACCAACGAGCAGCAAACGCTGGTTTTTCGGACGAACGTCGATGATATCGTGACGTGCGGTCCCGAAAATCCTCTGCGGTTTGCAATGGAGGCGTCAAGCGGTGGTCTAAAGCCCTACCTTTTGGTGCGCGGCCGGCTGGAGGCGCTTGTAACACGCGCCCTTTACTATGATCTGGTTGAACTTGCACAAGAAGCCTCAGACGGTTCCCTTGCCCTCATCAGCAACGGGGCAATGTTCCCCCTTAGCGCAGCGTGATATGTTAGGCTCATGAGCAATAGAACGCCCTACCAAGCCGTACTCGACCAGCAGCTCTTCGCGGAGGATGTTTTCCGGCATCGTGCGCGTGCAGGCCTGCATGCCGAACCGGCCTCCGATACCATCTTCGATCCACGCACCGGCCGGGCGCGGCAGCGGTCAGACTGGGACTTAAACCCTGAACTCGCCGCCGATCTTGCTGCGATGGAGGCCCCGCGGCCTGCAGCGGTCCTTGTGCCTATTGTCGTCCGCGACGAGCTCACAGTCCTTCTCACTCAACGCACCGAGACCTTGAACAAGCATGCCGGACAGATATCGTTTCCCGGCGGCCGCATTGATGGCGCTCATGAAACCCCGCTTGAAGCCGCGTTGCGCGAAGCCGACGAAGAAATCGGGTTGGGTAAAGAACACGTCGAACCGCTGGGCTATCTCGACGGTTATCGCACGGGCACCGGGTTCCACATTACACCGGTGGTCGCTCTGGTGCGGCCGAATTTCTCGCTGACGTTACACGAAGGCGAGGTCGCTGAAGCCTTCGAGGTCCCGCTGGCGTTCTTGATGTCGCCAGGCAACCACCAACAACATGCACGCGAGTGGCGCGGCCGGCATCGGCAGTTCTGGGCAATTCCCTACGGTGAACGCTATATTTGGGGCGCCACCGCAGGCATGCTCAAGAACCTGCACGAGAGGCTTTACGCGCTATGATCCGCATCGTGCTTGAGAATGTCTTGCTGTTCTTTATTCCGACAGCAGTCTATCTGGCCTATGTCTTCTTCTCCACGAATGTGGCGGACGAGAATGGAGGATCACGTCCGACGTTTTTTGGCGCGTTGGAAGATGCGCCGATCGTTTGGCTGATTGCCGCAGGCGTGGCGCTTGTGGGCATAACGATGGCGATATTCGGTGTCCGGCAAGAGGCCAGCATCGACGTGCCGTATGAGCCCGCAATCTATAAAGACGGCAAGATCATCCAGCCCGGTAAAAAATAATGAGCCATCGCGAACCGAGGTGATGTGTACATGAAGTCGCTGAGCGGAGCCGCATGGCTAGCGCAACCCGAGACGCAAGCAGTGTTTCGTGCACTAAAAGATTTTGGATACGAGGCGCGTGCCGTTGGTGGTGCCGTCCGAAATTCACTTTTGGGCCGGCCTGTCTCTGACATCGATATCGCAACAACGGCCCACCCGGACGCAATCATTGCAGCGTCAAAGGCGGCGGGGCTAGCGGCTGTTGCAACTGGTATCGATCATGGCACCGTGACTGTGATCTCCAACCATATTCCGCATGAGGTCACCACCCTCAGAGAAGATGTGTCGACGGATGGCCGCCGCGCCACAGTCGCCTTCACGACCGATTGGGCGCGTGACGCGGCCCGGCGCGATTTCACCATCAACGCGCTCTACTGCGGCGCCGACGGCACGATTTTCGATCCACTCGGCGGTCTTGCCGACCTCGCGGTTCCGCGCGTCCGCTTCATTGGAAGTCCCGACGATCGCATCCGGGAAGATTTCCTGCGCATCCTTCGCTTTTTCAGGTTCTCAGCGGTCTATGCATCAGACGAGCTCGACGCAGACGGCCTGGCAGCGTGCGACAGAGAGCGTCGTGGCTTGCGGCAACTATCAGCAGAACGCGTGTCCGCCGAGATGCTGAAGTTGCTGCAAGCAGAGCGGATGGTGCCTGTTCTGGGCGTCATGCATCGCCATGGCTACCTCGCCGATATCCTTGGGGCTGCGCCGAGTATTGGCCGCCTGCAGCGGCTATGCACTCTTGAGGCTGTCAATGCGTTGCCCACAAATAGTGTGATACGTCTTGCGGCACTCGCGGTGCATACCGACGAGGGCGCGCGCGCCCTTGGCAAGCGTCTGCGGCTGTCGCGTGCCGACACGCAGCGCCTTCAGATTGCCGCGCGCGGTCTTGCGAGCAAATTCGAATTTGTAAAGCCGGAAGCGGCACTCCGCCGCTCACTCTATTTTCGCGGGCCAGAGAGCTATCGGCTAAGCCGCCTGTTCGGCTGGCTTGCCAGTAACGTCCATCCGACCGATGCAAATGCCAAAGCGTCGCTTGAATTGCCGGCGCGTTGGTCGCCGCCAACCTTGCCGTTGAGCGGTGCCGATGTTCTAGCCCTGGGCGTGCCGTCCGGTCCCGATATTGGCAGGCTCATCGAAGATCTCGAGCTGTGGTGGATTGAGCAGGATTTTCTGCCTGACCGCGACGCCTGCCTCCAGAAATTGCGGCACTTGGCGCTGGCAAGCTGAGAGGCAGTTGCTGGTCAGCACTAGCCGGAGGGGGAGCCGGCCACTAGCCTAGATTCGATGAACAAGCAGGCCAAACACCCTGTTGACCATGTATGGCGGCGCGTCGGCGTTCGGGGCGCTGGAGCGCGCATAACCACTGCCGCAGTGGCGACAATATGCGCGATCGCTGTCGGTCTGCTGTGGGCAGTAGCGCCAGGACCAGCCCTGGCGCGGGACGCGCTCGGCATAAGTTCCGGCCCCGAATCTCTCATTGAGCAACCGCTGCCGCCACCACGCGCTACCCACACGACACCCTGCGCCAGAGCACGGGCGCTGGCCGAGCGCCTGGGCGAGACCTTCGCGGGCTATCGCATTCGCGAAACGCTTGTCGCGCGCACCTGTGCTTTTGCTCTGCAGGACCGTGCGACGACAACACTATGGGATTGGCCCTGGCGCCTCCTGGCGCATGATGCAGCCGTTGTGCAGAACAACCCCGATGACATTAAGCTCGTGCCGCCGCTCGCCATGCGCGAGGCAGGGCTCTGGCAGATCCGCTGCGACCAGACCGAGCACAGGCGGAGATGTGCTCTGATCCGGAGTGAACCGGTGCTTCCACTGACGACGGACCGATCCACACCACGCACGCCAACTTTGCCGCCTGTCATCGCCCATGCGGTGCTTGATCGTGTAGCCGGGCGCACGACGGTCTTGTTCCGGATTTTCATTCCGCGCCAGTTCGGCGAGCAAACGTCGATTGTGGTCGAGCACGGCCAAGGTCCTGCCGCACTTCCCGTCAACCGGTGCCGACCCATTGGCTGCTTCGTTGAAGCTGACATCTCACAAGGCTCGGAGATCGTGCGGCACTTGTGGGAGGGGCAGCCAGTGAGCGTGGGATTAAAACTCGGCACCGATCGCTTTAAGGCAATCCTCCCAGCCCTTGGGTTCCGAGATGGCGTACGTGGTCTCGTAGCGCTGGATAGCGGAGAGCAACCGCGCGCCTCCTCGCGCTAGGCTGTCAAGGCCTGGAAAACCGCCGCGAATATGATACCGAACATGACGAGGTTCGCGTTTTGAATGGCAGTGTGGAGTGTGAGTGTGATGTTCCGCAGTCTCGTCGCGTTAGCTGCGATAGCGTATGCCTGCTCTGCGACGCCTGTGACGGCGCAAACGATCTCGAAGTCACTAAACGGAAACGACGTTGCCAAAGGCCTGACGGCGGTGCTCTCAGGTGTGCGGCTTCACCTCCACAACCACGGCGCCCTCAAGGGGGCGACTTATCTCGCCGACAATGCCTCGTCGATAAAGTGGCCGACGACTTTCGGCCCGGGACTGAGAACGCGGTTCTCAATTCCGGAAGTGAAGCGCGATGCACTCGGCCGACGTTATGCCTATTATGTGAACCACCTACGATCCGAGAGCGTCTCAGTCGTCGCGGATGCTGAAACACTCACAGTAACGATAAAACTGTCATCCACCGGCCCGGCACTGGTCGGACACTGTATCAGGCTGACCCCGCAGCCCAAACCATGTGCCAGCCTGTCCGATAGCCGCATGCCGGCTGTCGAGTGGCTCGATGCCCAGGTCGACATTGTCCTGAAGCCCGTCCTCTTCGAACGCAGTTTGGCGTTCTCAGTTGAGAACGTCAGCGTCAGAGGGCGCTTCGACGTCGGCAATGTCTGTGACACCGCAGTGATCGGACCTCAGCTGTGCGTCTTCATTGAACGTGGCAGCCGCACCGTGAGAGCGCACGCAGAGCGTGAAATCAAAGCAGCACTTGATCAGATTTCGGTGAAACGCGAGACAGCGGCGGCGGTGCGCCGCTATCTCGACGAAACGGTAGAGGTGCCGGCATTCGGTGTCCGCCACGTCGAAATGTCCGGAGGAGTTCTAAAGGTCGCTGTCGCACTTGGCAGGTGAGGGGATCAGCGTCTATAGCTGGTGCGACCTTTGATCGGCATTAGGCGCTCAGCTGGCGTTGCCGCGACAAATGTTTCTCATTTTTCACACTCTTGTCGCAATCCATCTCGGCGCGTAACACTCCGCGCGACCTATTTTTTCTCTGACCAAGTTAGCAAATGTCCTACAATATCAAGCATGTGTCGATGCGTGAACTGCTCACAGGCGAGCAGCGCTACGTAATGGCGCGATATCAGCGCCACTACGAATGGGGGCGCCGTGAAATGGATCATCTCACCGGTGATATCAAAGCGGCGTTCGAGGATCATCTCGCGGCTCCGGACACGAACGTCGCGCACTTCTTCAATTGCGTTATCTTCTATCCGGATAAAGACGGCGTGTTGCAGGTTGTGGACGGGCAGCAGCGGCTGACGTCGCTGGCGCTGGTTCTCGCTGTCGCACGCGAGCAGGTGGGGCCTGGAGCCGTCGCGAGCGAGATTGACGAGCTTTTGACATTGCCAGCGCTGACGGCCGGCGGCCCGTTGCGGCAGCGGTTGACGCTGCACCGGGGTGACAACGACACTTTTGGCCCCATTGTTCTGTCAGGCAAAGGCCTTCCTGCCGCAGACGCAAAGTCCATTACTGATCGCCCAGGCGCCGATCGGATATTGAGCAACGCGGTTCTCGCTCGCAATTGGTTTGTCGACAATAAGCCGCAGGAACGCGAGTTACTCGTCCGCTTCATTGCAGATCGATGCAACTTCGTTGCCATCGAGGTCGACAGCGAGCTTGAGGCGTTCCGCATTTTTGAGACCGTCAATAGCCGTGGGCGTCCGATTTCCAGCGAAGACGTTCTGCGCTTCGCACTGGTGGAGTATGCGACCAACGATCCTAAGAAGCGCGATGAGCTTTTTTCACGGTGGGACGAACTCGAAAGCGAGCTTGGGATCGAAGGGTTGCGTCGCTTCGTGTCAAACTGGCGTTCCCGTGCATCAGGTTCAATTCGGCCGCGCATGCCGCTCCACCGCGCCGTCTTGGACAGTTTTGAAAGCCCAGCGGCGGCCCTCGCCTTCATCGAGCGGGAGCTTGGCACCGACGTGGCGCTGTTTGCCGAAATCGACGGCGCTGATGCAGATATTGCAGATCCCGTCGCCAAAGCGCGTATCGATGTGCTGCTGCAATCACTGCGTCTCGTAAAATTTGACGACTGGGTACCAATCGCTTCAGCCACACTTGAGCGCTGGCGTAACGAGCCCGGAACGATCATTCAGGTTCTGGCCGAGCTTGAGCGCACCTGTTGGCATTTTTACCTGAATACAAATGCCAAAGGTATCGTCAACGAGCGCCGCGATGAACTGTCTGGCGCACTCAAGGTCTTGCAGGCCAAAAGTCCGTCAGAAGCGGTCATCGAGACCTTGCGTCTCGATCCGAAGCGGCTCGACAAGCTGCGCAACGTTCTCGGCGACAAGGTTGATCCGCGCTGGCCACCACTGCGGTCGCTCGTCGTGCGCATTGAAATGGCGCTGACAAAGCAGAACGATCGCATCATTCGCGAAGAGCTTACGCTCGAGCATATACTGCCGCGCAACGCGAGCACGAAGGCGTGGCTGGCGGAGTTCAACAATGACGAAGCGCTGATGGACCGATACGCCGAGAACCCCGGTAATCTCTGCGTGTTGCCAGACGCCCTCAACAACGAACTGGGCAGTAAGACCTACGCCAACAAGCAAAAAATTATTAGGCGCTACGGCGCGCATAAAAAATATGCGCTCGCAGCAGACTTTCACGCAGAACCAAGCTGGAATGCAGCGGTCATAGAGCGCCGCGCCGAATGGATGCGCGCGACGCTACGAGAAATTTTCAATCTGTAAACGCTGTGTCACACGGAACGCAAAGCAAAGGGGCGGTCGATAGACCGCCCCTTGTTGTTACGTCGTCGCTCTAAAGTGAAGCCGAATGTCACTCATCTTTTTTGCGCGGGATGCCAGGCACCGAGCCCGATCCGCGCGGACGCTTGTCTTTCGGTGCGGCGAGCGCGGGTTTTTTCGCGGGCGGCTCAATCACCTCTGCAACCGGCTCCACGTCATCGCCGTCGTCCTCCGAGGATTTCGGCTTCTTCGATGGGTCCATCGGGAAGTAATCGAAGGCAAGATGCCGTTTGAGGCCTTCGCCTTCGAGACGGATCTTGACGAGGCCGCCCTGCGACAGCTTCCCGAACAAAACTTCATCTGCCAGTGGCTTCTTGATGTGATCCTGAATAACGCGCGACATTGGGCGCGCGCCATACTTCTCATCGTAGCCGGTCTCCGCCAGCCAGCGAGCAGCTGGCTCCGAAAGTTCGATGGTGATCCCACGATCTTGCAATTGTGCTTCGAGCTGGAACACGAATTTTTCAACGACTTTCATGATGATATCGAGCGGCAGGTTCGCGAACGGAATGACCGCATCCAAACGGTTGCGGAATTCCGGCGTGAACAGCCGGTTGATGGCCTCGTTGTCGTCGCCCGACTTCTTCGATGAACCAAAGCCAATCGCCGATTTCGCCATGTCGGATGCACCCGCGTTCGTCGTCATGATGAGAATGACGTTGCGGAAGTCGACAGATTTGCCGTTGTGGTCGGTCAGCTTGCCGTGGTCCATCACCTGCAACAGGATGTTGTAAAGATCTGGATGTGCTTTTTCGATTTCATCAAGCAACAGCACGCAATGCGGATGCTGATCAATGCCATCGGTCAGCAGGCCACCTTGGTCGAAGCCGACATAACCCGGAGGCGCACCGATCAACCGCGAAACCGAATGCTTCTCCATGTACTCACTCATATCGAAGCGCAGGAGTTCGATACCCATGAGTGACGCAAGCTGCTTCGCAACTTCGGTTTTGCCGACGCCGGTAGGGCCCGAGAACAGGTAACAACCAATCGGCTTCTCTGGCTCACGCAATCCAGCGCGCGCGAGTTTGATCGCCGCCGACAACGATGAAATCGCAAAGTCCTGCCCGAACACGAGGCGCTTCAAATCTTTTTCAAGATTGAGCATCACGTCGGCATCCGACTTGGTGACTGTCTTCGGCGGGATGCGAGCCATCGTCGCAACAGTCGCCTCGATTTCCTTGACGGTGATTTTCTTCTTGCGCGACTTCTCCGGCACCAGCATCTGCGAAGCGCCGGTTTCGTCGATCACGTCGATAGCCTTGTCCGGAAGCTTCCGATCATGGATGTATTTGGCCGACAACTCCACCGCCGCCTTGATGGCTTCGTTGGTGTACTTCAGCTTGTGATAATCTTCGAAGACCGGCTTCAAGCCTTTCAAAATTTCGATCGCATCTTCGACCGTCGGTTCTTTGACGTCAATCTTCTGGAACCGGCGCACAAGCGCGCGGTCCTTTTCGAAGTGCTGCCGGTACTCTTTGTAGGTCGTCGACCCGATGCAACGCAGAGCCCCCGATTGAAGCGATGGCTTCAACAGGTTTGACGCGTCCATCGCTCCGCCCGACGTGGCTCCTGCACCAATCACGGTGTGGATCTCGTCAATAAAGAGGATCGCGCCTTTGAAATTCTCGACCTCTTTCATGACAGCCTTGAGGCGCTCTTCGAAGTCGCCGCGATAACGCGTGCCCGCCAACAACGAACCCATATCGAGCGAGAAGATCGTCGAACCCAGAAGAACCTCCGGCACTTCACCGCGCACGATCTTACGCGCTAGGCCTTCGGCAATGGCGGTCTTCCCGACACCGGGATCACCAACCAGCAGCGGGTTGTTCTTCTGGCGGCGGCAGAGCACCTGAATAGTGCGCATCACCTCCGGCTCGCGCCCGATGAGGGGATCGATCTTGCCGTCTGTCGCCTTCTTGTTGAGGTTGACGCAATAAGTCGACAACGCGTCTTGCTGTCCACCCTTTTTTTCCTCGCGCGTCTCTTGTGACGGCGACTCTTCTTCCGAACCCCGAACCGGGCGCGGCTCGCTCATGCCGGGGCGCTTTGCAATGCCATGGCTGATGTACTGCACGGCATCAAAGCGCGTCATGTCCTGCTCTTGCAGGAAGAATGCGGCATGGCTTTCCCGTTCGGCAAAAATAGCAACGAGTACGTTGGCACCCGTCACTTCTTCGCGGCCCGACGATTGGACATGAACGACAGCGCGATGAATCACGCGTTGGAACCCGGTGGTTGGCTGCGCGTCGGTTGAACCCTGACGCACCAGAGCCTCAAGTTCGGTATCGACGAATTCGGTCAAGCGCGTCCGGAGTTGATCCAGATTGACGTTGCAGGCCCGCATGACGGCAGCCGCGTCGCGGTCGTCTATGAGCGCTAGCAACAGATGCTCAAGCGTCGCCTGCTCATGATTACGCTTGTTGGCGGCTTCAAGAGCGCGATGGAGTGCAGCTTCGAGGCTTTGAGAAAAAGCGGGCACGTGAAGTCACTCCTTTTCCATGCGGCATTGCAGCGGATGCTGATGCTGCCGCGAGAAATCCATCACCTGGGCGACTTTGGTCTCCGCCACCTCATAGGTGAATACACCACAGATGCCGATGCCCTTCTGATGCACGTGCCACATAATCTTCTCGGCTTCCGTCCGGTTCTTGTTGAAGAACCGTTCGAGCACATGCACCACAAATTCCATCGGTGTGTAATCGTCGTTGAGCAACAAAACTTTGTAGAGATTGGGACGCTTCGTTTTTGGCCGCGTCTTGGTGACGATGCCTGTCTTGTTCTCGTCGTCGCCCTTGGATCCGTTCTTCTGCGACATTCTATTGTCCTCAATCTCCTATCTGGGCGCGTTCGGATACCGCGCCGAAGACATCAAAAGCCGCTGAGATGCGCCTCCAGATGCCCCGTGAATAGTCCTTGCCGGATGGGTGCCAAGCAAGCGGTAGCCCCAAGTTTACGACCACCTTGCCCTGGCGCAAAAGGGTAATTTCAGAGGCTCCAATTTGCGCGCGGAAAAGCGTGTGCAACCCAGAGCCTGAGCAGCTATCATGACCAGTAAATAGGAAATAAAAAAGGCCCGGCAAGATGCCGGGCCTCGATACCTGTCAGGACGGTGCGCTTAGCGCGACTGGGCCTGTTGCATCGCGCGCTCAAGCGGCTTGTAAGCTTCTTTAGCCTGCTCGGTCATCATGCCGCCGAACTTGGTGACGGTCTGCATGTACTCGTCATAGGCGCGCTTCGCATAAGAGGTCTGGATTTCCACGGCCTGGTCGAGCGACTTGACGGCAAGCAGCTTTTCGAAGGTCTTCGTGCTGTCTTCGAAGGCGCGCTTCTGGTAGCTGGTCACTTCCGATGCGATCGTCTGCCAGTTTTTCTGCCATTCCGTGAAGAATTTCATGGTGGCGTCAACGTTAGCTTGGCTGACTTTCTGGACATCTTGGACGTTGGAGAAGTTCGGAAGCATGGGCAGATCCTCGATTTGGAGTGGGATGAATGCGTCGGCTGTCATGAAGAAACACTCGAGTTATTGAGCGATCTCTCCGGGAAATGAGTGGCGGCACCGGGTATGCCGTGCCGCATTGCAACAAATATATGCAGCGCACAAAAAATGTCAAGGCGATTGTGCGGTGCACCATGGAAGTAAGTCAAAAATTTCGGCACGAAGGCGTCATTGCCGGAAATCGTCGAGCACGGCGCCCATGCCGCACACGGCCATTAACCGTCTTTAAGCCACCCTTCGCTACCGTCCCTGAATGATTTTCGCCGCCTCGTAGCCACAAAGGCCGGAGCGGCAGCCGTATTGGCGCCGGAAACCCGTGGCATGCATCTCGTAACGCTGCGTTGCGGGGCATCAGCCCCCGGACGTCAGACATTCGAACCATGCGGAGCGACAGAGGGCATGCAGCTGAGGAAGGCGAGCGAGGGGCGTTGGTCGCATAATGCGCTCAAAACAGCCGCCGCCGGGCAGTTGCATCGCATACTCGCACTCGCGTTGGGCCTCACCTTTTCAGGCAGCGCGATCACCCCGGCTGTCGCACGGCCCCAGCAGGCGGCACTGGTCATCGATGCCAACACCGGGGCAACGATATCGGCTCACGCCGCCGATGAACCGCGGTATCCAGCATCGCTGACCAAGATGATGACGCTCTATGTCGTGTTCGATCTGATCGAACAAGGCCGCTTGAGTTACCAGACCCGCATCCCGATTACCGACGCCGCAGCCAGTCAGGCACCGTCGAAACTCGGCCTCGAGGCAGGCTCAGACATCGCCCTCATCGATGCCGTGAAAGCGTTGATCACGAAATCAGCGAATGACATAGCGGTTGCCATTGCCGACAAGATCGCCGGCAGCGAGGACAAGTTCGCGGCTCTGATGACGCAAAAGGCGCGCGCCATCGGCATGAAGAGCTCGACCTTCAAGAACGCGTCTGGTCTGCCCAATGACCAGCAGGTGACGACGGCACGCGACATGGTCACCCTTGCGCTGCGCCTGCATGATGATTTCCCGAAGCACTACCCATTGTTCGCCACGCGTGAATTTCGCTACGGCGCCGGCACACACGTCAATCACAACGGGCTTCTCGGCCGTTACGAGGGCACCGAAGGCATAAAAACCGGCTACACGCGCGCGTCGGGCTTCAACCTCGTCGCATCGGTCAAACGTGGCCAGAAGCACGTCGTGGGCGCCGTGTTCGGTGGTGCGACAGCAGGCAGTCGCAACCAAACGATGCGCACCCTCCTGAATATCGCACTGCTCAAAGGGAGCGCCCAGAAAACCCGTCAACCCACCATTGCCGTTGCCAAGCTGAAAGCAACTCCCGAGCCGAAAGTGGCCGAGCGGCCAAAACGCACCGCACCAGCCGTTCAGACGGCTCACGCTTCACCGCCTGTGGCCAAGGTTGTCGCCGAAGCTCAGAGCGCACCGCTGCCGGCGGCTGAAAATCCACCGAGCGCCAGTGTGGCTGGAAGCAAGATCGAAATCGCAAAAGTGCGACCGGTGCTTGTTGCCCCGCGTCAGCCACGCCAGGCGCCAATGCCTGCGGCTGCTGAGGCCGCACCGTCCCTTTGTCACCACGGTCGCAGCTGCCGTGCCGCCGCAAGCACCGGCTGCAGCTCCGAAGACTGCGAATGCCGCATTCCCGTCCACGTTTACATTGCCGCCTCTTGCCGCCAGCGCAGCTTCGGCCAGTCCTGCCGAGACCCGGCCACTTCCGCGTCAGGCCGCAGCCCAGGCAACCCGCACGATAGCGCCGACAAACCCGCGCGTTCCTGCTGCAACAGTCGCCGCAGCCAGTCCGCCTGCGGCGCCGGTGACGGCAGCACCGCAACGCGGAACACCGCCAGGTACCCTTGGCCAGCAAGCCGCAGCACTCGCCGGCGGCGGCGCACAAGCCGCCGCGCCAGGACGCATGGCGGCGGGCGTTGGCGCGATGCCCACTGCGCTCGCATCGCCAGCCGCAGCAGCCATCAGCACCGGCACATTTGTCCAAGTCGGTGCCTTCGCAACAGCCGCCGAGGCCGAACGGCAGTTGAACGTCATCCGTCACCGCGCCGCCGACATCGTGGGCGGTGCCTCCAACAACGCCGTACTCGCTGCGTCGAACGGAAAGCAGGTTTGGCGCGCGCGCTTCGGCGGCTTTGATACGGCGGCAGCAACGAACGTGTGCACAGAACTGCGCCGGCGCCAGATTGATTGCCTCGTCACGCGCGGACAGTGACGGGCTGTCCGCGCCGCAGAAGGCGGCAGGGACGGAACCACTGCTTATGCCGTGGCGCGTTCGGGTGGCGTCGGCAAGCGATCAGGTAACTGCATGGCCGCGATTAAGATGATGAAGGCTGAAACCGCCAGCACCCGGAAAAGCGTGTCGAAGCCCCACCGCTGATAGATGATCGAAATCAGCGGCAAGCGCGAGCGCCAACACGGTGAAGCTCACGACATAGCGAACACCGTAAACCCGCGCGCGCATCGAACCCTGGGCCATGCGGCCGATCATATAGTCGTTGATCGGAATTTGCCCGAATGCGGCGAGCATGAACGCAAGCGCGCAGGCCAACGCCGCCCAATCAGTCAGCCCCGGCATGAGAGCGAAAAAGACGATCTGCATGAGTGCAGCGGCCATGAAGACGCGGCGCGGTCCAACGCGGTCGAGAAAATGCCCGACCACGACTTGGCCGATCGACGCCACCGCAAAAACGAAAAATGCCATTTGCCCAAGGACGCTCGCCGTTGGCGCGATCCCGCCGATACGCTCGTCGAACACCTTCGGCAGGGCGAAGGTCGTCGATTGAAAAATGATGCTGCCAACCGCCGTCGTCAGAAACACGATGATCGAGATGCGGAACAATGCGGCGCGGTAGTCGGCGGTCATCGGCTCAGCATTCTGTTTGGCCACGACACTCGACCTGTGAGCGGCGCCACCATGGATTTCGCGGCGAAAGAGCCACGCATAGATGACGCCCACCGCGATTGAGAGAAGGCCAGGGGCCACAAATGCGGTGCGCCATCCACCATGATCGATGCAGTAGCCGGTGATGAGTGCAGCACTCCCAACGCCAAGGTTTCCCCAAACGCCATTGATCGCGAGGCGCATGCCGGTGTTGCGCCAGCGCTCAGTCACGATGGCAAGTCCAACCGGATGATAGATCGCGGCGAAGGCGCCGATGACAAACAATGCGACGCCGATTTGAAATGGTGTCGAAGCAAGTGCTGTCGCAATTGACGCAAGCCCGATGCCAATGAAGTAGACCGCGATCATCCCCTCGCGGCTCCACTTGTCGGCCAGCCAACCGGCCGGAAGCGAGAACGCGCCGAAGGCAAAAAAGCCGGGCGCAGCATAGGGAAGCAATTCCGAGTAACTGAGCCCCCACTCACGCGTGAGTGCCACCGCCGCCACGGTGGCAAAAATCAGCGTGAAGAGATGATCGAGAAAGTGCCCGACATTGAGAAGCAGAAAGTGCACGCGATCCTGAGAGACATCTGCCGGCGTGTCTATAACAGCCATGATCTTGCCTCGCGCGCGGCTCGGATTGGGGGATAAGCGAGCCTATGTCATCACGAGCTCGTGGCAAAGCTGCCAGTGCAGCAACAGCTATGCACCGTTACCTATTGGCAGATCGGGGTGTGCCAGCTATGCGCAACAAAAACCGGCGCTGCTTGGTCAGCAGCGCCGGTGGTTCGAGCAAACGTGAATACGCTCAGGTGTCCGAGCTATCTTCGCCCGCCGGAGGCGGTGTCGCTGCACGCGCGGCGTCAGGCTGCGCGCGCGGACGGCGAACGGGCACCGGACGCTTCAGGAAGTCCGGCGCATGCTCCTCGGTCGATGGCTCCCGAGCTTCGGCACGGACACGTGGTTCACGGGGCTCGCGCGGTTCACGCGCTTCCCTGCGGCGTGCGGGGGCGGCAGGGCTGAGGGTTTCAGCTGATGCTGCAGCAGGAATCGGAGCCGGTTCAAAAGCACGCGGCTCACGCTGTGGTTCGCGGGCTTCGCGCATCGGCGGCGGCACGTCGCGCTGCTCCGGAGCCGGAGCGCGGTCTTCGAAGTTGCGTGCGTCGCGGTTCTCGGGTGCGCGGCCAACACGGTCGCGGTCACGGTCACGATTCTCAAAGTTGCGATTTTCGCGCGGCTCGAAATTGCGGTTCTCGCGGTTCTCACGAGGCTCGAAATTGCGGTTGTCCCGATTGTCTCGGTTGTCGCGGTTCTCAAAGTTCCGGTTATCCCGGCCCTCGAAATTGCGTTGCGGCCTGTCACCACGATCTTGCCGCTGACGGTCACGATAACCGTCGCGGTCGCGCCGGAATGGACGGTCATTGCGCTGGCCACCGTCTTGATGGCGATCCTGGCCGCGATAGTCGTTGCCGCCGCGATCACCGCGATCCTGACGTTCAAATCGGTCGTTATTCTGCCGATGCTCGTTACGGTTCTCACGATAATTCTGCTGATGCCCTTGCTGGCCGCCAGCTTGTGGCTGCCGCCACCGGCAGCTTCGCCAAGTGGCCCGCCCATCATGTCGTCGGCACCGCTGTCGTCGCCATTTTCGTCATCGCCAAAATCGTCGCCGTCAAAGCCCTCGGGCCGGCGCGGCCCACCTTGGCCGTCGTTGCCTTGTTGGAACTGCTCGCGGTACGCCATGATGATGCGGTTGTAATGCTCGGCATGCTGCAAATAGTTTTCAGCCAGCACCGGATCGCCCGAGGATGTGGCATCGCGTGCGAGCGACAAATATTTCTCGGCGATATGTGCCGGTGTGCCGCGCACTTTCACATCCGGGCCATTCAACTCGAAGCTGCGCGTTAATGGGTTCTGTTGCTTGTTGTTGCGATTACGACCGCGACCGCGGCAATTCTGCTGTCCTGGCCTCACTGGCTTTCAGGCTCCTCATAGTGCAACGGAAAAACCGCACACGTCAAAAATAGATCGACACGTGGTAGCGCGTCAGGTCGCCGATCGGGCCTGCCGCTGCGTGACCAAATCCCCACCGGCCGTGGGCACACCTCAATGTGCTCGCGGAACGAGGCGCCCGGCATCACGCTTCACCGGACAGAACGATTTTTGAGGTCCAACTCGACGTGCATCGCGTCTTTAAACATCACGGGCAAACAAAAATCCCCAAAGTGTGCCTGTGACTTCAATGACGCCAGCGCGTCTTACGTGTTCACCAACGCTTCCTCGGTAAATCGCTTAAGGTAGCCTGCATGCCTGGATCGATGACGACCTCAAGCTATGCCTGGACACCTTTTATATTGAACCACGGCACCTCGGAGGACGCTAAAAGCGCTGTCCGCTGCGGCTAAGACCCCGAATAGAGTAACCCAATGGGACGGCCGGTGTGCCTGCGGAATCCACGTAGGGAATAAGCTAGCGCTCGTAGCTCTGAATTCCAAGCAATTTCTTCAGAAAGGCTCAAAATTGTGTCGCAACTGCAACACAGCGGTCAACACCGCCGAGATCTCTGACAATGAGCGGGGCGGAAAGGCTGTCTGCGCCCCAAGCGGCCCGAAGCATGCCGGCCACGTCCTGCGCCTGCCCTTGCCCGACCTCGACCACCACCGCGCCGCGGCGGAGGCGTTGCGGCAGCCCGGCCGCGATCTCGCGATAAATCGTTAACCCATCCGCGCCGCCATCAAGAGCCAAGGTGGGGTCGAACAGGCGTACATCGGGTTCGAGGGTCTCAAGGTCGCGGGTCGGGATATAGGGCGGGTTCGAGACCACAAGGTCGAAAGGCCCCGCTTCGCCGGCGAAGGTGCGGCCCTCGACCCATCGGATGCGGTCCTCTACCTCATGTTGAGCGGCATTGCGCTGGGCGATCTGAAGGGCGTCCGCCGACAGATCGATCCCGATGCCCAGAGCCAGCGGCAACTCAGCAAGCAGCGTGACGAGGATCGCGCCGCTGCCCGTCCCGATGTCGACGATGGTCAGCGCGCGGTCGCGGCCGCCGAGCTTGTCGGCCATATCAAGTGCCGTCTCGATCAGCGTCTCTGTTTCTGGTCGCGGATCGAGGGTGGCGGGCGTCACGATAAAGTCGCGCCCATAAAAGCCGCGCACACCAACGATGCGGGCGACAGGCTCGTGCCGGAGCCGGCGAACGAGAACGTCTGCGAAAGCCTGCGCTTCAAGGTGCGTAAGGACCCGTTCAGGTGTCACGATGAGAGCCAGCGGAGCGATCATGAGCGCATGCGCAAGAAGCCGGCGCGCGTCTGCGCCAGCGCCGGCAATGTGCGCCTGGGCAAGCAGACGCGCACCCTCACCTAAGGCCTGCCGGACGTCAGTGCCGGTAAACTGTAAAACGTCGACATGCGGCGGCGTGTCGTCACGCACTTTGCATCTCCGCCGCCAGCAGTGTCGTTTGATGGTCGGTGATCAGCGCTTCGATGATCTCATCGAGCGCCGTGCCATCCATGACAGCTGCGATCTTGTGCAAGGTGAGATTGATCCGGTGGTCGGTCACACGGCCCTGCGGGAAATTGTAGGTGCGGATGCGCTGCGAGCGGTCGCCGGAACCGACTTGATCCTTGCGTGATGCCGCACGCTCGTCCGCGAGTTTCTGACGCTCGAGTTCATAAAGGCGCGACCGCAGCACCTGCATCGCGAGGCGGCGGTTCTGATGTTGGGACTTCTCCGCCGAGACGACGATCAGCCCGGTCGGGATGTGCATGATGCGCACGGCGCTTTCCGTTTTGTTGACGTGCTGCCCGCCAGCGCCGCCAGCGCGCATGGTGTCGATGCGGAGATCGTCCTGTTTGATCACGAGATCGACATCTTCCGCTTCTGGCAACACGGCGACGGTCGCCGCCGACGTATGAATGCGGCCCGACGTTTCCGTCGCCGGGACGCGCTGTACCCGGTGCACACCACTTTCATATTTCAGCCGCGCGAACACGCCTTTGCCGGTGATCGACGCCACCACTTCCTTATAGCCGCCGAGTGCATTCTCGCTTTCGCTGATGATCTCGGTCTTCCAGCCATGAATGTCGGCGTAACGCGCGTACATGCGGAACAAATCAGCTGCAAACAGCGCGGCTTCATCTCCGCCCGTGCCAGCGCGCACTTCGAGGATCGCGCTCTTTTCATCGGCCGCATCGCGCGGCAACAACTGCAACTGAAGACCGCGCGTTAAGTCCGCCACTCTTGCTTCGAGCGGCGAAAGCTCTGCACGCGCCATCTCGGCCATATCCGGATCGCCGTCGTCATTGGCGAGAAGCCGTGTCGCCTCAAGATCGCTCTGCGCCGCGTTGAGCGTTTTGATGGTCTGCACGACAGGATCGAGTTCGGAAAATTCTTTGGAGAGTTGCACGAAACGGCTTTGCTCTGGGCCGGAATTCATTTCCGCCTGGAGCGTCTCCCAGCGGTCGATGAGGCGGTTCAGTTTGGTCTGAGGAATTGTCGACATCGGAGACGGATCGCTTGGCTGAGGTGAGGGGAGACACGGCGGCGCCAGCACGGCATCAAACCGGCGGCGACACGAAAAGGTCGCTAACGGCCCCATTCCTGAAGTTTGTCGCGGCGGCGCGCGCGTGGATCACCCGTATCGATCCAGACTAGACCATCGCGTTTGGGCGCCATCACAGTCACCAGCCGGTCCACGCCGCGTTCGATCGGAGAGCGCGCGAACTCCGGCACGGGCACAAGCACGAAATAGAGCACGCGCGGTGACGTCCGGGCGAGGAGCAGGATCACACACATCAACAAGATGGGGATGGCCGCAAGAAATGGCCAATGCGGCAACCGGAACCGCGGTGCGGCATCTTCAACAATCTCAGCCGCCTCCGTGTCTGCGGTCGCGGCAGGCGCCGTCCGGCTGGCGCGCCGTGCGCGCTCAGGCACGGTTGTCACGGTGATCGGCTGCACAGTCGTTGCCCGCCGACGCGCTTCGGCAACATCGTAAGGCACGATCTCTTGCACATCGTCGGCATCAACTGCGCGCGCGATCGGGGCGCGGCGCTCGCAACCACGACCGGTTCAGGCGGCAAGTAAGCGGTAATGGGTGCCGTCACCTGCGGCGCGTGCCGGCCATATCCTTGTAGCATCCGGGAGAGGATTGGGCGGCCATCGACCTGTGCCAACCCCGCATACGCTTCCACGATCCTCACCACTTCAGTCCAGTCCGGCAACGCATCGAGCGCGCCAGCCTCGAGATTGGCAATGACTGTGGGATCGGTCCCCACCTTCCGGGCCATGTCCCAGACCCCAAGTCCCGTGATCCCGCGCATACGAATGAAAATCTGACCGAGTTCCGCGTCGAACAACGGCAACGGCGGCACGGGTTCCGTCCCGATACTCCGGCCCGGCCCCAAATAGCTCTCACGCCCGGCCTCCGCCGGGGCAAAACTTCCAGCGTTGGTCGTCCTGACACCCATGAACGCAGTTTCGCTCCTTATCGGCCACGCGCCCCAGAGTTGAGCAAACCAGGGTCGAGCAAACAGGCCTTGTCATTCGCATATCCTATGCGAGGGTAATCGAAAACACCGGGCGTGGCGACTAGTCCTCCGTCGCTCATGCAACACCACGCGGCACGCGATCTCGAAATGTCGCACCGCAACCATGCGTGCTAGATTTTCAATCGCCAGAGACACCTCAGAGATATCCATGAACCGCATCACGGCGAACCTCCTGCTGCTCTGCGCGGCGGCCATCTGGGGCTTGGCATTCGTCTTCCAGAAAACCGCGATGGAAGTGCTGGGGCCGTGGACATTCATCGCCAGTCGCGCCGCGCTCGCGACATTGGCCCTGCTGCCCGTAGCAATTTACGAGGCCCACCGTGCCGGTTACCGGCGCGGCGAAGCCGATACAGTATCTTTTGCGCCGCCAGGGCTGCTTCGCGCTGGCATCTTCGCCGGCGTGGCCTTCTTTGCCGGAGCCACGCTGCAACAAATCGGCCTCAAGACCGCAACCGCAACCAACGGCGGCTTCCTCACCGCCCTCTACGTCATCATCACGCCGGTTCTGGCGTGGGTTCTGTTGCGGCGCGTGCCCGGCATCGCACTGCTTCCGGCGATCTTGTTATCGTTTGCAGGCACATGGGCGCTGGGGGGCGGCTCGATCGGCACCCTCTCGACAGGAGACCGCTTTATAGCGGCGTGTGCGATATTCTGGGCGCTGCATGTCATTCTCTCTGAGAAGGGCTCTGCGTTCCGCCGCCCGGTCATGTTCACAGCGTTTCAGTTTGCGGTTGTTGCCACGCTGGCATCAATCGGCGCTTTCACGCTTGAAACGCCGACGCTCGCGGCCATGAAAGCCGCGTCCGGCGAAATCCTCTATGTCGGCCTGCTCTCAAGCGCGCTGACCTTCACGCTATTGACCGTCGCACTGCGCTACACCGCTTCGTCGGAAGCTGCTGTCGATCGTATCGACGGAGAGCCTATTCGCCGCCATTGCCGGCGCTCTCCTGCTCGGCGAGCGTCTCACGCCGTTGGCTTGGTTCGGCGCCGGACTGATCCTGATTGCGACGCTCATCGTGCAGTTGGCGCCGCAGCCACGGCGCGCAGCAAAAGAAAACGCGGCCGGTTCGTCATGAACCAGCCGCGTCCGATTGATCTGCAGCGCTAAATTACTTCTTCTGATCCGCCAGCAGATAGACTTTCTGCATCACGTCAGGCGTTGCCGGCGGTTCGCCGCGTGCGATCTGGTCGACGTGTTCCATCCCTGAGATGACTTCGCCCCATACCGTATATTGACCCGTCAAACCGCGGCAGCCCTGATCCGTAAAGCAGATGAAGAACTGGCTGTTAGCGGAGTTCGGGTTCCCGGTGCGGGCTGCACCGATGGTGCCGCGCTTGTAAACGTACTGAGAAAACTCAGCCGGCAGATCCGGATACTTCGAGCCACCGACGCCAATGCCCTTGGGATCGCCAGTCTGCGCCATGAAACCGCTGATCACGCGGTGCCATTTGACGTTGTCGTAGAACTTTTCCTTGGCCAGCATTTTCACGCGCTCAACGTGTTTGGGGGCCAAGTCGGGCTTAAGCGCAATCATGACTTTGCCGGTCTTGAGTTCGATCACCAGCGTATTGGCGGGATCGGCCGCCGTTGTCTGCGCCACAGCGGATGCGCTGAGCCCCAGGGCCAGTGCAAGGGCAAGAATAGGAGCTTTCACGTCCATCTCTCCAATTGAGTAAGCGGGCTATCCGCTGCACTTAAGGCAATGAAATGGGCGCCGTCCAGGCAAGAGGACGGCGCCCAAGCAAAACTCTTTTGCGCGATCAGTTCGACTGGTGCGTTTTGCGGAACCGCATCATCGTGAAGATGCCCATCGGGCGCAGCGCGCGCTTGTCTTCCAACTTGAGCTCTGGGCAAACCATCACGCGGTCGACATCGAACACCGGGCGCCAGCCGAGCTTGTCGCCAAATGGAGCCATCCGCCGCTCGACCCAGCCGCGCACACCCTCTTCTGTCGAGAAGTGATTGACGATCAACACCTGGCCGCCTGTTTTGCAGACGCGCGCCAATTCCTTCATCACCTTTTCAGGATCCGGAACGACGGTCATCACATACATCGCAACGACGGTGTCGAAGCTTTCGGTCGCGAACTTGAGGTCGCCAGCATCCATCTCATGCAAGCCGGTGACATTGCTCAAGCCTTCCTCGGCCACGCGGGTGCGCGCCTTGTCGAGCATCTCGGTCGACAGATCGATGCCGACGATCTCGAGAGACCGCTTGTAATCCGGCAAAGACAAACCGGTTCCGACACCAACTTCGAGCACGCGGCCGGTCGATTGGTTGATCATCTCGACCGTATGCTTACGGCCTTCAGTCGCCACTTTGCCGAAGGTGTGATCGTAAACCGGAGCCCAACGGCGATACGCGATCTTGATGGCGTCTTCGTGCATCTGTGCAACCACGGCAGGCTTATGTGACTTCGACGTCATTGACGACCGCTCCTGGGGCGAACGCAGAGAACCCATGGTGATTGAAACTCCCTCTTAGAAATCTTGGCAATACGCGAATAGGAAATGCGATCGAACTGTGTTGATGACGCCGTCTGGCGCTGCGCCGTCAACGCGTCGCAATGGATTGTTGGGTTGAAGACACGACCGGTAAGGCCGATTTTGGGCGGTCGTGGCGTTGGCCGTCACACTTGGCTCGTCTGGTCCACCGTCAGGTCCAAACGAGTTTCAGCGATAAAGCCACCGCCGAGCACCCGCGCTTGCGGCGCTTCGTCGGCATAGAACACCGCCGCCTGTCCAGGCGAGATACCATGTTCAGGGTCATCGAGCGTCACCACGGCATGACCGTCGGCACCGCAGACGACGACACCTCGACGCAACGGCTGACTGGAGCGCGTTCGCACGTAGACGGCCATCGGCGACGACGCGTCCGGACGCACCGAGCCGAGCCAGTTCACCCCCCGCAGGCGGATTGTATTCACCCCCAGGTGCGACCGCGGACCGACGATAACCTGACGGCGCTGCGGATCGAGACCGCACGACGAAGAGCGGCTCGCCCGCTGCAATCCCGAGCCCTTTGCGCTGCCCGACCGTGAAGTGAACGATGCCACTGTGTTGACCGAGCACGCGACCATCGACATGGACGATGTCGCCAGGATCGGCGGCGGCGGGGTTCAGCTTCTGAATAACGTCGGTGTAACGGCCGCTGGGCACGAAGCAAATGTCTTGGCTGTCGGCCTTGTCGGCGACAGCAATCCCGAATTGCCGGGCGAGGGCGCGAACGTCAGGCTTTGCCAAGCCGCCGAGCGGAAAGACCAGCTTAGCCAACTGCTCTTGTGTCGTTGAGAACAGGAAATAGCTCTGATCACGGTCGCTATCATGCGCGCGGCGCAATTCAGCGCCTTCGGGGCCGTCGACGCGCTGGACATAGTGACCAGTCGCCAGAGCATCCGCGCCAAGGCTAGCGGCAGTGCTCAACAGCTCACCGAACTTGAGGTCGCTGTTGCAACTGACGCAAGGGATGGGCGTTTCACCCTGCACATAGGAGTTGATAAACGGCGCAATCACCCGTTCACGAAAGCGCTTCTCGTAGTCGAGCACGTAATGAGGGATGCCAAGGGTCGCCGCAACGGCGCGCGCATCATGGATATCCTGGCCGGCGCAGCATGATCCGGCCTTACCGACCGCGGCACCGTGGTCGTAAAGCTGCATTGTCATACCAACGACATCAAACCCGGCATATTTCAGAATGGCGGCCACAACCGAGCTATCGACGCCACCGGACATCGCAACGACGACGCGGGCACCGGGCTGCAAAGGCGCCAACGCGCTGAGGACGGCGGCCGGAAGGGGAGTGGCAACGCCCGTCCCGGTCATCGGCATGGTGGCGCCGGCCAAACGCCCATCGGGCTCTGTCGGGGCGGCTGTGAGATCGGGAGTAGTCATCGTTCGACGCGCAAACCTTGGGTTGGCTTCAAGGGCCCGGTTCGGCCAAGTTCAGCCAAGCGCACCGCATATCACAGACGCCGAGGTGTGCGATACCGCTTCTGACCGGGTTTGGGCACAATTTTTTGCCCTTCACGCCCTGATATGCGTCGGATGGCACCGGAATGGAGGCCTGGAGGTCAGATCGTGTAACAGCTTGAAAACCATAAGCCATAACAAAGTCACGAAATTTTCGCTTTTGACTGCCAGTCTTCGAATATGGCCTGCCGCTTGCTTGGTGACGGTCAGACATGAACGGTCCTTGGGCCGGTCGTTTCAGAAGGACACAGGTCTTCACCCTGCCCCGCTGCTGACGCCGGAAGTTTCTTAGTGGCCGCTAATGTTAACTAAGAAACCAACTATGGTCGTCCCATAATAACGCCAAGTATTTACCTGTGGCACTTAGGTCGATCTTAATCGTGTTCAACTAGGGTCAGTTCAGGTCTTCAAAGCGTAAGAGTATCATGACCGAGCAACAGTTTAGAGCGCGCGTGCGCTACGTAATCGGCCCCGATGGCAGTCCGCTCACCGTCGCCGATCTTCCGCCGAGCGACACCAAGCGCTGGGTCATCCGGCGCAAGGCAGAAGTCGTCGCCGCAGTGCGCGGCGGCCTCCTGAGCCTCGAAGAGGCTTGCGAGCGCTACAAGCTCACGGTCGACGAGTTCCTGTCATGGCAGCGTTCGATCGACCGTCATGGCCTGCCCGGGCTGCGCGCGACACGAATTCAGGATTACCGTAACTAAATTCGCTGCGCTCAGAGCGAGCCTTCGCGCGCACATCCGCGCGAGGACTTGTGACGGCGTAGCGGGCGATCGCTTAATCGTGCGGCCCAAGCGCGATATACTTAATGTGATTTAGGTGACGAAGCCTGCCGCGGTCGTGCGCCAGGCTTTTTCTGTTTGGCCGGCAGTGACCCGGTCGCAATTGCCGCCGCAGGCGCCGGCGGCCGCACGATTTGCGCCTTGCATCCAGTCCCGCCGCGCACCCAGTCCAGCACGTCCGCACGTAGCGCATCTGCGAGGTCATCGGGCAAGCGCGCGTTACTGATCTCAACGTGCGAAGCCGTTTCTCCATTAGGGGACACCAAGATGCGATACGCACGCGCGCCGCGCGGCGTCGGCTGGGTCATATCGCGCTCATGCAACACGATGTCGGCGATTTCACCCTTTTCCGACGGTGGTGACACATCTGCATGGAAAATATGGCTGGTCTTCAGCGGACCATTTGGTCCGAACCAGCAGGTCATCGCCTTGCCTGCAATCGCGGCATAAACTGTCGACGGCGTGCCCGTGCTTGCGAGATCGGTGCCTGTGACCGCTGCAGTCGCTTGCGTTGTCGCTGTCGCCAGTTCGCTCAACCCCGGACCACCGGAGGCGCAACCTGCGATCCCGCACGCGACTAGCGCAACAAGCCCGAGCCGCCGGGCCGAACTAGAGCGGCGATTGGCGCACGAGCGTTCAGTGATGGGGTGCGAAAGCAGCAAAACCTAACCTGCGACGACTTGAGGGAGGCGGGCTTCCCCGCTTGGGGGTCATGCATGTCAACCGCTGCGCAGGCGATCGAAAAGAAAATGACCCGCGAGCAAGACGCTGCGGGTCACCAAGTCAGAATTCGGCGTTGTGCCGGAAGACAGCGGCAAAGGTTGCAAACAACCCCAGCGTCGCATCGCTCCCGCGTGCCAAAAGTTAGTTGAGGCGGGCCAAACCTGCCGAAACCATCATCGAAGGCCGGTCGGGACGGCCGATGAGGTGCGTTCCCCGTTATCCCGGCTTTCATCGGTCTCAAGCAGCCGCAGTTCCTCGACAGCAGCGGCGTGATCGGCCGCAGCTTGATCCATCTGCGCGCGAAGATCTGCAACCGAAGCGAGTAATTTCTCGCGCCGCTGCGCCGCAGCCTTCGCAAAGGTTGAATAGCTGAAATGCTGCGGGTCTTTGACCCCAGTCCGCTCTTCTTCGGTCAAAATTTGCCGGTCGAGTTCGGCGGCCATGCCTTCAAATTCACGAACCATCCCTTCGAGATCGGACAGTTTCCGGGCTTTTTCGGTCACATTGAACCGCTTCGGCTTGAGCAATGATTCACGCGATTTCATAACGCTTACCCCTGATACGCAAACGAGGCTGACCCACGTAAACGCTCTTAAGACCAAACAAGTTTCGTGCCACCTGAGGTAAGGCCGCTACAGCGCTGACCCGGCAGCAAAATTCCCGTTCCATCTATACCACTTAACATTAATCATTTAAGTGGCGGTAAAGCAACGGTGCTCTGCAAACTGAAAAGAGCACCTATCCCCCTCTCTTTCGGCCTCATTTTGGCCTTCCCCGCTGAGTCGCAAATCAGATAGGGATATTTTCAACAGCTTCGACGCATCCCAGGGTGGGGCAAATTGCTGGGGTGTTTTGAGTTCCAAAGACGTTGAACGGGTGTCAGGTGGTTCTCGCGGACTGCTAAAGGTTTCCGTCGGCAAATTCGCAGAGCGGTAGTCCTTGAGAATCGCAGGCCAAAAATCAAAATGGGAAATTTGGCAAGGGTTCGTTAGGTTTTGTTAACTTCTCCGCGGTAGCGTCTTAATACATTCGGTTTCTCAGTTGCGTTTCCTATTTCGCGAATAAAGCAGGCGGCCTGTCATTCAGGCGGGGGACGAGAGGAAAGACATGCGGGTTCTTCTAATTGAGGACGACAGTGCAACTGCACAAAGCATCGAACTGATGCTTCAGTCCGAAGGCTTCAACATCTACACGACCGACCTCGGCGAGGAGGGTGTGGATCTTGGTAAGCTCTATGATTACGACATCATTCTTCTCGACCTGAACCTGCCCGACATGAGCGGGTACGAGGTTTTGAAAACGTTGCGCGTCAGCAAAGTTCAGACACCAATTCTTATCCTCTCCGGTCTTGCCGGCATCGAGGATAAGGTGCGTGGCCTTGGCTTCGGCGCCGATGACTACATGACCAAGCCGTTCCATAAAGACGAGCTTGTGGCCCGCATTCACGCCATTGTCCGCCGCTCGAAAGGCCACGCCCAGTCGGTCATCGAAACCGGCGATCTTCGCGTCAATCTTGATGCGAAAACAGTCGAGGTTAACGGCAATCGCGTGCATCTGACCGGCAAAGAATACCAGATGCTCGAGCTGCTTTCGCTGCGCAAGGGCACGACGCTGACCAAGGAAATGTTCTTAAATCATCTCTACGGCGGGATGGACGAGCCCGAACTCAAGATCATCGACGTCTTTATCTGTAAGCTGCGCAAAAAACTGCAAACCGCAACTGGTGGCAAACACTACATCGAAACTGTCTGGGGCCGTGGCTATGTCCTGCGCGATCCCGGTGATGAGGGCAACGTGGCGGCCTGACGGGTCCTCTCTCCCTGAAAATGCCGCTTGCCGAAACGGGGGCTCATTTTGAGCCCCCTTTTCTTTTGCGCTTCGTGCTGATCTCGGCTACCCGTCGCCCAAATTCGTATTCCGCACTCTGCGAGGCTCCGGCATGGCTTTGAAAGCTGCAATCGTCCCCGTCACCCCGTTTCAGCAAAATTGCACGATTGTGTATGACGAGCAGACGAAGAAGGGCGCCGTGATCGATCCCGGCGGCGATCTCGACCGCATTCAAGACGCGATCCAGCAACTCGGCGTGACCATCGAAGCGATTTTCTTGACCCACGGTCACATCGATCACGCCGCTGGCGCCGATGAATTGCGCGAAAAGCTCAAGGTCACCATCACCGGACCGCACAAGGCCGACAAGTTTCTCTTGGATGGTCTGGAAAAGCAGGCCGCACAGTACGGCTTTCCCGGCGTCCGCAACGTGACCCCGGATCGCTGGCTCGACGAAGGTGAAAAAGTCGTCATCGCCGGCGGCGAGTTCGATGTCTACCACTGCCCCGGCCATTCACCGGGCTCCGTTGTCTACGTCAACAAAGCGGCAGGTGTTGCGTTCGTCGGCGACGTCCTCTTTCAAGGCTCGATCGGCCGCACTGATTTTCCGTATGGTGACACCGACGCGCTCGTCAGTTCTGTGCGCAACAAGTTGTTCCCATTGGGCGACGACATTGTTTTTGTTTGCGGCCACGGCCCCGCGAGCACGTTTGGGCAAGAGCGGCAGACCAATCCCTTCGTCGGCGAGCGCGCCTGATCCCAGCATCGGGATGCCCGTTGGCGGTGCGCGGCTAGGTGGTGGCAACGCGAGTGCCGCTGCAATATGGGGAGCAAGAAGTAGGAGCCGCAATGGCCAACGATCCCCACGACGGTCCCGGCAATGATCGCACCGGCGAAGCAACTGCCGTCCCTGCCGAGATTGCAACCGAAACGGTGGTGAGCAGCAGTTTGCCTAAGCCTAGCAAGTGGGCCATCTGGTTCATTTTCATCACGATCACCATCGATATGATTGGCATCGGTCTGGTGCTGCCGGTCCTGCCGCGGCTGATTAGCGATGTCTCAGGCGCCGATTTGGCAGGTGCTTCGGTAATCTACGGCCTTCTGTTTGTGGCCTATGGCGGCTGCCAATTCTTGTTTGGTCCTGCCATCGGCAATCTGTCGGACGCGGTCGGCCGCCGGCCAGTGCTGTTATTGTCGTTGCTCGGGCTCGGCGTTGACTATCTGTTGACCGCACTCGCGCCCACCCTATTCTGGTTGTTTGTTGGCCGCATCGTCGCTGGCATCTGCGGCGCGTCCTACGTAACAGCCAACGCCTACCTCGCCGACATCACAAAACCAGAAGAGCGTGCACAGGCCTTCGGCTTGATGGGCGCCGCGTTCGGTATTGGCTTTGTTATCGGACCGGCTATCGGCGGTCTGCTTGGCACCTTCGGTCCGCGCGTTCCGTTCTTCGTCGCGGCTGCATTCTCTCTAGCCAATGTCGCCTTCGGCTATTTCGTATTGCCGGAATCCTTGCCGCAGGAGAACCGCCGTTCCTTCGACTGGCGTCGCGCCAACCCGCTCGGCACGCTCCGCGTGTTCGCACGCTATCGCGGCGTCGTTCCGCTGGCCGTCGCCATGTTCGCATTTTTCTTCGCTGGTTCTGTTTATCAGGCGATCTGGACGTTCTGGGGTATCGCGCGCTTCGGCTGGAGCGAGGCTACCATTGGTCTGACCTTAGCCGCATTCGGTATTTCGACCGCGTTCACACAGGGGTTCTTGACTGGGCCAGCAGTGCGGCGTTTCGGCGAGTGGTGGACGATGGTGCTGGGTCTCACGATGTCGTTGATTGCAACAATCGGTTACGGTTTCGCGCCCGGTCTACTGGTTGTTCTCGCCTTGCTCGTTGTCCATGCTCCAGAAGGGTTCGTGCACCCAGCCATGACCGCTCTCATGTCGGCGGAGGCGCCAGCAGACGCACAAGGCGAGCTGCAAGGTGGTCTCAGCAGTCTGCAAAGTCTGGCGCTAATGCTGGGGACTTTGTTTTTCTCGCAGATCTTCGGTTATTTCATGCAGCCGGCGGCGGTGATTGTTTCCCCGAGCATCGCGTATTTTGTTGCCGCTGCTTTGATTGGCTTGACGCTCCTCGGCGTGATTGCAACCGGTAGACCCAGCAAAAGTGACCATGGAAGCCAATTGAAGGCGTAGATGAGCTACGGCGGCTTACAGCTTTTGATCCAGTTGCTCGTCCACATCATTCGTCGCGATCATTGTTCAGCGGTCGGCCCTCAATCTTGCCGATCTCGCGATGTCGCTCGAAATTGCGGAGCATTGGCCTGAACACGCCGCCACGCTTTGTCAGTCTTCTGACCGGTGCGGCAACCGTTTTTGTCTTATCGGTCGCAACTCCGTTTCAGGATGGCAGCGACCACATCAATACCCACGCCGCTTGATGCAACGTGATGTACACTTCGGCTCGTAACTCAGCGCGCGGCTTGCTGCTGTTTGCGCATGTGCGCCACCCAGGCATTCACCACTTGCAGCATGCCCTTGCGCACCATGCCGCCGTTGTTGACGTAGGTGACGACAGGCCAAGACAACACACGGCTCACGCCTTCGACATTTGCCATGCCCGGTGTCGCTTCGATCGCTTCCCCGCCCTTGAACACAACGCGCGGCGCAAACGTCCCTTTGATCGGAGTGACGGCAATGTCTTTTCGCAGTTGTGTTGTCACCTCGCACGCGACCGGTTGCGGTGGTGCTTGAAAGATATGATCCGGCTGCTTCAGCACGGACATCACCATGGCGCGATCGATGCGGATGGAAACGGTGCAGGTCGCGTTCTTGAGATACCCTTTGGTCTGCTTCTCGAGTTCCGCCCGCTCGGCCGCAGAAGGGATGACCGGAAAATCACAAACGATCTCAGTCGATGTCCCGCGCTGCAGATCCTCGAAACAATCCTTCACGTCCGCCGCCTGCGCAGATGGCGTCCAGCTTGAGACGCACGCGGCACCCAGCAGGAGCCCAATGGTTAGAAGACGTGAGAAAGTCGTCATGTCGCGGGTCCCGCTCCCAAGCACTGACAATAGCGATGCAAAACACGCTCTTCAGATACAACAAATGTGGCCCCACCCAGGCGTGGTTCGCCCTTGGCCGCAATAAGAGAAGTGCGCCAAGATAGCAATGTCCAGCGCCCATGTGCGCCGTCGAAAAGGCACTCTATGACCCTCACCACGTCGACCTTCACAACCCGGGCCGGGCAACACTTGGCGCTCACGGCCTTGGGCCTGGGAACCGCACCCCTTGGCAACATCTTTTCCCCGATACCGGAGGCCGAGGCCGAGGCCACCATCGAAGCCGCCTGGGATGCGGGCATCAGGTACTACGACACGGCGCCGCTCTACGGCCGCGGGATCGCCGAGACGCGCCTCAATCGCGTGCTCCGGCCCAAGCCCCGTGACAGCTTCGTTCTGTCCACCAAAGTCGGCCGCATCATGAAGCGCACCACGCCCGACAATATGGTGGGCCATACGAAATACTTCGGCACGCCCGCGCGTGAAGTTGTCTACGATTACACCCGCGACGGCATTCTGCGCTCCGTGGAACACTCCTTCGAGCGGCTGGGGTTGGATCGGTTCGATGCCTTGTTTATTCACGACATCGATCCCGTGACGCACGGCTCGGTCGAGGTGTCGGAAAAGCATATGCGGGACCTATTCAATTCCGGTCTCAAAGCCTTGGATGAGTTGCGAGCAAGCGGCGTGACGCGCGCCATCGGAACCGGCCTCAACGTGGCGGAGACAACCGAACGCTTGGTGCGTGACGCCGATCTCGATCTGATCCTGCTCGCTGGACGCTACACGCTGCTCGAGCAAGGCCCGCTCGCGACATTATTTCCGCTTTGTCAGAAGCGCGGGGTGGGTGTCGTCGCAGCGGGGATCTTTAATTCCGGCCTCTTGGCCGGCGGCAACACCTACAACTACGCGGCCGCGCCCGCTGACCTCGTCGCGCGCAAAAACGCCATTGCAGACGTCTGTAAGCGGCACGGTGTCGAACTTGCACACGCGGCGCTGCAATTTCCGGCCTTCCATCCGGCTGTCGTCACCACAATATTCGGAGCCGTAAAGCCGCACGAAGTCGCAGCAAACATCGCCGCGAAATCAACACCTGTGCCAGCGCAGCTTTGGCAGGATCTGAAAGCGGCAGGCCTACTGGCGGCCGACGCGCCGGTCCCTCTCTAAGATGGACCAGCATCGAGGCCGCCCGGCACCGGCGCTTTACTCCGCCGCCTTCTGCGCGAGGCCAAATTGCAGCGCGGCCAAACGCGCATAAATGCCGCCCTTCGCCACCAGCGTCTCATGCGTGCCGCTCTCGACGATTTGGCCGTTGTCCATCACCAGGATGCGGTCAGCCTTTTGCACGGTCGCCAAGCGGTGCGCGATCACCAAGGTCGTGCGGCCGCGCATGATACCATCGAGCGCGCGCTGCACCGCCGCTTCGCTTTCCGCATCGAGTGCGCTTGTCGCCTCATCGAGGAGCAGGATCGGCGCATCGCGCAGGACGGCGCGTGCAATGGCAATGCGCTGGCGTTGGCCGCCGGAGAGGGTCAAGCCGCGTTCGCCGACCTTAGTGTCGAAGCCGTGCGGCAAGGCGTTGATAAATTCGTCGGCTTCGGCCGCGCGAGCTGCCGCCTCAATGGCTGCGCGCGGAGCGCCTTCTGCCCCATACGCAATGTTGTCAGCCACACTGGCTGCAAATAAAGAGATATCTTGCGGCACTACCGCAGTCCGTCGCCGCAGCATCTCCGGATCCACCTGCCGGACATCGATACCGTCCACGCGCACAGTCCCGTGCGTCGGATCGAAGAACCGCAACAACGCCGAGAACACAGTGCTCTTTCCTGCGCCCGACGCACCCACGATGGCGACGCGTTCACCGGCGCGCACCTGGAATGAAAGACGATCAAGCGCGCTCGTATCTGGTCGCGACGGATAACTGTAGCTGACATCCTCAAACGCGATCTCGCCGCGTGCAGGCTCCGGCAGCGTCACCGGCGTCTCAGGAGCCCGGATCGCAGGCTTGATCGCGAGAATTTCCTGCAGCCGCTCTGCCGCACCAGAGGCTTGGCTGAGTTCCCCCCAAACTTCCGACAGCTCCGCCATCGCGCCGCCCGCAAACAACGCATAGAGGATGAACTGCCCCAAGACGCCACCGCTGAGTTCACCCGCCACGACGCGCGTCGCGCCATACCACAAGACGCCGACGACACTCACGACAACCATGAGGATTGTCGTCGCCGTCAGCGCTGCCCGTGACGTCAGACGTTCGCGCGCTGCCTCAAACGCTTCCTCGCTTGCGGCTGCAAACCGGCCGCCAACCGTCCGCTCGGCAGCCGCAGCCTTAAGCGTGCGAATTGCGCCGAGATTCTCCTGCGCATACGCCGACGCATCTGCAAGCACGTCCTGAGCAACGCGTGATTTCTTCTTGACCATCCGCCCTGCAGCCATCAGCGGCAACACGATCGCCGGAATGGCAAGTGCCACAAGGCTTGTGAGGCTTGCGCTTGTCAGTAGCATCATCGACAGCGCGCCGATCAGCATGATCGTGTTGCGGGATGCTTGGCTCAGCGACGAACCCGACGCGCTCTTGAGCAGCGTCGTGTCAGCGGTCAACCGGCTCATGATCTCGCCGGAGCGCGTCGTGTCGTAGAAGTCCGGTCCTAACGTCAGCAAGTGCTTGAACACGTCCCGCCGCAGGTCAGCGACAACACGCTCGCCAAGCCAATTGACGAAATAAAACCGTGCCGCGCTCGCGCAAGCCAGCACCGCACCAATCAAAATAAGGGCGATGAACGACTTGTTGATCGACGCCGCACTTGCGCCCGAGAAACCCTCGTCGATCATCCGCCGCACCGCCATGGGCACGGTCAACATAGCAAGTGCTGAAACCACCATGGCCACGCCTGCCGCAAGCAGCATCTTGGGGTGTGCGAGGATATAAGGTTTGAGCGCGCTCAGCGGCTTGAGAGACGCGCGCCGCTTGACCTCGGTCGTGTCCGAAGCCGGGAGACCGGCTGTGGCGGCCGCAGTCACGCTGCCAGCGTCATGACGGGGGTGGGAAGCTGCCAAGGGATGTCCTGCGCTTTGAATAAGAGTGGTCGCCGGAGGTATTGCGCCCCGGCAGCGGTTCGGCCCGGACCATTGCTGACGACAGGGGTGCGCCGCAAGTGTCGCTCCGGTCGCAAGCCGCAACCGGTGCACAGTGTTTGCCGGCAGGGTTTGGTGGGAGCGCATGCAACTCGGGCGCAGTGCAACCCCGGTCGGCAGTAGCCAAAAGACCAATAATTTCCGCCGTTCGCCTTGACAGGCGCCGCATCTCACACCTATATCACAGTCACTTGTTGGCACTCTTGTTTTGTGAGTGCTAACAGTAGTCCCAAATCCGGTTTTCGAGGCTGGCGTTCGCCATAAGCCTTTGTTTTGGAGAAGAAAACTACATGAAATTCCGTCCCCTCCACGACCGCGTGGTCGTAAAGCGTGCAGACGCCGAGACCAAGTCTTCGGGTGGCATCATCATCCCTGACACTGCCGGCGAAAAGCCCCAGCAGGGTGAAGTCATCTCGGTTGGTCCTGGCGCCCGTGACGAAAGCGGCAAGCTGGTCCCGCTCGACGTGAAAAAAGGCGACAAGGTTCTGTTCGGCAAATGGTCGGGCACCGAAGTCAAGATCGACGGCAAAGAGCTGCTGATCATGAAGGAAAGCGACATCATGGGCATCCTCGACAAATAAGTCGGCCGCCCGTCGTTTCCGAAAATCAAACCTTCCGAATTCAGTCTCAGGAGTTGAGCCACAATGGCCGCTAAAGACGTAAAATTCTCCACCGATGCCCGCGAGCGTATGCTCCGTGGCGTCGATATTCTTGCCAATGCCGTCAAAGTGACCCTCGGCCCGAAAGGCCGTAACGTCATCATTGAAAAGTCGTTCGGCGCTCCGCGCACCACCAAGGACGGCGTCACTGTCGCCAAGGAAATCGAACTCGAAGACAAGTTCGAGAACATGGGCGCTCAGCTCGTCCGTGAAGTCGCTCAGAAGACCAACGACGTCGCTGGCGACGGCACCACGACGGCCACCGTTCTGACCCAGGCGATCGTCCGTGAAGGCATGAAGGCTGTTGCAGCCGGCATGAACCCGATGGATCTGAAGCGCGGTATCGACAAAGCCGTCGCTCAAGCCATGGACGACATCAAGAAGCGCGCCAAGAAGGTCAAGAACTCGGGCGAAATCGCTCAGGTTGGCACCATCTCGGCGAACGGCGAAAAAGCCATCGGCGACATGATCGCTGAAGCGATGCAGAAAGTCGGCAACGAAGGCGTCATCACCGTCGAAGAAGCCAAGAGCCTCGAAAGCGAACTGAACGTCGTCGAAGGCATGCAGTTCGACCGCGGTTATCTCTCGCCCTACTTCATCACCAACGCAGAAAAGATGATCGCTGAGCTCGAAGAGCCCTTCATTCTCATCCATGAGAAGAAGCTCTCGTCGCTCCAGCCGCTTCTCCCCGTGCTCGAAGCTGTCGTCCAGACCGGCCGTCCGCTCCTGATCATCGCTGAAGAAGTCGAAGGCGAAGCACTCGCGACCCTCGTCGTCAACAAGCTCCGCGGCGGCCTCAAAATCGCAGCTGTGAAAGCACCTGGCTTCGGCGACCGCCGCAAAGCTATGCTCGAAGACATCGCTGTCCTGACCAACGGCCAGATGATCTCTGAAGACCTCGGCATCAAGCTCGAAAACGTCACGCTCGAAATGCTCGGCAAAGCCAAGCGCGTCCGTGTCGAAAAAGAGAACACCGTCATCGTCGACGGTTCGGGTAAGAAGAAAGACATCGAAGCTCGCGTCAGCCAGATCAAGTCGCAGATCGAAGAAACCACTTCGGACTATGACCGTGAGAAGCTGCAAGAGCGTCTTGCCAAGCTGGCAGGCGGCGTGGCCGTTATCAAAGTCGGCGGCGCGACTGAAGTCGAAGTGAAAGAGCGCAAGGATCGCGTCGATGACGCGCTCAATGCAACGCGCGCTGCAGTCGAAGAAGGCATCGTCCCCGGTGGCGGCGTCGCTCTCCTCCGTGCAGCACAGTCGATCACCGTCAAGGGTGACAACGACGACCAGGATGCTGGCATTGCCATCGTCCGTCGCGCACTCCAGGCTCCGATCCGTCAGATCTCTGAGAACGCGGGCGTCGAAGGCTCGATCGTTGTCGGCAAGGTTCTTGAAGGCAAAGGCGCTTCGTTCGGCTACGACGCTCAGAACGACGAGTACGGCGACATGATCGAAAAGGGCATCATCGACCCGGCTAAGGTCGTGCGCACCGCTCTTCAGGACGCTGCCTCGATCGCAAGCCTCATGATCACCACCGAAGCCGGCATTGCTGAAGCCCCCAAGAAGGGCGGCGCAGGCGGCCACGCACACGGCGGCGGCATGGGCGGCATGGGCGGCATGGACGGCATGATGTAAGCCGCTCTCGCGAGCATTTGCAAAAATCAAGAACACCCGCGGAGGCAACTCTGCGGGTGTTTGTTTTGGGGGTAGGCCTGACAGCATTGCTCAACTCAAGCAATGGTGCCCGCCGCACGAGACTTCGAGGGATGCGCGCGGCGGCTCGACCAGAGATCTCTGAGCCAAATGTTGGTGGGCCGTTCGATTAGTCGATAGACAACCGCCGCCAGCAAGACGCTAAGCACGGTCACGACAACCAACCCGGCCATGCCGCCAATGACGCCGCGGAACACTCCGGCTTTGAGTGCGACAGCATACGCGGTCATCACGAACGCGTGCGTCAGGTAGAGGGAATAGGAACGGTCCCCCAACCAGTGAAGACCGCGCGCCAGTCGCGATTGCACATCCTGCACGGGCAGCATCGCAGCAACGATCATGAGCGCCGGCAGCCCCCACACTAGAAACCGGATCGATGACGCCACCCCCGCAGTGCCGTCTGACGGCGCGATGGCAGAAGCCGCAACGATGAAGCCGGTGCCGATTGCGAGCAGCCATCGCGGAGAGAT
Organism: uncultured Alphaproteobacteria bacterium; assembly: GCA_963831185.1. GTDB lineage: Bacteria > Pseudomonadota > Alphaproteobacteria > Rhizobiales > Hyphomicrobiaceae > JABFRJ01. Next base: position 79,643 of record CAWHPE010000008.1, read on the forward strand.
CGGCCAATTCGGTCTACTGTTCCACATCGCCGCAAGCGCAATGCCGTAGGCGAACTCTAAGACGATCGGATTGGCGAGAAACGTTCGCGTTGCCGACGGCGGCAACAGTTGAGAAAGTACAAGTCCAGCGGCAAGGGCAACCGGTAAGGCAAGGACCACAACGGAACGTCGGCCCGCAGCCAGCAACACTGCGAATAAGGCATAGAAGTACATTTCGTATCCGAGCGTCCATCCGACGCCGTGAACTAGGTTCGAGGTCGGCAGAAAGGCCAACGACAGTCCAACGTCGGTCAGCGAAAATGTTCGGCTCTTGTAGAAGTATCCGCTCGCCCACATGACGAGCACGGCGAGGATGCAGAGCCAATAAAGCGGCGCGATCCGGATCAGACGGCGCGCCAGAAAATTTCCAACCGTCCCGCGCTGCCCGAACGAGTTCCAACTCGTATGCAGCATGATGAAACCGGAAATGACGAAGAAGATGTCGACGCCGGCCGCGCCCGCTCGTGCCGCGATCGCGACTGCACCGCCAAGAGAAGGGAAAAGCTCTATGCCCTCCTCAAGCCCGTGGTGCACGACAACCGCAAGGGCCGCAACGCCGCGCAGAATATTGACGCCGATGAGCGTCGTCTCACGCGGATTAGGAGCATTCCGCTGCATTGCGATCATCCTCAAGAAGCGCAAATGAAGGACTGCCGGCACGTCGCTTTACGGATGATCGCGCCCGTTCTCCGAACCCGGACGATAGGAAGTGGCTCAACGCCGGCCAATGGTCTCATAAGTGGTAGTGGATCGCCCTTAGGTCGGACCGGAGAGGAACACCGGCGTCTCGCATGCAGCAAGTGCGGGGTAAGAGTGCGCGCCATTAACGCCATTTGTCCGAATTTACCGCCATTTTCGCAGGCTGAATGGAATCTGCAGGACTGCTTCAGCCGCGGTTTAGCTGGCGCGACGTAAAGTCCAACTCACGAAATGAATTGCACCGACGGATCACTGGTCCGCCACAAACGTGAGGAAACACCCATGACCCGCATTTTGACCGCCATCGCCCTTGTTACCGTGACCACAACCGGCGCTTTCGCCTACGGCGAAGACACCTTGGAAGCAAACCGCGAAGTTCAGAAACAACGCATCGAACAGGGCCGCTACTCTGGCGAGTTGACCCGCCGCGAATACCGTCAACTGAAAGCCGAACAGGCGAAAGTTGATGCGGATCTCGCCCGCGCCCAGGCCGATGGCCGGATCACCAAACGCGAGTATCGTGCGTTGCACGAGGAGCAGATCGAAGCATATCGGCACATCAAATCGGAAACCAACGACGGACAGAAATCGCTCTGGCGCCGCTGGCTCTACAAGACACGCGATTGAGCTTGGCAGATCTCCCCAGCGAGAGCGTTTGCGTCAAGGCCACCAATCTTGGTGGCCTTTTCTCATTGACGGCAGAGCTGTTCAAGCTGATCACCAGTCACGTATGCGACGCCGCGCGGATTCATCCGCCGGATGCGCGCGTGTGACTGAACGGCCTGGTTCATGGTCTAACGTCACCACCGCCCCCGGCACGGAGCGGCGGATTTTTTATGTCCAGAGATCCCGCTCCTCGTCCAATCTTCAAGGAGCAAGTCAATGTATGTGCCGCCTGCTTCAAACCTGAGCACGCCAAAGCCATCGAGTTCGCGCTCAACGTGGTTTCGGCACTTTGATTGCGACAACCAACGGCCGTCCAATGGCCGCACACATTCCGTTTGTTCGAACTGAAGGCGCAAGTGCGCTCACCTTGCAGTTCCACGTTGCCCGCGCCAATCCAATTCATGCAGCTCTCGCCGAAGTGCCGGATGTGCTGCTGAGTGTGATGGGGCCGGACGCATACATATCGCCCGATTGGTACGTGAGTGCTGATCAAGTGCCGACGTGGAACTATGTTGCGGTCCATTTGACAGGCACGGCACGCGCGTTGGATTCGAGCCATATCCGCGGACACGTCGATGCCTTGAGCGCACAGTTTGAAGCCGAACTTCTACCGAAAAAGCCTTGGACGTCCGGCAAGATGACCGAGGCGCGGCGCACAGGCCTGTTGAAGGCTATTGTGGGCATAGAAATGTCGGTAACTTCGGTCGAGGGCTCATGGAAGCTGTCGCAGAACAAGTCGCGCGCCGATCGCATCGCAGTCGCCCAAATGTTGGACTGGCGCAATCAGCATCGGGCGCGTGACATGGCCGAACTGATGAAGTGTAGCCTGCGCGAGGACGTCAAAAAGGAAGGTCCCTAATGCTCGAACTACGCCCGAACTGCGAGTGCTGTGACAAGGATTTACCGAACGGCGCGGCCGACGCGTTGATCTGCACGTTCGAGTGCACATTTTGCGTAAGGTGTGCCACGACCCATCTCGGTGGGCGATGCCCGAATTGCGGCGGCGATCTCGTCAAGCGGCCGACGCGTCCGGCGGACAAGCTGCCGAAGTTCCCGTCATCGACAAAGCGTGTGTTGAAGCCGCATCCGGGATGTAAGGCGTAAACGCTCCAAAACAAATGGGCGGGGCGCTTGGTGCCCCGCCCATCCAAACATCTGCAATGGCATCCCTGTCGCGTTAGCGCGAAGGTTCCCCAAAAACCTTCATGACGGCCTGCCCGCGGAAACTTGGCCGCGAACGATAGTTCATCTCAATTTCACCGATGAAACTGCGCTGACCGCGCAGGTCGACGGCGAGATCCGAGCCAGCACGGATCTGCTGGTTGACCTGAAACGTCTCTTGGAAGCCGTTGAGGTAGATGATCTTGATCGAATTCAAGTAAATCTCATTACGCTCGGCGACGAAGTGCAGCCGGCCGAAGCGTTTGTCGCGGAAGAAATCTTCCTTCTGATTGACGCGGATAACGTCGCGCTCTGCGCGGAAGCCCACCGTCTGTTCACCCAGTGGCACCCAGCCCCGACGACGATCATCGACCGGTGGCACCACCGGACCACCCGGACGATCAAGGCCATACGCTATGATTTCACTCGGGCCACGGCGACCACGGCTCTCCGTGGTGACCGAAATCCGCTGAATGAAGCGGCGATCGCCTTCGATATCGATCGGGCGTGACAGCGCGCCGTCGGTCAAGCTTTCGTTGATGCGCAGGGTCTGTGTCTCGCCATTGCCGAAGCGGATGGTCGCGTTCCGAATGGTGATCGGCGCGCCTTCATTTCTGAAACGGATTTGCCCGACGCGGCCTTCGCGGCGGCCAACGTCGATCGTGCCGTCGTCGTCGCCGCGTGGCAGCGTCACACGGCCAAGCGCATCCCAACCAGCCGGAACCGGTGGCCGCGGTGTCGGTGGCAGACCAAAACCGCGATTCTCGCCGTAGACTTTGACCTTCGGCTTGTTGATGCGGATACCACCTGGACCGATGTCGATGCCGAAGCGGCTGCCGTAAAACATCTCGATCTGGCTCAGGAAGCTACGTTCGCCTCTCAGATCGAGCACAAATTCCTGTCCAGCCCGGATTTGCTGGTCGATCTGCACATCCTCCTCGTGACCGTTGAGGTAGCGCAGCTTCACCGCCTTCATGCGCAGATCGCCATTCTCGGCAACAAAGCGAAGGCGTTGGTACGAACGGTCGCGGAAATGTGCCTCTGGCCGGCCAATCGAAATAACATCGCGGTCGGCCCCGTAACCGACGGTCGCTTCGCCAAGGAATTCCCAATTGGCGTTGCCGCCGCGCTGTGCTTGTGCCGGAACCAAACTGACCAATGTCAGCATCAGTCCGACGATCCATGCTCTCAAAGACATGCTCATCCTCCGATCAGAACTTTAGTGGACCGCGTCTCGTTGGCCACCGTCGCACCAACTATAGGCGAGACACAACTTTATGTCAGACAATTGTCCGTAGGCAGGGAAATACGAAAAGAATTCACGCGGGCTGTCATGCGGGCGCAGCGCAAGTAGCGGAAAATATTGAAATTTCAGTCCCATAGCCAAGCGGCGCCGCGAACGCCGGAAGCGTCACCCCACGACGGAGGACGGATGTCGACGCGGGTATCCTCGGCAAAGATGTGCGGCGCCATGCGCTCCGGCAGTTCTTTATAGAGATGCTGCAATTGCGACAGTCCACCTCCGAGCACAATGACGGACGGGTCCAGAATATTCGTGATCATTGCGAGGCCCCGGGCTAACCGGTCGGCATGCCGGTCGAGTGCGGCCTGCGCGCGCGCATCCTGTCCGGCAGCAAGCGCCACGATCGTCTCGCCGGTCGCGTGCATACCCGTGGTCCTTAAATAATCGGCTTCGAGCCCGCTGCCTGACACCCATGTCTCAAGACAGCCCGCGCGGCCACACCAGCATCGCGTCGCGCCGAACTCCTGCGCGGTCATCCACGGCAACGGTGTATGCCCCCACTCACCGCCGATGGCGCGCGGTCCATCGACAAGCCGGCCATCGATCACGACGCCGCCACCGCAGCCGGTCCCGACAATCACGCCAAACACGATTCTTTGCCCAGCCCCCGCCCCATCCGTGGCTTCCGACAGCGCGAAGCAATTCGCATCATTGGCCATCCGCACCGGGCGCCCGAGGCGCGCCTCGAGGTCCTGTTGCAGCGGCTTGTTGTTGAGCCAAACAGAGTTCGCGTTTTGCACCAATCCCGTGCGAGGCGCGATCGAGCCAGGCATGCCGATGCCGATGCTGCATGAAGTCCCGGCAGCCTGTTCGAGTTGCTGCACGCTCGAAGCCAGCGCTTCGACGGTCGCCGCGTAGTCGCCCTGGGGTGACGGTCGTCTGATTTGCGCCACCGCGTGGCCTGAGTGGTCGAGGACGACACCAGCAATCTTGGTCCCGCCGAGGTCGAGACCAAGACGGAAGTGACGTGTGGGCGAGTTTGAAGGCAAGTCGGGCATGGCGGCATCACGTCCGGTGCTGAGACTTCCACCTGAATATCATGGGCTATACTCGGGACGCCGCCCGCCCAGCATCTCCTGTGCCGCGACGACCTGCTCCGGTGTTAGCTGCTTTTCCGCAGCGAATAGCAGCAACAAGCTCTCGTCGCTGCACACATGGTCGAGGACGGCGGCGAGAATATCGCGATCCGCAGCCCGCGCCATCAAGTCGCCCGGCGAGAGTCCGCTCTCGGTTAAGAACCTATTAATTCTCGCTGGATCCTCCGCTATCAGCGCCAAAGCGCTGGCGGCAAGGGCCTCCGCATCGGCCGCAGTCATCTTGGGTTTCTTAGGCGTCTTCAGCCACATCGACTGCCTCGGGCGAAAATACGGTCTCGGTTAAGCTAATTCTTACTGATCTCGGCGCAAGGTGTCGCCTTCGAAGTGCCTTTGGCGTGTTCCCTGTGGGATGAGCCGAGGCAATTGTGGCGTATCAGAAACCGGCGCTGAGTGCGATGACGTATCAAGAAAAAGCAACGTCGATCCAAGGCCGGCCGGCTGACGGCACCTCGACCGAGGGTGCGCCGACTGTCCTCATCGTCGAGGACAACGAACTCAATATGAAGTTGTTCCGCGACCTGCTGACGGCCCACGGTTACAAAACCTTGGAGACCCGGCGCGGGATGGATGCACTCGACATCGCGCGTGCGCACCGGCCTGATCTCATTCTGATGGACATCCAGCTTCCCGAAGTCTCGGGTCTGGAGGTCACAAAATGGCTCAAAGACGACGACGAATTGGCAGCTATTCCCGTCGTCGCTGTGACAGCCTTCGCCATGAAGGGCGACGAGCAGCGTATTCGCGAAGGCGGATGTGAGGCTTACATCGCCAAGCCGATATCGATCGCCGGGTTCATTGAAACAGTACGCAAGTTTGCTGGGCGCTCCTGAAATCGGCGCGCTCATCAATAATCATCCAACAGTCCGCAGGTAACGATGACCGCCAGGGTCCTTGTCGTCGATGACATCATCGCCAACGTGAAACTGCTCGAAGCGCGGTTGAGCGCCGAGTATTTCGAGGTTTTGACCGCGTACAGCGGCCGCGAAGCGCTGGATATTCTCGCGCGCGAGCGTGTCGATGTCGTACTTCTTGATGTCATGATGCCCGGTATGGACGGCTTCGAAGTCTGCCGCCGCATCAAGAACGATGTGAAGATGCAGCACGTCCCCGTTATCATGGTGACAGCGCTCGACCAGGCGAGCGACCGCGTGCAGGGCTTGGATGCTGGCGCCGATGATTTCTTGACGAAGCCAGTCGACGACGTGGCACTGGTGACCCGTGTCAAAAATGTGGTCCGGCTCAAGGTCCTGAACGACGAAATGTTGATGCGCGCCGCGACGACGCAGCAGATGGGCATGGGCGCCGCGGGACTGGCAAACTGGTCTGAAGCTGGCAACAACGGCCGCATCCTGCTGGTTGAAGATCACGAGCGCTATGCCAGCCGCATGGTCACAACCCTCGAAAAATTTCATCGCATTGACGTCGAGGCTGATCCTCAGGCTGCACTTCTGCGCACTGTCGACGCCAATTATGATCTCATAATTGTCAGCCTGAGTTTGCAGAACTCCGACGGCCTCCGTCTTTGCTCACAACTGCGTTCACTTGATCGTACGCGGCACTTGCCATTGATCATCTTGATCAACATGGGAGATGAAGCGCGGCTTCTGCGCGGCCTCGATATGGGCGTGAATGATTACTTAAATCGCCCGATCGACAGCATGGAACTCCTGGCGCGCGTCCGCACGCAGATCACGCGCAAACGCCATTCCGATGTGCTCCGCCATCGCATCGAGGAAAGCGTCGAAGCCGCCATTACCGATGGCCTGACGGGCCTGAACAATCGCCGCTACATGGAAACCCATCTGAAATCGCTGATGGAGCGGGCGCGGATTAATCAACGGCCACTATCCGTCCTGATCACCGACATCGATTTCTTTAAACGCGTCAACGATACCTATGGCCACGATGCAGGCGATGCCGTCCTGCGAGAATTCGCCAATCGCCTCCGCCGGAATACGCGCGGCATTGATCTCGCCTGCCGGCTGGGCGGCGAAGAATTCGTCATCATCATGCCTGACACAGAACTCATGCGCGCCTGCCAAGTGGGCGAGCGTTTGCGCGCGTGCATCGCCGCAGAGCCGTTCCGGATCAACTCCGAGAACGAAATCCGAGTCACAGCCAGCGTCGGTGTTGCAACGTACGCCAGCGACAGCGAGTCGCCGGATAGCCTCTATAAGCGGGCTGATAGCGCGCTCTATGCAGCGAAGCGTGACGGACGCAACCGCGTCATGGCCGACGCCGCGTAGCGCGTAGTCTCCAGATCACGCGACGCAATCTCGGCGCCCGTCGTGCGGCCTGCTTTAGCGCATCAGTTCGCGCATGGCGCGTTCCAATCCTTCAATCGTCAATGGATACATGCGGTTCTCCATCAAGGACTGCATCAGCTTGATCGACGGCGTCCAGGCCCACTGGTCCTCGGGCACAGGATTGAGCCAAATCGCGTGCTCGTAGATATCGGTTACGCGCCGCATCCACTGCGCGCCAGCCTCTTCGTTCATGTGCTCGACGGAGCCACCCGCCACGGTAATCTCATACGGGCTCATCGACGCATCGCCGACAAACACAACCTTGTAATCGGCCGGATACTTATGCAGCACATCCCATGTCGGCATTTTCTCGGTCCAGCGACGCGCATTGTCCTTCCACACACTCTCGTAAAGGCAGTTGTGGAAATAGAAGAATTCAAGGTGCTTGAACTCCGAGCGCGCGGCCGAGAATAACTCCTCGACACCCTTGATGTGCCAGTCCATCGAACCGCCAATATCGAAGAACATGAGCACTTTGACGGCATTGCGCCGCTCGGGCCGCAAATGGATGTCGAGATAGCCTTTGTGCGCCGTCCCTTGAATAGTGCCCTCTAGGTCGAGCTCTTCGTGCGCGCCCTGACGGACGAACTTCCTCAGGCGCCGGAGCGCGACTTTGATGTTGCGCGTACCAAGCTCGACTTGATCGTCGAGATCCTTAAACTCGCGCTTGTCCCAAACTTTAATTGCACGGTTGTTGCGGTTCTTTTTCTGTCCAATCCGCACGCCAGCAGGATTATAGCCGTCCGCCCCAAACGGTGACGTCCCGCCAGTGCCAATCCATTTGTTGCCGCCTTGATGCCGGCCCTTCTGTTCTTCGAGACGCTTTTTCAGCTCCTCCATGATCTTGTCCCACCCGCCAAGGGCTTCGATTTTCTTCTTGTCCTCGTCCGACAAGAATTTCTCGCCCATCGATCGCAACCACTCCTCGGGAATGGCGGCCGCCGGTGCATCGCTCATGAGCTCAAGCCCCTTGAACACGTGCCCAAAGACCTGGTCGAATTTGTCCAGATGGCGCTCGTCTTTCACCAGCGCCGAACGCGACAGGTAATAGAAATCCTCAACGCGGCCGTCGGCAACGCCCGCCTTCATCGCCTCCATCAACGTCAAGTATTCCTTGAGCGTTACCGGCACACGTGCCGATTTGAGTTCGTAGAAGAAAGTCGTGAACATTGATGTCAAGTTCCAAGGAGAAGCTGTCAGAATGTTGCCACGTCGGCGTAGCGTTGGCAAAGACGGCAATCTCAGGCGCTGCTCTCGGCGTCCCACGCGCCACTGATGTGTCCCTGCCGAACAGAAACCACAATGGCTTGGATCCGCGTCGACACGCGCAGTTTTCGTTTCGAGTTCTCGATGTGGTAGTTGACCGTCTTCGGCGACAAATTCAGGATTTGTCCGATCTGCCAGTCAGACTTCCCCGATGCACACCACTCGAGGACCTCGCGTTCGCGGTTCGTCAGATCGTCATTTGGGTCGAGCGCTTCATTCTCAGGCGGCTCCGGCAAAGTGATCAGTGGGTCATGAGACTGGAAGAGGGGTCCAACACTGCGAATTCCAAGTGCCTTCAAATCCAACCGCTGGTACATTCAGACGCAACCTCCGGTGGCAAATTGGTTTCGTTTAATGTTTCGTTTGCAGTAATGAAGTGTGCCAAATGAAGCGAAAAGTTGCAAAGATGTAATTGAACGACTTTAGATTGCGGTAAATGTATGAAGTAGGGCCACGATATACTGAAGTCATCACAGATGTTAAGACACTCCGTGTCGAGATGAAGTGCAACCAGAGGGTGTGATGCAGAGTGCCTCAGCTGGTCGGCGACTGCTCTGCCGGGGTACCGCGCCGCTTGAAGACTGCAGTCAGAATATCGCGAACACGTACTTTTTGCGTGTCTTCGAATGGCAGCGGGCGGATCAAATCGATCGACGCAACGCCAATGCGTGCGACAAGCGCACCATTGAACACGCCTTCGCCCAGCCGTCGCGATAGCCGCCGCAACATATCTTGGCCAACAAACTGACCGAGCAAGTCATCGGTCAACGCAACGCCGCCAGCGGCAACGAGGTTGCCAATCACAGTCTTCGCAAGCTTCAGCGAGCCGGCAAATCCTGGTCGGCCTCCATAGCTGGTTGCGATACGCCGGAGCATGCGCAGCGTCTCAAAAATGAGAAACAGGAATGCGAGGCTCATCATCGGCATCATTGCCGTCACCGTCGCAACGCGCTTTGCGGACATCGTGATGTGACTGCGCGCCTCTTGATCAATCCCTGTCAGAACTTCTCGTTCGACAAGCCGCAGGAGCGAGCCAGGATCGAGAACGTCGTTGCGGTGTTGGCGAACGCGGTCGACCGCCCATTTGCGTTCCGGCACCTGCATGTAAAGCGTCAGCAATCGATCAACGGCAGCCCGCTCAGCTTTCAAATCACGCCGCTGGATAGCATCGGCCGCCTCTGTCTTTAGGCGTGACAATCGCCCAATCCGCAGAAACCCCGCCAGTTCCTTTAAGAAGATCGCGATGAGCGAAATCGCCGCCACTGCGACAAGCGCACGCACAATCCAACCAATAATATCGTCGCGCTCCAGACCGACCCCGACAAGCCGCCAAAACCAAAGTGCCACCGAGAGCGCAACCGCGCCCGCGATGGCGGACAGCAGCACCAATCCCCAACGGAAACCGCGTTCGGTGAGTGAGTTTGCACGTGTCTTAAAGTCAGTTGCTGATGACTTTGGAGACGCTTGTGTCTCACCGGTCCGCGCCGTGCTCTCAGCGCTATCGATCGGCACGTCTGTGTGCTTTAACGACGGATCGTCTGGCTTAAAAACTTGCGGCTTGCGCGCTGCCTCCAGCGGACGAGATCCGTCGGTGCTCATAGGAACTTGTCTCCGAGAAGAAACTCGATCGCGCGATCCATGCGAATGTGTGGCGGCGAACTCTGGCGCCCATCGGGATGATTGAGGATCAAGCGCGGCGGTTGAAATCTGAGCACGCGCACGTCGTCTGCCCCCTTCGGCTCATTCAGTGGAGCGCCAGTGATAAGCACATGTGGATCGGCAGGAAGATCGCCAGGAAAGAGGGCGGTCTCGGTTTTGCCGTCGAATGTAATTCCCGCAACGCGCTCGCCACGCATCGGGGTGCCGATGATGCACGGCAGCGTGGTGCCGTTGCTCTGAACTTCCGCCTCGCGTGTCGCACGAACAGTCGCCATAGCCAGTGTTTTGATCTCCGCGCCAGCAAATGACGCCCGGTTGATCGCACGCGCCGTCAACGCTGCCAGCAGCGCTTCCAGTCGATCATGACTGGCGTGATGCAGATGATCGGCCTTCGTTGCAGCAAAGACAATTTTATCGGTCCGGCGCGAAAATAGTCGGGAGGCAATGGTATTCGCGCCAGGTCTGAAGGCGGCCAAAACGTCGGTTATTGAGTTGCTCAAATCGGCCAGTGCACTCGGCCCGGCATTGAGGGCACTCAACGCGTCCACCAAAACAATCTGGCGATCGATGCGACCGAAGTGATTGCGGAAAAACGGTTTGACGACGTGCGCTTTGTAGCTCTCAAAACGCCGCTCCATTTGAGCGCTGAGCGACGACATCCCTCGACTTTTCGCCATCGTCGGCAGCATAGGGAAAAATGTCAGCAGTGGCGACCCTTCAAGGTCGCCAGGCATCAGAAACCGTCCCGGGCCCAGTGTCGGCAATGCAGGAGCCGCTTTGCGTTCGGCTTCAAGAAAGGCGGTGTAAAGACGTGCGCCGGTTTGAGCGAACGTCTCGTCAAGCACGGCATCGCCATCGACACTGCGTGCAAATGTCAGAAACTCGTGCGCTGACTGCTTTCTCTGAGGAGCATCCAGCGCTGCAATCGTTTCGCCGCTCCACGTCAAAAAGTCGCGTTCGAGAAGCGCCAGATCGACAAGCCATTCGCCGGGATAGTCGACAATGTCGAGATTGAGCCGTCCGGGGCCGAATGCTGGAGCGAGCATCCGTCGGAACGATGAGGACCGCTCGAATTCGAACGTCAAACGCAGCTGGCTGATGCGCCGAGTGCCGTCTGGCCATTCCGGTGGATCAGCGGCAAGCCTTGCCAAGTGGTCTTCATACCTGAAACGCGGAACGCTATCGTCCGGTTGTGGTTCAAGGTAGACGCGACGGATTCGGCCCTCGGCTTGCGCGGAAAAAAATGGCAGCCGGCCGTGCGCGAGCAGGTTGCGGACCAAAGATGTTATGAAAACGGTTTTTCCGGCGCGCGAGAGCCCTGTCACGCCAAGGCGCACGGTTGGCGCGACCCAATCGCTTGCGTACGCGCCAAGTGATCTGACGACGTCCGATGCCGGGTCGATAATGTCGGTAATTTTCAAGCGCGCCACCTTCCGCTGAGGGACATAAGGCGCGCTGGGCCGCGAAACAAGAACTCTGACGCCGCGTCGACGGTCGCAGCAAACGCACGCGATGCGAACACTAGGTCATAACGAGCGAGGCGACGGTACTGACCACGACAACAACGGCCATTGCGACAAACGCCAGAGATTGAAAAAACTTGGACATCGGCTGCCCTCTGTTTGCGGACAGATACAACTCTAGGTCCAGGCCGATGAAACCCTGCTGAAGGGCGCGTTCAATGAATATTCATTCAACGAGCCCTCCGCCGCCACAAATGAGAGATGGCAGCCGCCGAACACGTCCGAGGCCGGGCGCCGGCTCACGGCGGCACCTCGATGCCAGCAAAAAGGCCCTGTCCACAGGCCGTATGCCATGCCGAGAAGGTAGAAAAATCCGGCAGATTCAAAGAACTTGGAAGAATGTCGCGCGAATGCGCACGCCTCCACCCAATTCACTTGATTTCACAGCAGCGAAACAGTAAGTGAGGGCAGTCGTCGGCGTCGTTCGACGGCATTAGCCTTCTGCGTCTTAATGCCGAACCTGTTTCGGTGAAGTCCGCTCAAGGCACGACTTGGCAAGCGCCCGTAGCTCAGCTGGATAGAGCACCAGACTACGAATCTGGGGGTCAGAGGTTCGAATCCTTTCGGGCGCGCCACAGTATCAAAGACTTAGCAAAAGTGTTCCGCAAGCTTCCTAATTCTAGGTAGCACATAGGTAGCAGAATGCCTGCGCCTGTGACGCCTACTTTTGCCCGTTTTGCCCTGACCCTCTTAGCCAAAGTCTGTGGGTCCGAAATTTTGTGTAGCAGGCGAGTTTGTGGCTCTCCGCTTCAAACGTCCGCCGTCGCATTGCCCGCCTCCTGCTCGCGCAGGATCGCGATAATCTGTTCCTCGGTGAACCTACTCTTACGCATCGTCCGTCTCCTCCCTGGAGGTTACGGACTCTACCCAATTCTGGAGGAGTTGGCGGGTCTCAGATCGAGTGGTCTGCCGACAGCTTCAATGCATGGATAGGCCTCGGCAGATCTGGCTTAGGATGTCTCCCCGATATCGCTTACATAAAGCCTACACTGGTCCGGCGAAAAGCAGAGGCCATTCGGCCGGAGGATGACGGTGATTGTCGTCCTCAATTGACCAGTCAAGGATCTAGCCGGTACACATTGGATGCGGCGATTTCCTCAGCGGCAGTGTCAACCTCGTAGTCGCTGTCAATGCCGTTCGTCGGATCTGTAGACCAAACCGCTGCATCTGCAGCGACGACAACATCATTTAGTAAACTTAGTCGCTTGCCGTCAAAACGGTAGGCTATCGTGACGACGCGACCGTCTTGTTCAGTGCAACTGACACCGCGACCGCGATGCTCGCACGTCACAAGCCGCCCCTGTTGATCCGTCGTATTGCCATAGGCATTTTGCGAGGGTCGGCGAAAGATCGATACAACGCCGGTCATTTCACCGAAACCCATAATCCGATCGTTTGCAATTTTAGAAGACAGCACGTATCTGCCTGCTGGCACATGCACCGGAAACACGCCGCTCCGGCCGCTCCAGACGCCGGCAACGAGACGTCGGGTTCTAACATAATTCCCGGCATCGAAATCGGGCGCAAAGTCAACTTCACTGCTCGAAAGAAGTTTGCGCCATAAAGTAGCTGCTGGCCTCTGCCGGGCGCATGCGACACGCGCTCTTCAAAGCGTCATATTGCTGGCCCTCAGAGCGCCCATCGTAAGTGCCGTCCAAAGTTTGAAAGCTGTCGACTAAACGCTCGCGCCGCGTCCGACATCAACGCGCTTCAATTCATTTATCGCGCCGTAACATGCTGGCGTACATGTACTTTGAGCGCCGCGACAAATTCGGTTGCAAGATTGGACAATGGACGATTGGCGCCGACGACGATCGAAATGCGAACAGGTATTCCCGGAACCAGCGGACGGGTCACCAGGTCGGGATGATCGAGACCCGCGACAGAGAATGGATCGACGAGCGCGAGGCCTGCTCCTGCGGCTACGAACTGACAGGCGATGCCGGTCAGAGGAGTGACGATGGTTGCGGTCTGCAGCAAGGACTGCAAATCCTCGGAATTGGCCCTGCAAAAATCGTCGGCTCCGCGAGCGCGATGAGTTTTTCGCCCTTCAGGTCCTTTGTACGCACGCTGCGCTGCTTCGCGAGGGGATGTCTGCGTTGCATCACGACGACAACGTGCGCATCGAGGGGTTCAATGACGAGACCGGGCCGCTCGCTGGGAGCGGCGGCAAAGCCGACATCCGCCTGGCCTGCCGAAATCGCATCGATCACGAGGTGTGATGGCGTACCGTGCAGGTAGACGCGCGACAGATTTCGACCTTCGATGAAGCTCGCGACGAACCGCGGCAAAAAGCCCATAGCCAACGCAGGCATTGCGATGATCCGTAAGCTGCCGCGCTTCAGGCTGGCTAGTTCGTGGGCATAGGTGGTCAGAGCCTGAAGCCCGAGTGCGTAGCGCTCGACCTCGGCAAGAAACTGGCTCGCATCCGGCGTCGGCAGGAGATGGTTGCCGTGACGTTCGAAAAGCGAGAGCCCGGTGCGGACTTCGAGATCGCGGATCAATCGGCTCACTGCGGGCTGGCTGACGTTCAGCATCTGCGCTGCGGCGGTGATCGAGCCGCGCAGCATCACCATGCGAAATGCCTCGATCTGGCGGGGATTGAGTGTTGCCATGACGCTGATGACTCCGTTCGCGGACAACCTCAGCATAACATTTAGGTATTTCAGGCTCTAGTAATTCGATTTGACCTTATGAATGGCGGACGGCGAAAGTGTCGCAGCGAGCGTCCGTCGACGTGTCGCGCTGAATTCAGGGAGACACGCTCATGCTCAATGTTCGTACCCTCATCGCGGTCAGTGCTTTTGCCATCGCTGCCGCAGCTCCGGCTGTGGCGCAGCAAAAGACAATGACACTTGCGGGCTATGGCGGCTCTTTCGAGAAGACCATGCGAGAGCAGGTCATTCCGCCGTTCGAGGCCAAGCATGGCGTGAAGGTGGAATACGTCGCCGGTAATTCCACCGATACGCTTGCGAAGTTGCAGGCCCAGAAAGGAAATCAGGTCATCGACGTCATCGTCGTCGACGATGGTCCGATGTATCAGGCCGTCGACCTTGGTTTCTGTGGCACGCTGGCTGATGCCGATGTCTACAAAGATGTCTATTCGGTCATGAAGTTCAAATCGAACAAAGCCATCGGCGTTGGCATGGTCGGCACCGGGATCATGTATAACAAGCAGATTTTTGAAGAGAACAAGTGGCCGGCGCCGACGTCCTGGGAAGATCTCAAGGACCCGAAGTTCAAGAAGAAGCTCGTCGTCCCGCCCATGAACAATACGTACGGCCTGCATGCGGTCGTGATGATGGCGCGGGTGCGCGGTGGCGGCGAAGCGAATATCGAACCGGGGTTCAAAGCCTTCAAGGACGATCTGGGACCGAACGTGCTCGCCTACGAACCCTCGCCCGGCAAGATGACGGAACTCTTCCAATCGAAGCAGGCCGTAATCGGTGTTTGGGGCTCGGGTCGTGCGAAAGCGCTTGGCGATCAGACCGGCTTTCCGATCGAGTTCATTTATCCGAAGGAAGGCGGTGTCGCCCTTGGCGTGGCGTCATGCCCCATCGCGGGCTCGAAGAACGACAAGGAAGCACAGGCCTTCGTCCAGCATCTCGTCTCTCCGGCCGTGCAGGTTATTCTGGCGACCGGCGCCGGGTTCGGCCCGACCAACCAGAAAGTTGAGCTGAAGCCCGAGCAGACCAAGGGCATTCCCTACGGCGATCAGGTCAAGACACTCAAGGCTGTGGATTGGGACGTGATCAACAAGGCGCGCGAGGAATGGAATAAGCGCTGGACGCGCGAGATCGAGCGCTGAACTCGGACTGCTGCAACGGGGCTATGGTATGGCCATGGCCCCGCTGAAACCTGACCCGAACCTTCTATCGGATGACGACATGTCGTTCCTGGAACTCGATAGGCTGTCGAAAGCCTACGACGAGACGCTGGTCGTGAAAGGCCTGTCGTTGTCGGTCGAACAGGGCGAGTTCATCGCACTGCTCGGGCCATCAGGTTGTGGAAAGACGACCACACTGCAGATGATTGCTGGCTTTGTGGAGCCGACGGGCGGCGACATCCGTCTCGAAGGTCAAAGCTTGCTCTCCGTCAGGCCGAGCGGACGGGCGCTTGGCATCGTCTTCCAGAGCTACGCGCTGTTTCCACATATGACGGCGGCGGAAAACGTGGCATTCGGCCTCGAAATGCAGGGCGTCGATAAGATTGAATGCGGCAAGGCGGGTGTCCGAGGCGCTCAAGCTGGTGGGCCTTGGAAGTTTGGCGGATCGCTATCCAAAACGTATGTCGGGTGGACAGCAGCAGCGTGTCGCTGCGCGCGCTCTCGTCATGTCGCCGTGCATCCGCTCGATGAACCGCTGTCGAACCTCGATGCTAAACTGCGCGAGGAGATCCGGAATCGAATTGCGGCAGATCCAGCGTACGCTCGGGACCACCACTATTTTGGTCACACACGACCATAGCTCAGCGATGGCGCTGGCCGTATCGTCGTCATGAACAAGGGGGAAGCCGAACAGATCGGCCCACCGTTCGAGACCCCGCCTGATGAATGGCCAGCAACGCCCTTCGTTGCAGAGTTCCTCGGCATGATGGACGCGAC
>CAWHPE010000009.1:0-71940 GCA_963831185.1 uncultured Alphaproteobacteria bacterium
ATATTTTAAATCCTGAAAATCTGCGTTCATCAGCGTCCCATAAGTTATTTTCTTGAATTGGTAAATGCCTTGCGCTTAATTTCCGGCTTAACACCAAAATTAACCAGGAGGCCGACTTCTATATCTGTTGCTTTCAGATAGTTCAAGAGCTGTGCTTCATGCTCTTCTGCCAGATATTTCCCCGCCTTTATCTCCACGATCACTTTATCGTCGACAAGGATATCAGCATAATATTCACCAATGAGCTCATCCTCATACACTACCTTTATCGGTGCCTGGGCAATTGCGCGGATACCGTCCTTTCTCAATTCTATCATCAGGGCATTCTCATATACTTTTTCTAAGAAGCCATAACCAAGTCTATTATAGACGCGGTAAAAAGTTTTAATTATTTTTTCCGTCAGGTCGTTATATTTGAAATCCTGAAAATCTGCGTTCATCAGCGTCCCCTGTTTTTTAAAAATTTATCTTGTGGCTTCCTCTCCGGCCGCCACGCAGGAGAGATGACGCCTGCATGATTATAGCGCTTGAGCAGGCTTCCCCAGGTAAGGGAAAAATCCCCGAACCTGCTGTTCACTTCATCCATGGCCCGGGTGATGACCTGCGAGCGCTGCTGCTCCGGGAACAGGGGGATCTGGCCCGTATCTTTGCTGAGACCGGAGAGGCTCACGCCCAGCAGCCGCACCGCCTGCTGCAGGCGGAAGGATGAGAGAATTTCCTGCGCCGCGCGAAAAATATCGAGGCTCTCCTGTATGCAATTGTGCAGGGAGTGCTGCTTAGTGAAGGTGGTAAAGTCCGCGTAGCGCACGGTGAGCGAAACCGTCCTGCCGCAGAACCCTTCACGCCGCACCCTTCGTCCCACCATTTCAGAAAGCTGCAGAAGGTACGCGTCCAGAATGTCCCGCTGGTAAATATCAGCGCTGAAGGTCATGCTGTGGCCGATTGATTTTGCCTCTGGCTCGCTCTCAAGCGGCACCACCGGGCTTTCATCTTCGCCCCGGCCCATGCGGTGCAGCACCTCGCCGATGATGCCGAAGTGGTGCCTGAGCAGCATCGGGTCTGCCCGGCCCAGCTCAGCGCAGGTGTGAATGCTAAGCGTGGCGGCCCAGTTCCACCTTTTTGCCGATGCCGCAGCGGTTTGAGACGGGGAGGTTGTCAAGAAAGCCCGGCACTGCCTGGCGCGATCTCCGCCAGCCCGTCAGGCTTGTGCAGGTCGCTGGCAAGCTTTGCCAGGAGCTTGTTGGGCGCTATCCCTGCTGAGCAGGTGAGGCCGGAGCACTTCCGCACGCCATCCTTGATGCGCTGCGCGATAGCGCTGGCGCCGCCGAAAAGCTGCAGCGAACCGGTCAGATCAAGAAACGCTTCATCCACCGAGTAGACCTCAACCAGCGGCGTAAAACACCGGTACACGGAAACCAATTCGGCGCAGGTGTCGGTGTACTTGGTATTATTGCCCTCGACTAAAATAATCTGCGGGCAGCGCCGGCGCGCCTCGTACACGGTCATGCCGGTCTTCACGCCCCAGACCCGCGCCTCATAGGAGGAGGTGGTGATAATGGTGCGCGCTCCCGAGCCGATCACCGCGATGGGCTTGCCCCGAGCGCGGGGTTGCACTGCTGCTCCACGGACGCGAAATACGCATCCATGTCAAGGTGCATGATCGTTCTCTCGCTCACGGCGCGCCGTCTTCGATTGCTTCAAGCTTCCAGTGGAGCCGCTCCGGCTGGAACACCAGCTCGTAGAGGTTGATGCCGTCGCTCACGGAAAAGTGATGAAAGAGCGTCTGGCCGATGTTTTCCTTCCAGCAGTAGGTAACTTCCTGCACTTTTATTTTTCTGCCGTGATAGAAAAACCAGCGGGGCACAACACCCGCTTGCCTGAACACCGCGCCGACCTGCACCGGCTCATTTAAATATACGACCATATAAGTTCCTCCTCACAAAAATACCGAGTTGGAGAGTTCAGCGTTAGTAACTTAAAAGTAAAATTCACGTAAAAATGGAAAAAGAAATTAGCGATAACAGGTTTTCACCTCAGCCAGTCTGGGGACAACAAACATTTCTTTTATGGCCAAGCCTGTTGCAATAACAGCCTTGCCAAACCGGGTGAGGTAGTACTTGTATGTTTTAGCGACTTTTTTTATGAGGCCGTGTGTGTTTTAACCGTTTAAGGATTCTTGAGATTGAACTGCTGCTTTTTTCGGGGAAGAATGTGCGCAGAGATTTGTTGTACAGGCCATTAATATTAAACTCTCCGCGCGCCAGCACTTCCAGCAGTTTTTGATCCTCATGGTCGTAGAAGTTAAATCCTGTATAAGATCGATTGTTTTCCAGCACGGTTTTTGAAACATGGTTGAGGTTTTTGATTCCCTGACCGAGGGATCATCAAGGGTTGAGATAAACTCAAGATACCGGCGGTTGCAGGCTGCAAGCAGTGAAGCCAGAGGGAAGAGACTGTAAATATTCTTTTTCAGGGGAGCATTTTTCTTGATGCGTACGCCTGTGCGCTGTTCAACGTCGCGGAAGATTTTAAATTGCGAAACATCATTGACCGTGGTTTCAATGCGCAGCATGATGCCGAACTTGTCATACATCTTGATAGACACTGCACCCATCTGGTGCTTTATTCTCGTACCGAGAATACGGGTATTGAAGTTGTTGCCGACCTCGCCCCTGATAGTTCAGGTGGAGTTTTTGTCCTAAAAAGGACGTTATATTCTCCGGTTTCACGGAGTGGGTGGCGATGCGGATTAATGGTTCATACAGGCAGTGCAGGTCAGCCTGTTTTTTAAAAACGATGTCGGTTGCATATTCAACTTGCATAATGCTCCAGTGATAGGAAAGCAGCATGGGTAGTGACGGGTGGACAGTATCTGCGGGCAAACAGGTCAAGGGCTTTATGCAGTTGGTTAACCCTGATAGTGTCGCAGAGGGCTTGAGCTTTTTGAAAGTTAGCAATGCAAAGAAAGCCGTTTTCTTGCAAAACATGGGGAATGCGGCTTTGGTGAGTTTGTGTGCCAACCAGTTATGGCCATTGCAATAAAACTGTAATCTGAAGGGGCACCAGGTCGGTACCCGCAGATAGCACAGGCCGAAGACCGGCATCGATAAAATAGAAATAATAGTGGAGGCATTTGCCGCTGTCGTATTTAAGATAGGTCTTGCCGGTTTTTTTATCATGCCATGGGTTGTAGCTTGTACAGGATTCCATGGCTGAAAAGATATGCACAAGGCCGGGCTGTTCTCCGCGCTGTTGAGGATTGATTTGATGCGGTCTTCTTTGCGGAAGGCTTTTACTTTGCGGATGAATTCAATGGCAATTCCCTGCTCCTGGCAGATGCTTCGGCATTGGCGATAATGTCGTCACGAAGCGTCTAGCAAAGGCAGGATAGTCAAATATTCTGATCTTTTGGGCGAACAGAAATGATGTCATTCCCTGATCATAGCACCATTCGGGGATAGTGCCCTGGATAATAATACGGTCATAGCAGGAAATAACGCCGGCAATTTGTTCTTTGTATCGTTCGGTTATAAGCATGACGACCTCCATGGCTAAAAATGTATTTCTCATACTTTAGCATGGATGATGTGTTTTTTAATACCTTTTTGGTTCCGGCTTGTCCGGGTTAGGGGTTTAAGAGTTATTTAACTTCGGAACTCCTTAACTCCACAACTCCTTAACTCGCAACTTCCTTTGGCATTACGATTCCAGGCGGCGGATGATTGCTACCACCTTGCCGGCCAGCATAACCTCTCCCTGTCCTTCCTTGATAACAATCGGCTTCATGCCGGCATTTGCCGGCTGCAGGCGGATCCGGTCTTTTCCCCTGAAGAAGTATTTGATGGTGGCTTCATCATTAATTATGACGGCCGCGATTTCACCCTGCTCAACCTGGGCCTGGGGCCGGATCAGGGCCAGGTCCCCATCAAGGATTGCCGCCTCGATCATGCTGTCGCCCCGCACCCTGAGGGCAAAGAGGCCATCGCCTCGGGCCAGCGCCGGGTCGATGGTCACGCTTCCCTCTATGTTTTAATTCTGCAAGCAGCGGGGTACCGGCCCGGATCGTGCCGACAATGGGAATGCAAGCCTAACGAGTGATGTCAGTGCGGCATGCCTCCGCAACAATTATAGCCAAGCGCTCGCATTGAGTCTGACACATCGTCTCCAATTCACGTCACCCGAGAACATCGTGTCGCTGGTCCGGTTTCTCGAAAGCCGTGCGGCGCTTGACCGCCGTCTGGAAAGCATCCCCGGAGACCAAGTCATCCTCAACCGCATTCGATCGGGAGCGGGCCTGACACGGCCTGAACTTGCGGTTCTGCTGAGCTTCGCAAAGCTTGAACTGACGGAAGACGTCGTGGCGAGCCGAATTCCGGAAATCCCACTGACACACCGCTATATCGAGCGGTATTTCCCGGCTGCCATTCGCCAAAGCTTCGCGCCTGGTGTTGAGAAACACCGCCTTCGGCGCGAGATTATCTCAATGTCGCTTGCCAATGCCGTGTTGAATCGGGGTGGGGCGGCGTTCGTCGTCGGTTTGACGGCATCGACAGGACGCTCTGCCGTCGAGGTCGCCTCCGCCTATCTCGTAGCCGAGGCGTTAATGGATGCGGATCTTATCTTCTCCGCGATCGACACGCTCGATCACGCAATGCCGAACGATATGCAGATGCGTTTATATCTCAGCGTCCAGTCATCACTGACAAAGCTGGCCCGCGCAGTGCTGTTGCGCGGAATTTCGGCAGAAATGACCGAGCCGGTCATCGCCGTGCAAAAGGCGAACATCGAACAATTTCACGCAACGCCAGTCGTTGAACGGCCTGCATCTTTGATGCAGTTGATAGCCGAGGTCGCGCGTGATCTGGAAAGCATCGGTACGCCCGCGACGCTCGCGCAACGTATTGCAGAGTTGAAGTTCATCGAGAATATCGTTGCCATCGGTAAGTTGGCGGCGACGGCGAAGTGCGAAATTGCGGCCGCCTCGTCCGCCTACTTCGACGCGGCCGCGCGGTTGGAAATATCCACCATCGAACTCAAAGCGTCACAGATACAGTCTGCCGACGAGTATGACCGCAAAGTGATCGAGCAGGCGCTTGCTGTTCTTGATGAGGCGCGCGATGCTTATGCTCGGCGCGGCTTGGCACACCAAAGCGGCGTCAGCAGCCTAGCCACTGAGGTGAATTCAGCCCTCAAGGAGGCGGCTGCGTCGATCAACGCAGCAACAGTGCTGACGCCGTCGCGATTGCTCGTGCATGCCATGCACGTCCGCGACACTGTCGCACGGATTGCAGTGCCCGCTTAGTAAGTCGCGCCGGCGTTTCTTGTCAGACCGTCAAGTATCCCTCGGAAACGCGCACGGCGTGTCCGCCGATTCTGACCGTATCGAGCTTGCCGCGTTGCACGATAAGATTGAGTGAAATCAAACTCTGCCGGCCCATCTCGAAGCCCTGTTCAATAACCCGGCGATGCATGCCATCTGGCAATGAATCGTAATCAAAGATCAACCCGGCAAGCGCTGCACACGCCGATCCGGTTGCCGGATCTTCTGCAATGCCGCTGGCGGGCCAGAACATCCGAGCGTGAATGTGTGCGGTGTTGTGAATGGTTTCGCGTGAGTAGAGGAATACGCCGCCCGGAACCGAACCGCTAAACACTGTATCCCAGTATGGTGCGCGCGAAGCGGCACGTTGGATCGCGGCCAAGTTCGTCACAGGGACGTAGCTGAAGGGAACACCCGCAGTGTAAGCGACCGGTTTGTGATTGGCGAAGCCGATTTCATTTGGAATGAGCCCGAGCGCCGAAGCCAGTTCCTCTGCCGGTGGCAACATGCCGTGTCGCTCTGGAAGTTTCGGTGCATCGAATTCCGCAAATGCCGCTTCGCCCGGCTTTTGCCGGACGCCAACACGCACCGTTCCGATCGTTTCTTCAAGCACGACGATGGCATCACGCTCGCCGTTCGTCTGCGGCGACCGAAGTTCGGCCAGCAGTGCGGCAACTCCGACGGTCGGATGGCCAGCAAACGGCAGCTCTGTGCCTGGCGTAAAAATTCGGACACGAGCCGTATGAGCCGGTTTCTCGGCTTTTAAGACGAAGATAGTCTCGGAAAGATTGAACTCCCGGGCGATGAGCTGCATTTGCTGCGCCGTTAATCCGTCAGCTTCAAGAACCACGGCGAGTGGGTTTCCAGCGAAGCGCTGCGTGGTGAAAACATCGAGAGTATAAAACGGCAAGCGCATCGGCAGTTTCCGGTTCAGGTCAGGAGTGTAAGTGCCGGTAGTCATGGCCGAGTTTCAAGACAATGGAAAGCACCACCATTCCTGTCATCCATCACCTCCGATCGCTGCCGCATCTTGGCTGGCGAGTACGGCCGCAGCAGCGCGACAAGCGTAAATTCCACTACGCGGAGAGATGGAAATCATGGCGAATTTTCAACTTCCTTACGGGATGTTGCGGCAGAGTTGATAGCAATGGCCGCTAAATCGCCCTCTCATTGCCGCGTCATGGACACGATCTGAACGCTTAATAGCATTCATGGACGCTGCAAATGCAGCACAAAACTCCGGGTGCCAGAAGCGCTAGAACGCGCTGAAAGCCTCAAAAGCCCGGGGAAAATGAGTGCCTGAAAGTTGGCGCTCGGTCAGAAATTGAGGTCCAACCGCACGTTTGCGGAGACCATCTAAGGTTTTCGGAGAGCGGTCTACTAAGACCTCTCCCCGATAGGGGCGGCGGCACGACCCCGCAGTGGCGTCGCCCCAATTTTTCAAGGTCTGCCCTGGTTGCGTGGCGCTGAGACGCCCCCGAAGGTGCAGGACTTTTGAATTTCCGCTGCCGGAGGGTGTCCGCGGCTTCGCACCGCCACACACCTCCCTCCCCGACGCGGGGACGCAGGCCTCTCCGGCAGCGGATCTCATCCACATTTTCAGAGTTATCTGTCCATCGCACCTTTCGCACCGCGTGTGCGACGCTGAGCGCTTTCGCGCGCATCGGCGTGTTCGGTCTGCGGTTTGGAACAAACAAAAAATGGGCCCGAGCGATCCGCTCAGGCCCATCGTGTTGAAACGTCTTCTGAAGTTTACTTCTTCGCTGGCGGAGCCGCTTTCGGTTGAGCAGCGGGTGCTGCCGGCGGCGCGTTGCCGTGGGCGGCATTGCCCTGCATCTTCTGCAGCTCTTCGTTCTGCTTCTTGTACTCTTCCATCGCTTTCCGCTGGTTCTCACCAATCTGCTGCATCAATGCGCGGCGCTGCTTCGAGTACTCGGTATTGTCAGCTGCTGGCCCCTGAAGTGCCGCGTCAAAGCCGGTGAGCGGAACCGGGAATGCAACAGTCTGGCCGTTGGCGCTGATCGCGTACACGATCATGCCGGCGCCCTTTTTGATGTCACCGATGACCTCTGGCGTTGCTTCGAGTTCACCCGTGCAGCCCGCAGCATGGCACAGCGTATAGGCGAGCTTGAGCGGCTTCAGTTTAGTGTCGTCGACTTTTTCATTTTTTTGGATCTTGTCCCACATATCAGCAGGGTAGATCGCGGCTTGCATCCCGGGCGGCAAAGCCATGCCAAGCGGCAGCATGACCATGAAATGCTGTTTGTCGCCGCCTTCGATCTGGCGGATGGCCGCAGACACGAGCACCATGCCTGTTGCTGCGTCGATGCGCTCGTGGTGGGTCAAACAGATATTGCGGTCGCTACGCTGCTCCTTCCCGTCCTTATCTTTCGAGATGAACGGCGCTTTTTCGCAAAGCTTGACCCACGCTGATGCGGGCGGGCCCTTTGCAGCAGGCTGAGCCGCTGCGGCGGCAGGTTGCGCCGGTGCCTTCTGTTGTGCAAATGCAGGCGATGCGCAAGCGATTGCGGCAATCGCCGCAAAAGGTGCAATTCGGCGGCTAGCGACGCGCCCGAGTGTGCTCACAATCCCGTAAGTCATTTGTTGTTGGCCTCTCTCCAGCGCCTGAAACCCGGCGCAATCCCCTCTAAGTTCCTGAAGTGTCGCGAAATAATAGGATACTGTCCCAGATCGTTCCGCGTCGCGATTGGCTTGAAACGAGCTTCGCGCCTGGACGGAGCACCCTCAACATTCTCGTGTTGGATAGCCGCCCAAAAACCAAGGTTGCTATTGGAAACCGATTGCGGCAATCCCGTGGCCGCACAACCCTCGCAACAACGTGTCCCCCAGCCATTTCGCCGCGTCGTTGCAACACGGCAACGCTTACCCCTAGCATGACTTCACGGTGGCATGGCGCTGGTCGAGGCACGCCGTGACAAAACAATGAGTTGGCACAATTCCTTGCCAAGAGTGCGATATGGGTCGCCGAAGCAGGCGGAAAGCCTGAGACCAAGGAGCATAACCTGAACGCCGCAGGAAACAGATGCACAAAGAAGGGCACGCCGCGCCAGCGCTGGATTTCAGTGCTGTTGGCTGGACTTGCGTTGCTAAGTTCAAGTCCTGTGCAGGCTCAGACCGAGGCGCGGCACGGCATCGCGATGCATGGGGAGCCAAGTCACGCCGCCTCGATCCCACATTTCCCTTACGTCAACCCGTCAGCGCCCAAGGCTGGCCGTCTCCGGCTGGGCGTCGTCGGAGCTTTCGATAGTCTGAACCCATTGATTTTTAAAGGTGAGGCAGCATCCGGCGTGCGGGAGTACGTCTATGAAAGCCTACTGATGCGTTCGGCCGATGAACCTTTTACGCTGTATGGCCACATCGCGAAATCAGTGACGGTGCCTGATGACCGCCGCTCGATTAGCTTCGAGTTGCGCCCCGAAGCGCGCTTCTCCGACGGTCGCGCCATCACGGCCGACGATGTGGTGTTCACACATGCTTTGCTACGCGACAAAGGTTGGCCCTTCATGCGCGCCGCCTATGCGAAAGTCAGCCGTGTCGAAAAACTCGGCCCTCTTGACGGTGAAATTCGAACTCAAGCCGGACGGCGATCGCGAACTTCCGCTTTTGCTGGGCCTCATGCCGATTGTCCCCAAGCATGCGACAGATCCGGCCCGCTTCGAAGAAACCACACTGACGCCACTCGTCGGTTCAGGTCCCTACCGCATTGAGAAACTCGAGGCGGGCCGCACCGTCCAATTCCGGCGAAATCCGGAGTGGTGGGCCGCCGATCTGCCGACATCGAAGGGTCGCTACAATTTCGCTGAGATCCGCATCGAGTATTTTCGCGATTCCAACGCGCATTTCGAAGCCTTCAAGGCGGGCGATATTGATGTCCTCGTCGATGATGATCCAAATCGCTGGTCGCGCGGCTACGATTTTCCTGCTTTGCGCGACGGACGGATCTTGAAACGCGAAATTGCCACGTCAACGCCGGCCGGCATGTCCGCCCTAGCTTTCAACATGCGCCGCCCGATGTTCGCGGACCAGCGCGTGCGCCGGGCCCTCAATCTCTTGTTCGACGCCGAATGGACCAATGCAAATCTCTTCGCCGGACTGTTAAGTCGCACCCAGAGCTATTTTGAGCGCTCGTATCTCTCGAGCCTTGCAGCGCCAGCGTCGGTCTACGAACGCGGGCTACTCGCGCCATTCGCTTCAAGCGTTAAACCTGAAATATTGGAGAGCACCGCGCGACAACCGCGGAGTCCTGGCAATGGCAATAATCGAAGCAATCAACGCGAAGCCCTGAAATTGCTTGATGATGCTGGTTATAGCGTAAAAGACGGCCGCATGCTTGCGCGAGCGACCGGGCAGCCGTTGGCATTCGAAGTGCTCATCAATTCGCGGCGCCAAGAACGTGTGATTTTAGCCTATGCGAAGTCATTGGCCTCCGTCGGCATCATCCTCACACTTCGGCAAGTCGACAGCGCGCAGTACGAGCAGCGTCTCAAGGTCAGGGATTTCGATATGATCCAGACCCATTGGCAAAGTTCCCTCTCACCTGGCAATGAACAATTCAACCGCTGGGGCAGCGCCTCCGCGGACGCCGACAATACCCGCAATTATGCCGGCATCAGGAACCCAGCGGTCGATGCGATGATCGAAGCGGTCGTCGCGGCGCGTTCCGCCAGCGACTTCACCGGAGCCGTTCGTGCCTTGGATAGGGTTCTTCTATCGGGAGATTACGTGATCCCATTATTTCACGCGCCCAAATCCTGGGTGGCACATCGCGCCAGCTTGCGCAGACCGGATTTGCCAGCTTCAGTTCGGACGATTTCGGGGCTCGATCTCGATACCTGGTGGTCGGAAGAAAAATGACGGAGTGAATGACGTGAGCCGTGCGACCGAGCGTTTTGGGTTTTCAGGGACCCATGCTCCAGAACCATTCAATATGGCTGCCTACGTAATCGGGCGGTCTGCTGCCCGATCGCCGGACAAAATCGCGCTCGAAGTCATGTCCGATGCGTCGGCAGCCCATCCTCCAGAGTGTTGGACGTACGCGGCTATAGAAAGCGCTGTTCTCGCTATTGCGGAAGGCTTGGTCAAACTGGGATTGAAACGGGGTGACCGCCTACTCATCCGTCTCGACAATACCAGCAGCTACGCGTTTCTGTTTTTTGGCGCGGCTGCGGCAGGTATCGTACCCATTCCCGCGTCATCGCAACTGAGTGAACCGGAAGCGGAATTCTTACGCACCGACAGCGGCGCGAAAGTCGTGGCGCTGACAGATGGGTTGCGCGCCCAGAGCCATTTGCAGCCGAGTGAAATTCTGACGGCAGGCGACATAGACGTCATGATCGCGAAGGGCGCGTCGCCGCGCGCAGAGTATGCGGAAACGGCAGCCAATGATCCCGCTTATATGATCTACACGTCAGGCACCACATCCCGGCCGAAAGGCGTGGTGCACGCGCACCGTGCGGCGTGGGGGCGCAGACCAATGTACGACGGTTGGTACGCGTTGACTGACAACGACCGCATGCTGCACGCGGGCGCTTTCAACTGGACATACACGCTCGGCGTGGGGTTGACCGATCCCTGGGCCGTCGGCGCGACGGCAATCGTATTTACCGGTGAGAAGCGTCCTGAGGTTTGGCCGCGCCTCATACGCGAAAGCCGCGCTACCATATTTGCCGCGGTGCCAAGTCTGTACCGCCAGATATTGAAATACGCAGCGCCCACGGCGCAAATGTTGGGCACGCTACGTCACGGTTTGGTCGCCGGAGAGGCACCGCAGGCAGGACTATTCGACGACTGGCATGCGGCCACCGGGCGCCATCTCTACGAAGCCTTCGGCATGAGCGAAATGTCGACGTATATCTCGTGTGCGCCGGATATTCCGCGGCGTGAAGGCTTTGTCGGTAAGCCGCAGTCGGGCCGCTGCGTCGCAATTCTTCCCGTCGGCTCCGGTGAAGAGCCACTACCGCCGGGCGAGGAGGGACTGATCGCCGTCCACCGCACGGATCCAGGTCTCATGCTGGGCTACTGGGGGCGGCCGCAAGAAGAAGCAGAGGTGATGCGCGGCCAATGGTTCATCGGCGGTGATCTCGGCGTGATGGACGAGGACGGTTACATCGCCCATCGAGGCCGCAACAACGATATCATGAAGGCGCTGGGTTATCGCGTCGCACCGCAAGAGGTTGAAGCTATAATCGCTGCATGCCCTGGCGTCGCAGAAGTGGCCTGCAGGGAAGTGGCGGTCCGCGAAGGTGTGAACGTAATCGGCGCCTTCATTGTCCCGGTTCCAGGCGCGGCGCTGACCGCAGAGGCAATCGCAACCTATGCCGAGAAGCGGTTAGCGGCGTACAAATGCCCGCGCGCCATCTACTTCGTTGACGCGCTCCCACGCACGGCTAATGGGAAGTTGCAACGCAAGGCATTGGACGCGAAAAGCGCCCGCCCCACACCATAATTTGTCGATCTCAAGCGGCTTTCTTGGCGGTCTGCGCAATGCCCGCCAGATCCGACATAATCGCCCGCACCGCTTTGATGCGCAAAGCCGTATCAGCCCACTCGCCCTTGAAGAGGAGTTTCTGATCTGGCATCAGCTTCACCGAGGCTTTGTTTTGCGTCAGGTACTTAACCAAGCCTTCAGGGTTGGGGAAGCCGCCCTTGCGGAAGATTAAAGTCGCGCCTTTGGGGCCAGCGTCGATCTGCTGGACTTGCGACTGGCGGCACAGCCCCTTGATCTCCATCACATCAAGCAGCGCCTGTACTTCATCAGGCATCGGTCCAAAACGATCCACAAGTTCGGACGCGAATTCGTCAATTTCCGGCCGGTGTTCCAGACTTGCTAGGCGGCGATAAAGCCCGAGCCGCAATTGCAGATCGCTGACGTAAGTATCGGGAATGAGTACGGCGAGCCCGAGCGAAATCTGCGGGCTCCATTGCTCTTGTGCGCCGGCCAGATCGCCGCCTTTGAGCATCTCGATCGCCTCTTCGAGCATCGTTTGATAGAGCTCGAAGCCAACCTCGCGAATGTGGCCCGATTGCTCCTCGCCAAGCAAGTTTCCCGCGCCGCGAATGTCAAGGTCGTGGCTCGCAAGCGAAAATCCAGCACCGAGTGTATCCAGAGATTGGAGGACCTTGAGCCGCTTCTCGGCCCCTGCCGTCAATGATTTTCCGGATGGCGTCGTGAAATAAGCATAGGCGCGCGTCTTTGAGCGACCGACGCGTCCACGCAACTGATAAAGTTGTGCCAATCCGAACATATCAGCGCGATGCACGATCATGGTGTTGGCATTCGGCACATCCAGACCCGATTCGACAATCGCAGTAGAAACCAGCACGTCATACTTGCCTTCGTAGAATGCGGTCATGATGTCTTCGAGCTCGGTTGCGGACAGTTGTCCGTGCGCCTTTGCAACCTTTAGCTCCGGTGTGTGCTGTTCGAGGAATTCGATTACGTCATCCAGGTCGGATAACCGGGGGCAGACGTAGAACGATTGTCCGCCACGGAACCGTTCACGGCGCAGCGCCTCCCGGATAATCACCGGATCGAACGGCGAGATGTATGTGCGGACAGCAAGCCGGTCGACCGGTGGCGTGGCGATCAATGAAAGTTCGCGCACACCAGAGAGAGCGAGTTGCAACGTGCGCGGAATCGGCGTCGCCGATAGCGTCAGGACGTGCACATCATCGCGGAGTTGTTTGAGCCGCTCTTTGTGACTGACGCCGAAATGCTGCTCTTCGTCGATCACGAGCAGACCCAAGCGCTGAAATTCGATTTGTTTGCCGAGCAAGGCGTGAGTGCCGACGACGATGTCGAGTTGTCCGTTCTTGAGTTCCGCTTTGGTGTCGGCAAGTTCCTTCGGCGTCACCATGCGCGACGCCTGTGCAATCCGTACGGGCAACCCGTTGAAACGCGTGGCGAACGTGCGGTAGTGCTGACGAGCGAGCAACGTCGTTGGCACGACCACCGCGACTTGATAACCGCCGAGGACCGCCACGAGCGCCGCACGCAATGCAACCTCGGTCTTGCCGAAGCCAACGTCGCCGCAGATGAGCCGGTCCATCGGCCGGCCAGAGTTGAGGTCGCCGAGCACAGCCTCGATAGCGCCGGCTTGATCCTCGGTTTCCTCATACGGGAAGCGCGCGACAAATTCCTCGTAGGCACCCGTCGGTGCCGCAATCGCAGGCGCTTCCTTCAATTGGCGCAACGCCGCGATTTTGATCAACTCCGAAGCAATCTCACGGAGCCGCTGTTTCAGCTTGGCTTTGCGCGATTGCCAGGACGCACCGCCGAGCTTGTCGAGCTGCGCCTCCGTGCCTTCGGAGCCGTAGCGCGAGAGCAATTCAATGTTTTCAACCGGCAAGAACAGCTTGTCGCCACCGGCATATGTCAATTCGAGGCAGTCATGAGGCGCGCCGAGTGCTGTGATCGTCTTAAGGCCGATGAAACGGCCAATGCCGTGGTCGGCGTGTACGACAAGATCGTCGACCGAAAGCGATGTCGCCTCGGTGATGATATCCGCCGCCTTGCGCGCACGACGCCGGGGCCGGACGAGTCGGTCGCCGAGGATGTCCTGTTCGCCGATGATCGTCAGATCCGGAGTATCAAAACCATGCTCCAAGCCAAGAACGGTCAAGCCAACAACATCGGGTTTAAGCTTATCAACCGCTGCAAAGCTATCGACCCGAACCAGATCGTCGGCTTTGAAACCGTGATCCTTAAGCAATGCGAAGAGACGTTCGCGCGCGCCGGCACTCCAGGCAGCAACAATCACACGCTTGCCGCGTTGCTGGAGTGAGCGGATGTGCGTGTGCACGGCATCGAATATCGATTGGCCTTCGGCTACGCGCTCCGCCGCAAAGTTGCGGCCGACGCGCCCTCCAAACGAAGTAACAGAACGAACACTGTCGGACTCCGGCGTCTCGAACGGCGTCAGCTTTTGCACGGCGCGTTCGGCAAGAAGTTTGGCCCACTCCGCCTCCAAGGACGAACATGGTATTTGGCGGCACCGGTTTGTAGGGATCGGCGCCAAACATGGCCGTCTCGCGCGCATCGACGCGAGCACGATAATGCTCGGCAATCAGGCCATGCCGTTCTTCAATCGCTTGATCCGCAAGATGATCAAAGCTCAGTGACGCATCGGGAACATAGTCAAACAAAGTCTCGAGCGCTTCGTGGAACAGTGGCAGCCAGTGCTCTTGGCCGGGATAGCGCGCGCCCGTGCTGACGGCCGCATAGAGCGGATCGCCATCGGTCGCAGGTCCGAAGATCTCGACGTACCGTTGCCGGAAACGCTTCTCGGCCTCCTCCCCGAAAGCCAGTTCGCTCATAGGCATCAAAACGATTTTGGGGACAGCCTTCTGCGTTCTCTGCGTTTCCGCATCGAAACTCTTAATGCTTTCGAGCGTGTCGCCAAAAAAATCCAGCCGCAAGGGTGTCTGCCGGCCCGGTGGAAAAAGATCCAGAATGCCACCGCGCACTGCGAATTCGCCCGCCTCCATGACGGTTCCGGTGCGTTGATAGCCCGCCATCGCAAGTCGCGCAGCCAGGCGGTTCATGTCGGACCGCTGACCGGGTGCCAAAGACTTCATCGCATGCCGCACGAAGGTGCGCGGGGGCAGGCGTTGCACAATGGCGTTTGCCGTCGTCAAAAGTACAGTTGGGTCCTTGCGCGTCGTCGTCAAAACGAGACGCGATAGCGTGGTAATGCGCCGGGCGATGATGTCGGCATGCGGCCCGATGCGATCGTAAGGAACCGTGTCCCAGGCGGGAAACAGTAGTGTCTTGACCTGCGGAACGAAGAACTGAATGCCTGCGGCCAGCGCCTCAAGGCGCCGGTCATCGCGGCAGACATGAATGAGCAGTGGCGCTTGACCCGTGCGTTGCGCCTCGATCGTCGCAAGCCGGCCAAGTACCAAAGCATCGTGACCTTCCGGGACACCTGCAAGGAGATGCACGCCGTGCGGCTTGCCGCTTGCAGGAGACTGCGTCGTGGTCATGCCGGCCCCTTGGCTGAGAGGCCATGAAAGTTGTGAATGGCAAGGATCAACGGCGCCAACGCGTCATCGCCCACAAGCGTCGGATCAAGGATCCACTGATGGAGATCGGGGTCGGGCAGGGATAGCAGGTGCTCGAATTCCGTGAGTTCAGCCACTGACATTGAGGCGAGGCACCCCTCTGCAAATTTGCCCATCAGCCAATCCATCTCTTTGGTTCCGCGATAGTTGGCGCGGTAGGCTGCCCGTTTCCGGCGCACATCGAGGGAGGGCGTGGTCTGTGCTTCTTCGGACATAGTGTTTCCAAATGTGGTCCGGAGGGTTCCGGAGCTGACAGCTCAAACGCAAAACGCCCCGGGGTTAAAGACCCAGGGGGAGAAAGACTGATCAACGCACGGCGCGTCTCTGTGGATCTTCGGATCCTAGGAGACAGGCAATCGCGTGGCTGTGGTATAACGTGCCGAGACCAAACAGCAAGTCCTAGGGCCAGCCTAAACCTGCCGAATGCTCGACTACCCGGTAAAGCGCCCAAAAATGGGCGTCTCGCGTTGAGAGGACGCAAAAAACGCCAGTATGCGCCCCGCTGAACTCGCCCCAGTATTTGCGTCGACCCAAAGCCTGACGGGTGTCGGGCCGAGAGTAGAGGCGTTGCTAAAAAAAGCGCTTCGACTGCCGCCCGGGGTAGCCGAGCCCCGCGTGATTGATCTCGTTTGGCATACACCGACCGGCGTCATTGACCGCCGGGCCACACCGACGGTCGCCACCGCCGTGCCCGGCACCATTGCCACCCTCGAAGTGCGCGTGCTGAAGCACAAGCCCAGCCCGCGCGGCAACACTAAAGCGCCCTACAAAGTAACCGCCGAAGACGAGACCGGCCGCCTGGAACTGATCTTTTTCCATGCGGAGCGCAAATTCATCGAAACCCAGCTTCCGGTAGGCGAAATGCGCTTCGTCTCCGGCCGGGTGGAGCGCTACAACGACCATCTGCAGATGACGCATCCGGACTACATCGTCGCGCCGGAAAAGCGTGCTGACTTGCCGATGTTGGAGCCGGTCTATCCGCTCACAGCCGGCCTTTCCGGCAAGATCCTCTACAAAGCCTGCCGCCAGGCATTGGATCGCATGCCGCAGTTGCTGGAATGGCAAGATGCAGCTTGGCTGAAGGCGCGCGAGTGGCCCTCCATGAATGCTGCCGTTCGCCAACTGCATCTGCCGGAAGATGCAGGCGACGTCGCCAATGGTTCGCGCGCTTGGCAACGGCTGGCCTACGATGAACTCCTGGCGAGCCAACTCGCTCTTGGCTTAGTCCGTCAGAAGCAAAAGACGCAGCGTGGGCGTAGCATTGTCGGTGACGGTCGCATTCGTGCGCGCATTGCCAGCGCGTTGCCGTTCTCGCTGACAGGTGCGCAGCGGCGGGCACTGACAGATATCACGGCCGATATGGAAGCGCCCTATCGCATGCTGCGCCTCCTGCAAGGCGACGTTGGTTCTGGCAAAACCGTTGTTGCTTTGATGACAATGGCAATTGCAGTCGAAGCTGGCGCGCAAGCGGCGTTGATGGCGCCAACCGAAGTGCTGGCTCGCCAGCATATCGAAACCATCGCACCGCTCGCAGAGAAGGCCGGATTGCGTATGGCAATCCTCACGGGCCGTGAAAAAGGCAAGACCCGCGACCTCATTCTGCAGCACCTTGCGGCGGGCGAGATTGATATTCTCGTTGGCACGCATGCATTGTTCCAGCCCGATGTCGTGTTCAAAGACCTCGGTTGCGCCGTCATCGACGAACAGCACCGTTTCGGCGTTCATCAACGCATGGCGTTGCAGGCCAAGGGACGCGACGGTGGCGCCAACGTGCTTGTCATGACGGCGACACCCATCCCGCGCACACTGTTGATGACCCATTATGGCGATCTCGACGTTTCGAAGCTCGACGAGAAACCGCCAGGTCGCAAGCCCGTCAAGACGACAGCGCCACCGCTAGAGCGTCTTCACGATGTCGTCGAAGCCTTGCAGCGCGCGGTCAGTGCCGGTGCTCAGGTATATTGGGTTTGTCCGCTGATCGAGAGTTCCGAAGTTTCCGATCTCGCCGCGGCCGAGGAGCGCGCCGCCCATCTGCGTCAAACCTTCGGTGGTCTGGTCGGACTTCTGCATGGCGCGATGAATGCGAACGACAAAGATGCCGTGATGGCGCAATTTTCAAAAGGTGATCTAAAAATACTGGTGTCGACGACCGTGATCGAAGTCGGGGTTAATGTGCCCAACGCTACGATTATGGTGATCGAGCACGCCGAGCGCTTCGGGCTCGCGCAGTTACATCAGTTGCGTGGTCGCGTCGGTCGCAGTGATCGGCAGTCGTTTTGCATGCTGTTGCACAAAGCGCCACTCGGCGAAACCGCGAGCCAGCGCATCAAGATGATGTGCGAGACCGAAGACGGCTTCAAGATCGCCGAGAAGGATCTTGAATTGAGGGGCGGCGGCGAGGTGATGGGGGCGCGGCAGTCGGGCTTACCCGAATTCCGGGTGGCCAATGTGCCGAATGTGTCGGAACTGCTCGCAGCGGCACGCGACGATGCGACGTTAATCCTATCGCGAGATCCGGAGTTGGACACCGAACGCGGAAAGGCCTTGCGGGCGCTTCTATATCTCTTTGAGTGCGACGAGGCCGTGCGTCTATTCCGCGCCGCGTGAAGGACGGGACGGCAATGTGAGCAAATCCGCGCATCAGGCCCGCACGCATGTTGCAACTGGGTCTAGGCGTAGATGCTGTGCCGGGGCGAATTATGGACTAAGGTTGTGTCGACATTCACCGCCTTGCCGTATCCTCAGTTGCTCGACCGGGAGACGTCAATGCGGCCCAACCCATTGGGAAAGACGATGATGACCAGCACCAACCCGCTCATGACCACCGTCGCAGAACTTGCGGCCCGGATACCAAATGCGGCCAAGATCGCCTTGCCGCCTGATTATTCCGGCTGCGCCATGACCGTTGTGGCGCATTTGATGCGCCGCCCGGTGCGCGATCTCCACGTGGTTGCCGTGCCGCAGGGTGGTTTTCAGGTCGATCAGCTGATCGGTGCGGGTTGCGTCGCCCGCGTCGAAGCCGCCGCCGTAACCCTCGGCGAGTTCGGCTTGGCACCCCGCTTCACCGCTGCTTTGAAGGCCGGCACAATCGAGATGTGGGACGCAACCTGTCCGGCGCTTCAGGCCGCTCTACAGGCCTCTGAGAAGGGCATTCCTTTCATTCCTCTGCGCGGCATCATTGGCTCTGATCTGTTGCGCGTGCGGCCGGATTGGAAAGTGATAGATAATCCGATGGCTGAGAACGGCCAGCGTGACCCGATTGTCGTCCTGCCGGCGATCCGCCCAGATATAGCGCTGTTCCATGCTGCCAAAGCCGATCGGCACGGCAATGTTTGGATCGGTGTAAGGCGCGAGCTGATGCTGATGGCCCATGCGTCCAAACAAGCCTTCGTCACCGTCGATGAGATCGTCGACGGCAATCTGCTGCATGATCCGGCACTCGCCGCTGGCACAATCCCTGCGCTCTACGTGCATGCTATTGCGCTTGCGCCGAACGGTGCAGAACCTGTCGGTCTCGCAGGTCACTATCTGCCCGACCGTAAAGCGCTAAAAAGCTATGCCGACGCTGCCAAGACCGACGCAGGCTTCGCCGCGTGGCAACAGTCCCTCTTCGCCAAGACCTTGGAAACCGCATGAGCATGACCGCGACACCAGTGGCAGAATCCGAACTGCGCCCAGCCGAAGTTATGATCGCGGCCATCGCGCCGATGCTGCAGGACCTCGCGCACGTGGCGGTCGGCGCACAGTCGCCGATCCCCGGTTCGGCCGCACTCTTGGCGCGGCACCGCTCCGGTGGTCGGCTGCGTGTCTCGATTTTGGGTTCGCAGAAGCACAATCCATTCACAGATGGCGGTCGTGAACTATTCGATTGCGCAGGACAGGGGCGGATCGACGCATTCTTTCTGTCGGGCGGGCAGATCGACGGTGGCGCCAACGTCAATCTCGTTGGTGTCGGCGATCTCGCCGACTATCCGCGCGCCGAGCAAAGATTTCCGGGGTCGTTCGGCTCGTCCTACCTGTACTTCGTCATCCCGCGAGTTATCCTGTTTCGCGAAGAACACACGCCGCGCACTCTAGTGAAGGCAGTTGATTTCGTTTCGGCACCGGGTACCAGTCCACCCGATGTGTATCGCCCGGGTGGACCGCATGCGTTGGTGACAAGCCTGTGCGTGTTCGAATTTGATCGGAAACGTGCACGATTTACGCTGAAGAGTTTGCATCCCGGCGTGACCAAAGCCGATGTGCGCGCCGCGACAGGCTTCGATTACGACGAGCCCGCCACAGTGCCGCAGACAGCCCTTATCAAAGGCGAAGATCTTCAAGTGCTCCGAACCAAGATTGCGGGCGAAGTCGCGGAAACCTACCCCGGCTTTGCCGCGCGGTTGTGGAATATCTAAAGGTCAAATCTCTTAACGATGCTGGTTAAGCGGCAGTGAGATGGGGCCGGATGCGGCGAGCAAGTGCGGCGCTGTCGCTGTCTGACAGGGCAAGCAGCGGCGGCCGCATCGTACGCCATCCGGCGTCACCACTTGTTTCGGCAAGAAACGCCTTGATGGCTGGCAACACCGGGTAGCTGCATACTGCGTCCACGATCGCCGTGATGCCGTGATCGTCGCGTCCACTGTCGACCAGGCGCCGCATTTGTGGCCCCGCGAAATTAGTCAGTCCTGAAATTGCACCTTGTCCGCCACGACGAACGATATCGGCCAGATGCCGCTCGTCACCGATGAGAATGGCGAGGTCACCGTGCCGTGCGATCAGCGATTGCGAGAACGGCAGGTTCGACGATGAATCCTTCACGCCTCGAATAATGGCCGGGAATGTCGACTTGAGCCGGTCGATCAGATCGAGCGACAGCGCGACGGCGGTTTGGCTTGGCAGATTGTACAAAACGACATCTCGTGCAGCACCGCCGATCATCGCAAACACACGCGCATGCCAGTCGAAGACACCCGCGTCAGTAGGCCCTTTGCTGTAGAACGGCGGCGTCACAAGAAAATGCCGGCAGCTTGCCGAGAGCCCCTGCTGGAATTGTGCGGCTGCATCTCCAGCCGCCGAGGCCATGATTGCGATGCCGACCTGCCGGCGCATATCGAAGCCGCTAGACTGAAATGCGCCGATAATCTCCGCTCGCTCGCTCATGCTGATGGAGAACCCTTCTCCCGTCGTGCCGAAAAGCGTGAGGCTGTCGGCGCCTGACTTCAAACACGAACGTGCGTGCGCAATGAGTTTAGGGATATCGACCTGCCCGCGGCCGTCGAATGGCGTCGAAATGGCAACGCTTAGGCCGAACCGGTCAGGCTGCATGGTCAAAGTCCTCAGGCGCAAGAAAGCAAAATTAGCGCAGAAAATGGCAGGGTGCCGGCTGTCCGGCAAGCGCGCCCGCTGCAAACGAGACCATCAAAAGCGATAGAAACGCCGCGCAGTGCCTCCCAAGATCTGCTGCGCGCCTGCGTGGGCACCGACCAGCGCCAAGGTCACGGCGCGCCAAGAGTCGTAGCCACCATTGCGGTTGACCACCGGCCAATCCGATCCCCACATCACGCGGTCCGGTCCGAATTCAGTGATGATATGATCGACGTATGGCTTCAGGTCTTGCAGCGTCCAGCCCGGCTGCGCTTCGGTGACGAGGCCCGAGAGTTTGCAGTGCACGTGCGGCAGCCCCGCCAGCACTGTCATCATGCTCCCCCAAGGTTCAAACTGCCGCTGCCCAATGCCGGGTTTCATCCCGTGATCGACGACAGCGCGGAGATGCGGGTAGCGACGAAAGAGCGTTATCGCGGTATTGAGATGACGCGGCGTGCCTAGGAACTCGAATACCAAATCGTGCGCGAGCAACGCGTCGAAAAACACAGAGCGTTCATCATCGAGGATCCAGTCACTACGTGCGAGATCTTGTAGCATAGGCCGTACACCAAAAAATTTCGGCTGCTTGGCCCATCGTTTCAAGTGCGTGGGGTGTGACGGATCGCCAAAGTTAACCCATCCTATGACGCCCCGCACACACGGTGTCGCGTCAGCAATCCCGAGCAAATAGTCGGTTTCGGCGGTACTCGGTGCGGCCTGCACCAAAACGGTGTCGGAAATACCGTGCCGCTGAAGGTAAGGAATGAGGTCAGACGGAAGCGCATCACGCCACAACATCGTATCGGCACGCGTCAGCCACTGATAGTCGTCGCGCCCGGTGGACCAGAAGTGGTGGTGACAATCGACGTACATGTGCCTCGCCGCAGTCAGACGCTAGAGCTGCGATCGTATGACGCCCTTGCGTAACAGAATGTTCCCGAAGAGACGCCGCTCACCCGTCGCGATCACAACGTATGCCGTCTTGGCCGCCTCATAGAACTGAAATCGCTCGATCCCGCAGAAGTCTTTCGCGGCGGCCGCGTCATGCCGCGCCAGGCTTGCGCGAAAATCAGCAAACACCGGTTGGGCCGGATCGGTCGAGCCGGTCACAGCCATGTGCTGGGCACTTGGACCGTCAACGTGGTCGAGGGGCAGAACTGAAAGCACCGCATCGAGCGCTTGCGTGGCCGGAATGCCATCAAGCCGCACGAGGCGGCGCGCACACGCTGCTGCTGGAAAGTTAGCGTCGACGATGGCGAGGCTATCCCCATGTCCCATCGCGCGCAGATGAGCGAGCAAGTCAGGCGACAGCAGCGGATCGATACCTTTCAGCATAGCCGGTCCTCACGCCGAAAGCGGGCGCGTCGCCGCGTGCAGCCACGTCTTGTCGCCACCCGACACCAGCGGCGCCAGCGTTTTATAAACGCGCGCGTGATAACTATCGAGCCAACTCAACTCGCGCGGATCGAGCAGCGATGTCACCACCAAGCGCCGGTCGATGGGCGTTAACGTGATCGTCTCGAAGCCAAGCATTTCTCGGTCGCCACCGGAAATTTTCTGCGGCGGTGTCACAACAAGCAGGTTCTCGATGCGAATGCCGTAGGCGCCTTCCTTGTAGAAGCCCGGCTCGTTGGACACGATCATGCCCGGTTCCAGTGCCGCCATGCCACGTTTGGAGATCGACTGCGGCCCTTCGTGAACCGACAGGTAACTACCGACGCCGTGACCGGTACCGTGGTCAAAATCAAGCCCAGCCTGCCAGAGCGCCATCCGCGCCAGCGTATCGAGTTGGACGCCACGGGTGCCAGCCGGAAACCGTGCGAGTGCGCAGGGCGATATGCCCTTTGAGCACAAGCGTAAAGCGTTCCGCCATCTCGCGCGTCGGTGTGCCGATCGCGACGGTTCGGGTGATGTCGGTGGTTCCATCTTGGTATTGGCCGCCACTATCGATCAAAAATAACTCGCCCGGCTTAAGCTTTCTGATTGGTTTGCCGGTTGACGCGGTAGTGGACAATGGCGCCATTCGGCCCGGAGCCGGAGATGCTATCGAACGAAATGTCCTTGAGCACGTTGGTCGCGGCGCGAAACTGTTCGAGCTTCTGCGCGGCAGTAATTTCATCGACCGAGCCGTCTGCTGCGGTCGCGTCGAGCCACGATAAAAAACGCACCATCGCCGCCCCGTCGCGCACGTGCGCTGACCGCGTCGCTGCAAGTTCGGCCTCCGTTTTCCGCGCTTTGGGGAGAATGCAAGGATCAGATGCGCTGTGCGCGGCGCGACCGAGCTTAGTCACCACCCAATGTGACGCGGTCGCTGGATCGACGCGGACGCGCGCGCCATCAACTGCTTTGAAGGCGGCCAGCCGCGCACCAAGCGTGTCTGGAGCAGCAATCTTGGCGACGGTTGCGAGATACTTCTTTGCCTCGGGACCGACCTTGTCGGCGGCAATAAAGAGTTCGGCTTTGCCGCGCACGGGCACAATTGCATACGCTAGCGCAACGGGATTATGCGCGACGTCCGCGCCACGGATATTGAACAGCCAAGCGATACTGTCGGGAAGCGTGAGGACCACGGCGTCCTCCTTGTCCGCTTTCAAGACCTCTTGCACGCGCATCACTTTGTCGTGGCTCGATAGGCCAGTGTAAATCTCCGGCTGCACCGTAACAGCGCCGGCAGGCGGCCGCGGCCGAGCTGCCCCCCAGATGGTGTCGACAGGGTTCTTCAACAGCGGTTTGAGTTTGAGCCCATGCTTCGCCAAGTCCCCTGTCAGCGTCGCAATAGACTGCGCGGTATGCAGCTTGGGATCAAAACCAATGACACTGCCGTCGGCCAGATGCCGGCCAGCCCACGCGATCCATTCCGGTGTCGTGCTGTCGAGAATGGCGAATGTGCCCGTGTCGACCTGCGCCCGCGACTGCAACGTGTACCGCCCGTCCGTTACCAATGCAGCCACCTTCGTGCCAATGACGGCAAAGCCCGCAGAGCCGGTAAAGCCGGTCAACCAAGCCAGCCGTTCAGCATTGGCTGGAACATATTCGCCTTGATGTTCGTCGGAACGCGGTACCAGAAACGCCTGCACACCCAGCTTTACCAGCAACGATCTGAGCGCTTTGACCCGAACAGGTCCAAGTGACGGGTCCGAAATCGTGTCGAAGGTCTGGAACATTAAATTATCCGTCGTTCAGGGCTGAGGTTTTGGGGAGGCAGACGAGGGAAAAGAGCAACACTTTAACGCCTGTCAGCCCGGAAATCATGGGGTCTGCGAACGCAAATCGAGCTATGCATTTTTGTATTTGCTGCGGCGCAGCAATTCATCTCGCAATTGCCACAGAATATACCGACTATAGTCTAGGAAGACGAGGACCGGCCCTCAAGCCGTTACCAAGTCTCCTTAAAATCCCGAAAAAACAAAGGGAAGACCATGAGCACGACAACAACGAATCTCGATTTCCAGGTATTTGAACCCTCCGGTTCGGCCTCGCGCCGCCGCCGGCCGACCCTCTGGACCCGCCTTTTCAAGGCGCTGGAAGCCTCAGGCGAAGCGCGCGCGCGCCGCGTCATCGCCAACCATTTCATGCTTCGCAGTGACGACGATCTCAAGTCGATGGGCCTGACATCCGCAGACATCAAGCGTCTGCGCGGTTAACCATCGCGCCGTACTGGCTAAAAGAGAAACCGCGCGGGCGTTGCCGTCCGCGCGGTTTTGTTGTGTCGCTCTGGTGCTGCCATCAGCCGCAAAGTGCAGACTTGGCCGAACGGTACTCGCCCTCGAGCCGGTCGACGATCTGCGCTACCGGCAGAACCGCCTTGATCGCGCCGATGCCTTGGCCTGAGCCCCAGATTTCTTTCCACGCTTTAGGGGGCCGGTTAGAACCGAAATCCATCTTTGAGGGGTCGCTTTCCGGCAGATGCTCCGGATCGAGCCCCGCGCGCTTGATCGACGATTTCAAATAGTTGCCGTGAACGCCCGTGAAGAGATTGGTGTAGACGATCCCGTCCGCAGAATTGTCGACGATGTCCTGCTTGTAGGCATCGACAGCATTGGCTTCTTTCGACGCGATGAACATCGAACCAGCGTAACCGAAATCAGCGCCAAGCGCTTCCGCCGCCAGGATCGAGCGCCCATGTGCGATGGCACCTGACAACGCCACCGGACCATCATAAAACGCCCGGATTTCCTGCATCAGAGCCAACGGCGACAGCAGACCTGCGTGCCCGCCAGCGCCTGCGCATACTGCGACAAGTCCACCTGCGCCTTTCTCGATCGCTTTGCGCGCAAACGTCACGTTGATGATGTCGTGAAAAACCAACGTGCCGGCGTCCCGGAATGCCTTGTAGATGTCCTCGCGCGCGCCGAGCGAGGTGATTGCCAGCGGTACCTTATGTTTGAGACAGACCTCGACGTCGTGTTCGAGGCGGTCATTGGACCGGTGCACAATTTGGTTGACGGCGAACGGCGCCGACGGCCGCTCGGGATGCGCGCGATCATGCGCTGCAAGTTCTTCCTTGATCCGGTGCAACCACTCGTCGAGCAACTCCTTCGGCCGTGCATTCAAGGCTGGAAATGAGCCGACGATCCCCGCTTTGCACTGCGCGATGACAAGCTCAGGCCCCGATACAATGAATTGCGGTGCTCCAATGAGTGGCAGGCGCAGACGTTTCTTAAGCTCGGCGGCATTCATGGGCTGACCTCGATCGATTGACGTAAGCGTGAGGTCTCAACCTTAGCGGCCAACACGCCCGGCCGCTAGCGCTTCCCGATACCTGAAGCGTGCCTGCGCCCATTGCCGCGCACACGGCCCTCCGCTACCCATGATGCCGGACGATGCAGCCAGCGCGCGGCATCTCGAGTTGGCATCACAAACTCCAAGGGAACCCCCATGGCTTACCAAAACATTCTCGTCGAAACACGCGGCAAGGTCGGTCTCATCACGCTGAATCGGCCGCAGGCTCTGAACGCATTGAATGCCGAGCTCATTTCGGAAGTCAGTGCGGTTATCGATCAATGGGAATCCGACCCAGCCATCGGCTGCATCGTCATTACAGGATCGGAAAAAGCCTTCGCGGCTGGCGCCGACATCAAGCAGATGCAGACCAAGACCTACATGGAAGCCTACATGCAGGACTTTATTGCCTCGTGGGACCGTGTCGCGCGCTGCCGCAAGCCGACAATCGCGGCCGTCGCTGGCTTCGCTCTCGGTGGTGGCTGTGAACTGGCCATGATGTG
Organism: uncultured Alphaproteobacteria bacterium; assembly: GCA_963831185.1. Taxonomy (GTDB): domain Bacteria; phylum Pseudomonadota; class Alphaproteobacteria; order Rhizobiales; family Hyphomicrobiaceae; genus JABFRJ01. Next base: position 25,975 of record CAWHPE010000009.1, read on the forward strand.
CGATTTCATCATTGCCGCTGATACTGCGAAGTTCGGGCAACCTGAAATCAAACTCGGCGTCATGCCGGGCGCCGGCGGCACGCAGCGTTTGACCCGCTTCGTCGGCAAATCCAAAGCCATGGAAATGTGCCTGACCGGCCGCATGATGGATGCCGCCGAAGCCGAGCGCGCCGGCCTCGTCAGCCGCGTCGTCCCGGCAGCCGACCTCGTGTCAGATGCGGTCAAGACCGCTGAAACGATCGCCTCGATGTCGCTGCCGATCGCCATGATGACAAAGGAAAGCGTCAACCGCTCGTATGAAACCACCTTGGCCGAAGGCGTGCGCTTCGAGCGGCGCGTCTTCCACGCCATGTTTGCCGTCGCCGATCAAAAGGAAGGCATGGCGGCATTCGTCGAGAAGCGGAAGCCAAAATTCACCAACGGTTGACCTCGGCAACTCGGTGTTCTCGGCGGCAGCGTGAGGCGGCTTTCGAGCGCCGCCTTGGCGCGGTCGTGGCGCCACAGGCAGAAAAAGCGTCGGCAGTCGCAAAAAGTGTCGCAATTCCACTCCCTTGCGTTGACCGGCAACCTGTCAGGACGTATAGACAAGCCAGATTTTGCGCCGCCTGGGCTACCCCGGGCGGCCTTAACTGTTTTTCGGCGCGCGTGGTCGACCGGAAGCCCTTGGCAATCGGGGCGCTTCCTTACGGGCGTTCGCAAGCACGAAAGCATGCCATCCGCCACACGCCCGGCTTAGTGCTGGGTCCGCACAAACCAGCCTTTGAGATCAAGGAACTAGCAATGGCCAACACCAAATCCGCCAAGAAAGCAGCGCGCCAGATGATCGCGCGGACCGAAGTCAACAAGTCGCGCCGTTCGCGCGTGAAGTCGGCCGTTCGTGGCGTCGAGGAAGCGATTGCTGGCGGTAAGAAAGACGCCGCTGTGCAGGCGCTCAAGGTCGCTGAGCCGGTGCTGGTCCGCACTGCGCAACAAGGCGTGCTGCACAAGAAGGCCGCCTCGCGTAAAGTCTCGCGCCTTGCTGCGCGCGTGAAAGCGATGCAGGCCTAAGCATAAGCTGCAACAGATCGCGGCGTGACTGGCTATTGAATCGGATTCTTTCGTCTCCGTCGCCCAAATCACCCTCTGTTGCAATCTTGCGCCACTCACAGCGCACTCTGTCGTCCGGACTTACCGTCACCGAGTCCGGCTCGGCAGAGAGAAACCAAAGAAAAACAAAGCCGAGAAGGTCACATCGACCATCTCGGCTTTTTTATTGCCCGGACCAGCCTCTCCGCACGCAAGCGGAATCTGTCATCTGAACGAGACTTATTGTCGCCAGTGCGTCATGTTACGTGAGATGGAAGCCTGGACGCTCGGGCGCGTGTTTTCAGGGGCTTGTCCCCAACGAACTGACATTTCCATCGGTTTTGTGCACGGTCTTGTTCGGATTATCGACAGTCGTACACTTGCCTATTCGACCGACGCAGGCATGGACACTCCCGGCCTCTTGTGGTTAATACCCTGTTAACAGCGTCCCATCCCCCAGTATGCGTTTTCGGGGCGTTGCCGGAACTTTATGTTGTCCGTGTCGCGGCTTTTGCCGCTGGACGAAGTTTCAAAAAAATCCGGACGAGCCAATCAATCGGCACAGCGTACGTTGCTGTCGGTCATTGTCGGCAGTCGGTCTGGTCCTGACTCTAAAGAGTGGGACACGAGCGGCGACTGATGTTGGCGAGTACCTTTATGTATGGAGTAAAATGCAAGTGTCTGGTGCGAGCGGACAGAACATCGAAGAGGTATCGGTCAACGACACTTGGTCACGCTTGGAGCGCGATCCGAAGGCCCAGTTGATCGATGTACGTACGCGGGCAGAATGGGCGTTTGTCGGAGTGCCTGATTTGGGCTCCATTGGCAAGCGGCCTGTCTTGGTGGAGTGGCAAACATTCCCCGACAACCGCGTCGATCCTCAGTTCGCTTCACGTCTCATTGAGGCTCTCGATGTCGCAGGCGCGACCAAAGAGTCGGAACTTTTATTCATATGCAGATCAGGCGGCCGCAGTTTGATGGCCGCGCAAGCGATGACGGCAGCGGGTTACACCCGGTGCCGCAACGTCAGCAACGGATTTGAGGGACCACTCGATCCGTTGCGTCACCGGGGACTCCTGAGCGGCTGGAAGGCATCAGGACTCCCTTGGGTTCAGGGATAAGACCGAACCCGCTCTAGACGAAAGATAACGCAGCCCCCGTCCAAGAGGGACCTCGGACGGAAGGCGAAGCTTTGTCTCGAGTTGAGCGGCTTTGGAAATGTGGCAAGAGTTACGGGGAACAACCAATCATGACGGAACAGATTCACCTATCGTCGGGCGATAGCCAAGGCGTGTCTGGCGCGATTGTCGCCGATGCCGACTTTGCAATTCGCCTCGGCCGCATTCGTGCGATGCTGAAAGCTCAGCTTGGCGAAGACATCTATTCGAGCTGGTTTCACTCCATGGAAATCGACCGCGTCGACGATGCAGCGGTTCAAGTCTCTGTGCCCGTAAAGTTTCTCCGCAACTGGATCGCGGGTCACTACTCGGATGAGCTTTTGGCCTGCTGTCGCAAGGAGTTTCCTGGCATCGAACGTGTCGACGTCGTCGTGCGCCAGCCGGCTCCGGCCCGTGCCTCGGCATCGAGCGCTGCGGCTCTTGCAGCCGCCAGCAACACGTCGCCATCGAACGACACGCGCAACGGCAACAGCTCGAACAACGCGCCGTCCGGTCAGCGTCCGATGCCCCCGGTTGGTGTGCGCAGTTCTGTCAATGGTTTCGACGGCTCGCCGCTCGATGCCAAATGCACATTCGAGACCTTTATCGTCGGCACCTCGAACCGCTTGGCACACGCCGCCGCCGTGCAAGCCGCTGAAACGGTGCTTGCCGCCGAGCGTGGCTTCAATCCACTCTTCATTCATGCCGCCGTCGGCCTCGGCAAAAGCCATCTGCTTCACGCCATCGCTTGGGAAGTGAAGCGCCGTTTCCCCAACGCCAACGTGCTTTATCTCACGGCCGAGCGTTTCCGGTTCCAGTTCGTCGAGGCCATCAAGACGCAAGACGCCAGCGCGTTCAAAGACAAGTTCCGCGCCATCGATCTGCTGCTGATCGACGATCTCGAATTCATGCAGGGCGAAAAGACCGAGCAGGAATTCGAGCACATCATCAATGCTCTGCTCGACGGTAACCGCCAAGTCGTGGTCGCCTCGTCGCGTCCCCCGGCCCAGATCGAGCGCCTGAATGACCGCATGCGCTCGCGCCTGCAACGCGGTCTCGTCACCGAACTGGCCCAGCTCGATGTCGAACTCCGTCACCGCATCCTTGAGCGCCGCGTTCAGGAAAAGCGTTCGGTCGAACCACTGTTCGAGATCAACCGTGACATCCTCGGCTTCCTAGCCGACCGTCTCACGGAAAATGGCCGCGAACTGGAAGGCGCCGTCAATCGCCTCTTCGCCACGTGGCAGTTGATGCGCACGCCGGTCTCGATGGAAAATGCCGAAGCCATCACCCGCGACTTGATCCAGGGCATCGAACCGCGCCGCATCAAAATCGAGGATATTCTGCGCATCGTGTCGCGGCATTACGCCGTCTCGCGCGCCGATATTCTCTCGCAGCGCCGTCACCGCTCGGTCGTCTGGCCGCGCCAGATCGGCATGTACCTCGCCAAGCAACTGACCTCGCGCTCGTTGCCCGAAATTGGCCGCCGTTTCGGTGACCGCGATCACACCACAGTCCTTCATGCCATCCGCAAGGTGGATAAGGAGTTGGAAGGTAATACAAAACTGCAAGCCGAACTCGACGAGCTGAAAAAACAGCTCAAATTCTGACGCTCAGGTCACAGTCATCTGGCCGTCACTTGTGATCGCGCGCCCAGCATCCCCCGATGCCGGGCGCGCATCATTTTATGACCCCGGGCAATCGAGACTTGTGTGCAAGGCCCGGCCGCGCCACAGTCGGACTTGCAATGTCAACACGGACAAGCCAATTTGCCTCAGTGAGCGAATTGGTCTTGGCTAAGTCGTTGTTTTCCAAATGGCGGCAGGCACAACTTGAACGGCAACGTTCGGGCTGGAAGACTGCCCTGCTAGCATGAACAAAATGGGCTCCGGCCAACCCGCCCTAAACGAAGTGTATCGAGGCACGCGATCGATGAAATTGGTGATCGAACGGGACGAACTGCTCAGAGCGCTGGGCCATGTGACCAGCGTGGTCGAACGGCGCACGACGATTCCGATTTTGTCGAATGTCCTGCTTAAGGCGTCGAACGGCGCGCTGCATTTGAAGGCGACCGACCTCGAACGCGAAGTCATCGAGCAGACGGCCGCTGAAGTCAGCCAGCCCGGCGCGGTGACGGTGCCGGCACACGTGCTGCACGACATTGTCCGCAAATTGCAGGACGGCAGCGAGATCGAATTGAAGCGCGACCAGGAAAAAGAACGGCTGACGATCACGTCCGGCCGGTCGCGGTTCGCGCTGCAGACGCTAGCGGCCGAAGATTTTCCGGATCTCGGCGGTGGCGAGTTCCCGCACACGTTTGAGATCGCAGCCCACGATCTAAAGCGCCTCATCGACAAGACGCGGTTTGCGATCTCGACCGAAGAAACACGCTATTATCTCAACGGCATCTACCTGCACACCGCCACGTCAGGCACGCAGCCGATGCTGCGTGCGGTCGCAACCGACGGTCATCGTCTGGCGCAGATGGAAATGCTGCAGCCCTCAGGCGCTGGCGGTATGCCGGGCATCATCGTGCCGCGCAAAACCGTGCACGAATTGCAGCGCTTGCTGGAAGGCGGAGACAAGCAGGCGACCGTTTCGGTGTCGCCCGCCAAAGTCCGCTTCGAGATTGGCAACGTCACGCTGACCTCGAAACTCATCGACGGTACTTTCCCTGATTACGGCCGCGTCATTCCGCAAGGCAACGACAAGGCGCTCAAGGTTCCGAACGCCGAGTTCATCAGTGCCGTCGATCGCGTCTCGACCATCGCGTCGGAGCGTGGCCGCGCGGTCAAGCTCGCGCTCAACGGTCAGAAGTTGACGCTCTCGGTCAACAACCCCGACGGCGGCAGCGCCACCGAAGAAGTGGCCGTTGATTACTCATCGACGCCGCTCGAAATCGGCTTCAACGCCCGCTATCTGCTCGACATCGCGCAGCAGTTGGAAGGCGAAACCGCCGAGTTCAAGTTGGCCGACGCAGGTTCGCCCACAATCGTGCGCGATGCTGGCGGCGCCGATAACGCGCTGTATGTTCTCATGCCGATGCGCGTGTGACGATCCACGCCCGACCGGTGACCGACGGCAATCAAATCGAGAACCAAGCGGCATCGGCAGAGCCCGAGCCGCGTGCGACGCCAGTAGCCGCCCCGGAACCCACCCTCTGGGTCGAACGGCTGACGCTGGTGGATTTCCGCAATTATCGCAGCCTCACGCTCGCCACCTCGTCGGCGCCCGTCGTGCTCGTCGGCTCCAACGGCGCAGGCAAAACCAACCTTTTGGAAGCCGTTTCACTGCTGGCGGCGGGGCAGGGGTTGAGACGCGCCGCGTTTCCCGATCTTGCGAATGCCAAGGGCGCCGGCGGCTGGACTGTCGCGGCCCGCATTCATACCGCCGATGGCCCGACCGACATCGGTACCGGGTTGCAGCCAGACAGCACTAAAAATCCGCGAGCGGGCCGCATCGTCCGCATCAATGGCGATAACCAGTCCGGCTCCGGAATACTCGCCGACCTCGTCGAAATGGTCTGGCTGACACCCGCCATGGATGGCCTATTCACCGGTTCCGGCAGCGACCGCCGCCGCTTTCTCGACCGCCTCATTCTCTGTTTCGACCCCGGATACCGCACGCGCATCGGCCACTTCGAGCGCGCCATGGCCAGCCGCAACCGGCTCCTGGCAGACGGTGTCCGCGATACTTATCAACTCGAAGCCTTCGAGCACGTGATGGTCGAAACCGGCATCGCGATCGCAGCCGCGCGCTTGGAGGCCGTGGCTCAACTTGCCGCCACCATCGACGCCCGCCGGGAGCGCGACCCGAATTCGCCGTTCCCCTGGGCTACTCTGTCGATGGATGGCGCCATCGAGGCTGAACTGCGCACCAACCCGGCCGTGGCCGTCGAAGAGAATTACGCCCGAACCCTGGTGGCTGCGCGCGAGCGCGACCGGGCGGCAGGCCGCACGCTTGATGGACCACATCGCTCAGATCTCGTTGTGGGCCACGGCCCCAAGGCGATGCCGGCAAAACTCTGCTCCACAGGCGAACAGAAGGCGCTGCTGATCGGGCTGGTGCTCGCGCACGCGGAACTCGTCAAAGTCCGCCGTGACGGCGTCTGCCCCATGCTGCTGCTGGACGAAATCGCCGCCCATCTCGATCCTCTTCGCCGGGCGGCGCTGTTCGACGAAATCGTCCGCCTCGGCGGTCAGGCCTGGATGACCGGGACCGACCCGGAAGCCTTCGACGCCCTCAAAGGACGCGCCCAGATTAACCGTGTCGATGACGCGACGGTCACGGCCCTTGGCGATTGACGGAAAACCGAGTTTTGCACCGTATAAATATTTGAAAAACCAATCGAAATGAGCTGTGTCAAAAGCGTGAAAATCGCATGTTTTTTCGTGCTTTCAACCCGCCCGCATGCTATCCCAAGCCAACGGAAAATTGCCGCCCTTCAAGCGCCAGATTTTGTCCGCGCCGCCGCCTCGAAACGACCAAGCGAGGCGCGCAGCCGGGCGGCGGATTTGAAGGGCGTAAAGGTGGTTGTCGGGGCGTCGCCCACACCATCCCGAAGTTAGTCTAAGGACCTGTGATCGATGAGCGCGAAGCCGAAGAAGCCGCAATCCAGTGATGCGTCAGAGCCAGAAGCCGCAGCCGTGCCTGCCGCGCCTGCGCCCGCCGCCGCGCCGGTTGTCCTCAAGCCCGTCGCTGACTACGGCGCCGACAGCATCAAGATGCTGAAAGGCCTTGATGCCGTGCGCAAGCGTCCCGGCATGTACATCGGCGACACCGACGACGGCTCCGGCCTGCATCACATGGTCTACGAGGTCGTCGACAACGCCATCGACGAAATACTCGCAGGCTACGCCTCCGAGTGCCATGTCACGTTGAATGCTGACGGCTCTGTCACCGTCCGCGACAACGGCCGCGGCATCCCGACCGGCATTAAGCAAGACGACGACCACGAACCAAAGCGCTCCGCGGCTGAGATCGTCTTCACCGAACTGCACGCCGGCGGAAAATTCGACCAGAACTCCTACAAGGTCTCCGGCGGTCTGCACGGCGTCGGCGTCTCTGTTTGTAATGCACTGTCGACCTGGCTGAAGGCGCGCATTTGGCGCGACGGCACGATACATGAAATCGAATTCGGCGATGGTGTGCCGAAGGCGCCGCTGCGCCAGGTGGGCGAGTGCAACAAGGAAGAGCGCGGCACAGAAGTCTCGTTCCTGCCGTCGCCCAACACTTTCCACAACGTCATCGAGTTCAGCTTCTCGACGCTAGAGCGCCGTCTGCGCGAACTCGCGTTCCTGAACTCCGGCGCCAAGATCGTGTTGACCGACGCCCGCCACGCCGACGTCAAGCGCGAAGAACTCTATTACGAGGGCGGCGTCGCCGCGTTCGTCAAATATGTCGACCGTTCGCGCCGTCCATTGCTCGATGAGCCGCTGATGATCCGCGCCGAAAAAGACGGCATCACCGTCGAAGTCGGCATGTGGTGGAACGACAGTTGGGACGAGCACATGATGTGCTTCACCAACAACATCCCGCAGCGCGATGGCGGCACCCATTTGGCCGGCTTGCGCGCCGCCGTGACGCGCATCATCAACAAATATGCCGAAGACAGCGGCGTAACCAAAAAAGAAAAGGTCTCGCTCGCCCCCGACGATATCCGCGAAGGTTTGACCTGCGTATTGTCGGTCAAAGTTCCGGACCCGAAGTTCTCGTCGCAGACCAAAGACAAGCTGGTCTCCTCGGAAGTGAAGCCCGTCGTCGAGAGTTGCGTCGCCGATCATCTCGGCGCTTGGTTCGAAGAGCATCCGAAGGAAGGCAAGATCATCATCGGTAAGATCGTCGAAGCGGCGATCGCACGCGAGGCGGCCCGCAAGGCCCGCGATCTCACGCGCCGCAAAGGTGCGCTCGATCTCAATTCTCTGCCCGGCAAACTCGCCGAGTGCCAGGACCGCGACCCCGTCAATACCGAAATGTTCATCGTCGAGGGTGACTCGGCCGGTGGCTCCGCCAAGCAAGGGCGCAATCGTGAGTTCCAGGCCGTGCTGCCAATTCGCGGCAAGATCTTGAACGTCGAACGCGCGCGCATGGACAAGATGCTGTCGAGCCAGGAAATCGGCACGCTCATCACCGCGCTCGGCACCGGCATCGGCCGCTCCGAAGGCGAAGGCAAGGAAGCCACCGGCTTCAACCTCGCCGAAGCTGCGCTACCACAAGATCATCATCATGACCGACGCCGACGTCGACGGCGCTCACATCCGCACGCTGCTGTTGACATTCTTCTACCGGCAGATGCCGCAGTTGGTTGAAGGCGGCCATCTCTATATCGCCCAGCCCCCGCTCTACAAAGTCACGCGCGGCAAATCGCAGGCCTACCTCAAGGATCAGCGCGCCTACGAAGAATATCTGATCGACGGCGGTCTCGACGAAACCACGCTCACGCTTGGTAACGGCGAAATTCGCGCCTCGAAAGATCTGCGCGAGGTCGTTGAGCAGGCCCGCGTTGTGTCCGGCATCATCGACGGTCTGCATTCGCGCTACGCCCGCTTCGTCGTCGAGCAAGCCGCCATCGGCGGTGCTTTCGATCCAAGCCTGTTGTTGTCGGCGGAAAGTGCCAACAACGTCGCCGCCGATGTCGCTCGCCATCTCGACGGCATCTCCGAAGAAACCGAGCGCGGTTGGCAAGGCCGTTACGGCAACGAAGGCTTCGTCTTCAAGCGCATGGTGCGCGGCGTGGCCGAAGTTCAGGTCATCGATCGCAATATGCTGGCGAGCGTCGAAGCACGCCGCTTGAACGAACGCCGTACGCATTTGAATGAGATCTACGGCACACCGTCGATGCTCAAACGCAAAGACGTCGAGAAGCAGGTGACCGGCCCGCGGTCGCTGCTCGAGTTCGTCTACGAACTCGGCCGCAAAGGCGTCAGCCTGCAGCGCTACAAAGGCCTGGGCGAAATGAACCCGGAACAACTCTGGGAAACGACGCTCGACCGCGAAGCCCGCACGCTGCTGCAGGTCAAAATCGGCGACACGACCGAAGCCGACGAGATCTTCTCCCGCCTCATGGGCGACGTCGTCGAGCCCCGCCGCGAGTTCATCCAAGAAAACGCCCTCAACGCCAGCGTGGATGTGTAACGTCATGAGGTTAACTCAGGTTTGAGACTTGATATTCATAGTTGTATTAGGGTGCTGACCGCAGATTGGCCATGTCGCGAACCCTTGGAAGACGCATCCGTCCGATGTTGAGAGGTTACAACTGCGGCAATGAGCCGTTTGCGCAGCGCGCAATTGCAGCGGATATCTGCTCGCCAGACTCTTCGCTGTTTCGCAGGGGGAGCCTGATCTGTAGTGGAGAGCGCGTGGGCTCGGGTGGTTGAGGGCAGACCGTCGCTGGACATCTCGCGCTATTCTGCCATTGCAATCTACCGGCACGGCTCTGCGCAACGAGTGCGCAATCTCGCCACGTCGTCAGTCGCTGCCATCAGAACAATAGTGCAACGGTCTGTGCGAAGGTGGACGGCTGACGCAGAGACTATAAGGTCGAAAATAAAACGCGACTAGTCAGGTGGGTGCAGTTGATCCCTGTCGTCATTGCGCGAAGCACCGAAACAACCGGCGCGGATATCAAATTTATTGAAGGCTCTGCGATGTGCCGGCCAATAAATGAGCAGCTTTTCTTCACGATTACGTCTCGGAGCATGCTTGTATGCTGCGCTGGGAAGCCGGACACCGCCGAATTTGCCGACATCGCAAGAGCGAATATTCCGAATGTTCGCGGCCCGGTGGCCACGTTGAGCTCATGAGCCTGAAAAGTTGCATTGAGTAGAGCTCTGGCTGAGGCAAAACCAAAGTCACAGAAATCTGAGCGTAGTAGCACTGACGAAACTCGATGCCGGTCGAGGGTATTTTCTGTCCGCGATGTAATTGAACCGGCAAGAAACGCCGGCAAGGAATTATCGTCTGTCTTCGACGTATCGCAAGAACACGAAGCCGAAGAACAAGGCAGGTGATGGGTCTCGTTATGATGAAGGCGATCCGGTCTGCAACCAATGGAACGCAAGTGCGCAAAGCTCAGTTAAAAACGAACAACAGGCCTGGAGCGGGGAGAGGTAACGCGTACCCGCGTTCAGATCGCAAAGGCGACCGGACGCGACCGTTGTAAATGAGTGCAGGTTGAAGACGCAACGTCTTGCCGTTGCGATTGAACGTGAACAATGCAATCACAAATGCGGGTGGTCCGGAGGGCGTCCTTCCGGTAGAGCGCGAGACTAGTCTCGCTCGCGCAGCGACTGCTCGATGTCGAGCCTACATCCGCCTATCGTAGCGCGATCCAAGGACGCACCATCAGCCAGCACACCGTCGCCGCGCCCAAATGCGTGAGCACGGCAGCGGCTTTGACCGCACCGTCCACGCTTTGCAGAGTTGATTCCGGTGGAAGGGATGTCGCGCCAGTTAACGCGGCGACCGCAAGGGATACCCCGCCACTCGCCACGCCGATCCAACCGGCACGGCCAAAGCGATACGACAAGATCGCAGCGACCACAGCGGCGAGCAGGGCCCAAATCACGCCGACGTAGTGCGCGAAAATCCAACCGTAGAGCAACAGGAAAGGCCCCATGTAATGCGCATCCTTCGGGCCAAATGCAAATCCGAGGACACCAATGGTTGTCGCGAAGATGATGAGCCCGATGAACGGGCCAAGCACACCAAACACCAGCAGTGTCTTTGCAAGCGTCGCAAGAAAGTGCCGCATCCAATCCCCGGGGCGAACCCAAACAGCAGTTGCACGTCAATTGCAGCGTAGGTGAAACGCTGGCCGTGCGCCAGCGTCAGCAAAATCGATCGTGGACACGTGTCGCGCGTCGGTTGGCCGGGCTCTAAAACTTGGAACCTTGCGCGCCACACCGCGTTTTAACCGGTAAGCGGCGAGTGATCGCGCATTGGCGCGCACTGAGCCGCCGTCACCCCGGTAAAAACCACAGGAGTTTGTCATGGGTAGCGCACAACCGCATATGAGCAAGAACGTCATTTCGAGCAACGACGTTCAAGGCACCAACGTCTACAGCATGAACGCCGAAAAGATTGGCGAAATTGATCATTTGATGATCGACAAGCCATCGGGACGCGTCAATTACGCTGTCATGAGCTTCGGCGGTTTCCTCGGCATGGGTCAGGATCATTACCCGATCCCATGGTCGTCATTGAAGTACGACACGTCCGTCGATGGCTACGTCACCGGCATCACGGCTGCGCAACTCAAGGGCGCGCCGACGTACGACAACAGCGTTTGGGGCGATCGCAATTGGGAAACCGATCTGCATAAGCGCTACAACGCGCCGTACTACTGGTAACAAAGTGGCGGCCGGCATCATGCCGGCCGCTTTCGCATTTTTGAGCAAGCCGAGTTACGCGTCCGGCCAGTTCGGTGCGCGCTTCTCGACGAAGGCCCTAAGGCCCTCTTGCGCCGAACTCTGTCGCGACGACGTTGCAAAAATCCTCCACCGCATTTGCAATGCTGCGCCGGTAATCAAGATCATTCTGCCGCATGAAGGCCGCGCGCCCGAGCCGCATAACTTCGACCGATTTTCCGGCAAACAGTCGGGCCTGCTCCATCGCCGCCGTATCGAGGTCCGCATCGCGCACGATCCGGCTGACAAGGCCGAGCTGATACGCTTCCTGCACATCGAATGCGCGCCCGCTAAAGAGCAACTCAAACGCGCGATGCCGCCCGATGATGCGTGGCAAATGCGCGAAATGGATCGCGGGCAATACGCCAATCTCGATCTCAGGATACCCAAAGGTTGCGCTCTCGCTGGCCAAAATGACATCGCAAGAAATCGCCATCGTCATGCCGCCACCGCGCGCCGCGCCACCCACCGCCGCGATCGAGGGTTTGCCGAGCGTATACTGCGCGTCGTAAAGCTCGGTGTAGAGTTCACGCAGAAACAGCCGCACCTCTGCGCCGGATTTGCCAAGCAGAATATCGAGATCGAGGCCGGCCGAGAAACGGCGCGCCACCGCGCTCGACAGCACCACCGCACGCGCGGTCGTATCAGTGCTGGCGCGGCGCAGCGCCGCCACCACCGCGCGGATCGTTTCGAGGTTCAACGCATTGACCGGCGGCCTGTCGAGCGTGATCCGCGCAATATGATCGACGACGTCATAACGGACGGGTGAAGCGGACATAGACGGCAGTCTCCGAGTGAAGGGGAGGCGAGTTGAGGCGCTACGCAAGTGACAATGCCACCGCTACGACGGTTGTTCAAACACGACGCCACGCGCAATCATCGCGTCAATCTCGTCATCGGAAAAGCCGATGTCGCGGCATACCTCGCGGGTCTCCGTGCCCAAATCTTGCGGCTTCAGCCGCACCGAACCCGGCGTCCGCGAGAACTTGATGGGAATGCCGAGGGCTTTGTAATCCCCATCGGCGATCACCATCTGCCGGTGCGCGGTGTGCGGCGCGGCCAGGGCCGTCGGTACATCGATCATCGCACTCGCAGGAATGCCCGTTGCAAGCAGCCGCAAACTGAATTCCGCGGCATCTTGCGGCAACAGTAGCGGCTGCAGCAGTTCGTGCAACGCCGCGCGGTTGGCGACCCGCAAGCCGTTGGTCTGGAAGCGCGCATCGTCCAAAAGGCCGTCGCACCCCAGCATCTTGCAGAAGGTACGGAACTGGCCGTCGTTGCCGACGCCAAGAAACATTGGCCCCGTACGTGTCTGAAATTCTTCGTAGGGTGCAATGCTCGGATGCAAGTTGCCGTAGCGTCCCGGCACTTGTCCCGTCTGCAAATATCCCGATGCGTGCGGGTGCAGGTATTGCAGCGCGCTGTCATAGAGGCAAACGTCGATCTTTTGCCCGCGTCCCGAGCGCTCCCGTTCGACTGCCGCCATCAAAATCGCGGTGAGCGCATTCATCGCCGTGCCGATGTCGACGAGCGACAATCCGATGCGCGTCGGACCTCCATCGGGTTGACCGTTGATGCTCATGCAGCCGGTAATGGCTTGCACCACCGAGTTGTAACCCGGCAAACCACCATACGGCCCGTCTTCGCCGAAACCCGTGATGTGGCAATAAATCAGCCGCGGGAACTTCTGCGCCAGCACCGCGTCGTAACCAAGGCCCCAGCGTTCCAGCGTTCCGGCTTTGAAGTTGTGCACCAGCACATCCGCGCCGTCCAACAGCTTAAGCAACATCGCCTGTCCATCGGGCTTTGAGAAGTCGATCGCGATGTGCCGCTTGTTGCGATTGACGCCGCTGTAGTAGGCGCTGCCCTGTGCGGTGAACGGTCCCCACCCCCGCGATTCATCGCCGTTGGGAGGCTCGACCTTGATCACGTCGGCCCCGTGATCGCCGAGGATTTGCGTGCACATTGGGCCTGCCAGCACGCGCGACAAATCGATCACTTTTATGCCGCTCAGTGCGCCAGGTTGCGCTGACGGCGATGGCGTAGTCATTGCGGAGTCCAATCTCGTAAATCGGCAACAATCAATTTTCAGTGCGCGTCCGTCGTATGCTTGTCCGGGTGCCGGCGCAGCAAATAGCGATGCCGCCCATCGAGTACGAGCACGCCATTCTGATTGTGCACCGTGCTTTTGAGGCCAATCACACCCGTGGTGCGGCCCGCCTTCAGTTCGTCCACTTCGAGCGCGGGATAAAGCGTGTCACCCGCGATGACCGGATGCAGAAACCGGCTCGATTGCTCAAGAAAAGCTTTTAGGGATACCTCCACCAGATGCGGGAAAAGTCCCGCCCCAGCCGCCGTCTGTATCGCCACCTGATAGCCATGCGCGAGCATGCCCGGCAGGCCGTGCGCCCGGCAATACTCGACATCGTAGTGGATGGGATGATTGTCGCCGCTCGCCGCTTGGAACGCGAGAAAGATCGCCTCCGTCATGGTTCGGCTCGGTAACGGGAAACGCTCGCCGATGCGGAAATCATCGAAATAGCGCTGCTCCGCGATCATACGGTGCTGACGGGGATCGAAGCCGGTGCCGCTCATGCGCGCTGTGAACTCTCAAGCTGTGACAGACGTGGGATCATGAGCGAGGTGCCGCGCGCTGCCAAGGGCCGTTGCGGCATCGCTGCCCCGTCGTCCCGGCGCACGACTTAGTCGCGGCTCCGAAGTCCCGTTCCTCAGGGAACAGCGCCATCGCAGAGGACATCCTACGGTCAGTGCATAGACCACCGCACATGAGGTGGTCACACACCAGAGGACAGACCCATGACCACATCGAAAAACGTCACGTGTGCACTTGTGCTTTCGACCATCGCACTGGTTCAGTTCGGCGCTTCTATGGCGCACGCGCGCATGACCATTCAGCCCTACCCTTACCCGATCCAGAAGCCAAAACCGAAGCCGGGTTGCAACCCCGATTACAACTACTTCGCGCCCTGCAAACCGACCAATCACAAGCCGAACAAACCGCATAAACCGGGCGGCCATGATCATGGCGAACACAAGCCGAAACCGCCCGGCACCACCAAGCCCTGGCCACGTCCGCTCCCGCCGGTCGTGCGTCCGCTGCCGATGCCGCCGATGCCGCCGGTCGTTGTGAACCCGCGTCCGCCCGGCCCGATCGTCGTGCCGCCGCCGTCCTCGGGTCCGCTCGTTGGCCGTCCGTCGGGACCAATCGTGGTCGCCCCGCCGTCAAGCGGACCGCTGGTCCGGCCGTATCGCCCTCACCGCCCTTGGGGTGGGGTGGTCTCCAAACCGCATGAAAGCGTCACCGTTATCAGCAAGCCACGCAGTTCGTCCCGCTAGTCTGCCGGCTTACTGATCGAGCCCGAGCGCCACGGCATCCCCGTACCGTGGCGCTCGGGCCGCTTGCTCGTGTGCGATGCCGTGATGCGCGTTCCGGCCGGCTCCGCGCGAGCGGAGTCGGAACGCGCCAGTGAGCGAGCCATCCCCGTACCGTGGCGCTCGGGCCGCTTGCGGTGTGCGATGCCGTGATGCGCGTTCCGGCCGGCTCCGCGCGAGCGGAGTCGGAACGCGCCAGTGAGCGAGCCATCCCCGTACCGTGGCGCTCGGGCCGTTTACATCATCACCTGATCCGCTATATCTCCGCTCAACCGGTATCGGCCGGCCTGCCGTCGAGCTTCCGGGGAATGTGATGTCTGATCCGGCCGCGGCCAACCTGCGCGCAAAAATATCGGAGTGGTTGCGCCGTTACGTGCCACTGGAAGCCGCGTCGATCGTCGCCGCCGTGACGGGAGGCGCGCTGATGTCGGCCGTGACCGATGACGCCGTCACCATCGCCTATGCCGCAGCCTGGAGCGAGAACCTCGGCTACTACGGTATCGCCGCGATCCGTGAGATGCGTGCCCAAGCTCACGCCGACCAACAAGCATCGTTCGCAACGCGTTCGAAGCGTGCCGCCACCTCACTCCTCTGGGAGTTTGGCGTAGCTGAGGTTGTGGACAGTCTCGTGGTCCGGCCACTTGCCATGTGGGCCGCAATGACGTTTCTCGGCCAGATGCACGCAGGCATCATCGCGGGGAAACTGGTGGCTGACGTTGTATTTTATGGCATCGCCATCCTCTTCTACGAAAAAGGCAAATCGCGCCGCTAGCCGCCGCTGACGGATCAGCCGTCGGCCCGCCCAATCCTGCCGGTCAGCCGTGCGCCAGGACTTGTCGCGATTGCCCGCAGAGGCGATAAACTGGCCGCGAACCGACCGCACTTGCCCCAAACCGGACATCACCGCGACCTATGACAAAACCGCTCGAAGGCCTTCTCGTTATTGCCCTGGAACAAGCGGTGGCCGCGCCGCTCTGCTCGCGCAAACTCGCCGACGCAGGCGCGCGCGTGATCAAGCTTGAACGCCCCGAAGGCGATTTCGCGCGCGGCTATGACAGCCTCGTGCACGGCGAGAGCGCCTATTTCGTCTGGCTCAATCGCGGCAAAGACTCGGTCCTCATCGATCTCGCCAAACCACACGATCGCGCCTTGCTCGACGCCCTGCTCGCAAAAGCCGATGTCTTCATTCAAAACCTGAAGCCAGGCGCCGTCGCCAAACTTGGCTTTGCGATCCCAGACCTGATGAAGAAATATCCGCGTCTGATTGCTGCTCGATCTCTGGTTACGGCGAAGAAGGACCCTACGCAAAACGCAAGGCTTACGATCTTCTTGTGCAGGCAGAGAGTGGCTTGTCGTCGATCACCGGTGGTCCCGAGAGCCCCGCGCGCGTCGGCGTCTCCGTCGTCGATATCGCCACCGGCATGAATGCTTACGAGCCATCTCGAAGCCGTTCTCCGCCGCGCCATCACGGGCAAGGGCGGCGACATTCAGGTCTCGCTCTTCCACGCTATGGCCGAGTGGATGGCGGTGCCGTTGTTGCAGGCTGGCGGCGGCAAACCGCCGAAGCGCGTCGGCTTTTCTCACCCGACCGTCGCGCCCTACGGTGTCTTCGCGACATCAGATGGCACGCCCATTCTCATCTCTATTCAAAACGATCGTGAATGGGCCACGTTCGCGGCCAAGGTTTTGCGTCGGGCCGATCTCGCCACCGATGCCAAGATGGCAACCAACATTGCCCGCGTCGCCAATCGCCAGGAAATGGACTCACTCATTGCCGCCAACTTCGCCACCCGCGCCATCGACGAACTCGCGCGCACGATGGACGAAGTTGAAATCGCCTATGGCCGCGTCAACGACGTCATGGGCCTGATGAAGCATCCGCATTTGCGCATCACCACCGTCGGCACACCGTCCGGCCCCGCCGATGTGCCATCACCCTCCGCCATCCATGTCGGTTTCCCCGAGGCGTTTGGCCCCGGTCCCCGCCCTCGGCGCCGACGACGCGCGTGTACGCAAGGAATTCTTGGGCTGACCCCTGCGTTTACCGTCTCCAGAGTTTCACGTCTCAAATCTATCCCCGCCCTCTGAACCGGCCGCATAATTGCGCCATCCGGGACGCCGGGGTTCTTTGACAGTGTGAAAAAGGGATGGCGGTTTGATTTGCGGCGACAACCGCAGGCAGCGCCGCGCCTACGGCCTAGTCAGGCGCCGAGCGGCGCGGCATTGTGCGAGGATGCTGCGAAGTCCACCCGCCGCCGGAAGCCAAGGACGACCCATGACCAACGCGCCCATCCTCGCCATCGATCAAGGAACCACATCGAGCCGCGCCATCGTCTTCGCTGGAGATCTGACCTTGCGCGGTGTCGCGCAGCAGGAGTACCCGCAGCATTTCCCGGCTTCAGGCCATGTCGAACACGATGCCGAAGACATCTGGGCGACGACGCTCGCCACGGCCCGCGATGCCATCGCGAAAGCTGGCCTGGAGCCGAGAGAAATCGCCGCCATCGGCATCACCAACCAGCGTGAAACCTGCGTCATCTGGGACCGCGCGACGGGAAAGCCCATCCACCGCGCACTGGTCTGGCAAGACCGCCGCACCGCAGGCGTCTGCGCCGACCTCCACCGCCAAGGCCTCGAAGCCACCATCTCCGCCAAGACCGGACTTTTGCTCGATCCCTACTTCTCCGCCACCAAAGTCGCTTGGTTGCTCGACAACGTGCCCGGCGCCCGCGCCCGCGCTGAAAACGGTGACCTTGCCCTCGGCACCATCGACACCTTTCTGCTCTGGCGTTTGACGGGCGGCCGGGTTCACGCCACCGACGCCACCAATGCCTCCCGCACCATGCTTTACGACATCACCCGTGGTGCTTGGGACGACGAACTTCTTCGCATCTTCCGTGTGCCGCGCGCGCTGCTGCCCGATGTCCGCGATAGCAACGCGCATTTCGGCGAAACCGATCCAAGCATCTTCGGTCATCGCATTGCCATCCGCGGCATCGCGGGCGATCAACAGTCCGCTCTCATGGGCCAAGCCTGCTTCGCGCCCGGCATGGTCAAATCGACCTACGGCACCGGCTGCTTTGCGCTCATCAACATCGGCGATACCCCGGCGCTGTCGCAGCACCGGCTCCTGACCACGGTCGCCTACCAGCTCTCAGGCAAACGCACCTATGCGCTCGAAGGCGCGATCTTCATCGCCGGTGCCGCCGTGCAGTGGCTTCGTGATGGATTGAAGATCATCGCAACCGCCAGCGAAAGCGGTGCACTCGCGCAATCCGCCGATCCCGCGCAGGAAGTTGTCCTCGTACCGGCCTTCGTTGGTCTCGGCGCGCCGCACTGGCAACCCAACGCGCGCGGCGCGATCTTCGGCCTGACACGCAACTCCGGCCCCGCGGAATTTGCCCGTGCCGCGCTCGACAGTGTCGCCTTTCAAACCCACGACCTGATCGCCGGCATGCGCAGCGACTGGCCCACATCGGCCGAAACCGTGCTCCGCGTCGACGGTGGCATGGTCGCCTCCGATATCACCATGCAAACCCTCGCCGACATCTTGGACGCACCAGTCGATCGTCCGCGCATCTTGGAAACGACAGCGCTGGGCGCCGCATGGCTCGCCGGATCGAGCGCGGGCGTCTGGCCGGATCAGGCGGGCTTCGCCAAGCTCTGGCATCGCGACCGCCGCTTCATGCCTCAGATGCCAGCGGCAACCCGCGCCGCCAAACTCAGCCACTGGCAACGCGCCGTGACGGCAACAATCGCTTATGCGGGCGCCTGAACATCGCCAAATGTTATGGCGCGCGTCGATGTGGGGGCAAAGCCCGCCTCACATCGGGCTCTTGCCGGTTTGCCCTTCGGTCTTGGGGTCGTCCTTGCACGAAAATTTCTCGGCGCGCTCATCGGCGAGCTTCCGCGCCAGTTCCATGGCGTTCGCCGTCGCGAGCGCATCGATCGCCACCATCTGGCAGGCTTCAGTCGGTGAGACCTTGCTCACGACCAATACTTCCCCGCGGGTCTCATCCCGCTGCGTGTAAAATCGGACGATCGTGGCATAGGGTTGAGGCACCTTCCCTTGGCCCTTGACGCGCCACTCAATGCTCGCCCGCGATGCCTGCCCGCGAAACAGCGTATTGAACGGCGGTAACGTCTGTTGGGCTGCACGATATTTCTGGGGGCTAGCCCCCGCGCTCACGAAAAATCTGAGATCGCCCTCGGCGACATACACGGAGTGTCCAGCTAAGCCTTTGCAAAGCCAAGAATTTCCATCGGCATGACGTTTCAGGACCTTACACGTTTTGAGATCGAGGACGGTCACGACCCCGCGGGTAGCGTCTTGCGCGGCCGCCGTCGTTGGGCCGGCAGCCACTGCACCCAGAGCGAGCAATACGCCGGTCACTGCCCCGGCAAATCGTAAAGTCGTCATACCAAACTCCCGCTTTCACAAAGCGACGGATGTGCCAATGATGCGCGCCAAACCGGCACCTGCCAAGCGAACCAAGGTCGCGATCGAATTGACCGCAAGTTCGCCCATGCTAGGGCATGCCGGCATGCCCCCCGAATGAGCCTGACAAGGAGCCCGCGATGCGTCTCGACGCTATTCCAATTGGCAACAATCCTCCCCAAGATATCAACGTCATAGTCGAAGTTCCGGTAGGTGGCGAGCCGATCAAGTACGAAATGGATAAAGCCTCGGGCACACTGTTCGTGGACCGCTTTCTCTATACCCCGATGCGTTACCCCGGAAACTACGGCTTCGTCCCCCACACACTATCGGCTGATGGCGACCCCATCGACGTTCTCGTGTGTAATACCCGAGCCATCATTCCCGGCGCGATCATCAACTGCCGCCCGGTCGGCGTGCTGGTGATGGAAGATGACGGCGGCGGCGACGAAAAGATCATTGCGGTCCCGTCGCCCAAACTCACCCAACGCTACGCCAAGGTCCATAACGTCTCGGATTTGCCCGATATTTCGACCCAGCAAATCCAGCATTTCTTCCAGCACTACAAGGACCTCGAACCCGGCAAGTGGGTCAAGATCCATCACTGGGGCAATGCCGACGAGGCCCGCATGCTAATCGAAGAAGCCATTGCCCGCTTCAAGACGCAAAAGCCCTGACCATGCCGGTGGCGGCCCTCGCGCCGCCATCTACAACTCGTCCGCGCCCCGGCCCTTTGACGCCAAAGGCATCGCGGTGCCGTTGGCGTCGGCGTCCGCGCCGGATGCATGTCGGCATCTGAAGGCGCAAACAAGCCTCGCCCGTCCGGAGCGCGACCCGCGCGTGAGGACCCTCTTCTTCTGACGCCGAAGGCGTCACGGTGCCGACCGGCGTCGGCGTCCGCGCCGGATGCGTCTCGGCATCTGAAGGCGCAGGCAAACCTCGCCCCGTCCGGAGCGCGACCAGCGCGTGAGGACCCTCTTCTTCTGACGCCGAAGGCGTCACGTAGCCGACCGGCGTCGGCGTACGCGGATGATCACTGGGCATCTGAAGCGCGGACAAAAACTTCGCCCCGTCCGGAGCGCGACCAGCGCGTGAGGACCATCTTCTTCTGACGCCGAAGGCGTCACGTAGCCGACCGGCGTCGGCGTTAGCCGCCCCGTCCGGAGCGCGACCAGCGCGTGAGGACCCCTTCTTCTGACGCCGAAGGCGTCACGTAGCCGACCGGCGTCGGCGTTAGCCGCCCCGTCCGGAGCGCGACCAGCGCGTGAGGACCCTTAAAGAGGCGTCCCCTTTTTGCCGGTCTCGGCTTCCAGGTCTTTGAGCTTGTCTTTGAACTTCTTCAGCATGCGTTCGACATAGCTCATCGCTTTGTCGACCTCTTCTTCGGTCGGCAATTTGAAACCGCCCTTGCCCGTATCCGGCAGGGTGCCTCTCTTTTCGAGGTCCTTGTCGGTTGGCAATCCGGCAATCTCCTCGAGCTTCTTGACGGTCGATTTGAGCTCGTCGTTCTCCTGGCGCAGACGTTTCAGTTCGTCTTCCAGCGCCAATCGGTCATCGGCGACGGCTTCACAGACGAATGATCCACTCCGTGTCCGGCAGAATGATACCGCCCCGCTCGACGTATCGAGCCGCAAAAACCCGCCATCAGTCGGCTGCATGGTGTAGCGGCCACTGATCGCCTCCGCTGCCGGCCGCCCGCTCGCCACTGCCGGCAGGGCCGCGCCGAGCAGAGCCACTAAGCCAAGTCCTGCAACGCCGAGCGCCACGCGCCTAGGCATACCAGTCGCGGAAAAAGTCTTTGCCATCACAGCCTCCTGTCAGGGCATCGCCCCACGTTTGTGTGGTCACTGCACCATAAATTCTGCGCCATTATGGCCAGCGCGGCCACATTTCGTCGCGCCATCGGTCAGGGCCTATCCACGATCAGCCCCGGCCCAGCCACGTCGCAGCGATGCCAAACTGCCTCCAACCGCACCCGTATGATCCGTCATATCCCCCGGCTTAACCGTTCATTTACTGCCGATTGAGACCTTGGATGAACGACGGGAAGTGAGTCGGCCCCTGTAGCGGCCTCTGCGTTGTGTCGCGTTTCTCCCGTGGATCACCATCGCTGCGCGAATCTGAAGACCCTTTCTCGGGGGGCAATCGTCGCGCGGCTGCTGTCGCATCGTTTTTCAAGGCTGCCGAACCCGCCATGCATTTTCCCCGCGACGTCGTTCCAGATCCGAACGCACCGACAGTCCGCATGAACGAGCACGCGTCCCCTGCGGGCAACGCCGCCGATTGGCTGGGTGATGCGCTGGGACAGATGACCGGTCAGATTTAACGGCGCCTGCACGAAGTCGAACATCGCCACGCCGCAGCGATGCGCGAAATGCAAGAAAAGCTTGAGCGCATGTCGCGCGAAGCCGAGCGCGCGCGCCCAACTCTACCCCCCGACCTTGCAGCCGCCTTCGGCCGCATCGAAGAGGGCATGTCGGATCTCGTCTCGCGCATAGCCGCGAGCAAAAGCGAAGAAACAGCCCCGGCCGATCGCTTCGTTTTCGCACCAAAATCCGATGACGCTGTGAGCTTCGTCTTTGACCAACCAGCACACGCCAACGCCGCACGCAACGAGCGCGTACGCGGGCCCGCGCCCGAAGGCGGCTGGGATCGCGAAGCCGCCGAAGCCTTGATGCAGCTCTACGAGAGCGGCGACACCGGCCTCTCGACCGAAGCACTGTCGCTGGCAGCACCCGTCGAAGGCGGCTTCTATTCTGCGCCGGTCATGCGCACGCCGGCACAGCGTGCCCCGGTCGTCGTCGCTGGCCTGGGCGAGGATCGCGGCTGGCTCGAAGAACGCTTCGGCCATTTGACCGACAAATTCACCCAGTCGCTCGCCAGCGCCCGTCCGGATGCAGCGCTCGATCGCATGATGGAACGCATCGACACGCTGGAACAGCGGTTCGACACTGCAATTTCCAACGTCGCCAAGGGCGTCGACAAGAGCGCCAGTGCCGCCAGCATCAAGCAGATCGAAGCGCAAATCGCCGATATCGGCCGTCAGATGGGCACGGTCACGCAACAGTTGACCCGCCTCGGCGCCATTGAGCAGAACCTCTCCGACTTGACCGCCTTCGCTGCCGCAGCGCAGGAAGCGCCGGCACCCGGCGACGCCATCGCATCGCAGCCTGCCTTCGACATGGAGGCCCTTGCAGACGTCGTCGCCACGCGCGCGGCCGACCGCCTGTCGCACCTCGCCGCAACCGCCCCCGCTGTCTCTCCCGAGATCGCGAATGCGCAGGTCGCCGCGCAGAAAATGCTGCAAGAGTTCATGCACGAGCGCCGCCGCTCGGACGAGCAGACCAACGGCATGCTCGACACCATGCAAGAGGCTTTGGTCCGCCTCATCGATCGTGTCGAAGCCATCGATGCCGCAACCACGAACGCGCGCACCTCATCGCAGCCGGCCCACGCGGGTCACTTCGTCCCTGCCGCCGACGAGCGCTTCGCCGAACCTGAGAGCGCGCCAAGTCCCCAGACCGCCGCGCATCGCGCCCCGGCCCGCCCCGCCCGCCAGATGGCCGATGCACGCACACGCGGCATCGACCGTGAGACTGAGCCGGACCACTCCGGCCTTGGTGACCGCGTCGAGATCATCGATGCCGACAGCTTGGCCGCGCCTGTCGAAGAGCAAGCGCCTCCGCAGACGGCATCTAACAATCCGCGTGGCCGCGTGCGCGCTTCGGTCAACGCCAATATCCCCGAGCCCGAAGTCGAAGCTGAACCCGCCGCAGCACCGGTCAAGAAACGCGGAGCGCCGCGCGCAAAAACGCCTGCGTCAGGCACTGTCGGCAAACGCGGCATGATGATTGCGGCCATCGCCCTCGCTTTGGTCGGCGTCAGCTACGCCACTAGCCTTTTGTTGTCGGATCGTTACGGCGGCCGTATGCCGGGTGTCACCTCGCCCGCCGTCGCGCCCGCTGCACAGAGCGAAATTGGCACCAAAACTTCGCCGGCGTCGTCGACCGCATCCAGCCCAGCCCGGCAACCCAACCTCGTTGCGCCACCTGCTGTCGAGCCGCAACGCAAAGGCGCCATCGTGCAGCCGCCGGAGCCCGCGTCAACGCGGCCAGCATCGGCGCCAGCCGCGGCACCGGCCGCCGCCGCGCCCGAGCGTGCATCGCAAAACCCGTCGTCTTTTCCGGCTCATAGCATCCCCGAGACGGTCACCGACGATCTGAGCCAGCTTGAAGATGGTGCCGCCGACCAGCCCGCAACGGCTGTGCCGAGCTTGCCTGCGCCTCGCCTCGCCTCCAATTCGTCGCCAGTGACCTCGGCTTCGTCCATCCCTGGCATTTCGCTCGACCGGTCGCAGCCCGCATTGCGCCCGCATGAGTTTGGCATGGTGGCTGCGAACGTGATCAACGCCGAACCCTCTGCACGTCCCTTGGCGGCCGCTCGCGCCGCAGCGCCGCAGCCGCTCCCGGCGCCGCCAGCCCCGGTCGCCGCACAACGCCCCGCCGCCAGCAATGCCGCCGGTATCGTCACCGGCACGACAAATCGCGCGACTGTAACGTCGTTCGGCGCCCCCCCGGCCGCCCCTAAAGCGCCAGCCAACACCGCGTTGACCGAAGGCGTGCAACAAAGCTCTGAATTGCCACCCGCTGGCGTCGGCCCCATGTCGCTCCGCATCTCGGCAGCTCAAGGCGATCCGTCAGCAGCCTTCGAAGTCGGCAGCCGCCTCGCCGAAGGCCGCGGCGTGCGCCAGGATTTCAATACCGCCTTCACGTGGTACCAGCGCTCAGCCTCCAAAGGTTTCGCGCTCGCACAATATCGCCTCGGCACCCTCTATGAGCGCGGCCTCGGAACGGCGGCCGATCTCGGCCACGCGCGCGCCTGGTATCAACGCTCCGCCGAACAAGGCAACGTCAAAGCCATGCACAACCTGGCGGTTCTGGCCGCTGGCCGCGACGGCACCCCGCCCAATCATGCTGAAGCCGCCAAGTGGTTCGCCGCTGCTGCCGATCGCGGCCTTGCCGATAGCCAATTCAACCTCGGCGTTCTCTACGACAACGGCCTTGGCGTCGCCAAAGACCAACGCGCTGCTTACAAATGGTTTTCTCTCGCTGCCCGTGGCGGTGACAAGGAAGCCGCACGCCGCCGCGATGCACTCTTGGCGACCATGGACGTGACCACGCTGCGCACAGTCGATAGCGAGATCGACGCTTGGCGCTCCCGCGCGACCGACCGTAACGCCAACGAGCCCCGCGTTGCAGGCGATCTTTGGCGCAACCGCCGCCCGTCTGAGCCGCCGCAGCAGATGGCGCCGAACGCCGGCCAACAGCCTCCTGGTCCGCCGCAACAACAGCAGGCCGCCGACCAAGGCCAGCAAGCCGCACCCGCCGCTGTCCGTCGCTTTGCACCACAGCCGGTGCGCTGACGCGGTGCATCTACAGTAGCTTTGCCACAGGCACCTCCCGGATTGGGCCCTTAGAGACAAATGTCTTGAAACGGTTGCTTGAGTCGTGGCCCTATGGTCGCGCAGGAAGTGCGCGAGGGAACTTCTGGAATGTGGTGGCAGGACGCAGGCGTCCGCACTGCACATTATTTGTTTTCACGCGCCACTCTTGCTGTTTGCACGTCGCAGCGGTGTGCCGGTGACATCCATGGTCCGGCTTCGATCGCGATGGGCGAACGCGATTGACCTCACGGCGTGCGACAGTTGCCGCGCGCCATCCGAGACATGCACCGTCAGGCTCGTGCCATGAACATCTATTTGCCGATTGCCGAGATGTCCGTGAACATCTTTCTGCTTGTCGGCATGGGTGCGGCCGTTGGCTTCTTGTCGGGCTTGTTTGGCGTCGGTGGCGGCTTCCTGATGACACCGCTGTTGATCTTCTCCGGCATTCCCACCGCCGTGGCTGTTGGCACTGAGGCCGCGCAGATCGTCGCCTCCTCCGTCTCCGGCGCGCTGGCACAATGGAAACGCCGCAACATTGATATCAAGCTCGGCGTCGTCCTGCTGATCGGCGGTATCCTCGGATCTTTCGTCGGCGTTGAACTCGTCAAGGTCCTCCGCCGCTCCGGCCAATTCGATGTCTTCGTCTCTCTGATCTACGTGGCTTTGCTCGGCAGTATCGGCACCCTCATGCTGATCGAGAGTCTCAACACCATTCGCAAAACCAAAGCCGGCAAAGTCTCTGGCGGCCGCCGATCCGGCCAGCATAGTTGGATCCACGGCCTGCCGTTCAAGATGCGGTTCACGCGCTCGCGCCTTTATATCAGCGCCATTCCACCGCTTCTCCTCGGCGCCTTCGTTGGCTTGCTCGCGGCCATCATGGGCGTCGGCGGCGGCTTCGTCATGGTTCCCGCCATGATCTATCTGCTCAAAGTGCCGACCAACGTCGTCGTCGGCACCTCGCTGTTCCAGATCGTCTTCGTCACCGCCGCCACCACCATTCTGCACGCCACCAAAAACTTCACCGTCGACGTTGTCTTAGCCTTGCTCTTGATGGTGGGTGGGGTGATCGGCGCGCAACTCGGTGCCGTTGCAGGCGAGAAGTTGCGTGGCGAGCAACTTCGCTTTCTTCTCGCCGCTCTTGTTCTCGCTGTTTGTCTCCGCATCGCCTGGACACTCATTGCGACACCCAAAGAACTCTTCTCGCTTGCCCCGATTGGACACTGAGTGAAGCACCGTCGATCACGGCCAAATTTGACGCGTCTGCAGCGCTTCTCGGCGTTGACAGGTGTCATCGCCGCAGCCGCCCTGCTGTTGGTTAGCATTGCAGACGCCCAGCAACGCCCCGTCAAACGCGCACCAGATGCGCCGCGCGGCCGCGCCGTTCCGATCAAGCCGCTGCCCTTGCCACCCGGCACAGCCTCGGCGAAACAAGATGAGACAAAAGCTGCAGAGCTTCCCGAAACCGTCGAAGCCGACGTATCCACGCGCAACGTCTCGGTCACTTCGAGCTTCACCGGAACCGAAATCGTTGTCTTCGGCTCCATCCATAACAGTCGCCAAGTCAGCCCGGAGTCCGGCCTCTACGACGTCATCGTCGTCGTCGAAGGCATCCCGGGAACAGTCACCGCCCGCAAAAAAGATCGCGTCGGCGGTATCTGGCTCAATACCAACAGTGCCACCTTCAACGAGGTGCCGAGTTATTACGCCATCGCCGCCACACGCCCGCTCGATGAGATCGCACCGGAAGCCACACTGATCGGCTACGAGATCGGCTTTGATCATGTCCGCATGGTGCCTGCCGCCACTGCGGTCGTCCCTCCGCCGAAAGCGGCCGCCACGCCTGCACCAAAAGATGCAGTCAAACAAACGTCTGCAGTTGTCGAAGGCCGCTTGCCGGCGGCCGAGCTGCGCGAGTTCCGCAACTCCGTCGTCCGTCTCAAAAAGAAAGAGGGCCTCTACGTCCAGGAAGACTACAGCGTTGCCTTCATCGGCAAGAGTCTGTTCCGCGCCACGGTAACTTTGCCCGCCAATGTCCCGGTCGGCCCTTTCGAAACGCGCGTCTATTTGTTCCGCCAGGAACGCCTCTTGAGCCAGTACAATGTACGCATCCGCTTGGAGCGCGAGGGTCTTGAGCGCATCACGTACTCATTCGCGCATCAACGGCCATTCGCCTACGGCCTGCTGACCGTCATTCTCGCCATGCTTGCCGGCCTCACCGCCTCAGCCATCTTCTCAAAATCAAGCCACTAACCGCGGATGCGTGTCGGCACCTCAGGCACCAGCGAGAGAGCGCCAACATCCACAATACACCTCTCCCTTGAGGGAGAGGGCCACATCAAGACCGAAGCAACACGCCGCAGCGCGGTGAGGATGACTTTCTTTCCTCGAAGAAAACACCCTCATTCATCCCCGGCGCAGCCTGCGTGAGCTTGCTCACACTCTTTGACGCAGAGGGCGTCACGTAGCCGACCAGCGTCGGCTCGCGCGGATGTAATGATGGGCATCCGAAGCGCGTAGACGAATGAGCCGCCCGTCCGGAGCAGGCCCGCGCCTCCGCGCGGATCAGCCTGCGTGAGCTTGCTCACACTTTTTGACGCCGAAGGCGTCACGTAGCCGACCAGCGTCGGCTCGCGCGGATGTAATGATGGGCATCCGAAGCGCGTAGACGAATGAGCCGCCCCGTCCGGAGCAGGCCCGCGCCTCCGCGCGGATCAGCCTGCGTGAGGACAATTTATGCCGCGCTGATCAATCCGCCCTGCTTCGCCAGCAGCGTCAGATGATGATCGGCGTTGCCGAACGCCAGATCAATCATGGTCAGTCGTTTGAAGTAGTGCCCGGCCTTATATTCCATCGTCATGCCGATCCCGCCGTGCAGCTGAATGCCAGTCTCGCCGACAAACTTCGCGCTCCGGCCGATCTGCACTTTGACCGCCGACATGGCTTTCCGCCGTTCGACAGCGTCGCTCTCGCCCGCCATCATCGTGCCAAAGAGCGCCATCGACCGCGCCTGCTCGAGCGCCGTGAACATATCGACCGACTTGTGCTGCAGCACTTGGAACGATCCGATCGGAACGCCGAACTGCTTGCGTGTCTTGAGATAGTCGACGGTCAATTCGTGCAGCGCCCCCATTGCGCCGACAGCTTCTGCCGCCAGCGCCGCAATCGCCTCGTCAACCACCTGTTCGAGCACGGCAAGACCGTTGCCGCCACGCCCGACAATCACGTCCTCCGGCCCAACTTTCACGTCCGTGAAGGTAATATCAGCGCACCGCGCGCCATCTTGCGTGCGGTATCCCTTCCGCGTCACACCCGCCGCCGTTCCGCCGACCAGGAAAAGCCCAATGTCACCGTGATCGCGGCGGCTGCCATGCATCCGCGCCACCACAATAAGCGTGTCCGCCGTATCGCCGCCAAGCACACTCATTTTCTCGCCGTCGATGATGTACCCGCCCGCATGGTCCGGCCGCGCCTTCGTCGCGACATCGGCGAGATCAAAGCGCGATTGCCGCTCCTGTTGCGCCAGCGCCATCGTCCGCTTGCCCTCGATGATTTCCGGAATGAGCGCGGCCTTCTGCGCCTCCGTGCCCGCGTGGCGCAGCACGCCACCGCCGAGGACAACCGTCGAAAGATAGGGTTCAATCGCCGTGTTGCGGCCGATCGCTTCCATCACCAGCGCAGTTTCGGTGAGACCCGCACCAAGCCCGCCATGCTCTTCCGCGAAGGGAATGCCAAGCAGCCCAAGTTCAGCGTATGTCGCCCAATTCGCCGCGCTGTAGCCTTTCGGCTCCTTCTGTGCGGCTTCGCGCGTGCGCAGGTCGGCATAGGCCGCCGCCAGCATCCGGTCGACGCTGTCTTTGATTTGCCGTTGGTCGTCTGAGAAATCGAAGTCCATTGGTGAAGCGTCCCTGGAAAGTAATCAGTTGTGAGCGGAGCGAACCATCAGCGTGGCCATCCCGGCACCGACGAGTGCGGTGCCGCCGGCGCGATGGAAGAGGCGAAGGGCGCGCGGCGAACCGACGACGCCGCGAGCGCGTGAAGCCAACAGCGCGTACCCGAAGGCATTGGCGAACGCGAGCGCGACGAATGTTGCGATCGCGACGCTCGCCTGCGGCAGCAGCGGCCGGGTGAGGTCGAGGAACTGCGGCACGAACGCCACGAAGAACGTGATGCTCTTCGGATTGAGCGCCGTAACAAGCCAAGCGTGAGTGAGCATCTTCAACGGCTGCACCTCGGCGTGCCGCGCTTCCACCGCGGCGTTGCTGCCGCTCCTGAAGAGCATCACGCCCATGTAGATGAGGTAGGCCGCTCCGGCCCATTTCAGTGCCGTGAAGAGTGTCGCCGATGTTGCCAGCAGCGCGCCGAGACCTAACAGCGACAACGTCATCGCCGTCAGATCACCGAGCGCGACGCCCACCGCCATCGGTGCTGCCGCACGCCAGCCCTGCCCGAGCGCATACGACACCACCAGCAGGATTGTCGGCCCCGGGATCACCAGCAACACACTGGTTGCGGCGACGAACGCGAGCCAGACGGTAACATCCATGACGCCAACTCCGGAGCGAGATCAGAAACCCAACACCGCTTTGGCGATGATGTTGCGCTGGATCTCGTTGGAACCGCCGTAGATCGACACCTTGCGGAAGTTGAAATACTGCGGCGCCGCAGGTGCGGCCCAGAACTCTTCCGTCCCGAACTCTGCCTGGTCTTCGATATACGGGATAGCCAGCGGCCCGGCGACTTCGAGCAGCAGCTCCGTCGTCATCTGCTGGATCTCACTGCCCTTGATCTTGAGGATCGATGACGCCGGGTTCGGTTGGTTCGAACGCCGCTTGCTTTCTTCGGCCAGCACGCGCAACTGCGTCATTTCGAGCGCCTTGAGCTCGACTTCGACCGCAGCCATTTTCTCCGCGAACTTTTCGTCTTCGATCAGCGGCTTGTCTCCGGCCATCACTTTGCCGGCCAGCTGCTTGATGCGGCCGATCCGCTGCTTCGACAAGCCGATGCGCGCAATGCCGGTCCGCTCGTTACCGAGCAGGAACTTTGCACAATCCCAGCCGCGGTTTTCTTGTCCCACCAGATTTTCTGCTGGAACTTTGACGTTATCGAAGAACACTTCGTTGACTTCTTTGCCGCCGTCGATCGTCACGATGGGCCGCACGGTGATGCCCGGCGTCTTCATATCGACCAGGATAAACGAGATCCCGAGTTGCTTCTTCGCGTCCGGATCGGTCCGCGCCAGCACGAAGCACCAGTCGGCGTACTGCGCCAGCGTGGTCCAGGTCTTCTGCCCGTTGATGATGTAGTGATCGCCCTGCTTGACGGCGGTCGTCTTGAGGCCCGCGAGATCAGAACCCGCGCCCGGCTCCGAGAAGCCCTGGCACCACCAGTCGTCGAGATTATACATCCGCGGCAGAAACTTCTTTTTCTGCGCTTCGGTGCCGAAGTTGATCACCACCGGCCCGCACATCGAGTAGTTGAATGGCAGCGGCTGCGGCACCGAGCAGGTCTGCACTTCTTCGATGAAGATGTGATGCTGGATCGGCGACCAGCCGGTCCCGCCCCACTCCTTCGGCCAATGCGGTGCAACCCAGCCCTTTTTGGCCAGGATGCGCGCCGACTGCACCATATCTTCCTTGGCAAGATGTTCGCCGACGGAGATCTTCTTACGAATGCTGGCGGGGATTTCGGTCAGCAGAAAATCGCGGACTTCCTGACGGAAACGCGTTTCTTCGGGGGTGAATCTGAGATCCATGGAACGTATCCCTCAAACGACTTCAAACAGGCCAGCAGCACCCATGCCGCCGCCGATGCACATGGTCACGACGACATTCTTCGCACCGCGGCGCTTGCCTTCGATCAGGGCGTGGCCCACGAGGCGTGCGCCGGAAACACCATACGGATGGCCGACCGCAATCGCGCCGCCGTTGACATTGAGCCGGTCATTCGGGATGCCGAGCTTGTCGCGCGAATAGATGACCTGCACGGCGAACGCTTCATTCAGCTCCCAAAGGTCGATGTCCGAAACCTTCAGACCGGCGCGGCTCAACAGCTTCGGCACCGCATACACAGGGCCGATCCCCATCTCATCAGGTTCGCATCCAGCAACTGCAAAGCCTTTGAAGATGCCGAGCGGTTTTAATCCGCGCTTCTCCGCCGTCTTGCTGTTCATCACCACAGCGCACGCTCGCGCCATCCGAGAACTGGCTCGCATTCCCCGCGGACACCACGCCGCCTTCCATGGCCGGACGGATCTTCGCCACGCCCTCATAGGTCGTGTCGCCGCGAATGCCTTCGTCCGAGGTGAGCGTGACTTCTTCCTGCCACGTCCGCACCACTTCTTTTTTCTCGTTCATTTCCGCTTTGGTCATCATCGTCGTGAACGGTACGATTTCATCGCGGAATTTCCCGGCCTGTTGAGCCGCTGCAGCGCGCAATTGGCTCTCGACGCCGTAACGGTCTTGCACGTCGCGCGGAATGCCATACCGCTTCGCCACCATCTCGGCGGTCTGCAGCATGTTCCAATAAATCTCGGGTTTGATCTTTTCGAGGTTGTGGTCTTTGTAGTTCTTACGGTTCATTTCGTTCTGCACGAGGCTGATGCTCTCGACGCCGCCGGCGACGTAGATGTCGCCTTCACCGGCTTTGATGCGTTGTGCCGCCAGTGCAATCGTCTGCAGCCCCGACGAGCAGAAGCGGTTGACCGTCATGCCCGACACCGAAACCGGGCAGCCTGCCGCAACCGCGATCTGCCGGGCGATATTGCCACCCGTCGCGCCTTCTGGATTCGCGCACCCGATGATCACATCTTCAACGTCGCCAGCGTCGATCTTGGCGCGCTGGATGGCGTGTTTGACCACATGACCGCCCATGGATGCGCCGTGCGTGGCGTTGAGAGCGCCGCGCCAAGATTTTGCAAGGCCTGTGCGGGCAGTTGAAACGATGACGGCGTCAGTCATGGGCGTTCTCCTTTACGTAAATTTTTTTATGACTAAATCCCAACCTGAGCCAACTTGCAATCGGTCATCGCGGCATGCCGGGCATCGAACGGACGAACGGCAGTCATTGCATAGTTATCAAGTTAAATAGACGCGAAAGCGCCGCCACGGTCAGGCGCGCGCGGGTGTCTTCCGGCGTGGCCAGCCGGGATAGAGTTTGAAGCTCAGTTTTGGCATTTGAAACGTCAGGCTAGGATCGACCGCCAGTCCGAGCGCTGTCAATGCTTGGCGGCCGAGCAGCATCCGGTAAGTCATGCCGCCGCGATCGGTAAGCGTGAGTTCGATGGCACGCCGCTCGCCACCTGCTGTAATATGCGTGCGAATGACCGGCCGGTTCTCCCGCGTTCCATTCGAACTGGTCACGCCGCGCAACTCGACCAGCGGCGCCTCGCAGGTCAAGATGAGGTCTGGTTTTCGCGGCGCCGGCCGAAAGGTGAAGCGCACCAACTGCAAATCCGCGCGCGCGATAATCTCGATCGTCTCCGCATGCAGCGCCGAGGTGCGTGCGCCGGTATCAATCTTAGCTTTCACCGCAGGCAGCCCGAGGTCCGGTAGCGCCACCCACTCTTGCCAACCAACGACCAGGGGTAAACGGCGGGACGTTGAAGGGACCATGTCGGCTGTTCGCATCGCGTTTGAGTGCAGTCGCAGCCCGGCACGATAACCAGATGAGCCGGAACGACAAGCCAATTTCCCGTGCCATCTCCGGCGTTAAGCATTGCGCCGCCGTACACCCGGTCGGGTCTACGAGTGAACCAAGAGGCGGGCCAATTTGCCATTGACCCCAATGGCTGCTCCATTAAAAGTGAGGCGCGGGAGAGTTGCCGGAAGCGTGCCATGATCGGCGCCTGAGCGGCAGAGACGACGGCGTGACGGGGAGGCTCCTCACGCTCAGATATGGATCGGCTCAACCGGCATGCGAACGCGACACATCAAATGTTAGGACGAGCGAGCGCAGTTTCCCGCGTGATAGCCGCGTCGATCATTGCGGCATTTGCGGCATTGGTGTTGGCCGTCCTCGTGCCGATGCTGGGCGCGCATTTGCCGTCCATCCGTCCCATGATGGGGGATGGCGTCGAAGCCGCCGCGCAAAACATCATCACGATCGACCAGCCGTTGCAGTTATCGGCGATGCCGGCCATTTCATTGACCAAAGGCGCTCTGCTCGCCGGTCCGCGCGTCGGCGCCGGTCCGCGTTCGCTCATCCTCGACCGCGCTGTCTTTGAGGTCGACCTCGCGACCAAGGTTTTGGATGACAGCGAGCATGTCGAAGCCGCGATGAATACATTGGCGCTGCCGCTCTATCAGCAACTTTCCTCGCTCGGTTTCGAGTCCGTCGACGTCAGGCACGGCACGGCAAAAATACGTTGGTCCGGCGGCGAAGAGGAAACCATCTCGGATATCGCCACCAAACTCACACCGCGCAAGAATGGTCTGCTGTCGTGGGAAGGCAGTCTGGTGCTGCGTGGCAAATTATTGAAAGTCGAAGCGACCATCGGTCCGCCCGCACGTACCGCAGCTGCGCGCACGGGCGCGCGCGCTCTGCCCGGCGACACCACCAGCCGAAGCTGGCCGCTCCGTGCCACCCTTCGTGGTGAAGAGTTGTTCGCGCGCATCGAAGGCGCGGCCAGCAATGCCAATGGTGTTGAATTCGAAGGCATCGCCGACATCAATGTGCCGCGCGTCGCCAATTTCCTGCGCTGGCACGGGATCGGCTGGTCGCCGGCCACTGGCATTGTGGCCGCCATCTTGCACGGGCCTGTCTCCTGGCGCGGCGGCGCCCTGTCGTTCCAGTCCGCGAAGTTCGCGGTCGACGGTCAGGAGGGCACGGGCGCGCTGACGTTCCGCTACCGCAGTGGCCGCCCGCTCATCGAAGGCACGATTGCTGTCGACAATTTCAACGTCTCTGCACTTCTCCAACCGGCAATCTCGGACACAGCGTCACAACCGCAGAAACTCAGGCATTGGACCGAACTTGAGACCGCGATGCCGTCTATTGTTTCGGTCGATGCAGACCTGCGCGTCTCTGTAAAACGCCTGTTGTTCGACGCCACGCCCGTCGGCAGCGCCGTGGCGGCGTTTACGGTCCGTGATGGCACCATGCACGCTGATATCGCCGACATCGACGTCGGCGTCGCGCGCGGTTCCGTTCAGTTGACGGCTGATATGACCAAGGCAAGTCCGGTCTATGCCGTGCGCAGCCGTTTCGAAACCCCCGATACCGGCTGGTTGAGTGAGCCGTTCCTGTCTTGGCCATCCGTGCGCAGCAGGTCGATCGGTACTGTGGAGTTGGCGAGCAGCGGAGCAACGTTTGGTGACATGATGCGTACCGCGCGCGGCAAAATGCATCTGACTTTTCCGGAAGGCGCCAAGCTCCCGATTGATCTGCGCGCCTTGCGCACACACACGCAGGCGGCCAGGACAAACGACGTCGAAGGCTGGGGCACCTCGGTCGTCGAAACCTTTGTCGATGAAATCGAAATCAAGACCTTGATCGAGCCCACGCGCATCATCATCGATCGCGCCGACCTCAAGACAAAGCCATCACGGCCACCGCATCGGGCTTGATCGAACGCACCGGGCACGGCTTGGGCCTTAAATTAATGATCGGAACCCCGGCTGCCGTCACCAAGGCAATCGCACTGCAGCGGGCGGCGGCGCCGGCCGCAGGCGCACCAGCGCGCAATGCCACCCAGATGGACAACGACGTCCAGACCGTGTTTGTGCGTGGGACAATGTCGCGGCCGACGTTCGCATCGATCGACCGCGCGCCCGCCCCGTAACGCGTCCACCCTTCAACCTGTCAGCGCCGCATCGCGGCCGGCCGTCGCCGCTGGAATTCCGACCATGGATGGCATGCTCACTCTCGCCGGATTAGCCGGTTGGGCCTTCCTGGCAGCCACCATCTTGCCCCTATCGTCCGAAGCCGCGCTATGGGCAGCAATCAAAACCACCACCATTGCCAAGCCGCTCCTGCTTACAGCCGCTATAGTCGGCAATGTCGGCGGCTCTGCATTCAATTGGTGGCTGGGCCGCACTGCGTTGGCCTACCAGGACCGCCCCTGGTTTCCAGTCTCGCAGACCACTCTGGCGACGGCCGCCGCCCGCTTCCAGCGCTGGGGGACTTGGTCGCTTCTGTTTTCCTGGGTCCCCGTGATAGGCGATCCACTAACGGTCGCCGCGGGCCTGCTCAGAGTCCCCTTTGTCCCGTTCTTCATTCTGGTCACCATCGGCCGTGCCGCACGTTATCTCGTCGTCGCTTATCTGCTGGCATGACGGCTGCCTAAAGATTTCAGCAAAATGATGAGGCGCGCGGCATCACGCGCACGCCCGCAATCTTGTCGCCCAAAAGGTCGCCAGTTAGTTTTGACGAATTTATATGAGCCATGTGGGTAAAATGGGTGACCGTTACGACCGCGAACTGATGAACCGCCGCCGCCGTTTCGGCGGCATGAAGATCCCTGAGCCGATCCTGCGCTGGGGCCTTGGCGATCCTGCTGGTGTCGGCCACAACAACGGCCCGCCGCTCGACGAGGAGCCCGGCTATCTCCTGCGCCGCGCCTATTGGACCAAGGCACACAAGGAGGCGTGGAAGACGCCACCGATGGCCATCCTGAAATTCCGCGTCGCCCGCGCCGAAGCGGCAGGCGTTACCTACGAAGAGTACGTTTCCGAACTCCTCGACACCGGTCGCCACCTCCAAGCCTCAGACGTCGCCGCCCGCAAGCGGAAGTGACCGGCGGGGCATTTCGCCCAGCAGCCACACAGCAGTCCGGCAGCGTCCGGCAGAAGCGCGCCCGCCGGTTGGCCTGGGCAACCGAAGGCGCGAGCTACACGCCGGTTGGCACTAGGCAACCGAAGGCGCAGCTAAAGCGCGCATGAGGCCACCCGCCCTTTCTTTGCTGCCGAAGGCAGCACGTAGCCGACCGGCGTCGCGCGGTAGCGCGCCCCGGCCGGAGCGCGTTCGCCGGTTGGCACTGGGCAACCGAAGCGCAGCTAAAGCACGCATGAGGCCACCGCCCTTTCTTTGCTGCCGCAGGCAGCACGTAGCCGACCGGCGTCGCGCGGTAGCGCGCCCCGGCCGGAGCGCGACAAGCGCGTGAGGCCATTAATACGTCGCGCGGCCACCCGAGATATCGAGCACCTGGCCGGTCGTGAACGAGCAGTCCGACGATGCCGCAAAACCGATCAGCGCCGCCACTTCATCGACGGTCACGAAGCGCGCACGCGGAATCTTGGACAACATGAAATCGATGTGTTCTTGCGTGATTTGATCGAAGATCGCCGTCTTCGCTGCCGCTGGCGTCACCGCGTTGACCGAGATGTCATAGCTCGCCAATTCCTTGCCAAGCGATTTGGTCAGCCCGATCACCGCCGCCTTCGATGCGGAATAGGCCGACGCGTTCGGATTGCCTTCCTTGCCTGCAATCGAAGCGACATTCACGATGCGCCCGTAGTTCTGCTTGATCATCCCTGGCACGACTGCTTTGCAGCAGTTGAACGGACCTTCGAGATTGACGCGCATCGTCATTTGCAGGTCTTCGAGCTTGACCTCCCACAGCTTTGCCGTCGGGCCCGCGATGCCCGCGTTGTTCACGAGCACATCGATTTTGCCGAACTTCGCCACGGTCGCATCGCGTGCCGCATCGACCGATTTCGGATCAGTGACGTTGCATTGCACAGCAAGCACGTTGTCGCCCAAAGCCTTAGCTGTCGCATCGGCCATGGTCTTGTCCATATCCCAGATCGCGACCTTCGCGCCTGAGGCCAGAAAGCGCTCCGTCACTGCGCGTCCAATGCCCTGCGCGCCACCCGTGACCACCGCCACGCGGCCGGTCATATCCAACTTGTTCGCCATAATCGTTCGCTCCCGTTGCAAATACTCTCCGGTTCAGACCGGAAATCTCGTCTTGATCTCGTCGATCTGTGCCGCCGTCAGCGGCACCGTCTTGTGTCCGCGCAACATCAACATCAAACGCGCGGTTTCTTCCAGCTCTTCAATTGCATCGGTGGCCGCCGAAAGTGAGCGGCCAGCAACCACTGGACCATGGTTGGCCAGCAAAATCGCATGATGCTTCGACGCCAGCGCTCTGACGGCATCTGCGAGCTTCGCGTCGCCGGGCGGAAAGTAAGGTGCCAGCGCCAGGGCGCCGACCCGCATCACCGAATACGCCGTAAGAGGCGGCAACACGTCATGTGCATCGAGCCCATCGAGACAGGACACCGCCACCGAATGCGTTGAATGCAAGTGCACGACAGCCTGCATCTCTGCCCGCTGTTGATACATCGCCGTGTGCAGAAAGGCTTCCTTCGTTGGCGCATCGCCCGCGACGTGCCGCCCCGAGGCATCGAGATGCGAGAGCCGTGATGCATCGAGTGTCCCAAGCGATGAGCCCGTCGGCGTCATCAACCAGCCGCCATCCGCGAGCCGCACCGAAATATTCCCGGTCGACCCGTGCGTCAGTCCGCGGTTGAAGAGTGATAAGCCGACGGCGACGATTTCCGCCCGCACCCGGTCGACCGTGCTCACGTCAGGCGCTCCCATGCCTTGATGAAGAAGTCTGGCGCACCGAAATTGCCGCTCTTGAGCGCCAAAACCAGATCCCGTCCAACCGCACGCGTCCACGGCACGCCAGGATCGATCTCCGGTCCGATTTCGAGCGTCGCCACGCCAAGTCCTTGCACCACCGCGCCGGATGTTTCGCCACCGGCCACCAACAGTCGCGTTACGCCATCCGCGACCAATCGTTTCGCGACATCAGCGAGCAGATGCTCGACGATTGCGCCCGCCTTATCGCGGCCGAGAACGCGTTGCGCCTCCATCACATCCTTCGGATCAGCCGACGAATAAACAAGCACCGGACCTTGCCCGCCGTTCTCGCGCGCCCAGGCCGCAATTCCGGCCGCGTCAAACTTACCCTCGGCAATACCCATCGGATCGACTTTGAACGTCGGAATCCCGGCCGCTACGGCGCGCTGCACCTGTCCGCGTGTCGCTTCAGAGCACGACCCCGCAAGGATCGCCGAGCGTCCCTTGGGGGCCACCATTGTTGTGGGTGCCGCCGCCGATTTCATCAGCCCGGCACGAACAAAATTCTGTGGCAAGCCAAGCGCCACGCCGGAGCCGCCGGTGATGAGCTTCATCCCGTCGCACGCCGCGCCGATGTCCATCAAATGCTGGTCTGTCACCGCGTCAACGATGACATAGGTCTCGCCGCGTGCGCGCGCGGTTTCGAACCCGCCCTTGATCGCGCTCGCGCCCTGCGCCACGGCGCCATATCCCACCAAGCCGACTTTGTGCTGTGTCTGACGTTGCAACACGCGCACGAGATTAGGGTCGCGCATCGGCGTGAGGGGATGGTCTTTCATCGGGCTGTCTGAAATCAGCACATCACCGACGAAGAGATGGCCGTTATAGATCGTGCGCTTGTTCGTCGGGAATGCAGGACAAGCAATCGTCAGATCCGTATTGAGCCGCTTGAGCAAGGCATCCGCCACCGGGCCGATGTTGCCGTGATCGGTGCTGTCGAACGTCGAGCAGTACTTGAAGAAGATCTGCCGCGCTCCGGCCTTGAGCAACGCTTCCGCACTTTCGAGCGACAGCGCAATCGCTTCCTCCGGCGGACACGTCCGCGTCTTGAGTGCCACCACCACGGCATCGAAGCCATCGAGCTGCCGGGCGTCCTTCGGCGGCTCCATAACTTGCACGGTCCGCATGCCTGCGCGTGTCAACATCAGCGCGAGGTCGGTTGCCCCAGTCAGATCGTCGGCCACGCATCCCAGCAGCATCGTCATCGTCCCTTGTATCCTGGCGCGCCGTTGTCCGGCTGCTCTGTTTCATTCTGCAAAAGACGCCTGAATTCGCTTTCAGGATCTTTCCCTGTCTGTTCTTAGGCAAGTGATCAGCAAAACGATACCCCTAGGCCCGCTCGATGCCTGCATTATTCTCACGACAGCGTTGATCCTATCGGGCGGCGCTGCCAAGTGGCGTGAACAGACCCAAGTCGCGTCACCTGTCGTCAGCGTCCCGCCATAGAGATGCCTGCAATGCCCTCGGAAACTTGCCACCCACCTCCGAACGGGGCAAGTAGAAGCCGGTGATGGCTGCTCCTCAACCGGACTTGGCCGCCCGACACTCCCAGAGGGACCGCGTCCTCACATGCTCCGCACCACCTTTGAGACCCTCAAATTCGAGATCCGTCCCGACCGCATCGGCATCGTCACGCTCAACCGGCCTGACGTCATGAACGCCATGAATACGGCGATGATGACGGAACTCCGCGATTGCTTTTCCCAGTTCTACATTTACGAAAACGCCGCCGCGTGCCTGATCCTTACAGGCGCAGGCGATCGCGCTTTCTGTTCGGGTGCCGACCTCAAAGAGCGGCGCGGCATGACGGATGAAACCTGGCGTCAGCAGCATGCCATCATCGAGCAAGCCGTGCGCGCGATCATGGACTGCCCCATCCCGATTATCGCGGCGGTTAACGGCGCGGCCTATGCCGGTGGTATGGAATTGGCGCTCGCCTCCGATTTCGTCTACGCCGCAGATCACGCAAAATTCGCATTGACCGAAGTGACGCTTGGCATCATGCCCGGCGCCGCCGGCACACAAAACCTGCCGCGCGCGGTAGGGCAGCGCCGGGCCAAGGAAATCATCCTCACCGGCACCCCGTTCGCAGCGTCAGACGCGCTCGCCTGGGGTCTCGCCAACAAAGTCGTGCCAAGCGCCGATCTCCTGAAAGAGACATTGGTCACAGCCGGAAAAATCGCAGCCAACGCGCCGATGTCGGTCCGCCAAGCGAAAAAATCGATTGATAAAGCAACCGAGCTCGATCGCGCGTCCGGTTATGCCTACGAGCTTGAAGCTTACAACCGCTTGATCGTCACCGAAGACCGGCAGGAAGGCATCACCGCCTTCAACGAGAAGCGTAAGCCGAACTACAAGGGCCGTTAAGCGCGTGCCCGATAACACCGCGCTCCGCACATCGTTGACCCCGCTCGACTTGGCACTGGCGCTCTCTGTGCCGTTCGTTTGGGGCGTCAATTTTGTCGTGATGAAGTTCGCGGTCACGGAAGCATCGCCCATGTTTCTCGTCGCCGCGCGATTTCTGCTTGCGGCTGTCCCGCTGATCTTCTTTATCAAAAAGCCCGACACGCCCTGGCACATCCTGGCCGGTTTCGCTGTCATGTTCGCCATCGTGAAGTTCAGCCTTCTCTTCACGGCGTTTCGCTGGGGCGCGCCAGCAGGCCTCGCGTCCGTCGTGCTGCAAATGCAGGCCATAATTACTGTCGCGCTGGCGCTTGCACTGTTTGGCGAGCGTCCCAAGCCTGCCGAGCAATTGGGTTTGACGATTGCCGGCCTCGGGTTGATCGCGATTTTCTATGGATTGGCGGGCGGCCCCGCGCTGTCGGCAGTCTTGATGGTCTTTGCCGCCGCCTGCGCCTGGTCGTTGGCCAACCTCATGAACAAAGCTGCGCCAAAATCCGATCCGATCGGGTTTGTCGTCTGGACCAGTGCGATCGCCGCCGTCCTTATCGTTCCGGTCATTCTTGCCGTTGAAGGCCCGGCGGCTGTAGCGAGCACCATTGCCAATCTCAGCCTCTGGGGCTGGGGCGCGATCCTTTATCTCGCCTATCCCGTCAGCATCGTGTCCGGAATAATCTGGAGCCGATTGATAACGCGTTACCCTGCAGCCACCGTCACGCCTTTCGCGCTATTGACGCCTGCCATCGGCATCGGATCGAGCGCGCTCTTGCTCGGCGAGCGCTTGACGGGTTCAATCTTTATCGGCACCGCAGCCATCTGTTTAGGCCTTGCCATCATCACCCTCGCGCCGCGGCGCGAAGCAGTCAGTTTGGAGACATTGAAATGACATCGACGCCGCTCTCAATGCCACTTGAGCAATCGTGGCAAGAAATCCGCGATGGCGTGCGCGATGTCTGTGCCGGTTTCGGCAATGACTATTGGGTCAAGCTCGACCACGACAGCGCCTATCCCTCGGAATTCGTCAAAGCGCTCACCGACGCTGGATATTTGAGCGCCCTCATTCCAGAAACCTACGGCGGCTCCGGCCTTCCGATTTCCGCCGCGTGCGCCATCCTCGAAACCATCCACGAAACTGGCTGCAACGCCGCCGCCTGCCATGCACAGATGTACACGATGGGCACTGTGTTGAAGCACGGCAACGCCGAGCAGAAGCAGAAGTATCTGCCGGGCATTGCCTCCGGCGCTCTGCGCCTTCAGGCCTTCGGAGTCACCGAGCCCACCACCGGCAGCGACACGACGCAATTGAAAACCCGCGCCGAAAAGAAGGGCAACGACCGTTACGTCATCAACGGCCAAAAGGTCTGGACGTCGCGTGCGCTCTATTCCGACCTGATGCTGCTTCTCGCGCGCACAACGCCCGCCAACGAAGTCAAACGCCGCTCGGATGGCCTTTCCGTCTTCCTCGTCGACTTGCAGGCGGCGAAAGGCAAATCGGTTCACATCAAGCCGATTGACGCCATGCTCAATCACAATTCCTGCGAGGTTTTTATCGACAACCTTGAGGTCCCCGCTGAAAATCTCATCGGCGAGGAAGGTCGCGGTTTCAAATACATCGTCGACAGCATGAACGCCGAGCGCATCTTGATTGCCTCCGAGTGTCTCGGTGATGCCAAGTTCTTCATTCGCCGTGCCACCGAATATGCCAACGAACGCGTCGTATTCGGCCGCCCTATCGGCCAGAACCAGGGCATCCAGTTCCCCATCGCCAAGGCCTACGCCGAACTCGTCGCCGCCGAATTGGTCGTCCACAAAGCCGCCGCCCTCTTCGAAGCCGGCCGCGACTGCGGACCCGAGGCCAACATGGGCAAGATGCTCGCGGCCGAGGCCTCCTGGAAAGCGGCCGAAGCCTGCATGCAGACCTTTGGCGGTTTTGCCTATGCACGCGAATACGGCATCGAGCGCAAATGGCGCGAAACACGCCTGTATCAGACAGCGCCCATCTCGACGAACATGGTTCTCGCCTACGTCGCCCAACATATTCTGGGGATGCCGCGCAGTTATTGACCGCCCCGCCTCAGGCGTTAACGAATGCTTACGCGAATGCGCGGCTTTTTTCTCAAAATTGCCACGCATTTGAATTAAATGAACAAAGCCTTTCTCAGGCTAATTTCAGCCTCTTATGAGAGCGTAATCCTTGCGCTGTTGCGAGGTTTGCGCCGTTCTTCGGGAATTACGGTAAGCCTCTGTGGCCAGCAGCGCATCTCATCTCGAGCCCATCGGGCCGGAGAGGATCGTGGGAGCCACGCGCGTGAGGCCGTTATGAAAGTGCGTATGAACAATCGCCTGTTAGCCTTCAACGTCGTTGGAGGCTTGGTCATGGTCGGTGCGGTCGTGACTGTCATCAAAGGCACATTCGCACGCCCCCATATTGAACAGTGCAGCCAGCACTACGATCGCATTCTCGCAATGCGGCTCGACAAGAGTGGCCGGCCGATGGAAGCCGCCGAGTTTCAGGCCGCAACCAATGGCCTCGACCGCGGTGTCCTCGAAAATTTCCAGGTCGCCAAACTGGCTAAGGGGCCCGCACCGTTCGTGATGGCGGTCAACGTCGCCAATCCCGACGCCAAGGAGACGATCACCAAAGGCGAATCCATCTCAGACGGCGTTGAGTTCCCCTGGACGCCGCGCTCCATGATCAAAGGCGCAAACTCTGGCTGCCTGACCTATCACGTTATGCTGCCCCAAGACTTCGACTACCAAGCCGGCGTAACGTTGCCAGGGCTCTTCGGCGTCCTCGACGGCGGGAGTTTCAGCGACGAAGCACGTGTCAACGGTGACATTCATTTCGGCGCCGACGGCAAGCCGCAGGTCAAGATCTACGCGAAAGGCGCAGGTGCACCTGCAGCCGCCGAAGTCGCCTACGGACTTTACACCAAAGAGTTTCCGCGTGGCCGTTGGGTCAAGGTTGAGCAAGAGCTGATCCTCAACACACCTGGAAAATCTGACGGCGCCTTCCGGCTTTGGTTCAACGACGAACTCGAACTCGACGTCAAGAATGCGGATTTCCGTTCGACCAAGGACATCACTGTTGCCGGTGTGTCGAGCAGTATCATCCGCAACCGCAAGCGCGACCAGGACAAGCCGGATTTGAAACCGGCCGTCATCCAAGTCTCGCCCTTCGAACTCCGCGTCAAATAAAAGGTCTTCGGACCACCCGAAGGCGGGCCCGTCCCGCTTTCCCCCGTCCCGCTTTCCCTTGACGGTTCCCCACGCCGTGGGCTAGGCATGCCGCACGTGCACACCCGTCGTCGCACGTCCAAGTCGGTGCAGTCCGGTATTCGGGCCGCCGGTCTTGATCCCCAGACGGAAAATGACCCTGCAACCGCAGTTGCGATGCGGGGTTGATCGGCCGGAGCGTGGCGCAGCCTGGTAGCGCATTTGCCTGGGGGGCAAAGGGTCGCAGGTTCAAATCCTGTCGCTCCGACCATTCTTTTCTTAGAAAAATGCCGAGCCCTGATGGTCAGGCCTGCACGCCGCTCGTCGTTGACGATGCGGCCGTCTTCCAGCGTGATGATCCGGTCAGCCAGCTCGAGAATACGGTTGTCGTGGGTCACCATCACGGTTGTCGTGCCTCGGATCCGCCCGAGCTGTTTCAGCATCTTCACCACAACCGCGCCTGTATCTTTGTCGAGCGCCGCTGTTGGCTCGTCGGCGAAAACGATATCAGGATTGCCCACCAGCGCCCGCGCAACCGCCACGCGCTGCTTCTGACCGCCCGACAACTTATTCGGCAAATACTCCAAGCGATCTGCAAGGCCGAGCGTGCTCAGTAGGTGCGCGGCAGCGTCGTGCCATTGCGCCATCGCAGCCGCCCCATGCACTTCGAGCCCCATGCGAACATTCTGCATCGCCGTCAGGCTTTCGTGCAGATTGTGCGCCTGGAAGATAAAGCCGAGCCGCCGGCGTTGCGCCACCAGGACATCCTCCGTCGCCCCATGCAACTCTTGGCCAAGAAGCATGACGCTCCCGTCTTCCACGCGTCGCAAACACCCCATCAACGTCAGCAGCGTCGTCTTTCCTGAGCCGGATGCGCCCATCAACACGGTCAACCGCCCCGGATCGATCGTGAAGTTGAGATCGAACAACACCTGTTTGCGCGCTTCGCCCTCACCAAACCAATGATTGAGGCCGCGCACGGCGATAGGGCTGGCGGACGCATCGTCTGGCGTCTGGCCCATTGTCGGTGAGTTTCCGCGTGGCTGCATGCTTCGGCCCTCAGAACAAATCCGCCGGATTGGCACGCGCCAGTTTGCGGGTCGCAATCGCCCCAGACAGCGCGCACATGAGGATCGTGCCGGCGAGAACCGCCACCACCCGCAACAGCGTCATGTTCAGAGGCAGGCCCGTCACAGACCCAACAAGACCATAGAGCAGTAGCGCGACGATGATCCCAGGTATGAACCCGAAGACGGCGAGGATCACCGCTTCTTCGAACACGATGCCGAGGAAAAAGGACTGCGGGTAGCCGATCGCTTTGAATGTCGCATACTCGCGAATGTGATCGGCAACGTCCGTCGACAGGACCTGATAGACGATGATGCACCCGACGAGGATGCCGATAGCGACACCAAATCCGAACACGATTCCGACCGGCCGCTGCGTGGTCTGATAAGCCGTATCTTTCGCGATGGTTTCGTCGATCGTTCGCGCGGTCGTGTCGTAACTGGGCAACCTGCGCCGCAATTCAGTGACCACGGCGTCTCGGTTCGCCCCCGGCTCCAAGCGCAGGAGTATATGGTTCGGCGCCCCGGCCGCGCGTTGTGGGAAGAGATTGAGAAACGTCTGATCCGAGACGACGAGATAACCATCGGTCGTCATGCCGCCGCCGATTGAAAAACAGCTTTGCCACCGTCAGCGTCCGGCCTTTGGCTTCAAATGTCATCGGCTGCCCCGCGTCGATCCGGGCAACCACATCCTTCGCCACGTTGCGCGTCTTGCGGTCCATCAGCGCCATATCGGGCAGCTTCAGACGATCAAGTTCGGCGTTGATTTCAGCGGTTTTGAATGTCGACTGCG
The DNA here is from genome assembly GCA_963831185.1 of uncultured Alphaproteobacteria bacterium. Classification (GTDB taxonomy): domain Bacteria; phylum Pseudomonadota; class Alphaproteobacteria; order Rhizobiales; family Hyphomicrobiaceae; genus JABFRJ01. Next base: position 70,939 of record CAWHPE010000009.1, read on the forward strand.
TCGGATCGATGCCGAATGTGTCGAGCGTCCGTATCGTCCCATCCGGTTGCTTCCAATCGATCTTGCCATAATAGAGCGGGCTCGCGCTTTTGACGCCGGCCACGGCCAGCGCCTCGTACATGCGTTGCCGCGGCAGCGGACTGCCGTCATTCAACGTATTCATGTCGGATGCGGAAAGCATCAGATCCGCATTCATCTGATGGTACGGAAATTTGATGCTATCGACGAGCGCGCCCATGAAACCGAGCTGCATCAGGATCAGGATGTCAGCGAAAGCCACGCCCGCAAGTGCCGCGCCGAAGCGCATTTTGTTGTGAACCAATTGCAGCCAGCCGATCGGCAACCGCCCCGTGAGACGCTCGAAGAACCGTTCGAACGCGCTCGTCATGGCTGTGCTTTCACAGCAATGCGCGCCGTCACCTGCAAATTGGTGAAGCGCTTTGCCTGATTTGCCGACGCGGCATCGAGATCGACATAGACTTTGACGACACGCGCATCCGTGCTGGCCGCAGGCGAAGGATCGATCGACGTCTGCCGCGCAACTTCGAGACCCACTTTGGCAACTGTGCCTTTGAGCGGTTGCGCGAGCGCCTCGGCTGTGATGTCCACGCGATCGCCAATGCCGACCAAACCGATCTGCGTCTGATACACCTCGACCTCGGCCGTCATGTGGTCGATATCGCCGAGGTTCAAAAGTCCCTTGCTACTTGGCTTTTCGCCGGGCCGGACATGCACCGTCAAGATCGTACCGGCGCGCGGCGCGCGGACATAGGCTTTTTCCAACTCGCGCTCAATCCGCGCCAAATCGGCCTTCGCTTGTTCGAGCGTGCGCGCGGCAACAATCACGTCAGGCTGCTGGTCGGGATCGGCAGCATCGAAACGCGAGAGGGTCGCTGCAACGCGATCGACTTCCCGGCTCGCCTCATCGCGGAGTGAGCGCTTTTGATCGACCGAAACAGACGTCGATACGCCGCGTTTGAAGAGAGCTTCGACGCGTTCGAG
>CAWHPE010000010.1:0-66997 GCA_963831185.1 uncultured Alphaproteobacteria bacterium
CGGCACGCTTCAGCGCATGCTCGACCCGCTCGGAGTAATTACCCTTGTAGCGGTTGAGCCGCAGCCCGAAGGCGACGTTCTCGAAGATCGACATCGAGAAGGGGTTAGGCTGCTGGAACACCATGCCGATGTGCCGGCGCGCAACAACCGGGTCAATGCTCTTGGCATAGATGTCCTGGCCCAGGAACTGGACATGGCCCTCCAGGCGGAAGGTGCTTGATCAGATCGTTCATGCGGTTCAGCGAGCGCAGCACCGTCGACTTGCCGCATCCGGAAGGCCCTATGAACCCGGTGATCTTGTTCTTCTCGATGGGTACGTTCGCATCGCGCACCGCGAGGAACTTCCCGTAGTAAATCTTGTCGATCTTCGCGTCGACCGCCAGGCTCGAGATTGGCCGCTTGGGCGGCTTTCATCTGCTTGAAGACCGCGTTCGTATCTTCGACCACGGGACATTCTGTTGCTCCGGGTACTAGGTTCAGACGCGGCTCGAACCGACCATGCGGCTGAGGATGTTGAAGGTGAGGACGATCATCACAAGCACGAGGGAACCGCCCAGGCGAGCTCGATCTGGTTCGGGAACGGCATGCTCGAGAAAGTTGTAGATCAGGATCGCCAGCGAACGCGGTCGGCTCGGTCATGCTGCTCATCCAGTAGTTGCGATGAACAGCGCGGTGAAGAGCAGGCGGCGCCGAGTTGCCGGCCACGCGCGCCACCGCCAGCATCACACCGGTCACGATGCTCGGCAGCGCCGTCGGCAGGGTCACCTGCCAGACCACCTGCGTCATGGGTGCAGCCCATGCCGAAGGCGGCGTCCTTCATGCGCTTGCGGCACCATTCGCATCGCCCGCTCGGCCGTCAGCGTGACGGTCGGCAGCATCAGCACCGCCAGCGCCATTCCACCGGCGAGCGCCGAGTAGGTGCCCATGGCGAGCACCAGCCGGGCGTAGACGAAGACGCCGGCGAGGATCGACGGGAAGCCGGTCAGCACCTGGCGAGGAAGCCTTGCCCAGGCGGCGATCCGGCTGTCCGGCGGGATGATCCCGAGGTAGGACGCCGGCGAGGACGCCGATCGGGATGCGTGATGACGGGGCAATGCCGACCGTGACGAGGGTCCCGAGGATCGCATTGCCGATGCCGCCGCCGCCTCAAGACCCGCCGGCGGCAGCTGCGTGAAGAGCTCCAGTCCTGAGCCGTTCCCGCCCGCGACGATCAGCATGTACAGCACCGACATGAGCGGTACTGCGGCGAGTCCCGCCACGACCCAGCGCAGCATGGTGAGGATCGACGTTCCGCAGGCACGCGGCTCCCGAACTCACGGTCGAGGTCGAGCTTGCTCCGGCGCCCAGAGCGACGCGGACCGGCGTCAGCAGCATTCGGACACGCTGTCTCTTAGGCTGTTCACGGTCTTTTGCGGACGTCCATGATGAGCGTGCCGAGAACGTTCACGACCAGGGTGATCGCAAGAGACGATCGCCGCATACATCAGCGCCTGCGACCTCGAGGCCGTGCGCCTCGGGGAACTGCGAGGCGAGGAGCGAGGCGAGGGTGTTGGCCGGCGAGAACATCGACAGGCTGATCTGGTTCGAGTTGCCGATCAGCATGGCGAGCGCCATGGTCTCGCCGAGCGCGCGCCCGAAGCCGAGCACGAGCGCGGCGAAGATGCCGCCACGAGGCGGTCGGGATCATGACCTTGAGTAATCGCCTCCCACTTGGTCGTGCCCATGCCGTAGGCGGCTTCCTTGATCTTGTAGGGAATGAGCGAGAAGGCGTCCTGGCTGATCGCCGCCACCGTCGGCAGCACCATGATCGCGAGCACGATCACCGCGGGCGCCATGCCCGGCCGCGACAGCGACGTGCGAGAAGAACGGGATCAATCCGAATACGTCGTGCAGCCAGTTGGCGCCGGGTCGCAGCGCCGGGATCACGACGTAGATGCCCCAGAGGCCGTAGACGACCGACGGGATCGCCGCGAGCATCTCGATCACGGTGCGGAAGACGCGGCCGAGGCGGGCGTCGAGGAAGTCCTGGGTCAGGAAGATCGCGACGGTGACGCCGAAGAAGCCGGCGATGAGCGAGGGCGAGGATCGAGCTGTAGAGCGTGCCCCAGATCTCGGCGAGGACGCCGAACTCGCCGCGGCCCGGGTTCCAGACGGCCGTGGTCAGGAAGCCGAAGCCGTAGCGCTCCATCGCCGGCGCCGGCCTGCAGGCCGATCTTCCAGAGGATGTAGGCGAGGAGCAGGACGACGAGCGCGCCGGAGGTGAAGGCGAGGGCGCGGAAGGCGCGGTCGGCCAGGACCTCGCCGCGGGTCGGAGGCTGCGAGATCGACCCGTCGGGGGCGAACCGGCGAATGTCGATCGTGGCGGTCATCTCGGTCCTCGGAAGTGGGCAAGGCCGCCGGTGGGTCCGGCGGCCGTGCACTCGCGATCGGCGGGGGGCGATCAGGCGCCCGGCGCCGATGTCCTGGGCCGCGGCGCGGACCTTCTCGATCACCGCTCTCGGGCAGCGGGATGTAGCCGAGTTCCTCGGCCATCTCCTGGCCATCGGTCAGGCCGTACTCGACCATCTGCTTGATCGCCGCGACCTTGGCCGCGTCCTGGCCATGCTCGTAGAACAGCATCCAGGTGAAGGTGGCGATCGGATAGGCCTCGGCGCCGGCCGGGTCGGTGATGAAGGCGCGCATGTGGTCGTCGAACTCGGCGCGAGCGAGCGCATCGGCGCCGCCCTCGCCGCCCGGGGCGACGTATGCGCCGGCGGCGTTCTGCAGGATCGCCATCGGCGTGCCGGTCAGCTTGGCGTAGCCGTACTCGATGTAGCCGATCGCGCCGGGGGTCTGCATGACGGTCGCGGTGACGCCGTCGTTCTTCGGGGCCTTGACGATCTTGTCGGAGGCCGGCCACTGCACCGAGGTGCCGGCGCCCGGGCCCGCCTTGAAGTCGGCGTCGATCGCGGCGAGGTGGCTGGTGAAGTTGAAGGTCGTGCCCGGAGCTGTCGGAGCGGACGACGACGGTGATCGGCATGTCGGGCAGCGTCGACGTCCGGGTTGGCCGCGGCGATCTGCTCGTCGTTCCAGTTGGTGATCTTGCCGAGGAAGATCTCGGGGTAGACGTCGCGCGGCAGCTTGAGCTCGGTGACGCCCGGCAGGTTGTAGGCGATGACGATCTCGCCCGCGGTCATCGGCAGGAGCACGACGCCGTCGGCTTGACCTCGGCGATCTGCTCGTCGGTCATCGCCGCGTCGCTGGCGGCGAAGTCGACCACGTGGTTGATGAAGTCCTGGATGCCGGCGCCGGAGCCCTTGGACTGGTAGTCGACGGTGACGCCGTCGGTCTTCGCGCTGAAGTCCTTGAACCAGGCGGAATAGAGCGGGAAGGGGAAGCTCGCGCCCGAGCCCGTCAGGCGGATGTCGGCAAGTACGGGAGAAGCCACGGCAACAGCAGCAGCGATTGCCAAGCCGAGCAGGGTCCGTCGCATATAGTCCACTCCCGAAGAAATGCGCACCGTCATCCGGGGAACCTGACCCCGTTGTGCGACGGTTTTGTGACGCGTAGGTGTCAAGCTCGTGTGTCCCATTTTCCGGTCGTTCCAGGTGTTGCTCAACCAAAGGTAGATTTAGGACGCGGGCACCCGTCGAGCCGGCGAACACTCGCTTAAGCCCTGCGGCACTCCGCGGCGCGCGGTCTGGTGTCTCTAATCCGGACGAACCGCCGCCTCAGTACTTCGGCCGGAACGTAGAGCTCGGGCGGCAGGACGCGTGCGTTCGTAGTCGGGGTTGAAGACGCGGTCGGGCAGGGTGACCTCTTCGTGCGGCACCTCGGTATAGGGGAACCGGCGACAGCAGGTGGGCGATGCAGTTCAGGCGGGCGCGCTTCTTGTCGTTGCCTTCGACGATGTACCAGGGCGCCTCGGGGATGTTGGTGCGGGCCATCATCTCTTCCTTCGCCTTGGTGTAGTCTTCCCAGCGCACCCGGCTTGCAGGTCCATCGGCGAAAGCTTCCATTGCTTCATCGGGTCGTGGATGCGCATGAGGAAGCGCATCTGCTGTTCTTCGTCGGTGATCGAGAACCAGTATTTGATCAGCCGGATGCCCGACCGGACCAGCATCCGCTCGAATTCCGGGACGTCGTTGAAGAACTGCTCCACCTGGTCCTCGGTGGCAAAGCCCATCACCCGTTCGACCCCGGCGCGGTTGTACCAGGAACGGTCGAACAGCACGATTTCGCCGCCAGCGGGCAGGTGCGGGACGTAGCGTTGGAAGTACCATTGGGTCTTTTCGCGGTCGGACGGTGCGGGCAGGGCCACGACGCGCACGACGCGGGGGTTCAGGCGCTGGGTGATGCGCTTGATCACGCCGCCCTTGCCGGCCGAATCGCGGCCCTCGAAGATCACGACGACCTTCTCCTTGTGGTGCGACACCCAGTCCTGCAGCTTGATCAGTTCCGCCTGAAGTTGCAGTGGGCGCGGAAGTACTTGGACCGCGGCGGCGGACGATACGTCCGCCGATAGACCTCCGGATTTCCTCCGAGAGGGCCGGCTCGCTGATCTTGAGTTCGTAATCCTCGTCGAGCGCGTCGGCCAGCTCCGCCTCCAGCCAATCGAGCCCCTGCCGAATTCTCGCCAGGTTTGTCGTCCATCATCCTGCCCCGCCACGAACTCACCGGATCGCTTCTAGCAACTGATAGAGACCCGGCGCGTGAAGCTTTGATGACAGCCGGCGGAAACCTCGCCGCGCGGCATTCGGGCGCCCTAAAGCTGGCGCTCCGGCGCCGGTCTCGCGCCCCCCGAGGCTCTCGTCCCCGAGGAGGCGCGGGTCGCTGACCTCGGCGATGAAGGTCGTCACCTGATGCGTGATCCGGCTGATCGCCATTGCCCCGACCAGCCCGCCGCGATCGATTGTCACGCACCGGTCCAACAACTCGGCGTAACGCGGCCAGCTCGTCTCCTTCACCACCAGCGGCGGAAGCCCCCCCCTCGCAAGGACGTAGCTCGCGAGCAGCGTGCCCGTGCGCTTGTTTCCCTCGATGAAAAGCTGGGCAAGCTTCACGGTCTGCACCAGCACCCCCGCAGCCAGTGCGTTCGCCTGGCTCGTGCGGTTGCGCTGATACCAGTCGATCAGCGCACCGATGCCGGCACCGGGGCGGTCGTAGAACCACGCTTCGGTCTCGGCGATATGATCCCTGTACTCCTTCCGCCGCTCGGGCGTGACGCCGCAGAGCACCCGGTGGTTCAGCTCCAGGATGGGATGGGTATCACCGTAGCGGAAGATGTCCCGCCGCTCCGCCAGCAATTCGTCAACATAGGCATAGCCCGTCCCCAGCCGCCGCAGCGCGTCGAGCATGACGCTGCTCACGTCCTGCCCCGGCTCGGACCAGTCGACGCCTAGGCGTGCCCTTCGCGCCAACGCTGCATCGATCTCCGCGAGGTTGAGCCGACGCCACGTCATGGGAGATCCTGCCAACTCGCTGCGACCTGCCGCCTCAGAGGGAAGTACCCCACGCCCTGCCCTATGGCCATAGCGAGTACGCGCCGGCATGGCTGAGCTGGTTCATGCTTCAGGAGGCTTCGTCGAATCTCGCTTCAGGGTGCTAGACGCCGTCGATGACCCAATATCTCGTCTCGGCCGCTCCCGAGTTCGACGCGCAGCAAGCGACCGACCCCTCGAGCTCTTGCCGGAGCGGAGGTGTCGGCGATGATCGGACCGAGGCAGGCAGCGCGGGCAGCTGCTTTGCGAGCTTCCCTGACGATGTCGTTTCTCAAGATCACCACATTCGTGTCATCGACGCTCTGGTCAATCTTACCGAGGTTCCGCGGCATCTCGCTCGGTTCTCAAAGTCCGCGCCATCCCTCGGTCGATCCCGAACCGATGGTCTGGATGTTCTTCGGTATCCGATTGGAGAGCCGGCTGTGCGAAGAGATACCTCGCCTACGGCAAGGCGCCGTGAGACCACCGCCGACGCACGCTGCGGGCCCTTGTACCCACCGGCAACCCCGCATATGGGTACATGCATGATGGAGAGGTGCCGGAGCGGTCGAACGGGGCGGTCTCGAAAACCGTTGTGGGGGTGACCCCACCCAGGGTTGCAAATCCCTGTCTCTCCGCCAACGCCTTCCGCACAACCCGTTCGTCGCCCGTTCGATCAGCCGGAATTTCTCGTGGGTTTCGAGGGTTGTAGCGGAGAGGCTCCCCACTTCGCCCATGCCGAAACAGCCGAAATCCGTTCTCTCTGGGCCGATATCTCTCCGGACCTGTTCACTTTGGGTGTTTTGGTGGGGAGCTTCAGGCGCCTGTTTTCATTGATGATTTCTTGCAGTGACGCAATCGGATTTTCCGAACCAAAACTCGGTTGGCAAAGCCTCCTGAAATCCCACTCATGGCCGTACCGGCGGTACACGACTTTACAACTGAGTGTACGGCGGGCACTACCTTGGCCACGTTCGGCAATAAGGCCGTCGTCGACGGCGGTCATGGATGGCATGGTCGATGAAAAGGCTAGAAGTCTCCAGGGTATGATCAAGACCTTGTCGGGCTATCCGGCGGTCCAGACAGATATCATGTTCGACGATCCTGACGAGTTCGGCGCGCTGAAGGCCAAGTTCCTCCGTGAGCAGTCGAGGAAGAGCGGATTGTCCGGTAGACGGAAGCGCGGCGCGCCGTCAGGGTCACCACCATCTCCGCCTGCCTCGCTTTCGGAACGTCGGGGGATGTGGACGGCGATCGTCACGTGGCGGGATGAATGCTGTTGGGAACGAAACAGAAGCATGCTCTGGAATACGATCGCCCGTTCCCCCGTTCCTAGCGGCCGGTATCCAGAGTTGAAACCGCGTTGCGGCCCTGACGGTTTTGTCGGTGCAAAGGGACTCAACCGGGGGCGGCGACAGCGAGGGTCCCTGGTCGCAAACCGAGAACGCTGCTACTTAGGGAGGGGAACTATCCGAAGCCCACTTCGAAGCGTCTTGCTTGCGACGGGGGTTCTGACCTCGTTCGCCGTCTGCGCCCAGGCGCAGGAACTGGTCACGGCCGATCAGGTCGGCAAGGCCGACGCGCCGAACACGCTCACCATGCGGCTGAACGCCGACCAGTCGCCGAATGCTCCGGTCCAGGCGATCGGGGCGGTCTACGGCGCGGCCTGGCAGAAATGGGCCGAGGCGCATCCCGACTGGCAGGTCCAGTTCGAATACTTCAGCCAGGATATCGGCACCGAGCACGCCCGTCTGCTCGAGCAGGCGCGCGCCGGCCGCTCGCCCGACTGCGTCGACCGTCAACTCGTTCCAGCTCGCGCTGTTCGTCCAGAACGGCGTGCTGCAGCCGCTCGACGCGTACTTCACCAAGGAGGAGATCGACGACCTCTTCCCGTTCATCCGCGCGGCGATCACCGGCCCCGACGGCACCTCTACGCCTGGTGGTGGGGCACCGACCTGCGCGTGCTCTACTACAACAAGGACATCGTGCCAAACGCCGCCGCAGACCTGGGAGGAGCTCCAGGCGGCGGCGCTCGAAGCCTCCAAGTCCGGCGTCGACGGCGTGCTCTTCAACGGCGGTCGCTGGGAGGGCACCACCTTCGACTGGCTGGCCAACTTCTGGGCCCAGGGCGGCGAGCTGGTCGACGACAGCGGCAAGCCGATCTTCGGCGAGGGCGAGAACCGCGAGAAGATGCTGAAGGCCCTGAACTACTACGGGGCCTGGTGGCGGTGCTCGTCATTCTGGATCAGATCTTCAAACCCATCGGCTTTGTGACAAAATCGCTCTACGCTGCCGGTTACGTCTTCCTTTCTCTGATCTCCATCGGCTTTGGCTTCGGCTTCTATTGGAAAGTTCTCGAGAGCCGTAGCGAGGGAACGCGCGGCGCAGAGATGGCCATCGCGCAAGTGCAGACGCCTCTGCAGACTGCCGCGACGCGGCTCGACTCGCTGCAATCGACGCTTGGCCAGCTCCAGGGCCTGTCGTCGCAAAAGGCAGAGACCGAGCGCGCGCAGGGAACGTCGTGCCCGGCTTCGCGTCCTGGCGACGGGCCGCGCCGAAAACTTCGCGACGATGACGCTGGGCGGTTTGCGTTTGCGTCGGATTTTGTCAAAGGCCGCGTGGGGCAGATCAAGACCGATATCGCTGGCATTGACGGCGAGTTGCAGAAGATCGTGAAGGCCGACGCTTCCATCGTCGATAAAAGCGGCACACGTAACGACTTCATGAAGGCCCTTGGCCGTAAGCTCGACACGACCGTCACGACCTTCAACGCCTTCCGCGGCGATCCGCAGCTCAAGCAGATCCGCACCGATCTCGCCGAGCGTGCGGAGAAGACGCAGTTCGCCGATGGACAGGGCAAGACCTTTACCTGTCCGGATCAGCAATTGGCGACCATGATTAAATCTGTCGTGGCTTCCATCGACGCGCTACCGCAATTGGAAAAACCCAAGATCGTGACGGTCGAAGGATCGGACGCGACGATTGAGGCCTTCCGCCGCTTAACTGCAACCTTCTATGGTGCGTTGTCATTCAAGTTGCCGCCGTCGGCGGATGAGTTACGCGACCTGCAGAAGAAGGCCGTGAACATTGCCGAGGGCGGCGCGGTCGCCAAGGCGCAACTCAGCGGCATCGATGGTGCTGGTCTCTCCAAGCGAGACTATGTGCCGCTCGCGATCGCAATCTTTGTCGACATCTGCTTGCTGCTGGTCTCGATCGGCAAAGCGCAGAGCCGGATGCAGGGTTTGCTACCGAAGATGAAAGAAGCCGAGCGCGGACCGGTTATCCAGATCCTGTCGCGCTTCAACGAAATTCATCGCGACCGTCAAATCCGCGAGAACTTCGAGATCTTCCGGCACGTGGTGTTCGATTTCAATGGCGACTACTACGCGGCGATCCCGTTGATCGCACCTTATGCCGTGGACCGGCGGCGACCGAACGCCTACGGCCCTGCGGATGTGGAGACACTGCAGCAGGAGGCACATCTTCTCGGTAACTTGTTCACAAGCTTCGAAAAAGAGCGGCTGTTTTCGCGCGTCATCATGCCGATCATTCCAACATCGAAGATTCAGAAGAAGCTCTGGGCGCAAGGATCGAAGTTTGCGCATGCGGAAGCGTTCCGGCTTTACAAGTTCAAGGATGGCGCGTGGCAAGACATGATCCTCGGCGCCATCATGGGTGCAGCGAAGCGCGTGGAAGCTGAAAAGCGGACACGCCGCATTGAGAACGACGTCTTCAATCGTCACACACCCGATCTCAACCATGGCCTGTCGACGGTTCCGCCCGCCGCGATGCCGATTGACGCGCAAGCGTCGCGGCCGGCCCTGCATGCGGCATCGCAGCCGTTCGGTCTATCGCCCAGTGTTCCGCGTCCGCAGCCGTCGCCAAGTGGCGGGCGGCCCGTTGCACCGCCCCCGCCGTCGCGTGCGGAGCGCGTGATGCCGGACGCGGTCGTCATGACAATGCCGTCACTCAAGAAGTCTGCGCGGCGCGCGACGCCTGACCTGCGCGAGCCAGCGCCGCAGCCGTCATACCCTGCCGATGACACCTTTGTGCGTCCAGCCAATAGCAATACGATGCCGTCGCCGGATCTGTCTCGATCGCAGCCCGCGCGTCCGGCTCATTTCTCTGACTCTGCAGCGGCACCAGTTGAAACGGCCGACACCGTAGAAATCGCGGCGGTCGAACGGAGCGTGACTTATCGTGTGCCGATGTCGGACGCACAGTTACCTGATGCAATCCTCTCGGTGCTGAAATCGTCGCAGACCAATGACAGCCGTGACGCCGTGCAAACTGAGGCAGTTGGTAATGCCGCGACGGTCGCACTGCCATCTCCGGACCGTACCGTGCTCGAAGGTGAGGTTTTGGATGCGCTGGCACAGGCGATCGAAGCGCGGCCGCTCTCGCCGGATCAGTACGCGGCGCACGATACCCGCGACGACGCCGAGGCTTCGGTCGAGGTGGACAAAATCGCACATCGATTCGGTCACCGGACCCGCGCCTGACCGAAACGAATTATCGGCTGCAGAAAAAATAAAATCGCCCCGGTTCGTCTCAAGATGACCCGGGGCGCAAACATTTTTTAACCCCATTGGACGCTATAGTGGGGCAACACCAGAAGTGCTCGGGTGTCAGGCGCCACGCAAGTGGGGATTTGATGATCGCGCACGATAAAAAGGAAGCGGCTCCGCATGCGCCTGAAAACACCGCCCGCTGTTGCGTCTGTTGAGAAGCGTGAAGATAAGACGGAGATATTACGCGCCTATTTTGCTCAACATTTGAGAGCGTTACGCCCGGAGACGTTGGATTCTACTTTGACGGTTGTTGCGGCATCTGCCGAAAGTCCCGTTGCGCGGGCGCTGGTCGAATTGGGCTCGGATATCGCGGCCGCCGGCGTAAAAGTTCGCGTTATATTCCATATGCTGGCGCCGGAATCGACGCCGATTGGCTGGACCATCTCAGGCCCCAATGTTGCTTTCGAGCGGGACATTCGTTGGGCGCGGAACCCTCGACTTGCCGATGCACACGAACAACTCGTCCTCGGATCGGACGCGGCTTGGATCGGCGACTGCATGCGCCGCGATGCGAACCGCCGCGATGCCTATGAACAGCGCGTCGAAGGTGATGCGGCAACGGTGCGCGTTTTGCAGCGGTCTTTTGAGCGACTTTGGGCTGTCAGCGAGCCGTTGGCCATCCGGTCGCCGGCAGACGGCCAGATCGCAGCGTCCGTATCCGTCGATTGCGGCGACGCCGCATTGGCAGCGTCTGCAACCGCCGACACTACGCCGTCGCCAGAAAGTGCGTCGCGGTAACTCGCCGCCCCTATCCAGCATTTGTTTTGAAGGCGCCTCGCGGTTTCGCGGGGCGCTTTCGTCTTTTGGGCCTCAGTGTCCACACGGCGTTTACCGAAAGTTCCGGAAAGCAGACGCAACAGGCACCAAGCGGGCGCAATGCGCCCGTTCGATGATCTAGCCGCGGTCACAGTCCTTCGCCACAGTACCCGGCGATACCGACCTGCGCTCTATCGTCGAGGTTCTCCATGTCACGCTCTCCTCTCAGGTTTGCTGTTGCGACACTTCTTCTTGGCTCTGCGGCCCTTGCGCTTGTGGCAACGCAACCTGCGTGGGCACAAACTCGGCCTGACGCACGCCCAAAGACGGCAGCAAAGCCCGCGCCTGTCGACCTCTCGTTTCTGCCCCAGATGCTGCCCAAGGCGGCGGACGCCTACGAGGCAGCTCTTAAAGCCCAGGTGAAACCGGCCAAGGCGACGGTGGCGGACGCCCTCGCAGACGGTCAACGGCTGATGAGCGGCGCGGGCCGCGATCCGCGCGCGGCAGCGCAAGCGTTCCGCGAGGCTGCGGTGCTCGACCGGACACAGGCTGCGGCATGGTTGCGCTTGGCCGAGACACTCTTGATGACGGTGCCGGATCCGCAAAAGGCGCAGGAGCGCGCGGAGCTTGCAACCCAGGCGACGTCCGCGGCGATGCGCGGGATCGAGATGGCGCAAAATGCCACCGATAAGGCGGGCGGGCTGCATCTCTTGCATGAAGCGTTGAAGCGGCGCGGCATGTATCGCCCCGCCATCACCGCTCTCAAGGCAAGTGTTGCTTTGGCGGATGTGGCCGAGCGCCGCACGCAACTCACACAATTGATCGCGGAGCACGGCTTTCGCATCGTCGACACCAAGGTTGACGCTGATGCAACACAACCGCGCGCGTGCGTGGTTTTTTCTGAGACGCTGGCGGGTGGCAAAGTTGATTTTGCACCGTTCCTGAAGGTCGATGGAAAAGACCCGATGACGGTGACGTCTGACGGCAAGCAAGTGTGCGTCGATGGCTTGAAGCATGGTCAGCGCTACACGTTGCAGGTCCGCGCCGGTTTGCCGTCGTCGGTGGGCGAGCCGTTGCTGAAGACGGTTGATCTCGTTGTGGGCGTGCGCGACCGGTCGCCGAGCGTGCGAGCGGCGGGACGCGCGTATGTTTTGCCAAAGACCGGCCAGCAAGGTTTGCCGCTCACGACGATCAACACAGCAGCGCTCGATATTGAAATCTATCGTGTTGGCGACCGAAATCTCGCCGCGACGCTACAGTCCGGCGATTTCCAACGCAACGTATCGAGCTACGATCTTGAGCAACTGCGCGAGCGGTCGGGACAGCGCGTCTATCAGGGTGTGCTTGAAACGCAGTCGAAGCTCAATGAAGACGTAACTACGGCGTTTCCGGTGAGCGACGCGGTCGGGCGTCTGGAACCTGGTGTTTATGTGCTTTCGGCGGCCATCAAAAATGGCGCGACCGCCGATGGCGAGCGGGATACGCGCAAGCATGCCTCGCAGTGGTTCATCGTTTCGGATCTCGGTCTCTCGGCGCTGTCGGGACGCGACGGCGTGCATGTCTTTGTCCGGTCGCTGGATACGGCGGCCGTGGTGCCCGGCGCAAAGGTGCGTCTGGTGGCGCGCAACAATGAAATTCTAGGCGAAACCGTTGCGGATGCTCGCGGCTATGCGCATTTCGATGCGGGATTGAAGCGCGGCGAAGGCGGCTTGCAGCCGGCATTCGTTTCTGCGGAAGGCGGCGGCGACTACGCGTTTCTCGATCTTGCGGCGGCCGCGTTCGACTTGACCGATCGTGGTGTCAAAGGCCGCGACGCACCAGGCCCCGTCGATGCTTTCACGTTCGCCGATCGTGGCGTCTATCGTCCTGGCGAGACGGTCCACCTCACCTCGCTGGTGCGGGACGCGGAAGCGCGGGCGGCAACACTGCCCGTCACACTCGTCGTGTCACGACCAGACGGCGTCGAACATAGCCGCGCTATTCTCCAAGACAAGGGCGCCGGCGGCCGTACACATGCGTTGGCACTGAGTGGCGGCGCGATGACGGGAACGTGGCGCGCGCGCGTCTATACGGATCCGAAGGCCGCTGCACTTTCGACGACGGCGTTTCTCGTCGAGGACTTCACGCCGGAGCGGCTTGATCTGAAACTTGAGGCCGCAACGCCGCAGCTCGAAGCCGGCAAAGGTGGACAATTGCGTGTTCAGGGCAAGTATCTCTACGGTCCACCGGCTGCAGGGCTCAGCATTGAAGGCGAAGTGATCGTCAAGCCGTCTACGCGCGGGCTTGATGGGTACTCTGGCTATCGTTTTGGGGCGGCAGATGAAAAGATCGCGCCTATGCGTGCGCCGCTTGAAGATCTGCCTCAAACCGATGATGCTGGCGGTGCCGTGCTCAATGTCACGCTGCCGCCGCTTGAGCGAACCGCGCGTGCGCTCGACGCCGATGTGCTTGTGCGGTTGCGCGAACCAGGTGGCCGGACGATCGAGCGGTCCTTGAAAATGCCAGTCATGATTGGTGCGCCACGAATTGGCATCAAGCCGTTGTTTGGCGCTGCCGAGGGTCTGATCCAAGCGGCCGATGGCGATGCTGTCGCATTCGATGTCATCACGCTCGACAAAGCCGGAAAGGCCACAACAGCCAAGGGGCTCACGTGGGAATTGTCGCGCCTTGAGCAGCGGTGGCAATGGTATAGCCGCGACGGCGAATGGTCTTACAATTCACAGACCTCGACGCGGCGTGTTGCGACGGGAAGCTTCGACGCATCGGCCGATAAACCTGAGCGCATTACCGCGAAAGTTGACTGGGGCCGCTATCGCCTTGACGTGCGCAGCACGACCATCGGCGATACGGCGCCGCTCGCCGCCAGCGTCGAATTCAACGCGGGGTATTGGCATGACGAAGGTGCGGACAGTCCGGAAATGCTGGACATCGCACTCGACAAGCCGAGCTATAAGGTTGGCGATGTTGCGCGCGTGCGTGTGCAATCGCGCACGGCGGGAAAAGTGCAAGTCACGGTGCTTGGATCGTCGCAGCTGATCGCGCAAGAGCAGGCCGACATCCCGGCAGGTGGCGGCGAGGTCCGTGTCCCGGTGACCGCCGCTTGGGGCGCGGGTGCTTACGTGTCGGTGACACACTACCGTCCGCTCGACCAAGGGCAGAAGCGGATGCCAGGGCGCGCGCTCGGGATCAAATGGGCGCCAGTCGATCAGGACGCCCGCACGCTCAAGGTCGCGCTCGACGCGCCCGCCATGGTGCGCCCGAACACGTCTCTGACTTTGCCTGTGAAAGTGAGCGGTCTGGTCACGGGCGAGGCCGCGCACATCGTCGTGGCCGCGACAGACGCCGGCATTCTCAATCTGACGCGCTACGAGACGCCGAAGCCAGAAGCTTGGTTCTACGGTCAGCGGAAACTCGGCCACGACGTGCGCGACTTCTATGCGCGCTTGATCGACGGCATGAAGGCCGAGCGCGGCCGGCTGCGCTCCGGCGGCGACGGCGGAGCGGCTGAAAGCATGGCAACGTCGGGCGCGCCGCCTGTCGAAGCCACGCTGGCGCTGTTCTCCGGTGTCGTGACAGTCGGTGCGGACGGCACGGCGCCGGTTACGTTTGATCTCCCAGACTTCAATGGCGCCCTGCGGCTCAACGCGATTGCCTGGTCCGCGTCCGGCGTCGGCCACGCCACTCGTGACGTCATCGTGCGCGACAAGGTGGCTATGACTGTCGCTGCGCCGCGTTTCCTGACCCTTGGCGACGAGGCCCGCCTGCGGCTTGATCTGAATAACGTCGAGGCTCCCTCGGGCGACTATCGTGTGTCGGTGACGCGGGGTGCGCAGTCTCTTGCTGCATCGACCGTCGCGCTCAAAGCGGGACAGCGGTCTGCGGACATGCTGACGCTCAAGCCCACTGATGTCGGCGCAATGACGGTTGATGTGGCAGTAACCGGCCCGGGCGACGTTTCGATCAAGCGCACGCTTACCTTCGACGTCAAACCACCAGCGGGGAACGTGCGCCGTTCTACGGTTGCGACGCTCTCGGCGAAGGGCGGGAAGCTCACGCTTTCGCGCGACATGCTGACCGACCTCGTACCGTCGACTGCGCAAGCCACCGTCATGGTTGGCCCAATGGCGAAGCTCAACGTTCCGGGTCTGCTTGCCGAACTCGACCGGTATCCTTACGGCTGCGCGGAACAGACCACGAGCCGTGCATTGCCTCTGCTTTATGCCAACGACGTCGCGCGGCAAATAGGCCTTGGTGCAGATGGCGATATTCGCCAGCGCGTCGCCGGGGCCATCGCACGGCTGGGAGAAATGCAGGATGCGTCCGGAGCGTTTGGGATCTGGGGACCCGCCAACGGCGACATGTGGCTCACGAGCTATGTGACCGACTTCCTGGTGCGCGCCCGCGAAAGCGGACACGCAGTGAACGCAAAAGTGGTTACGCTGGCGTTGGACAAGCTCGCCAACAGCGTCACGATTGCTCAGGATCGGGTCAAAGATGGCGATACGCGTGCCTATGCCCTCTATGTCCTTGCGCGGGCCGGCCGCGCACCGGCGGGCGAGTTGAAATATGCCATCGACGGCCAGCTCGATCAGTTCGGTACGGCGCTGTCGCTTGCTCAACTTGGTGCGGCGGCGCAACTCATCGGTGATACGGCGCGCGCGGAACTCGCATTCGCGGCGGCGATGAAAAAGGTGAACGTGGCTGACACTGGTGCCACGCGGCATGACTACGGTTCGGGCTTGCGTGACAGCGCGGCTGTCCTGACGCTCGCGTCGGAAACGCGGATGGCAACGGCTGCCACCACTTCACTCGCGGATGTTATTGCGAAAGTTTACGCATCACGGACCTACACCTCAACACAAGAGCAGGCTTGGATGCTGCTGGCAGCCAAGTCGCTCGGAGCCGAGGCGGCAGATGTCACGCTCAACGTCAACGGCACCGCGCATCGCGGGCGGTTTGTGCGCGCTCTGAAGACAGCTGAGCTTCGTGATGGCGCACTGACGATCGAGAACACAGCCGAGACCGCGACACAGGCCATCGTCTCAGTCATTGGCAGTGCGTTGACGCCGGAACCGGCTGTAGAGAAAGGCTTCAAAATCGAGCGGCATTACTACACGCTGGACGGCAAGCCCGTCGATTTGGCCAGCGCACGCGGTGGCGCTGCCACCCTGGCGCAGAACGAACGGTTGGTTGTTGTGTTGAAAGTCACGGCTGACAGCGATGGCGGGCGCATCTTGCTCGTCGATGGTTTACCAGCTGGACTTGAGATCGAAAACCCGCGCATCGTCGATGGCGGTGATGTCGAAGCTCTCGATTGGCTGAAGACCACACGGTCACCCGAGCATACTGAATTCCGTGACGACCGGTTCGTGGCGGCGTTCGATTTCTTCGGTGCCAATGCCCGCCGCCGTGGCGGCGACGATGGCGATGATACCCGCGGTCCGACAAAGACAGCGACCGTCGCATACGTCGTGCGTGCGGTGACGCCGGGATCTTTCGTGCACCCGGCGGCAACAGTCGAGGATATGTACCGACCCGAGCGGCATGCTCGAACCGCAGCCGGTCGCCTCACCATCAGCGCGAAGTGAACGGCTATGGCCCTGCGTTTTAACCTCACGCATTGGCGGAAACCCGTGGCGAGACTTCTCGCCACGGTGGGCGTTGTGATCGGTGCGATCGCCGCGGCCGTCGCATGGCATGGCCCAGCTTGATCTGTCGCGGTCGCAGCAGCTCTCGAGTGTTGTGCTCGATCAGGATGGCGTCACTGCTGCGTGCGTATACTGCGAGCGATGGCCGTTGGCGCTTGCCTGCGGGGCGCGCGGATGTCGATCCCCTCTATTTGAAAATGCTGATGGCCTTTGAGGACCGGCGTTTTCGCTGGCATGTGGGTGTCGATCCTGTTGCCGTCGCGCGGGCAGGGGCGCAAGCCGTGCGCTACGGCCGTTTGGTGTCCGGGTCGTCGACGCTGACGATGCAGGTCGCGCGTCTGCTCGACGGGTTGCATGAAAAGACAGCGCGCGGCAAGGGCCGGCAGATGTTGCGCGCGTTGGCGCTCGAACGGCACTTGAGCAAAGACGAAATCCTTGACCTCTATTTGCGGTTGGCACCGTTCGGCGGCAACGTCGAAGGTGTGCGTGCGGCCTCACTCGCCTATTTTGGCAAGGAGCCGAAGCGGCTCAGTGCTGGCGAGGCGGCTTTGCTTGTGGCTATTCCACAGTCGCCTGAGGCTCGCCGCCCCGATAAGGCGACGGATGCTGCGCGACGCGCACGCGACCGGGTCTTGGCTCAGGCCGTTGCGCGCGGGGTCATCACGCGCAGTGACGCAGACCAAGCGCGGCGCGAAGCAGTGCCGTCAGCGCGGCGTGAGTTTCCGAAACTGGCGGCTCACTTGGCGGACGCTGAAATTGCACTTCATCCAACGCGCGGACGCCACCATCTGACGCTCGACGCGCGCGCCCAACGGCAGCTTGAAGCCGTGGCGCGGGAGCATGCTCATGCGCTTGGACAAGGACTTTCAGCGGCTATTGTCGCGGTCGAGCATCACAGCGGCCGCGTCGTCGGCTATGTCGGATCGAGTGGCTTGCTGGACGAGGCGCGCGCTGGTGCGGTCGATATGGCCCGCGCCGTCCGATCGCCGGGTTCGACATTGAAACCGCTGATCTATGGGTTGGCGTTCGAGAGCGGCATTGCACATCCCGAAACTCAAATCGAAGACCGGCCGCAGCGGTTCGGGTCTTATGTGCCGAAGAATTTCGACAACGACTGGCATGGCACGGTGAGTGTGCGGGAAGCGCTCGCTCAGTCGTTGAATATTCCAGCGGTCGCCGTACTCGACCGGCTCGGACCGCAGAAGCTCTTTGGCCGGATGCAGCAGGCCGCGTTGTCGCCTGTCTTACCCGAAGACGCCGAACCGTCACTGGCGATCGCCCTTGGAGGACTTGGGCTACGCCTGATCGATCTGGCGCAGCTTTATGCCGGCATCGCGCGCGGCGGCGATGTAGTGCCGTTGACGTGGCGCCGGGACGCCGCCGAGGCGCCAGTGATATCTGGCCGGTTGTTGACCGCGGCGGCGGCGTGGCAAATCACCGATATTTTAAAGCATGCGCCGCCGCCGGCGCTCGCGAAGCCAGGGCAGATCGCATTCAAAACAGGTACCAGCTATGGCTATCGCGACGCTTGGAGCGTTGGCTTCGACGGCAAACACACAATTGCGGTCTGGGTTGGGCGCGCCGACGGCGCGGCAGTGCCGAACCTCAACGGCCGTCAGTCCGCCGCGCCGATGCTGTTCGATGCCTTCCAGCGGTTGAGCGAACGGCGCACGCCGTTGCCGCCGATGCCGCATGGCGTGCTGAAGGTCAGCGCAGGACAGCCTCTGCCAGCGCCCCTCAAATATTTCGGTGAGCGGAGCGAACTGACCGTGCCGGCATCATCTGCGGCATTTCGAGATCCTCCCGTCAAAATCGCGTCGCCACCCGACCGCGCCGAAGTGGATGCGGACACGGTCCAGCTAGACGGTTTAGTGGTGAAAGTTCATGGTGGTGCGATGCCGCTCACATGGCTTGTTGATGGCGCGCCGTTTGCTACCGCTCGGACTTCGCGCGAGGTCACGATCCCGTCGCCCGGACGCGGCTTTACGCGTGTGACCGTTATCGACGCGCAAGGGCGCGTCGACCGGATCGTTGTCAGGATCAAGTAAAATGACGTTGCGCGATCAGCCGCGTACTGGCCGGAGCATCGGCACGGTCTCGGCTTCAAGGCGCTGATCTCTGAAATAGTCGGAGAGGTGATCGATAAACATGCGCAGGCGCGGCAACACCTGGCGGCCGTTAAGATACAGCGCATATATGCCGGCATCGTCTGATTTGGCGCCGTTGCCGAAGACCGGCACAAGCGCACCGGTTTTGAGTTCTCGGCTGACTTGAAGTGCGGTCGTCTGCATCAGTCCGAAGCCGTTCAATGCCGCGCGCCGCAATACTTCTGAGCTGTTCGACCGGAAACTGACGTTGAGGCGTGCGGCTTCGTCGACTGCGGTGCGCGCATTGGGCAACGTCCAGGCCCAGATATCACTGAGCGCGAGGCAACTGTGGCGTTGGAGCTCGTCCGGCGACGCGGGCGTCCCGTGTTTTTCTAGGTAATCGGGCGCGGCAACGACAAGCGTACGATCCGAGGCCAGCTTCTTGGCAATCAGCGCGCTGTCGGCCAACGTGCCAGCGTGGATGGCTACGTCATAGCCTTCCTCATGCAGATTGACCGTACGATCGGTCAAATCGAGCTGAATATCGATGCCGGAGAAAGCACGGCTGAACGAGAGAACAGCCGGCGTCACCATCCGGCGGCCCAACAGTTCGGGTGCGGCGATCTTGAGTTTGCCGACAGGGTTGTCTGCACTATGCGAAACGGCCGCGCGTGCCTGATCGATTTCCTGCAGTACGCGCTCGGCATGGCCCAGGAATCGCTGGCCTTCTTCCGTGATGCGGATCGAGCGCGTCGTCCGGTCGAATAAGCGCACTTCGAGTTCTTCTTCAAGCGATTGAATTCGCTTGGAAATGGTTCCGGGTGTCAGACCTAACTCGGTGCCGACTGCCGACAGATTTTGTATCGCCGCCACGCGCACAAAAATCATCAAATCCTGAAGGTCCATTACTGTCCCAGCTTTGAAAAGTAGAGCTCTTCGTGAGCAAAAATGTCTCTAAGAGCCCACTGCGCGCCCATTTGTGGTGCGCTCTGCTGCGGCTCTGCTTGCCGGTATATCGAGCTAAGGTTTTGTTTTTTCAAGCTCAGGCTCCGCGTCAGGTTGACGCTTGCGTCAATTCTGAGGTCCAAGATGTCCATCTATCCCCGTACCCGCGCCAGAATCCCGGATCGCACGCGCCCCCACACTGTTGCAGTTAGGGAAAGTTTGTCTTGAATGTCCAAGCACCTGCAGTTGAACCACAGTATTTTTTTCCACCCGAGGCCGGTGGTCGTGAATTAACTTTATCGTCTCAGCTCAGGACTTGGGTATCACCACACACCGAGAGCGCTTGTCCGGAAATGGTTTTGGCGCGCGGACTGGCGGTGAAAACGCACAGGTCTGCCAGTTCCTCGGGTTCGACGTAGGCTTTGATCGAAGTACCGGCGAAGGCGATGCGTTCGATATCGGCGAAACTCATGCCGCGCGCCTGGGCTTTTGCTTCGAGCACACGGCGCTGTCGATCACCTGCGACGATGCCAGGCAAGAGCGCGTTGACGCGAATATTGTCGTCACCGAGTTCGATCGATAGCGACTTGGTGAAACCGATCACGCCCCACTTCGCCGCCGCATATGGCGAACGCAACGCAAAGCCGTATTTTCCGGCAAGCGACGAGACGTTCATGATGCTGCCGTTGCTGCTCTTGCGCAGATGCGGGATGGCGACGCGAGCGCAGTTGAATTGGCTGGTGAGGCAGACCGTCAGGCAGCGATCCCAATCTTCAGGATTGATGTCTTCGACGCGGCCTGTGGGGCCAGCGATGCCGGCATTGTTGACGAGGCAGTCAAGACCGCCAAGCGCCGGAATTGCTGTATCGAATAGGCGTTTGACGTCGCCGCGATCGGAGACGTCTGCGGCGATGGATTTCAGATGCGGTTCGCTTTTTGCCCTTTCTGCGAGCGCCTTTTCATCGACGTCACAGATAAAGACCGAAGCCCCTTCGCGGTGGAATGCGCGGGCAATTGCCAAGCCGATGCCATTTGCTCCGGCCGTCACCAGGACGCGCGCGCCGTTCAATCCCATATCCATGTGAACCCCCTCCCACTCATGGCCTTGGTAAGCCTAGCAAGAGTATACGCCCTGCCTATGGGACGATCGCAGGGGGCAGCCGTGCACTAGCATCCATTGCGTGCGCTCAGAGTGAGCGCAGCAGGCAACCCAGCATCAAGATCACATAGGCAACCAGCATGCCCGAGAATTGGGTCGTATCGCCGGACAGCCCTGGAATCGTCGCGCCGAAATACTTCGCGAACATGACAGCAAGCGCCAGGATAAACGAGAGGAGGAACGTCAACATACTTGGAGCTTTGAGACCCATCGGATCACCTCTTTCATCTATCGCTTGGCGAATGCCGCGCGCCCGTTCGGTGACCGGCGGCTACTGTCGATTTGCGTGCTACCGTGATTCGGTTGCCGATGCGACATGCCGGACACTGTAGCGCGCGGAGGCTGTTGAAATCCACGCGACGAGCGGTTGATATCTCACCGGCGGCGCCGCTGTTAGATGACGACTTCGACCAGATAAGGGCCTTTGTGCGCTAGGCCTGCTCGGAAGGCGGCCACAAACTCGTCAGATGTTGTCACGCGTTGACCGGGAACGCCCATGCCTTTGGCCAATGACACCCAGTCAAGTGCCGGGTTGTCGAGCGAGAGCATATCGTGCGCTTTTCGGCCGGGATTTTCGGCGCCGACGTTCGCCAGTTCGCCACGCAAAATGCGATACGCGCGATTGGCCCAGACGATCGTCAGTACGTCGAGATTTTCGCGGGCGCCGGTCCAAAGTGCCTGCACTGTATACATGCCGGAGCCGTCGGCTTGGAGATTGATGACCTTGCGGTCCGGACAGGCGATGGCCGCGCCAAGAGCCATTGGCATACCTTCGCCAATGGCACCGCCACACATCTGAAGCCAGTCGTGCGGCGCCGATCCTTCGGTTGTGGAGAAGAAATTGCGGCCCGTAGTCACGCTCTCGTCGCAGATAATCGCGCCTTCCGGGATGAGCGCACCAACAATCGCGCCGATGGTGACGGGATCGAGCGTCTGATTGGTTGGCAGGTCAGGCCGCTTCAATGTCGCGAGGACCGGCTTTTCCTTGCCCGCGTTGACGGCATCGGCGAGGCGCGCGAGTGCATCGTCGAGATCATGATGCGGTTCGGCCATTGTCGTCACGCGCGCATCTGCTGGATAGGTGACGCTCGGTTTGCCGGGATAGGCGAAGAAGGCGACAGGCGCCATGGCGCCAATCAGTACCAGGTTTTTTACGCCTTCGAACGTGGTCAAGGCCTGCTCGATCGGATAGGGCGTGCGGCCGATGGAGACGCGGCCTGCGCCGCGTTCGACGCGCGCATTCTGTCCAGGCGCCATGAGACGGCAGCCGGTTTTTGTCGGCGATGCGTGACGCGTGTTCGAGCGTTTTTGCGCGCAGTCCGTCGCCGCCGATCAGCAGCAACGTCTCTTTGCCGCGCGCCAGCAGTTTGACGACCTCTTGGATCGCGGCTTCGTCGATCTTGGACGGTGCGCGTGCTGCCGGTACTTCGATGGGGCCACTGCCGTCACCCCACGCCGTATCGGCGGGGAGGATGAGCGTGGCGATTTCGCCCGGATGCTTGCGCGCGGCGATGATGGCGTCGCGGCCATCTTCGGCCACCGTATGGCTCGAAGCGCCGGTGCGGACCCAGTGTGACATTGGGCGTGCGAGTGTTTCGATGTCCGACGTTAGAGGGCTGTCGTAGCGCTTGTGATAGATGGCATGATCGCCGACGATGTTGATCATCGGTTGCCGCGCCTTCTTGGCGTTATGGATGTTGGCGATGGCATTGCCGAGGCCTGGACCCAAATGCAGCAATGTGGCTGCTGGCTTTTCGGCCATGCGCGCGTAGCCATCTGCTGCACCCGTCGCGACGCCTTCGAACAAGCACAGCACGCAGCGCATGCCATCGACCCGATCGAGCGCCGCCACGAAATGCATTTCAGACGTGCCGGGGTTGGTGAAGGTGACATCGACGCCGCCGCCGACCATCGTCCGCACGAGGCTTTCAGCGCCATTCATGGGTTTCTTGCTTCCGTCTTTTACCGTCATTGTGCGACTGCCTTCCCGATCCCAACATCATCGTTTTGGCGACTATCGCCGAGGCGGACGCCGCGCGAAAGCGGAAAGCGGCGCAGAGCTGGCGTGCGGCTGCAGTCAGGCTTTCAGCAAGCGCTTGACACCGCGCGCAAAAAGCCGGTCGCCGACGATGCGCCGTAGTGCCAGCAAAATCCCGGCGTTTGGCGTATAGCGGATACGACCGCTGCCGTCGGTTGCCGCTTGCCAGATTGCGCTGGCGACGATTTCTGGACCCGGCGCACGACGGCCGACAGCATGCATGCGCGGATAGACGCGGCTGAAATGGCTTTTGTAGTCGCCAAGCGCGTCGTTCGGTGGCCGTTGTTCGGAGCGGCTGTAGAAGTCGGTGCGGATGGCGCCCGGCTCGATGATTTTGACGCCGATGCCAAACGGCGCAAGTTCGAACCGCAAGCTCTCAGAGAAACCTTCTACCGCCCATTTGGTGGCGTGATAGATGCTGTAGTACGGAAACGTCAGGCGTCCACCCATCGACGCGACGTTGATGATGATGCCGCTTTTCTGCGCACGCATCGCCGGCAAGACCGCGCGCGTGACGGCCATCACGCCGAAGACGTTGGTTTCGAGTTGGCGGCGGATTTCATGCTCACTCGTGACTTCGAAGGGTCCGATCAGGCCATAGCCGGCATTGTTGACGGCGACGTCGATGGTGCCGAAGCGCTGCACGCATTCAGCGACGGCTGCGGCGATGGTCTCGGGTTTGGTGACATCAAGCGCGACAACGGCGATGTTTTCTGCGGGTGCGTCGTAGACAGGCGCGCGGTCTGGAGCCCGCATTGTCGCCACCACGCGCCACCCTTCGCGCGCGAAACGTTCGACTGTAGCTTGGCCGATACCGGAGCTTGCACCCGTGATGAGGACTACGCGTTTCTGTGTCATCGGCTCACGCCTGCTTTGCTGCAAGAACGCGGTCGATCATGGCGCTGGCGGAGCCGAGATAATTGGCGGGATCGGTCAAGCGCTGCAGTGCCGTGTCGTCCAGCGCAGCCGTCACTTGCTGTTCCTTGCGCAGTTCGTCGATCAACACTGTGCCGTTTTCGAGTGCGCGGCGGCAAGCGCCATACACGCAATCATGCGCTGGCCCGCGTCCGATTTTTTCCGCCACAGCCATCATGACGGCTTCGGCGACAATCAGACCGCCCGTACTCGCGAGATTTTTCTTCATCCGGCCGGGTTCGACGATCAAGCCTGCGGCAAGGAATTTCGCTTGGTGCAAGGCACCGCCGGTTGCGATAAACGCGCGCGGCACCGCGATCCACTCGAGTTGCCATGGCCCGGTCGCGCGCTCGTGATCGGCGCCAGCGAGACTATCGAGAACCAACCCGGCGTCCTGACGCACCGCGCGCGCTGCGGCGAAAATGAACTCGGAGCTGATGGGATTGCGTTTCTGCGGCATGGTCGATGAGCCGCCGCGCCCCGGCATAAACGGTTCGAAGACTTCGCCGACCTCGGTTTGCATCATGAACATGATGTCCGTCGCCATCTTGGCAAGCGACCCTGTGATCATGGCTAGAAGATTGACGGCTTCGGCCGACGCCGTCGCGCGCGACGTGCCACGGCACCGGTGCCGCATGGAGGCCGAGTTCACGCATCAGCGCATCATGGACAGCTAGACCATTGCTGCCCAGCGACGCCAGCGTGCCAGCCGCGCCGCCGAATTGACCGATCAGCACGCGCGGCTTGGATTCTGTAAGCCGTTGACGATGCCGTTCGATCATCGAGAGCCACACAGCGGCCTTCAGACCGAACGTGGTCGGCAGCGCCTGTTGCAGGTGTGTGCGGCCAGCCATCACGGTATTGCGATGCTTCTCTGCGAGATCCGCGAGACTGTTGGAAAGCGTTGCGAGATCAGCACCGATGCTGTCGAACGCGGCGCGCATTTGCAGAACTGTCGCGGTGTCGATGATGTCTTGCGTCGTCGCGCCCCAATGCAGATACCGGCCCGCGTCGCCGACCTGCTTCTGCAGTTGATGGACCACGCCGACAATTGGATACCCGACAAGATCGGTTTCCACTTTCAGTTTTGCGAGGTCAAGTTTCGCCGGATCTGACTTCGCGGCGATGGCCGCTGCGGCATCGGCTGGGATGAGACCCAACGCGCCCTGCACCTTGGCAAGCGCGACTTCGACCTCGACGTAACGGGCGACAAGCGCCTCATCGGAGAAGATCGCGCGCATAGCGTCCGAGCCGAACCAGTCCCGGAAGATGGCACTATCGTAAACAGTGGACGGCATTGCGGTATCCCTGCCTGCAGAAGTTTCTGCTTAGTACGCAGGTTTGGCGCCAAGGTACAGAGTGCGGTCCTTTTGCCGGCGCCGCTCGTTGCTCGGCGCGCCCAAAGCCACGCACGGTTGCCCGTCGTGGGTTTGGGGGCGCGCAGATGCCGCCGGCATCTCATGCGCCAAATTCATTCCCGATGGTCGCGCGGTGTGTCGCCGCCTCGGCCTTTCGGAATGCTCGCACACGCTTACACGCGTTTGCGCAACCCGGGGGCCGCGCACGTTCGTGCATCGGGCGTGCGTAGCCAGTGCGGCGTCGCCCGCGCTTACCGTGCTGGGAGGTGACAGCTCTCGATGCGCGGATCGGCCAACCGCGACCCAGGTAATCCTATTCCCCTGGGGTTCCGTCATCACGGCAGCGCGTTGATGGACACGCTGTACCCGCTACGCCGGTCTCACTGTCACGGGCCCGCTTAAGGGGATGTCCAACCCATTGCAGAGCGGGACGGCCCTTTCGCCAGACACGGTTTCCGTTGCACTTTCGACAAGCTCTCGAGTTGCCCACCGGGAGAACGGAACTGCAGCGATCTTCTCAGCCATGTGCCGCCCCTGTCACCTAGGTAGGTACCTAGTTGACAGGCTTGATGCTGGCGCTTCGGTTGCCCAAGCAACCGCGCTCTTTGGTTTGCGCTTCGGTTGCCCAATGCCAACCGCGCTGGTTTCATGATTTTGCGCCATCCGGGGTCCCCAGACGCATCCGGCGCGGTCTCGCGTTTGTCCCCTTCTCCCTTGAGGGAGAAGGTGGCCCCGGACTTGATCCGGGGCCGGATGAGGGTGTTTTTTCGACGTCAGAAAGTCACCCTCACCGCACTGTGGCCCGTTGCTTCGGTCTTGATGTTGCCCTCTCCCTCAAGGGAGAGGCGGATCGTTTATGTTGGCGCGCTCTTTTGTTTGCGCTTCGATTGCCCAGTGCCAACCGCAGACGGTGCAGCGGCCGTCCTTCATCGCGTGCACGCAGTTTGGGTAACCATAAAGCCAGTGGGCGCACTCTGGACACAGCGAGGCCATGTGCGACGTCGTGGCCAAGTACGGCGAACCGCATTCGTCGCACTGTCGTTGCTCAGCACTTTCCGTTGTCATCTGGCCGTTGTCATCTGGTGCCTGCCACCTTGCGGACAAAAAAGGCGGGCTCTTAGGCCCGCCTTTTTCTCTGATACCGCGTCAGTCCTGCTTACGCTGCCTTGCGCGGCATGAGACGCTTGTTGACGATCACTTCGGCGATCTGGATCGCGTTGAGGGCGGCGCCCTTGCGCAGGTTGTCGGAGACGACCCACATATTGAGACCGTTCTCGACCGTCGCGTCCTCGCGGATGCGGCTGATGTAGGTCGCGATCCTCGCCGGCGCTTCGATGCGGCGTGATGTAGCCGCCAGCCTCGCGCTTGTCGAACACCAGGCAGCCCGGCGCCTTGCGCAGGATCTCCATGCGCTTCTGTTGCCGAGATCGGCTTTTCGAACTCGAGGTTGATCGACTCGGAGTGGCCGACGAACACCGGCACGCGCACGCAGGTCGCCGTCGACCTTGATCTTCGGATCGAGGATCTTCTTGGTCTCGGCGATCATCTTCCATTCTTCCTTGGTGTAGCCGTCCTCCATGAAGACGTCGATGTGCGGGATGCAGTTGAAGGCGATCTCCTTCGGGAACTTCTTCGGCGCCACTTCCTGGCCGGGCACGTACTTGCCCTTGGTCTGCGCCCACAGCTCGTCCATGGCGTCCTTGCCGGCGCCGGAGACGGACTGATAGGTCGACACCACCACGCGCTTGATCGTCGCGTGTCGTGCAGCGGCTTCAGCGCCACCACCATCTGCGCGGTCGAGCAGTTCGGGTTGGCGATGATGTTCTTGCGCTTCGTTCTTCTTCATGTAGTCGTCGAGCACGTGCGCGTTCACTTCCGGCACGACCAGCGGCAGTCCTGGTCGTAGCGCCAGGCCGACGAGTTATCGATGACGAGTGCGCCCGTCGCGCCGATCTTCGGGCTCCACTCCTTCGAGACGGTGCCGCCGGCCGACATGATCACGAAGTCGACCTTGGAGAAGTCGAACGTCTGCGAGGTCCTTGCATTTGAGCGTCTTGTCGCCGAAGGAGACCTCCGTGCCGACCGAACGGCGCGACGCAATCGCGTGCACCTCGTTCACGGGGAACTCCCGCTCGTCGATGGATCGACAGCATTTCGCGGCCCACGTTCCCGTGGCACCGACGACGGCGACGTTGTAGCTCATTTTGCTCAGCCTCTTAGATTGGTCAGGCTTTTGGGCTTGTTCGTCCAAAACCAAATGCGGTCACGACAACATGCAGCCGCATCCCTCCACCGCGCCAACTTTGGCGCATGGATGCGAGAGACCCATAAGGTCAATGGGTTATTCGATCAAGTCCAAATGACAGGCGGGCGTCAGAGCTTGGCGAGTTTGGCGATCCGCACGCGGAGATCGTCGATAGCCGTGCGCGCCAACGGCAGGGTGCCGGAGGCTTGATAGGCCGCATCGAGAACCGGCCGCAGTTCATCGTTGCGGCCGGCAAACATTTCGCCCAGACGGCGGCGGCCATCGGGGCGGAGCTGCGTGGCCGATCCGTCGATCTTGTCCAAACGCGCGACCGCTTCCTGCAAGCGTGGCACACTCGCGCGCGCGGATTGCTCGGTTTTGACGTTGAGCAGCGTCGCCTTCAACTGGTCGAGGCTGTCCATCGCTTCGCGGCCGACATCGGTCGTACCGATGGTGAGCGACCGCGACTGCGCCATGTTACCTGCCGGTTGGTGCGGCACTAGACCGGCGACGTCGGCCATGCCAGCGAGGCGACCGCCGAACACCGAAAACCACATCACCCCTGCTGCGGCGATGGCCAGCAACCAACCGGGCCAAAAGAAGTCTTGGTTGCGGGCACGGGCAATCGCGGCAGCGGGCGGCGTGTACGTCGTGCCGGTCGAGGCCGGCTGCGCATCGGTCTTGCCTGAAACGGCGGCGGCGGCCGGAGCTTTGCTGGTGACAGCATCGAGCAAGGTCGAACCGGCCAGATGGGACTGGAACTCGGCCGGCAAGGCGCTGACGATATTGTGCTTCTGTCCTTGCAGCATGTTCGCGAGGCCGGCCGCGTCGAGGCCCTGTGTTTTCTGTTCGCGGCCAAGGACGCCGAGAATGCCGGGCGTAATCAGACCGAGGAGGGTATTGGCGCTGCCGAGGCTGCCGCCGGTGTATTTGCTCAAAGCGCCCGAGAGCGAGCCGATCTGGTCAACGCCGACAATGGCACCCAGCGCGCTGCGGCCGACGTCAGCCATGCTGCCCTGACGCGAGGTGCCGATGCTTTCCGACAGGCGATCGAGGATGCCGGGTTCCTGACGTGCGATCACGTCTTGCAGGTTCTTGGCGCCGCCGGGGGCGGACGCCCGGCCGAGAATGCCCGATAGGATGGCCGGAACGGCGACGGCGACAGCCTTGTTGGCTGCGCTGCTTTCCATCCCGAGCGCTGTGGCGACCTTGTTGACGAGCGACGGCCCCAAGTATTGAAGAATTACTGAAACAATGTTCATTGCTAATGCCCCCGAATTCCTTTCCGCGGCGCGACATCTGCCTGCGCGCGGAGCTTTGGCCTAGATCCTAATCCATCTTAGCCGGATTCTTGATGATACTGACAATTGTAGGGTTTCGGCGGTTCGTCAATTGCAGGGCGCTGGCGCCGTTCCCACGGCCAGCAGATGGGCCAGTTCTGCGGCCTGCGCGGGGCTGGATGTTTCAGAATTGGCTTGCGCCGCAGGCCTTTGATCCCCTCATATCACCGGCATCTCGTCTTCCCGACTTTCGAGACCAGATTTCGGCTTGCCGTCCTCTGCGGCGAGCATTCTCTCAGGAGCAGCCATGTATCTTTCATCACTCGACCATTACATCGACGGCAAGTGGGTGAAGCCGACTTCGGGCAAGGCCCAGGACGTCGTCAATCCGTCCACCAATGCTGGCCATCGGCAAGCTTGGCCACGCCTCGAAGGCCGATCTCGACAAGGCGCTTGAAGGCCGCCGACAAGGGCTTCAAGACCTGGCGCAAGGTGTCGGCCTTCGAGCGCGGCAAGATCCTGCGCAAGGCCGCCGACCTGCTCCGCGAGCCGCGCCGACGACATCGCCAACGTGCTCACCCTGGAGCAGGGCAAGGTCCTGGCCGAAGCCAAGGTCGAAGTGATGGGTTCCGCCGACATCATCGACTGGTTCGCCGAGGAAGGCCGCCGCGCCTATGGCCGCATCATCCCGGCCCGCGCCGACGGCGTGCGCAACATGGTGATCATGGAGCCGGTCGGCGCCGGTCGCCGGCTTCTCGCCCGTGGAACTTCCCGGTCACGCCAGGCGGTGCGCAAGATCGCCGGCGCGCTCGCCGCCGGCTGCTCGATCATCGTCAAGTGCCCGGAGGAGACGCCCGGCTCGCCGATCGGCTTCGTGAAGTGCTTCCATCGACGCCGGCGTGCCGGCGGGCGTGATCAATCTCGTCTACGGCGTGCCGGCCGAGATCTCCGAGTACCTGATCCCGTCGCCGATCATCCGCAAGATCTCGTTCACCGGCTCGGTGCCGGTCGGCAAGCATCTCGACTGCGCTCGCCGGCCTGCACATGAAGCGCGCGACGATGGAACTCGGCGGCCACGCGCCGGTGCTGGTGTTCGACGACGTCGACACCGAGCAGGTCGCAACGCTGACTGCGCGGCATGAAGTACCGCAACGCCGGCCAGGTCTGCGTCTCGCCGACCCGCTTCTTCGTGCACGAGAAGGTCTACGACAAGTTCGTCGGCAAGTTCACCGACCATCGCCAAGGGCATCAAGGTCGGCGACGGCCTCGACCCGACGAGCAAGATGGGACCGCTCGCCAATCCGCGCCGCATCAACGCGATGGAGTCGCTCATCAAGGACGCGCAGGAGAAGGGCGCCAAGGTCGCGACCGGCGGCAAGCGCATCGGCAACCAGGGCAACTTCTTCGAGCCGACGGTGCTCGACCGACGTGCCGGCGAACGCCCGCATCATGACACGAGGAGCCGTTCGGCCCGGTCGCGGTGATGATGCGCTTCAAGGACACCGACGACGATGCTCGAGCGAGGCCAACAGCCTGCCGTTCGGCCTCGCCAGCTACGCCTTCACCAAGGACGGCAAGACCGCGACCAAGGTCGCCGACGCGCTCGACAGCGGCATGGTGACGATCAACCACTCACGGCCTCGCGCTGCCCGAGACGCCGTTCGGCGGCATCAAGGACTCGGGCTACGGCCACGAGGGCGGCATCGAGGGCCTGCAGGTCTACATGTCGGCGAAGTTCGTCAGCTACATGGGCTAAGTACATGGGCTGAGGTCGAGCCCAGCACATTCTGGAAAATCGAAACCGCCCGGAGGCAACTCCGGGCGGTTTTTTATCATGGCGGTGCGGCGTTCAACCTGTCCAAGCGAATTGCTTAGAGATCGCTGCGACAACCTTCGAGGGCGGCATCGAGGATACCCGATGGTGTGCAGCGTCCGGCGATGAGCGCTTTTATACCGCCGCACGCGCTCGCCATATCTCTGCTTGTTGGCGGGATTGACGTCGTTTGGTCCGATCAACATGGCGACGAGGCCGATATATTCATCCTGGTCGAGGGCCGCGAATGGCTTTGCGAAGTAACTCTCGGCGGCCTCGGCGAATCCTCGAATTTCCCGTCCGTTTTGATCGCCAAAATAGGCCTGGTTGAGAAACAGCGTGAGTTGGCTGTCTTTGTTGAGGCGGCGGTCGAGCACGAAGTGGGCGATGAGACTTTGTTCGATCTTTGCGAAGCCCGGCGTGAACGTGTCGAAATACAGAAATTTCACCAAGGCTTGTGTGATTGTCGTCATGCCCTGGCCCGGTGAGAAAAAATCGACACCTTTGTGCTCATAAAAGGCTGGGTCCTCGACGCGAAGCAGTATGTCCTTACGCTCCGGGGTTAGCGCCGCGAGGGACAGTGGTTGGGGCTTCGCCAGCCATTTTGACAGAACCGCATCTGATCGTGACTCGGCAGAGCGAACGGCGTTGGCTTCCCACAGCATCAGGCATGTTATTGCTGCAGCGAAGACCAGCGTGACTTTCTTGAATGTGCGACCCATCATTGCGCCCCAGACTTTGCTACGACGCGTCGAGTACTGGTAGTGTTGGGCAAAAGTGGGTCAATGACGCGCTTACGCCATATCTTGGCTAACCTTTCCCAGCCGCACTGGAACACAATTATGCAGTACGATCTCCCTCAGAACACCTTCAAACGCGCGATCCGGGACGGTCGGCAGCAAATTGGGCTGTGGTGCAGTTTGCCCGGCGGGTATGTGGCCGAACTCAATGCCGGCGCTGGCTATGACTGGATGTTGATCGACACCGAGCATTCGCCGAGCGACCCGCTGGCAGCGCTCGAACAGTTGCAGGCGGCGGCGGCTTATCCCGTGCATTGCGTGGTGCGTCCGGCGATCAATGACGCGGTGTTGATCAAGCGGTTTCTCGACAACGGCGCGCAGACGCTTTTGATCCCTTACGTGCAGACTGCGGAGGAAGCGAAGGCTGCCGTGGCGGCGACCCGGTATCCGCCACACGGCATTCGCGGCGTGGCCGGCGTGACGCGAGCGACGAAGTTCGGGCGTATTCCGGGCTATGCGAAAAAGGCTGCCGACGAGTTGTGCCTGCTGGTGCAAGTCGAAACGCAATTCGCGCTCGACCGTTTGGAAGAGATTGCCGCCGTCGCGGGCGTCGACGGAGTGTTCATCGGACCCGCCGATTTGGCGGCCAGCCTTGGCTATCCGGGAGAGCTTGGGCATCCGAAAGTCGTCGCGGCCATTGAAGATGCGATCCGCCGTATTCGCGCATGCGGGAAACCGGCCGGCATCCTGACGCCTGACACTGCCTTCGCGAAGCGCTGCATTGAGATCGGCACGACATTCACGGCTGTCGGCGTCGACGCGGCGTTGCTCGCGCGTGCGACCGAAGCGCTGCTCAAGCAGTTCCGCGCCGTGTAATCACTGGCCGAGGGCGAAATTGATCCCAATGCGTGCGGTGTGGACGTCGACGGTGTGTTTGTAGATATCGCCGTCGGCGCTGCCGGATTTGAAGCTGCCGAAGTTCATGTAGAGATATTCGGCCTTGAGCGTGACCGTTGGACTGATGGCGCGTTCGATGCCCGCACCCAAGGCCCAGCCGAGGCGTGTCACGTCCGGTGTCGTCCGGCTTGGTTCGTAAACCGCGAACGAGGCGCCGTTGAAGTCGATATCGGCTGCATTCATTTTGATTTGTGCGACCGCGAGCCCGCCTTTGGCATAGAGCATGGCGCCGCCGATATCGTATCCGGCGCGGGCCGTCAGCGTGCCGTAGGCGCCTAAGCGCATCGCGGCGAAGTCGCGATCGTCGAATGGGCGCAGCAGGGTTTTGTCGCCATCAATGCCGAGCCAGCCGAGATCTGCCTCAATACCGAGGAGACGGCTTCCGGTACGCCAATTGTAACCGAGCTGAACGCCAGCAACGACGCCGCCAGTATCGAGCTTAAAGGGGACGGCACAGTAGTTTCCAGTCAGTGCCGGGCCACACGAAAAGGCGCCATAGGGCGGATTTATAATGTTTGTGCCGCCATCTTTAATGCCGGCGTGTGCGCGGGCGTAACCGAGGTGCGCGCCGATGTAAGGTCCGGATTGGAGCGATTGGGCCTCGACGCTTGTGCTCGATAGAAGGATCGCACTCGCAAAGCCCGCAGCCGCAACCGCTGCGGCACCTGCTTTTTTGAACTCATTCCGAATGTGCTTCATTGCGCTTACCCTCAACACCGTCGGCAAAACAACTTAAACTCAAATACCCGGTCTATATTTTACGCGCATCGAGACTGCATCGTCATTGTCCAAAACATGGACGTTCCCGGCAGCATGTGTGCGGCAACCCACCACTCGGTCGCGGGCGGCCCATAGTCCCAATTTCTAATCGGCAACACAGGGTTGCGCCAGCCACTCGAACCCTCAGGAGTTGGACTTTTTACACTTTGCCTCCGACCTGCGTTCCAATTGCAACGGTCTCTCCTTCGGCCACTGATTCAGGCTGAAATGCGCACAGAAAGTTCCTCGTAGCCTTTGACAAAGCTCGAATAAATGCGTTTCGGCTCACCGACGACTTCGATGTTGTCAAAGCGCTTGAGGATCTCTTCCCAGATGATTTTGAGCTGCATCTCGGCGACGCGCATGCCGAGGCACCGGTGGAGGCCGAAACCGAACGACATATGTGAGCGCGGATTTGGGCGGTCGATGATGAATCGATCGGGATCGTCGATCACATCGGCGTCGCGATTGCCGGAGACGTACCACATGACCACGCGGTCGCCTTTGCGGATCACTTTGCCGCCGAGTTCGGTATCTTCGGTTGCCGTGCGGCGCATGTGCGCGAGCGGCGTCTGCCAGCGGATCACTTCCGGGACGAAGCTCGCGATCAGGGCCGGGTCGGCACGGAGCTTGGCGTATTGATCCGGGTTCTGGTTCAATGCCAGCACCGAACCCGTCATTGAGTTTCGCGTCGTGTCGTTGCCGCCGACGATCAGCAAGATGAGGTTGCCAAGGAGATTTTCACGGTCCATGCCGCGCGTTGCTTCGCTATGCGCCATCAACGAGATGAGGTCACTTTTCGGCGGCTGGCGCGCGCGTTCGGCAAACAACTTGGCGAATGCTTCGCCGCATTCCATCAGTTCGGCGATGCGTTCTTGTTCGTTGGCGTAAACGCCGCTTTTCGGCAACGCCGTTGCCACATCCGACCAGCGGGTCAGCTTTCGCCGTTGATCCCATGGGAAGTCAAACAACGTTGCGAGCATCTGCGTCGTCAACTCGATCGAAACGCGCTCGACCCAATTGAAGGTCTCGTTGCGCGGCAAGTTGTCGAGGACAGTGGCCGACCGTTCGCGGATGAGCGTTGCCATACGTGCGAGTTCGGGTGGCGTGAACAGCGGTTGCACCGCTTTGCGCTGCTCGCTATGGCGGGGCTCGTCCATGGCGATGAAGCTCGGCCATTCATAACGTGGGTCGACATCGCGCAGCATGATGCCACCAAGCCGAACGTCGGACGAATAGATCTGCGGATTGGTCTCCACATGCATAATGTCTTTGTATTTCGTGACCGACCAGTAGTTGCCGACGGGGCTCGTCGAGCACCAGTGCACAGGCTCTTCCTTGCGCAGGCGCTCGAAATAGGGCCACAGAGTATCAGAGCGGAACAGTTCGGGATGACCGACATGGTAGTCGCTGAGAGGCAGGGCATAGGCTCGCTCGCGCGCTGCGCGTTGCACGTCTGACATCGTCATGCGACAGCCTCCCGCATTCGGCTTTTTGCTCAGACTAGCAGGCGCGCACGCCGCGTCTAGCCGCCATTGCGGGGTGCGTTTCGTGGCTTTCGACTTGGCGGCGGCTTGCCAGCGTGGCACAGCTTTGATCAACGTTTTCGTAGGCCATCCTCGGGAGACCACTCATGACCTTGCAACTTTATTACGCCCCCGGCGCATGCTCGTTTGTCCCGCACGCCCTGTTGGAGATCGCGGGCGTGGCGTTTGAGCCGAAGCTCGTCAAACTGCACAAGGGCGAACAGTCGAGCCCTGAGTATCAGGCGCTGAATGCGCGCGGTCAGGTTCCGGTTCTGGTCGATGACGGTGGCGTCATCACACAAATCATCGCGATCGTTACCTACATCAACGACAAGTATGCCGGCGGCAAGTTCTTGCCGACTGATCCGCTCAAGAAGGCCAAGGCGCTCGAACTTCTCGCATGGTTCAACAACACGGTGCATCCGACGTTTACGCACGTGTTCATGCCGCACAAATTCAGCGCCGAGAAGGGTCATCACGCGGAGTTACAGACCTTCAACACCGCGCTGTTCCGCAAGCAGTTGGCCGAGATCGACGCGCTGTGCGCCAAGGCTGCGCCGTGGATCGGCGGTGCTGAGATCGGGCCGCTTGACCTCTATGCCCTGACGCTAATGCGGTGGGGCGGGTTCGCCGGGATTGATCCAAAAAGCTGGGCACATCTGTGGCCACACGCCAACAAAGTTGCACAGCATCCTGCGGTTGCGAAGGCCGTAGCGCGCGAAAAACTCGACCTCGACGTAAAGCCGATTGTTGCGGCCTAACGCTCGACCGGTGGAAATCAAAGTCTGGATCGATGGCTTCGCAACCGTTTGTGAACGCTCGTTTCCTACACTGCTCGCCGACAGTCTGTGCGGGAGGCGATTATGTGGTCCGGTTATTCCAAATCGTTGTTTGTGCGATCGTCTTGGTGCAGGGCGCCGCGCATGCCAACACGCCCGGCGTCAAGGCACGTATCATCCCGCTGACTGCGGGCCCTGATCTTGCCCTGGCGCTTAAAATCAACGCCGCCGTGGACCGTGTTTCAAATGCCGTCAGCGCGTGCGTGGCGTCAGGCCAAGCGCATGCGATCTGCCTTTGCCGCAGCCGCGCCGATGTCGATGCGCTGCATACGGTGACTGCTGCCGTGCTTGCCGAACGGCCAGCATGGAACACTGACGATGCTGTGCTCTATTGGGAGAGCAGCGGCATTAGTCACAATCTCGCTGTTGCCGGTGTCGTGAAGTCGTTGAAGGGTTCGCTCGTCGCCTGCTCCACGCGATAGTGCGTGGCAACGCGCCTTTTGAGCGCTATTTGTTGCTCGGTGCTGGCGGCGGGCGTTGTCCGGACTGCTTTTTCAGAAACATTTCTTCGCCTTTTGGCGTCAGGCAATATTCGACCATCATGAGGCGTCCCTCGTGGGGCGCGACCATGCGCAGAACGGTTACGCCGACGTGTTTGAGGAGAACACCTTTTTCATCGCGCCGTTCCCAACTGTAGTCGAGGCCGAAGACCTCGGTGGGCAGATGCGGCAGCGTCGTCATCTCGCCGACGTTGAAGGGGATTGCAAGAGCATCTGTGAAGGGCTGGAAAATGATCCGCGCAGTATCGGGAATGTCACGACGCGTATCGCGTTCGTGGACTTGGCGGAGGTAGGTACGGCTCGTTTCGGTGGAGATGCATGCCAGCGAGGCGGGATGGACGAGCGCGCGCAGAGCGTCGAGCGATTTTGCGGCGACGGCGGCGCGATACGCGGCCACGAAGGCTTTCTGCATGTCGGTGCGGGGCCGCAGCGCTTCATCGGCGAAGTCGAAACGGACGCTGCCGACCGTCATTGCGGTTTGCGCACCGGCTGGCGCCACCATCATGACGGCCGCACAGAGGGCGAACACCAGCCTTTGCATTAGGCACTCCCACGTTAAAACCTGCCTCGAACGTGCGGTTCAAAGGATTAATTCACGCTTACCGTGCGCGTTGGCCTCTGGGAAAATGCTTACGAACTCGTGTAATGAGCCTGCATGAGCTGGAAGAACAAGAGGTATGGCGGCGGCGATGACGGCGGCGAGCAGGAGAGCCGCCGCGGTTACCACCATGGCAATCTGCGTGAAGCTTTGATTGCCGCCGCACTCGATCTGATCGCAACCAAGGGACCAGCCGGCTTCACCTTCGCCGAGGCGGCACGGCAGGCGGGTGTCAGCCCCGCAGCGCCCTACCGGCATTTCCGCGATCGCGAGGCTTTGCTTGCCGATGTCGCACTGCGGGGGTTCGAGCGGTTCGAGGCAACCCTCACGCAGGCGTGGGATGATGGGCGTGGAGGTCCAGGCGCGGCCATGACCCGGATGGGGCAAGCGTATCTCGATTTTGCGGCGCGCGAACCGGCGCAATATTCAGCCATGTTTGAGAGCGGCTTGGTCATGAGCGCGCATCCGAAGTTGAGCGATGCGAGTGAGCGGGCATTTGGCGTGCTGCGCTTGGCCTGCGAGAGACTGGTGGCGCATCTGCCGGTTGGGCAGCGTCCTCCAGCCCATATGATGGCGTTGCACATCTGGTCGCTGAGCCATGGCATCGCCAGTCTTTTTGCCCGGGGCGACGCCGCACGCCGGCCGCTGCCGATGGCGGCCAATGAGCTCCTCGAGGCCGGTGTTCTGATCTATCTCGACGGTCTCGGGCTGACCCGATCCAAGCCCTGACAGGCCTTTTCAGGCCGCTCTTTCAATACTCCTCCCTAGGACGGCGCGGCGGCGTGCGGAAATTTATCCGCGCGGACCTCTTGACGCGCGGCCACTGTCGTTGGCATTTATGTGAATGTAAATAACATTTACATCTGGAGAAATCTGATGTCTGACATGGTTGCCAAGATGGATGACTTCGGGCGTCCAGCGTGGATTGCCGCCATGGTCGCCGGCTTCGTCGTGTTCTGGCCGGTCGGGCTTGGGATCCTGGCATTTCTTATCTGGAGTGGTCGCATGGGCTGTTCAAGGCATGACGAATACCGGCAGCAGCGTTGGGAGCGGAAAATGAGCAAGTGGCAAGACAAGATGAGTGCGTGGAGTGAGGCACCTCAGCGCGGCTTCCGTCCGAGCGGGAATGCAGCGTTCGACGAATACCGCACGGAAACTTTGCGCCGTCTCGAAGATGAAGCGAAAGATTTCACCTCGTTCCTCGACCGCTTGCGCATGGCGAAAGACAAAGCTGAGTTCGAGCAATTTATGGCCGACCGCCGGGCTGCGGCGCAACGCAAGAGCGATGACGATCACGAACGCGCCGCCACGCGGGTAATGTTGCGATTTGTTTCTCATCACGGTCTGCAGACGTATCGAAAGGCACGCATATTTGCGTGCCTTTCGTGTTTTTCATCGACTGTGCATCACCCGCAATTGCTGGATTTTGCATTTCCAGATGCTTCACTTATGCTGAAAAACAGCGCACAACTTGACGCATGCCTTTGAGAAGCGCTTGATTTCCGGGCAAAACTGCTGCATCTGACGCGCCTCACACGACC
Organism: uncultured Alphaproteobacteria bacterium; assembly: GCA_963831185.1. GTDB lineage: Bacteria > Pseudomonadota > Alphaproteobacteria > Rhizobiales > Hyphomicrobiaceae > JABFRJ01. Next base: position 37,735 of record CAWHPE010000010.1, read on the forward strand.
AATACGGGAACACTCATCATGGCCAAAGCTGCCGCCAAACCTGCGAAACAAGACACCGTCACGCTGAAACATCTGGGCGCCGCGCTCGCCGAAGCGCATGAGCTGCCGAAGAAGCAGGCGAACGCGATCATGGACGATCTCGTCGGCATGATCACCAAGCACCTCAAGAAGGGCGCTCGCATCCGTATGGCTGGTCTCGGCGTTCTGCAGGTGCGCAAGCGCGCGGCACGTATGGGCCGCAACCCGGCAACCGGCGAAGCGATCAAAATCAAGGCATCGAAGAAAGTCGCGTTCCGCGCCGCCAAGGAACTCAAAGAGCAGGTCTGATTTATCGGCCCGCTCGGCGGCCTATGAGGCCGCTACACGAGATCGAAACCCGCGAAACGGCTGCGTTTCTGCGGGTTTTTTCTTGAGCTACGCTGCGGTGCGGGTACGGCGCGCGGCAATCCAGCGGTCACCAAGGACAAGAATGACGGCAGCCGACAGCACCATGACCAATGAACCGGCGGCGAGGCCCTTGTAGTCTGGGATCGGCAACAAGCGCGCCGCCAGGAACGATCCGAGGGCGATGCCGACGTACAGCATCGAACTGTTGAGGGCGATGACGAGTTGGGCTTCATGCGGGGCAATGCCGACGAGGCGCGACTGCTGCATTGTGAAATGCGACCAGCCGAACAGTGAGAAGCCACCCAGCACAACAGCGACCGCGACAGGATGTGAGGGGCCTTGTGTCACCAGTGGCAACAGGCAGGCGTGAAGGCCGCAGAGCACGAGCAGAGCCCGGGAGTTGCCGAAGCGATCTGCCACCATGCCGCCAAAGACAGCCGCGACAAATGCCATCGAGCCGTAGATCATCATATAGGTTGAGATGCCGTCGCGGCCGACGCCGAGGCGTGTCTCGAGAATTGGCGTGATAAAAGTCAAGGTGATGTAGGTGGCGCTCGACAAAGGCGACCGTGAACATGAGCGCCATCATGATCGGGCCCGAGCGAATGACACGGCCCAATTCCCGCAGTGACGTCGGCGAGAACGCGATTGCGGCTGGAACAGTGCGCCAGAGAACCGCGGTCATGATCAGCGCGAGCGTACCGATCAACAGAAACGAGGTTTGCCAGCCGAACGTGTACCCGAGCCAGGTGCCGGCCGGCGTACCGATGCCTTGGGCCGCGGTGAAACCCATGAAAACGATGGACAACGCGGTCGCCCGGCGCTCAGGCGCGGCAGTCGAGACCGCAATGGCGGCCGTGGCGGGACCGTAAATTCCACCGCCCAGCGCGCCCAGAACGCGCGCGAGTTCCATCGCGTTGAGGGTGGTGGCGAAGGCACACGCCAGCGAGCCGAGGCCTACCAGCAGCATGCCGAGTGAAACGACGACTCGGCGCGGGAGTTGTCCGGTGGCGGCGATGCCGAGCGGGGAGCCAATCGCGTAGGCAATGGCGTAGTCAGTGACGATGCGGCCCATGCTGGCTTGATCGACATTCAAGCTCTTGGACAATGTCGTCATCAGGCCGAGTACGACGAAGGCGGCGATGCCAACAATGAAATTGCCGATGGCGAGAAGAAGCAGGGTGCGGCGATTGTCAGGTGCCGCTGCCATATGATTGGGCGCCGCCATCGACGCTGTCATGCGGGGACCGCCGCGGCGAGGGTTTCAATGGCGGCCTGCGTTCCACCGGCGCCGTGCGGAATTTTGAGCGCTTTTAGGCCCATTTCGATGGCACCGAGTGTGCCGAGCACCATGGGCGCATTGGTGTGTCCCATGTGCGCAATCCGGAAGGCCTTGCCTTCGAGTGCGCCGATGCCAACGCCGAGCGTGACGCCGCATTTTTCGCGTGTGTAGGTCATGAGTTCGCCGACGTTGCGGCCTTGAACCAAGACATTGGTGACGGAGGGCGAGCGTTGCGCCGGCTCGGTGATGTTGAACGCGAGCGTTTGGCCTTCGGCCCATTTGCTCACGGCCGCGTGGACGGCACGTGCCAAAAGTGTATGGCGATGCCATGCATTTTCGAGCCCTTCACCGAGCAGGATATCAAAGGCGGCGCGTTGCGCGAAAATGAGATGCTCGGGCGGCGTGCCGCAATATTTGCGATAGTGCTCGGCACCCTGACGGAAGGTCCAATCCCAATAGAGTGTTTTCAGGTTGGCGGTTGCGTGGGCCGCGTGCGCCTTGGCGTTGGCGATGACGAAGGCCAGCCCTGGAGGTGCCATCAGGCCCTTCTGCGAACCGGACATGGCGACATCGACGCCCCACGCATCCATTTCGAAGGGCATGCAGCCGAGAGAGGCGACGCAGTCGACCATGAAGAGTGCGGGATGCTTTGCCGCGTCGATGGCTTTGCGCAAGGCGGCGATGTCGTTGACGACACCAGACGCGGTATCAACTTGGACAACAAAGATGGCTTTGATGGTGTGGCCCTTGTCAGCGCGGAGGCGAACTTCGAGCGCTGCGGGATCGACGGCACGGCGCCAATCGCCCGGCAATACTTCGGTTTCAACACCCATGAACTCAGCCATTTCACCCCAACCGATGGCGAAGCGGCCGCTTTCCAAGACCAGCACTTTGTCGCCGCGCGAGAGCACGTTGGTGAATGCACCTTCCCAACCGCCGTGTCCGTTGGCTGCGTAGATGTACCCTTGGCCGTTGGTGCGGAAGATTTTCTTGAGGTCGGCCAGCAGGCTATCGGTCAACGCGACCATCGGGCCGGAATAGATGTCGACCGCCGGCTGCATCATGGCCTGCAGCACTTTGTCGGGAACGTTGGTGGGTCCGGGGATCGACAGGAAGGCGCGGCCATTAGCGACAGACATGAGGGTTCTCTCTGTTTCGTGACGGCCGACGCTTGCAGGATCGCTGCCCTACGACAAGCGAAGAATTGTCGGTCCTGACATTACACCTGGTTATGCATCCAGGACCTTTTCATCGGATACGCAAATGTCGGCGATCGGGCAGAGGCCGCAGCGCGGCTTGCGCGCGAGGCAGGTATAGCGGCCGTGAAGGATCAACCAATGATGGGCGTGGAACAGGTATTGATCGGGGACGATGCGCATCAAATCGTCCTCGACCGCCTCTGGATTTTTGCCAGACGACATGCCGAGACGGTGGGCGACGCGAAAGACGTGTGTGTCGACCGCCATCGTCTTTTGCCCGAAGGCCATGTTCAGAACCACGTTCGCGGTTTTGCGGCCGACGCCCGGTAATGCCGTCAAGGCATCGCGATCGGCTGGGACCTTGCTGCCGTGGTCGGCGATCAGTTTTTGTGAGAGCAGGATCACATTCTTGGCTTTGTTGCGATAAAGCCCGATGGTTTTAATGTAGTCCCGCACTTTATCTTCGCCGAGCGCGAGCATTTTTTCTGGTGTATCGGCGACGGCGAACAGCGCCCGTGTGGCCTTGTTAACGCCGGCGTCGGTGGCTTGAGCCGAGAGCACCACGGCGACGAGCAGCGTGTAGGGATTTACGTGTTCGAGTTCACCTTTCGGTTCCGGTACTTTGGCGTGGAAGCGCTCAAAAATCAAATCGACGGGCACCTTCGCCGACGCCGCGCGGTTGCTTGATTTGGCCGGCTTAGCCGACTTTGCTGGCTTAGCCGCCAATGCTTGCGGCTTTGATTTCGCCGCTTTTTTCACCACTCTTTCAAGCACGGTCGTGGATTTAGCAGCGGGCTTCGAATTGCGCTTTGCGGGCTTTCGCGACATTGTAACGTCTCTGAACGGGCGCGGCGGGGCCGGAGGGTTTAGGTGTCTCAGATGGACGACAATCGGCAGGATGCGCAAGAGGGCAGCGCAGATGCGTTTCAGCCGTTCCGCGCGGTGTTGCATCCGAACCGGTCGCTCAGCCCGCGCGGGTTTCTTATTCTGATGACCTTTCTGAGCGCCATCAGCTTTGTCACCGGGGTCGCGTTTTTACTGATCGGTGCCTGGCCGGTGCTCGGTTTCCTCGGGCTTGATGTTTTGATCGTCTATATCGCCTTCAAACTTAATTACCGGGCGGCGCGCGCGTATGAGACTGTCGAAGTGACGCGCGATGCGCTCGTCGTGCAGCGCGTGGCGGCCAACGGACGGCGAACAGCGCAAGTGACGTTCAACCCCTATTGGGTGCGCGTCCTCCTCAACGAAGAGCCAGATGGGCGGCTGGCGGTGCAACTGACGTCGCACGGCCGGACACTCAGGATTGCCAACGCATTGAGTGACGACGAGCGCCGTGATTTTGCCGATGCACTCAAAGCGTCGTTGCAGCGCTTGAAATCAGCGGTCTGATCACGCGGCCCGGTCCATTTATCGTCGGGCGCACAACCAAAAACGGGTCGTTTCTGGATAACCAGGGGCGTAGTCTTGGGTCTCCAGATACGACATTTGGGGCAAGACGATGCTTTCGAAAGTGGATCAGACGTCCGTGACCAACATTGCACCCGCTGCTGGCAACCAAGATTACGCGCTTGTCCGCGATGCTATCCAGTTCATCACTGAGCACTGGACGGAACAGCCGGGACTCGACGCATTAGCCGAGGCGCTGTCGCTGAGCCCCGGGCACTGCCAGAAATTGTTCAAGCGCTGGTGCGGTTTGTCTCCGAAGGAGTTTCAGCAAGCCATTACCGTCGATCGAGCGCGTGAGCTGCTGCTCGGATCGGCCAGTGTGCTTGAGACCGCGCACGAAGTCGGGCTTTCTGGCGGCGGGCGGCTGCACGATCTCTTCGTGTCTTATGAAGCGATGAGCCCGGGCGAATACAAACTGCGCGGCGCGGGTCTCACCATCGGATATGGATTTCACGCCTCGCCCTTCGGGCGCGCGCTCGTCATGGCGACGCCGCGCGGCATTTGCGGCATCGCCTTCGTAAACGAAGATGCAGGGGAGACCGAAGTTGACGCGCTCAGCGATATGACGCGGCGTTGGCCGAATGCACAGTACGAAGAACAGACCGCGCGGACAGGTGAGCTGGCACGGCAAGTTTTCATGCCGCAGCAGTGGACCGCCGAGAAGCCGGTTCGGCTCGTGCTCATCGGATCCGAGTTCGATGTTAAAGTCTGGCAGTCGCTGTTGAAAATTCCAATGGGTCGGGCGGTGAGTTACGCCGATATCGCGCGGCATCTCGGACAGCCCAGCGCATCGCGTGCGGTTGGCACTGCGGTGGGGCGCAATCCGATATCATTCGTGGTTCCGTGTCATCGCGTGATGCGCACGGATGGATCACTCGGTGGCTACCATTGGGGCCTGACGCGCAAGCGCGCACTCATCGGTTGGGAGACCGGGCGCGTGCAGGGCTCTGGACTGGTACAAAGTCCGGTCTAACCGGCGCTTATTCGCCGGTGACCTGCTGCGCTTCGCTCATCTTCGACAACGTCGTAACGATGGTCGAAAGATCTTCGAGAAACTGATCGCGCTGCTTGATCGGAAGACCTTCCAAGATCCGCTCGTCGACGCGGCGAGCGATCGGTTCGGCTGCCCGTAGCATCCGTTTGCCTTCTTCGGTCAGCTTGACTGCGTAGGCACGCGCGTCTTCCTTGGTGCGGCGCCGTTGCAGCAAACCCTTTTTGAGCATGCGGCGCACGATGTCGGCGAGCGTCGAACGGTCGATCCCCGTGCGCTCGACGAGGCCGGTTTGACTGAGACCTTCGTTTTGGGCGACGGTTGCGAGGACCGCGAATTGCCGTGGGGTCAAGTCACCGTCTTTGATCTCGCCGTGAAAGACATCGCCTGCGCATTGTCCGGCTCGATGCAACATGTGCAGCGGTGATCGGTTCAAGCGGTCCACTTTTTCATCCCGGGCCATTCCAAAATCCGCTGTTGTGATTTGAGTGGGCGGCTGAACTCCGTTTGACACGGCATCACCTCAGCGCACGGTGCCCAAGAAGGCACTCGGGAATGAACAATTCCCCACCTCCAAGGATAAACATTCCTTACAAATCGGAGGATAGAAGACTTTCCCAGGTCGTCCAATCACTTTTCTTCGCGTCACACGTAAAATGTATTTTTCCAAATGCAGTGCAAGCCGGACTTCTCTCGGCAAATTCTGCGCTAGTGCGGCCGAACCAAAAATCTTGTTTTAGGCTGATTTAGGAATTTTATTGCCCGGAGGGCTCTTCCGGATTGGCGGCGTGGCGCTTCAGAACTGGGACCTGAAAAGCAGCGAAGATCAGAGTCAACGGTATGATTCCGAAGACTTTAAAGTTGACCCAGGCGTCTTCACTCATCGTCCGCCAAATCACTTCGTTGAGGATCGCGAGCGCAATGAACAGTCCGATCCAACGTTTGGTGATGATGTTCCAGCCGGTATCTGTGAGTGCGATGGCCTCGCCCAAAACATGCTTGAGGTAGTAGCGGCCCTGAAACAGACCAAAACCCAAGACGCCCGCGAAGATCAAATTGACCACCGTCGGCTTCATCTTGATGAAGCTCGGATCATTGAAGGCAAACGTCAGCGCACCAAAAAAGGTGACGACCGCCGCGGTCACAATCAACGAGAAGCTTATCTTGCCGAGCAGTATTTTTGCGGCGGCCAGCGATACCAACGTCGCGGCGACCAATGCGAAGGTCGCTGGACGAATGCCGTAAAGATAGTAGGTGCCGAAGAAAACGAGCAACGGGCCGAGATCGATGATTAATTTGACGCCACTGGGTTCAGCGGGCGTCGACGGCGGCGTCGCTTGAGCGCCAGACGGGCCTGACGCCTTTGGATCACGATCCATTGGTCAGCCACGCACGTCGGATTTTACAGCCTGAGGCACCGGCAGCCGGTACTTCTGCATAGCGCGGACCTGCCAGACGAAGAAGATCGCTGTCAGCGGCATGACAATGAAGAGCTTGAAGATCATCCAGATGTCGAGACCGTGGAGGACATCTTTCTTCAGCAGCCACATAAACTGCTTCGGACAGGGAATAGCGGCCTGAGCAAAGCCCAACCGCACGGCTTCATTTGCGAACGCCGTGATGAAGAAGAAGATCGCCACATTGCGCGTGAGCTGAAACCAGCCAGTGTCGGTGTAGTGGAAGGTTTTGCCGAAGACGAACTCGAAGAAATATTTGCGGCGGAACAGGCCGATGCACAGCAACGCGCCGACCAAGGTATTGAAAAGGGTGACCTTAATCTGGACCCACTTCGGGTCGCCGGTGTAGAGCGTCAACGCGCCGAAGATGATGGTCACGGCGCCGGCAATGAACGGCATGATCGGCGGGCGGCGGAAAACGATCAACGATGCGACAAGCGCCATGAAGGTCGTGGCGATCAGCGACCAAACGCCGGCCTCAACGCCCCAAACGAAATTGACGACGAACATCGTGACGATGGGGCCCATCTCGCTTGCGATGTTGAGCGTTTGTTCGCCGTTAAATGGAAGACGGGTCAACCACGTCATGTTGATCTGCTCACCCAGCAAAACTGCCGCTCGCGCCACCTCTTGGATGATGCGCCGCTCATATCCTCTGAACTTCGGCCTCAGATCCCCCGGGCCGACTAGCATGCTTGCTCGCACTGCCGTCTTAGAGGACATGTCTAGCTCAACGCGATGGCGTGCGCAAACTCCTCTGCGTCAAAGGATTGCAGGTCCTCGACCATTCACCCACACCAATCGCCACGACCGGGAGCTTAAACTTAGCCGAAATTGCGACGAGAATGCCGCCGCGCGCCGTTCCGTCCAGCTTGGTCATGACCAGACCGGTCACTCCTGCCGTCTTCTCAAATACATCGACCTGGTTAAGGGCGTTTTGACCTGTTGTCGCGTCCAGAACCAAGAACACCTGATGGGGGGCTGATCGGGTCGACTTTCTGATGACGCGGATCGACCTTCTCCAGTTCCTCCATCAGTCCCTGCTTGTTTTGCAGCCGGCCGGCCGTATCGATCATCAGCACATCGGCGCCGCGAGGCTGTGGCCTCGTGTCAGGGCGTCGAAGGCGAGGCTGGCGGCATCGGAGCCCACCGGCTCGCGCGATAACCGGCGCGCCGGTCCGGTCGCCCCAGACCTTGCAGCTGCTCGATGGCGGCGGCGCGGAAGGTGTCGCCGGCGGCGAGCATCACGGATTTGCCCTCGCGGCGGAAGCGCTCGGCGAGCTTGCCGATGGTGGTGGTCTTGCCGGTGCCGTTGACGCCGACGAAGAGGATGACCTGCTGGTTTGTGCGTGCCAGACGATCGCCAGCGGCCGGGCGACCGGTGACGAGGACGCGTTTGACCTCGTCGGCCAGAACCTGGCGGACTTCGTCGGCTATATCGACTTTTCGTAGCGCGTCTTGCGCAGCGTCTCGATGATGCGGTCGGTGGTTTCGAGGCCGAGGTCGGCGCCGATCAGCAGGTCTTCGAGGTCCTCGATGGTTTCGGCATCGAGCTTGCGCTTGGTGAAGACCGAGGTGATGCCGTCGGTCAGTTTTGCCGAGGTCTTGGCGAGGCCGGACGTCAGCCGCTGGAGCCAGCCCATCTTTTGCTTTGGCTCGGGTGCCGGCGCAGGTCGTGGCGCCGCAGCGATCGGCTCAGCCGCCGGCGCGACGGGTTCGTCCGGCGACCGCTTGCTGGACCGGTTCGGTCGTTACCGGGGTTTCGGCCGCCGGTTGCTCTCGCCGGCTTCTGGCCACCACCGAACAGACGGCCGAATAGGCCGCGTTTTTTTTCTGGTTCGCTCACACTTGATCTCGAACTTCAATTTCGCCGACGAGCTTCATAGCATCGATCCCGTCACTCGCGCGGCGGCGATTTCGCCCGCCTGGATGCCCGGCCCGTAATCTCGGCGAAACCGGAGTGCGGCCGAGCCCATCTCGTTCACCGAGGACTCAGACGTGCGGCCGAGTTGGACTGTCAGATAGGCTCGAGCGCCACGTCGCCCTTCGCGCGTAGGCGCGCCGCCCGCTCCTTGCCTACCGCCTTCGGCACCTGCGGCATGCGTGCGGCGGGGGTGCCCTTGCGCGGGCGAGAACGGGAAGACATGCAGATAGGTCAGACCGCATTCGTCGACGATATCGAGCGACTTCTGGAACATGTGCTTCGGTTTCCGTTGGGAAACCGGCGATCAGATCGGCACCAAAGACGATGTCTGGCCGCAGACGGCGTGCTTCGTGTGCGAACTTGATGGCATCGTCGCGCAGATGACGGCGCTTCATGCGCTTCAGGATCATGTCGTCGCCCGCCTGCATCGACAGGTGCAGATGCGGCATCAGCCGCGGCTCGTCGGCCAGAGCGCGCATCAGATCGGCGTCGGTTTCGGTTTGATCGATCGACGACAGGCGCAGGCGCGGCAGCTCCGGGACGTGCTTCAGGATTTGAGTGACGAGTTTGCCGAGCGTCGGCGTGCCGGGGAGATCGGGGCCGTAGCTGGTGATGTCGACGCCGGTCAGAACGATTTCGCGGGTGCCGGCTTCGACGAGGCGGCGGATCTGGTCGACGACTTCGCCTGCCGGGACGGATCGCGAAGGACCGCGGCCGTAAGGGATGATGCAGAACGTGCAGCGGTGATCGCAGCCGTTCTGGACTTGCACATAGGCGCGCGCGCGCGTGCCGAAGCCGTCGATCAGGTGGCGACGCGGTTTCTCGCACGGACTGGATGTCGTTGACCTGGACGCGCTCGGTCGTCGAGCGTGGTCAGACCCGTGAACGTCTCGGCCTGCATCTTTTCTGCATTGCCGACGACGTGATCGACCTCGGCCATTTCGGCGAAAGTTTCGGGCTCGATCTGGGCCGCGCAACCGGTGACGATGAGGCGCGCAGTCGGATTTTCGCGGCGGAGCTTGCGGATGGTTTGGCGGGCTTGGCGGACGGCTTCGCCGGTGACAGCGCAGGTGTTGATGATGATGGCTTGGTCGAGGCCTGCGGCGATCGCATGCGCGCGCATGACCTCGCTTTCATAGGCATTGAGGCGGCAACCCAGGGTGACGACACGGGAGCCGGCTGAAGGCACATCCCCCCCACGGCTTAGCTCGCCCCCACGACGGGGGCGGTAATGGAGAGGTCCGTGTCGTCTTCGAAAACACTGGTTCCGAAAACACTGTGGTTCCTGGGCGGTGGCGTCGTGCATCGTTCGTCATGTAGCGATGAACGTGTGGAAAGGGAAGGCGGCCTGGTGGTTTGGACCAAGGGTCACTCAACGACAAAATTGACCGCTCATTCCGGTTAAGCAGCGTTTCGGGCCATCGGGACGTTGATGTGGATGCAGGCGGCGTTTTTACTTCCCTGCAGCCCGGGTTTGTCGATTACCGGCTGTCTCCGATCCGGCCGGGGCCGGTGTACGGTTCGAGGCCGTCTCATTGCCGGTCCGGGACGCCACGGCTCGCGTCTCTCCCGTTCTGAACCAAAAGGCCGCCATGAGCCGAGTTCCGATTTCCGTCATCGTCACGACATTCAACAATGCCCGGACCCTGCCGGCGTTGCTCGAAAGCGTGCGGTGGGCCGACGAGGTTCTGATCGTCAACTCGTTCAGCACTGACGCGACGCAGTTGATCGCGCAGAAGTATGGCGCGCGGTTCGTGCAGTACAAATTCCGGGGGTATGGGCCGCAAAAGCAATTGGCGATGGATCTCGCGGCCCACGATTGGGTGCTGTTGCTCGATGCCGATGAGCGCGTGACGCCGGAGTTGGCGCAAGAAATCGCCTCTCTCAACACTCAGGGCTTTAGCAAGAGCGGCTACAGCATTCCGCGACAGGAACAGATCTTCTGGCGCATGAGCAGTCTCAAGGTCCGGGCGAATGGCTATCTTCGGCTATTTGACCGGCGGCAGACCGCAATGAACGAGGTGCCCGTGCATGCAGCACCTATGACGACGGGCGCGGTTGGCCGGACACAGCATTCGTTCCAGCATTTTGGCGATACGTCGATCCACGCCAAAGTGGCGCGCGTGAACTCCTATTCGACGGGGCTTGTCGGGTTTAAAGCGCGGAGCAATCCGTTGCTGATGGTGTTTTATTTTCCGGTCGTGATTCTTCAAGATCTATGTGTTGAAGCGCGAGTTTCTCAATGGCTGGGCCGGGTTCATCAACGCGATGGTGACGGCGTTCTACAGCTGGCTCAAGGTGGCGAAAAGCTATGAGCGCGCGCAGTTCGAGCGGCATGGGATGGCACTGATGCCGGAGGGCGCGCCACCGCATGTTTCAGATGTGGGCGTGCCGAAGTAGGGACCGGCTTAGACAGTGACCACGCCGTCGTATTCGAATTCGACGGGGCCGGTCATCAGGATGCGGTTGGCCTCTGTCCACTCGATCATGAGCGGGCCGCCGGGGAGATTGACCTGTGACCTTGCGGTCGGTGCGCTTGGTGCGAGCGCCGCAAACGGCGGCGGCACAGGCGGCGGTGCCGCAGGCACGCGTCAGGCCGGCGCCGCGCTCCCACACTCGCAAATCGATCATCGCGCGATTTGACGCGGGCGAGCGAGATATTGGCGCGCTCGGGGAACATGCGGTGATATTCGAGCATCGGCCCGACCTTGCCGAGGTCAACGACGTCGAGCCGGTCGACCCAAAAGATCGCGTGCGGGTTGCCGACATTGACGACGGACGGGGAATGAATGAGCGGGGCATCGATCGGGCCGACCTGCAGTTCGATCGCGCGGGTGTCGCGGAACTCTTCGACGAGCGGAATATCCTTCCAGTCGAACTTCGGCTCACCCATGTCGACGGTGATGGCATTTTCATCCACGACACGGACGTCCAGGATGCCTGGCTCGTTTCGAAATGGAGGGATTTTTTTCCTGTTTCTTGTGAAACCACGAGGCCGATGCAGCGCGTGCCGTTGCCGCAGGCGCCGGATTCAGAGCCGTCGGTATTGTAGATGCGGACGTAGGCTTCGGTGCCGGGCGTCGTGGCGCGTGCATCACCATCATCTGGTCGAAATGCGAGCGCGGGTTGGCGGCGATGGCTGCGGCTTCGGCGGCTGTGAAGACTTTATTCGATGCGCGCAGATCGACGACGACGATCTCGTTGCCGAGGCCGTTCATTTTACGGAAGGGGATTGGGGTGCCTGTCGCCATGGGCTCGATATAGGGCGTGTTGCCGGGCGTGGACAAGGCCTCAATTGATATGGTGGCGGACCCAAGCGCACGACTGCCGTCGTGCTCGTGCGTTCATCTTCACCGCACCACTTATTACGTGCGCGGCAAAGTATTTCGCCTCGGATATTGGTTTTTGGACAGAGTAATTGTTGTTCTGACACAAATGTCTTGCAATTGTGCGCCCACGAGCTACGCTCACCCAATCGTGAACGCGGCGTGCGGTGCGGCCGGTCTCATCAGAACCCATGGAGTTCCCCTATGAATATCATGTCACTCGCAATGAATTTTCTCACGCCTGCTGTTGTCAGCCGCATTGCATCGGCACTCGGCATCGAGAGCAGCTTTGCGCAAAAGGCCATCGCCGCAGCATTGCCGACCATTCTCGGCGGCATTATCGGTAAATCGTCGAGCCCGAGCGGTCTTGAAGCTCTCGGCGGTCTGCTCGGCAAACAAGATCCGGGCTTGCTGGGCAATCTCGGCAACCTGATCGGCGGCTCGGGCCAGTCGGCTATGGTCAATGCGGGCACGGCTGCGCTCGGCGGCCTGTTCGGCAACTCCACACTCGGCACTCTGGCAGGCGCAATTTCGAAATTCTCGGGCGTTGGCCAAACGCAGAGCCAGAGCCTGCTCGGCATGCTGGCTCCTGTTGCGCTTGGCACCATCGCCCAGCAGCAAAAGGCGGGCGGTCTCGATGCTGGCGGTCTCGCCAAGATGCTGATGGGGCAAAAAGACAATGTGACTGCGGCGATGCCGGCTGGATTCGGTGATCTGTTGAAGGGTTCCGGTCTGCTCGACGGCCTCAGCGCACCTGCGCCGCGCGCTACCCCCGCACAACCGGCAAGCTATACGCCGCCGCCGGTCGCCAAATCTGGCGGCATGCCGAAGTGGCTGCCCTGGGTGTTGGCCCTGGGTCTCGGCCTCCTCGGCTGGAACCTGCTCGGTTCGCGCACGCCGACCGCACCTGCGGTGCCGAAGATCGTCTACAACAACGTCGACGTCGGTGGTCAGGCTGCGAGCATCTATGAAGGCTTGAAGACCTCGATTGGCGGCATCAAGGATGAAGCCTCGGCACGCGCTCAATTGCCGAAGCTGCAAGACTTTGCGACCCGCATGACGCAGCTCGAAGCGACGCAGAAGCAGATGCCTGCTGATGTGAAGAAGGGTCTTGGCGCGTTGATCGGCGGATATGTCCCGGCGCTCCGCGGCTTGGTCAAGACAGCGCTCGGCGCGGCAGGCGTGCCGGCCATCGTTCAGCCCGTGATCGACAGCATCCTCGACAAGATGGAAGCGATGGCGAAAGCCTAAACGCAGGCTAACACTGCGTTGTGACGAAAGGGGCGGCTCCGGCTGCCCCTTTTTTGTATCCAGGTGCTGGCCTTAGGACAAAGAAATGCGGCTGCCCCTAGGTTTAGGGTGCAGCCGCTGCTCATGGCATCTCAAGACCGAGAAACCAGCATGATTGTTATCGTCTTGATATGTCAGTCGCGTGATCGGCGCGGCTTGTTACCGGGCTGCGGGCAACGCCTGTTCACAACTCTGCGAGCTGCGGCGCTCAGCGGCGGTTGAGGCGCAGTGCGTTGGCGATCACCGAAACCGACGACAGGCTCATCGCGGCGGCCGCGAGCATCGGCGATAGCATCGCGCCTGTGAGCGGGTAGAGCACGCCGGCCGCAACCGGAATGGCGAGCGCGTTGTAACCGAAGGCGAGGCCGACGTTCTGCCAGATGTTGCGGCGCGTATCGCCTGCAAGCGTATGGGCGCGGACGAGTGCCGCAAGATCGCCTTTTGCGAGCGTGAGGCCCGCGCTTTCGATTGAAACGTCAGAGCCGGTTCCCATGGCGATGCCGACATCGGCGGCGGCTAACGCTGGCGCGTCGTTAATGCCGTCTCCGGCGAACGCGACGGTGCGCTTCTTTGCTTTCAACGCAGCGACAAGCGCCGCTTTGCGGTCGGGCAGCATGTCGGCGTGCACGTCTTTAATGCCGAGGTCTCGCGCGATTGCTTTCGCCGTGGTGGCGTTGTCGCCTGTTGCCATGACGACATGAATGTTGCGCGCAGCCAGCGTTGCCAAGGCCAAGCGCGCCGACGGTTCGATGGGATCGGCGACGGCGACCCAGCCCGCGAGCTTCTTATTGGTTGCGACGTAGAGCACGATCTTCCCGTCAGCGCGGAGGCTGTCGAGCGTGGCGTCATGGGCCGAGGTGTCGATACCGAGATCGGCCATCAGCGCCGCGTTGCCAAGCGCAACGTCTTGGCCGGAAACCTCACCGGTCACGCCTTTTCCGTTGATGGCCTTGAAGGCTTCAGGTTTCAGCGTGGCGATGCGGCGCTCCTTGGCGCCGTTGACGATGGCTTGCGCGATAGGGTGCTCGCTGCCGCGTTCCAGGCTCGCGGCGAGGCGCAACATCATCTTGGTGTCGCCGCCGGTTGCCGAAACAACGTCCACCAGCGTCGGGCGGCCCTCGGTCAAGGTGCCGGTTTTGTCGACGATGAGCGTGTCGATGGCGGCAAGACGCTCAAGCGCTTCAGCGCTTTTGACGCAGTATGCCTTCGCGCGCGCCGCGCCCAGTTGCAACCATCACCGACATGGGTGTGGCCAGTCCAAGCGCACAAGGGCAGGCAATGATCAGCACAGACACTGCGGCGACGATGGCATAGGCCAGTGCGGGTTTGGGACCGAGTGCGAGCCACGCGACGAAGGCGAGGGCAGCAATCGCAACGACGGCGGGAACGAAATAAGCGGCCACTTTGTCGACTGCGGACTGGATGGGTGCGCGGCTTCTTTGCGCGGTCGTGACCATCTGCGCGATGCGGGCGAGCATGGTTTCGCTGCCAACCTTCTCGGCTTCCATTACGAACGTGCCAGAGGTGTTGAGCGTGCCTCCGGTCACTTTGTCGCCAGCCGTTTTGTCGGCGGGAATGGGTTCGCCCGTCAGCATGCTTTCGTCGAGGGCGGACTGACCTTCGCGGATGACGCCATCGACGGGAACGTTTTCGCCCGGCTTGACCCGAAGCTGATCGCCGCGCTTGACGTCTGCAAGCGGCACTTCGCGCTCGCTTCCGTCTACGCCGACGAGGTGCGCAAACTTCGGTGCGCGGTCGAGCAGTGCGCGGATCGCATCGCCGGTGCGGGCACGTGCGCGGAGTTCAAGGATCTGCCCGAGCAGGACCAGCAGGATGATGATTGCCGAGGCTTCGAAGTAAACATCGACGGTGCCGCCATGACCTCGCAGGCCTTCCGGGAAGAGACCCGGTGCGAGCAAAGCGACGACGCTATAGACAAATGCCGTGCCGGTACCGATGCCGATCAGCGTCCACATATTGGGGCTGCGGTTCTTGAAGGACGCGACGGCGCGCTCGAAAAATGGCCGGCCGCACCAGGCAATGACAGGAACGGCGAGTGCGGCTTCGATCCATTGCAGCAGACGCGGTGCGATCCATGTGTGCAACGGTAGACCTAAGTGCGGGCCCATGGCGAAGAACAGCAACGGAATGCCGAACAGCAGTCCAACTCGCAGTCGATGCTCGAAATCAACGCGTTCGGGGTTGGGACCGGTGTCGGCGGTAACGTCCATGGGTTCGAGCGCCATGCCGCAGATAGGGCAGGTGCCGGGACCCTCCTGTACGATCTCCGGGTCCATCGGGCAGGTGTAGAGCGCTTTTGTATCGACCGCTGCCATTTCTCCGGCAGCCGCAGCGGCCTTCTGGCCGGGATCGAGATAGCGCGCGGGATCGGCTGAGAACTTATCCTTGCAGCGCGGGTTGCAGAAGTAATACGTCCCGCCTGCGTGCGCGTGAATGTGCTTGGCCGTGGCGATTTCGACCGTCATACCGCACACGGGATCGATCGCAGTGCCGGCGGGGGAAGGGCTTTGCGCGTGCGGCATGATGGCTGGTCCTTTTCAGGGCATCCTCATCTAGTCCGGTATCGCTACATGGACTGGACCGCGATGCCAGTGCCGCAACGACGCAGCGCGGGCTTCAGAGAATGAATTTCGATAGGTCGCGGTTTTTTGCGAGATCACCAACGCGGGATTGCACATACCCGCCATCGATGACGACGGTTGCATTCGGTTTGTCGGATGCCTCAAATGAGATTTCATCGAGGACGCGCTCCATGACCGTCTGCAAGCGGCGAGCACCGATGTTCTCGACCGAGCCGTTGACCTCGACGGCGATGTCGGCCAACGCGTCGACACCGTCGTCGGTGAACGTCAGATCGACGTTCTCGGTCTTCATCAGGGCAATGTACTGCTTGACGAGGCTCGCTTCCGGTTCGGTCAAAATGCGCTTGTAATCTTCGCGGGTGAGCGATTTCAGCTCAACGCGGATTGGCAGGCGGCCCTGCAACTCGGGCAAGAGATCGCTGGGTTTTGCGACGTGGAAGGCGCCGGAGGCAATGAACAGAATGTGGTCGGTTTTCACCGGGCCGTATTTGGACGAGATCGTCGTGCCTTCGATCAGCGGGCAGCAGATCGCGCTGCACACCCTCGCGGCTGACGTCGGCGCCAGCGCGGCCGCCATCGGAGCGGGCACAGATCTTGTCGATCTCATCGAGGAAGACGATGCCAGCGTTCTCGACGGTCTTGATGGCGTCTTGTGTGATCTGCTCGTTGTCGAGAAGCTTGTCGCTTTCTTCGGTCAGCAACAGATCATAACTTTCGGCGACGGTGGTTTTGCGCGATTTGGTGCGGCCGCCGAAGGCCTTGCCGAGCATATCCTGAAGATTGATCATGCCAAGCTGACCGCCCGGCAGGTCCATCGACGGGAACGCGGGCCCGGTGTCTGAAACTTGGATATCGATTTCGGCGTGGGCGAGTTCGCCCGCCCGCAAGCGGCGGCGGAAACTCTCACGCGTCTCAGGTTTGGCAGTGGCACCGACGAGGGCGTCGAGGACGCGCTCCTCGGCGTTCTTCTCGGCTTTGGCTTTGACCTCTTTGCGCTTGGCGGCGCGGGTCAAACCGATACCGACCTCGACCAGATCGCGCACGATGCTGTCGACGTCGCGGCCGACATAGCCAACTTCGGTAAACTTGGTCGCCTCGACTTTGAGGAACGGCGCACCCGCCAGTTTGGCGAGACGGCGCGCGATTTCGGTTTTGCCGCAGCCTGTCGGCCCGATCATCAGGATGTTCTTGGGCATGACTTCTTCGCGCAGATCGCCGGTCAGTTGCTGACGCCGCCAGCGGTTGCGCAGCGCGATGGCGACCGCACGCTTGGCGTCATTTTGGCCAACGATATAGCGATCGAGTTCAGAGACGATTTCGCGAGGGGAGAAATTTGTCATGCTTGGACCGGTGGAAGTTTGGCGAGCCAGGATTGGCCGCGGAAGGGCGAAAGGATGAGGCGGCGGGCGGGTTGCCAGCCCATGCCGACGATCAGGACAACGACGCCAATGACAATGAGCGTCGCGAAAGTCGAGCCGCCGAGGAGGGCCGACGCCGTCGAAACGATGTAACCGACGGCCGCGAGCAAATAACTCAACGACGAAACAATCAGCGCGCGGCGATCTATGACCAATGCGACGAGGGTCAGTAAAGCGATCAGAACAATGGTGAAACCGGAGCCGCCACCGCTTCGCGCCATGGCCGTGCCACCAAAGATGGAGAGCAACGAGTGAACGATCAGGGGTGCTGCTGCAAGATGGAGCCAGAAACCACAATCGGCGGCGCGCGTCCGGCGCAGTGGATCGGACGTATCGAACCGCATCGCGGCGGCGAACAAGAGAAATCCAAAACAGCAATCCTAAAACGTGCGGGATAGCTGCGGTCTGTTCCCAACCGAAGGTCAGAATGATTGCTTGGACTGCGGCAATACCAATGCCGAGTGCCAAAGGCAGGAGCGCGAACGGCAACCGGAACCGCGCGTAGTAGATCGCATTGATGAGCGCGACCGCCGCAGCGGCCATCAGCATTACGCGCGCAGGGAACTTGACCAAACTGCTCAAAGACTGGTCGGTACTGACGACGGGCGTGGCGCTGTAGCCGAAGCGGCCGCCGATATACGCGGCGGCCAACGACATGAAAATGACGGCAACGATGCCCGGCAGGATCGCTTTACGGCGGACGTCGAGGAGTTCCGAGATCACCCACATGGCGGGGATCGTGGCGTAGAACGGCGGGTGAGATGGTGCCCCCCGAAACAAACCACTGCGACATCAGCGCAAGGCCGATTAGAGCTGTTCCGAGCGCGAGCAGGACGTCATTGAAGCCACGCGTAACACGCGGAGTTTCGGTCTCGGGTGTGAGGACCGGATTTGCACTTCCACGACGGAGTGCTGCGGCCTGTTCGGCGGTGATTACGCCGGACTTCACTGCAGCGTCGAGATCCTGAGTATTCAGCATCGCACAAGTCCCGTCAGTGTGAAGACACAAGCTTGAGACCGACAATCGAGCCGATCAAAAGCGCAAGAAACAGCAGACGCAGCGCGGTCGCCGGTTCGCCGTAATAGAGAATGCCGACGAGTGCCGTGCCCGCGGCGCCGAGGCCTGTCCAGACGGCGTAAGCGGTGCCGAGTGGAATGACCTGGAGGGCTGCGATCAGCAAGCCGAAGCTCAGACTGGCGAAGCCGACGAAGCCAACAATGGGCCAGAGCTTGAAGGTCCAATCCAGATACCGCATGGAGGTCGTGAAGCCAACTTCCAGCACGCCCGCCAGCAACAGGCAGGCCCAGGCGAGGCTTGGTGTGATGCGCATCAGCGTGTGCTTTCCAGGCTTTCGACGACCACGCTCTCGTTGGTGTATACGCAGATGTCGGCCGCAATCTTCATGGCACGGCGCGCGATGGTCTCGGCATCCATGTCGACTGTCGATCAGAGCGCGAGCGGCGGCAAGGGCATAGTTGCCGCCGGAGCCGATGCCCATCAGGTCGCGCTCGGGTTCGAGAACGTCGCCGGTGCCGGTCAGAACCAAGGTCGATCGCTTGTCGGCGACCAGCATCATGGCTTCGAGGCGGCGCAGATAACGGTCGGTGCGCCAGTCCTTGGCGAGTTCGACGCAGGCGCGGGACGAGTTGTCCGGGGTGCTGCTCGAGCTTGGTTCTCAAGCCGCTCAAACAATGTGAAGGCGTCGGCGGTGGAGCCGGCGAAACCGCCGATCACGTCGCCACGGCCGAAAGGGCGCACCTTGCGGGCATTCGACTTGATCACGGTCTGGCCGAGGCTGACCTGACCGTCGCCAGCGATCACCACGCGACCGCCTTTGCGGACGGTTAAGATCGTCGTCCCGTGCCATGTGGCGCTTTCATGCGAAGCCATGCGGTATCCTCGGGCTTGAAGTCGTGTCGTGCCCCATGCCTTTAAGTCAGGATGAACGATCCGTAAATCAAGGCGTGCTAACGCTAGGTCTGGAAAACGAGGTTCTGAGCCGCCCGCCGAGGCATGGCGCCACTGGCGGGGGTGGCTGGTATCCTGATAAGTGCCGTATTCCGGAGGCTTGGCCGACAGCCAAGAGCCGCCAATGACCCAGATGCGACGAGTGGAGACGACACAGCCGTGACACGTACAGCGACGATCGACCGGTCGACGAAAGAGACCAAGATCAAGGCCACTGTCAATCTTGACGGCACGGGCGCTTATGACGTCGAAACCGGCGTGGGCTTTCTCGACCATATGATCGAACAATTGGCGCGGCATTCGCTGATCGACATTACGCTCAGAGCGAAGGGTGACCTGCACATCGACTTCCACCACACAGCCGAAGACAGCGGGATTGTGCTGGGGCAGGCGGTGGCGAAGGCGCTCGGCGACAAGGTTGGGATCTCGCGGTATGCGTCGGTCGATTTGCCGATGGACGAGGCGATGACCCGGGTCGCCATCGACGTTTCCGGCCGGCCGTACCTGATCTGGAACGTCACTTTCAGCCGCGACAAGGTCGGCGATATGGATACAGAGCTGTTCCGTGAGTGGTTCCAGGCGTTTGCGCAGAATGCGGGGATCACCTTGCACGTCACCAATGTTTATGGTGAGAACAACCACCACATTGCCGAGACGTGCTTCAAGGCGCTGGCACGCGCCCTGAGACAGGCGATCAGCCTCGATCCGCGCCAAGCGGGACGAGTGCCGTCGACCAAGGGCACGCTCAGCGGCTGAGGCGGCGCATGCGGCCGCCGCAACTCTGGTGCCTGAGACCGGCACAGTGCGCGACAGGACCTGACGATGCTGCATTACTTCTTCATGGGGCGAGACCGGTCGCTGTCGTTTACGGTGCATGAGGCGCCGGAACGGCCGGCCGATCGTATCGCGCGGGCCGAGGCGCTGACATTTGTCCGCGACGGTTTTACGTGGCCGGCCTTCCTGTGGGGACCCGGGTGGCTGCTGGAGCAGAAAATATGGACCGGACTGCTGGCGTACGCGGGGGTGATTGCCGCCCTCAGCGCGGCATGGTGGATATTCGATGCGCCGTGGCAAATTCTGGCCCTCGTTTTGCTGGCTGTGCATCTGCTGATCGGCAGCGAAGCGGATGAACTGGCGCGCGCGCAGTTGACGGCGCGCGGTTGGACATTGATTGGCCAAGTGACGGGGACAAGCGCACTTGATTGCGAGCGCCGCTTTTTCGACCGCTGGCTTGGATCGGTGCCGATCAACTCGCCGGGCGAACTTGGCGGACAGATCCGCTCGGCGACAAACAGTGGTACAAGTGCCGTGGCGGTTGCGGTCCCGGCGCAGGCAACAGCCGCCGGGACGTTGCCACAGGCGCCAAAGCGCTTCCAAGTGCTCGGTAATCTGCTGGCGCCGCGACATCGGGACAAGAGCTGATTACAGCAGATCCGATGCCGGATTGGCGCTTGGCCTATCGGCTGATGCCGCCGTCCTTTCATCCTCTCCTTGAGTGACAAAGCGCACCATGCAGACCGTTGCGATCATTGATTATGGCTCTGGAAACTTGCACTCCGCCGCCAAGGCGTTCGAGCGCGCGGCACGTGATGGCGGGCATGATGCGCGCATCCTCGTTACGGCTGATGCCGACGTGGTCGCGGCGGCAGACCGCATCGTCCTGCCGGGGGTTGGCGCCTTTGCCGACTGCAAGCGTGGCCTCGACGCGGTGCCCGGCATGCGTGCGGCGCTGGAAACTGCTGTCATCAAAGGCGGCCGGCCGTTTCTCGGCATCTGCGTCGGCATGCAATTGATGGCGAAACGCGGTCTCGAATTCGAGACGACACCCGGACTCGGATGGATCAAGGGCGATGTTGTTCAAATCCGCCCGCAAGGTGCAGGGTTCAAGATTCCGCATATGGGCTGGAACACCCTGACGCTGGTGCGTCCGCATGTACTTCTGAACGGCATAGACCTGGGCCCGAAGGGGTTGCATGCGTATTTCGTGCATTCGTTTCATCTCGTTGCCGACGATCCAAATCAATTGATTGCGACAACGGATCACGGTGGACCGATCACCGCCATCGTCGGACGCGATAATATGCTTGGCACCCAATTCCATCCGGAAAAGAGCCAGACGCTGGGGCTGAAGCTGATCGCGAATTTTCTGGCCTGGAAACCCTGAGCTGACGCGAAGGGCGCGCCTCAGTGAGAAAAAAGACGACGCACCGCATCCCGTACGCAAACTTGGCCGATCCAAAGACGCGGATCGAGGGATGACTGCGGTGCGCCGCCAAAAATGGCCGCTTCGTCTTCAAGAGGGCCTCAGACGAGGCGGCCGGTGACCGAGGACGCCAGCACGGGGTGAGCCGGTGGCCACGGTTGACGCGTATTCGTGCCGAGCACAGACACGCGTGACATCATCGCTGCGGAGAGAGAGGATCGCGGCGAAGAAACTGGTGAAACGGTACAACTGGACGGTCAGGCTGCGGCGGCAACCCGCCATCGCGGGGCTTCGAAGGGTAGCAGCGTGGCCTTGTGGACCGGTTTTGCCGCTTGATCTTCAGTCGCATAGGCACGTGTCCAACGGAGCATGGTGTTGGCGACTGCCGGGCCGCCGGACAGTTCCTGGACCACGACACTGTCGAGGTCTGAGACGACCGGGGATAGCCGGGTCGTCACGTCATCGACCGTATCTGGGGTCTCGACATACCAAAGACCCGGCAGCGGATGGGCCCAGCGCGGAGCCATGCGCATGATTGTTTCGGCCAGACGGCCGCTGGCAGCGTTGCCGAGGGAAGGATCGTACGCGATCAGGACTGTCCGCATGGTGTCACCTCTTCGCCGGGGGATTGGCTATCGCCGTGATGTGCGATGTGCCGTGAACGTAGAGAGAACATGCCAGTCAACTCAGCTTAAGTCAACAACAAGTTCTTAAAATGTTCTCGTGGTGCGGGTGCTGTGCGTAACCTGCTGTTACGCGAAGAGGTCGGCTTGGGCGCGGCAGGCTGCGGGCGTCGGCGTGCGCGGAATGCGGCGGTAACCGAACACGGTCCGATCTGTCATGGCTGGATAGCGGGCTCGAAAGGCTTCCGCCGCCTTGGCGCGCGAGCCGGGATAGCGGTCGCCCCACCATATTTCGTAGAGACGACGGCTGTCGCAGCCATAGCGGCGAATCAGCTCTTTGCGCGGCACGCGCAGCCAACGGGCGATCCAAATCTCGATCGCATCTGCCTCGGTCAGCGCTTTGCCAGGCGCTGCGGCTTCCGATGGGTGGGAACTGAATTCCTCGACGAGCACAACACTTGACCCCAAACGCACTTTCACCCTTCATGCGCGCGAATTGCAGCAAACGCAGGGCATGCGTGTCAACTGCCATCGAAAACTGACGCTGCCCGTCCGGACATAAGGCCCAGTCGCATGATCCTGTTTCCAGCCATCGATCTTAAAGACGGGCAGTGCGTGCGGCTGAAGCTCGGCGAAATGGATCAGGCGACGGTGTTCAACGACGATCCTGCGGCGCAGGCGCGTGCTGTTCGAGCAGCAAGGCTTCAAATACCTGCACATCGTCGATCTCAATGGTGCGTTTGCCGGAAAGCCGGTCAATGGGGCGGCGGTCGAGGCTATCCTCGGAGGCGGTCAAAATGCCGTGTCAGCTCGGCGGCGGCATTCGTGATCTCGCAACGATCGAGATGTGGTTGGCCAAGGGCGTGCGCCGGGTCATTCTCGGCACCGTCGCGGTGCGCGACCCGGAGCTCGTGAAGGCTGCCTGCCGGATGTTTCCGGGCCGCGTTGCGGTCGGCATTGATGCCAAGGGCGGGAAAGTTGCGACGGAAGGCTGGGCCGAGACCAGTCGAATTGACCGTCGGTCGATCTGGCGCGCCGCTTCGAAGACGCGGGCGTGGCGGCGGTCATCTACACCGACATCGACCGCGATGGCATTTTGAAGGGGCTAAACCTGCCGGCGACGCTGGCGTTGGCGCGCAGCGTGAAAATCCCGGTGATCGCATCGGGCGGTTTGGCGTCGATGGACGACATCGAGGCACTGGCGCAACCAGAGTGCGCCATTCTCGAGGGCGCGATTTCTGGCCGTGCACTTTATGATGGCCGCATCGATGTGGCTGCGGCCCTGAAACGGCTGGGATAGCGGGTTGGCACTTAAATGAAGCGTCAGCGCATTGGGTTAGCACTCGGCAGCGGATCTGCACGCGGCTGGTCGCATATTGGTGTGATCGATGCCTTGCTGGAGGCCGGAATCGAACCCACTATCGTTTGCGGTACCTCGATCGGATCGCTCGTCGGCGCCGCCTATGTGTCAGGTCATCTCGACGACCTGCGGTCATGGGCGGAGGACGTGACCTGGCGCGACATCGTCTCTCTGATGGATGTGCGGCTCTCGGGCGGCGGACTAATCGACGGCGCGCTCATCATCAATCTCCTGCGCAAACTCGGCATGACCGGCAATATCGAGGACTACAAAAAGCGCTACGCCGCCGTTGCGACGGAACTTGCGACCGGCCGTGAGCTTTGGTTGCAAACAGGATCACTGGTCGATGCCGTCCGCGCATCGATTGCGTTGCCTGGAATTTTCAGTCCGGCCGATCGCGACGGAACTTGGCTGGTCGATGGCGGGCTTTGCAATCCGGTTCCGGTTTCAGTTTGCAGGGCACTTGGCGCCGATGTCATTATTGCTGTTAATCTCAACGGCGACCTACTTGGACGACGGTTCACTCAAAAGCCCGACGAGACGAGCAATGGCGCGGGCATCAGTACGGAAATGCTGGACCGGGTTCTCAGTCCGTTACCTGCCGTCGTGCGCAAGCAAGCGATGCAGATCGTGCCGCGATTGATGCCGCAAGCCGACGATACGCCGGGCTATTTCGACGTGCTGGCAAACTCGATCAACATCATGCAAGACCACATTACACGGACGCGTCTCGCCGGAGAGCCACCGCATGTGTTGTTGGTACCGCGTCTCGCCGACATGCGTTTGATGGACTACCATCGGGCTGGAGATGCGATCGCCGAAGGTCGGGCAACGGTGGAACAATCGCTGCCGACGCTGAAGCGATATATTCGCGATCTCTGACATGGCAATCTTCTAAACGGGGCGGTGCTGATCTGCCAGAGCGGTACGCCAACGCGTGTCGCGCTGCGACGGGCGGCGATGCAAGCGCTGGTCGAGCAACGCTTTTGCTTTTGCCGACTGACCGGATTTCATCAAAGCAACGAGAAGCGTATCTTCCATAATTTCGCGCTGTGCATGGCTGCCGCCGATGCGCACGACGTCTGCAACGACGGGTTCAAGGGTGCGGACACAGGCTACGAAATCTTCGTCGGCATACGCCTGCAATGCGCGACAGATCGCTGGGACAACGGGACCTGCGGCGAGTGTTCCGGCGCCAAGTTTTTGATCGAGCGTGTCAAGCCGAGCGGCGAAGGCCTCGGGCGCGTTGGCAGCGGCGGCTGCCATGGCGGCATGAACATCGACGAAGGTCACGCCGGCGGCTGGGAACTTGGCCTCAGTGTATGCCGTGACGCCGGACCACAGTTGTGGTGGGACGGCGTGGCCATAAATCTTTGTTCGCCACAAGAAGGAGGCGCTGTCGGTGACGACGTTGATCGGCAGCGCTTCGGTGGCGCCGGGATGAATGTGGCCGGTGTAGATCGCCAGGGCTTGCTCGATGTCGTCGCGTTCGAGCGCGATCAAGGCGCGATGCCAATTGATGTGGCTGTAGAGAATTGCCGAGCGATCGTAGAGTGGCAACCATTCGGCGATCAGAGCGTCGGCAGCAGCGGATGAGCCATCTTCGAACATGGCGTGGGCCAAGCGCATGAAGCGCGTTGGCGTTTTCGCGGCGCAGTTCGAGGGCGTGTTCCGTCAAGCGGCGGCCGCGCACGACGTCACCGTTCTCTGTCAGTGACCAGCCGAGATAGGTGTTAAACCACCAGTCATCTCCGTAAGCGCTGGCGTGGCGCTCGCACAGATCGACGCGGGCTTGATCGTGGCCGGACATCCCGGAGAAGGCGTAGAGACCAAACGCGCCCAAGGGCAGCGACAAGATCACGGAATCGCGCGGCCAACGGTCGAGGTGGGCGCATGCATGGGACAGGGCTTGCGCCGATTGCCCGCTCATGGTGAGCGCGAGGATGGCAACGTGGCTGCGTTCCGCGCTCGGTGGCATTTAGCGCGGCACATGCGACGGCGCGGGCGATGGCAGCCTTTGCCGCTGGACCTTCGGCGCGGATAAAATGCAACCGTGCGCGCGCGGCGTGTGCGAGGGCGAATTCGGGGTCGGCCGCGATGGCGGCATCGAACTCTTCGGCTGCTCCGGTCCAGGTTGCGAGCAGCAGATCGACACCAGCGCGGTACGCTGCGGCGGCGGCATTGGACGATGTGGTCAGGGGCAATCCGAGACGGTCGGTGTGCGGCATGGGCTGGCTCCTCGCTTGCGCCGAGTGCTCAGTTTGTGGCGAAGCGGGCGCGTTGGCAACGGTGGCTTCGGCACTGCGGCGCTTTCAACCGACGTCGCGACCTGGGCGTGGCTTGTAGGTCGGCAGCGACCAACCGCGCGTGATGGCGCCCGCGCGCAACGCCAAGGTGGCAGCGGCGCCGAGCAATGCGCACCAAACCTGCGGGATCCCGATCGCGAGCGTGGCGACGTAAACGATGGCGCCAGCAACGGACGCGGTGATGTAGATTTCACGCCGCAGTAGGATCGACGGTTCGTGACCGAGGATGTCGCGGATGATGCCGCCGAGACTGGCGGTTAACATGCCCATGACGACCGCGATGATCGGCGAGGCACCAGCGGCGAGGGCCTTTTCTGTGCCAACGATGGTGACAAAGGCGAGGCCGATCGCGTCGAGCCACAGGATCCAGCGGTAGCGCGATTGCGGGATGTGGGCGGTCAGATAAACGACGACGGCGGCAACTGCCGCGACGACGATGTAGGCGGGCTCCTTGATCCAAAAGACGGGCTGGGCGAGCAGAAGATCGCGAAAGGTGCCACCGCCAATGCCGGTGACAATGGCGAGCCAGAGGAAGCCGATGAGGTCGAGTTCTTTGCGCGACGCAGTGAGGGCGCCGGTAATGGCGAAGACCGCAACGGCGATGAGATCGAGCGTGGTTAGGCTGTTCGCGAACATTGGTGTCCTCATAGGTGCAAGACCGACCTAGCAGTAACGCTGCGGGGCCGCCAGTCTCAGACACTGAGTGGTTCGGGTGGCCTATGCTGCGTTGAAGTCGTACCGGCAGTTCGAAGCGCCGTCGGCGAAAAATTACTTGAAGGGCGGCGCGGGTTTGGTGGGGACGGCGAGCGACTATCTCAAGTTCCTGCAGATGATTGCGAACGGCGGCGAACTCAATGGCAAACGCTATCTCTCGCGGAAGACCGTGGAGCTGATGCTCTCGGACCATGTGACGGGATTTGCCGGTACGCCTTTTGCGTCGACCGGGCCCGGTTATGGGTTCGGCCTTGGCTTTGCCGTGCGGCAAGCCGATGGCATGGGATGGACGGCAGGCTCCAAGGGTGACGCGATGTGGGCTGGTGCGTGGGGCACCAGCTTCTGGATTGATCCGAAAGAACAACTCGTCGGCATCTTGATGTCGCAAGGGCCGTCGACGCGCGTTCATTCGCGTATGCTCTTCAAGAGCCTTGTTTACGGCGCCTTGGTGCGCTGATAGGCGCACGCCGGCTGCGTTCCCACGCTGTTGCGATCAAAACATCGCGGCGTGGACGCGGTCCGGTGGAGCATGGCCGTCGAGGAAGGTCTTGATGTTGATGATGACCTTTTCGCCCATGTCGATGCGGCCTTCGATCGTCGCCGAACCCATGTGGGGCAATGCGACGACGCCGGGCGCACCCAACAGGCGCGGGTTGACGGCGGGTTCGTGCTCGAACACGTCGAGACCGGCGCCGGCGAGGGTTCCGGCTTCCAACATGCGGATCAGCTCGTTCTCGTCGACGACTTCGCCGCGGGCGGTGTTGACGATGTAGGCGGTCGGTTTCATCTGCTTCAGACGGCGCGCGGAGAGCAGATGGA
Organism: uncultured Alphaproteobacteria bacterium; assembly: GCA_963831185.1. Classification (GTDB taxonomy): domain Bacteria; phylum Pseudomonadota; class Alphaproteobacteria; order Rhizobiales; family Hyphomicrobiaceae; genus JABFRJ01. Next base: position 65,052 of record CAWHPE010000010.1, read on the forward strand.
ACGTGGCCGGCGTATGCGGGCAATTGATAGAGACGATGTCCATCCGCAGCAGCATCTGATCGAGGCTGTCCCAGTAGGTCGCGCCGAGTTCTTGCTCGATGTCTTCGGCGACGCGGCGGCGATTGTGATAATGGATCTGCAAGCCAAAGGCTTTGGCGCGACGAGCGACGGCTTGGCCGATGCGGCCCATGCCGACGATGCCGAGACGTTTGCCCCAAATGCGATGGCCGAGCATGGAGGTCGGGGTCCACCCGGTCCAGGCGGGGCCTTGCTCCCGCAGCATAGTCGCGCCCTCGGTCAGCCGGCGTGGAACGGACAGGATCAGCGCCATGGTCATGTCGGCGGTGTCTTCGGTCAGGACGCCCGGCGTGTTGGTGACGGTAATGCCGCGGTTGCGGGCGGTATCGAGGTCGACGTTATCGACGCCGGTGCCGAAGTTGGCAATCAGCCTAAGATTTTGACCTGCCTGGGAAATAATCGACCGATCGATGCGGTCCGTGACAGTCGGGACCAGGATGTCAGCTTCGCGAACGGCCGCGATCAGGTCGGCTTGCGACATCGGTGCGTCCGAGATGTTCAGCCGCGCATCGAAAAGTTCGCGCATTCGCGTTTCAACGACTTCCGGCAGCTTACGCGTGACGATAATAAGCGGTTTTCTCGGTGCGGTCGGCATATGCGAAGCGGCCTCTGAACGTGAGGAAAAATCCGCGCGAGCGCGCGGCAGGTGCTGGTCATGTGTCAATAACAGATCGGGCGTGCGACTTCAAAACCCGCATTGGTCCAACGCCTTTTCGCCGCAGGCGGACAAACTCTTGAACCAGGCACGCCTTGATGGCGCCGCGCAAATCGTGTTTGCGTTGACGTTATGAAGCGTGTGCGGGCACTTAATACTTGGACTTATTGGGCGAAGGGCCGCACTGCGGCCGTTTTGGCCGGCTCATTGCTGGCCTTCGCGCTCCCGCTCGGTGTGGTGGCGCAGGCCAACACGGCGCAGGCTCAGAATGGCCCAGCGAACGGCGCCAAGTTCCTCAGTCTCAAGACAGACAAGGTCGACGTCCGCCAGGGCCCGGGGCTCAACTTTGCGGTTGCTTGGGTCTTTCAGCGGGCGGGTCTGCCGGTGGAGATCTTGCGGCAGGCTGACGGCTGGAGTGAGATCCGGGACGCTGAAGGGGCCATGGGCTGGGTGCAGTCCCGGTATTTGTCGTTGCGGCGGACCGTCGTCGTGACGGGGTCAAGCGGCGCGGGCGGGATCGCTCTGAAGACGCGCGCGACAGAGGCCGCCGATACGCTGGTGCTGGTCGAACCGGGCATCGTCGCCAATCTCGTTGGCTGCGATGGGACTTGGTGCCAGGTGGGGCTCGCGGATGTGCGAGGCTATTTGGTGCAGTCGCGCTTGTGGGGTGTGGCGGCGGGTGAGATCGTCAAATAGAGGCTCTGGTCAGCGGCATAACCCAGAGTTTCAAGGATCTGGCGCTTAGCTGCGGCGATCGCGAACCAACCGCACGACCACATCGATGTGGCTGATGCGCATGCCTTCCGGCGTCGCGGGCAGGCCGTCGACCTTGATGTCGTTGCCGCCGATATCGATCAGCTTACCGTCCGGCTCGATGTAGAAGTGATTATGGTTGGACGTGTTGGTATCGAAATAGGCGCGCTGACCATCGATGGCCAATTCGCGGATGAGACCGGCTTCCTGGAACTGGTGCAGGGTGTTGTAGACCGTGGCGAGCGACATGCGCTGGCCTGCTTTGACCGCTTCCTCGTGCAGCATTTCTGCGGTGACGTGACGGTCACCGGAGCCGAACAATAGGTCTCCGAGAGCGCGGCGCTGGCGTGTCGGCCGTAAACCCGCGGCGCGCAACTTGGCACCAATATCCGTCGCAGTCTGGTCGTTCGAAATGCTCATACGTCTCTCCGCGGGGGCCGCCACTGCAGCCCTCACGATT
>CAWHPE010000011.1:0-176651 GCA_963831185.1 uncultured Alphaproteobacteria bacterium
TCGGTCGGGTCGAGCCTGCGGCGCAAATCGTCCCAGCCTTGGATCTGATGCACGGCCTCGTAGGCGATGATCTTTTCGAGGATGGCGGCAGGTGTCTGCCAGTCGATGCGGCGCATGACGAGAAAGCCGCGATTGAACCACGACGACAGCAGATGCTGCAGATCCTGATCGAGCGCCGCAAGGGCGGCATCGCCCTTGGGCTGACGCAGGAGGTCAGCACGGAGGGCGACGATCTCGGCGGTGCCGCCGGGTGCCAAGTTCAAACGGCGGAAGAATTCCTGACGCGGGCTTTCGACGGCGCGCTGGAGGTCGGCAAGCGTCTTGTCGCCGGGAGCTGCAATATAACTGGTGGCGGCGCGTGTGACGGCTTCGGACTCGGGCGTCATGGTGGTCGCGATGTGGCGCACGAAGGCGCGGCGATCATCGGCGGGCAGGCTGCGATATTTGGTGAGAATTTCGCGTGCGAGCGCGACGCCCGACGCCTCGCCTTGGCCGGTCAACAGCGCGCTGGCGAGGCCATGCAAATTGTCCTTGCGGCCGGTGCCGAGCAGGCTCGCGGGAATGAGATTGCGTCCACGTTCGGCGATGGACGACAGCAAGTCCTGCAGGAAGGAGGAATTCGAGGGCAAGGCGTGGGGGCTCCGGGTGGTCAGTGATCTTGCGGCAAAGTTGTTTGATATTTTCCCCCTCCCCAGCGGGGAGGGGTAAGGGGTGGGAGACGTGTCCCCGCGATCTAGCGAATTTGGCTGATGCTCTTACGGCTCAGTTTAGTTCCAGAACTCCAGTTACAACAATTGGCTTGAACAAACATTCCGCCGCATTTCTTATCACCCCAATGCACTCGTCATCACCCCACCCCTAACCCCTCCCCGTCAAGGGGAGGGGAATCCCAGACTGACGCTGTTGGTTCGAAAAAAATTTGGGATTGCAAGTCTCTCGTATCAGGTCGCGGTTGGGGCGCGATAAAAAGTGCGACGCGTAGGTCGTCTGAATTGCTAGCCGATTATTGGGACGCGAACATGACGACGGCGGTAATGTCGGGCGTGCCGTGCCGTTTCCGCAGCCGTTCGTGCCATTCGTTATGGAACCGGACCACTTGCACTTATTGTGGCCTACCCTCACCCCCGACCCTCACCCCGCAAGAACGGGGAGAGGAGGAGAACCACGAGTTAGGCCGCGAAGCCGCGGGTGGCGGCGCCGTAGCCGGCGAGGGCGCGGGCGCGGGGGACGGTGCGGAGGCGGCCGGCGGCGTCTTTGGGTGCGCAGCCGTAGGCCATGTCGGCGGCGGCCAGCAGCTTGGCGAGATCAATGCCGGTGGCAATTCCCATGTGTTCGAAGGCGAAGACCAGATCTTCGGTGGCGGTGTTGCCGGAGGCACCGGGTGCGAACGGGCAACCGCCGAGCCCGGCGGCGGCGCCATCGATCACGTCGATGCCATTGTTGAAGGCGGCAATCGCATTGGCAACGCCGAGACCGTAGGTGTCGTGACCGTGGAACGCGAAGCGGACGCGATTGGACGCGAAGGCGCTATTCACGGCTGCGGAGAGATCGGCCACGTGGTTGGTGGCGGCGCGGCCGGTCGTGTCGCAGATGGCGACTTCGACTTCGGGGGCGACGGCCAGCACGCGCTCAAGCGCGCGAAAGACGTCTTTCTCGGCGATGCGGCCTTCGAACGGGCAATCGAAACAGGTTGCGAGATTGAAGCGCAGTTTAACGCCTGACGTTTTGATGGCGGGCCAGGCGGCTTCGAACTCGCGCAGACTTTCTTCGTGGCTGCGGCGGACGTTGTTCTTGTTGTGCGTGTCGGAGACGGAGATGACCCAGCTCACCTCTTTGACACCGGCTTTGACCGCGCGGTCGGCCCCTTTTGCATTCGGCACCAAGACTTGCACGCGCACGCCGACAGGGATTTTTGCTTGAGCGAGAATTTGGTCGATATCGGCCATCTGCGGAATGGCGTTGGGGGCGACGAAGGCGCCGATTTCCAGCCGCTGGATGCCGGTGGCCGCCAGCGCGTTGATGACCTCTAGTTTTTTGGCCGTGGGGATGAATTCCTTGACCACTTGAAAACCGTCGCGTGGTGCGACTTCGACGATTTCGACACGGGTGCGGACATCGGCGCTCATATCAGACCATCCTGTTTCATGGCGGCGAGATCGGTGCCGGATTTGCCGAGCAGTTGCCCATAGACATCGTCGTTGTGCTGGCCAACTTGCGGTCCGGGCCAGCGAATTTGCGCGGTGCGGTCGAGACCGGCGATAACCGGCACGACGCCTGGATGGGCCACGGGCTTTGCAAACAGCGGGTCGGCGATTTCGGCGATCATATCCCGGGCCTTATACTGGGGATCGGCAGCGATGTCGGCGACGGTGTAAATTTTTGTGGTGGGGACGTCGGCGGCTTCGAGTTTTTCCACCAGTTCGTCGGCGTCGAACTGGAGTGTCCAACGATCAATGGTCGCGTCGAGTTCGACGCGGTTGGTGACGCGCTCTGGATTGCCACGATATTTTGGATCGTCGGCCATGTCGGGCCTGTCCATCAGGCGGCAGAGATTGCGGAACAGCGCATCGGAATTGGCGGCTACGAGAACGCGCGCGCCGTCCTTGGTGCGATAGGCGTTGGATGGCGCGGCGGTCGGCAGGCTCGATCCGGCGGGCTCGCGCACTTTGCCGCTGTAGGCGTATTCGGGCACGATACCTTCGAGGAAGGTGAGCACCGCTTCGCCGAGCGCGACATCGATCACGCGCGGTTCTTTGCGTCCAGTCATTTTGGATTCGAGAATGGCGGAGACGGCACCGAGCGCGCCGTAGAGCCCGGCGATACTGTCGCCGATGGAAATGCCGGCGCGGACTGGCGGCAAATCCGAAACATCTTTCGGGTGGGCACACAAATAACGGAGGCCGCCTTTGGCTTCACCAATGACGCCCCAGCCCGCGCGCGGCGCTTCCGGACCGGTCTGGCCAAAGCCCGTGATGCGCACAATGGTGATGCCGGGGCGCACCTTGTTCATCGCTTCCGCAGTCAGGCCCCATTTGTCGAGCTGGCCGACCTTCTGGTTTTCGATGACGCAATCGACTTTGGAGACGAGATCGAGCAGCACGTCGAGCGCTTTGGGATTGCGCATGTTGAGTGTGACGCAACGCTTGTTGCGGCCGTGCACACTCCACCACAGCGATTGACCGCCGACGCGTTCGCCCCAACTGCGGATCGGATCGCCTACGCCAGGTGGTTCGACCTTAATCACATCGGCGCCCAGGTCGGCGAGCGCGCGGGCCGCGAACGGACCGGCGATGAAGTGTCCGATTTCGAGGACCCTGATGTCTTTCAGTAGTGGTGCGATCATGCGGCGTCTCAAGCCTTCCCCGGCAATCTTTTTGATTGATCATACCATTGCAGGATTTGGGGAATTGCCAACCACGCGGCTTGATTTTGGCGGCATGGCTGCTATGACCGCGGCGGGCCACCTCTCCCCACCGAGAGGCTTCTATCTGGAAGGATAGCTTATGACCGCGATTGCCAAACCGGCCACGAAGCCGGCGAACCCGCATTTTTCCTCCGGCCCCTGCGCCAAGCGCCCCGGATGGTCCCTTCAAGCTCTCGACAAAGCGTTTCTCGGCCGCTCGCATCGCGCGAAAGAGGGCAAGGCGCGGTTGAAGCTCGCCATCGATAAAACCAAAGCGCTGCTCGGCCTGCCGGCTGGGTTCCATTGCGGCATTGTGCCGGCGTCGGACACCGGTGCCTATGAAATGGCGATGTGGTCGATGCTTGGCGCGCGCGGCGTTGACGCGCTGACCTGGGAAAGTTTCGGCGCTGGCTGGGTGACGGACATTCAGAAGCAACTCAAGCTGACTGACGTGCGCGTGCACGAGGCACCATATGGGCAGTTGCCCGATCTTTCCAAGATCGATTTCGACCGTGACGTGTTGTTCACGTCGAACGGGACGACCTCGGGCGTGAAGCTGCCGAACTACGACTGGATTCCTCACGACCGCAAAGGTCTGGTGTTCGCCGACGCGACGAGCGCCGCCTTTGCACAGGCTGTCGACTGGTCGAAGGTCGATGTGCTGACGTTCTCGTGGCAAAAAGTGCTCGGCGGGGAAGCCGCGCATGGGATGCTCGTGCTTTCGCCCCGCGCCGTGGAACGTCTCGAAAGCTACAAGCCCGCTTGGCCGTTGCCGAAGATCTTCCGTCTGACCAAGGGCGGCAAGTTCATGAAGGAAGTGTTTGATGGCGAGACGATCAATACGCCGTCGATGCTGGCGCTCGAAGACTACATCGATGCGCTCGAGTGGGCTGAGAAGATCGGTGGCGGCAAAGCGCTGATGGCGCGGGCGGATGCGAACGCGAAGACGCTCAACGATTGGGTTGACCGGACGCCGTGGATCGAGAACCTCGCCGTTGACGCTGCGACGCGTTCGAACACGAGCGTGTGCCTGAAGTTCAGCGACCCGGCGATCGCGAAACTTCCGGTCGATGCGCAAGCGGCCTTCGCCAAAGCGGTTGCGGCGCTGCTCGACAAGGAGAATGTGGCGAAGGACATCGCGTACTATCGCGATGCGCCTCCGGGTCTGCGCATCTGGACCGGCTCGACCATCGAGCAATCCGACGTGGCCGCGCTGCTGCCGTGGCTTGCCTGGGCGTTCGAAACCGAGAAGTCGAAGCTCGGTTGAGGTCTCAATTGCGCCCTTCGGCTCCCCTCCCCCTTGTGGGGAGGTCGACGCGCGATGACTGCGCGCCGCTGTCGGACAACGCTTTTGAGCCCGCGCTGATACAGCCTTTTTTCGGCCAGTGGCCACCTTCTGCCGATGACGTCGGAGAAGGCGTCAAACACAGGACACTCCCATGACGACCAAACCACGCGTTTTGATTTCTGATGAACTGTCGCAGGCGGCCGTGCAGATCTTTCGGGATCGCGGCATCGACGTGACGTTCGAACCGAACCTCGGCAAAGACAAAGATAAACTGCAGAGCATGATCGCCGACTACGATGGTCTCGCCATCCGTTCGGCGACGAAAGTCACCGAGAAACTTCTCGCGGCGGCGGGCAAGCTGAAGGTCGTGGGCCGCGCCGGCATCGGCGTCGACAACGTCGACATCAAAGCCGCGACCGCCCGTGGCGTTATTGTGATGAACACGCCGTTCGGCAATTCAATCACGACGGCTGAGCACGCGATCTCGATGATGATGGCGCTGGCGCGGCAGATCCCGGAGGCCGATCGCTCGACGCAGGCGGGCAAGTGGGAAAAGTCAAAATTCATGGGCGTCGAGTTGTTCGGCAAGACACTCGGCGTGATCGGTTGCGGCAACATCGGCGGCATTGTCGCGGATCGCGGCGTTGGCCTTAAAATGAAGGTGATCGCGTTCGATCCGTTCCTGTCGGATGAGCGCGCGGTGGAAATGGGTGTCGAAAAAGTCGACCTGCAGAAGCTCTTCGAGCGGGCGGACTTCATCACGCTGCATACACCGCTGACCGACAAAACGCGGAACATCATCGACGCGAAGGCGATCGCGAGCATGAAGGCGGGTGTGCGCATCATCAATTGCGCGCGCGGCGGCCTGGTCAATGAAGCGGCCCTGCTCGACGCGCTGAAGAGCGGGCATGTCGCCGGTGCGGCGCTCGACGTGTTCGAAGTCGAGCCCGCAAAAGACAATCCGCTGTTCGGCGCACCGAACCTGATCTGCACGCCGCATCTCGGGGCGTCGACCGGTGAAGCGCAGGAGAATGTGGCGCTGCAAGTTGCCGAGCAGATGTCGGATTATCTGCTGCGCGGCGCGATCTCGAATGCGGTCAACTTCCCGTCGATCACGGCGGAGGAAGCGCCGCGGCTGCGCCCATTCATCAAGCTCGTCGAACAACTCGGTTCATTCGCGGGCCAACTGACCGACACCAGCATCAAAGGCATCAAGATCGAGTATTCGGGCGCGGTGGCGGACCTCAACGTCAAGCCGCTTGACGGCGGTCGCGGTGGCGAACGTGCTCAAGTATCACCTCGGTGAGGGCGTCAACATGGTGTCGGTGGCGTCGATTGCGGAAGAGCGCGGCGTGCGGATCGAGACGACGACGCGCGGCCAAGATGGCGCTTATGAGAGCTATATTCGCTTGACCGTGCGCACCGACGACTACGATCGCGCGGTGGCGGGGACGGTGTTCTCGGATGGGCGCCCGCGCTTCGTGCAGGTGCGCGACATCAACATGGAATTCGAAGTGACACCGCACATGCTGTTCATCCGGAACTACGACAAGCCCGGCTTTATCGGCATGTTCGGAGATCTGACCGGCAAGGCGGGCGTCAACATCGCCACGTTGAATCTCGGACGCGACAAACCGGGCGGCGATGCGATCTGCCTCGTGGCGACCGACGAAGCGATTTCCGATGAGGTTTTTGCGAACGTCAAAGCGTTGCCGCAGGTGATCCGCGCGAACCGGCTGCGGTTCTGAGGCTTACTCCGCCGACCACGTCATGCCGGTCGTTGTGACCGGCATGACGTGGCGTCTGGTTGAGAGGCGGTTAGCCGCCCCAGTTGCAGCGGAATTGACGGCAGGTGCCTGGGGTGTTGCCGATGCGGCAGCGCGTGATGACCGGCTCGCAGGTTCGGCACGAGTAGGACGAGAGACATCCGCGCACCGCGGCGTTGCGATCGAAATTGCAGGTGCGGATGGTTTTGCAGTCACGGCCTTGCGGGTTTGTGCCGGGCATCGTTTGCGCACCCGCCGCAATGGGCAGCACGATCGTTGCCGCTGTTACGATGGCGGCGATTGCGGCGCGGCGTAGACCGCTCATTGCGTACTGCGGCATGGCACACCTCCCGGCGATGGCATTTTGACCAAGGTGCCGGAGTTTGCGCCGTTAACGCAATGTTTTGACGAACCGCATGGTTGCCTTGGTCCGGGCGGTGTGCCCGGGCGGCCACGACGGCGCGTCTTTAGGCGACGGGATCACCCAAAAACGGCTTCAGGTGTCGCTTGACGGTGGCGGGGTCGAGATCGCGCGCGATGACGACGAAGCGCGAGCGCCGATCCGGCGTACCATCGGGTAGGCGCGGCCATTCACGCAGAACGTCGGGCGGGTAGAAGACGTGCTGCACCCCGTGGACGACGAACGGGAAGGGCTGGTTTTCAACGGTGACGATGCCTTTGACGCGCAGCAATTTTTCACCGTAGGCCGCCGCCATCGATTGCAGGGCGATCGACAAGCCGTTGCCGTCGAGCGGATGATCGAACGTCAATGAGAACGAGCGGATGCCATGGAGGTGGCCGGTGTGGTCATGGCCACACTCCGGACCACACTCGTGGCCCTCTTCGCCGTGGGCGGCGTGATGATGCTCATGGTGGTGGTGATCGTGGCCACAGCCTGGGCCGCAGACATGATCGGGTTCGTCTGCGGAGAGCTGGATGGCATCGCGCTTCGGCTTCGGATCGGCCCCCAGCCATGCGATGGGGTCGGCACCGGTAACGCCGGGCTCATGGGCGCCGAGGCCAACGAGATGTTTGGGTGCAATGTCGCCTTTGACGACGCGCAAAATCTCGGCTGATGGGTTCAGCGCACGGATGCGCGCTTCGAGACGGATGAGATCGGCGTTGTCGGCTATGTCGGTTTTGGTGATGACGATGCGGTCGGCGATGGCGATCTGCTTGGCAGGCTCGAACTGGGTGTCGAGTTGGCCAAGCCCCATTTGACCGTCGACTGTGGTGACGATGCCATCCAACTGGTAGATGCGGTAAATGTCCTCGTCGGTCATCAGCGTGTGAGCGATCGGAGAAGGGTCGGCAAGGCCGGTGGTCTCAAGGACGACGCGCTTCAGCGGCGGGATTTCTTTGCCGAGATGCTGGGTGAAAAGTTTCGTCAGCACGCGCGAGAGATCGCCGCGCACTGTGCAACAGACGCAGCCGGACGGCAGCAGGATGGCGTCTTCGTCCACCTTTTCGATCAGCTTGTCGTCGAGGCCGACGTCGCCGAACTCGTTGATGATGACGGCTGTGCCCGCCATGTCGGGGTTTTCGAGCAGGCGCTTCAGAAGTGTGGTTTTGCCAGAGCCCAGGAAGCCGGTGAGAACCGTCAGCGGGATAATCGTCGCGGTGGTTTGTTCTGCGGACATGGTGGCACCAGACTTTCAGGCTGCGGCGGTCAGCGATCGCTCCTGATGGGAGCAATCAGCGCCCCTTATACGCACATCCGGATCAGGCGGAGAAGCCTTCGAAGATGGGGGCGTCGGCGTATTGTGCGGCGACTTTGCGGTCGGCGGCGGTGCGGACTGTCCAGGTGAAGAGCGGCAAGCCCTGGACATCGCGGATATAGCTGGTGACGGCGCGTGGCAAAGCTTTGACGTGGTAGGCGAAGAACGACGGCTTGGCCGGCCCGCTTTCCAAGAGGTCGGAGAGGCGTGCGCACATCGCGGGGCCGAGTTCGGCTTCATGCCAATCGGGGCCGGCGTAGACACCTGAGACGATGCCTCGGGGCACACGCGGGGCGAGGTCCGCGAAGGCGGCCATGATGCGCGGATCGAACGACATCAATGCGAGCGGACCTTTGTAGCGCTTGGCCTGCTTGGCGATGTCTTTGAGAAAGGCCTCGTTTGGTTTTTTCCAGTTGCTCTTGATCTCGACGAGCAGCGGGCCTCGGCCGGCCGCCAGTTCCAAGAACTCGGCAAAGGTTATGAGGCGCTCGTCGCGCGTTTTGTATTTGAGTGACTTCAAGTCAGACGGAGTGCGCGCGGCGACGGCGCCCTTGGCCGCCACGAGGCGGTCAAGGGTGAAGTCGTGGAAGACGAACGGCGTGCCGTCGCTCGCGGGCTGGAGATCGCATTCGACGCCATAGCCTTTTTGCAGCCCCTGCTCGAACGCTGTCGCGGTGTTTTCCAGGGCGCCACTCTTGGCGTCATGGAAGCCGCGGTGGGCGATAGGCTTCACGAAGGCTTTGCGGTCGAACGGCATGCGCTTATTTCACCGATGAGAATGCAGTCGGCGCGAGGATAGAACTCTCGACATTGGCGAGAATGGGGCCGTCCTTTTCACTCGCGGTTCGGGCTGCGATCCAGACCGGGTCCACTTGGAACTTGTTCCACTTCTGCTCACGTTCAGCGAGGCTTTCCCAGGCCAGCAAATACGTCAGGCGGTGGCTCGACGGGCCGATGACCGTGGTGAAGAAACCCGGCTTGGCGGATGCCGTGCTGCTCCCAGAGCTTCAGCGTGTGCTCCTCAAAACGCTTGAGGAGGTTCGGCAGCTTGCCGGGATTGCAATCGTAGATGCGCAGTTCGTAGATCATTGTTGTCCTAGGTCCTTGGGCTTTTTTAGTTATCGGCGAAGGGTATCCAGTTGTAGAGGGCGAGACCACCGTCAACGGCGATGGTGCTGCCCGTCACGTAGGGCATGAAACGGTTGGACAGAATCGCGAGGGCGGTGGCGGCCATGTCGTCGGGCGTACCGACGCGGCGCATCGGGATCTTCGATTTGAACTCGTCTGTAATGTTCTTGGCGCCACCGCCGGGGACTGCGCCGGGCGCCAGTGCGTTGACGCGGATGCCTTGCGGGCCAAAAGCGCGGGCCAGCTCCATCATGACCATGCGCATGCCGCCCTTAGAGGCGCCGTAGTGGGGAAGATTGCGCGGGGTTTCGGCGTGCAGCGACGTTAGCAGCAGGATACGTCCAGGAATTTTGGCGTCCGCCATGCGCATGCCCAGCGCACGGCTCAAGAAGAATGCAGCGCGCTGATTGGTATTCACCATCGCGTCCCATGTCGCTTCGTCAACCGAGCGTACGCCATCCTTCTCGTGGCGCGGGGGCGAAGCGGAGTGAACGAACATGTGGACGGGCGCAGAGCCGATGGCTGCGAGCAGCTTTGTATGACCGTCTGTTTTCGAGAGATCGACGGTGACAGCCGTTGCCTTGCCGCCGGCGGCGGTGATGGCCTCCAGCGTCTCTTGATTGCGTGCCGGATCGATGTCGGCGAGGACAACTTCGGCCCCCTCTTTGGCGAGGGCCAAAGCGATGGCGCGGCCGATACTCGACGCCGACCCCGTCACCAGCGCGCGTTCGTTGGCATAGAGAAGAGAAGACATGAGGAACTCCGCAAGGCGATGGTTTGGATCGTTAATCGCCAGCGGGGCCGTTCATTTGAGCTGGCCCGACTATTTCTTGCGGAATTGGTCGAGGCTGACAACCTTCGCGCCTGCAGGGCCCGCCGTCTCTTCTGACGGGACAGCGCGCAACTTCGTTGCAGCGTCCGCGGTTTCGGCGGCGTCCGGCTTCAGAGCGGCAGGGGCGCGCTTTGGATGCGGGACGGGCAACGGATCGGCCTTGGTTACGGGCTGATCATTTTGCGAGGTTCGTGCGTCAGACTTGGTGCCTTTGCGCGACGTGCGCTTCTTGCCCGCACCCGCACGACCGGGGACGCGGCTATCGCCGTCGCTGCCTTCGGTGCGCACATCTTCGTTCGGATCATCGAACTGAAGACCATAGGGAACGGACGGATCGTAAAAGACTTTGACGGCGGCGAACGGCACAACAAGACGCTCTGGGATGGCGTCGAACGACAGCTTTACTTCAAAGCGCTCGTCGGTGACGTGCAGATCCCAAAAGCGATGCTGCAGGACGATCGTCATCTCGGTCGGGTACTTCTCCAGCAGCCGCTTCGATATCGTCACGCCCTCGGCGAGCGTATCGAACGCGATGAAGAAATGATGGTTTCCCGGAAGCCCCGTTTTGGCGACCTTTTGCAGTACGGTTCGCACCACGCCTCGCATCGCTGCTTGCGCCAGTGTCTCGTAGTCGATTTGCCGGTCGGCGGTCATTCTTGCCAGACGCCCCATCTTCAATATGTGTCGATTACACCAAATCACCGGCAGGCAGCAAGCTTAGGCGCGCGCGCTCACCTTAGCCATTACCAGAAATCGCCAAGCCAGCCTAGCACGACAGCGTCTGCCGCATGCCGTCGCCGGCGGGCTGACAGGGCGTGCACGGGACGTGTCCAGAGCCGCAAGCTCCGGAGTTCAAGAGACAATATCGCGAATCAGGGGAGAGAGAAGTGGAGGGCTTCTGTTGCCAGGTGCCCCCCGAACCCCGCCTGCCGTTGCAAAACGTCAGGGCTTAATTTGAAGCGTTTGGCACTGCATTACGCAGCGACAGCGGCCTCAGCATAGTTGTCATTAGCAACTATTGTGGTGACCCGATAACGGCGGAATCATGCCGGGAAAAAGAGCACCTTTTACACCCTCGTCGATCCTATTTCGCCCCCTGAGCTGCTGCGCCTGACTGCTCCCTAGAGGAGCCTGCCGCCGGGCGCGGAGCAGAGAATTGGTGGAGGCGCCGGGTACCGCCCCCGGGTCCGATAGGCTTATTATGATGTCCGTTTATCGCCATAGCTGGCTTGCGCCAGCACAGCTAATATAGGGGTGTTGGCTGAACCTTACAAGGAATGCTGCGTCGCATGTTGAAGGCATCATGAGTAGCGGCGATGCGCGTGCGCCTGATCGGCCCACCGCTCCTTCGTCAGCGCCCTATGCCGCGTGGTCGGCATGGACACCCAGTCAGGCGGCTGGGATCACGCTCTTGATTGTGGCGGCGAGCATGGCCGCGGGCTTGGCTGTGACCGTGGCGCTCGCAGGTTCGCGCGATGGCTCGACGGCCCCGCGGGATGCCGCCGTGGTGCTCGGCCTCGCAACGTCGCAATTGGTGATGATCGGTGGCGCGCTGTGGGCGGCGTACCATAGGGACGGGGCGGCACTGCCGGTGCTGTCTCTGCGCGCTCCGGTGCAGGGCCCGCGCGCTTACCCTATGGCAATGGTCATTCTGATCGGTTTGATCACTGGCCTCAGTGCAATTCTGGCCGGAACTTTTTGGCCACGACCTGACGGCGGATCTGAAGTCGTTTACGGGGCTCATTCGCGGTGCGTGGGGCCTGCCGGCGTTGATCGTCGATCGGTATCGGTGCGCCGCTGTCGGAAGAGCTACTGTTTCGCGGCTTCTTGCAAGGCGCGCTGTGGCGCTCGCGGCTCGGCTTCTGGGGCGCGGCCGCTGTGGCGACGGCGATTTGGACTGTCATGCACGCAGGGTACACGGTGCTCGGGCTGGCCGAGGTGTTTCTGATCGGCATGATCTTCAATGCACTGCTGCGGCAAACCGGGAGTCTGCGCGTGCCGATCTTCTGTCATGCCGCGTATAACTCGGCGCTGGCGCTTGGTGTCCGCTATCTGCCGCCATCGCTCCTCGGGTTTTGAACTCGGGCTGCGACTACGCGCTTCATGAATGTGGGCCGCACTCTCGCCGCGAAGTCTGTGCAGTCAGTCCATCCTGGATCAACACACGAAAGACCCGACGATGAAAGCGGCCGTATGTCTGAGCTATGGTGGCCCTGAGGTGGTTCAAGTCACCGATGTCCCGACACCGGTGCCTCAGCCAAACGAAGTGCTTGTCCGTATCCATGCGACCACGGTGAGTGCGGGCGATGCGCGCATTCGCGGTTCGAACTTTCCGTCCGGTTTCTGGCTGCCCGCACGGGCCTTTCTAGGTGTGCGTCGGCCACGTAAGCCGATCCTTGGCACCGAGCTGGCGGGCGTGGTGGCGGCGACGGGTGCGTCTGTGACGCGGTTCAAAACCGGCGATCTGGTGTTCGCATTTCCCGGCGTCCGGATGGGCTGTCACGCGGAGTACAGGGCGGTGCGGGAAGACGCCGCCATTGCGCACATGCCGGCTGGGTTCTCATTCGACGATGCAGCCGCAATTTCGTTCGGCGGGACAACGGCGCTGCATTTTCTTCGTTCCGTGGGGAAGGTGCAGCGGGGCGAACGTGTGCTCATCAATGGCGCGTCAGGCGCGGTCGGGTCTGCGGCTGTGCAATTGGCCCGGCATTTTGGCGCCCACGTCACGGGCGTGTGCTCTGCGGCGAATGTCCCGTTGGTCCGATCGCTCGGCGCGGAAGCCGTCATTGACTACGGCGTGTGTGGATTTTACTGAAACCGGTGAACGATGGGACGTGATTGTCGATTCCGTGGGCACCGCATCGTTTGCGCGCTGCCGGAAATGCTTAAACCCCGGCGGGCGGTTGTTGCTGCTGGCCAGCGGGCTCGGCGACCTTGCCAGAGCGCCGCTGCAATCGCTTTCGAGCGGGTATAAAATTGCCGGTGGAACGGCGCCGGAGCGGGCGGCAGATGTCGATGAACTCAAGGCCTTGTGTGACGCGGGCGTGTTCAAGCCTGTCATCGACAGCCGTTATCCGCTGAGCCGGATTGCGGAGGCTCATACACGGGTCGATTCTGGCCGCAAGACCGGCAGCGTGGTCGTGACGCTCGTGTAACGGCGCGCCGCTGCAACGGATCGATGGCGTTCTGGAGCCGACTAGTCGTCAAAGCCCACAAATACCGCTGCTTCTCTGACCGGCTTGCGCTCTGACACCACTGCATTGGCTGGGAAGTTTTCATCCGGCCAGCCAAGGGCAATACTTTTCATGATAATCTGGTCGTCGGGTATGCCGGCATGCTCACGGACGACAGGCGATTGCATGATGCCCTGGCTGTTGATCACCGTGCCGAGACCGCGCGACCACGCAGCATTGACCAGAGTGGTCGCCACCGCACCGCAATCGAAAGGCGTGTCGTCGCTACCGTCCAGCACGCGGTCGTAGGTGACAATCACGCAGACCGGCGCGTCGAATTGGCGGAAGCCTCGTAACACCCAGTCCTGGCGCATGTCCTTGTCATCGCGCGCGATCCCCATGGCGGAGAAGAGCTGCTTGGCGACGCCGACCTGGCGATCGCGATGTTGACCTTGAAACGGCTGCCCAGTGCGGAACTCACGCGACTGCGGCACGCCTGCCACCATACGCTCGGTGTTGCCAGCCCGGATGCGGTCGAGCGGTTCGCCGGTGATGACGTAGAAATTCCAAGGTTGCGTGTTCATCGACGATGGTGCGCGCATCGCCAACGCGATAATTTCCTCGATCAGTGCCTTTGGGACCGGGTCGGGTTTGTAGCCACGGATGCTACGGCGACCGAGGATGACATCATCGAATTGCATAAGCCTTGGATTCCCCAGAATTATTATGGCCTGACGACTATCTTCGCGGTTTCCTGCAGGCGGTGCAAGTTATGCGTCCTTGGCCTACGCTTGAGTTGCCTGTGGAAGACGGTGAGTTTCGTTGCTGGGCGGCTGCGACGATGTCGAATCGGGATATTTGAAGCCCATGAAACAGTATCTCGATCTCTATGCGCCACGTGCGCGACCATGGCAGCCGCAAGACCGACCGCACCGGCACGGGTACGGTGAGCGTGTTCGGCTATCAGATGCGGTTCGATCTTGCCGATGGTTTCCCCATGGTGACGACGAAGAAGCTGCATCTGAAATCGATCATTCACGAGTTGCTGTGGTTTCTAAAGGGCGACACCAACGTCGGTACCTCAAAGCCAACGGTGTTTCGATCTGGGATGAGTGGGCGCGGGCAGATGGCGATCTGGGCCCGGTGTACGGGAAGCAGTGGCGGAGTTGGGCGGCGCCGGATGGCCGGACAATCGATCAGATCACCGAAGCGGTCGAGACGTTGAAAAAGAACCCGGATAGCCGTCGCATCATTGTTTCGGCGTGGAACCCGGCGGATATTCCGCAGATGGCGCTGGCGCCGTGCCACTGCCTGTTTCAGTTCTACGTGGCTGACGGCAAGCTGTCGTGTCAGCTTTATCAGCGCAGCGCCGACGTGTTTCTCGGCGTGCCGTTCAACATTGCGAGTTACGCGCTGCTGACGCAGATGATGGCGCATGTGACCGGGCTCAAGGCCGGCGACTTCGTGCATACGTTTGGGGACGCGCACCTCTATCTCAACCATCTCGAACAGACGGAGTTGCAGCTTTCACGTGCGCCGAAGCCGTTACCGACGCTGCGCATCGCACGTCAGGTGCCGTCGATCTTTGATTTCAAGTTCGAGGATTTCGTACTTGAGGGGTATGAGGCGCATCCGCATATCAAGGCACCAGTGGCAGTTTGATTTATTGTGGTGGAATGTGTTTTTCAGCTCTGGCGAGCGTGGTGTTTCCGTGCACATATTATTGCCAAATGCCTAGAATATTGCGGGGGCTGTTGTGTGTGACTTTCGACTCTGGTGCTCAATATTTTTGACTGCTGCCGCGATGGGTGGCTGTGCTTCATCCGACCGCATACAGCTTGTTACTGGGTCAAATCAGCAGGCAATTGTCCGTGATGGGCAGCCGACGCTCGTTTCGACAAAACGCAACATGATCCTTCTGAAGGCTACGCGTGGTCCCGTCTCGAGTTCCGCCCGGCCAAGATTTGTGATCGCGGTTTTCAATCGAACCGGTAAGGCCGAAACACTTTCGGCGGGGCAGGTCTCTGCATTGGTAAAGCCCGCGCGCGGGAAACCGATCGCACTGCGAGTTTTTTCCTATGAAGAGCTTGTGAAGGAGGAGCAGGACCGGCAGACAGTTGCCGCAGTTGCTGCAGCACTATCAGGCGTCGGCCGTGCTATGTCGGCATCGCAAGCTGGATACGTCCAATCGAGCGGTAGCTACCACGGCTCGGCAGGAGGAACCCCTTATGCCGGAAGTCATACCGCCACAAGTTATGATCCATTGCGGGCGCAAATTGCGCAATCAAACGCAGAGGAACAAACGAGCAATGATTTTGCTAGATTGCGCGCTCAAGGCGAAGATAATTTGGCACGACTAGATAATACAATCCTCAAAGACCATACCGTCATGCCGAATGAATGGTACGGGGGGGTGGTTGTTCTCGATAAGCCAGAGAAAGACGACAAAGGTGCCACGCACTATTCGGTCACTGTGGCTTTCGGTGGAGAGTTGCACGAATTCGAGATAAAACAGGCGCGAATGAATTGAGTTCTCAACCGACGATCGCGCTCATTGTTGCTGTGGCCGAGAATGGCGTCATCGGGCTTAAGGGCAAGATGCCGTGGCACATTCCGTCGGAGCTTGGCTATTTCAAATCACGAACGATGGGCAAACCGGTCATCATGGGCCGGAAGACCTTCCAGTCGATCGGTAAGCCGCTGTCCGGCCGAACCAATATCGTCGTCACGCGTGATTTGACGTTCAAAGCCGATGGCATCGTGTTGGCGACATCGCTGGCGGCGGCGCTGGCGGAAGCGCGACGTGTCGCCGAAATCAGCGGTGCCGTTGAAATCATGGTCATGGGCGGGGCCGATATCTATGCGCAGGCCCTGCCGTTGGCGCAGCGCATCTACCTGACGCGGGTCGCGGCGCGGCCTGAGGGTGACGACTTTTTTCCCGAGCTGCCGGCGACGGTCTGGCAGGAGCGTGACAGGTTGCAGCTACCGCAGGGGCCTCGGGATCAATACGGAGCCACGGCGCTGGTCTTGGAGCGGATTGCCGCCTGAGCGGCACCGGTTGCACTGAAATCGACAAATCTTCCGGCCGGTGCGTCAGGATTTATTGGGGCTACCCCCGTTCGGCCCTTGGAAGTCCGTGGCGGCAACCTTATGTCCCGAACATCGTTTGCGGTGCCTGCCCTAGGTGCCGTATAAGCGCGCATCCCTTTCGGGGCGCGTCCAGGCGGCTTCCGCCGGCGTAACTCCTCTTCAAGACACCAACTGAGCGAAGGTCCAGACACGATGCCTTGGAACAACTAGAGCGGTGGTGGCGGCGGCGGGGGCCCCTGGGGCAAAGGCGGCGGCGGTGGCGGACCATGGGGCCAGGGCCCTTCGGGGCGGCGGAAATCGCCAGCAGCCTGACCTCGAAGAACTGCTGAAGCGCAGCCAGGACAAGTTCAAGCAGGTCCTGCCCGGCGGCGTCGGGGCGGCATTCCCGGCTGGCTGATGATCCTGCTCGGCGCGCTGGCAACGCGCTCGTCGGCTTTTATCTCTTCACCTTCCGGGTCAATCCGGACGAAGCCGGCGTCGTCATGCGCTTCGGCCGTTACGACCGCCTGGCCACCCCGGGCCTCCACTTCCGCTGGCCGCCGCCGATCGAAGAAGTCGCACCCCGAAAGTGACGCGTCAGAACATCATCGAAGTCGGCATGCGTGCGGGCGTTCCCGGCCGCGGCTACAACACGGCCGCCGTGATGTCGCCGACGAAAGCCTGATGCTGACCGGCGACGAGAACATCGTCGACGTCGACTTCGTCGTCTTCTGGCGCATCAAGCCCGAACGCGTGCAGGACTACCTGTTCAACATCCAGAACCCTGAGCAGACGGTGAAGGAAGATCGCCGAAAGCGCCATGCGCGAAGTCGTCGGTCAGTCGAACATCCAGCCGATCCTGACCGAAGCGCCGCCAGAAGATCGAGCAGGCCGTCCAGAAGCTGATCCAGGAACGTGCTCGACGCCTACGGCTCCGGTATCCGCATCGATCAGGTGCAGTTCCAGAAGGTCGACCCGCCCGAGCAGGTGATCGACGCCTTCCGCGACGTGCAGGCGGCGCGCGCCGACAAGGAGCGCCTCCAGAACGAAGCCAATCGCTACGCCAACGAGATCATTCCGCAAGCCCGCGGTGAGCGCGACCGGATGTTCCAGCAGGCCGAAGGCTACAAGCAACAAACCGTGGCCGAGGCCACCGGTCAGGCGTCGCGCTTCCTCAAGGTCTACGACGAGTACAAGAAGGCGCCGGATGTCACGCGCCGCCGCATGTATCTCGAAACCATGGAACGGGTGATGTCTGGTGCCGACAAGATCATTCTCGATAACAAGAACAACGGCCAGGGCGTCGTCCCGTTCATGCCCCTCGACCAGCTGCAGAAGAAGAAGAAGGAGGCGAACTGATCATGCGTAACTTCCTCGCATTTCTCGTCGTCTCTTCGGCGGCGCTGCCGTCGTCGCCTCGTTCGCCTTCTTCATCGTGCACCAGAACGAGCAGGCGATCGTCCTCGAGTTCGGCAAGCCGGTACGCATCGTCGACAAGCCCGGCCTCCACTGGAAAATCCCCGTCGTGCAGAACGGTCGAGTACGTTCGACAAACGCATTCTCGATCTCGACACGCCAGCCGCAGGAAGTCACCGCGGCAGACCAGAAGCGTCTGCGTCGTCGATGCCTTCACGCGCTATCAAGATCACCGATCCGCTGAAGTTCTATCAGGCGGTCCGCACCGAGGCACGGCGTCCGCCAGACGCTCGGCCCGATCGTCGAACTCGTCGCTGCGCCGCGTGCTCGGCGTCGGTCGACCTTCCAGGACGTCGTTCGCGACAAGCGCGAAGACCTGATGAAGCGCATCGCCAAGCAGGTGAACGACGAAGGCAAGGATTTCGGTCTCGAAGTCGTCGACGTTCGCATCAAGCGCGCCGACCTGCCGCAGCAGAACTCCAAGAGCGTGTTCGATCGGATGCGTGCCGAGCGGCAGCGCGAAGCAGCGGAGTTCCGCGCGACCGGTGCTGCCGAGGCAAACCGCATCCGCTCGACTGCCGATCGCGAGGCGACCGTCATCAAGGCGGAAGCGCATGCGAAAGTCGAGAAGTGCTGCGCGGTGAAGGCGACGCCGAACGCAACAAGATCTTCGCCGAGGCTTATGGCCGCGACCCTGAGTTCTTCCGCTTTCTAGCGGCTCGATGCAGGCCTACGAAGCCGGCATCAAGCCCGGCGACACGCATGGCTGCTGTCACCCGACAGCGAATTCTTCCGCTACCTGACCAACCCGAACTCGGTTGCGACGCCGAAGCGCTGAGGCGCGTATGAGCGATCTCATCGTTGCCTTTGGCCTTGCCCTCGTCTTGGAGGGGCTGCTTTACGCAGCCTTTCCGGACGCGGCGAAGCGCATGCTGGCGTTGTTGGCTGAGATGCCGGAAGCATCGTTCAGGATGTCGGCGCTGATGACGGCGGTGGCGGGCGTCGTGCTGGTCTGGCTCGTGCGCGGGTAGGACAACTTTTTTCGCGCTTACGTGTGCCGCGTGCCGGAATTCAGACCGGAATGCGTATGCTGGCCTTGAGGCCGCCGAGGCCGCTGCGGTCGAGGGCGATATCGCCGCCGTGGCTGCGGGCGATGTCACGCGCGATTGCGAGGCCGAGCCCGGTGTTGCCGCCGTCCTGATTGCGCGCGCTGTCGATGCGGTAGAATGGGCGGAAGACGTTATCGCGTTCGGCCTCTGGAATGCCGGGCCCGTCGTCTTCGACATCGATCGTCAACCAGCCGCCGGCCGTCGTCGCCTGCAACCGGATCTCGTCGCCAAAGCGAGCGGCGTTGATGACGAGATTGGTAATCGCGCGCTTGAAGGCCTGCCGTTTCAACGGCACCACGACGTCCCTGCGGCGGCGGCCAAGCTCCAACGTCACCTCTGGGCCTAGACGCTCGGCCTCTTCGTGGATCTCGCGCAGCAGTTCGTTGACGTTGGTGGAGCTGGCGACTTCGCCGCCGTCGCCACGGGCGAAGGCGAGATAGTCTTCGAGCATGTGCTGCATCTCGTTGACGTCGTTGCGCAGCGCATCGACTTCGGGACCGTCACGCAGCAGCGCCAGTTCGAGCTTGAAGCGCGTGAGGACGGTGCGGAGGTCGTGGCTGACGCCGGCGAGCATGGTGGTGCGCTGCTCGACATGCTGGGTGATGCGGTCGCGCATTTCGAGGAATGCCTGCGTCGCCTGACGAACTTCGCGAGCGCCGCGCGGCCTGAAATCCGCAGGGAAGCCCCGCCCTTTGCCGAAACTGTCGGCGGCGTCGGCAAGACGGAGGATCGGGCGGATCTGATTGCGCAGGAGAAGTACGGCGGCCGAGACGAGCACCAGCGAGGTGGCGACCATCCAAACGAGAAAGACGTGGCTATTGGAGGCGTAGATCTGGCTGCGCGGGGCGACGAACCGCAGCGTTGCGGTATCGTGTTTGATGCGGATTTCGACGCGATCGGATTGCCCGACCGTGTCGATCCAGGCGGGCTTGCGGACATGCTTGCGGATGCTGTCGGTCAGCGAGCGATCGAGGAGGCCGAAGAACGGACGATGCTCTTTCGACGGCAGATCGCCGGGCGGCAGAATCTGCAGCGAGGTCAGGGCGAGCTTGTTCTGCGCGAGATCGATGAGGCGGCTCGGATCACTGGAAAACTCGGGATGCTCATAGAGTTCGACGATGGCAGCGATGTCGCGCGCGGTGGCGTCGGAGAGGTGGCGCGTGACTTGGTTCCAATGGCGTTCGAGGAAGACGAAGGCGAGCACGCTTTCGAGCAGAACGATGGGCACCAGAATGATCAGCAGCGCGCGGGCGTAGAGACCTTTGGGCAAGAGTTCGTTGGCGAGCGAGCCGAGCGGGCCGATCACACCGCGCACGAGCGCCACGGCCGCCGAACCGGCTTGACGCGCGGCGGCACCAGCAATCGCAGTTTGCTCACGCAGCAGTTTCACGTGGGGACACTGTCTCCGGATCGCCGGCCTGTTGCGCCCGGCGGATTTCAGACGGTCAGACGTCAGTCGGTGTAAAGGATATACCCTTTACCGCGCACGGTTTGGAGATACATCGGATTTGAAGGGTCGGTCTCGATCTTTCGGCGGAGACGGTTGATCTGAACATCGATGGCGCGTTCGCTGCCGGTCGATTCATCGGGGGCGAGTTCGTGGCGGGCGATCGGCAGGCCGGGCCGTTGGGCGAACATGCGCAACAGGTCGCGTTCGCGCTCGGTCAGTTTGATGGTCTCGTCGCCGCGCTTCAATTCACCGCGTCCGAGCGAGAAGGTGATATCGCCCATGCGGACCTCGTCTTTGACGACGTTGGTGCCACCGCGGGCGCGGCGCAGGATGTTCTGCAGGCGCAGCAGCAGTTCGCGCGGTTCGAATGGCTTGGCGATATAGTCGTCGACGCCGGCCTCCAGGCCTTCGATGCGGTCGGAGGTATCGGAGCGCGCCGTCAGCATGCAGATCGGGACGTTGAGGGTGGCCTTGAGGTCACGGGCGAGCGAAAGGCCGTTTTCGCCGGGCATCATGACGTCGAGGATGACGAGGTCGAAGGCCAGGCCTCGCATGGCGGCGCGGGCGGCGGCGGCGTCGCCAGCCGGCGTGACGCGGAAGCCGTTCTCGAAGAGATAGCGCGACAGCAGATCGCGGATGCGCTGATCGTCGTCGACCACGAGAACATGCGGCGCGTCGTCGGGCAGCACGTCGTTCGGTGCGCGTTGTTGGCTGAAGCGTCATATCTGACCTCGGTCGCGGCTCATACCGTCGGAGCATGGGACGCCTTGGCGGCGTCAGCAAGCATTCGGGCGACCTGAGACGCGTTCGCTGGGCGTGATCATGGCGAACAGAAAGCGCTCGCACAGCCGCGATACCGTCGGGTCCAAGGTCGCCGAGGGCTGCGGCAATGCGCGCACGCTGCAGATCGGCCAAGCGTTGGGCCAAGATCGCATCCGGCGGGTGTCAGCGTCAGCAGCCGTTCGCGGCGATCTTCGGGACCCGGCCGCTGCTCGATGCAGCCGTCGTCGACGAGTTGCTTGAGAACACGGGCCAGCGATCTGCTTAGTGATCTTCAGGACTTCGAGAAGATGCGGCGACGCGCAGGCCTGGATGGCGCGCAACGAAGTGCAGGACACGGTGATGGGCGCGGCCGAGGCCATAGCCTGCCAGCGCTGCGTCCGGCTCGCCGGTGAAGTCGCGGTAGGCGAAGAAGAACAGTTCGACCAGCGCGCAGATGAGGTTGCTGCCGCGGTCATCGCAGCCGTAGGGGCCGCGGGATCGTTGGCGGCGCTGCCGACGCGGCGGGCGGTGATGTCCGGATTTTGAAATTATGTCAGCCATGTTGACATATCTTGCGCCGATAGTAGTCTCATGCAAGCGTTTTGACGGAAGTTCGAGAGCAACGCAATCGCACGCTGGCCGGGATCTGGGCGGCAGGAGTTGCAGGTGGCTCCGACGTCCCCGTTGGCGCCAAAAGATTAAGTTCTGGACCCGAGGATACGCCATGGCTGGCCCTGCGCAGACGTCGCTGTCGTTCGCATCGCATCGCAATCCCGAGCCGGTGGCGGTCGCCGACCGTGCCAAGGTGCTCGCCGATCCCGGCTTCGGCCGCGTCTTCACCGACCACATGGCGGTCATCCGCTACACCGAGGGCAAGGGCTGGCACAGCGCCGAAGTCACGGCGCGCAAGCCGCTGATGCTCGATCCGGCGTCGGCCGTGCTGCATTACGCGCAGGAAATCTTCGAGGGCCTCAAGGCCTACAAGCTCGCCGACGGCAGCATGGCGATGTTCCGTCCGGATGCCAATGCGCGGCGCTTCCAGCACTCGGCCGCCGCCTCGCCATGCCGGAGTTGCCGGAGGAGCTGTTCATCGAGTTCGATCCGGCAAGCTCGTCGACATCGACCGCGACTGGTTCCCGACCGTCGAGGGCGGCTCGCTCTACATCCGTCCGTTCATGTTCGCCAACGAGGTGTTCCTCGGCGTCAAGCCGTCGTCGGAATATCTCTATCTCGTGATCGTCTCGCCGGTCGGCGGCTACTTCAAGAGCGGCGCGCCGGCGGTTTCGATCTGGGTGTCGCAGAACTACACGCGCGCCGCACCGGGCGGCACGGGTGCGGCCAAGTGCGGCGGCAACTACGCCACGAGCCTCGTGCGCGCAGGCCGAGGCGACCAAGCACGGCTGCGATCAGGTCGTGTTCCTCGACGCGGCCGAGCACAAATGGGTCGAGGAACTCGGCGGCATGAACGTGTTCTTCGTCGTTCGAGCGACGGCTCGCTGCAGACGCCACCGCTGTCGCGGCACGATCCTGCCCGGCATCACGCGCGACAGCCTGATGACGCTGGCCAGGCCGAAGGCCTGACGGTGCGCGAGGAGCCCTATTCGATCGACCAGTGGCGTAAGGACGCCGCGAGCGGCAAGCTGACGGAGGCCTTCGCCTGCGGCACGGCTGCGGTCGTGACGCCGATCGGCCGCGTCGCCAGCCCCGACGGCGAGTTCAAGATGGGCGCCGGTGGTCCCGGCCAGACGACGATGCGCATCAAGCAGAAGCTCGTCGATATCCAGCGCGGCATCGCGCCCGACCCGCACGGCTGGGTGCACCGGCTTGTTTGAGCCTAAGTCCTGACCATCCCTGAGATTGATATAAAAAGAGCCGGTCGCGTGACCGGCTCTTTGACGTTTGAGCGTGGACGGTTACCGCTGCGAGACGTGAACATTTGGATTTTTATGTGCGCTCGGCCTGGCCCACAGCCGCATGACACGGCGTCAAACGTGTTGCTGTGCAGCAATTCACAGTGATCGTGAATGGCGGGCAGCATTGAAGAGACGGGGTTTGTCACGCCGCCAGCAATCGACTAGCGATGGAGAGGTTTCGGAGGACCGAGTGATGACCGAACAAATCCGGCGCGTGTCGCATGCGAGCCATTGGGGCGCCTACACGTTGTTGCTAGATGGCGACCGCATCGTGGGGGCGGAACCGTTCGCGGAGGATCCGGCACCGTCGCCGATCATCCACTCGGTCAAAGATTGGGCCAATCCGGCGCAGCGAATTGCGCAACCGATGGCGCGCAAGAGCTGGCTCGAAAACCGCGAGACGGCAACAGGCTCGGATCGCGGGCGCGAAGAGTTTGTGCCGATCTCGTGGGACCGGGCATTCGAACTCGTGGCAGGCGAAATCAATCGCGTCCGCACGACCCATGGCAACGCGTCGATTTTTGCGGGCTCTTACGGATGGACGAGTTGCGGACGCTTTCATCACGCATCGTCGCTGCTCAAGCGCATGATGAACCTGGTTGGTGGGTTTACCGGCCATGTCGATACCTATTCGATCGCTGCGGGGCCTGCGATCTTGCGGCATATTCTCGGCAATGAAGATGCCTGTAGCGGACGGGCGAATACGCTCGATACCGTGGCGGAGCACACCGAGACGCTGGTTGTGTTTGGCGCGATGACACCGCGGACGGCGCAGATCGAGGCGGGTGGGCTTGGCCGGCATACGCTCGAAGGCCATCTCAAACGTCTGACCGAACGCGGTGCGAAGGTGATTCTGGTGTCGCCGTTGCAGGACGATCTGCCTGCGTGGGTCCAGGCGGAGTGGTTGCCAATCCGGCCTAACACCGACAGCGCGTTGATGCTCGGTCTTGCCGGTGAGATCGTTGCAAGCGGCCGACATGATCGCGATTTCCTCGCACGCTGCTGCAGCGGCTCGGAGACGCTGCTCGACTATTTGAGCGGCCGCAGCGACGGCGTGGTGAAGGATGCGGCCTGGGCGGCGGCGATCACCGATCTGCCCGTGGATGCTATCCGCGGATTGGCCGAGCGATTGCCGGTGACGCGCAGCATGTTGACGGTCAGCTGGGCGTTGCAGCGTGCGCATCATGGCGAGCAACCGTTCTGGGCCGCGCTGGCGTTGGCGTCGGTTACGGGACAAATTGGGTTGCCAGGTGGCGGCGTCGGTTATGGCTACGGCTCGCTCGGCGGCGTGGGCGGCCCGATCGCGGTGGCGAAGCCGCCGATGATGTCGCAACTGTCGAAGGCTATTCCGAGCTTTATCCCCGTGGCGCGGATTGCGGACCTTCTGCTCAAGCCGGGCACGACCTTCACCTATCAGGGACAGACGCACGTTTATCCCGATACGCGGCTCGTCTACTGGGCGGGTGGCAATCCGTTTCATCACCACCAGGATCTGAACCGGCTGCGGCAGGCGTGGGAAAAGCCGGAGACCATCATCGTGCAAGACCCGATGTGGACGGCGACGGCACAGCGCGCCGATATCGTGCTGCCAGCGTCGACGTCGCTCGAACGCAACGACATCGCGGGGAACCGGCGCTCGGATTACGTGATTGCGATGCACAAGGCCATTGCCCCGCTCGGCGCGGCGCGCTCGGACTTCGAAATCTTCAGCGGACTTGCAGCGCGGCTCGGCGTTGGCGCGGCCTTTACCGAGGGACGCGACGAGATGGGCTGGATCCGGCACCTTTACACCGAGACGCGCGAGGATGCGCGGCGACAATTCCAGCATGTGATGCCGGATTTCGATACGTTCTGGGCGCAGGGGTTTGCAAAAGTTCCGGCGAAATCGAAGTTCACGTATCTGGCCGAGTACCGGGACGATCCTTCCGCGCATGCGCTCAAGACGGAGAGCGGAAAAATCGTGCTTGGCAGCGCAAAACTGGCCGCGCTCGGCTATGACGATTGCTTGGCGCATCCGGCATGGTTGCCGCCGCAGGAATGGCTCGGCGCGGACATCGCGCGCGCGGGTCAAATGCTGCATCTCATCTCGCATCAGCCGCAAGGCAAGCTGCATAGCCAGCTTGACCAATCGGCGGCGAGCCTTGCGACGAAGCGCGATGGGCGGGAACAGGTGCGGCTCAATGCGGCCGACGCGAAGTTGCGCGGCATCCAGGATGGCATGGCGGTACGGCTCTACAACGGACGCGGGCAATGTTTGGCGACGGCGACGGTCAGCGACACGGTACGGCCGGGGGTTGCCGTGTTGCCGACGGGATCCTGGTACACGCCCGCCGATGACAGCCGGCAGGCGCTGGAAACGGCGGGCAATCCGAATGTGCTGACACTCGACGTTGGCACGTCCAGCTATGGGCAGGGGTGTTCGGCGCACACCTGTTTGGTCAAAATCGAGCCGTATCACCCGAGTTGAGCGGACCGTTCGTTGCGCGTCAGAGGCCGAGTGCGGTGAGGTGCGTGGCAACCGTGGCCGCATCGGTGACGTGAACCGCCTGCATCCCTGTGCTCCGCGCGCCCGCGACGTTATCGGCGAGATCATCGAAGAACAGGATGCGTTCGGGTGCGGTGCCTATCTCGCGCGCCACAAACTCGAACGACGCGGGGTCGGGTTTGCGGTGACCAATGGCGGATGATGCAAACACGCGATCGAAGTGGCGTAGCAGGCCTCGGAAGCGTGTCGAGAAATGTGCGACGTGAGCGGCGTTGGTGTTGGAGAATACGTAGAGCGGCATGTGTGCTTTGGCGCGCCGCAGGAGGCCGTCGATGCCCGGCATCTCGTCCAGTAGTATTGCGTTCCATCCGTCGAGGAATGCGGCATCCGGAATATCGATACCGAGCGTCGACCGCAGGTGCTGGAAATACGCAGCGTCGGTCAACGCGCCGGTCTCGTAAAGTTTGTACGCCTCGTCGACGTTGACGTAGGCACGGAACTTGTGACGAAGCACGTCTGGGTCGCAGTTCGCCGCGCGGCCCCAATGCTGCAGCGCGCGGTCGAAATCGATGTCGATGACGACGCGGCCGAGATCGAACAAGCAAAACCTCGGGCCGCGTTGCAGGTCTCATCGTGGTGTCGCCGTTGGATCAGCTCTGGCGCGCGAGGCGTTCGGGTTCGTTGGACTTGAGGTCGGCGATGATGGTTTCGCCGCCGACGGCACGCTGGCCGACGTTGACGAGGGCGTTGTGGTTTGGCGGCAGGTAAACATCGACGCGGCTGCCGAAGCGGATGAGACCGTAGCGCTCGCCGGTGCCGAGGCTGTCGCCTTCTTTCTTGAAGGTGACGATGCGGCGAGCGATGAGGCCGGCGATCTGCACGACGGCGATGTCGTCGCCCGTCACCGAGGCAATCACGAGCGAACGGCGCTCGTTGTCTTCGCTGGCTTTGTCGAGTGCGGCGTTGAGGAAGGCGCCGGGCACGTAGATCGACTTCTTGATGGCGCCGGCGATGGGGGCGCGCTGGATATGCACGTCGAAGACGGAGAGGAAAATCGAGACGCGGGTGCGCTCTTCATTGCCGAGGCCGAGTTCTGCGGGAGGGCGGACGCGCTCGACCGAGGAGACGCGGCCATCGGCGGGCGAGATGATCAGGCCTTCACGCATCGGCGTGACGCGGGCGGGGTCGCGGAAGAAGTAAGCAACGTAGCCGAGGATGGCGAGCGTGAGATAGGCCAGCAGCGAGAAGGGCAGCATGAACCAGAAGAACAGCGCGAGTACCGCAGCGATACCGACGAACTTGTAGCCATCGGGATGAATGGGCACGAGGAAATCAGTGATCGTGTCGATCAAGCTATGGTTGTCGTTGCGGGCCACGGACGTCTCCAACTCGGGGGGCGCGGACGTTGCCGTGCGCGCGGGTTGCGCCTTCCCTAGCCCCCAGCGTGTCCCGGGACAAGGGCTTGCCCGCAGGCGCGCGCCGGGATCGGGCCGTTTGCCGCATTTGGCCGCATAGGGGAGCCATGGGTACGAGGCGCGGGAGGGGCCTGCGCCCCTCACCCACCATTCAGCACCCAGGCGAGCCGTGTGACCTGGCTCAGCTCAAAGGCACGGCGACGAAGCGGAGTTCGCCTTTGCCATCTTCGATGCGGAACAGGATGGCGCGGCGGCCGGCCTTGCGGACCTTTTCAACGCTGGCGGCCACTTCGGCCGGCGTGTTGACCTGATCCTGCGCTGCTTCGACGATGACATCGCCCGCACGCACGCCTTTGCCGGCCGCTTGGCTTTGTGGTTCGACTTCGATGATGACGACGCCCTTGACCTTGGCATCGATCGAGAAGCGTTTGCGCAGCGCTTCATCGAGCGGCGCCAGCTTGAGACCGAGGACGGCGGTCGGCTCGACCTGCGCCTTCGGCTTTTCGTTCGGCGCGGGCGCAGTAGCGCTGACGGGCTTCGGTTTCTTATCGTCTTCCTCGAGGCGGCCGACGGTGACGCGCAGCTTTTGCAAGGCGCCCTTCCGCCAGACTTCGATTTCGACATCCTTGCCGACGGGCGTCTGCGCCACGATGCGCGGCAGGCCGCGCACACTCGTCACATCCTTGCCGTCGAACTTCATCACGACGTCGCCGTCTTTGATGCCGGCCTTGGCGGCGGGACCATCGGCGGTGGTGCCTTCGATCAGGGCGCCGGTGCCTTCCTTGAGGCCCAGCGCTTCGGTCATGTCGTCGGTGATGGAGCGGATCTTGACGCCGAGCCAGCCGCGGCGCGCCTCGCCGAACTCTTTGAGCTGTTTCAGGATCGAGACCGCGTTGTCGGACGGGACAGCGAAGCCGATGCCGATCGAGCCGCCGGTTGGCGAGATGATCGCGGTGTTCACGCCGACGACTTCGCCGTCCATGTTGAACAGCGGGCCGCCGGAGTTGC
The DNA here is from genome assembly GCA_963831185.1 of uncultured Alphaproteobacteria bacterium. Classification (GTDB taxonomy): domain Bacteria; phylum Pseudomonadota; class Alphaproteobacteria; order Rhizobiales; family Hyphomicrobiaceae; genus JABFRJ01. The sequence goes on from CAWHPE010000011.1 coordinate 27,936, forward strand.
CCTTGTTGATCGAGGCGTCGGTCTGGAGAAAGTCGTCGTAAGGGCCGGAGCCGATGTCGCGTGCTTGGCCGAGATGACGCCGACGGTCACCGTGCCGCCGAGGCCGAACGGATTGCCGATGGCCATCACCCATTCGCCGATCTTCATGTCGCTCGACGAGCCCCGAACTTGCGCTTCGACCAGCGGCTTCTTGCCGGCGTGACCTTCAGCAGCGCGAGATCGCGTCTTGGCATCTTTGCCGAGTACCTTGTCGACTTTCAGCTTGGTGCCGTCGGCGAAGTTGGCGGTGATCTCGTCGGCGCCGTCGATGACGTGGTTGTTGGTGACGATCAGCCCTTCTTTGGCGTCGATGACGAAGCCGGAGCCGAGAGAGGTGGTCTTGCGTTCGCGGCTCGAGCCCTTGTTGCCAAAGAAATCGTCGAAGAACTCTTCGAAGGGTGAGCCTTTCGGCACGCGTGGCAACGGTGCGCCTTCGGCGCCTTTGACGGCTTGCGAGGTCGAGATGGAGACGACCGAGTCCATCAGCTTCTCGGCGACGGCAGAAACCGACTGTGGGCCGCCACGGGCGATGGAGGGTGCCGGGCTCAGGATCGACAGGGACGCAGCGACAGCGCCAGCGAGGACGAGGCTCAGCGCGCGCGAGCGGGGCGACAGCGAGTGTTTGGGGGACATTCCGGGCAGTTCTCCTAGGGGCCGTTTGGAGGCCGATCGGCCGAGGGCTATCGCGATTATAGGACAGCATGTGTCCGATGCGTGGCAAGATTTTGGGTCAAAGTTCGGTGATCGCGGCCCAGCGGGGCGGCGTGGCCGGGAATTTTGGCGGTACTGGCACCGATGATCCGCCGGCGCGCGCCCGGCATTCCCCACTGAAAACTGGCGGGCGGGCCGGGAAATTGCTCTGCGCATCCTTTTGAGTTAGTCTGAACCCATGAAACTTTCCATCGAAACAGAGCGCGAAGACGACGGTCGCTGGCTCGCGGAAGTGCCTGAACTCGCGGGTGTGCTGGCGTACGGTGCGACCGAGGCCGAGGCAATGGCGCGCGTCGAAGCGCTAGCGCTGCGCGTGTTGGCGGAGCGGCTGGAGCATGGTGAGGCCAAGGCGTTTGCCATCAATCTTGAACTGACATGAACCATTGGCCTTCGGCTAAGGCGAGCCGCGTTTTTGCGGCGCTGTTGCGGATCGGCTGGGTTGTGAAGCGGCAATCGGGTTCGCATCGCACGTTAACCCGAGATGGTTGGCCAGACTTCGTTTTTGCATTTCACGATGGTGAAGAGATTGGGCCGCGAATGATGGCTCGGATTGCGGAGCGAACTGGACTGTCGGTGGGCGATCTGTGAGCATTTCGTCGTCTGTCTAGCAATATCGTTCCGCGTCCGCTCATGCCCGCATGCGGACCACGGCAGCGAGATTGATAGCTTGCCACTTTAGCTTTGAAGGCCTCAGGAAATTGGTTGTTGGGATTTGGGTTGAGTGAGCCCGCGAAGATGTCATCGAGGCCGAATGTTGCATAGAGATCAGCGGGATCTGCCGACGTTGCGTTAAGGCCTACACAGGTGCCTGCGATTAGGAAGCGATACGATACCGTCCGTGGTCCTGGTCAGGCGCGGGTACCTCTGGCCAAAATGCTGCTCGTACCACAAATGGACGCGGGCTTGGTTGCGAACTTCAATTTTGGCATTCAAGTCACTGAATAACGCGCGTGCGCGTTTGATTGCGTCGTCTTCAGCGGCGTAGGATAGGTCGGCGTCGAAATAGAAGACGTCGTAATCGCGGATATTCTCGGCGGCCGGACGGCCAGATTGCATATTCCAAACCGTCTGGAATAGGCAGCCAGCAACGAGCCAGCAATCGGATAATCCGAGCTCCGGCAATCGATCAAGAAGGACGGCGTTGTTGTAGTTCGTGCGGATCGTCGCGATGAACGCGTCACGCTGCGCGCCGTCGATCCGCATGATGCGCCGCCCCGTTTTCCGAGCAGGTGTTCCACCGGCTGCATCTCGTCACGCCTCTGCCCAGGTGCCGACGCGGGCGAGGAGGGACATGCAGCGGTCGAGTTCGACGGCTTCGATGAACTCGTTGGGCTGGTGGGCCTGCGCTATGTCGCCGGGGCCAATTACGACGGTCGAACAGCCGCCGGCCTGGAAGTGGCTGGCTTCGGTGCCGTAGGCCACGGTGCGGACAGCATTGGTTTCGGCGAGTTTGAGCGCCAGCGTGGTGGCGGGTGAGCCTTCGCCCGAGGCAAAGGCCGGCAAAAGGCCGAGCAACGTCGTCTTGATATCGCAGCCGGCGAAGGTTTTGCGCATCTCAGGCAGCAACTCGCGTTCGGCGTAGGCCTGGAGCGCGTTCGGGATCGCCATGTGGTCGAGGCCCGGTGTGAGGCGGATGCCCCAATCGAAGACGCAGCGCGGCGGTATGATGTTGTGGGCGATGCCGCCTTCGATAAAGCTGACGGTGACCGTTGGGAATGGCGGCTCGAAGCGCGGCGCGGGATGCGACTTCTGGAACTGCGCTTCGAGGCGTTTCAATTCCTGGATCAGGTCCGATGCGACGAAGATCGAACCGACGCCGAGGCTCGGCATGGAGGAGTGCGCGTCCTTGCCGATGATTTCGGTGCGGAAGCGTGCGCCGCCTTTATGGCCGTCGACGACACCCATCATCGAGGGTTCGCCGACGAAAACAATGCTGGGTTTCGGCAGCGTCTTGCCGAACTCGGCAACCATCGGAATGACACCGGTGCAGCCGACTTCTTCGTCGTAGCTGAAGATCAGGTGGACCGGTTGCTTGAGCTTGCGGCGTTTGAAATCCGGCACGGCGGCGAGCATGCAGGCGAGGTAACCCTTCATGTCGGCGGAGCCGCGGGCATAGAGGCGCGAACCTTTTTCGACCAGCGTGAAGGGATCGGTGTCCCAGGGCTGGCCTGTCACCGGCACCACATCCATGTGGCCGGAGAGGCCGATACCGCCGTCACCCGCCGGGCCGATGGTCGCGAACAGGTTGGCATGGATGCCGTCGGCGGCCTTCATCAACGTCGCCTCGATGCCTTGGGCGGCGAGGAAGTCCCGGATCCACTCGGCCATCGGTAAGTTCGGCTTGTGGCTCGTGGTGTCGAACGACACGAGCTTGGCGAGAATGTCTTTGGGGGTGGTCGGCCAGATTGCGTCGGAGCGTGCGGTGGTGGCGGCGGACATGCCGGAATGGTCCTTGCGGTTTCAGCTACTGCCGACCCGACACGAGGCCGCGCGGGCTGTCAACCAGGGTAAATCTCTGGGGTGAGGCGCTAAAACGCTGCGATGCTCAGAAAGCCGTCAGAATAGGCCCTACACGCGTTAATCATGGGCTTGGCTAGGGGTGTAGCGGGGGCACTGTTCGAGGCGTGTTTTCAACATAAGAGTTCGGCCTTTAAATGCTGGTGCGTGGCCGGTGGACGATGCGGCGGGCAGGCCGGCGCCGAGCGGCATGACTGCGCATGTTAGCGGGGCGACGGTGTTAACGATTACGGTGCCGCGCTCGGTGGCTGTTCCGGACATGACGTCCGAGGTTATTGCGCGGCATGCGCCGATGCCGTCCGGTTGTCGGGCAATCACGCACGAGGACGGCAATGGCTGAGCGGATCCTACAAATTCTGTTGCTGATCGTGGGGGTGATCCATGTGCTGCCGATCACTGGCGTGCTTGGCGCGTCACGGCTGGCGCGGCTCTATGGGGTCAGCGTCAACGAGCCAAATTTGGACTTGCTGATGCGGCACCGGGCGGTGCTGCTGGCGCTGGTCGGCGCGGTTTGCGTAGCGGCGGCAGCACACGCGCCGTTGCGGACGGCGGCCTTGGCGGCGGGCTTTGTCAGCGTCGTGTCGTTTCTCGGACTTGCGTTGCCGGCCGGCACGCTCACTGCGGAGATCAGAACCGTGGTGATTGTTGATGTGATTTTGCTCGCGTGCCTCGCGGTCGCGTTGGGACTGCACATCAGGCGCGCATGACGTCTTTCAATTCAAGCGCCGTTTGGCGTGGGGGCTGTCGAGGGAGAACGCGGGAATGACGACATCGAAGGTTTCGCCGGTTTCCGAGAGCATCTGATAGGTGCCGACCATGATGCCGGATGGCGTCGGCAGCGGGCAGCCTGAGGTGTAGCGAAATGACTGACCTGGCGCGAGCGTCGGGGTTTCGCCCACGACGCCTGGGCCGCGCACCTCTTCGAGGCGGCCGGCTTCGTCGGTGATTTTCCAGTGCCGCGATTTGAGCTGTACGGTCTCTTCGCCTTCGTTCTCGATCGTGACGGTGTAGGCCCAGACATAGCGGCCATCTTCGGGATCGGATTGGTCGTCGAGGTACGCGGGGGCAACGCGGACGCGAATATTACGGGTGAGAGCGTCATACATCTTCTGTTGCCATTTCCGGCTGGAGTATTTTCAGGCCCGCCGGTTGCCCACGCACAACCGGGGAGGCATCTGGCGCGGGGCCGCTGGCGGCGTGAGCGTTCAACTGCCTATAACTGTGACCAGAACACCTTGCTCAGGTCAACGACGATCAAGAAACGGCTGCGTGCGCATGTTCGATGGACGCTTGAGACCTCTGGTGGACGCAACGACCGCGTCGATGGCGCGCTGGTTGCACCGGCGCGGCGCCGGCGCGCAGAGCGTGACGCTGGCCACGTTTGCGCTCGGACTTTGCGGGGCGGTTGCGATTGCCTTGGGGGCGCCGGTCCTGGGTTTAGCGCTCCTTCTGATCAATCGCATTGGCGATGGCGTCGATGGTGCGGTGGCGCGGATCGAAGGGCCGACGGATCGCGGCGGGTATTTCGATATCGTGCTCGATTTCGTCATTTACGGCGCGGTACCGCTGGCGTTTGCGGTGGCCGATCCGGCGCGCAACGCGCTGGCGGCGGCATTTCTGCTGGCGGCGTTTCTGGCCAATGGCGTGGCGTTTTTGGCGTTTGCCATCATGGCGCAAAAGCGCGCGCTCGAGACCCACGCGCAGGGGCCGAAGGCGTTCTATTTTATCGCGGGGTTGGCGGAAGGCACTGAAACCATCGTCGCGTTCGTGTTGATGTGCCTGTTCCCTGAGGCTTTCGCAATGATCGCATTTGGGTTTGCGCTGCTCTGCGCCGTATCTGCTGCCGCGCGCATTGCGTGGGCGTGGAAAGTGCTGTCGTAGGCGCGTTGAGCCCCTTTCTTCGCCCCGGCGATCCCCCCTAAAGTGTAGGGCGGAGATCGCCGGAGCGAACGTGACGGCTTAGGCGACGGCTGCCGTGACAGCGTTCTGCACGTCGCGGACCAGATCGGCGGCATCTTCGAGGCCGACGGAGAGACGCACGAGGCCTTCGCTGATCCCGAGTTCGGCGCGGGCATCGGGCTTCAAGCGTTGATGGGTGGTGGTCGCCGGGTGCGTGATGAGGCTCTTGGCGTCGCCCAAATTGTTCGAGAGCTTGATGATCTTGAGCGCATTCAAGAATTTGAAGGCTGCTGCCTTGCCACCGGCGAGTTCGAAGGCCACAAGCGTCGAGCCGCCCTGCATCTGGCGCTTGGCGAGTTCGGCTTGGGGATGGTCGGCGCGGCCGGGATAGAGCACGCGTGAAACGCCCGAGTTTTTCAACGCGGCCAAGGCGTCGGCGACTTTCGCGGTGTTGGCGGTTTGCTGATCGACGCGCAGCTTCAGCGTTTCCAGACCCTTCAGCATGACCCAGGCGTTGAACGGGCTCATGCCGATGCCGGTGTGCTTGTAGAAGGTATGGAAAGTTTCCTTGATGAACTTTTCCGAGCCAAGCACGACGCCGCCCAAGCAGCGGCCCTGACCGTCGATGTGCTTGGTGGTCGAATAGACGACGATGTCGGCGCCGAGTTTCAGCGGCGACTGATAGCAGGGCGTGGCGAAGACGTTGTCGACGACGACGAGCGCGCCGGCATCATGCGCGATCTTGGAGACGGCTGCGATATCGACGAGGTCGAGGCAGGGGTTGGATGGGGTTTCAAAGAACACGGCCTTGGTGTTCGGCTGCATCGCCTTTTTCCAAGCGCTGATGTCGCGGCCATCGACGAGGGTCGAGGTGACGCCGAAGCGTGGCAGCAAATCCTGCACGACGTAGAGGCACGAGCCGAACAAGGCGCGCGCGGCGACGACGTGATCGCCGGCTTTGAGGAACGACAGCATCGCGCCCGAGACGGCGGCCATGCCGGAGGCGGTGGCGCGGGCGGCACCTGCCCCTTCCAACAGACGCATGCGCTCTTCGAACATGGCGAGCGTCGGGTTGGCGTAGCGCGAATAGATGAAGCCGCCGCTTTCGCTCTTGAAGCGTTCTTCGGCTTCTTCGGGTGAATTGTAGACGTAGCCTTGGGTCAGGAAGAGCGCTTCGGAGGTTTCCATGAACTGCGACCGCAGCGTGCCGCCGTGGACGGCCAAGGTGGCGGCACCGAGCTCTTCATCGGGTAAATTTGGCTTCGACATGTGACTGCTCCGTCGCGCAAGGGGCGAGGATTTTACATTGCTTGAGGCAACAAAAAACCCGGCTCTGAAACACCGGCTTTGCATATCGCAACGAGCCAGCGTCCCTACCGGGTGCGCACGGCCCTTTAGCGACTTATTTAACGTGGCTGCAAGCCGGCCGGCCAAATCACCACGAATTCCGCGTGTTGCATAAGCGGGATGGGCCGAGGCGTCAAGGGTGGGGGGTGGAGGCGGTGGATCAATGAAGATCGTTTTGCGATCCTTACCCGCCATGCCCCAGTCGATCGCGAAACTCCCGCGGGGTGAGGCCGGTGTGTTTTTTGAAGACGCGGGCGAAGTAGGCTGGGTCGCCGAAGCCGAGTGAGTGGGCGATGGCGGCGCGCTCGATACGCTCGAAGCGGGTCCCTCCAAAGTCGATGATGATTGCCTTGATCGTAGCCGCACATTGCACTGGTTCGGCTTGAAACGACTCTCGCCGCATTGACGGCACAGTGAGGATATAATAGCCCAGTTCATCGACTGAGAGGCTCGCCGTTGCTGGAGTTCTTGCCAATTTACGATCGTCGGCACGTCGCTGCGCGCATTCGCGTTGCGATGATGACGGTCATTGCGTTGGCGCTGGCGATAAATTTGATTGCCGGCACTTACTCAGGAATGGTGCACGCGCATGAACACGAGCATGCGCAGTCAGATCATCACCACGATGATCACGACGCTTCTGAGCAGGCGAGTTCCATCGAGGTGACAATCATTGAGGCTGGAGACCCCAACGGACCTCGCGGCCTGGAACTGACGCATGAGCATCATCCAGATCTTGCGATCAGCCTAACCCCGCTAGCGGCATGGAAATTTGCGCAGGTTGATACGTCCTGGTCGCCATCCCGAAGTAAGACTGTTGTCGTCTTCGATGTCGGCCCTAGCGACCGACCACCGCGGCGCGCGTAGACAATCCAGCACGCAGATTACACTGCTCACATCGATGAGCCGTGTCTTAGGAGTGCATTGCAGCTCCTCGCGTGCGCTGCACCTCAACCCGCAGATTTAAATCAACGCCAGCCTCGCCGACTGACGATGTCAGCGGCTTCGCATTGGCGCGAGCTAAAGAGAGATCTCATGCATCAACGATACGGACACGCCGCCCTGGCGGCCGTTGCGTTCGTCGTGGCAGCCACACAGGGGATCCCTGCCTTGGCTCACGGCGTTCCAACGGGCGATCAGGCCTACATCGAGGCCGTCAACGGCCGCAATCTTATCCCATTCATGTACCTTGGCGCGAAACACATGGTGACCGGTTACGATCACCTGTTGTTTTTGTTCGGTGTGATCTTCTTCCTTTATCGACTGAAGGACGTCGGGCTTTACGTAACCTTGTTTGCGATCGGGCACAGCACGACGCTGTTGTTCGGCGTCCTCAATGGCACCGGTGTCAATGCTTATCTGATCGATGCCATCATTGGCCTATCGGTTGTCTACAAGGCGCTGGATAATCTCGACGTCTTCAAAACATGGTTCGGCTTCCAGCCCAATGCCAAGGCGGCTGTGCTGATCTTTGGTTTGTTCCATGGCTTCGGTCTGGCGACAAAGGTTCAGGACTTCGAATTGTCGCCCGACGGACTTATCCCAAATCTCATCTCGTTCAACATAGGTGTCGAGATTGGCCAGCTTTTAGCGTTGTCAGCCATCCTCATTGTGATGGGTTTCTGGCGACGAACTGAGAGCTTCTCGAAATTGGCGGTCGCCTCAAACGTCGCTTTGATGCTGGCCGGTGTCGCACTCACCATCTCGCAATTGCAGGGCTATTTCGCCACCACCGCTTAACTTTTCGCGACTTCATCACACCAAACTTGGAGCCTGTCATGACGCTTGCCAACATCACCAATGCATCAACCGTCGATCTGGAACAACTACCAACCATCCCAAGCCTTATCCGCTCTACGATCATCGCAACCGCCGTTGCAACGCTTCTCGCAGTGACATGCGTATTGCCCGCCGAGTATGCCGTCGATCCAACGGGCATCGGTCGCGTCCTCGGCCTCACAGAAATGGGCGAGATTAAACGCGATGCAGAACTGAAAAGGGCAAAGAAGGCGGACCTGCCGACGTTGAGCAAAAGCCCAAATCTGCTGGCGTCTGGCACCCATGTCATGAGCGACGCCGCGCCGCTCGGCGGCGCATGGTCGCAACTTGCTCAGGCAGCACCCGCTGCGACACCGGCTATTCCTGGACAAAAGACAGAGACGCTCGAAATCGTCCTGCAACCAAATGCCAAGATGGAGTTGAAGGCCTGGATGAAGAAAGGTGATGGGTATGCCTTCACCTGGACCGCATCGAGCGCCATCAACTTCAATTTCCACGGCGAGAAAATCAATGCGCGTGACGACGAATACACTGAGTACAAGAAAGGAATTGCGGTGACCGACAAGGGCGAGTTCAAAGCGGGCTACGATGGTACGCACGGGTGGTCCTGGCGCAACCGCACCAAACAACCAATAACCATCAAGGCGACGATCACTGGCACCTATGAGAAGTTTGCCGAGAAAAAATAAAGTTAGCGTTGCGCTCCCTACCGCATCTGAAGACGCGGTAGGGAGATGATCGCATGTGGTGATCAACAAGCAGATACAAATGATTGTAATTGGATGTTTGGTTGCCACTTGTCATATGGCGTCTGCCTTCTGGGATCGAAGCATCGCAATCGCGGCCGACCACGCATAATGTGATGCAGATGTTACCTAATCTCCATCTCATCGAATGAATTAGTTTTGAATTCGGAGAAAAGCAGACCTTGGGCCAGCGGTGCATCTGTTTGGCGTCACCCCCTATTGCGAAACTCCCTGGGTGTCAGGCCGGTGTGTTTTTTGAAGACGCGGGCGAAGTAGGCGGGGTCGTCGAAGCCGAGCGAGTGGGCGATGGCGGCGACGGGGTGGCGCGTGAAGCGCAGATCGCGGGTTGCTTCCAGCATGATGCGGCGTTGGATGACGCCGAACGCCGAGGTGCCGAAGGCTTTGCGGCAGATGCGGTTGAGATGGGTTTCTGAGGTCGCGAGCGCTTTGGCGTAGGCGGCGAGCGGACGATGAGCGCGGAAGTGGCGATCGACGGCTGAGCGGAACGCCAGCGCGCGGCGATCGGTTGCGGTGGTGCCTGCGCTGTGGCCGGCGCCGAATTCGTTGGCGAGTGCGCGGCAGAGCGTGATCAAGAGACCGAGCAGCAGGCTTTCGATGCGTTGCGATTGCCAGCGGTCGATGGTGGCGCATTCCGTGGCGATGGCGTCGATGGCTGCGGCGACGGTGGCATTGAGATCGCCATCGTGGCCGAGCGGGATGGTGCGGGGTTCGGCCAGCAAGGCGCGGGCGCCGTCGCAAATTGCCAACAAGCGTTCGAGGCGTCCGGCTGAAATGGTGATGATATGCCCATCGACGGAGCGCGCGAACTTGTAGCCGTGCGCCACACGCGGCGGCATGGTGATGATGACCGGCAGGCGCGGCGCCGATACGTCGCCCGCGATTTCGGCGGTGACGCGGCCCGCGCGCACGAACAGAATTTGAAACAGTTCGGCGTGATCGTGCGGCTTGATATGCCAGCGATGGCGCGAGGACCGGACGGCGATCGGTTCGCAATGGACCCACTGGTCGAGCATCGGCTCGCCATCGGCGGCGTAGAGGCGGTAACTGGGAATGGTGCGCTGCATCGGGTCCTGCGCCTCGGCGGTGATGTTCGCTTTGTCCTGTTTTTTGTCCCCGTTGTCCATATTTCGCGGCTGAACTTGGCCTATCGTGGGGCATAAACTTCTAAAACACCGAGACGGGAGGCATACGCATGCGCACGCAGGTCGCCATCATCGGCGCAGGCCCGTCGGGGCTTCTGCTCGGGCAACTTCTCGCCAAGCATGGCATCGCCAACATCGTCATCGAACGGCAGACGCCCGAGTATGTGCTCGGACGCATCCGCGCGGGCGTGATCGAGACTGGTGCGCAAGACATGCTGGATGAAGCGGGCGTGGGCGCGCGGATGCGCCGCGAAGGGCTGGTGCATGACGGCACGATCATCTCGGTGGCGGATCGGCTGCATCACATCAGCTTCAAAGATCTGACCGGCAAGTCGGTGATGATCTACGGGCAGACCGAGATCACGCGCGATCTGATGGAGGCGCGCGCCGCAAAAGGGCTGCAGTCGATCTACGAAGCGGAGGTGACGTCGATCAGCGATTTTGGCCGCGACGCGCCGGTGATCCGGTTCCGCAAGGATGGCGTCGATCAGGAGATCCAGGCGGACTTCGTGGCGGCGTGCGATGGTTTTCACGGCATCGGCCGGCGCAGCGCTCCGCAATCGGCGATCCGCGAACACGAGCGGGTTTATCCGTTCGGCTGGCTCGGCGTTCTGGCCGACGTGCCACCGGTCAACGACGAACTCATCTACGTGACAAACCCGCGTGGCTTTGCGCTCTGTTCGATGCGGTCGATGACGCGCAGCCGCTACTACGTGCAGTGCAGCCTCAGCGACGATGTGGACCAGTGGACCGACACGCGGTTCTGGGATGAGTTGAAATCGCGGCTCGATCCGGTTTCGCGGGAGAAACTGGTGACGGGGCCGTCGATTGAGAAGAGCATTGCGCCGCTTCGCAGCTTCGTGGCCGAGCCGATGCGTTTCGGCCGCTTGTTTCTGGCGGGCGACGCCGCACACATCGTGCCGCCGACGGGCGCCAAAGGGCTCAATTTGGCGGCCAGCGATATTCACTACTTGTCGCGCGGCCTGATCGAGCACTACGGCGAGCGTTCAAATGCGGCGCTTGATGCGTATTCGAGCCGGGCGCTGGCGCGCATCTGGAAGGCGGAGCGCTTCTCGTGGTGGATGACGCAGATGCTGCACACGTTCCCGGGCAATTCGAGCTTTGAGCAGAATATGCAACGGGCGGAACTCGAATACACGCTGTCGTCACGCGCCGCGTCGACGGCGCTGGCGGAGAACTACGTCGGGCTGCCGTATTGAGCGCTAACCCTTGAGGCCGTAGGCATCTGCGATGAGCTGATAGCTTTTGTGGCGGACGGCTTCGTCGAAAGCCCAGGTGACGATGACGATTTCGTCGACGCCGGTCTCGGCGACGAGGGCGTCGATGCGCGCCTTCACATCGGCGCCCGTGCCGATGAAGGCTTTCTCCTTGAAGACCTTGAGGCGGACGCGCTCTTCAGCGGTGTACTCATGCTTGGCGATGGTGGCGGGATTTTCGAGTGGCAGGAAAATGCCGCGGTCGCGATGCAGGCGGAAGTGCGCGCGCGGGCCGAAGTGGTAGGCGGCTTCTTCGGCGGTGTCGGCGGCAAGGGCCCACACGCAGAGCGCGGAGTGCGGCTTGGGGTGGCGCTCGCTCGGCTTGTAGGCCGAGGTGTAAAAATAGAGCGCGTCCTTGGTGCCTTGGCCGTCGGTGAAAAAGTAGGCGAAGGCATACGGCAACCCGAAGTGAGCGGCGACTTGCGCGCCGTAGTTGGAACTGCCGAGCACCCACATTTCGGGGGTGGTATCGCCGGCGGGGAATGCGCGCACGCCCGTGAAGGGGTGACCGTCGCGCAGGGGCCGGCCCGCGAGCCAATCCTGCAGATCTTGGATGTCGGAGGGAAATTCTTCGGCGCGTTCGTTGGCGCGGGCGTTGAGCGCCCAGGCTGTGCGGCCATCTGAGCCCGGCGCGCGGCCAAGCCCGAGATCGATACGCCCTGGGGCGATGGCTTCAAGCACTCGGAATTGCTCGGCGACTTTATAGGGCGCGTAGTGGGGCAGCATCACGCCGGCGCTACCGACGCGGATGGTCGAGGTTTGCGCGGCGATCGCGGCCATTAAAACTTCAGGCGCCGAGCCGACGATGGTGTCGTTGTTGTGGTGCTCAGAGACCCAGAAGCGGCTGTAGCCCATCTTTTCAGTGGCGCGCGCGAGGGCGATGGCGTTGCGGATCGCTTCGCCTTGCGGCCGGCCGGCGTTGGCGATGGACTGGTCGAGGATCGAGAGTTTGAGCGGATGTGGCGGCCACGGTGCGCACCTTAAAATATTAGCAGGGTGGTGACGCTGGCACGAATTCAGGCAAACGAGAATACGCGCGGCACGCAGGCGTGACACGCGTTGAGGCACACGTCGCCGGAACACAGTGCTCACCATTCGCGGCGACCAATGCGGCCTTCTTGCTCCATTTGCTCCCACCAGATCTTCGAGCCGAACTTGAGCAGGCGGGAATCGCGCGGGTACCAGCCATTGGCGTCAGGCTCGCTATAGATGCGTTCTGCCGCCGGACGTTGTTGCTGGTAGATGATTTTCTTCTTGCGCGTCTTTTCGGCGGCTGTTGCCGCGGAAACAGCGACGGCGGTGCACAAAAGGGCCGCGACGGCGGCGATGATTTTTGACATGTGATGCCTCATGGCGTTCGAGACGGAGCTTTGCCGCAACGTACCCCTGTCCGCCTTCACGTGACAATCACAGCTTTGCGCTTTGGCTGCGGCACGGTCGCCGTGCTGGCGTTGGGCGGCGCGAGGGTAGAGCGCACGGGGCACGCGGCAAGGGACCCCAAAACGGCAACGAGCGCCCGTGCATATCGGGCGCTCGCAGCCATGGCTCAGGTTCGGGTGCTGAGCGAGACGGCCTCGCTGGGGTCAGCGCTTGGTGGCGACGGAGAAAGTGATTTCGGCAGCTTTGCCTTCATCACCTGCGCGCACGATCGGTTGTCCACAACGCGCGGCGGGCGAGAAACCAACGACATTGCAGCGGCGCGTGCCGACTTTGAAATCGAGATCGCGCTTACCGGCGGTGCGCGTGACGTCGATCGTTTCCGATTTGGTCACATCCTTATCGAGGATTTCGACTTTCACGTCATGTACACCGGGGGGCACATCTTTGGTAATCACCCAATTTGGGCGTGCGTCATTCTGGTTGCGGATGATGTCAGTTTGGAAGGCTTGACCGGCGATGGTGACGCGGGCGTAGAAATCCGACTTGCTGAACGCATCTGACTTGCCGACGTCGCGGACGCGCTCGATGGTGATTTTGATTTCGTCAGCGCTGGCGGCGGTGGGTGCAATGCTGCAAGGAGCAGAGGTGTTGCACAGGCTGCAACGAGGACCGACGACTTCTTCAGGCTCGACATACTGGTGATACGCATTGACATGATCAGCTCCAAGAACCGGCCCACACACTTCCTCGCGTTGCCGCGCGCGCATTGCTCGTCCCCGGCCGATATCGGGCAAAGAGCGCGGCGGCTGGAATTTCAACTCGGCGAGTTTATCGCCTTCATTGTCACAATGAAACATTCATGCTGAAACAGCGATGAATGAGAAAGGTGAGTGTGGTTCATTTACAAGGATTTGGGCCTGCAAACTGCGACCGTGCGCCGACTGTTTGCCTACACATCACCCGCGGACGGCGGCTGCGCATGAGGCGCTACGAGGCGCATGAAGGCTTCGACAAATGCGGCGTCGTGAAATTCTTCCAGCTGCTGAATGAGCCCGTTCTCGATGTGCATGACGAGGCGGAAGCGCGTCCGCAGATGTTCGCCGGTGGCGATGTGGCGGTAATCGATGTTGTTCCGGGCATGGGCAATCGACCCTTCTACCCGCAGGTGCTCGACGGCGTAAAACTCGAACTCAAAGGTATCGAGCAGGAGCTGCAGTTGGTTGCGGACCGCCGTCTTGCCACGCAATGGCGAACCGAAGGGCGCCAGAACTCCGGTTATGTTGACTGTGTAGATGAGGCTGTCTGACATGCAGGCCAAAGTCGCCGCGAGATCGCGGCTGGCCCATGCCGTAAGCGCACGCTTTGCGATGGCCTCTGTGATCACTTCCTCTGCGTGTAATCGGTGCACATTCGGCATGTCCGGTGGTGTCCCCGCCCTTTGCGCCGCCCCCAACGCAAGCCCTACGTATACGTTGGCCTTATAGGGCGGATCTTTGGCGCGCACCCCCTATGAATTGATGGGGTCGGATTTGACCGGATGCCGCAGAGGCAGGGGCGTCGCGCGTTGAGGGTCAGTCGCGACGGACGCCGCTGATGCAGCAGCTGCTCTCGTAGCCGACGGGGACGGTCTTTTTCAGCCAGCAGATGGGCTCTGGCACCGTTGTGCTCTTTTTCACGAAGGTGAAGGCGACGCAGCCGCTGACCGAGGCGCAGCGATTGGCGCAGTCATCGACCGTGGCGGACGCGCTCAAGACATCGCGGCGCAGATCGTCGCCGGAGCGGTCGAGGTTGGGTTCGCGGGTGAACTGCGCGACCGGACCGGCTACGGGCGGGGACGCGGCTTGTCCCATCAAGACAAGTCCAGCGACGGCGAGACATAGAGCCAAGATCACGCGCACGGTGGCCTCCGGAGACTGTTTGTCAGTGCGAGACTAGCGCGCGGTCGTAGAGCAAGCGAGAGCCAATGCGGCGCCCGGGCTCACAATCTTTTCATGAACCAGAGGTTGGTATGGCCTTCGGGGAGATCGGGGATCCGGCCGCACTCGGTGAAGCCGATCTGCTGGTAGAAGTCCGGCGCTTGGAAGGTCGCGGTGTTGAGGTGAATGCCGATGCATTTGCGCGCGCGTGCGAGGTGTTCAACTTGGTCCATGAGTTTGCGGCCCATGCCGCCCCCGCGAAATTCAGGGGCTAGGACGAAAATGTCGACGTAGCACCAACGGTGCGTCGACCAGCCGAGTGCGCCGCCCTGGATGGCGCCGTTGCCGTCGCGCGCGACGATGCGGAAGGGTTCGCGGCGCGCTCTCGGGGTGTGGAGGTCGTTGTAGGCGAGTAGGAGCGCGGTGACGGCCTCCGCGTCGGAGGCGGCATTTGTCTCGACGAACTCGATCGCTGGATGGTTCACATTTTACCTCGCGTTTCGCGACGGCCTTCGTCTAGGCCAACGGGCGGAAAAATCAACATCTGGGCACTGCCTCCGCAAGGCTCGGATGGCGCACAATAATCCTTGCCGAGCTTACTCAGCGATCTTATCATTTTTTCATATGGACGTTTATACGTCAGAATTATTGGAGAGATGGTTTTGAGACATCGCGGTCTTTATTGAGCTTCGATTATGACCCTTGCGACCGTTAGCTTCAGCCTTCCAGCGATGGCCTGTCGCGTCTCACACATGACTGGCGTCGCCGGCCAGACTGTCGCCGGAACCATGTCGGTCGAGCAGGGCAAGACCTGCATGATCCGGCAATTTACAAACATGCGCGATGCCATTGGCAGCCGCCGATTTCCGACCACCGATATCGATCTCATGAGCGGCGGTTCCAAGGGCAATGTCTCTGTCAGTGGCAATCGTGTTGTTTACGCGGCGCGTGCTGGCGCGCGCGGCACGGACAGCTTCTCCTATCGGACGCGCATAAAAAGCGGCAAGGAATTTCGCTATCGCGTCGCGGTTGAGATCTACTGAGTGGTGCACGGGACAGGCGCCATGAGGCCGACCTTCGACATAGCTTGTGCATCGGCAGCTTCGTGATTGCCGTCGGCTCAGCCGTTTCCCGGCACAAGCGCTGAACGATCGGCACGTTGCGCTGGATCACGAAGGCTATAAACTGCCTTGCGCCGTCACACGACGTTGGCCGCGTTGCGCTGACTGCTCATCCCGTCACTTCATCTCTAGGACCACATGACCGACGCTGAAAAGGAAGCCCGCATTGTCTCAGGCCAAGCGTTATTCGATTCCATGGGTGGCTTCGATGTCGTGTCTTGGGATGCTGCGAAGAAGGAACTTATTGCAGCCGTCACTGTGCGGCGTGAGTTTTGTCATACCAACGCGACGATTGCGCAGGGCGGATTCGTTACCGCTTGGCTTGATGCGGCGATGGCGCACGCGGTGATGTACGACACGGACCACGCGCAGAGCGTTGCGAGCCTCGAGATCAAAGTCAGCTTTTTGGAGAAGTGCGGACCGGGACCGGCCGGGTCGTGGCACGCATCAACCGGCGCGGCGCGCGCGTCGCTTTTCTCGAAGCGGATCTTTTCACGGTCGAAGGCCGGCTCGCCGCGCAAGCGACGTCGACGGGGATGATTATTGCCTACGGCGGGAAGCGGTAGGCTCTCCCGCAAACGTCATGCTGGGTCGAACAATCGCGCGTGTCCGGTAAACAGAATTGGTGCAGCCATCTGCTCCATCGGTTTCCCGGAATTCGTCGCGCACTTCGCGCGTCGAATATCCGGGATCTTTACGGGCAGACAGTTTGCACTACTCTTGCAACGATGCCTTCAACATCCCCTAAGATATTTTATGTCTATATCACCGCATCGGCACCGCGCGGTGTGCTTTATACCGGCATGACATCCAACATTGCAGATCGCGCGTGGCAGCATCGGGAACGCATCACTGACGGTTTCACGAAGAAATACTGGGCAACACGGCTTGTCTATTTTGAACAACACGACACTGCGGCGTCGGCACAACGTAGAGAATGGTTGATGAAACGCTGGCGCAGAGATTGGAAGATCAAGCTTATTGAGGACGCTAACCCGACTTGGCGAGACCTCTATCCCGACGCACTGCGTCTCTTGGGCTTAGAACCTTGACCCGAGCATTACCAGCATGCGCCCATTGAACGGGTAAAGATCCCGGATATTCGCGTGCCGCGAATTCCGGGAAAACGAAGGGGAGAAAGACGTCAAATTCACGTCGTCCTTGCTCCACAAATTCGGCACCACCCCCAACCGTTTTCCCGGAATTCGGCGCGCATCTTCGCGGGCCGAATATCCGGGACCTTTACCTTTGAGAAGCTCGCGCGCCTATTTAACACAGAAAAAGCCGCCAAAAGCACAAGCGTCAACATTCCGCGCACCCCCACCGCGAAAGAGCCCGGATATTCGCGTGCCGCGAATTCCGGGAAAACGGCGGGGGTGGGCACCGCAGTTCACGCGTCGATTGAGGAGGAGCGTCGCAAATCATCGAGAAGCGGCGGGAGCGTGATTATTCTCACGCACTCACGACCGCAGCGCCTTCGGGCCGCCGTCTTCGCTCTATCGGTTCACCGGAATTCGGCGCGCACTTCCCGCGACGAATATCCGGGATCTTTACGGGCAAATATTTTTCACGTGAAGCCCCCTCATCCGGGCACTTCCGTGTGCGCTCCGGGTGCCGACATAGCACACGCGCGTGCGGAGCTTCTCCCCAAGGGAGAGAAGTGAAGCAGATATCCCGACTCTAGTCGTCGATTATGCGTTCATACCCCTCTCCCTTGAGGGAGAGGGGAGGCGCGTCGTGACGGGTCAACACGTGACATGCGGGTGAGGGTGACTTTCGCTTAAGTCTTCACCGCGAACAGGTCTTTCTGATCGGCTTTTTTGAGGTCCATGATCTGCCAGGGCAGGCCTTGCTTGCCGATTTCGTCCATGAACGGTTTCGACGGCAATTGCTCGACGTTGTAAGACGCCGGCCTTTGGTCCCCAGTGGCCCTTGAACAGCATCATGGCGCCGACGACGGGCGGCACGCCTGTCGTGTAGGAGACGGCCTGGGCGCCGGTATCCTTGTAGGCGTGCTGATGCTCGCAGACGTTATAGATCATCGTGCGGCGCGGCTTGCCGTTCTTGCCGGTGCCGGTGAAGATGACGCCGATCGAGGTCTTGCCGGTGTAGTTCTTGCCGAGCGACGACGGCGGCGGCAGCAGCTCCTTCAGGAACTCCATCGGGATGACCGGATTGCCCTTGTACATCACGGGATCGATGCGCGTCATGCCGACCGACTGCAGGACGTCGAGGTGCTTGATGTAGTTGTCGGAGAAGGTCATCCAGAAGCGGATCTGCTTCAGGCCCTTGATGTGCTTGACGAGGCTTTCTTCTTCCTCGTGATAGATCAGGTAGGACTTGCGCGGGCCGACTTCCGGATAGTCGATCATGGCAGTTGATCGAGAGCGGGTCGATGTCGATCCACTTGCCGTCTTTCCAGTATTTGCCGCGCTGCGTGACTTCGCGCAGGTTGATCTCCGGATTGAAGTTGGTGGCGAACGACTTGCCGTGGCTGCCGTCGTTGCAGTCGACGATGTCGATGGTTTCGATTTCGTCGAACAGGAATTCCTGCGCGTAGGCGCAATAGATGTTCGACTGGCCGGGATCGAAGCCGCAGCCGAGGATCGCCATGATGCCGGCGTCCTTGTATTTCTTGTGGTACGGCCACTGCCATTTGTAGGTGAACTTGGCGTCGTCGCGCGGCTCGTAGTTGGCGGTGTCCATGTAGTGGACGCCGGCTTCGAGGCACGCGTCCATGATCGGCAGATCCTGATACGGCAGCGCCATGTTGATGACGAGGTCGGGCTTGGTCGCCTTGAGAAGCTTGACCGTCTCGTTGACGTTGTCGGCGTCGACCTGATGGGTGTGGACCTTGCCCTTGCAGCGCTTGGCGATCTTCTCGCAGCTTTCGATGCGGCGGGAGGCGAGGTGAATGGTCTTGAACACGTCGCGGTTCATCGCGCACTTCTGCGCCGACGACCGAGCCGGCCGCGCCGGCCCCGATGATGAGAACTGTATCCACCCTGCTTCTCCCTTGTCCCTGACCCGCTCGCGTGCGCCATCGCTCAAAAAAGCATGAGCCGAACGATCGTCGTTCGGAGGTAGGGCAATGGGCTCGCGATTTCAACCGGCAATACGATCCGGTTCAGAGGTCGTACACCGTCTTTGATCTGTCATGTTCAGCGCGCCGCCACGGGTCTGCCACAGACGGCTCCTAATGAGGCCGCATTGGTCGCCTTTGATGGTGGCCGTGGGGGACTTCGAAACACAGTCGTTTACGCGCTGTTAACCACGCTCGCGTTAGATGAGCGATGGTTAACTGGGTGTCACCCGGTCGTTGGCCGGCGGCGCCGATATGTCGTTCGGGTCTGATTTCGTCTTTGGTTTAGTTGAGTGGATCAGGTGGTGTAACAATGCTTGACCGCGTTCGTGGTTCAGTACTCTCCGCAGCCTTTGTGGCTGCTGCGTTTTCGACATCGGCGGCATTTGCCGCGGATCTTCCGGCGATCAAGGCCGGGGCTAAGAACAGCGTCCCCGCGTGCGTGACGCCGGGCCGCTTGCAAGCCTATCTGGCGAGCCGAAATCCTAATCTTTCCAAGCAATTCGAGACCATTGCCGTCGACTACATGACGCATGGCGAAGCGCTCGGCCTCCGCTGGGACTATGCCTTCTACCAGATGATCGTCGAGACCGGCGCACTCAGCTTCAAGAACGGCAGCCGGCAAGGCGACGTGCGCGAGAAACAGTATAATTTCGCGGGGCTGGGTGCGACCGGCAACGGCGAGCACGGCGAGACCTTCCCCGACGTCACGACAGGCGTCAAAGCTCACTTGCAGCACGTGCTGATGTACTCTGGCGAAAAGGTGGAGAACCCGGTCGCCGAGCGGACGCGCAAAGTGCAGGAGTGGGGCGTGCTGACGTCCTGGCACAAGGGCTTCAAGCGTCCGATCACGTTCTCGGACCTGGGGCAGAAGT
Organism: uncultured Alphaproteobacteria bacterium; assembly: GCA_963831185.1. Lineage (GTDB taxonomy): Bacteria > Pseudomonadota > Alphaproteobacteria > Rhizobiales > Hyphomicrobiaceae > JABFRJ01. The sequence continues at coordinate 47,788 of CAWHPE010000011.1, forward strand.
GGGCGCCGGGCACCAAGAGTTATCCGAACCAGCTCGACGCGGTGGCGGACAAGTTCAACGACGAGCATTGCGGTAAGCCCGATCCGAAGCCGGAGTTGTTGGCGATGGTGCGCGGCGGCGTCAATGCCGTCGCCAAGGCGCCGGTGGCTGAAACGCTGGCGAAGGCCGACGATGAGCCAGGCCGAGAAGATCTCGGGCAAGGAACTGGCTCGGCGCGCGCATCAAAGAGGGTGGCGACAAGAAGTTTGCGCTTGGCGCGGCTCAGCTGGCGAAGTCGGTGACGCCGCAGGTGAAAGTCATCAACCAGGCGGCGCAGGACGAGCCTGTGGCTACGGAGACGCCAGCGGCGACGAAAACCGCTTTAGCGGGTGGTGCCGCCAAGGGCGCCGCGCCTCAGCCCAAACCTCAACATGATGCGCAGGCGCCGGCACCGGCCGGTGCGTGTAACGTCTTCACCGCGAGCTACGGCGGGCAGAAGGCCGTCATCGTGAAGCAGGTGGTCGACAAGAAGGTGAATTTCACCGTTCTCGACGTCAATGAGGGTCAAGAAAAGCGCGAAGCCGATGCGTTCATTGCGGCTTATGCGAAGGGCGGCGCGGTTGCTGGCGAGTTTGCCAGCCAGACGCAGGCGCTCGACAAAGCCTTCGAGCTCTGCCCGGAAGGCTGAGTGTGGCAGCGCCCCGGCACAGTCGCGTGATGAAACGCTTTTCCATCGGGCTTGCCAGCACGCTGGCACTGACTGCGGCCACTATCGCGGTGGCGGCACCATCGCGGCGGCCCGAATTGCCCGCCATCCGGATGCAAGCGGCGAACACGGTGCCAGCGTGCGTTTCGCCCGAGCGGATGATGGCGCATCTGACGACCCGCAACAGCGGGCTCGATGCAAAATACAGGGCCATTGCGGCTGACTATAAAAAGCACGGCGATGCGCTCAAAGTCCGCTGGGACTGGGCCTTCTACCAAATGCTGCTCGAGACGAATTATCTCAAGTTCCGTCGCGGAGACGGCACGCCCGGCGATGTGAAGCCGCGGCAGAACAATTTCGCGGGTATTGGTGCGACGGGCAACGGCGTTCCCGGCGAGAGTTTCCCAGATGTCAGCGCGGGCGTGAAAGCGCATCTGGAGCATCTGGTGGCGTACTCGGGCGAGATGGTTCCGGATGCGACCTCGAAACGTACGCGCGAGGTGCAGGACGGCATCATCAAGCAGTCGCGCCGGCTCGGCCGCACCGTTCGCTTCGATGACCTGACGAAGCGTTGGGCGGCAGACGCCAATTACGCGGCGTCGATGAAACTGATTGGCGAACGCTTCTTGGACGAGCAGTGCACGGGGCAACCGGCGCAAATCGCAGCGTCAGCCGCGCCCACGCGGACACCGCAACGGCCGATGGAGCGCGTGCAGGCTGGCGGTGGTGGTGGCAACGCAGCCCCGCCCCGCACTGTAGCCTCCGTCGTGCGCACCGTGGCACCCGTTGCGCCGCCCCTTGCATCGACTGCCAGTCCAGCAGCCAATGCGCCGGTTGCGGCGGTGACACCGGCTGCCGGGAAAGCCAGCGGCAAGGCCTGCCGGGTGATGACCGCGAGTTTCGGCGGGGCGGCTGCCGTGCTGATCCGATCGGAGACGGCGCAGGCGGTGACGCTCACCGCTCTCGGTGTTGAAGCGTCCCAGGATACCGCACAGGCCCAGCGCTATATGCAGACCCATGCCCAAGGCGGAGTCATCGTCGCGCGTTTCCGGACCCGTGAGGCGGCAGTCGAGGACGGTTACACGCGATGTGACGGCGGACGGCCCTGAATTCCAAGGTCCGAATGGGTTATGAGACGCGTGTGGGGCGTGCCCTCTCGTCCTATGGACAGGGGCAAACTCGGGTGCGATAAGCGGCGATCAATTCTCAATTCCGGCGCCTAATGTGGCTTTGCCGCGTTTCGCCGATCATGGGCAGTCCCGAGGTCTTTCGGATGGGCATTTTCAGCGAAATCTTCAGTTGGTGGGGTGGGAACACCTGGTCCAACCGCATCTACACGCGGCTGCGTGGTCAGCACGTCGGCACCGACGAAGAAGGTAATCGCTATTATGTGCAGTCGCGCGGCGTTGGACCGCTCGGCGTGCCGCGCCGCTGGGTGATCTACAAGAACGGGGCGGAAGCTTCGAAGATCACGGCCGATTGGCACGGTTGGATGCACTATACGACCGACCAGCCACCAACGGCAGATGCGTCCTACCGGCCGCGCCCGTGGCAGAAGCCGCATCAAGAAAATCCCACTGGGACGCCAAATGCCTACCGTCCGCCGGGCTCGATCCTGGCCGCAGGTACGCGTCCCAAGGCGTCGGGCGACTATAAGGCGTGGACCCCGGAATAACCGCAGCAAGCCTGTTGCGAATCTCACGGACGTCAGGCACCGACGTGCTGGCGGCGTGGCCTTGCAGTTGCCGCTTTCGGCAGGGATACCATCACCAGGGGCAGCCGCACTATAAGTCGCGGGTTGCAGTGGGGTCTGAGCAGGTTCATGCACGTGGCACGACCAGACAATCGGACGGGGAAGCTGGCGGCAACGCTTGGCGCTGCCGTCGCCATGATGGGTTCCATCATCGTTGCGACTGGTCCGGCGCATGCGCAGCGGATCGAGAATCAGGTCGCAATCTTTGCGGCACTGGATAAGGTCACCGCGCGTATTTCAAAACTCGAAGTGAAGCTTGGCGAGTCGGCCAAGTTTGGCGCGCTCAAGCTGTCGCCTAAAGTCTGCTATTCACGCCCACCGACAGAGCCGCCGAAGACATCGACATTTGTCGAGGTGGTCGAGAGCCAGCAGGACGGCAAAGAGCTGCCATTGTTCACGGGCTGGATGTTCGCGGAAAGCCCCGGCCTCAACGCAGTCGAGCATCCGGTCTACGATATCTGGTTGACGTCGTGTTCGGCTCCCAAGGCTGTGGCGCAACGTCCGCCGCCGGTTGTGGCCAAGGGCGGACCTCAGGGCAAAACCGGCGACCCGGCGGCCGGCGTGCCGGCTGAAGGCGAACCGGATGTGCGCAGACGGCGCCCGCCACGGTAATCGGGCCGAGACTTTCGTCAAAACGGATCAAGTTCATCATTGGTGCCGCAAAACGTGCAGAAGCGCGCGACTTACGGCTCACTTGATTGCGTCGACGGCACATGGCCGTTATGAGCGACTACAAACTGGCCGCGCTCTGACTTTCCGTGGCGCGCCCTCTCCCCGCCAAGACTTGCTGGCGATCTGGCACACTGGACGCGACGACCTGATGTCTGACGATTCGATTGAAGATTTCGACGACGAACGCGGCGGCCGGCCATCGAGCCAATGGTTCCTGCTCGGCCTGACGATACTGATTTTGCTGGGTGGCGGACTTTGGTACGCGCTCTCGGCCATTCAGCCGCCGCCGCAAAAAGAGATCGTGCTGTCGACGGGCGGCGAGGCGGGTGCTTATCATGCCTTCGGCAAGCGCTATCAGCAGATCCTTGAGAAGGAAGGCGTCAGAGTTCGGCTGGTGACGTCGGCTGGCGCAATTGAAAATCTGGCGCGGCTGAAAGATGAAAAATCCGGCGTGACCGCTGCATTGATGCAAGGCGGGATCGGTGACGGGAAGGATATTTCCGGCTTGTTGTCGGCTGGCCGGATCTTTTACGAGCCGGTGTGGGTGTTCTACCGCTCGACTGAGACGTGGCAGCGGCTGTCGCAGTTGCGCGGCGCGAAGATCGCTGTCGGCGCGGAGGGTAGCGGCACGCGCGCGCTCACGACCGAAATGCTCAAGCTGTCACGTATCAGTCCCGATAATGCGACGTTCCTCCCGCTCGGCGGGCAAGCCGCGGTGGACGCGCTGTTCAACGGTCAAGTGGACGCGGCGATGCTGACGTTCGCGCCGGAAGCACCGATCCTGCAGAAGCTGGTGCGCGATCCCAGCGTCAAGCTCATGAGCCTCGAGCAGGCCGATGCGATGACGCGGATGCTGCCGTATCTCGCCAAGGTGACGCTGCCGCGTGGCGTGTTCGATCTCGAAACCAATCTGCCGCCGGCCGATATCAATCTCGTTGCACCGGTGGCCTCGCTCGTGGTGCGGTCAGACCTGCACCCGTCGCTGGTGATGGTGTTGGCGCAAGCGTTGTCGGAAACGCACAGCACGGCGACGCTGCTGCAACGGGTGGGCGAGTTCCCGATCGCGTCCGATCCTACGTTCCCGATGTCGGATGATGCGACCCGCTACTACAAGGCCGGACAGCCCTTCCTGCGGCGCTATTTGCCGTTCTGGCTCGCGAATTTCGCTGAGCGGATGCTGGTGATCTTGCTGCCGCTGGCAACAATCGCCGTGCCGCTGGTTAAGGGCGCTCCGGCGCTCTACCGGTGGCGGGTCAGGCAGCGGCTGCATTACTGGTACGGCCGCCTGAAGCGGCTCGAGGGCAAGATCGTGCGCGGGGAAAACCGCGAGGTTAGCCGTGCCCACCGGATGGAGTTGGACGTGATCGATGGCGCCGTCCGGCATCTCAATGTTCCCAAGGCGTTCGCGGAGCACTATTACAATCTCCGGAGCCACGTCGACTTGGTGCGGAACAAACTTCCGGGTTGAGCGAGGGTGCAGCCCTTCTAGGACATTCGGTGAGTTTACCGAGCACGGCTAAGTCACTAGAAGTGGGGGGTCGGGCAGGGCAACCTGCGTCCGGTTGCCGGTGGTCCTCGCCACCGGTTTCGTCAACGCCAGATCACAGCGACCCCATGTTCAAGAAAATCCTGATTGCCAACCGTGGCGAGATCGCCTGCCGCGTCATCAAGACTGCCCGCAAAATGGGCATCAAGACGGTCGCGGTTTACTCGGATGCCGACAGGGATGCGTTGCATGTCGAAATGGCTGACGAAGCCGTTCACATCGGACCGGCTGCCGCGTCGGAAAGCTATCTGATCATCGATAAGATCATCGACGCCTGCAAGAAGACCGGAGCTGAAGCCGTGCATCCGGGTTACGGGTTCCTGTCGGAGCGCGAAGCGTTCCCGGTGGCGCTCGCCAAGCATGGGATCGTGTTCATCGGGCCGAACCCGAAAGCCATCGCGGCGATGGGCGACAAAATCGAGAGCAAGAAGGCGGCGGCCAAAGCCAAGGTTTCGACAGTGCCGGGTTATCTCGGCGAAATCGTCGATGCGGCGGACGCGGTCAAGATCGCCAAAGAGGTTGGCTATCCCGTCATGATCAAAGCGTCGGCGGGCGGCGGCGGCAAAGGCATGCGGATTGCGTATAACGACAAGGAATGCGCCGAAGGCTTCCAGCTCGCGCGTTCGGAGGCGAAGTCGTCGTTTGGCGATGACCGCTGCTTCATCGAGAAGTTCATCGAAAATCCGCGCCACATCGAGATCCAGGTGCTTGGGCGACAAGCACGGCAACGTGATCTATCTCGGCGAGCGCGAATGCTCGATCCAGCGCCGCAATCAGAAAGTGATCGAAGAAGCACCGTCACCGTTGCTCGACGAGAAGACGCGCAAGGCGATGGGCGAACAAGCCGTCGCGCTGGCCAAGGCCGTCGGATACGACAGTGCGGGCACGGTCGAGTTCGTGGCCGGGCAGGACCGGTCGTTTTTCTTCCTCGAAATGAATACGCGTCTGCAGGTGGAACATCCTGTGACTGAAATGATCACGGGCGTTGATCTGGTCGAGCAAATGATCCGCGTGGCGGCGGGCGAGCCGCTGAAAATGAAGCAAGCTGATGTGAAGCTCAACGGTTGGGCCGTGGAGAGCCGCATCTATGCCGAAGACCCCTACCGGAACTTCCTGCCGTCGATCGGGCGGCTCACCAAGTATCGCCCGCCAGCCGAAGGCGCGCTCGCCGGCGGCACCATCCGTAACGACACCGGCGTGTTCGAAGGCGGCGAGATCTCGATGTATTACGATCCGATGATCGCCAAGCTGGTCACGCACGCACCGACCCGCGCGGCGGCTATCGCGTTGCAGGCTTCTGCCCTCGATGCCTTCTATATTGACGGCATCCAGCACAACATCCCGTTCCTCGCCGCCATTATGCAGAATCCGGTTTGGCAGTCGGGCAAGCTGTCGACGGGCTTCATCAAAGAAGAGTACCCCAACGGCTTCGCGCCGCGCGCCGTCGAAGGCCCGGCGTTCGAAATCATTGCTGCGGTGGCGTCGTTCATCGACCATCTCAGCAACGTGCGGCGGCGGCAGATCACCAATCAGATGTCAGGCCCGGCGGTTCGTTTCGCCGAGCGGCGCGTGGTGGATGTCGGCGGCAAGGCTGCGGCGGTCAGCGTCGAGGGCACCATCGGTTCGCCGACGCGCGTGACGTTCCTCGACACTGCGGGCAAACCGGCAAAGACAATGACGCTGGTCTCGGCCTTCTGGCATGGCGATCCGGTGTGGCAGGGCACGGTCGACGGCGAGACTGTTTCGGTGCAAGTGCGGCCGATCCTCAATGGCGTCGAACTGGCGTATCGCGGCATCGGGGCCAAGGCGTTCGTCTATACGCCCCGGGAGGCCGACATGGCGGCGTTGATGCCGGCAAAAGTGGCTGCCGATATGTCGAAGTTCCTGCTTTGCCCGATGCCAGGTCTCGTCAAAGCCATCCACGTCACCGACGGCGCCGACGTGAAGGCGGGCGATACACTCGCGGTGGTTGAAGCGATGAAGATGGAGAATGTTCTCCGGGCCGAACGCGACGGCAAGGTCAAGGCGGTGAAGGCGAAGGCCGGTGATAGTCTCGCGGTCGATGCGGTCATCATCGAATTCGCTTAAGGCGCGCATTTTTTCAGTTTGGGTGATTCACAAGGCCGCATCTGCGGCCTTGTTTACGTTTGGTTTACCAGTTCTGCTAACGCGATGGTCATCCTAATCCGGCATTGTCAGCCAATCACATCTTGGATCTCCTGACTGGATGCCTCCCATGGTCACCTCTGTTCATCAGCTTGTCCCTCTCGTTCGCCAGCTCGCCGACCCGCGCGGCCGCTGCAATCGCCAAGGCTTTCTCAATGTCGCCGTCGCGCTGTTGGCGCTGCAGGTTGGCGCTTGGGTCTTGATCAAACTCTCTGGTGTCGAATTCAGCGACAGCAGCCTGTTCATTCTCAACGCTCCACTGTTCTGGATCGGTACCGCCGTTTGCGTCAAACGGCTGCACGATCTCGGCCGCAAGGGCTGGTTGATCCCGGCTGCGTTCGCAGGTTGGGTCGTTTCGGCTCTGGTGGTGTCGTTCGCCGCGGCTCTGGTGCTCGGTCCCGTCGCGTTGCTGCCGGGTTCGTGGACCTATTCGATCCTGTTCGCTGTCATTACGATCCCGGCTCTCGGCGCCTTGCTGTGGCTGCACATGTCGGTGGGTCAGACCACTGCCAACGCTTTCGGCCCGGTGCCGGATGCCCATGGCTTCTCGATGCCTGCCGCGGTCGAGCAGGGCTTCGAAGGCGCTGCGGTCGCCGCCTAATTCCCAGGGTCCGCACGGCAGGTCATCCGTTCTTGCGGTTGGCCGCTGTCGTGCAACACTGATAAAGTTCAAAAGGGCGCGTCGTGGACGCGCCCTTTTTGCCATTTGCACTTCGAGGCTTCCATGCGCTCTTTCCACCTGCCCGGCCGCTCGCCGGTGATCGCCCGCCATGCCATGGCGGCCACTTCACATCCGGCTGCGACGCTGGTGGCCATCGAGACCTTGAAGCGGGGCGGCAATGCCGTCGACGCGGCGATTGCGGCGACGGCGCTGCTGTGTGTCGTCGAGCCGGCCATGACCGGCATCGGCGGCGACTGCTTCGCGCTCATTCATAAGCCAGGGCAGGGTCTGATCGCGCTCAATGCGTCGGGCCGCGCCCCTGCGGCCGCGACGCCCGCGTACTATGAGAAGGCAGGCATCAAAGAGATCGCCGTGACCTCACCGCATGCGGTAACGGTGCCGGGCTCGATCGACGGCTGGGACCGGCTGCTGCGCGATCATGGGACGATGGGGTTTGCGGACGTCTTGGCACCGGCCATCGACGCCGCCGAAGGTGGCTTTGCCGTGGCGCCGCGCGTGGCCACCGATTGGGGCAATCTCACCGACAAGATCAAACTCAACGACGGCGCGCGGCAGCACCTTCTGTTCGGTGGATCTGCGCCACGCGCAGGCGATGTGATCCGGATGCCAGCGCTCGCCGCGACGCTCAAGACGCTCGCACGCGATGGCCGCGACGCCTTCTACGAGGGCCCGATCGCGGAGGACATCGTTGCAACCTTGACTGCGCTCGGTGGCGTTCACGCCGTCAGCGACTTTAAGCAGCAGCGGTCGAGTTACGTGACGCCGATCAGCGTCGGCTATCGCGGCGTCGACCTTTATGAGCTGCCGCCGAACAACCAGGGCATCGTCGCGCTGATGGTGCTGCGGATGCTCGACCGTCTCGGCATGAGTGGGACGACTGCCGGTTCGGCGGAGCGGTATCACATCATGTTGGAGACGGCGCGGCTTGCCTATGCCGCGCGCGATGCGTTCGTTGCCGATCCAGATACTATGAATGTTCCTGTCTCGTTCATGCTTTCGGATGGTTTCATCGACGATCTCACGCGCCGTATCGATCGCACGACGCGGCGCGCCGACCTCGGACCGATCCCGCGTCCGGGCGGCACCGACACGATCTATCTCACCGTCGTCGACAAGGATGGGATGGCGGTTTCATTCATCAATTCGCTGTTTGCCGGGCTTCGGGTCGGGCATCGTCACAGGCAAGACCGGCATCACGCTGCAAAATCGCGGCTCGGGATTTGTGCTCGACGCCAAACATGCGAACGCCATCGCTCCGGGCAAGCGTCCGCTGCACACGTTGGTGCCGGCACTGGCGATGAAAGACGGCGCGCCCTGGATGTCGTTCGGCGTGATGGGCGGCATGTTGCAACCGGTTGGGCACGTCTATGTGCTCGCCAACATGGTCGACTACGGGATGGACGTTCAGGAAGCGATCGATCATCCGCGCGTGTTCTTCGATGGTGCGAAGGTGCAGGTCGAAGAGGGCGTCCCGGTCACTGAGCGCGATAAACTGGCTGGCTTCGGGCACGAGGTCAGCGTTCGGCCGGAGCCGTGGGGCGGTGCGCAGGCGATCGTGATCGACCATGCGCGCGGGGTTCTGATCGGCGGCTCAGATGCGCGCAAAGACGGCGCAGCGCTTGGTTATTAAGGCTTTTCGAGATGGTGGCCGCGACACAGAGGACCGTTCGAATCAGGATCGAAGGCCGCGTCCAAGGCGTCGGCTTTCGCGCTTTTGTCGAACGGCAAGCTCTGCGCCGCGCCCTCGATGGCTATGTGCGGAACCGGCGCGATGGTGGCGTCGAAGTGTTGGTGCGCGGTGACGCATTCATCGTCGATGACTTCGTCGTTGCGTGCGGCAAAGGTCCGATCGGATCGCGCGTCGACATGATCAAAACGTTCGATGATGATGACGACGTTGCGCGTGGCTTCGTCGTCGCGCCGACCGTGTGAGCGTGAAAAGAATTTTGTCGAACGCCACTTCACCCTGTTGCGTTACGGCACTTGTCCACACATTATCTGCAGTGAGCGTACTGCTGTGTGCCGTTTGTGTTTGCGGTTGTGCGTTCGAATTATGACAGTCGGTGTGCCTCGGACACGATTCGAGGTCTAGACAAGCCATCCAACTCAGGAGAGAACCATGGCGAAGAAAGCTGCTGCTAAGAAAGCTGCAAAGCCGGCAAAGAAAGCTGCGAAGAAGAAGAAGTAACTTCGCAGCTCCTTCTATTGGAGTTGTACCCGTGATGTCAGCCTGCAAGGTGCCGCCTTTCCGAGTTTTGGTCGGCCTCGTCTTTAGTCTTGCAGCGCTGATTGTCACGAGCGCTCCCGGAGAGGCTGTGACTCTCACCAACCGAGATGATCGCGACCACAAAGTCACTGTCATCGAGGGAGAGACCAAGACAGATCACGTCTTGAAGCCGAACCAAGCGCTTGAGAAGATCTGTTCAAAAGGATGCGTCGTCCGTCTTAACGATAGCGACGACGACGAGTACCAGCTCGAGATCGAAGATATCGTCTCAATCGAAGACGGTTATCTTTATCACGACGGATCCGGAAGCCGTGCCAGGAGCCGGCTCCGCAGGGAGCTGCACCGCCGGCCAAAAAATGATAGCAGAGCCACGGCTTTGCAAAACATTTGCAGAACGCGCTCCCCGTTTTCTTCGACGCGGAGCGCGTTTTTTCGTTTTACGGCGCTTTCGTTCATGCGCCTTAGATGCCGCCAGATGGCCGCCATGGCTGCGTTGTATCGCAATCTTACTGATTGAGAAGGATGGCGACGCCGAGGATCATGACGGCAATGCCGGCCGCCTCGCGTGAGGCGATGCCCTGCTTAAACAGCTTCTTCGAGATGAGCCCGGCAAATAAAATCTCGATCAGGGCGAGCGTGCGGACCTTGGCCGCCGTCTCGACGGCGAAGGCGAGAAACCACATCTGGGACGCGAACGCGCCCATGAAGCCAGCCTTGACCGACGGCCGCCACGCCTTGAAGAGCGCGGTCAAGGTCGCGGGCGAGGTCGCCAGCAGATAGCCGGTGAGCATGACCGATTGAATGGCGAGCCCGAGTCGCCAGCGTCGTCGACGCCCGGATCACGAAGTTGCTGTCGCCGAGACTTAGAATGCCACGGCGGAAGCCGATGGCCGACAAGCCGAAGACGCTGGCCGAAACGAGGCCGAGCAAGGATGGGCCGCCACGAGAACCCGTCGGCGCCCGCGCGCAGTGCGCCTGTTGGCCACGACATCAGGAGCACGCCGGCGACCGCGATCAGGATCGCAAGCGTGGTGCCGAAGCTCAGCGTTTCGCCGAGCACGACGAGACCAAACAGCGCGACGTGGACGGGTTCAGTCTTGGACAGCGCGGTGATGACGACGAAGTTCTTTTCGCGCATGGCGGCGAGCAAAAGGGCCGTCGCTAGGATCTGGGTGATGGCGCCGAGCAGGGTCCAGCTCAACCACGTCATGTGCAGCGGCGGCAGCGGCGCGCCAGGTGACCAGCAGAATGAGCGCAAGGAAGAGCAGCCCAAACGGCAGACCGTAGAGGAAGCGCACGTGGGTCGCGCCGACGGTGCCGAGCGTCTCGGTTAACTCGCGCTGCATGGCATTGCGCATCGTCTGGCCCGCCGCGGCCAGAAACGTGAAGATCACCCAGATCCAAGCCATTCGGTGCCCTGCCCTCACCTGCCCCACATCGTCTTGATGTGGTGGTAGCAGAGCGACGGGGGCGCGGGATACAGCACAGACGCGACGGCGTCAGACGCTTACCGCATACTTCGCGATCGCGCTTTCGTTCCAGACGATGCCGGCGCCGGGCCTTTCGGCAGTGCCGTCAGCCCGGCCTTCGGGACCAGCGGATCGCGCTGAAGGTCTTGGCCCCAGTCCATAAACTCGAGCCAATGACGCGTCGGCGTGGCGGCGAGTGCGTGGGCCGAGTACTCGGGCGACAGGTGCGACGACATCGGCATGCCGGCTGCGGCCGCCAAATGCGCGACGCGCTGCCAGCCGGTGATGCCGCCGATGCGCAGCAGATCGGGCATGATGTAGTCGGCGGCGCGCATGTCGAGGGCGCGCTTGGCGACGCGCCAATGCCACCAGGTCTCGCCGATCTGAACCGGCGTGCGCAGTTTGGCGGTCAGCGCCGCTTGGGTCTCGTAGTCGTCGTAGGACACGGGTTCCTCGATCCAGGCGAGACCGAGTTCGTCGATGGCTTGGCAGGTCGCGTAAGCGCCGGTCGCGGGTAGCGCCTGATTGAAATCGAGGAGACGAGCACGATGCGTCGCCCACGGCATTCCTGACCGCACGGATGGCGGTCACTTCGTCGGCGGTGTTGCCGCGCCCGAGCCGCATCTTGATATGGGTGAAGCCGCCGTGTTCGGCTGCGAGTTCGCGGGCTTCGCGCGCGGCGGCGTCGGGTCGGCAGAATGCCGAGACCACAACTGTTGTAGGTCGGGAGCGGCGTATCGCTGCCGCCGAGCAACCGCCAGAGCGGTACGCCGTCGGCCTGCGCGAGCGCGTCATGAACGGCCATGTCGAAGATCGACAGCGCCATCTGCGTCACGCCTTCATGGCCGAGCAGCATCAGCGATTTCTGCCAGCGGTCGTGAAGGGCGGGCAAGGTGGCGAGGGTTATGGGAGGTCCGGCGGCGGCGGTCGCGGCCAGGTACTTCGAGCGCTGGCGGCACGACTTTGAGACCAAGCTTGTGGAAGGTGAAGGCTGGCACGCGGCCCGACAGCGCCGGATGTTGTTTCGAGATCGACGGCGAGAAACGGGCCTTCGGTGAAGGGGCCGAAGCTTGTCTGGAGCGTACGGCGGAAGCGCACGAGCAGCGGACGGACGGAGATGGACTTGATACGAATTTCAGCGGCGTGCGGCTGCAGAGTTTGAGACATGACGACCACCCGTTGCGCGTTCAGAGACCGAGACTTGCCACGACTTTGACGCCAGGGGGCGCAGGAATATCGTCGGGGACGAAGAAGTCTGCCGCAAGCGGCTTGGACTTGTCGACGCGATAGTGCTCGAAATCCGTGATGCCAGCGGCTGCGTGCAGGAAGGTGTCGTCGATCAAGAAGTGACCGGAGAAGGTCTTGGCGGGTTGGGTGAAGATCAAGTGCGCGGCGTCGGCGAGGATGTCCGGCGTGCGAGCTCATGGCGACAATTTGGTCGCCGCCGAGCAGGTTCTTGACGGCTGCTGTGGCGATGGCGGTGCGCGGCCACAGAGCATTGACGGCGATGCCGTCGCGGGCCAATTCGCCGGCCATGCCAAGCACACACAAGCTCATGTTGTATTTCGCGATGGAATAGGCGACGTGCGGTGCGAACCACTTGGTTTTCATATCGAGCGGCGGCGATAGCATTAGAATGTGCGGGTTGGCGCTGTTCTTCAGATGCGGGATGCAGGTCTTCGACACCAGGAAGGTGCCGCGGCCGTTGATCTGATGCATGAGGTCGTACCGCTTCATGTCGGTCTTGGCCGTCGGCGTCAGCGATATGGCGCTGGCGTTGTTGACGCAGATGTCGATGCCGCCGAAGCGGGCCACGGTGGCGTCAACTGCGGCCTGCACCTGCGCCTCGTCGCGGATATCGCATACGATCGGCAGCGCTTTGCCGCCCGCTTTCTCGATGGCCTCGGCGGCGGAATAGATTGTGCCTTCGAGCTTGGGATTGGGATCCGTGGTCTTGGCGGCGATGGCGATATTGGCGCCGTCACGCGCGGCCCGCAGTGCGATGGCGAGACCGATGCCACGGCTGGCGCCGGTGATGAAGAGTGTCTTGCCTTGGAGCGTCGTCATGGGGAGCCTCGCTGAGGTGCAGTATCAAGATCAGGCGGTTGAGCGCGCGCGGAGCCAACGCAAAAAGCGCACGGGCGCCGTCAGCAGTTCCCAGAGCTTGGCCATGACTTGCAGCGGTGCGGAAACGAGGGCGACGAGCGGCGCGAAGATGGCCCAGAACGAGATGCCGCGCGTGACGCGGGCCGCCCAGTAGCCTACGGACCCGTCGTACTCGTCACGCGCTTCCGAAGGCCAGATGCGTTGCCACCACCCCCGGGCGATGGGGGCGCCGAACATGCCCAGCATCACGGCGACGATGTAGCTCCATTGGATCCCTGCGGGAATGCCAGGGATGATGCGGTCGTCGAGTTCGCGCTGACGTTCGCGGCTGGTGAAGGCGCCATAGAGGCCGGCATTGATCACCTGACCGGTCATCTCCGACATGAGGTCAATGACCTTGTCGCCCATTTGCGTCGCGGTTGACGCGGTGGCCGGCACGTCGCGGGCCGGCGTGATGTCGATGGTGGTTTGATGCAGTCCGCGCGGCGTTGCCGTCGCGACGAAGGGTGTGTTGCGTGGCAGCAGCGCTGCGGTGACGTCGGCGAGTGTGGCGCTGGTAACGGCATCATCAAGGCCTTTGACTCCGACCTTTTGCCAAAGCCAATTCCGCGCTCCGGGTTGGTTCGGCGTCGAGGCGCGGATAATGAGCAAGTTCACGTCCCAGCGCTCGGCGTTGGCGGCTAGCTCGGCCCAGGGGACACGGCGTTCGACGCCGCTGGCGGGCTTGAAGACAAGGACGTCGCCATCACGACGCGCGACGAGCACGGCGGTTTGGCCACGCAAGGTGCCGATGGCATTGACAAGATGATCGGGCTGGATGGGATCGATGAGCGCGCGGCCCGATGCGGGATCGAGGCGCGGACCGGTCGTGAGTTTGGTTGGGCCTTGGGGATCGATGGAGAGGACGCGCATGCGGCTTTGGCCGACGGAGCGGTTCATCTGAAATGCCGCTTCCGCGTAGCGCGTGGCGTCGGCAGCCTCAATCAGGAGATTGGGCCGGTGCTCGACCAAAACGCGTGCAGCAGTGCCGTCGCCTGCGCTCAACACCCGATGCGACGACGATCCGGAAATGACCCTGACATCGGCCGCCAACGGTAGTTCTTTGAGGCGCGTGCGGTCGCGGAAGAGGCTGTCTTCAGTCAGATAGACGGTCAGTTTGCTCTCAGATTTTGCGGCCTCAGGACTGAGCGTCGGTAAGACGCGCTTCATTTCATCGGCGTTCGCGGCCGTGAATCGCTCACCCGCGCGGTTGATGAAGGTCCAGTGCCCCTCGCCTGATATTTCGGCGGCGAGTGCGGGGCCTTTGCCGGGCAGCGATGCGACGTGAGCGCCGGCGTGCTCCAAAGCGGTCGCGCCCTTAGCGGTGCGACCTGACGGTAGGTGGTCCGCCGAACGCGTGAGCTTTGATAGCCAGTTGGCGTGACTTGCTGTTGCGCTCAGGGCGAGGGCAAGCACAAGTGCGGCGGCGAATTTGCAGCGCATGGGCGATCCGGCGGCTTACTCAATGGGCGGGTTTATAGCACGAAAGGCGTCCACATTGCGGACGCCTCCCGTTTTGAGTTCTTGGAATGCTGGCGGTCTGATTGCCAGGACCGTCAGATCTGATTGGCGCTGCGCGCTTTGGCGAAGTCGGGCTTGCGCTTTTCCAGGAAGGCCGTGAATGCCTCTTTGGCTTCGGCGAGCGGAACAGCTTGGTGTAGATTTGCACTTCCTGCTCGATGGTCGCGAGGATGCGCTCGGGGCTGCCACCACGCATCATGCGGCGCGCGGCATAGAGCGCTTCGCGCGGTTTGCCCGCGAGTTCTGCGCCCACTGCCAACGCACGGGCTTCGAGTTCGGCGGAGGGTACGATCCAGTTGGCGAGGCCCGCTTCCTTCGCGCGGTTCGCGTCCCAGAGCGCGCCGAGGATCAGAAGTTCGAACGCCGCCTGATAGCCGAGGCGTTCAGGGCCGATGACGCTCGACCCTGCCTCCTGAATAATACCGAGGTTGACGAACGGGGCGCGGAACGTCGCCGTCGGGCTAGCCAGTACCAGATCGCAGTGCAGCAGCAGCGTGACGCCGATACCAACGGCAAGACCGTCGACGGCAGCGATCATCGGTTTGGTCACTTTCGGTAGCGTGCGAATAAAGTCGGTTGACGGCGCTGAGATGCGCTCGCCGGGCTTCGGCGGTGTGGCGGCGCGGCGCATGAAGTCGTTGACGTCGTTGCCTGACGTGAACATGCCGCCCGAGCCCACGAAGACGTGACAGACGACATCGTCGTTGGTCTCCGCGCGTTCGAGCGCCTCGCGCATGGCGTTGTACATATCGCCCGTCAACGCGTTCTTCTTGTCGGTCCGATTCAGTTTGATGAGCTGCACGCCGTCTTTGATCGTGATGGAGATTTCTGACATGAGCGGATCCTATTTAGAAAAAGGTGCTCTCATCTGCCCTTCGGGCATCCTCTCCCCAAGGGGTGAGGATGCCAACATCGAACACCAAGACTTTGTCCTACGCCCTTGAGGGAGACGTTGGCCAAAGGCCGGATGAGGGAGATTGTTTGCTGCTTACGTTCTGTTAGGCGACAAGTGAGATGCCGAGGGTGCTGTCGGCGCCGCCGACAACGGTTTCCTTCAGACCTGGGGCGGCGGTCGCCAGGTTCTCGGCGAAGAAGCGGGCGAGCGCGACGTACTGGCTTTGCGGTATCGCCGTCGCGGACCGCGGCAAGCGCGCCGCGCGCGAGATAGACGCCGCCGGCCGCGAGGCCGAACAGGCGCAGGTAGGGCGTCGCGCCGGCCAGCGCTGCGTCTGGGTTGGTTGGCCAATTGCTCGCCCATCCAGCGCGTGGCTTCGGCCAGCGCCGCGACGGCTTCGTCGAGCCGCTCGCCCATGCGGCCGAACTCGGGCCGGTTCGACGCGCGCACCTCTTCGGCGGTCTTCATCAGTTCGCCGATGTAGGCTTCGACGACCTTGCCGCCCTCGAGCGGCAGCTTGCGGGTCGACGAGGTCGATGGCCTGGATGCCGTTGGTGCCCTCGTAGATCGGCAGGATGCGCGCGTCGCGATAGTACTGCGCGGCGCCGGTCTCCTCGATGAAGCCCATGCCGCCGTGGATCTGCACGCCGATCGAGGCGACCTCGACAGCCGATGTCGGTGGAGAAGGCCTTGGCGATCGGCGTCAGCAGCGCCGCGCGTTGGCAGCGGCGGCGCCGGCGTCGCGGCGTCCTTGCCGCGAGCGCGACATGTCGATCTCGCGCGCGGTGACGAGGCAGATGGCGCGCGCGGCCTGGGTCAGCGCCTTCATGGTCATCAGCGTGCGGCGCATGTCGGCATGCTCGATGATCGGGCCCATCTCGCCGGCCTTCGCCGAGCGGTGCGGCCCTGCTTGCGGTCCTTGGCATAGGCGAGCGCGCGCTGCGTCGCGCGCTCGGCGACCGCGACGCCCTGCACGCCGACCGCGAGGCGCGCCGCGTTCATCATGATGAACATGACGTTGAGGCCGCGGTTTTCCTCGCCGACCAGATAGCCGATGGCGCCGTCCTTCTCGCCGAACTTCATCACGCAGGTCGGGCTGACGCGTGGATGCCGAGCTTGTGCTCGAGGCCGGCGCAGACGACGTCGTTGCGCGCGCCGAGCGAGCCGTCGGCGTTGACCAGATACTTCGGCACCAGGAACAGCGAGATGCCGCGCGTGCCGGGAGGCGCGTCGGGCAGGCGCGCCAGCACGAGATGGATGATGTTGTCGGTCAGCTCGTGGTCGCCGTAGGTGATGAAGATCTTGGTGCCGAAGATGCGGTAGGTGCCGTCGGCCTGCGCGCTCGGCCTTGGCGCGCAGATGGCCGAGGTCGGAGCCGGCGTGCGGCTCGGTCAGGTTCATGGTGCCGGTCCACTCGCCGGACACCATCTTCGGCAGGTAGATGCGTCTTCAGCTCGTCGGAGCCGTGGGCTTCGAGCGCGTCGATGGCGCCCTGCGTCAGCAGCGGGCAGAGGCCGAACGACGAGGTTGGCGGAGTTCCAGATCTCGCAGGCCGCCATGGCGAGACCATCTGCGGCAGGCCCTGGCCGCCATGCTCTTCGGGGCACGGCAGCGCGGCCCAGCCGCCGTCGGCGAAGGCCTTGTAGGCTTCCTTCCAGCCCGGCGGCGTGTGCACGACGCCGTCGACCAGCTTCGAGCCCTCGCGGTCGCCGGACCAGTTCGAGCGGATCGAGCACTTCGGCGCCGAACTTGCCGGCTTCGTCGATGACAGCCGCGACCGTGTCCACGTCGACCGTCGACCGTGCCATCCGCGATCAGGTCCTCGAGCCCGGCTGCGGTCTTGAGCGCGAGGAGGATGTCGTCGACGGGGGCTTGGTAGGTCATGGGCGTTTCCCTGCAGGTTTAGATCGTTCGGTGCGCGGATCAGCGGGTGACAGCGGCCGGAGCGGATGACTATATGGCGGCGACAGCGTAGCCTAAAGTTGACGTAAAGGGAAGGTTTGGCGGTTCGTCCGCGAGGTTGATACGATGGCAGTGATCAAAGCGGATGACGAGGGGGTTGACGCGTGCAGCGCGGTATATCGCGCAGGGCGGCTTTGTGGCGTTTCCGACCGAGACTGTGTATGGGCTCGGCGCGGATGCCACAAACGGCATTTGCCGTCGCCGGGATCTTTGCCGCCAAGGGCCGTCCGACCTTCAACCCGTTGATCATTCACGTGCCGATGGCCGAGGCCGCGTGGCGGCTTGGCGTACGGACGGCGCTGGCGGAGAGCTTGGCGGCGGCCTTCTGGCCCGGCCCGATGACCCTGGTGCTCGACGCCGTACCGGATCATCCCGATTGCGCCCTTGGCACTCGCGGGCCTCGACACTATTGCGATCCGTGTGCCGTCGCACCCGGTCGCGCAGGCCGTTATCCGCAAGGCGCGCGTGCCGGTGGCAGCGCCGAGCGCCAACATCAGCGGGCATGTGAGCCCGACCGAGGCTGCGCATGTGGCTGCCGACTTCGGCGACCGCGTTCCGATCATTCTCGATGGCGGCGCCGCTGAGGTGCGGTCTTGAGCTCGACGATCATCGATGCGCGCGGCAGTGTGCCCATTCTGTTGCGGCCGGGTGCGATCACGCGCGACGAGATCGCACGCGTCACGGGTGCTGAGGTTTTAGTTCCGGCAGAGATCACGCGTGGCGGTGACGGACAAGCGGCGCCGAGTGCGCCGGGCCAATTCGCAAGCCACTACGCGCCGAATGCGCGGGTACGGCTGAACGCGTCAAACGTCGCACCGGGCGAAGGATTGCTGGCGTTTGGATCGCGATGTCTTGCCGCATGACGGTCCGATGCTGAATTTGTCGGCGTCGGGCAATTTGATGGAAGCTGCGGCGGCTCTCTTCGGCCATCTGCGGGCACTCGATGCGCGCGGTTTGTCGTCCATCGCCGTGATGCCTGTTCCGGCGCATGGTCTCGGCGAGGCCATCAACGACCGGCTCAAACGTGCGGCGGCTGAACGCTAGGTGACGGTTTACTTCGCTTCCGCCTGCTTCGTCAGAAATGCGACCATGCCAGCCACTGCATCGGCGGCGAGGCGGCCGTGACCGCCCGACAGAACCGCCGTCAACGACAAGCCGCTGTCGTGCATCACGAGTTTACCGTCGACCAGCTTCAGCTCTTTTTTGGCATAAGCGGCAGCATCCGCACCATGACAGCTCGCACAACCGTCACGCCATTTTGTGGCAGCGTCTAGGGCGTGGACTGTTGTCATCAAGGCAAGAAGACGCCGAGCACGCTACACGAGTTTCTGCAGGGTCGGCATCAGACTTTCCTTCTTTCAGCACGAGTCGGCGACTACAATCGCCAGACATCTGAAGGAACGGCCCTGGCACATCAACCCCGTCGCATGACATGTGCGGTCAGTGGTCGCAGACGGCAACATCGTCCTATTCAAACGGTGGGTGATCGTTACGGCTTAATGTATTGCGGCCCCACGGGATTGAGACTGTCGATATAGATCAAGAGCGCGCGCACATCGGTGAAGCCTAATTCGCGCATCGGCATTTCTTCGTGACCAGAGATGACGCCGGTGGTCAGCGCTTTGGTCAGCATGTCGACGGGAAAGATCGCTTTCAAAGGTGCGGAACGGCGGCACGCGGTTCTGCGGGCTTGTGTCAGTGAGGCCGATGGCGTGGCACTTTGCGCAATGCGTAGCCGCCATTTGCTCGCCGCGCAGGCGATCTGCCGCCAGATCGGCGCGGGCCGGTAGCGGTTGCAGAAAAATCGCGCCCAAGAGGGACGCGATAAGATATCCGTGCAACGGGAGGAGCGTGAATTCCGGCCCGACGCCCAGGACAAGAGTTGCCTTGGCGGCTCGTCTTTTTGTGTCTCATCGCAACGCCCTCTTCGGCGCGACACAATTGCTGGCCGTGTTCGCGCACTGACGCTTTGATCTGGCGCAAATAAGCGGGCTGTTGCCGCACATTTTTGCTGCTTATCACCGTTTATGAGCAACAGCTGCCGCCGCCACCTTCGCCGTCTGCGCGATGGTCGCAACTCGCGTCGTTCTTGTCCGGCGGCAGGTCCATCGCCGGGTTCTCGGCGAAGAAGCCGTTCGGCTTCAGCATGAAGCCTGCGTACTCGACCGGCATGATCGGGAAGTCTTCCGGCTTGCAGACATGGGTGTGGCCGAAGGTGTGCCAGACGACGATGTCCGTCGTTCTCGATGCTGCGGTTCTGCAGGATGTATTTCGGCAGGCCGTCGCCGCCGGCATGCTGGTTCGGGAAGTCGCCGCTGGCGTAGCGCTCGTTCGGATCGAAGCGGTCACCCAGACGTGCTTCGTCGCAAAGCCGCCGCGATCGCGCATGGTCGCGCCCTCCTGCGCCAGCATCAGCGGCGAGGCGTTGACGATCAGCTTGTAGCCGGGCGGATTGCCGACGCTGTTCTTCTTGTTCGGATTGACGATCTTCCAGTAGCGGCCTGTTCGGCCGTCGGCCTCGCGCGCGGCATCGCGTTCCCGCGCGAGCGGGCGTGACGTCGACGTCGAAGACGTTGCCGTAAGGGTTGTCCTTGCCCCAGGGCCGCGGCACGAACTCGTGTTCGGTGACGGAGTTGTTTTCGCCGTCGACCATCATGTGCAGGCGCGCATTGAAGAAGTGCTGGTGGGTCGGCCCGCCGAGGCCTTCTCGGCGACCATGCCGCCCCAGGGATAGGGCTTGCCGGGCGTGACGGCCGCCGTCTGGATGATGCCGGTCAGCTTGGCTTCGAGCTGGATGGTGCCGTCCTGGTAGAGGTACCAGTAGAAGCCGTAGTCGTAGTTGCCGACGGTGGCGAAGAACGAGATGACGAGGCGGCGCGAGCGGCGCACTTCGAACGTGTCGTTGCGGAACTCGTAGTGCTTCCAGAGGATGCCGTAGTCCTCCTCGTGCATGCAGATCGCGTTTTTCATCACTGCATGGCGCGCCCATGTCGTCGGCGACGGGCACGTCGAAGTAGTGGATCTGGCCGAGGCAGTCGCAGCCGAGCTCGAGGGCGTTGGCGAGCTTGCCGAGGCCGTACTCGCCGGCGTCGAACGCATTCTTCCAGAAGTGGTTGGCGGTCGGGTCGGCGTAGGGCACGACCATCTCGGTCATCGAGGCGCGGTAGATGATCGGGCGCTCCTTGTTGCCGTCGCGGATAGGTGAGCTGGTGGAGCACGAGGCCCTCGCGCGCGGTGAAGCCGACGCGGAACTGCCAGTTCTGCCAGTCGACCTTGCCAGCCGTCGACCTTGAAGCTCGGGCCGTCCTTCTGGACGATGTCGAGCGGCTTCACGTCGGCGCGCGTCTTCGGGTAGGCGTCGCGATTGTAGTTCCGTTTGGTCTTCGGGATCGGCACGATCTCTGCTTCATCGACGAGATCGACGACTTTGCCCTCGATCAGATCGACGAGAGCGACGACGCCTTCGATCGGATGGGCGTAGCCGTTGTCTTTGAGGTCGCCGCGGTAATAGCTGACGGCGCAGACGAGGCGGCGGCCCTTCTTCACGTCGCGACCGAAGTAGCCGGCGGAGAACGGATCGACCTGGACGAGTTCGATGTCTTTGTCGGTGAGGCCGCGACGCTTCATCGCCTTGCGCCAGCCGGGGTCGGACTTGACGATGTCGCCGACCTTGAAGAATTCCTCGATGATGACGGGCGGCTGACCGTAGGGCGGCCGACTTGGTGGCGTGCTGATCCCAACGCGTGACGTTCTTGGCGCCGAGATCGACGACGGCGAGGTGGGTGCCGCCGGTTTTGCTGTCGAACACGGTCGCGGCGGCGCGGCGTTCGATCGGGCTGCCGGGCTTCCAGGCGAGGACGGCGGCTTTCGGCGGCTCTTCAAGTTGGACGAAGCCGAAGCGTGTCGTGTCGGGCAGGCGCTTCTTGGCTTTCAGAATTTGGCAGGCGTCCGCGATCTCCTGCTCGGAGAGCGGGTCCAGCGGATGCGCCAACGCGGCCACCTCTTTCGCTGAACTTGCGCGTTTGGTCTTTGCGATACGATTGGACGCCATTGTCTGACACTCGCGTTGAGACTGGAAAGCCGTTAGCCAGACATGGCTTGGGCCGAATTTGCAATCACCAGGTTTCGCGGTTGCGTGGCGATCCGGTCGGCAGTGTGCTCAATACTTCAGCCCGCGCGGCGCCATTGGATGCACTGCGAGCGTTTGTGGCCCGGGGTAAAGTCTGGGCCGGCAAGCGTGAGGCGATCCCCGGCCAGTGTGATGTGCCGCGAACTCGTAACGCCGATCAGGGCGGGGTTCGTCGCGACTTCAATGGCATGGAAGACCGTCCCATCGCGCACGGAATAGCGGCCTGCGTAGGCAAAGCTTTCGGCATAGGCGAGGGCTTTGGCGCTATCGGTCTCGGGAGCGATCTTGGCGCGGCCACCGCGCATTAGGGTCGCACTGACGTGACCGTCAGGGGTGTACATGATGACGCCGTCGGCGGCTTCTCCGAGCGGAAATTCGGGTGGACGGCCATCGTCATAGATCAGCGACCACGACACGAGGCGCCAAGCTCCGAGCAGATCGTTCGCTGTCACACTTTCCGGCATTGTCGGCCCCCTCCCATCGTGCGCGAGACGGTGATCGGGCCACGACCGCGTCGGTTTGGCAATTGGTGCCACACGCACGGCAGAGCGCCACTCTTGACGGCCGCTTGAGGCCGCCCCCTATTCATGCGATCGTTGCATATATCTTGCGACCTATGCACTCGTCTCATGGACGTAAATTTATGCGGCTCGATTTTCTTGGCCTCGAAGCCTTTCTGGCGATTGCCGAACGCGGCAGCTTCAACAAGGCTGCGGCGCATCTCGGCATTACGCAGACCGCTCTCAGCCACCGAATGAAGAAGTTCGAGGACCATCTCGGCGTCACGCTGCTGCAGCGGACGACGCGCAGTGTGATGCTTGCACCCGCCGGGCTCGAACTGTTGCCGCGCGCAAAGTCCTTGCTCGATGATGCGTACCGCATGTTCAACGAACTCAATGCCCAGTCGGCGGCGCGCCAGGAACGTATTTCGATCGGTTGCCTGCCGACCATCGCCATTCACTTTCTGCCCTTCGTGCTCAAAGACTTTATGGCGGCGCATCCGGGCACGGAGGTGCACATCTTCGACCAATCAGCACATGAGATTGCGGAGCGCGTGCAGAAGGGCGAAGCAGAGTTCGGCATCACCATCTTGTCGACGAACCGCTGGGATCTCGATTTGCAGCCGCTGATCAAGGAGCCGTATGTTCTGGTCTGCCCGTCGGATCATCCGTTTGCCGGACGGAGCAGTGTGCGCTGGCAAGAACTGCAAGGCCACGACTTGATCCGGATCACCACGCAGACCGGTCACCGCTTTCTCATTGACGATGCGCTTGGCGCGGCGAGCGAGCGCCTGACATGGACCTGTGAAGTGCAACATGTGGCAAGTGCGGTATCGCTGGTGGCGGCCGGGATCGGGCTCACCATCGTGCCACGCGTCGCCATCGATGTTGTGCGCGTGACCAATGTGGCGGCGGTGCCGCTGCGGAGCCCAAGCATCACCCGGACACTTGGGGTGGTGACGCGGCGGGGCGTGCCGATGACACCGATGGGTCTGAAACTCCTGAAGATCATCGAACGGCACCTGAAGGCCCGCAAATAGGCCGCCCGCCACATTCATGAGACGGTTTCAATAATCGGCAAGCCGTTCGCATTTGTGTCACCCCCTGTCTCATGGGACATGACGAGACGGCGTCCGGGATTAGGGGCGCTTGGCGCTTTAGGGGCTACTCCCTCAGCGCACGTGCTCTCTCGCCAGCGGATCGTCGCTTCATGCCGGGACAAAATACGACACGCATTGGTTTCATCGGGTTCGGCGAAGTCGGCCAGCGCTTTGCGCGCGATTTCGGGCTGACGGACGGCGTCGTGCTCAGCGCCTACGACATCGTGTTCGATGATGAGCGCCTGAGGGCGGAGCGCCTCCAAACGGCGCACGCACTTGGCGTTGTGGCGGCAGACAGCGCCAAGGCCCTGTGTGCCGCAGCGGATATCGTGATTTCGGCAGTCACTGCTGATCAGACTGAGGCCGTTGCACGCGCGACGGCGCCGTTGCTGCGTGCGGGACAGATATTTTTGGATGTGAACTCGGCGGCGCCGGGGACCAAGGTGCGCGCTGCAGTGGCCGTCAATGCGCATGGCGCCGACTATGTCGAGGCGGCGGTAATGGCTGCGGTGCTTGCACCCGGTATCCGCGTGCCCATTCTCGCGGGCGGACCTTTGGCGGCAGCAACCGCGGCGCGCCTCAACGGCTTCGGCATGAACATGACGCCCGTCTCGAGCGATTACGGCCGCGCCTCTGCGATCAAGCTTTGCCGCAGCATTGTGATCAAAGGTCTCGAAGCGCTGATGGTCGATTGCGCGCAAGCGACCCAGTATTTCAACGTCGAGGAGGAGGTTTATGCCAGCCTGGGCAAAACCTATCCGTCCATCGATTGGGCGGCACTGGCGGCTGACATGGGTGAGCGCGTGGCGACACACGGCGTCCGGCGCGCTGCGGAAATGCGCGAGGCAGGCGATATGCTGCGCGATGCCGGGTTTAATCCCGGACTGGCGCACGCCGTTGCAGACGCGCAGAGCCGCGGCGCGCGGCGCAATCGAGCAACGGCGGGAGGGCACTGATGCAGACCGGTATACGCTGCATGCTGATGCGCGGTGGAACGTCCAAGGGCGCCTATTTTCTCGCTGAGGATCTGCCGCGCGATCGTGTTGCGCGCGACCGCGCGTTGTTGTCGCTGATGGGTTCTCCGGACGCACGTCAGGTCGATGGCTTGGGCGGGGCGCACCCGCTGACCAGTAAAGTTGCCATCGTGTCGCGCGCTGTCGAGCCCGGAGCCGATATCGACTTTCTGTTTGCGCAGGTCGGCGTCGATAAAGCCATGGTCGATACCACGCCGAACTGCGGGAATATCCTCGCGGGTGTCGGTCCGTTTGCCATCGAGCGCGGATTGATCGCACCTCAGGGTGCCGTGACGCGCGTCAAAGTGCGGACGATTAATACCGGCACCATCGCCGAGTTGCTGATCGAAACGCCGGGCGGGCGCGTCAACTATGGCGGTGCGGCTCGCATCGACGGTGTTCCAGGGACAGCATCGCCGATCGCCATCGATTTTCTCGATGCCGAAGGTTCGGTCTGTGGCGCGCTTTTGCCAACTGGGCGGGTGCGCGACCGGGTGGCGGGCGTCGACTGCACGCTGATTGATAACGGCATGCCTGTCGTCGTGCTCAAAGCCGCCGATGTCGGGCGCAGTGGCCATGAGCCGCGTGACCAGTTGAATGCGGATGTCGCTCTCAAAGCGCGACTTGAAGAGATCCGTCTCGCTGCGGGCCCGATGATGAACCTGGGTGACGTGCGCGGGAAAGTCGTGCCGAAGATGTGCCTCGTGGCGGAGCCGCGCGTGGGCGGGAACGTGGCGACCCGCAGTTTTATTCCGCACGAGTGCCACGCCTCGATCGGCGTTTTTGCAGCCGTGACGGTGGCGACTGCCTGTGTCCTGCCGGGATCGCCCGCGTCGGAGATCGCGCGGGTGCCGGACGGCCGCATCAAGACGCTGTCTGTCGAGCATCCAACCGGCGAATTTAGTGTGCGGCTGGATGTTGGAGGCACGGCCGCACATCCGGTTGTCGAGCGCGCCGGGCTGTTGCGGACCGCCCGGCTCATCTTCGATGGCACAGCCTATCTCCATGACGGCCTCACGTTTGCCGATGACCTCAAGGCGGCGGAATAACTGAAAGAGACGCGCACCATGACAACACCTCAGAAGACCGGCCTCGTGATCACGGCCCACCCCGGCGATTTCGTGTGGCGGGCCGGTGGCGCTATCGCGCTGCACGCGAAGCGCGGCTATCGCATGAAGATCGTCTGCATGAGCTACGGTGAGCGCGGCGAAAGCCAGTTCGCTTGGAAGAAGGCGGGCGCGTCGATGGCCGAGGTGAAGGCTGGCCGCAAAGACGAGGCGCAGCGCGCGGCCGAAATCCTTGGTGCGGAGATCGAGTTCTTCGACTGCGGTGACTATCCGTTACGCCCGACCGAAGCGATGCTCGACCGCACCATCGATATCTTTCGCGAACTCAACCCGGCGTTTGTGCTGACGCATGCGCTCGAGGACCCCTATAACTTCGATCATCCGGCAGCGGCGCATTTTGCGCAGGAAGCCCGCGTCATCGCTCAGGCAATGGGCCACAAGCCTGAAAAATACACGACATACTCAGCCGCACCGGTATTTCTGTTCGAGCCGCATCAGCCGGAGCAGTGCAATTTTAAGCCACAGGTGATCCTCAATATCGATGAGGTGTGGGAGACGAAATACAAGGCGTTCCAGGTGCTCGCGGCACAGAAACACCTCTGGGAATACTACAACCGCGTCGCGCTCAATCGCGGCGTGCAAGGCGGCCGTAACACGGGCAAGCCGATGACCTATGGCGAAGCCTACCAACGTCTCTTTCCTGAAGCTTTGGAGGTGCTCGCATGACGCCCGAACCGATCCATGACGTCGCCCACCTCGGTCATGTAGAAATCTACACCGACAAATTCGACGAGAGCCTCGACTTCTTCACGCGCGTTTTCGGCCTGACCGAGAGCGGCCGCGATGCCGACAGCGCCTACCTGCGCGCCTTCGACGACTACGAATTTCATTCGATGAAGCTGACACGGCATCATACGACCGGCATCGGCCACATCGGGTATCGCGTCGCGTCACCGCAAGCGCTTGAGCGCCGCGTGGCGGCCATCGCGGCGGCGGGCTACGGCATCGGCTGGGTGGACGGCGATCAGGGTCATGGCCGCGCCTATCGCTTCGCGGACCCGTTCGGTCATGTGTTCGAAGTCTATTGGGACACCGTCAAGTATCAGGCGCCGGCTGGCGAGCGGGCCGGCGCTCAAGAACATCGCTCAACGCTATCACGGCCGTGGCTGCTGTCCGCGCCGGATCGACCATCTCAACCTCCTGGCGAAGGACGTGTCGGTCTTTCGCGACTTCATGGTGACGTGCCTCGGCATCGCGCGTCACCGAGATGATCCAACTCGACAATGGCCGCGTTGGCGGCTGCTGGTTCACGGTCAACAACAAGACGTACGATCTCGCGTGCACCGAAGAACACGGCGGCGGCAATGGCCGCTGCATCATGTGACCTATGCGACGGACCAACGCGAAGACATTTTGCGCGCCGCCGACATCTTTCTCGAGAATGGCGTGCACATCGAGACCGGACCGCACAAGCACGCGATCCAGGGCACGTTCTTTCTCTACGTCTGGGAACCAGCGGGCAATCGCATCGAGTTGGCCAATGCCGGCGCGCGTTTGATCCTGCAGCCCGATTGGCAAACGGTCGTGTGGACGGAAGCCGACCGGAAAAAGGGGCAGGCTTGGGGGCTCAAAACCATCGAGAGCTTCCACACCCACGGCACGCCGCCAGTGCCGGCTGTCGCGAAATAAGCGGCGAACACGCGTCAGCGCGTGTTCGAAACCATCATGGGTTCAAGTGCGAGATAGGCGCGGTTGACCCAGCCGGTTTTGCCGGCGTGACTCATCGGACACCAGAAGCCAGTGCAGGCGCCGACCATGATCAAGCCACGGCCATGCGGCGGTACCGTGCCGACGATGGCCGCGTTCGGATTGGCTTCCGAGCGCACATTGAGCGTGTCGTTGGCGCGGACATTGACGACACGATAGGTGATGCCGCGCGGCCCGGTGACGGCTTCAGTGACAACTGGTTGTGGTGCTGGCGTTGGCGCAGGCGGATTGGTCCGGGCCAGCGCGATGCGCGCCACGGCCGCAGGCGCTTGTGCGCCCATCTTGGCTTGGGCCGTCGACCGGCGCGGGCGCTGCTGCTGGCTTGGCCGCCGGTTTTGCGCTGTGCTGGGGGATGCCTGGTGTGACGCGGCGCGCCAAAGCTGGCGGCGCAACGACCGTCGGCGTCACAAGTTCAGTAGCCGCACGTGCGGGTACGACTGATGCAGGGCCGCCAAGGGCACTCGCGCGGCGCGTGGTGTCTGTAACGGCGGCGACGTCGGTTTCCCTTGCCACGATGGTTGCGGTGCCGCTCTTGCCGTCGTTACGGTCCCAGACATATTTCATGCCGTCGCGCTTCAAGCTTAGGCAGCCGGTTTTGCCCTCGAACCAGCGGCGCCATTTCTGGCACAGCTTGTCGTTGACCACCCACCAGCGGCCCTCGTCGGATTCAGATTCCATGTAGAATGAGAGTTTGCCGGCGGTGCCACGCACCGTGCCGTCGGGCTCGAAATTCATGGGCAGCGTGATACCGAGCGGCGTATCGATGTGCACGGTCGCGCCGTTGTTCACCAAGCCTAGGATGTCGGCCGATTTCAGTGGGCCTGCTTCGGCGGCGAGCGAGATTACTCCGGCACTGGCGGCAACAGACACCGCGGCGGCTGCGCGGCGCAAAGTACGTGCACTACATTTACGCATACAGAGTTCCAATTCGTGCAGGCGAACGCCTAATCATCGACAAACTGACACGTTTGGTTGCCGCCCTACCCGGCCATGTCACTGCTCAATTTGCAGTGGGCAGTGGTGCATCCGGAATATGTCACGACAACGGCATTCAGGATGACGCGACGTGGTAAAGAATGCGTAACTGATGGCCTGTTTTGGGCCAGCCTGCGCGTACAACAGATATACGGATAAGCCGCAAATGCGGGCCTTTCAGCGAGACAGGGCGAGGCGCGGGCCCTGGACCTGATAGAGCATCAGTGCCGTTGCAACGGCGAGGTTCAGACTGTCGAGACTGCCGGCCATCGGGATCTTAACCAGCGTTTTGCAGGCACGCGCCGCGGCATCGGAAAGCCCCGGACCCTCGCCTCCCATCACGATCAAAGCGGGTGCGCGATAGGTGTGTTTGCGGAAGTCGGCGGTGCCGCTCAAATGGGTGCCGACGGTGTCGCCCGGCCATGCCGCGAGAAGCGCGAGGAAGGCGCCGGCCTCGAGCCGCGCCAAGGGCTGCGCGAAGATCGACCCCATGCTGGCGCGCACGCATTCGCGGCTCCAGGGGTCACAGGTTGTACCCACCAGGATGATGCCGGCGATGCCGGTGGCGTCGGCCGTGCGGATGATGGTGCCGAGGTTGCCGGGGTCACGGATTTCTTCGAGCGCCAGCCAGGTACTGGTGCGCGGAACTTCGCGCGGGGCTGGCACAGTCGTCAG
Organism: uncultured Alphaproteobacteria bacterium; assembly: GCA_963831185.1. GTDB lineage: Bacteria > Pseudomonadota > Alphaproteobacteria > Rhizobiales > Hyphomicrobiaceae > JABFRJ01. The sequence continues at coordinate 76,737 of CAWHPE010000011.1, forward strand.
GCGCTGCCGAAAGACCCCAAGCAGGGTTTGCGGGTTGTCTTTGGCGGCGAGTTTTTCCAGCACGGCGATCGAGACTTCGAGAATTTCGGCGCCGCTTTGACGCGCTTCTCGCAGGTAGTCGCGCGTTGGCCCTGCATTCCCCGCATCACGCAGAACGACCACCGTCTCTGGCCAAATACCGTGCTCGGCGGCGGACATCAGCACCGACGCGCCCTCGGCGACGAAGAGCCCAGTCTCCTTGCGCTCCTTGCGCATCTCCAGCGCGCGGATCGCTTTCACACGCGCATTGGTGAGCGAGGTGATGACCAGCGGTTCGGGATTGGGCGGCGGCCGGTTCATTGCGCGCTCCAGCGCGAATAGAGCGACGTCGGTAACAAGCGGCCGCTACCTTCTTCGACAATGGCGAGTTCGCCGGAGTCGACAGTGCCGGGCTTTTGCGCCAGCGTTTCGCGGACCAACCCATCGATGGCGATGGCGGAGGCGCGGATGGCATAGCTCGTCAGGATCAACGCGCTCTGCTTGGGCGCGAGCAGCGCCGCGCAGTCGCGCAGCAAAGCGGGGACGTCGGTGAAAAAATCCCAGACTTCACCAGTGGGTCCGCGCCCGAACTTGGGCGGATCGACCAAAACCATATGATAGGTACGTCCGCGCCGCACTTCGCGGGCGACGAATTTCTTGGCGTCTTCCAGAATCCAGCGGATGGGTGCGTCGGTCAGCTTCGATGCCGCTTGATTGTCTTTGGCCCAGCCGATGGCCTTCTTTGACGCGTCGACATGGGTGACTTCGGCGCCCGCGCGTGCGGCGATGAGGGAGGCGGCGCCGGTGTAGGCGAAGAGATTGAGGACGCGCGGCTTCTCGCCGGTCACGGTCTTCAGATGATCGAGCATCCATTGCCAGTGCGGCACTTGTTCGGGGAACAGCCCGACATGGCGGAAACTCATGAGGCGGCAGAGCATGGTGACGTCCATCACCTTGAGCGGCCAGGTCTCCGGCAGCGGCTCGGTCCAGCGCCAGCGGCCACCTTCGCCATCTTCGTCCTGATCGCTCTTGAAGCTGGCATCGGCCTTCTGCCAGCGGGCCGCGTCGAGGCGGGGCTGCCAGAGCGCTTGCGGCTCGGGCCGGTCGAAAACGTACTTGCCGTAGCGCTCAAGTTTGCGGCCGGCGCCGCTATCCAGCAAGGCATAGTCGCGCACGCCCGACATCGTCAGCAGGGACAGAGATTTAAGCTCGGGAGCAGGTGTCGTCGATGGCATGGGTGTTCTTGTGCGCTTCGTAGGGCCTAGGCGCCGCAGGCGCTGCGGCTTCTATACGGCAATTCGGCGCATTTCGATATGGCGTGGCACGGCCTCCGACGCCGTACTTCGCGCGGCATCGTAAACGCTAGGCGCGCGGACGAGACCGGAAAGGCGCCAGCAGGCGGTCGAGCCAGACGAAACGCGCGCCTTTGGCGCCGACAATCGATGGATTGTTGCCAAGGAATGTCAGAAAGTTCAGCCGTTCCAGCGTGTCGTCTGCCATGCGATAGGCGACGGCGGCGGAGATGAGGCAGGCCAAGAAATAGCCGGTCCCGTAGTAGTCCTCGCCGAGGCGCAGGGAGAGTGCGGCGAGGCCGCCGTTCAGCACTAGGAAAAGCGCCTGCAGGAGCATGTACCGGCGGCGGCGGTCGAAGAACAGCAGCACGGCGGACGCGGCAATCAGGACGAAGTGGAACACCGCACCGAGCGCACCGAAGCGCAGAATGGCGATCTGTCGGAATTGCAGGCCGAGCGCATCGATCACGATCGGCGCGGTCAAAATCAGAATGGCGGCGATGCCGGCCAACGTCGTCGTGATCAGCGTCAGGCTTTCGAGGGTGTAGGTCGCAAGACGCTGACGGGCGGCGTTGATCTGATCGAGCGTGCCGTGATTGCCGATAGTGGCGAAGTACTGCTGATAGCGTTCGAAAAACCCGGTTTCGAGGCTCATGACGAACGATGACAGCGGCGGCACCAGCGCGAGCGAGGCGATGAACATCGAGCTGTCGTACAGCGGGGCGTGCAACAGGCCGTTGGTGAGTTGGCTACCTTCGGCGGAGAACCAGAACACCACCTTGTCGATCCAAACGGCCGCCGTGCCGAGCAATGCGCCGATGACGAGACGTTGATAGTGACTGATACCAGCAAGGATTTCTCTGACGCCTGCGAGAGGGTTGGTCACGGGATGCGGGAAAGTTGCCAGTACCCGGCTGGTCAAGCCGATGAAGGTGACCGTCAAACCGCTGATAAAACCCCACGCGAGACCGGCTGAACTGAAATTTAGTACCGCGAGGCTGACGGTCGCGAGCATCGAAATGATGAGGCCGACCAGAAACGAAAAAGTGACACCGCGATAGTCGCGCACGGCGCCACAGAAGGCGAGTGCGACCCAAATCAAGGCGACCAGCAATGATCCCGCCATCAGTGCGAGGGCTGTGTCGAAGGCGAGGCGAAACCACCAGATTTCAAGCGCGACGCCCGCTGCGACCGGCGGCAGCACCATGGCGTAGGCACCGAGCAACAATTGTGGAACCTCTGATGGCTTCTTGAGCCATAGCGCATCCCCAACCAGACGGGTCGCAACAATGGTGATGGGCGCGGCGAGCACCAGCGACGTGGCGAAAGCGTAAATGATGATGGCGCGGAAGTTCGAGAGAAACGAAAGACCGGCGATTTGATCGGTTGTCAGGGTGATCGCGGCCAGCGCAAAAATCGTGAACAGCCATGGCCCTGCCGCGATGACAGCCGCATGACCTGCGGCTGCGACGATGGAAGTGATCGTCTCTTGCCGCGACAAGGCACGGAGCCTGAATCCAATGCCCGCCATTGTTTATCTCCCCGGCTGGCGGCACGCGCCGACGCGCGCGCGTCCACGCCCGGCCAGTGCCGGTTGCTCGCGGGGACGGCCCGGCGCTTCGCGGAGCGATTGATAGAGTTCGCGATAGGCGGTCGCAGCCTGCTCGGACGTGTAGTAGCGCTGCACACGTTGACGGCAGACCCTCGCCCCACTGACGGCGCTTATCGTGGTCGGCCAGCAACGTGCCGACCGCCGCGGCGATTTCTGCCGGTGCGACGAGGCCTGTGACGATGCCGCCTGGACCGTACTGCGGGATCTTCGTCGGCGCGGCCTTCGATGATCTCGCGGCAGGAGCCGACATTGGTGGCGACGAACGGGATGCCGGCGGCGCCAGCTTCCAGGAACGTCAGCGGCTGGCTTTCGCTGAGGCTCGTCAGCACGACGACATGGATCTGCGGCAGATAGAGCGTGATGTTGACCGGCGCCGGTGAATTCGACGCAGTCGTCGAGCCCGAGCTCGGCGACGAGCGCCTCACACTCGGCGAAATATTCCGGGTCCTCGTCCAGGGGACCGAGGATCTAGGCGCGGAGATCCGGCACGGTTTCGCGCAGCATCTTCGCGGCCGCGATGTAGGATTTGACATCCTTGATCGGCACCACGCGGCCGATCAGTGCCATCGTCGGGCGCGCATCGTCGGGCGCGCGGTGACAAGCCGCCGAAGCGGGAGATGTCGATGCCGTTGGCGATGATGCGGCTCTTCTCGGGCACAGCGCCGAGTGACTGCTGCACTTTCTGATTGTCGCCATAGAGCGTGATGACGAGGTCGCAGGCCTCGTAACAGGTCTTGGCATAGGCCTCGAAGGCGCTGATCCACATATCGCGCAGATCGACGCGCGGATCGTCGAGCAAGTGTCCGTGATCGACGGTGTCGGCGACCCAGTCGGCCATCGAGCAATTCGATGCGGCGTTCGTTGGTATAGATGCCGTGCTCGGTGAGGATGGTCGGGCGGCCGGTTTCGCGCGCCGCACGCGCGGCGAGAAGGCCAGCATAGCCGGTCGAGATGGTGTGATAGACATTGGCGTTCGGCAGCGGGAATTCGAGTGTCGCGAACAGGCCGCCGAGCAGCGCGCGCCAGGCCCAGAAGTAGTGCAGGAACGAGCCATAGGGCATGGCTTCGGAGTACATGCGCTGCGCGATCTCCCAGGCGACCGGCGAATTGAAGACGCGCGACAGCGGGACCTCGGCATCGACGCGGGCGACGACTTCCGACAACTCCGCCAATGCCGTCGCGCCGCCACGGCGTGATGAAGGTCTGCAGCGCTTCGGCGAAGGCATCGAGATCACGCGGCGTGCGTGCGGACTGACGCGGCGTGTCGCCGAAGGACTGCAGATAGAGCGGATGAAAGCCGAGCACGTTGGGCGGCATGGCGTAGCGCGCTTCGGCGCCGTCGGGCGCGGGCCACAGCGAGACGATGGAGAAACTGGTGTCGGGTTGCGAGCGGATCAGCCAGTCGATCCAGCCCGACACACCGCCGGGCACGTAGGGGTAGCAGCCCTCGACGATGATGCAGACGTCGGTGGTGCGGCGCGGGGTGGCCGCCCAAGGTTTGGCCGCGATCATGCGCGCGCTCCCTGGCGATGCGCCGTTGGCATGAAAGACGGGAACGCGCAGTGATCGCACGGCGGCGCAGACGGCCAGCGACCGGCACACGTTGACGGCGGCGCATGTCGCGGAAAACGTCGAATTGACCGGTCGCGAGCAGGTGCTGTTCGTAGGCGTGGCGCGCTTTGTCATCGAGCCGCAGGGGTTCGCCCGCGCGGCGCTTGGCATCGAGGCGGGCCATGGCGCGAACTGACAGCGGCTGCGGCTCCGGTGCGGGCGCGATGCGGCGTCCGTGTCACCGATGAGACCGGAGTTGGCGCAGGTGACGACTTCGTCGATCAAGGCCAATGCTTCAGCCGGGTGCGTGCTTTCAGCGTTGGCCTTCGCGAGACCGTCGCTGAGATGGGCGTTGATCTTGTCGCGCACGCGCGCCGTGACGGCGGCGGCTTGAACGCGGACGATTGGCTCTGAGCTGTTCAAGGCCAAGCGTAACGCGGGGATATAGTCGGGATGGAAGTGGCGCGCGATCATCCCGAGCGCGGTCTGTTGGGCAGCGATGTTGTGGCTTGCAAAGAGTGTGTCGAGACGGTCAGGCGGGGGCGCGCCGAGATCGGCGGCGCGGCCGATGGCGACATGGTCGGAGCGCAGCGTCAAACGGTCGGTGGCGGTGGAATTAGAGATGCGCTCGTACCATTCGTCCAACAGTTTCGGACTTTCCCGTCCCGTGCGCGCGAGCCACGGCAGGAGCCATGCGCCGAGTGCGCCGAACGGCCCGGTGACAGCAATAACGAGCGTCGCCATAAACAATGTACCGGCGTCGGGCGTGCCACGCGCGCGCGCTGTCACCACTGCAAGCGCGATCACGATGACACCATGCAGCGCGAGCGCGGCGACGGGCGGAATCGCGGCTGCGACACCTGCAGCCATCAAAATGGCTTCCAAGACAAAGGCGAGTGCGGTTGCACGACGCGGCAGTTTAGTCATTCTTGCCTCCGTCGGGCGAGCCGGTGTCGCGGCCGCCGGACAACCAGCTCAACCCGCGCCAACGCTTCAGGCTGGCGACGCGCTCACGCACGATGCCTGTCGTTTCTGAAGCCTGGACTGACGGCGTCGCACTGGCGTCCGTGGATGTTGCGGCCGTGGCGGGTTCATGCGCAACGAGTTTGACGGCGCCTTGCGCGAGTGCGGGCGCGAGATGTCTGGCGATGACAATCAAGCGGCGCGCGGTCGCCGCATCGAGCAGGTCTGCGTCGAGGCGTTCAACTTTCAACATCCCGATCACCGCCTGGGTGGCGCTTGATGTTGGACTGAAGATTGGCACGGCCACGACGCCATCGGTCTGCATGATGCCTTCATCCGAGCGCTCGGCGACGTTCAACGTGCGCCGCTCGTCAAGGATGGCGCGTCCGCAGCGGATCGCCGGCCGGGACTTCCGACCGCCACACAGCGTTGGAGGGCCAATTGTGCGGTGACGACGACACGCAGGCCGCGCTCGTCGGCCGCAGCAACCGAGACGGCTGCGCGCGGCATTGCAATATCGAGCACGGTTGCGAGATCGGCCGACCAGCGGCCGGGTTTCGCCTCGGCCAGGGCGTGGAGCGCCGCGAGCAACCGGTTCTGGGCCGGACTTGACGCGACGGCGAGCGCCCGTTCCAGCGTGGCGACGCGATGCTCGAGATTGGCCGTGTAGTCGACCAAAGTGGCGCCGCGCGTTTCAAGATCGATGATCTGCGTCTTTGAGATACTCGCGCTTTTCGATCTGCCGCGACCGGAAGGCGCCCAGCAACAGCGCCACGAGCAGCCACAGGACCGGCTGTGTCCAGACGCGGATCAGATAATTGAAGTAGCGTTCTTCGATGTCGGGTTCGGGCAAACCGATCAGCACCTGCCCCAGGATGGCCAGACCTGCTGACGCTAAGCCGGCGACGGTGCCGTATTGCAGGCTCAGCAACAAAACCGCGATCCAGTAGGGGTGCGGGTTTATGCGCGTGATATCGGGGAACTGATCGAACTGCCATTCCAGCAATATAATGAGCGCGAAGATGGCGAGCTCGACGAAGGCCATGCGCGGCGGCAGCACACGATTGCCTGACGAGAACAAAACGGCGAGCCAGTGCCAGCGGCTTTGATGTGCGGTTTCGCTCTTCTCGACGGCGCCGCGCGCAAAGGCGGTACGCGTGACTTTTCCGAGCCGGGAGGAGAGTCCCGTATCGGTGGCTATCTTGTTGTCGTCACGTTCGGTCACGCGATGGCTCACTCAGATCAATTGGCTTTAAAGGGATTGAACGGGCCCTGCGCGGGCGCATTTTCCTTGTCCTTGCGTGGCGGTTCGGCGCGCTTGCGTTTGAGGCGGAAGCGGCGCGAAACGTCCTGCGGTGGCGTGACGCGGCGGACTTGGCTATCGGAGGGCGCCGTTGCGATGGCAGGCGGCGGCAATGTCGGCGGCGGGCGGTTCGGCTCGCGCAGCGTAATGGCGGGCGTCTTGGGGCGGCCCAATTGATCGACGATGCGCTCGAAGGCCAGAAGGCGGCGTTCGTCCAACTCGTCGGTGCGAATGTTGGTCAAGATCTGCCGGGCCGGTTCCATGCGGCCCTGCCGGATTTCGATGGCGGCGGCGACGAGCGCATGAGCGACGATTGTTGCGGGCTGAAGTTCCTTGACGATCCGGTCGAAGGCATCGGCGTTGCCGGCGGCAGCGAGGTTCTCGGCGAGTTCGGCCAGATCCTCCTGGCGCAACTTGTCGATGCCGTGACGTTCGGCGGCACGCAGCGCGAGCACCGGGTCGCCGGCATCGATGGCTGCGGTGATGAAGCGCGTCGCGGTTTCTGCGGTCATCGGCTTGGCACCTTCGAGCCAGCCCGCCAGAAACGAACGGGCTGCACTCAACTGCGTCTGCTCGACGAGGATTTCACCGACCGCGAGGATGACGGCATCGCCGGGATTGCCCACGTCGCGCGCGAGTTGCAGAGCCAGATCGTTGCGATTGATCTGGACGAAGCGGGCGACAAAATCGAGCGCGAGTTCCTCGTCCGGTTGGCCCTTCAGCCAGCGCGTACCGCGGCGCAGAGCCTCTTCGGGACGATTGACGTCGACCAGCGTCTCGAACAGCATCAAACGGTCGCGGCCGTCACGTAGCCAGCGGCGATCATCGACGGCGGCCATGATCTGTGCGGCTTCAGCAATTTTTCCGTCAGCGGCGACGAGGAACGCGAGCCGGACCAGTTCGGCTGGCTTACGGTAACCGGCCGCGCGGCACTGAATGAGCGTGGCTTGCTCATCGGCAAAGTCGCCGTTGTGACGTAGCAGGCCGATCAAGCGTTGGCAGACCGGATCGGAATAGCGGATCGCCAGTTGCGCTTTCAAAGCGCGGATCTGGCTGGGCTCGTCCTGCAATTGACGATAGAGCTGCGCCAACTGCCGGTAAACGAAGAGATCGCGCGGCCGCTGCTCTGCCAACAACTCAAGCACCTGACGTAATTTGTGTGTGTCGCCGTTCGCCTCGTAGAAGCGCTGTAGCTGGACCAGCGTTCTTTGGCGACGGTCGCCACGGCCAAAGCGGCCCTCGAGCAACTCAAGCGCGCGCGAGGCCTGACCGTCACGCTCCAGGGCATCGATGCGTTCGTCTTCACCCGGCAAGACAAACCAGCCAACGACCAATGCGGTGATGAAGATCAAAGTCATCAGCGCAACATGCGGCCGCACCAACCACGCCACCGCGCCGGACCGGGTCCGGTTCGCTGGAACGCCGCGCCAATTTTGGCGGCCTGTCGTTGGGTGAGCGTGCTCATGTGTTGATGTGTGGGCTCGCGTGCCGGCTGAAATGAGACTGCTTGTTTGGGGGCGGTGTTTTCATTCGTGGCACTGGAAGCGGATGTCGACCGGCTCAAGAGCGTCGACGGCTATTTTGAGACTGAGCAAGCCGTCTGCACCGGCCCATCGTACTTCTTCTGCGAGCGTCGCGCCGTTGCGGCTCACCGCGACGCGGACGCCACGGCCAGGCTTTGCCGCGCACGACCATATCTCCGGGGCCGAAACCTTCCGCGCGCAGGGTCTGAGCGCATTCGCTGATCTGGCGGTTCGAAAAGCGCCAGCGGCTGTGCACCACTTCGACGACAGGTTCGATTGCTGTCGCAACTGCCGTGCTACCGCCCGCGCCGCGCGGCCTCAGCGAGACGTTGACGGTTGCAACAGCCGGATCGAGGCTCAGATAAAGAGCAGCCATTGTGACGATTGGCCCCGAGCACGCCAGTGCTAGCGCCCATATCGAGTTCCATGTTGTCAGCGTCGTCGAAGCGCACCGTTTCGAGGTCACCACGATTGCGCACGGACCAACTGAAGAGACCGGTCTGCGCGATCTCGGCTTTGAAATAGGCATCGGCCATCGCGGCATAGTGCGAGGCGTGGATCGGGATCACATCCGTTGCGCGCGCCGTGTTCAGGAAGTGCTTGATGACGTTGAGGCTCGCCGTCTTCTCTCCGGAGTACATATGATAGTAGAGGTTGAAGCCCTTCAACCGCCGGGGCGCGTCGGTATTTCTCAGCGTGTGGACCAGCATCATCTGGCCGCCGAAAGGTCCCGTCCAATCGTTGGTGTAGGTGTTCTCGTTGGAGTTGACGGCATAGATCTGCCGTTGCGTGCCGACGATGCGCGAAATCGGCGGCAGGTAGGCGACCGATGGAAATTCTTCGTCGAGGCGGCTGTCGCCGCCATTCATGTTGCGGACACCGGCGTGGCGCGTGGCGTTGATGGCGGCTTCGAAGGGTGTGGTGTCGCCCGACCAGAGATAGAGTTTGGCTTTTTTGCCCGGCGGCGCAAAGTTCTCTGAGATTTTGAGCGCACCGGCCACTTCCAGTTCGAGGTCGAAGTCGCGGCGCAAGTAGGTGCGCGGCAGTTCGTCTGAGCCGGCAATATAGCGATCATAACGGCCAGAGCGGAACTCCTTGCCGGCGACGCGCATCATCTGTTCGGTGAACTTTTCGCGCATCGGCTGATCGGGCGGTCTATAGCCCGCGATCAGCTTCTCTTCGGACGGCCGGCTATACTTCTCGAAGAAGTACCAGTTGTAGGGATGCGTGTGGGTGTGGCTCGCAACTTCGACCTGCGGCATCGCGAACAAGCGGCGCGCGATGGCGGCGCCTGCCGGGTTGCCGCCGAGCAGTGGCTGAATGTCGCCGGCAATGAGACCCACCGACACCGGCAGGTCGGGATATGCCCCGATGGCTTCACGCGCGATCACTTCGGCGGAGAGCGTCTGTTGAGCGCGATACGCTTCGACGGTGGAGAGGTTGTTCCAACCATCGCCGTCGATGTGACTGAAATAAATACGGCGGCCGGAGACCGTTGTGACATCAGGAATTGGAAATCGGTCCGAGCCCAGCGACTTGCGGAAGAAGGCAAATGGATTGAGCAGCCACGATAGCCGGTCGGTATTGGGCTCAAGAGCAATGGTGTAGTTTTGCGCGACGATCCCGCCGCGCTCAGACGTGGCGACAACTACGGAGCGGCGCGGGCCCGTCGGATAGGGCATCTCGACGACCAGATGATGCGCGGCTTCCGTGGTCTTGGCGTCGATGACGGGGAAACCGGGCAGCACCTTGTCGAGTTTGCGCTCGAAGCCGATCATGCCTGGATCGAGCGCTGACGACTTTGGCCTTGTAGGTGATGTCGTGAAAATTGGCGCCATGGGCAAGACCGAACCGTGCCAGAACGCGGTTGATGGCGGGGATATGCTCGTCGCCTTCCTTGGGTGCGATTTCACCCAGCATGACATACTTGGTGTCTCCGGCGAGCGCGCCTTCGAGCCACGCCACGTAACGGCCGGGATCGGCGAGCGGCTCGACAAACCAGGTCATGACGCCGCGATAAGCACTCATCTCGGCCGGCGCGGGCAAGGCTGCATTGACGTCGCGATAGTCGACCACGTAGCCCAAATGATTGAGCGGCATCTCGGCGAGCTTGTGCAGCCGCGTGGCATTGATCGTGGTTTCGTGGGTGCTGTCATAGAGCGCGAGAACTTTGCGCTTCACATCGCGGCCGGAAAAATCGACGTCGAGCGCCGTCGCTGTGCGCGCGCCGGGCATAACCATTGCCACCAGCAGCAGCACACGCGGCAAGCATCACGGCCCAGCGCTGCACGCTGGCTGTCGCCCGGTCTTTCAGCGCTGTCGATGATCGACGTGTCATTGATCCCAGTCTCATTGGCTGCATACCAACTTACCCCATCCGGGGCATGCCCGATCGTAGCGTTATCAGATCGCGCCGTTATCCACAGTGCGACGGGCCGTCCCGGTGTTTAGCCGTGCGGGAACCCCCACTTGCCCCGGCCCAGCAATAGCGGACTGCGAGCCCTGACGCGAGGGGGCTCAGCGACGATTTCGCGCCGGGCGCGGATTGTTGTCCGGCGCGTGTAAAGCGACGGCGTATTTCCGCCACGATTCAGACGCTTTAGCCGACCGCCGGTTGCCTGCCGCCTGGCGGTGACGGTGAACTCACTGCGGGCCGAAAACCCGCTTGGAGTTGCAGCCGCACACAGGTATCACACCTCCGGAAATGTCCCCCAGCTTCTCCCTGCCCGCCGATTTTTTCTCAAGGTGCACGATGAAGCTCGTCATGCTTGCGCGCAATCCCAGTCTCTACTCGCACCGCAGGATCGTGGAAGCGGCGCGTGCGCGCGGTCACAGCATCGACGTGATCAACACGTTGCATGTTCACATGAATATCACGTCGTCGAAGCCGATGCTGCGGCATGGCGGCAAGACGCTGCCGCTCTATGACGCGATCATTCCGCGTATCGGCGCGTCGGTGACGCACTACGGGCTGGCGGTGTTGCGGCAGTTCGAGATGCAGGGCGTCTATCCGCTGAATGAGAGCGTCGCGATCGGGCGCAGCCGCGACAAGCTGCGCGCACTGCAACTGCTGGCACGCGAAGGCATCGGCTTGCCCGTCACGGCGTTCGCGCACGGGCCACGTAAAGCCGAGGACGTGATCAAGGAAGTCGGCGGCGTGCCGTGCGTGATCAAGTTGCTGGAGGGCACGCAGGGCATGGGCGTCATTCTGGCGGAGACGGTGGCGTCGGCGAAGTCGATCATCGAGGCGTTTCAGCGCCGCGAACATCAACATTCTGGTTCAGGAATACATCAAAGAGGCCGGCGGCACGGACGTGCGCGCGCTGGTGGTCGGCGGGCAAGTCGTCGCGGCCATGAAGCGGACCGGCAAGATCGGCGATTTCCGCTCGAACTTGCATCGCGGCGGCCATGCCGAGGGTGATCACGCTCAGCGAGGTCGAAGCCGCTACCGCCGTCAAGGCGGCCGAGATCCTGGGGCTCAATGTCTGCGGCGTCGATATGCTGCGCGCGGGCCGCGGGCCGGTGGTGATCGAGGTCAACTCGTCGCCGGGCATCGAAGGCATGGAAGCGGCGACCGGCGTCGATGTGGCCGGCGCCATGATCACGCTGCTCGAACGGCGGGCCGCGCGTGGCGATACCGGCACAAAGGGCGCCGGCTGATCGCGGACCGCAGTTTCACCTCGACTTGCCGCGTGCGACGACCGCGTCCAGCACATGCGCTGCGAGCAGCACCCAAAGTGCGCCCAGGAGCCAACCGCCGACGACGTCGGTCGGCCAATGGACACCGAGATAAACTCGGCTGATGCCGATGGTGACTGGCAATGCGAGCGAGACACCGAGCAGGAAGCGGCGGACGCGCCGGTCCGGCTCTAGACGGGCCAGCATGGTGCCGAGGGTCATGTAAATAACTGCCGACATCATTGCGTGCCCCGAGGGAAAGCTGCCTGAGACTTCTGGCACAAGGTGGGGAACGATATCGGGCCGGAGGCGCCCAATCACTCCTTTCAAAGCTTCGGACACTGCCACGCCGGCCAAGCTCGTGGCGACAACGGCTCGCGGCCGTGCGCACATGTCCTTGTAGAAGCAAATAGATCGCCACGCCCGCCACCAGCAGAACAAGTGGGACGACGCCGCCCAGGGCGGTGATGTCGCGGACTGCGATCTCAACGAAGCGCGAGCCGATGGCATCGGCGGGATTGGCCGCGTCGCGGAACGCGCGCAGCAAGTATTCGTCGAAGGCACGCCAGCGGCCCGCGACCAGCAGCGAACCTCCGATCATGACGACGAGCATGGCCGCTGCGGCGCAGGCCGTGGCGCGGGCGAACCGCTTGACGTCGGCGCTGTAGCTCTGCCATTCGGTCGGAATCATGCGGTCGGGCCTCGTGTGCTATGCGGCGCAATGCATGGCACCGGCCGATGGCCGGTGGCAAGTGCCGCGCAGACCGAGACAGCGATTGCGCGGGCTGGGCGGGACGTGCTCAAACTCCTCCTCGTCACAGTGCCAGCCGGAGTTCTCCTGCCATGCCGTCGCTTGCCATCCTGACCGCTTTCGTGGGCACCTGCGTGTTGCTGGCGGTAACGCCGGGGCCGAACATGAGCCTGATCGTGGCCAACACGATCTCGGGTGGTCTCCGGGCCGGGCTTGTGACACTGGCGGGGGCTGCTACGGGACTGACCATTCTCGTGACGGTTGCCGCGCTCGGCATGAGTTCTGTCATGACGCTGATGGCGGACTGGTTCGACTATGTGCGTTGGGCTGGTGCGATTTACCTGATGGTGCTCGGTGGCCGGCAGTTCTGGCGTTACTGGCGGTCGCGCGGCGCGGTGGTTGCGCCAACGCCGATCAAAGCGCATGCCTCGTATTTTCACGGTCTGGCGGTTTCGCTGTCGAACCCCAAAGTGCTTCTTTTCCTCGGTGCGTTCCTGCCGCAGTTCGTTGATCCTGCACTGGCCCCCGGGCCGCAACTTGCCGTTTTGGCCGTGCTGTTCGTGGCGACGCTGCTGATCGTCGACCTCGGCTATACGTTGCTTGTCGCGCGGGCGCGGTCGGGGCTCAACATGAACCGGCTGCGCGTGCTCGATGGCGCGGCGGGCGTACTTTTGATGCTGGGCGGGCTGGTGCTCGCCACCGCGCGGCGGCCGTGATATTCGGCGTCATAACGACCGTAACTGCTTCACTTTCCACGCGACCATGAGACGTCCATGAAACGTATCGGCTTCTATTCCGGCTCCTTCGATCCTGTCACACTTGGGCATACTGATGTGATCCGCCGCGCAGCGACACTGCTCGATCATCTCGTGATCGGCATTGGCGTGCACCCCGGCAAGACGCCGCTTTTCTCTCCGGATGAAAAGGCCGACATGATCGCGGCCGAGACGGCGAGCATCGCTAAGAAAAGCGGCTGCAAGATCACGACGACGACGTTCTCAGGTTTGACGGTAGACGCGGCACTGGAAGCAGGCGCGCAGGTGATCGTGCGCGGGCTCAGGGACGGCACCGATCTCGACTACGAAATGCAGATGAGCGGCATGAACGGCGCGATGGCGGGCGAGGTCGAGACCGTGTTCTTTCCGGCGAGCCCTGACGTCCGTCACATCGCTGCGAGCCTCGTGCGGCAGATCGCACAGATGGGCGGCGATGTGACGCCGTTTGTGTCAAAGGACGTCGCGAAACGGCTCAAAGCCAAGATCGGCAAGAAGAAGTGAGAGTGTCGTCATGGCGCAAGGTTCGTCGCACGCCAAGTTGACTGCTGATCTTATTGCGCTGCTCCAACGCATCCCGCGTGGGCAGGTGCTGACAGTTCCGGCAGTTTCGCGCGCGCTCAATACGCCGGAGCGCCTCGTCACCACGCTGCTCGGTTCCTTACAGGCACGGCGTTCGAACGTGCCGTGGCACCGGGTGGTGATGGAAGGCGGCGCGCTCGGCCGCCATGCGGACCGGGATACCCATCTCGGGCGCTTGCGCACCGACGGCGTCGCGGTTGCGCCAGCCGGAATCGTGCAAGACATGGCGCGGGTTGCGATCCGCGATGCGGAGCTGCTGCCAAAGTCGCCGGCCAAGTTCGCTGATGGGCCAGCGGCCGAAACATCCCCCGCGCCAGCGACGCCGCCGAGCCGGTCGCGCGGGCGGCTCGGAGCGCCGAAGTCGACGGTGTAAATGCCGCTCGACAGAGCAGCACCGGCCATTAACATTAGCTAGGCGCTTCCGCTGGAGCGCGACCGATACTTACTCCGACATTCACGAGGTTGCACATGTCCGCATGGCTGACAGGTCACGAAGGTGCGTTCGCGATTAAGCTTCTCCTGTGCCTCGCTCTTGGCTTTCTGATTGGGGTCGAGCGTGAGTCCCGCGATAAGCCCGCCGGCATCAGCACGCATTGTTTCGTGATGGCGGGGGCATGCCTGTTCACGTTCATTTCAACGGTCGCGGATCCCAATAGCCCGGCACGGATCGCCGCCCAGGTCGTGTCCGGCGTCGGCTTTCTTGGGGCTGGGATGATCCTCAAGAGCGAAAATAACACCGTCAAGAACCTCACGACGGCGGCGGCCGTTTGGTTTGCGGCCGCGATTGGCATGGCCATCGGCATTGGCTGGTATGTGATCGCGATGATCGCGACGGTGTTTGCCATCTTGGTCCCGCGCATCCCACACGCCAAGCACTGGCTCGATACCCAGCAAGACGAATAGGCGGCGGGATGCCGCGCTCCGGCAGTCTCGATCTCGACATTTTCGAGCTGGCTCCCTATTTAAGGGCGATGACCACACAAAATCCCCCTTCCGCGGCGGTTCTTGCCGACGATT
The DNA here is from genome assembly GCA_963831185.1 of uncultured Alphaproteobacteria bacterium. Lineage (GTDB taxonomy): Bacteria > Pseudomonadota > Alphaproteobacteria > Rhizobiales > Hyphomicrobiaceae > JABFRJ01. Next base: position 91,800 of record CAWHPE010000011.1, read on the forward strand.
TCGTCATGCCGTTTCAGACCGAACAGTCGGGCGTCACAGGCCGGTTGATCCGGCTTGGCGGCGCCGTCGACACGGTGCTGACACGGCATGGCTATCCGGAAACCGTTGGTGCGGCGCTCGGCGAAGCGTTGGTGCTGACGGCCTTGTCCGGGAGCGCGCTCAAGTTCGACGGCCGCTTGATCCTGCAAACGAAGACCGACGGTCCGCTCGGGTTCATCGTCGCGAACTACGACGTGCCAGGAAAGCTGCGCGCGTATGCCAAATTCGACGGCGACGCACTCGGCCGCCGCGACGGCGAACGGGCCGACGACGTGCAGCGCCGCCTGATCGGCACTGGCTATCTCGCGCTGACCATTGATCCGGGTCAGGACATGGACCGGTATCAAGGCATCGTCGCGCTCGACGGCATGACGCTCACGGAAGCGACGCTTGGCTACTTCCGCCAATCGGAGCAGCTGCCGACATTCATCCGCATTGCGGTGGCGCGGCACTTTGCCGATGGGCGTTGGACATGGCGTGCGGGCGGGCTGATGATCCAGCGGGTTGCGAAGGGTGGCGGCACAGAACGGCCGGATCTTTCCGACGAGGCGCGCGATCAGTCACTCGACGGCGAGCATAACGAAGACTGGACGCGCGCGCGCATGCTGGCCGAGACGGTCGAGGATCACGAGTTGCTCGATCCAACGCTCGACCCGCATCGTCTGCTCTACCGGTTGTTCCACGAAGAGGGTGTGCGAGCGCATGCGGCACAGCCGTTGGAAGCGGAGTGCCGGTGCTCGCGGGAGCGGATCACCTCTGTGCTCGGTACGTTTTCGCCGATTGAACTTGCCGATATGCGCGAGGCCGACGGCGCCGTGGCCGTGACGTGCGAGTTCTGTTCGACCGTCTACCGCTTTCAACCGGAGACGCTCGGGCAACCGTAACGCGATGAACTCGGGCAACAAAAAAGGCGGGCTTGAAGCCCGCCTTTTCAATTCTGGAAGCTGGAACCGATTATTCGGCTGCTGGCTCTGTCGCGACTTGCGCGGTGCGCGCGCGGCGAACCTGGCTGATCGGCTTGTAGTAGCGATTGACGCGCTCTGAGGACGCGCCGACGGACGCGGGCTTGCGGAACCGGCGCATCTTCCGATGCTGCGACCGCCGAGCCGGCGTTGTATTTGTTCCAGGTCACGGTGACCTTGGTGCCGACGGCGATGCGCGGATAGAGGTCGAGCACGTCTTGATTGTACATGCGGACGCAGCCCTTCGAGACTGCGGAGCCGATGGTCCAGGGCGCATCGGTGCCGTGGATGCGGTAAGCGCTCGAACCGAGATAGAGCGCGCGCACGCCCAGCGGGTTCAGCGGATGGCCGCCCGGAACCCAGGTCGGCAGACGCGGGTTTTCTGCGCGCATGGTCGGGGTTGGCGTCCAGGTCGGATTTTCACGCTTTTGCGTGACCGAGGTGACACCCTGCCAACGGCTCTGGTCGCGCGGAATGGCGATGGGATAGGCGACGGCCTGACCACGGCCGGTCACGTGATAAAGCTTGCGATCACCGAAGCTGACGATGATTTGGCCTGGAGCAACGTTGGCCGGGAAGCTAACGACTTCCTTGCCTGAGCCGCCGACGGACTGATTGCCGCCGCCCCAGTCGAAGAAGAGTGACTGCGCCGATGCTGGCGCTGAGGTCATTGCAACGGCTGCGAGGGCTGCAGCGCCTGCAAGGCTAAAACGAAGTGTTTTCATTGGCTCGATCATTACGTACTCCCGCGCGTCTTGTCCTGGTCTGCAGCCTTCAGGTCTCTTGAGAGGCCCGTGTTGTAAAAGCTGCCGGAGTTTCAACCTTATTGGTGAACACTTTATTAGCGATCGTCTCAACTCTACCACCGCGCAACGCCGGATAACGGAGTGTTGTTCCCCGCCGCCGTTCGATTGTGTGTGTCACGGTTGGACGATCCCAAACCCGCGTCGACTTGGTGACACGGGAGCGGCCAATGGGGCAACCAAGAACGTCGTTCAAATGCACGGGTTTTGGGCACGGAGTGCGGTAATCCCCACGACTGTGGGGTGAGGGCCACAGGTTCGACCGCCTGTAGAGCCGGCCTTGCCCTTTGTTTCCCGGACTCATGGCTGCGCCTGCGGGCAGGGTCAGAAATCATCGGTCTGCGGCTGATTCTGCCGCCAGGAATTGGCTGCGCGCAGCACGCGTCGCGGTCACGATATGATCGGTGACGGCACGGATACGGCCCAGCGCTTGCACGTCTTCGTGGACAGCGAGCCAGTAGCCGCGCGTCGCGCGCCGGGCGGGAAGCACCGGCTCGATGTTGTCCAGGGTCGAGGCAATGAAGTGATGCAGGACCGCGAGCCCTAGGCCATGGCGGACGGCCTCGACTTGGCCGACGGCGCTGGCACATTGGATGGCTGTCGGATTATGGCCGAAGAGATCGGCGACGTAGTCGAGCGCCGAGGAGAATGCATAAGTTTCGACGTAACCGATGAGGCGGTGCTGCGCCAGATCTGCCACCGTTCGCGGCCGTCCCTGCCGTTCCAAGTATGAGCGCTCGCCGAAGATCCCGAGGCTGTAGTCAGTCAACTTGTGCGCGACGACGCGGGCGCGGTCGGGTTCCTCGATCGTAATGGCGATGTCGACCTCGCGGCGCGCGAGGCTGGCGGCGATTGGCATCGGCACCAGTTCGAGCACCAGCCCCGGATGGCGGTCGGCCAGTGCGCGCAAGGCCGGCACGAGAAAATATGTGGTGAAGCCGTCGGGCGCGCCGATGCGGACTGAGCCGGTCAGTTGCAGATCGCGCTGCCGGATGTCCGCCTCGGCTTGCAGCATTTCGGCTTCGACGCGCTCGGCATGGATCAGCAAGCGATTGCCCGCGTCGGTCAGCGTGACGCCGGTGGTCGAGCGCTCGAACAAGGTCGAGCCGAGGGCCGCTTCAAGTGCGCCCACACGCCGGGCAACGGTTGCCTGGTTGACGCGCAAGTGCTGGCCCGCGGCGAGGAATTGGCCACGGCGGGCGACGGCCAAAAAGGTGCGGATGTTGTCCCAGTCCATAATGTATATTTATGCAGAACAATGCCGCGCACACAATCATTGTGTTGCGAAAATAGACGTGCCACGACACCGGCGGGAGAGTTCACGGCATCCGAAGGAGCGCAGACATGATCACTTATGGACATTTCATCGGCGGCAAACGCGTCGAGGGTAAATCGGGCAAATTCGCTGACGTGTTCCAGCCGATGGACGGTTCGGTGCGCGCAAAGGTGGCGCTGGCAACGGTGGACGAAGTTCGCGCCGCCGTCGAGAACGCGAAGGCTGCTCAGCCGGCTTGGGCCGCCACCAACCCGCAGCGCCGCGCGCGCGTGATGATGAAATTCGTCGACCTGTTGAACCGCGACATGGAGAAGCTCGCCGATGTCTTGGCGCGCGAGCACGGCAAGACCATTGTCGATGCCAAGGGCGACATCCAGCGTGGCCTCGAAGTGGTCGAATTCGCCATCGGCGTGCCGCACCTGATGAAGGGCGAATACACCGAGGGCGCAGGTCCGAACATTGACATCTACTCGATGCGGCAAGCGCTCGGTGTCGTTGCAGGCATCACGCCGTTCAACTTTCCCGCCATGATCCCGCTGTGGAAAGCCGCGCCTGCGATCGCCTGCGGCAATGCTTTCATTCTGAAACCCTCGGAGCGCGATCCGGGCGTACCGTTGATGCTCGCCGAGTTGTTCATGGAAGCGGGCGGCCCTGCCGGCATCTTCAACGTCGTCAACGGCGACAAAGTTTCCGTCGACGCCATTCTCGATGACCGCGACATTCAAGCTGTCGGTTTTGTCGGCTCAACGGCGATCGCCGAGTATGTCTACGCGCGTGGCTGTGCGGCAGGCAAACGCGTGCAATGCTTCGGCGGCGCGAAGAACCACATGATCATCATGCCGGATGCCGACATGGACCAAGCGGTCGACGCTCTGATCGGTGCGGGTTATGGCTCGGCGGGCGAACGCTGCATGGCGGTTTCGGTTGCAGTGCCGGTGGGCGAGAAAACAGCCGAAGCGCTGTTGAAAAAACTGGTGCCGCGCGTTGAAGCGCTGAAGATCGGTCCGTCGACATCGAATGATGCCGACTTCGGCCCGGTCGTTACCGCGCAAGCGGCGCAGCGGATCAAAGAGTATGTCGATATCGGCGTGAAGGAAGGCGCGAAACTTCTTGTCGATGGCCGTGGCTTCAAGATGCAGGGCTATGAAAACGGCTTCTACGTCGGCGGCTGCCTGTTCGACAACGTCACCAAAGATATGCGCATCTACAAAGAAGAAATCTTCGGACCGGTTCTGTCGGTCGTGCGCGCGAAAAACTACGAAGAAGGTTTGGCACTCGCCACCGATCATGAATACGGCAACGGCGTTGCAATCTTCACGCGCGACGGCGATGCGGCGCGCGATTTCTGCGCGCGGGTGCAAGTCGGCATGGTTGGCGTCAACGTGCCGATCCCTGTTCCGCTTGGCCTATTACACCTTCGGCGGCTGGAAGCGTTCGGGCTTCGGCGATCTCAATCAGCATGGTCCGGACAGCGTGCGGTTCTATTCCAAGACCAAGACCGTCACGTCGCGTTGGCCGTCGGGCATCAAGCAAGGTGCCGACTTTGCAATTCCGACGATGAAGTAACGCGCAGCGTCACTACACTAACTGAGAAGCCGGTCCTCGTGACCGGCTTCTTGCTTGCGCCTTCGATGCCGACCAGCATCCGGCGCGGGCGCTTCGGCTGCCCACCAGCAACCGCGCTCTTTTGTTCGCGCCTTCAGATGCCCACCAGCATCCGGCGCATCCTACCTCCGTCATCCCGGTGCTTGTCACCGGGATCCATTGGGCGGCATGCGATTGTGATTGCCGAGTTGCGGGATCTTGCTTCACCGCGACCTATTGTCTGCGCTGAAAAATGGATGCCGGTGCCAAGCACCGGCATGACGACGGTGGTGAGTTCGTTGGAACTGAAGTCTCGCGTTTGTCCCCTTCTCCCTTGAGGGAGAAGGTGGCCGGAGGCCGGATGAGGGTGTTTTTCTTCGACGGAAAGAAAGTCACCCTCACCGCATTGCGGCCCGTTGCTTCGGTCTTGATGTTGCCCTCTCCCTCAAGGGAGAGGTGTATCGCGTCATGTTGTGCTAACTTTGTTGCACCATCGGGTGCCACATGCACCCGGCGCAAACGAAAAGGGCAGACGCGGTGCGTCTGCCCTTTGTAATGTGAGATGCGGTTGGCTCAGTAGAGATCGAGACGGATGCCGGTGCGCAGTTCGTGTTGGGCGTAGTTGCCGACACGGAAGGTCGAGGCACCGGTCAACGTGCCGTTGGTGATGCCGACGCTGCCTGACTGCCAGAGCATGCGGTAGCCGAGATCCCAATGCGTGCGCGGCGTGATAGCGTACGAAACACCGGCTGAGATCTGCGCGGCGAGACCGACGCCGATACCATTGTCAGACGTTGTTGCGAGCGCGTAACCGGCGGGCAATCCCGTTGTCAGATCACAACCGTTCGCAATAGGCGCGCCGGTGGCGACATCGGTGGTCGTACCGCCGGTGCAGACGCTCGATTCCGACGACGTGCGTTCGATCTGATGCATGGCCACGCCGATACCTGCGCCGATGTAGGGGCGGAAGCGGCCCATGCGGTTGATATCGTAGTAGGCGCTCAAGAGGAACGTGCTGTTCTGATGCGCGATGCTCTCAGAGCGTGTCGTGGCGTAGATGTTGGTGACAGAATTGGTGCCGTCGGACGCGGTCATCGTCTGCGAGACGAGTTGCTGGCCGTTGACGCCGTTGTCGAGGCGATTGTTGCCGCGCATGTCGACGGTGAACTCGGTGCGGAAATTCGGCGTCAGATAACGGCCGGCGCCGACCGAGAAGTATGCGCGCGGTGCCCACTCATCGGGTTGGTCCATGTTGTAGGGCAGGCCGGTGTAATCGAACGATCCGGAGCCCTTCAGAGCGAAGCCGATGTCGCCGCGGATGTACCACTTGAAGGTTTCTTCGTAGGGCACAGGGGCGGGCACGGCGACGGCGCCTGCGCCATAGCCCTTCATGCCACCCGGCGTTTTGCCGTACATATCGGCGGCGAGAGCGGAGGACGCCACGGCGGCGGAGGCGATGGTCGCGAGCGACAGGATTGCGGCAGACACTTTCATTGCGGTCGATCCCCGATATGGAGGCACTGTGCCTTCCAAGTGAATGGTTCAAGTCGAGCTCTGACGAGACCGGGGACGAAGTGGCGCTATGCAATCCCGAGCGGACCGTACGGTCTGCCAACGCAACACAGACACACCAGGAAGGGGCACCAGCCTAGGGCTGGCAGCCGAAACACACCACCCATCACCGCTGACACGGAGCCGGGTTCAGGGCGAGCGGGCAAACGCTGCCCGCTCACAATTTCGTCGTGGATTACGGCACGGCCTGAGGCCGCGCGTTAGCGCAGGTCGACGCGGAGGCCGACGCGCAGTTCATGTGCGCTCAAGTCTTTCATGCGGAGACCCGGCGTGGAGTCGGGCGCGGTTGGATCAACCGGATTGCGCGTGATCTGGACGTCGCCGGTCTTGGCATCGCCGAGGTAGAGGAAGCGGTAGCCGGCATCGAGCGAGACGCGGCTGTGGAGCTTGGCGGAGAAGCCAGCCATCAGAGCGCCGGCGACGTGGGTCTCGGTGGCGCCTTCGAATTCAGCGACGCACGACACGAGCGTGCAGCCGGAGACTTCGATGCGGCCGTTGCTCGTGGTGTTGCGCGAAATGCCGAGGCCGACGCCGATGTAGGGCGTGAAGCGCGAGCGGGTGTCGAAATCGTAATAGAGGTTGGCGAGGGCGACCATGTTCTTGACGCCGAATTGACGCTCACCCTGCACGGTCGCGATGCCATCGTTGATGACGCCGGTGCCGTCTGCGTTGTGGCGCCAATCAAGCGTGATGTCGCCGCGGATGCTCTGCGTGAAGTAATGACCGACGCCGAAGCCGAAGGCGCGCGTGTTGCTGATCTCGACCGAATTCAGCGTGTAGGCGGGTGGCTCCATGACCGAGCCGATATCTTGCCAAGCGTGGCTGTAATCACCGCGCACATACCACGACACGGGGCGCGCTTGCTCAACGGGCATGTAGCCGTCTTTGATGCTGCCGCCTTTGTTGTAAAGATCGGCTGCGCTTGCACCGACGGTGCCGAGAAGCAGGGCAGCAGTGCCTGCGAGAATGGACTTCTTCAACGTCATGATCACTCACCTTCAAATCGTGGGCACTCAACTCGCGCATCGCCAAGGATGGCTCGTCACAGGAAAAGGTTTGCGTACCTCTTTCACTCCCGAGAGCCTGCCCGAGAATGGTTGAGAGAGACTTAAGGTGTGTGCCGAAATGGCGGCGCCGGTTGATTTCTGCGCGTCAATAAATGCTTAAGATTTTGCGCGTCAGCCGCACCGGCAATAAAAAACGGGGCCGCGTGGGGCCCCGTTTTTTGTTTCGATTTCTGAGACGCGGAAGCTGTGCGCCGCGCGCCTTATGCAGCGGCTGCCGCTTTCTGCACGGCATCGGCGATATCGTCGACAACGGACGAGACCAAACTCGGATCATCGCCTTCCGCCATCACGCGGATGACAGGCTCGGTGCCTGAGGGACGGATGACGACGCGGCCTTTCGAACCGAGACGCTGTTTGCCGCCTTCGATCGCGCGTTTGACGGCGTCTTTTTCAAGCGGCTTGCCGCTGGAGTAACGGACGTTGCGCAACACTTGCGGCAGGCGCTCGAAGCGCTTGCAGACTTCGCTCACTGGCTTGCCGGTGCCGACGACCACGGCCAAGACCTGCAGTGCGGAGACGAGACCGTCGCCGGTCGTGGTGAAATCCGACAGCACGATGTGGCCGGACTGCTCGCCGCCGACGTTGAAGCCGTGTTTGCGCATGTGTTCGACGACATAGCGGTCGCCGACCGAGGTGCGTGCGAGGGTGAGGCCGATGTCCTTCAAATACAATTCGAGGCCGAGGTTCGACATGATGGTGGCGACGACGCCACCGGCGGCGAGTTTGCCGCGCCGGTTCCAGCTTTCAGCGATAACGGCCATGATCTGATCGCCGTCAACAATGTTGCCCTTCTCGTCGACGATGGCGACGCGGTCGGCGTCACCGTCGAGCGCGATGCCGATATCGGCACGGACTTCGCGGACCTTTTCGCACAATGCCTGTGGCGAGGTGGAGCCGCACTTGAGGTTGATGTTGGTGCCGTTCGGCTCGATGCCGATCTTAATGACTTCGGCTCCCAGCTCCCACAACGCGTTGGGGGCGACCTGATACCCAGCGCCGTTGGCGCAATCGATGACGATGCGCAGGCCGTCGAGACGGACGTTGCGCGGCAGTGTGCGCTTGGCGAATTCGATGTAGCGCTCTTGCGAGCTTTCGACGCGTTTGGCGCGGCCGATGCGTTCGGCGGGGACGAGCATCTTTTCATAGGGGCCGAGGATCATGTCCTCCATGGCCAATTCCATCTCGTCGGACAGTTTATAGCCGTCGGGATCGAAGAACTTGATGCCGTTGTCGTGGAACGCGTTGTGGGACGCGGAGATCATCACGCCCAAATCGGCGCGCATCGAACGGGTCAGCATGGCGACGGCGGGCGTTGGGACTGGGCCCAGCAGGAACACGTCCATGCCGACGGCGGTGAAGCCCGATGTCAACGCCGTCTCGATCATGTAACCGGACAGGCGGGTATCCTTGCCGATCACGACGCGATGGCGATGGTTGCTGTCGGTCGAAAAAAGTTTGCCCGCGGCCATGCCGGCCTTGAGGGCGATTTCGGATGTCATCGGATAGGCGTTGGCCAGACCGCGAATACCATCGGTGCCAAACAGACGACGCGCCATTGTGTTCCCCTATTTCCACTTCGCTGTGTGCCAAATCCAGACTGGGCCGGACACGGGAGGCACATACATCAAGCCAGCCACCTTAGAGCAGCCGGCACAGTTAAATTCCGTTAACGGATGACGATGCGTTGATCGCAAAAGTCATGCCACGCGTCCTCCTATACTCTCGCCGGGCGGACGGAGCCAGAACCGGAAGGCAAGAGGCCAGTGGATTGCAGATTACCCCAGATCCATTCTAGCAATTTCCATTGCTTTCCACATGTCACTCTCTTCGGATTGGAGAGCAATGTCTCAGGTCAAATGGCGGGGCGGATGCATGCCCACCCCACGGCATTGTCTAAACTACTGATAGGACGAGACTTCATGGCAAACCGGTCGGGTTTTGAGCCCCTCAATTTTCAACGCCTACCGGAAACGGTGATGCGCGACCGCGCCGAGACTTTTCTAGCGACCATGCAGCGGCGGCGGACCGTCCGCGACTTTTCAGCTGATCCCGTGCCGCGCGACATTATTGCGGCGGCAGTGGCAGCAGCAGGAACCGCACCGTCGGGCGCCAATCAGCAACCGTGGACGTTCGTTTGCATCCAAGATGCGGGGAAAAAGCGGCAGATCCGCGAGGCGGCGGAAGCCGAGGAGAAGGCGTTTTACGGCGGCAAGGCGGGCGCGGAATGGCTCGATGCGCTGACGCCGCTCGGGACCGATTGGGAGAAGCCGTTTCTTGAGACCGCTCCGTGGCTTATCGCCATTTTTGGGCAACGGTGGGGGAGCGATGCGGACGGCCGCAAGGTCAAGCACTACTATGTGCCGGAATCGGTGGGTATCGCGACCGGCCTGCTGATCACGGCGTTGCATTCGGCCGGGCTCGCGACGCTGACGCATACGCCGAGCCCGATGGGGTTTCTCAACAGCATTTGCGGGCGGCCCGAGGCAGAAAAAGCCTACATTCTGCTCGTGGCCGGTTATCCTGCCGCCAACGCCGAAGTTCCAACGATCGGCAAGAAATCACTTGATGAGATCGCTCAGTGGCTGTGACCGTCTGACTGTGACGGTAGAAGATATTGCCCTGAGGCGGGTCTGGCCCTATTCGGCATTGACGTAAACGAGACGACGGGAGTTCGGAAATGGCAGGAGATGCCGAAGCATTACCACCACGCGAAGCGATGGAGTTCGACGTGGTCATCGTCGGCGCCGGGCCTGCCGGTCTTGCAACCGCGATCCGGCTCAAGCAACTGGCGGCCGAACGGGGCGAAGACATTTCTGTCGTCGTGCTCGAAAAAGGTTCGGAAGTCGGGGCGCACATTCTGTCCGGCGCGGTGATCGATCCGGTTGGGCTCGATACGCTGATCCCAGATTGGCGCGAGAAAGGCTGTCCGCTCGAAACCCGTGTCGAAGACGACCGCTTCTATGTGCTCGGGCCGGCGGGGCAGATGCGGCTGCCGAATTTCGCGATGCCGCCGCTGATGAACAATCACGGCAATTACATCGGCAGCCTTGGCGCGGTGGCGAAGTGGCTCGGCGAGCAGGCGGCTGAACTCGGTGTCGAAATCTATCCGGGGTTTGCGGCTGCCGAAGTTCTCTATGACGACAAGGGCGCGGTTGCGGGTGTCGCGACCGGCGATATGGGCATCGGCAAAAGCGGCGAGATGACCGATCGCTATCAGCGCGGCATGGAGTTGCGCGGCAAATACACCGTCATCGGTGAAGGCGTGCGCGGCTCGCTCGCGAAAGAGTTGCTGGCCAAGTTCAAGCTCGACGCTCACTGCGAGCCGCAGAAGTTCGGCATCGGCATGAAGGAACTTTGGGAAGTGAAGCCCGAGAACCACAAGCCGGGCCTGGTGCAGCACACGTTCGGCTGGCCGCTCGACAATCGCACCGGCGGCGGCTCGTTCCTCTATCACTATGGCAAGAACCTGGTCTCGGTCGGCTTCGTGGTGCATCTCAACTACGAGAACCCGTATCTCTCACCCTATGAAGAATTCCAGCGTTACAAGACGCATCCTGCGGTGAAGAGCACGCTGGAGGGCGGACGACGCGTGGCCTATGGCGCGCGCGCGATCACCGAAGGCGGCTGGCAATCGATCCCGCAACTGGCATTCCCGGGCGGCGTGCTCGTCGGGTGTTCGGCTGGGTTCGTCAACGTGCCGCGCATCAAGGGCAGCCACAACGCGATCCTCTCCGGCGTGCATGCGGCGAAATCCATTGCTGAAGCGCTTGCGGCTGGCCGCTCGCACGACACGCTCCATGACTACGACATTGCCGTTAAAAATGGACCGATTGCGCGCGATCTCAAACGCGTGCGCAACGCCAAGCCGCTATGGTCGCGGTTCGGCACGGCGCTCGGCATTCCGCTTGGCGGGATCGATATGTGGCTCAATACTATCTTCAGCGGTATCGGCCTCGGCTTCACGCTGAAACATAAGAAGACCGATGCCGCATCGACCGGACGTGCGAGCACGTTCAAGCCGATCGCCTATCCGAAACCGGATGGCGTGCTGACGTTCGACCGTCTGACCAATGTGTCGTTCTCCGCGACCAATCACGAAGAAGATCAGCCGGCGCATTTGAAGTTGAAGGACGCAGCGGTGCCGATCCGGATCAATTTGCCGGAGTTTGCGGAACCCGCGCAACGGTACTGCCCGGCGGGCGTGTACGAAGTGGTGACGAGCGACGATGGTCCGCCGCGCTTTCAGATCAACGCGCAGAATTGCGTGCACTGCAAGACCTGCGACATCAAGGATCCGAGCCAAAACATCCAGTGGACGGTGCCGGAAGGCGGCGGCGGCCCGAACTATCCGGGCATGTGATCGAACAGGTCGCGCGGCGTGAAAAAAATCGGCCGGGAGAGCGATCTCCCGGCCGAAGTCTATAGAATTGATGCAGGTTTTACTGCGTTTTCGATAGTTCGTTCTTCAAACGCGTGAGGCGATCTTTGGCCGCGACCGAGCCTTTGGTGATGGCGGCGGCGTAGAGTTCGACGGCGCGCTTGGCGTCGGCGGCTTTGGCGGAGGCGGGATAATCCTTGAGCACGATCGGGTCGTAGGTCGCAGCCAGCGCCGTCAGCAGATCGGCATTTTCTCCACGTGCCGCTTCTTGCAGCAAGGCGCGGGCGTTGATGGCTTGGCCGGTCTTCAAGAATTGATCCGCACGATCCAAGGCGTCTTTGACGCGCGTCTGCTCGCTGAGGCTCGCAGTTTTGGTTGACGTTACGGGCTTGCTGGCGGGGTCGGGACTTTTCACGATCATGTTGGCGCCTGCTGCGGCGGCGGGCAGTTTGATCTCAGGCTTCGCGGCGACGGGCGGGACGACAGGCTTGGCTGGTGCTGGCGCGTCCGTCATCGGCGCAGGGATCAATTCGACTTTCGGGACGACCGGCGTCGCAGGTTGGACGGGCGCGGCGGCGACCTTCGGTGCCGCTTCAGGCGTCGCCGGCATGACGCTCTTGGGCGTGATCGGCGGCGGCACATTGGCGGGCGGCATCGGAACGGCAGCTGGAGCCGGCTCGGCTTTCGCAATTTTCGGCGTCACATCTTTGACGATCGGCGCCATTGCGGCGGGGGCTGGCGGCGGCAGGGTCGCGATCTTGGGCATTGGCGCGGGCAACGGGTCTGCGCTTGATCGGACAGAGCTCTTGACGGGCGATGGCACTGCGGCGGCGCGCGGCGTTGCGGCCGACATATCGCCACCCAGACGCTGACGCGGCATCGGAACCGGGCGGCTCGATGGGGTCTGTGCGCGGCTATACGAACGGGCGGGTTGCACGGCGGCGGCCGGCGCGTTGTCTTTGATCGACACCTGATGCTCAGGCTCCGCCTCTTGGCGGTGGCTACAGGCGGCGAGCAGGAATGCCGCAAGCGTCATCGGCAGCAAAGTCAAACCGCGCTTGGCGGTAGTCAGATTACGCGTCACCATAAGCAACAGCCTCAACTCAACGCCGGCGATGCACGAGTGCGACGCGGCAGGACAAACACAAAATTACTCAGACATGTTTGCGCCAACTCGGTAAAAATCCGGTAAAGGTGGCGCTCGTTTTGATCCATGCCGGCTTGGTCCGGGCAAATTTCGCGGACGGAGCCGATGGCGCTTTTTACTCTCGACGACCTGGAAGCCGCGGCCGATTTCGTGCACGCGACCATGCCGCCGACGCCGCAGTATGCGTGGCCGCTGCTGGCCAAGCGCACGGGCGCGGAGGTTTGGGTCAAGCACGAAAACCACACGCCGACTGGCGCATTCAAAGTGCGCGGCGGGCTTGTCTATATGGATGAATTGAAGCGCAGTGGCGATGTGCGCGGCGTGGTTTCGGCGACGCGCGGCAATCATGGACAATCGATTGCGCTGGCGGCGACGAAGGCGGGGTTGCGCTCCGTGATCTACGTGCCGCATGGCAACTCGGTTGAGAAAAATGCCGCTATGCGCGCGTTCGGCGCTGAACTGGTCGAGCATGGCAGCGATTTCGATGCAGCCAAGGAGGCCGCAGCCGTTGCGGCGAAAGTCGAAAATTTGACTTTCGTGCCGTCGTTTCACGCCGCGCTCGTCAAAGGCGTGGCGACGTATGCGCTCGAATTTTTCCGCGCGGTGGGCGACCTCGACACGGTTTACGTGCCGATCGGGCTTGGTTCGGGGATCTGCGGCGTGATCGAAACGCGCGATTTGTTGGGGCTGAAGACGAAAGTCGTCGGCGTCGTTTCGGAGGCGGCGGACGCCTATGCCCTCTCGTTCGAGGCCGGGCGCGTGGTGCCGGTCAACCGTGTGCAAACATTCGCCGATGGAATCGCGGTGCGTGTGCCTGATGCACAAGCGCTGGCGATCATCCGGCGCGGCGCGGACCGCATCGTGCGGGTGTCCGAGACCATGATCGCCGAAGCGATTCGGGCCTATTTTCAGGACACCCACAACGTCGCTGAAGGCGCTGGTGCCGCGCCTCTGGCCGGGCTGATGACCGAGCAGGCGCGGATGCAAGGTAAGCGCGTGGGCGTGATCTTGTGCGGCGGCAACATCGATACGGCCCTGTTCTGCCGCATTCTCAGTGGAAGTTCGGCATGAAGTGGCTTGAACTGATTGATCTGCCGCCTAAAAGCCCGCCGCGCGATGCCGAAGAAGTCTGGTAATACGGTGCTTTAACGGTCGCACGCGGTGGCGAACTTTGGTAACGATTGAAACAGGGCGCGTGTCGGCGCGATCCGTTTTGGCAACGTGAGGTTGCATGTCGCAGTCATTCAAAAACGGTTGGCACCTGTGCCGGGTTCGTCCTGGGCGCCTCATGCTGATGGCGTTGGCCATCAGTGCGGGCCTTGGCGGCGGCGTGCGCGCGGGCGATGCGGCAGAAAAACCACTGCAAATTCAATCGCATTTGGGTGGTTACATGGCTGCGCGCATGGCGCGTGGGCAGTTCGACAGCGCGGCGGCTGCCGCGTACTACTCAAGCGTGCTCGCTCACGATGCGAGCAACGAGCAACTGGCGACCCAAGCGTTCGAGATGGAGGCCATTGAAGCCAACTGGCCGCGCGCTGAGGAATTGGCCGAAGTGTTGCTGAAATCGAAGCCGACGCACCGCATGGCGCGGATGCTGCTGGGGCTCAGGGACTTCAAAGCCGGGAAACTCGAAGCTGCCAACGCGCACTTTCAGGCGTCGGCCGATAATCCGGTTGGAGAACTGACTGCGCTGCTGGCACGTGGCTGGGTGCGCGTGGCGGAAGGCAAGGCGAAGGACGCGCTCGATCTTCTCGACACCACCAAGATGCCGGACTGGGCGACCACGCTGATCCGTTACCACCGCGCCTTGATGGCCGATGTCGGCGGTCGGCGACCGGATGCGCGGACCACCTACGACCGGATGTTTGCTGGCGATCAACGTTCGCTGCGGTCGACACTCGCGTTTGCGTCGCATTTGGGCGCAAGCGGCGATGTCAAAGGCGCGCAAAAGCTGCTGCAGACGTATCTCGATAAGCAGCGCGGCGATGGTCATCCGACGGCGCGTGCGCTACTGCAACAGCTCAATGCCGGCGATAAGACCGGGCTCCTCGTCACCACGGCGTCGCAAGGATTGGCTGAGGCCTTCTTCGGGCTTGGTGAGGCACTTGGCCGGCGAAGGCGGTGTCGGCCCCGGCGTGCTGTTCCTGCAGTATGCGCTGTACCTTGAACCCGGTTTCCCGTTCGCGCTGGCGGCGTTGGCAAACGTCTACGAGAACACCAAGAATTACGAGCGTGCGATCGAAGTCTACGACCGGATCGTGCCGGGCACGCCGTTCGAAACGGCCGTCGATATCCGCAAGGCGTTCAACCTCAATCAGCTCGAAAAGGTGGACGAGGCGAAGCAACTGCTGGAAACGGTGGCCGAGCGCGATCCGACCGATCTGCGCCCGCTCGATGCGCTTGGTTCGATCATGCGCAATCACAAGCGCTTTGATGAGGCCGCCCAGTATTACACGCGTGCGATTGCGCTGATCACCAAGCCCGAGGCGAAGCACTGGAATTATTATTATGCGCGCGGCACGTCCTATGAGCGGATGAAGCGCTGGCCGTTGGCGGAAGCCGATTTGCAGATGGCGCTGAAGCTCAGCCCGGATCAGCCGACGGTGCTCAACTATCTCGGCTATTCGTGGGTGGATCAGGGCAAGAATTTGAAGCAAGCCTTCGGCTATATCGAGAAGGCTGTGAAACTGAAGCCTGACGACGGCTATATCGTCGACAGCTTGGGCTGGGCTCATTACCGGCTTGGAAATTTCAAAGAAGCGGTGAAATGGCTCGAACGGTCGGTGGAGTTGCGGCCGGATGATCCCGTGTTGAACGACCATCTCGGCGATGCGTTCTGGCGCGCTGGCCGGTTGGACGAGGCGCGCTTCCAGTGGGAGCAGGCCCTTACTCTCAAGCCAGAGCCGGAAGATACTGAAAAGATTACCAAGAAGCTGCAGAAGGGATTGCCTGCGCTGGCAAAAACTCCTACCGCTAAACGCTCGCGCGATGTACAGCGGACGGACCAACCTAAACGGAGGGCGGAAACGTCGCCTCCCTCGGTAATGCCCCCCATGCAAGCGCAGTGACGAGAGACAGTTCGAACATTGTTTTGCGGTCCATGACGAATACTTTGACAGCCCCAACGCCTGCATTTGCCGATGACAGCTCAACCCTGCTGCCGGACGACAGTCCGTTCGGCGCAGATGGCATTCAGTCGATGCAGGACACCGCCGAAAAGGCGGCGGAGTTGTTGCGGTCCATCGGCAGCGCACATCGTTTGCTGATGCTGTGCCTTTTGACCGAAGGCCCCAGGACGGTGACAGAGCTTTGCGATGCCAGTGGCATGCGGCAGAGCTTGGCGTCCCAGCATCTGGCGCGTCTGCGGCTCGATGGACTGGTGGCGGCGCAGCGGCAAGGGCACTTCGTTCACTACAGTCTGGCTAATCCAGTTGCGCGCGACATCATTGCGGTTCTCTATCGCCATCTTTGCGGCGCACGAACGGCAGGGGCCGTCGAAACTGACGCGGATGCTGTTGCGCCGTAACGATCAGTTCTACGGTGCCCGAATGCCACCAAACGTTGACCCGCTATCGCTGCACATCTGCTTTCAGACCAGCAGTGGCGCGCCGTCGCGCAGGATTGCTTCAAATTCCGGAGCGTAAGACTTGCCGTCCGGCGTGTGAATGTGGCGGCCCTCAAGGAGTGCCAGCGGCGCGCGGCTTGCTTTGATGCCTTGCACGACGACGCGTGTCGCCGGGCCGCCTGCGCGGGTATGCAACGGCAAGATTTTCAGTGCACCGAACCGCCGATCGCAGGCGGCGAGAATTTCTCCCAGCGCTTCGGCCCGATGGATGAGCGTGTAGCTACCGCCTGGCTTTGCCATCGCGGCGGCAAAGCGGACCCAGGCCTCAAGCGCGTTGGCGGGCATAGCATTCGAGCCGTCTTTGACGGTGTCGGTGGCGCGGGTGCCGTGGGCGTGATCGAAATACGGCGGGTTGGCGAGGACGTGATCGAAGGTGCCAGCGCGCGCTGCGAGGCCGGGTGCTGCCGTCAAGTTGGCGGTGACATCGGCTGCAATCAACGTCACGCGAGTCATCAGGCTGTTGCCGGCGATATTGGCCTGGGCGAGCGGGGCGAGGTCTGGCGAACGCTCGACGAGTGTGACGGCCGAAAGCGGGCAGCGCGTTGCAACGGCCAATCCCACCGTGCCGACGCCGGCGCCGCAGTCGAGGACGGTTGCCGGTGTGCCGCTATCGGCCGGGCAGGCCGCAGCGAGGATGACGGCGTCGATTCCGGCCCGATAGCCGCGTGACGGCTGCTGTAGCCAGAGGCGGCCGCCGAGAAATGCGTCGCGGGTCGTTCCGCTGTCCGGTGCTTCGGGCGCTGATCGGCTGGTGTCCGGCATATCGCTCACCGCGTGGTCTTGTCTGGCGGCAGTTCGTGACCCAGCCCGGCGTCGGTCAGTAGACGCCCTGCTTCGGTGGCGTCATCGGACGCAACTAGGACCCGGCGTGGGAAGGCGCCAATCCGGCCCTCAATCGCGCTGGCAAACTCGTCGGCGATCACGAATTCGATCTCTGCGTCCTTCAGTAGGGCACTGACGAAACTCAGTAAAACCGGATCGTTGGTGGCGAGAAGAAGGTGCATAGGGCCTTTCATCGGACCTTGGTGCCTTGTCGAACGGCGATAATGCGACGAACATGCAACTGCGGCAATCTGCGCGCCCTGGTCCCTAGGTTCCAGCGGCGTCTGATTGTACATTGTTCCGCAGTGTTAGGCTGCGGATGTTTTCTGGCAAAGGGTCGAACCGCTCATGGGCGTGGTCGTGCAGATCGATAGTGGACGTGAACCGGTCGAGCTGCTGAAGCCGATACTGGATTTGGTGCGGGAGGACATGGAGAGTGTCAATCGCATCATCCTCGACAAGGCGATCTCCGATGTCGATCTCATTCCGAAGCTTGCGCATCATCTGATCGACTTCGGGCGGCAAGCGCCTGAGGCCGATGCTGACGATTGCTGCGGCGAAGCTCGTTAACTATCAGGGTGATGGCCACGTCCGCTTGGCGGCGACGGTCGAGTTCATGCATACCGCGACGCTGTTGCACGACGACGTGGTCGATGAAAGCGGGACCCGGCGCGGCAAACCAACGGCGCGCTTGCTGTGGTCGAACCAGGCCGCCGTGCTGGTTGGCGACTTCCTGCTGGGCCAAGCCTTCCGCATGATGGTCGATGTCGGCTCCCTGCCCGCACTCAAAATCTTGTCCAACGCCGCCGCCGTGATTGCGGAAGGCGAAGTCATGCAGCTCTCGGCGGCGAAGAACACGGCAACGCCTGAAGACGATTATCTCGCCATCATCAACGCTAAGACCGCCGCTTTGTTCTCGGCGGCTGCCGAAGTCGGCGCAGCGATTGCTCAGCGTCCGGCGACCGAGCAATCCGCGTTGCGCTCCTACGGCAAGAACCTCGGCATTGCGTTCCAACTCGTCGACGATGCGCTCGACTACGGCGGCGACAGTGCGCGACTCGGCAAATCGGTCGGCGACGATTTCCGCGAAGGCAAGATTACACTACCCGTCATCTTGTGCTTCCGGCGTGGCAATGACGAGGAGCGTGCGTTCTGGAAACGGACCCTGACCGACGGGCAGATCAACGATGGCGATCTCGAGCATGCTATTGCGCTGATGAAGAAGCATAAGGCCATCGAGGCGACCTTCGAGCGGGCGCGTCACTACGGTTCTATTGCCCGCGACGCGCTTGAGATCTTCCCCGATGTGCCCGCAAAACGCGCTCTGGCTGATGTGGTCGGGTTCTGCGTCGGGAGGATGCATTAATCTTGCGCCTTCGGGTGCCGACCCGCACCCGGCGCGGAGCTTGCGCCTTCGGGTGCCGACCCGCCGGGGCTTGCGCCTTCAGGTGGCGCCTCATGCTGCCGCCGAGACTGTGTAGTACGGCCTTGAATACCTGACAGTCTATTTCGCCGGCGCCGGCCTGCATAACGCGGGTGCGTGGCGGGTGCTTGATTTTGTGCGCGGGCAGTCCGAAAGTCTCGGCCGGAACGTATACGCAGGTCCCCGCACGGGGCCAACACGACAAGGGTACTTTATGAAAATCGCAATTCTCGGCGTCGGCGCCATGGGATCGGTCTATGCAGCCTTGCTGGCGAGCGGCGGCCACGAGGTGTGGGCGGTCGACGTTTGGAAAGATCACGTCGACACAATCAATACCAAGGGGTTGCGCGTCGAAGGCGCCAGCGGTGACCGGACGGTAAAACTCAAGGCGACCGTCAATGCGCGCGACGTCAAGGACGCCGATCTCGTCATCATTGCCACCAAAGACGATGGCGTGACGGCTGCCGCGCACGACGCGCTTGCGATTTCGAAATCTGATGCGCCGATCCTGACCATCCAGAATGGTCTCGGCTCGGCCGACAAGGTCGCCGAAGTGGTCGGCTCGAAGCGTATCATGATGGGCGTCGTCGGCGGCTTTGGTGCGTCGATGAAAGGCCCTGGGCACGCGCATCATAATGGCATGGAATTCGTGCGGCTCGGTGAAATGAACGGCGGGCTGACAGAGCGGTTGGAAACGGTGAAGCAGACCTGGGAGTCGGGCGGGTTCAAAGTTCTGACGTTCGATGACATCCACAAGATGGTTTGGGAAAAACTGCTCTGCAACTGCACCTACTCGGGACCGTGCGCGATGACTGGGTTGCGCGTTGGTGAGATTCAGCAGTCGCCGCAGGGCTGGTCGATTGCTGCCGCGTGCGCAACCGAAGCGTACCACGTGGCACGCGCGAAGGGCATCAAGCTCGATTTCAATGACCCTGTGCGCTACGTGTGGGACTTCGGGCAGAAGATCCCAGGCTCGCGCCCGTCGATGCTGCTCGACCATATGGCCGGCCGCAAAGCCGAGATCGACAACATCAATGGCGCCATTCCGCGCGAAGGCGCGAAGTACGGCATCGCGACACCCGTCAACTCGACAGTGGTTGCTCTGCTCAAAGCCAAAGAGAGCGGCTTCGGCAAGAGCTGAGGGGGCGTCGTGCACATTCTGGTTTTGAACTGCGCACACGTGTCGTCTCAGGATGACATCGTGCAGGCGGGCGGGCAAAGCAACGACGCGCTGTTCCGTTCGGCCCTGTCGCGGCATGACACGCGCGTGCGCACCTTCACGATCAACACCGCAGATGGCGAGCGCTTGCCGCAAGGCATGGCGCTCGACGATTTCGATGGTGCCGTCATCTCGGGCTCGCCCTTGAGCGTCTACGAAGATCGCGCCGAAGTGCGGGATCAAGTGGCGTTGGCCCGCGAGATCTTCGAGCGCGGCATCGCAACGTTCGGTAGTTGCTACGGCTTGCAATTGATGACGCAAGCGCTCGGCGGGCGGGTGCGACTGAACCCCAAGGGCCGGGAAATCGGCGTTGCGCGCGGGATCATGCTCACCGACGCGGGCCGCGCGCATCCCTTGTTCGGACAGAAGCCGCATGCCTTCGATGCACTCTGCTCGCATCAAGATGAGGTGGAGGCGCTGCCGGACGGCGGCACTGTCCTTGCCTCGAACCACGTCAGCGACGTGCAAGCGGCGGCCATCGAACGCGGACGATCGTCGTTCTGGGGCGTGCAGTATCATCCCGAATTCGATTTTCCGATGATTGCCGCTATCATCGGCAAGCAAGCGCAGCGGCATGTGGCAGAAGGGCTAGCGCAATCTAAGGACGACGTCGGTGGCATCGTCGAGGAATTGCGCGCGGTCGAGACGACGCCGCCCCGCACGGACTTGCATTGGCGGCTCGGTCTCAAAGCCGACGTGCTCGACGCGCACTTGCGGAGTGCGGAGTTCGGTGCGTGGCTCAACTGCAAGGTTCTGCCCGCCGCGCAAGCACGGACTTAGCTGAAATGCGAACCCTCCGCGCACGCGACAGTTTCTCGACGAGGCGCGGCGGCAGGCTATGACCCTCAGCGTTTTTCTCGCGGTTCTGGCAGCTGCGTTTCTGCATGCGCTCTGGAATACTGTGGTCAAGAGCCGCTCGGATCCGTCCGTTGCTATGGCGCTGCTGTCGATCGGCGGCGGCATCGCATCATTGCCGATCCTGTTTTTGAACCCACTGCCGCCGAGCGCTGCGTGGCCCCTGCTCGCGGCGTCGGTCGTCATTCACATCGGGTATTTTTCGGCACTTGGGCAGGCCTATCGTCTCGGCGATCTGACGCAGATGTATCCCATCGCCCGCGGTACTGCGCCCTTGCTGACCACCGCAGGAGCGGCGCTGTTTCTCGGCGAGGTGATCGGGTGGACCGGTTTCGCGGGCGTCGTCGCGCTGGTGATTGGAATTTTTCTGCTCGCGCTCAACCGCACCGGCGTGGCGCGGACGGCGCAGAACGTTCGCGCCATTGGCTTCGCTCTGCTGACGGCGGGCACGATCACGGCCTATACGCTGGTGGACGCGGCGGGCGCACGCATCGGCCCATCGCCGTGGCCTTATGCGGGGTGGATGCTGTTTCTGCAGGCAGCAGCGATGATGATTTATGGCTTCGTGCGCTGGCCGGATTTGATGGTCAGCGAGGCGCGCGCGGCGGGCCTGCCGCTGCTGATCGGCGGCGCGCTGGTGGTGGTGTCGTACGCATTGGCGATGTGGGCGATGGCGCAAGCTCCGGTGGCTTTGGTGGCGGCCTTGCGCGAAACCAGCGTGCTGTTCGTCGCTGTGTTTGGCGTCGTGTTCTTGAAGGAACCGTTACTGCCTCAGCGCGTTGCGGCGGCGGCGGTGATGTGCGTTGGCTTGATCCTGCTCAGGCTGGCCTGAGGCGGCTACTGGGTGAGAATGACGAAGTCGGTGCCTTTGCCGGTTTCGCTGCTTGGCCCGTGATCAGAGATGATCAGCGAGGCGCCGGTCCAGACGCGCGCGGTGACGAAGTTGGCGACTTCGGGCGAGAAGGTGACGCGGTCGAGCGCCTGCTGCGACGACGGCGTTGCGCTGGTCGCAGTTTCCGGGACGGCGACACCGGTCCACTGCAATTGGTCGCCAGTTGGCGCGGGGGCAATGGCTGTAAAGACATGCGTGCCGATGGGTGCGGTCTCATCGGCGATATCAACGGTTGCTTCCAACAACGGCTCGAAGCCTTGGCGCACATAGACACGGCGGTGTTTACGGCTGACGAAGACGGAGATGGGCTCGGTTGCGCGCGCGGCGCTCAGAGCCTTGAATTCGGCGGCGTCGCGCGCGGCAAATGCGTTTTTGGCGGCGAGCGCGGTCTGCATGGCTTCCTCGGCCGTGTCCGCATCATAGACCCGAGCGTGTTGCAACTCCGCTTGCGCGGCTGCGACCGCTTCTTCGGCGGCATAGTGTGAGGCCTCAGCCTGGATTCGGCTTTCATCGTCGCGTGCTGCGGCGATGCGGCTGCGCGCGGCGGCGGCCTCTGTTTCTGCGCGGGCAAGTTCGCCTGCGAGACGGCGCACATCATCGCTTGCGTGCCGATGGGCCTCAACCGCCAGCGCTGCCATGCTTTGCAAGCGGGTGGCGGCGTCAATGGCGTCGGCCAGCTCGCCCACTGAGCGCTTCTGTTCGAGGCGCGCGACTTCGACCGGGTTCAACGGGCGCGATGCTGGGGCAGATGCGGCGTGCGCCGCTGACGTGAAGAGATTACCGCTCGACGCCACCGCTGTGCGCGCGTTGGCGGTTGCCGGTTGATCGCTGATGGGGGCTGGCGCGGGCGCGTGGCGCAGAACCGGCGCGGGCAAATTCCTATGCGTGATTGCTACTGGCGCGGTCTCATGATCGGCGACGATCACGCGCATGCCCATTTTTGTTTGACCGAACAGTTGCGCCGCAAAGGCTTCTGGCAAGCGCACACATCCGTGCGACGCGGGATAGCCCGGTAACTTTCCTGCATGCAAAGCAATCCCCGACCACGTCAGCCGTTGCATGAACGGCATCGGCGCGTCGTCGTAGATGTTGCTCTCGTGATAGCGATTTTTCTGGATAATGCTGAAGACACCTTTCGGTGTCCGATAACCTTCCTGACCCGACGAGATGGGCGAGGCAGAGAGCATCCGGTTGCCTTGCCAGATGGTAATGCGTTGCCGGGCGAGGGAAACGACGCCTACGAGCGGTTCGTGCGGCGCGCGTTCTGCGATGTTCGGTGATCTTGCTGCACTGGCGGGCAGCGGTGCGGCCGTTGCGGCGAGTTGGGGTTCCGGCTTTTTGCGCGCGGCCGCCTGGGCGCCGCCAACTGACGCGACGGCAAACGCTGCGGTGACAAGCGGGAGCACGAACCAAGGCGTGCAGCGATAGACGGTGAGTAAGCGGCGCATACCATCCTCGAACGCGTACAAAAAATAGACGGCGCCTCGATAAAATAGCACGAGGCGCCGGACCCCGCAGCCTTGGACAAATTAGCCGGTTGACGGGTGGTATGGCCAATCGTTAACGGCGATTGAGCGGCGTTTATTGCGTGATCTGGTATCCCGGCCACAGCCGTGCGTGCTGGACTTTCGCGGGCGGCCTCCTAAAGATGCGCCGATGCGGTGACGGCGACCGGACCGCGGCACCAGCTTCGCCCTTCAGAACAGTAGTCCCCGATGTCAGATCCTGCACTTGCCGCCGAACTCATCACCGTTCGGGATTTTCTACGCTTTGCCGTTTCGCGTTTCACGGAAGCGAAGCTCAGCTTCGGGCACGGCACGGCGACGGCGCTCGATGAGGCGGCGTTTCTCATTCTCACCACCCTGCATTTGCCGATCGACACCCTCGAACCGTGGCTCGACGCGCGCCTGACACGGCCGGAGCGCGCCCGCGTGCTCGAGGTGATCGAGACGCGCGTGGTGACGCGCAAGCCGGCATCCTACATCGTCAAATCCGCATGGATCGGACCGCACGCATTTTATGTCGACGAGCGCGTGATCGTGCCGCGCTCCTATCTCGGGGAGATGCTGAACGAGGGGCTCGGCGCGCGGCTCGACATGGATCTCAGCCCCACGCGCATTCTCGACCTCTGCACAGGGTCGGGATGCCTGGCGATCATGGCGGCGCTGGAGTTTCCCGACGCCGAGGTGACGGCTGTCGATCTGTCGCCTGCGGCGTTGCAGGTCGCGGCCATCAACGTGGAGACTTACGGGCTCGCTGACCGCGTGCAGTTGCTGGCGAGCGACCTATTTGCGGCACTTGAGAGCGAACGGTTCGATCTCATTCTGACCAATCCGCCCTATGTCACGCAGGCTGCGGTCGATGCATTCCCAGCGGAGTATCAAGCCGAACCGCAGATGGCGCATCTCGGCGGCGCGGATGGCATGGATCTGGTGCGACGTATCTTGGCGGAAGCGGGGCAGCATCTGACAGCTGATGGGGTGCTGGTGGCCGAGGTGGGGAGCGGGCGCGCGACGCTTGAGGCGGATTTCCCGGCGCTGCCATTTCTGTGGCTCGACAGCGAGGGATCGGAGGGCGGAGGTGTTTGTACTGACGGCCGAGCAACTGGCTTGGAATCAAGTAAAGCGAGCAAAGCGCGGGGCAGGAAAGCAGGCGCGGACGAAACGATGACCGACGAGAGCAAGGCCAAGGCGAAGGCGCAATTGGCGCGGCAGCAAAAGCTGCGCGAGGAACGGCGGGCGAAGGCGCTGCGCGACAACCTCAAGCGGCGTAAAACGCAGACGCGCGAGCGGGACAAAGACGAGACCGGACGACGGCGGTGAAGGGGCGTGATCGCCGGAGCTAATGCTCAGTCACGCGCGTTAAGATTTCAGCCATTGTTGGCGAGGATACTCTTGCTGCGGAGTAATTTTAACGGGTGGGGATGACGTGGCGATTTCTGTGCCAACGGAGATATGTTTGTCGTCTTCGCCCGAGGTCGAGCAACGCTACGGCGCGCCCGGTCCACAGCAGCCACGACTGCATCCCACAGACTGGACGAGCGGCGATCAACTCTGGCTGGTCGATATCGTCGGACCGTCGGATGCGATTGCTGGCGCGCTGAAAGTGCTCGCAACCGGTCCGTTCAAGGACCAGAAAGTCCGCGTCCGCAAATCCGGCAGCACCGACACTGACCTCGATAGCGCCGCTCGCCGCCTCCCGCTGGACCGCGCCTGGTCGCAACGGAGTAACGATGACGAGGTCTTTCAATGCTATCAATCTGTATGGCGCGTGGTCCTTATCCTCGCGCTTGCGCCATTTTGGCAGTCTGCTTCTGCTTGGTATTGCTCGAAGCCCGCACAAGCCGCGATCGCTTTCGCCTGACGGTCGAAATTGAGACGCCGTCGGGCGTACAGAAGCGCGTCGAACGTCTATCGACTACATCGAACGCCGCGCAGTTGATCGACGGGCGGTTGGGCCGGAACGCGTCGAGGGCGACGCGGTTTTCGTCGATCTCGGCGACGGCAAACACATCATCGCCATGATGGCGCACGGCCCAAAAGCCGAGTATCGGCGACAATTCGCACATTCATGGCTGCGAAGCCTATAAGCCGTCGACAATGGCAGAGTCCGAAGTCGACAGACCAAGTCGGAGCGGCCCTCGCGACCTCTAAAGACTTCAACATTCCGACTCTCGTCACCTTCGGCGACATCCGCGATCCCAAGACAGCGCGCGTCGTCTATGCCTGGGGCCGCAAGATCGAGATGTCTCCGAGTGGCAGCGGTGCCGCACGACCGCGGGCCGGAATTGAAAATCGACGACATCGCGAAGACGTTCGGCGACGGCTACGCCTTCAAGCGCGCGTGGGTCGAGATGGTGCCAGCCGGCATCTGGCCGCTGAGCGCGCTCGGCCTGCCGTTCAATTTCCTCGGCCTCACCGGCACGCCCGTCACACGCGGCATCGAGAAGCGGTTGCCGTGGTTTGACGACCGGCGTCCACTATCCTCCGGGCAGTTTGCTCTGCGGACCATCAAGCCACATCTGCCTGCATTGCGGACATTTTCACTATTACCGTAAGCGAGTACATGAAATGGCAATTTCAAACGACCTGTTTCTCGCAATCCTCTCTATGGACGCTTACAATCGCGGCTACAACGCGGCGATGGGCACGAAAGACGTCGGCATTGGCGGCACTTCGATTGGAAATGCGACCATCGGGACGAACGCGTCAGGCGCTAGGAAGAGGTCGACCAAGCAACGCCTCCTTCTACGCCCAGTCCTACACGCTCGACGGCAAAACCATCATCGCCTATCGCGGCACGGATAATGGAACCAACCGGCAATAAAAACATTATCGTGCGCCCGCGCCTCAATATGCGCAGCACATCAAGCGCACTAACCGAACTGCAAAAAAACTCCCCTCACCCACATCTCGCTCGGGGCAACAACCTCGAAACTTCCCCTCTCCCTCTAGGGAGAGGGAATTCCGAGCACGCGGTCCACAACGCGAAAACTTGGGTGAGGGGCGTTTCTGCCAAACCAACACCGCGCTTCAGGTCTTTGCGCCTTCGACGCAGGCACAAAAAGTGAGTGGCGCGTAACGCAACATCCGCACACGACCGTTGGGTTACGCGTGGACACTTGTTTGGCGCGCATCAATTTGACATGGGCCACGCTAACCCAACCTACGGATTGGTGCTGTGCGCGGACGGAATGATCAGGGCGTTACGACGCGCAGGCGAGGATGGCGGCGAGGACGGCGAGTTCGACTTTGATTTCGGTCGCGCCCAGCGCGTCGCCGGTGTAGCCGCCGATCTGGCGGCGCATGAGTTCACTCATGACGAGCGCGACGGCGACGGTTGCAGCGAGGGCGGCGAGAGCCGCAGACCTGGGACAAGTGTGAAGATCAGGCCTGCAAGCGCCAGTGCCGCGGCACTCGCGCGGGGCGGAGGCGCTTGCGCGGCGACGGCGAGGCCATCGAGGCGGGCGGCTTTGGTGGTGACCAGAACGATGGCGATCGAGGCGCGGCCGAGCAAACCTGCGGCGATGAGGGCATAGACCGCCGCATCGTCGCCTGCGGCGCGCGCGAGGGCTGCGATCATTGTGGCGCGGACGCCGAACATCATGATCATGGCAGCGGCGCCGTAGCTGCCGATGCGGCTATCGCGCATGATTTCGAGTTTGCGCTCAACGGTGTGTCCGCCGCCGATGCCGTCCCAAAAGTCGGCGAGGCCGTCTTCGTGGAAGCAGCCGGTCGTCAACACCATGGTGGCGATGGCGATCCAACTTGCGGCGTCGGCGGGCAAGCCGAGCGCACGGGCGGCCAGAAACATGGCGCCGCCCAAACCGCCGACCAGCGCGCCGACGAGGGGATACGCCCAGATGGCGGCGGCGAGCGCGTCGTTGTCGCCACGGCGGGCGGGCGGCATCGGCAGCCGGGTCAGTAAGCGTAACGGCGAGAATGACGTCGTCGCCGCGGTCGCGCGACTTCGCGGAGATCGAGCGGCATTACGCGTCGTCGCGGTTGGTGACGCCGGCCTCGGAGAACGTCGCCATTTCCATATGCAGATGGACGGCGGCGCGGACGATGTTGCTAGCGAGTGCAGCTCCCGAGCCCTCACCAAGGCGCATGCCGAGATCAAGCAACGGCGAGAGCCGCATGTGGCGCAGGAGTTTGACGTGCGCTTGCTCGTCCGAGAGATGGCCGGCGAGGCAATGACTGACGATATCGGTGTTCTCGGCATAGAGCGTGGCGAGCGCGGCACCGACGACGAAACCGTCAAGGATGACCGGAATGCTTTCGAGGCGCGCTTTGACAATGGCCCCGGCAATGGCCGCCTGCTCGCGTCCGCCCAGGCGGCAGAGCGCGGCAAATGCCGTGCGCGGCGCGGGTTTGTGCAAGTCCAGGGCGCGGTCGATGACGGCGGCCTTGTGGCGGACGCCATCGCGGTCGAGGCCAGTTCCGGCACCGGCCCACTCCGCGCCGCCGCCACCGAAGGCGCGAGCGGCAAGTGCGGCTGCGACAGTGGTATTGCCGATGCCCATTTCACCGACGATCAAAACATCGGTCAGCGGCTTTACGGCGTCGGCGCCTGCGTTCAAGGCGTCGAGTGTTTCTTCCTCGGTCATCGCTGGCCCGAGCGAAATGTCGCCGGTCGGGCAATTCGAGTGAGAGCGGAATGATATCGAGATCGATCTTTTGAAGCCGCGCGAGCACATTGATGGCGGCGCCACCGCGGCGGTAGGTCTCGACCATCTGGACGGTGACGCTGGAGGGATATGGGCTGATGCCTTGCGCCGTGACACCGTGTGTGCCCGCAAAAATCACGCCGCGCACGACTATGGGCGCGCGGTGTGCCGTCCGCCGACCAACTGGCAAGGAATTGCGCAATATCTTCAAGACGGCCGAGGGAGCCCGGCGGTTTGACCAGATCGCGCTGACGATGACCGGCGCGCACGGCGTAGATCGGCGCGCGTGCGGGCAGATCCTTGAGGATGCGCGAGAGATCTTCAGGCGATGAAAACAGCGGCATCGGTTGGGCTCGTCCGGTTGATCATGAGCCCCCTTGTCCTATCGTTCCGGGGTGCGGGCCGTCTAGATGGCGATCCGGCGAAAGAGGTGCGCCACATTTTACCGCACCTGCGCGGAATGGCTGCATCCGCCCATCTTGGGGGCAGGTGGATCAGGCGTCGTCCACGGCATCAAAGGCTGTGGCCGCGCTCTTCCAGCGCTCGTTGTCGATGAGTGTCGAACGGTAGATCTTGAGATCGCTGCAGCCTTCCAAGTCTTTCAGAGTGTCCTTGACAGCTTCCGCGAGCGATTCCGGCATCCACGGGCTCAGCCGCACGTTGCGTATGGCGGTGAGGTTGATCTCGACTTCGTGGCTCTCGTAGCGCAGATCGCGGTTGACGTAGAGCAGGCGGAACTCCCGCTCATCGGCATAGGGGATGCGTTTCAGGAACGGCAGATCGCTATCGGCAATGGGACCGGCGGTGACTTCGGAGATCTGCTTATAGTCGACGGCGCGCGCTACGACGGCGGCATCGTGGGCAATCTCTTCGAGCAGTTCGGCTTTGTCGAACTCGATGCAGACGCCATCACGCCCGGATGAAAACACTTGCCAGTGATGGAAGGTTTCCCAGCGTTCGGTGAAGCAGAGGGCGAGCACGCTTTCGGCGCGCTTCCGCCGCTTTGTACTCCGCCAGAAAAAACGCGTCGTTGCGGTCGGTCCATGTGGCGGGATTGAGCAGTGTGAGGCAGCGGTTGCGTAGCAGGTGAATGGCGGCGGCGAGGTTGGTGTAGCGGAGCAGGACATTTTCTTCCATGCGTGCAGCCTCGCAGTGATGGTCTTTGCGGCATCGCCATAACACACGCGCCGGCCCTGTGGTGTCCAGTGCCGGCGCGGATGTCTCAGCTTTGATCGATGTCAGAGCTTGAAGGGGACGACCGTTCTGCTTCTGCTCGCCGAGGCCGTCGATGCCGAGGTGCATGACGTCGCCGTCCTTGAGGAAGACCGGCGGCTTCATGCCGAGGCCGACGCCGGGCGGCGTGCCGGTGGTGATGACGTCACCGGCTTCGAGCACCATGAACTGCGAGATGTAGTGCACCAGATGCGCGATGGAGAAGATCATGGTCTTGGTCGTGCCGGTCTGCATGCGCTTGCCGTTGACGTCGAGGAACATGCCGAGGTTCTGCACGTCCTTGATTTCGTCGGTGGTGACGAGCCAGGGGCCGAGCGGGCCGAAGGTCTCGAAGCACTTGCCCTTCATCCACTGGCCGCCGCGCTCGATCTGGAAGTGGCGCTCGGAGACGTCGTTGCAGACGCAGTAGCCGGCGACGTAGCGAGAGCGCGTCCTTTTCTTCGACGTAGCGGCAGCGCTTGCCGATGACGAAGGCGATCTCGACTTCCCAGTCGAGCTTCAACGAACCCTTCGGCATCATCACGTCGTCGTTCGGGCCGACGATGCAGTTGGCGAGCTTGTTGAACAGGATCGGCTCGGCCGGGATCGGCATGCCGGTTTCGTCGGCGTGGTCGGCGTAGTTGAGGCCGACGGCGATGAAGTTGCGCGTCTTATCCGCGTTGACACAGGCGCCGAGGCGGCTGCCAGCGGGGGCGGCAGGCAGCGACGCCGGATCGATCTTGCGCAGCTTGTCGAGCACTGCGGGGGACAGCGTCTCGCCTGAGATGTCGGCGACATGGCCCGACAGATCGCGAATGGTGCCGGTGCTGTCGACGAGACCGGGTTTTTCTTTACCGGCGGCTCCAAAGCGGCAGAGTTTCATAGGGCGTCTCCCATTTGTGTGATTATTCCTGAGGCTCATGGGTAGGCAGGAACACGGGGGCTGTCTACTGTTGCGATGACGGGTTGGTATGCACGGAGGCACCATGCGGATCGGGGTTCTTGGCACAGGCAAAATGGGCGCCGCGATTGCGCAGCGCGCGCAGGAGGTTGGCCACGGTGTCGCGGTCTGGAACCGGACCGCAGAGAAGACCGCCCCCTTGGCCGCGCTCGGCATGGGCGTGGCGGCAACGCCTGCGGCCCTGGCTCTTGGGGTCGGACGTCATCCTCGTGGTCCTGACCGACGCGCATGCGCAGGACGTTGTTTACGGCGGCGCGGGTGGCCTGGGCGAGGCGGATCTCAAAGGCAAGACCGTCATTGATTTGAGCACCGTGAGGCCCGGCGACATGGTGCGGGCGGCGGAGCAGGTGCGGGCACGCGGCGGCGCGTTTGTCGAATGTCCGGTCGGCGGCACGGTGGGACCGGCGCGGCAGGGCAAGTTGTTCGGGCTGGTGGGCGGCGCTGCGGAGGACGTTGGCGCCGTGCGGCCGCTGCTCGACCAATTGTGCCGGCGGGTCGAGCATCTGGGGCCGGTTGGCGCGGGATCGCAGATGAAACTCGCGATCAACCTGCCACTCGTCGTCGCTTATCAGGCGCTCGGCGAAGCCTATTCGCTCTGCCAAGGCCTCGGCCTCGATGCGGCGGCGGTGATGGAGTTGTTTGCGGATACCTCCGGTGCGCCCGCGATGTTGAAGATGCGCGGGCCGGTGATCGCCGAGGGGATCGCTGCAGCCAAATTTGCGCCGCCCGCGTTCGATGTCGACAGTATCCGCAAGGACTTGCGCACGATGGTGGCCGAGGCGCACGGGCGCGGCGCACGCTTGCCCGTCGCGGAGACGACGCTGCAAGTGTTCGACGAGGCGGCGCTCGATGGCTGGGGTGGCCGCGACGGCACGTCGCTGCCGGCGTATTGGGTGGGGAAGGGCAAGTAAGGGTTGGGCGAGGGTTATATTCGCTTCGCGAACGGGCCGCAGGCCCGTACCCGCCCGGCGGGACACCCGCCGGACCGCCCGTCTTTTGTTTGTTCCTTCTAATCGCTCATTGCCCGTTGGGCGGATGATTGTCGATTTTTCAGCACGCGGGAGCATGGATCCCGGTGACACGCACCGGGATGACGGGATGTGGTACGCGCTCTGCACTTGATCGAACCGTGCCGCTATATTTTGCGGGACCACGCATGCGTCATGCCGGTGCGTGTCACGGCATCCATCGTGCAATCGGCAAGGCGTATGTCGTGGACCAATG
This sequence comes from uncultured Alphaproteobacteria bacterium, assembly GCA_963831185.1. Taxonomy (GTDB): domain Bacteria; phylum Pseudomonadota; class Alphaproteobacteria; order Rhizobiales; family Hyphomicrobiaceae; genus JABFRJ01. The sequence continues at coordinate 123,030 of CAWHPE010000011.1, forward strand.
AACAGCTGGCAATTCGCCGGTCGCTCAATGCCAACCGAGCGGCGCTTCAGCTTGGCCGCACGTTGGGTAACGACGGTCGTTACCGCCCGCGTTTGCCTGTGGGGGCGTCGCGGCCGGAGGTTTCGTCGAAGAGCTCGACGAGCTTGTCGGTCATGGCGCCGGCCAATTCGGACGGATCGGTGATGGTGACGGCGCGCGTAGTAGCGCGTGACGTCGTGGCCGATGCCGATGGCGATGCAGTTCGACCGGCGAGCGGTTCTCGATCTCGTCGATCACCTGCCGCAGATGCTGTTCGAGGTAGGAGCCCGAGTTGACCGACAGCGTGGAGTCGTCGACCGGCGCGCCGTCCGAGATCATCATCAGGATGCGGCGCTGCTCGGGCCGGCCAAGCAGGCGCTTGTGCGCCCAGGCCAGCGCCTCGCCGTCGATGTTCTCCTTCAGCAGGCCCTCGCGCATCATCAGCGCGAGCGAGCGCTTGACGCGGCGCCACGGCGCGTCGGCCGTCTTGTAGATGATGTGGCGCAGGTCGTTGAGGCGGCCGGGATTGCCGCGGCTTGCCGGCGGCGAGCCACGCTTCACGCGACTGTCCGCCCTTCCAGGCCTTGGTGGTGAAGCCGAGAATCTCGACCTTGACGCCGCAGCGCTCGAGCGTGCGGGCGAGGATGTCGGCGCAGCAGGCGGCGACCATGATCGGACGGCCGCGCATCGAGCCGGAGTTGTCGAGCAGCAGCGTGACGACGGTGTCGTTGAAGTCGGTGTCGCGCTCGCGCTTGAACGACAGCGCGTGACATCGGGTCGATGATGATGCGCGGCAGGCGCGCCGCATCGAGCACGCCTTCTTCGAGATCGAAATCCCAGGCGCGGTTCTGCTGCGCGAGCAGCTTGCGCTGCAGCTTGTTGGCGAGGCGCGCGACGGCGCTCGACAGGTTGCGCAGTTCCTTGTCGAGGAAGGTGCGCAGGCGCTCGAGCTCGTCGGGCGTGGACAGGTCCTCGGCGTCGATCTCCTCGTCGTTGGCCTTGCGAGAACACCTTGTAGCCAAAGGCCTCGGGGTTATCGAGGACGTTGTGATTCGGACGCCAGGGCTCCGGCGTCTCGGCCATTTCGTCGCCGTCGGCGTCGCCGTCGTACATGTCGGTGTCGGCCGAGTGCTTCGGAGTCTTCGGACTGCTCGCCGTCTTCGCCTTCGGCGGTCTCGCTCGTCGGTCGGCCGCTTCCTGGCTGTCGGAGCCTTCCTGCTGCTCTTGCGGCTTCTGCGTCGCCGCCTTCGGCTGCTCCTGCTCTTGCTCGTCGCCGTCGTCGGGCTCGCCGTCGGCGGCGGTCTCGGTGAGTTCGAGATCCTGCAGCAGGTCGCGCGCGATCTTGCGCGAACTGCGGTCTGGCTGAGTCGGCAGTCTGTCGCAGCTTGCTCGAGCGTGGCCGCGCCTTCTCCTCGATCGAAGGGCGCCAGACGTCGACCATCTTCTGCGCGCTCTGCGGGCGGCGTCAGCGCCGGTCAGCCGCTCACGCACGATCAGGGCGACAGCGTCTTCGAGCGGCGCCTCGGCTTCGTCGGTGATCTCGTCGTAGCGGCCGTGACCGTACTGGTCCTCGATCTTGGCGGTGAGATTTTGCGCCATGCCCGGCATGCGGTTGGCGCCGATGCTTTCGACGCGGCCCGCTCGATCGCCTCGAACACGTTGCGCGCGGGGCCGGCCGCGGGCGCCAGCTTGCGATGCAGCGCTTGTCGTGCACGGCAGCCGTGAGCGAGAGGCTGTCGGCGACCAGCCGCGAATGACGGCAATCTCCTTTCGGCGATGGCACGCGGGACGGCTCGGGCAGCGTGCATCTGGTTGCCGTCGAGTTCCGGTTTACCGGGGCCGAAGGACACCTGCACCTGATGTCGCCGGCGATGGCGCGCGACGCATAGGCCGAGAACCCGCTTGAACGGCTCGGCGGGGGATTTTTCTTATTGGACGGAGGGGCCATGCGTCGGTCTGTCCTCAGGCGAATTCGGTCCTAGGATATAGCCGGATCTCAGGGGGTCTGCCTAGGCTTCGCGGGCGGGGCAGGGTCGCAGGGGCGTGTGTTTTGAACCGGCTATAGGATCGCGCCGGTTTTGGCGCGTTCGGCATAGGCGCGAAGTTCGGGCGGAGGCCGGGGGTGGAGCGGAGGAAGGCGTCTATGGCTGACGGCACGGACTTTGGATCGGATTGAGGCAGCCCCCAATTTCGCATATGGCCGAGGCCGTGGAGGGCGCTTTCGATGCAGGCGTCATGGGGGATGCGGAGGATGGTGACCAACCTGTCAATCAATGGACGATCTGAAGCTTTGTTGCCGCGAAGGCCTCCCCACTGCTCCAAGGGCGTGACGTCCCAAAGCATGTAGCAAATCGTGTTGAGACGTCCGGCGCGTTCACTTAAGTGCCCAAGTGCGCCGGAGCACCGCTTGGCGAAGATATCGCGGTAAAGATTGTCCAGCGCGGCAATTAGCGGCAGCGGATCGCCTCCAGCGCTTTGGGCTGCGAGCAATTGGTGGCTCAAGTTCGAGTTGGTGGAATTGAGGAGCATGGACAGCCCTTCGGCGACTTCGCCGTCGGAGCAACCAGCCAGCAGCGGGCCGCAGTTGGCCAGAGTATAGGTGGCGAGGTCGAGGACTTCGGCGTCAGTCCCTTTGAAAGTGAATTGGGCGTCGAGCGCGAGATACTCGTCGGTGAAGTCGATCTTCTTGTTCCACCACAAAGGCTCCGGACGCTGGAACAGGCAGCGGAACCAGTCGTCGAAACGGGGCGGCGGCGTCATGAGGCGAGAATGTCGCGCAACGTCGAAGGTCAGGCCCGGAGGATCGAGCGTCAGGCTGCCGCTGGCGACGCAGTGTGTCAGGATTGAACCATCGGCCTGGCACTGATGGTGGATGATCGGGGCCTTGCCGGGATTGATGATGAGATAATGCGCGACACTCGGGATGCGGAAATATCCGGCAAGCTTTTCGTTGATGTCGATGTGCTGCGTCGAAGGTGAGAGAACCTCGACGACGATGACGGGAGTTGGGACTTCGGTCGCGTCACCATCGAGCTTCGCGCCGCAGTAGACGACCGCGTCCGGTGCGTACGCTGTTTGCGCATCGACGCGCACTGTGGCGCCTGACGGTAGTACGATACAGGACTGCCGGGTTTTGCTGGCGGCCAGATCGAAAACCTTGAAGACACGCCCCTTAGCTTCCGTGTGCGCGATCCGTTCGGGCTGCGCTTGAGCCCGGGCCTCAGCTACTTCGACGGTCATGAGCAGGTTCCAGATCGCGGCGTGGGACCTAGCTTAGGAGACGCCTCACGCTTCCGCAACGGGCGGCGGGGCGCTTTCTTTGCTTTGATCCCGCAACCACGCTCGCCGACACCAGCTCCTACTAGCGCGACAGGGTGTAGCTACGGCGTTCCGTCTTTTGCAGGGTGTCGTTGTAAAAGCCGAGCTTGATCACGTCATAGGGCCAGCGGTGGCCGCGCCAACCGTAGGTCTTGATTTGCAACGGGCCGTAATCGTCGTGTTTGACGAGGATGCCGCTGCAGCCAAGATCGCGGACGACCTCGGCGTAGGACGTTTTCATTTGGAGGGCGTCGAACTTGGCGTCGGAGACGCGGCAATCGCGTGCGCGGCAGATAATAGGGCGAAGCCGGGGCCAGCAGTGAGATGGCGAGGGTGACGCAGAGGGCCGCGAGCAAGGCTCCGGCAAACTTTCCGAACAGGCGCATGGCAGGTTTCCTTGCGGACCCTGCCAGTGCGCCTGGGCAGGGCCGTTAGCTGAGGGCCACGTTGGCGGCGCTTTCCGGCAATTCTTCGCCGAAGCAGCGCTGGTAGAACTCAGCGACCAGGGGCCGTTCGAGTTCGTCGCACTTGTTCAAGAATGTCAGACGGAACGCGAAGCCGATGTTCCCAAAGATATCGGCGTTCTCGGCCCAGGTCATAACCGTGCGCGGGCTCATGACGGTCGAGAGGTCGCCATTGATGAAGGCCGAACGCGTCAGATCGGCGACGCGGACCATGTTGGAGACGGCTTTCTTCTTGTCGTTGCTCTTGCCCCAATGTTTGACCTTGGAGAGCACGATGTTGGCCTCGTCGTCGTGCGGCAGGTAGTTGAGCGTGGCAACGATCGACCAGCGGTCCATCTGCGCCTGATTGATCTGCTGCGTGCCGTGATAGAGGCCGGTGGTGTCGCCGAGGCCGATGGTGTTGGCGGTGGCGAACAAGCGGAAGGCCGGGTGCGGACGGATGACGCGGCTCTGGTCGAGCAGCGTCAGGCGGCCCGACGATTCGAGCACGCGCTGGATGACGAACATCACATCCGGGCGGCCGGCGTCGTATTCGTCGAACACGAGGGCGACGTTGTTCTGGTAAGCCCAGGGCAGGATGCCGTCGCGGAACTCGGTGATCTGTTTGCCGTCCTTGAGGACGATGGCGTCCTTGCCGACGAGGTCGATACGGCTGACGTGGCTATCCAAGTTGATGCGCACGCACGGCCAGTTGAGGCGGGCAGCGACCTGCTCGATGTGCGACGATTTGCCAGTGCCGTGGTAGCCCTGAATGATGACGCGGCGGTTGTGTTTGAAGCCCGCGAGGATCGCCAGGGTCACATCGCGGTTGAACAGGTAGTCGGGATCGATCTCGGGGACGTAATCGGTCCGCTCCTTGTAAGCCGGGATTTCCAGATCGATATCAATGCCGAAGGCCTTCTTGGCGGCAATGGTGGTGTCGGGCAGGCCAGGGCTTCCGGCTTGGCTTGCTGCTTGAGCAGTCGCGCGCATCAATGGTCTCTCGCAAGTCGCTGAATCCGGCGCGGGGGCCGTGCAGCCGTGGTCACAAATCGGTGTCTGATCGTTTTTTAGGCAGGCGGTCGGACCCAGCGGCTTTCGGGCCGCACTCTCAGATACGCACTGGGGCGCATCTTAGACTTCGGCACTGTCGTCCCCACGCACGCGCCCACAATAGGCGTGCCGGTCTCAGACAAGGCCGGCTTGCTTTAAAGTGTTATAGGCTTGGATGATCTCGCGCAACTTTTCCTCGGACCGGGTATCGCCGCCGTTGGCATCTGGGTGATGGCGCTTAACCAGGTCTTTGAAGCGCGCCTTGATCTCATCCTTGGTCGCGTTTTCGCTTAAATGCAGGGCTTCCAGCGATTTTCTGGAGAGCGGATGCATATATCGGCGCGGTTCGTCCTCGGTTCCGGCTTCGCGCTTTGCGCGCCACGCAAAGAAGGCATGCGGGTCGTTGGACTTCGGTCCCTCGCCTGCCCCTGACGCTCCTTTGCCTGCTTTGGCGTTTTTGGTGCCGGTTTTGCCGTGCGCCCAGGCGTTGGCCCCGGCTTTCCAGGTGGGGCGGTGACCGGTCAGGGCGTCTTTCTGGAAATCGGCGACTTCTTCATCCGACATGCCAGAGAAGTAATTGTACTTGGCATTGTACTCGCGGACATGGTCCAGGCAGAACAAGAAGAACTGGCCGTCGCGGCCGCGGCCCATCGGCGCTTTGTGCGTGCCTGGGGTTTCACACCCCTTCCACTGACACGACGGGGCCTGCACAGGCGCCTGCTTGGCACCGCGCTTGGTCACTCTGATCTGGTCGAAGTATTTTGAGGTTGGCTTCATCGTGGATCAAATATCATAACAGGGGCGGGGTCCGGCAAGGACTTGACAGCGAGGTAGATGGTACGTGCGGCTCAATTGCACAGGTGCGTGCCTCCGCAAGCGGTTACACATATGCAGGCAGCGCACGATGGGCGCGGTTCAGGACGGCAAGACTTGCTTCAGAGATCCCGTTCTTGGCACACTTTTGCAATGACAGGTAATTGAACAATGAAAATGGATGATCGTATTCGCGAGCTTGTGATGGTGGCCCTCGAGCCAGTGCGGCTCGACGTGATCAACGAAAGTCATCTGCACGCGGGGCATCGCAACTCACCGGGCACGGGCGAGAGCCATTACCGGCTGTTGGTGATCTCGCCGAAATTCAGCGGCTTGAGCCGCGTGGCCCGGCACCGGCTGGTCAATGAAGCGTTGGGACCGATTGTCGGGAAGCAGGTTCATGCGCTCGCGCTCACGACCCTTGCTCCGGGTGAACCGCTGCCACGGAGCGCCACCAACTAAGGCGTGCACGGCCTGTCAACCAGCAACTTCCTTTCATCAACATTCTTGACGCTTCTGTCGGTAACTGCAGCGCAGCAACATCCATAGCGTGTGCTGCCTGCTAAAGATGTCCCCGTGACCTCGATCCGGCCGAGGCTCTTGCGTTCAGCGTTTTGTGCTGCGTGTCCCGGAATTCCTGTTTGCGTTTGTTGTGTGCGTTCGTCGCGCGGCTCTGTCCGGCCGCGGGTGCGATGACGTTGTAAGCATCGCTTGTTCAGGTAGGTGTCCGTTGCGAAGCGTTTCGTTCATTAGTCGCTGGCCATTGGGTCGCGTTCAGAGTTTGCGGTTCCGGGGCCCTCTGTTGGCCGCGCTGGCCGCCGTGTCGCTGTCGGCGTGCGCTGAAATGCGTATGCCCATCAATGCCGACAAACCACTTTACGACGCTGAAAAAGCCGCCGGTGTGCGCGGCAAATCGGTATGGGCCGCACGCGCTGATGCGCGTCTCGTCGCCACCAATGGCGTCTGTGCGCCTGCTGGCACCGCCAATTTCATGCTGCCACCGTCGGGCCGCTCGAAGCGTCCGATTGGGCATGATCTCACGATGCGGTATTCGCCAGGCGACCGGTTCAATCTTTTCGTGCCCGGTTCGACCGAGTTCACCGGCGATTACATGGTCAATGCGGACGGACGCGTCATCGTGCCGTTCGCGGGCGAAATTCACGCCGTCGGGCTCAGCAACAAAGAACTGAGTTCGCGCATCGAGGATGGCTTGATCAAAGCCGGCATCTTCAAAGCCGAGAAATTTCTCATCAGCGTGCGCCCCGTGCAGTACGCGCCGATCAACATTTCAGTCTCCGGCGCAGTGTTCCTGCCGGGACGCTTTGTGATCAACAACATCTCGGCACCCGACAAGGGTGAGAAAGCTCTGGCAAAATTCGGCGACAGTCCGATTGACCGGTTTGTTGCTGCGGCGCTTCGGGCAGGCGGCGGCGTGCGTCCGGACGCAGATCTCAGCCGTATCATTCTCAAACGCGGCAACAAGAGCTACACGCTCAATTGGCAAGGCGCGATTTCGGGCGGCAAAGTCGACGACGTGCCGCTGCTTGATGGCGATCATATCTATGTGTCGGAGGCGCCGTGCTTCCAGTCGGCCTTGGTGCGTCCATCGCAGATCACGCCACCGGGCGTGCGCATCTTCATGTCGAGCTTGGCTCAGCCAATCCAGTATCAGCTCACCTCAACCAGTACGGCGGGCTTGCCTTACGGTACGCGCCTGCTGGCCGGTCTGGTGGCTGCGAATTGCGTGGGTGGCAGCCGCGCCACCAATGCCGCTCGCCATGCCGTTCTCATCAGCCGCAATCCAAAGACCAGTGAGACGGAAGTTATTCAGCGGTCGATCGAAGATATGGTGCTCAGTCCGGACCGCGACAGCGTCAATCCGTTCCTGATGCCGGACGACTTGATTGCTTGCTACGACAGCGCCGTCACCGACGCGAAGGAAGTGGCGTCACTGATCCAGACGCTGCTCAATCCGGTCGATACGGTGAAGAAGTTCGCAACTTACGGAAAGTAAGACTGCACGAGTGGAAGGTCAGTTTGCAGTGGCGGCAGCGCGCCGCTGACTGACCGCTTCGCGCGCGGCGTGGGCGAGAAAGACGACATTTCCGAGGATATAGCGCTTGGCGAGGCGGCGCGGTTCGAGCATCAGCCGCCACGTCCATTCCAGACCGACAGCGCGGAGGGCGTGCGGCGCGCGTGTGACGCGACCGGCGAAATAGTCGAACAAGCCACCGACGCCGATTACGACCGGGGCCGACAAACGGTGCGCATTTTCTGCCAGCCACTTGTCTTGCAGCGGCACGCCGAGGCCGACGAGAACGATTTTGGCGCCTGAGCGGTTGATGGCGGCAATCACATCGGCTTCCTCGGCGCCGCCGCGCGTGAAGTGGCCGTGATGTGTGCCGGCAATGGCGCCACCGATGCGCATTTGAGTGAGGCGGCTGGCGGCATCCTCGGCAACGCCCGGCGCGCTGCCCAACAGGAAAATTCCGACTTCCGATTCAGAGGCGAGCCGCGCCAACACGGGCAACATATCGGTGCCGTTGACGTTATCCGCGAGCGGTGTTCCGGCCATGCGAGCTGCGATGGCAAGGCCGCTGCCGTCGGCGTAGATCCGGTCCGCAGAGGCGACGACGGCGCGGTAGTGCTCATCCCTCGCCATTTCATTGACGACATGCGCGTTGACGAAAACGGCGCGCGCGTGCCGGCCGTAGCGCGCCGCGAGCAGCAGATCGCGGACGGCGGCATCCAACGTGGTGTTGGCAAGTCGAACGCCGAACAGATTGAGAAACGGCGTGGACGCAGCCGTTGATGGCTCCCAAAGCGCGGCCGAGCGGCGCGTGGTCGGCGCCAAGCGATGATCGGACTTTGCTGTTGTGGTGGTCATGGATGACGGCGCCCTTCGCGGCCGTGCGTGTCGCGGCCGGCAAGGACATTGGCACCGGAATAGCAAATTTTAGATGAGCGGCGAGGGTTAAGACTTCGTTACCCGTGCTTTGCCGTCAAAGCGAAACAGCAATTTACGAAATTGAAGCATCTCTTAGCGTGTTGGTTCACCAAAACTTCGCGATCGTTGCCGTAAGCTCGCGCCACGGAGCGGGCTCATGGCCTGCGCCACTCTTTGTGTCGCGTATGCGTAAAGCAGGAATTTTTCAGATGTCGCAGTCCGAGGGTCTGACCCTGTGTTCAGTCGTCGTGCCGGTCTACAACGGCGAGAGAACGCTGGAAGCCGCGCTTCTCAGCGTCATGGCTCAGTCTGTGACCGAACTCGAAATCATCGTGATCGATGACGGTTCGACCGATGGCAGCGCCGACATCGTGCGCCGGTTGGCTGAGACCGATCCACGGATCACGCTTATTCAGCAGGAAAACGCAGGTGTGGCTGCGGCACGCAATGCGGGCATTCTGGCCTCGAAGGCGCGCCGGGTGGCGTTCATGGACGCCGACGACCTTTGGACACCCGAGCATCTTGCCATCCACATCTTCCGCTTCGCGCTTTTTCCCGAACTTGGCGTGTCGTTCTCGACGGCCCTGTTCATCGATCAGAACGGCAAGCCCTGCGGCCTCGCGCGTCCGAAGCTCAACGATTTGCGCCCAGCCGATCTGTTGTCATCGAACCCAACGACGACGTGTTCGACCGTGGTGGTCCGCCGCGATGTGTTCCGCGATGTCGGGTTGTTCCGTACCGGGATGCGGCATAACGAAGATCAGGAATGGTTGTTCCGCGTGACGCTGTCGGGCTGGGTCCTGTCGGGCGTGCCGGATGTGACCGCGTCCTACCGCACGTCGCCGGAAGGCCTTGCTGCGGATCTCGAAGGCATGCGCCGCGGCTTCGACACCATGATGCTTGAGGCGCGCAAACTTGCGCCGACACTGGTCGCGCGGCACGAGGCCCATGCAACAGCTCAAACCTACCGCTATCTCGCGCGCCGGGCGTTGCGGCTCGGCCAACCGCCGCACGTCGCGCGCAGCTACATGATCCGCGCCTTGAAGACGTCACCGCTCATTCTGTTGAAAGAGCCGCGCGCAACGATCGCGACGATCGCTGCGGCCATCTTCCCGCGCGTTATGGACTACCTGCCGATCCCGATGGTGCGTACGCAATGACATCCAATCCCCATCGTCCGACTGTTTCGGTGGTCGTGCCGCTCTACAATACCGAGCGGTACATCGCGCAGACGCTGGCTTCGGTGCTGGCGCAGACCTTTACAGACTTCGAAGTCGTCGTCGTGGACGACGGCAGCACGGACAGAGGCGGCGAGATCGCGGCGCTTATCACCGATGGGCGCGTGCGCGTTTTCACGCAAGTCAATCGTGGCCTGGCGGGCGCACGGAATACCGGCATCCGGGAAGCGCGCGGACGGTTCGTAGCGTTTCTCGATGCCGACGATCTGTGGCATCCGGAAAAGCTGGCCGAGCATATGGCCCTGCTCGACGCGCGGCCCGAGGTCGGACTGACGTTCTCGTCGTCGCGGCTGATCGATGACGACGGCGCGGATCTTGGTTTGACGCAGCGTCCAGGCACGCAGACGTTTACGCCGGAAGCGGTGTTCTGCCGTAATCCCGTCGGCAACGGTTCGGCTCCTGTGATCCGCGCGCGACGCTCGACGCCATTCAGTTCTACGACGAACGGCGCGGACGTATGGCCTGGTTCGACGAAGACTTCCGGCAGTCGGAGGACATCGAGTGCTGGACCCGCATCGTGGCCACGACGGGGTGGGCGCTCGCCAGCATCGACCGCCCGCTGACCGACTACCGCGTTTCCAAAAGTGGTCTCAGCGCCAATACGGACAAGCAGCTTGAGAGCTGGCAGAGGTTTCGCGCCAAAGTCGGCCGCTATGCCCCCGCCCTCGAAGCGGCCGCTGGCGATCGGGCGGAAGCCTATCAATTGCGCTATTTGGCACGGCGCGCGGTGATGTCGGGCGACGGCAAGCGGGCACTCAGCCTGATGGCGCGCGCGCTCGGTCTTTCGCCGCAGATCATGCGTGATGAGCCGAGCCGCACCCTGGCGACTGCTCGGTGCCGCCGCCGTGACACGGGTTCTGCCGCAGTCGATGTCGCAGGCGCTGATGACGCGCGGGATGTCGATGGCCGGTCACGCCGGCCGCCGCGCCGCAGCGCACGGTTGAGGATTTGAAATGAGTGACGTCTCCACCCCGACGACGGCCAGCGCTGATGCCCGCAAATTGTGGAAGTTCATCGGGCTCTATGGTGCGTCTGAATTTGCCCAGCGCGCGACGCGCATTCTGACGACGATTTTGCTGGCGCGGATGCTGGTGCCGGAAGCGTTCGGTGTCGCCGCAATTGCGATCACGACGTTCGAATTGGTACGTGTGGTGGCCAACTGCGGCATCGGTCAGGCCGTTATCCGGGCGTCCGACGAAGATCTCCCGGCGGCGACGGAAGCGGCATGGCGGCTGTTGTGGCCGATCATGATTGCGCTGACGGTGGTGCAAGTCAGCGGTCGGTTTCGGGCTTTCTATTCTGACCGACCGTGACGAACTGTTCTGGATGCTCACCGCGCTCAGCGGTGTCTATCTGATGATGCCGTTCGGCCTCATTCAAACCTATCTGACGCAGCGGGCGAACCGCCATGGCGTGGTTGCCACCGTGGCCACCGTGCAGGCGCTGACCGACAACGTGCTGACGGCCGTGTTCGCGCTCTTCGGGCTCGGGGCGTGGGCCATCGTGTTGCCAAAAGTTTTGACGACGCCGATCTGGGTGTTCGGCATGCGGCATACGCAAATCTGGACGCGCGACAAGACCGTGCAGCCGCTGCCGCGCAAAGACATGCTGGCGTTTGCGCTCCCTGTCATCGGCAGCGAACTGGTTGCCGCCGCACGGCTGCAACTGGACAAAGTGATCGTCGGCGCGGTGCTCGGCATCGAGGCGCTCGGCATCTACTATTTCGTCTTCAATGCCGGGCTCGGCCTCAGTCTCTCGATCACAAGTGCCCTGGCCAATTCGGTTTACCCCTATCTGGCCTCCGCGGCGCAGCAGCCGATGGAGTTGCGGCGGCGGTATGAGACCAGCCTTGGGCGCACGGCTTTGCCGGTGTCGGTCATCATCGCTGCGCAGGCAGCCTTGGCGACGCTGTACGTGCCGATCCTGTTCAGTCAGCGCTGGTCGCATGTGTCGATGCTGGTGGCACTGCTGTGCTTGTCGGCGCTGGCGAAGCCCCTGGCCGATGTCAGCGGCCAGATGTTGCGCGCGGCCGGTCATCAGCGGCTCGACTTCGTGGCCTCGATCGGGACGATGGTGGCGTGCCTCGGCGCGTTTGCCGTGGCGCTGCCGATGGGGCTGACGACCGGTATCATCGCGCTCGCCATGACGACCGTGGCGCTGCAGCTGATGTATGCAGCGGTGGCGCACAAACTGATCATCGAACTTTCGGACGGCATTGAGCCGACGGTTCTCGCCGGAGCGCCACGATGATCACGATCCAACATCTGATCGACGACGCAGGGCTCGGTGGCGTGACCCGCTATCTCGACACCATCGAGACACGGCTCGGCGCGGGCATCGCGCAAAGCCGGCACGTGGTCCAGACCAAGCTCACCTTGCCGGAGAGCTTCGACGGCGACGTCGTGGTGATCCACTTTACCGCCGGGCTCAAGAAGTTGCCTTTCCTCGCGGCCCTGCGCGCGCGGCGCGGCCGGCGGCCGATCGTGTTGATCGAGCACACCTATACGCATGAATTCGAAGCGCAGAATGTGCCCTCGCAGATGCGGTTTCGCGAGATGCTGCGGACGGCCTACCGGCTGGCGGACCGCGTCGTTGCGGTTTCGTATGGTCAGGCGGCCTGGATGCGGTCGGCGCGGCTGTTGAGCGCCGAGAAGCTGGCGGTTATTCCTTCGTTCACCGACTGCGAGCACCTCGCGGGGTTGCCGCTGCCGGACGCGTGCGGCTGGGGCCCCCCTGCGGCTTGGTGCCTACGGACGGTATTGCCGGCAGAAGGGTTTCGACACGCTGATCGCGGCGATGCGCTACGTGCCAGCCGAGATCGCCACCCTGTCGCTGCGCGGCTTTGGCGAAGACGAGGCCGCATTGCGGACGCTTGCGGCGGAGCTGCCGCACGTCTCTGTCGGCGGTCCCATCGACAATCTGCCGTCGTTCCTCGGTAGCGTTGACGCAATCGTGATGCCGTCGCGTTGGGAGGCCTTCGGCCAGGTCGCGCTCGAAGCTCGGATGGCTGGCAGGCCGGTGATCGCGCGCGCGATCGACGGGTTGCCTGAGCAAATCGACACCGGCGCGGGCTTGCTGACCGCGGCAGAAGACCCCGTGGCGCTGGCCGAAACCATCCGGTTACTCGCACGCGCCGAAAATTATGCAGGAATGTGCCAGATTGCGCGCGAGAGTGCGCTCGATCACGGCGCCCGGAGCCTCGCGCACTGGCGGCACCTCTTGGACGAGTTGCCGATCAACCCAACGCCTTGGCGCCTCCGCTTGCGCGCCGGTCATCGCGATGTGCCGGCGGCAGCCGACAGCCCGTAATCGGAGCCGATTGGTACATTTTGGCCGCGCGGGCCTCGTACACGGGACAGTTGTAAACCACTAGATAAGACTTTCGGTCGCACAACAGACGCTCGACCCATTCTTCTCGATTCGGCTCCGCGTCCTTTGATGTCCTCGACTGTACATTCCGCGCCGTCGCCCGGCTCGGTCCTCGGTGAGCCGAGGCCGCCGGCACGGGTGCGCGTGCGGTCGGCGTGGCCGTACATCCGTGGCGCGGTGCTGTCGGTGGTGCTGGTTTGGGCTCTGGTTGTCGTCTACCTTGCGCTTACACCACGGCTTTATGCCAGCCGTTGGACGCTGAACGTGCCTGGCGCGTCGAACAGCATGAGTTTCTCACTCGAAAGCATCGGGCAGACGTCGTCAACACCGACCTCGCCTTTTGCGACCTCGGCGCTGTCGCCGAAGGTCGTCTATCGCGAAATTGCTGACAGCGAGGCGGTCCGGTTGATGGCCGCGCAGTCGCTCGGATTGTCGCTCAGAGCGTTCGGGCGCCCGCGTATCAAGCTGGTCGACGAAACAGCGCTGATGTTGTTCGAAATCGGCGGGCCGACGCCGGAAGCTGCGACAGAGCGCGGAAACGCGCTCATCAACGCATTCAACATCCAGCTTGAACGGTTGCGCAACGACGAGCTCGACAAACGTGAAGCTGCGATCCGGCGGAACTTGCAGGCCTATCAAGCGGAAGTTAAGCGGGTGCGCGACCTGCAACGGCAGACACAAGAAACGTCGGGCCTGGTTTCGACGGCGCAGTTCGCGGATATGGTGGCCTCGCTGACCGCTCTCAGACGGCGGCTGACGGATCTCGGCGGCGAGATGGAGCGTGTCGAGCAGGAGCGGCGCTCGTTGATCGAGCGGCTCGACCTGACGCCGAAACAGGCCAACGTCGCCCTGAAGATCGCCAGCGATCCGGCAATACAGAAATCGATCAGCGAACTTAGCGATGCTGACTCGCAACTGGCGACGAACTCCGCAAAGTATGGGCCGAAGCATCCGCAGATCATGCTCGACACGACACGGCGGGAGGCGGCGCAATCGCAACTGAAATCACAGCTTGCCGCATTGGGCGTGACGGCTCCCGGTGACGCTTCGACTGTCGTCTTGGCGATGAATGCGATGCACCGGGCGGAGTTGATGCAGACGCTGCTCAAGACCGAATTCTTCGGCGGCGGGCAAGCGGCGCGAGATTTCCGCACTCGAAACCGAGAAGAAAGCGCTTGAGAACGACGTCGCGCGGCTGACAGACGCGTCGGTGCGGTTGGAAGAATTGAAGAAGGATCAGATCGTCGCCGACGCCGTGTTGAGTTCAGCGATGGCGCGCATCAATGCATCGCGCTCCGATATTTACGGCAGTTACCCCATCGTCCAAGTGGTGGCGCAGCCCGACAAGACTGAATTTCTCGCGCAACCCCGTATGCTCTATGCCGGCCTTGGCGGCATGAGCGGCACGGTGTTCGCCTGCCTCGCGTGGTTCCTGGCATGGTTACAATTCGTCCATCGATCGAGACGCCAGAGGAAAGCATCGTTCACTGGGCCCTGATCGGGACTTGGGGACTTTGGTTTATCGGCGCGCTTTATCACGTCTATCCGATCGTCGGATGGAGCCTCGTGCTCCTGGCCGTCGGGCGGCGGGTCGGCGTGTTCGACGATCTCGGTCATGAGCCACGGCCACTGCCTTGGGGCGTGCACGCCTGGGGCGTGGGCATGTTCGGCATGGCCGTCGCGTTGCTCGCGGGGCATCTCAACTTCGACCTCGGCATCGGTACTGCGCTCAAGTCGATGTTCGGTTGGGCCAAAGGCTGGGGCTTGATGGCTGCCTTCATCTTTGTCGGCGCCGAACTCCACATCAAGCCGGAGGTGGTTTACCGGGCCTCGAACATGCTGGCGTTGCAGACGCTGTGTCTGACGCCGGTGTTCTTCATTTGCGGCATGCTTGGCACGCCGGGCATTTGGTACGTGTCGCCCCTGGGGATGCTGGGCGGACCGGGCGATATGTTTTTCGAAGTCGGCTCGCACACCTGGGATGCGTCGAGCCTCGGCTTCCGTCTCAGATATTTCGCGCCGTGGTCGCCAGCGGCGGCTTTTGCCGCGCACATTGCGCTTGTCTGCGCGATTGGCGACAAGGATTGGCGCTGGCGCACGCTTGGAATTTTCACCGCTGTGCTGGTGTGTGCGCTCTCACAGTCGCGGCTGTCGCTGATCGCGGTGCCGTTTATTATGGCCGGCATTCCGATCCTGTCGAACCTGTTCTCGCCGTGGCCTGCGGCGGCGCTGGCGATTATCACCACCGGCGCGTTGCTCTATCTCACCCAAGTCAAAGATATCATCGACGATATGGTGCAAGCGTTCATCGGTGCGCGCGCCGACTCGAGCCGTGTGCGCGCGGCGTTGGCGCGGATGGCGTACCACCGCTGGGAGACCGAGGCGCCGATCTTCGGTCATGGCGCCGTCGAGCGCGGCTCGCATCTCGTTGAGTTCATGCCGATCGGATCACATCATACTTGGCACGGGCTGCTGTTTGTCAAAGGTGCTGTCGGGTTCTTGTCGCTAGCGCTGCCGCTGGCGTGGACATTCCTTGAAATGCTGGCGAAGGCACAACGCGACCGGCACGCGCGCGCGGGGCTCGGCATCATTCTGGTGCTGATCTTCAATTCCTTCGGCGAGAACCTCGAAATTCTCGCGTATCTCGCGTGGCCGGGTCTGATCATCGTCGGCATCGTGATGAAGCACAAACTGGCGATCCCGCCGTTGTGGGCAGCCTACTTCCGCAAATTATTCACGGTTACGCACCAGCGGGCATAACTGTCCTCACGCGCGCTGATCGGATCGCTAGCGCGATCCGGCGCGCTCCGGACGGGGCGGCTACCGCCGACGCCGGTCGGCTACGTGACGCCTTGCGGCGTCAAAGATGCGCGGGCGCGGTTTGCGCTTAAGATGCCCGTCCTCACGCGCGCTGAGTCGGCTCGTGACGCCTTCTTGCCGAACTTCGGTTGCCGACGCGGCAACCGGCGTTTCTTTTTCTTGCACATTTGCTTGCGCGGGCGGTCGCCTCAGAGATGCGGGATGAGTTTGACGAGTTTCCAGTCGCCGCCGGTGAAGGCCATACCTGCGGTAGCGTCTGCCTTCGGCGCAGCGGCGTCTTTGGCGACCGACAGGCTCATGCCGAGCGGGCCATCGAAGGCGAAGCCCTTGATGTTGCCGAGGCCGAATGAGGCTTTGCTCCCGCTGTCGGCAGACTTTGCGGCAGGCGCTGGTGTCGGCGGCTGGTGCCGCTGGCGCAGGTTGACCGCCAAGTCCACCCGGAAGTGCGGGGAAGCCGCCGGGATTGCCTGCGCCCATGACGTTACCGAGTACGCCGCCCAACCCGCCACCGAGGCCGCCGCCTTGACCGGCGTTGGCGCTCCCTGGTCCTCCAAGTGCGCCGGCAATGGCACCGATGCCGCCCGTGGTTTTGGCGAACTGCTCGGTGATGATTTTTTCGATGGCCTTTGCGGCGCCAGCTGAATCATTTGCGATGCGAATGACGTTGGCCGGCGTGACGAGCGACTGCAGGACGCCGTCGATCAGGCGCGGCAGCAGTTGGGTTTTGAGGTCACCCGACAGCAGCCCTGCGCCCCCGCCTTGCGCGCTCAACCGCTTGTCGACTTCAGCGGTGACGACCGGACGCATGCTTTCGCGCACCGACGGAAAGTCGATCTTACTTTGCAGAAGGGCTTCGTCCTTTGCCTGCAAGGCAGCGGCAATGCGGTAGCCGCTCCACGCTGGCCAGACGACATAGAAACCCAATACGGCGAGGATCAGCAGCGCGAGCAGCTTGCGCATGGGAACTCCTTTGAGGCGGCCCGGATCAATTCGTCCGTGCGCGGGAAAACTCGTGTTGCTTATAGAGCCTGGGGGTGGGCGTGCCAGCCCCACGGGCATTTAATCCACCGAGTGTGTCGTGGCAGTGTGTGCTTGAAAAGGCAGCGCCGCTCCGGTGGGGGACCGAAGCGGCGCATGCGACCCCGGACGCCACTCTTGGGGGCGAGGACGATCCGAGTGTCCAACTGCGGCGCGATTTTCAACTCATTGACATCGCCGCATAATTCTCAACTGCTGCCGGGGACAGGGAGTTGAGCGCCAAGTCCGCTCCAGCAGCATTAGAGACAGGATAAGCGGGGCACGCTGAACGCTGCCTGAACGGTCAAGGGCGGATCAACTGTTCAAACGGCTTGGGCAGCACAGTACCGGCAACCCGAATCGGGCTAGATCGCGGTTCGACTTTGCTGAATGGGATGCCGATGGCGCGACAGTTGGCGCTTCTCCACACCGCTACCGACCCTGAGCACGGCGCGCCCGATGGCATGGCCGAGGCGCAGCGCGTTCTGGAAAAAACCTTCGGTTACAAGGCGTTCCGGTCGCATCAACGGGACATCGTGTCGGCGCTGGTGAGCGGGCGGGATGCGCTGGTGCTGATGCCGACGGGTGGGGGCAAATCGCTTTGCTATCAAATCCCGGCGCTGGTCCGGCCCGGGACAGGCATCGTCGTTTCGCCGCTGATCGCCTTGATGCAGGATCAGGTGGATGCGCTGCGCGAGGCGGGCGTGCGCGCGGCCTTTCTCAATTCGACACTCAGCTTTCAAGACGTGGTCGCGGTCGAGCGGGCGCTGACGGCGGGTGATCTCGATCTGCTCTACGTCGCACCGGAGCGGCTGGTTCAGGACCGCACCCTGGCGCTGATCGAGCGGGCGAAGATTTCGCTCTTCGCCATCGACGAGGCGCACTGCGTGTCGCAATGGGGGCATGACTTCCGGCCGGAGTACCGGCAGTTGCGCGTTTTGCATACGCGGTTTCCCAATGTCCCGCGCGTGGCGCTGACGGCGACGGCTGACCCGAAGACGCGCGAAGAAATTGTGCAAGAACTGGCGCTCGAAAACGCCGAGCGGTTCGTCGCGTCATTCGACCGCCCGAACATCCGTTACACCATCGCCGAGCATGGCTCGATCAGCGCGCGCGAAAAGTTGTGGCAGTTCATTGCGACCGAACACAAGGACGACGCCGGTATCGTCTATTGCATCTCACGCAAGGCCGTCGAAGAGACGGCGGCGTGGCTCGTGGGCAAGGGGCGGCGCGCGCTCGCCTACCATGCGGGTTTGCCAGCGGAAACGCGGCGTTCGACGCAAGAACAGTTCCTCAAAGATGACGGCATGATCGTGTGTGCAACGATTGCGTTCGGCATGGGGATCGACAAGCCGGACGTGCGGTTCGTCGCGCATCTCAACTTGCCGAAATCCATCGAGAGTTATTATCAGGAAACCGGGCGTGCCGGCCGCGACGGTGAACCTGCAAATGCGTGGCTTGCCTACGGCATCAACGACATTGTGATGCAGCGGCAGTGGATCTTGCAGAGCGACGGCGGCGAAACCTTCAAACAGGTACAGCGGCAGAAGCTCGATGCGCTGGTCGGCCTCGCGGAAAGCCCCACGTGCCGCCGGCAACGGTTGCTCGCCTACTTCGGCGAGACGATGGGTGAGCCGTGTGGCAATTGCGACGTCTGTTTGTCGCCGCCGGAAACGGTCGATGGCACGCTCATGGCGCAGAAGGCGCTGAGCGCGGTTTATCGCACAGGGCAGCGGTTCGGCGTCGGCTATCTCGTCGATGTGCTGACGGGGAAGCCTGAAGGGCGGATCATCAGCAACAGTCACGACAAGCTCAGCGTGTTTGGCCTCGGCAAAGATCTGAAAGCCGACGATTGGCGTGGCCTCTACCGGCAGTTGCTGGCCGCCGGATATCTCAGCGGCGACGACGAAGGGCACGGGACTTTACATCTGACCGATCGCGCGCGGCCACTGTTGCGCGGTGATGAAACCTTCAAAATGCGGAAGTCGGTGGCACGCGCGCTGACGAAGCCGTCCGGCCGTGAGAAGCGCGCATCGACGACGCGTGTCGCCTCGGGCAGCGAAAGCCTATTCGACGCGTTGCGCGCACTGCGGCAAGACTTGGCGAAGGAAGCGGGCTTGCCGCCTTATGTCATCTGTCATGACCGCACACTGGTCGAGCTTGCGGAAAAGCGGCCGCAGTCGGACGCGGAGTTGCTCGACATCACGGGGCTCGGCGAGCGCAAAGTCGCGCGCTATGGCGCGGCGTTTCTCGGTGTGATCCAAGGTCACACGCAGCACCCACTCTTGAAAAACAAGCTCTCAGCGACGGTCAACCGCACGCTGGCGCTGCACATCGCAGGGAAAAGCGCGGACGAGATCGCGGCGTCGCGCGGCATCGAAGTTTCGACGGTGTTCGGGCATTTTGCCGAGGCGATCGAAGCGGGTCTCATCGCGGCGCGCGCTGTTGTCGGCTTGGACGAAGCGGAGATCGACGAGATCACCGCCGCATTCGAGCGCTGCAGCACTGTCGACAGCGGCAAACTCGGCCCCGCGCACGCCGCACTCGGCGGACAGTACGACTACGGCGTGCTCAAGTGCGTGCTGGCGGAGTTGATGTGAGCGGAACGCGCTTTCTCAGACTGATTTTGCATTGATCAGCGCTGCGGCTTCTGCGGCGATGCGTTGGACGATGTCGCCTGCGGGTTCGATTTTGCGGATGATGCCTGCCGCTTCGCCGAACCAGACGCCTGTCGTCTCGGGATCGCCTTCGGTGAAGCCTTTGCGATACTTCGGCCCTTCGACCGCGATATTGCTTTCGAGTTCGTCTTCGTGGCCGTGCCAACGGGTTGTGAAAGCGTTGCGCCGGACGCGCGCGGTGAAGCCTCGTGGCCATGGCAACTGCCGGGCAATGTCTGGCGTGCTTGTGCGAATGGTTTCATCGCCGTTGGCGTCGACAATGGCCTGATGGTGGCGCGGCGGGACGAGTGCTTCATCGGCGGCCCATAAACGCGTGCCGACGAGTACGCCGTGTGCACCGAGCATGATGGCAGCCGCAAGGCCGCGACCATCGCCGACACCGCCTGCGGCCAACAGATGCATGTGCGGCGCATGTTCGGCGAGCAGATCGGCTGCCTCGGGGACAAATGTAAAGGTGCCGCGGAGGCGCCGTGGCCGCCTGCTTCGGTGCCTTGCGCCACGACCACATCGGCGCCGGCGTCGATGGCGTCCCAAACGTGATCCATGTTCTGGCACTGGCAGATCAGCAGCGCGCCTGCGTTCCTGATCTCATCGACGAACGGACGCGGATCGCCGAACGACAACATCACGGCTGCCGGCTTGTGCTTCAGCACGCCGGTCAAAACCGATGGCGATTTGCGCAACGACCAAGTGATAAAGCCGACGCCGATGCGTTCGCCCTCAGCTGCGGCGAACTGTTCGTCTAGCCATGCCGGGTCGCCGTAGCCGCCGCCGATCAAGCCCAAGCCGCCCGCGCGACTGACCGCAGCGGCCAGTTTTCCACCGCCGGCAAAGGCCATGGGGGCGGACACTATCGGGTGTTTGATGCCGGCTTTTTCGGTGAAGCGGTTTGACAGCGTGCGCATGGTGGGCCCTCCTGATCGTTCATAGCTAGCCGACCTGATAGTTGTGTACAATTGAATTTAACTGCATGTATCTTCTCGAAATGAGAATGATTGACCTCGACACGCTGGAGATCTTTCGCGCCGTTGCGCGCGACGGCGGTATCGTCCGCGCCGCCGGCAAGCTGAACCGCGTGCCCAGCAATGTGACGACGCGCATCAAGCAACTTGAGGAACGGCTGGCGGTTCAACTGTTTCAGAAGCGCGGCCGGACCATCGTGTTGACCGAGGCGGGACAGACGCTTTTGACCTACGCCGACCGTCTTCTGACGCTGGCGACGGAGGCGGAGTGCGCGACGCAGCAATCGATCTTTTCCGGGCAACTGCACATCGGCTCGATGGAGAGTTCGGCGGCGAGCCGCTTGCCGAAGATCCTCGCCAAATTCCACCGGCAGCATCCCGATGTCCGGCTTACAATCGAGACCGGCACGACAGGCGCTTTACTCACCCTGTTGCGCGACTATCGTTTGCAGGCGGCATTTGTCGGCGAGCCCTTTGAAGGCGACGGGCTTACAACGCAGCCGGTGTTCACGGAGACGCTGGTGCTGGTGACGGCGAAGAGCCATGGGCGCGTGACGCGGCCGAGCGATCTCGTGCCGCGCACGTTGCTTGCGTTTTCGCAGGGGTGCTCATATCGCAAGCGGCTGGAACAGTGGCTCGCGGGCGGCGGCAATTCAGTTGAGAGCGTGCTCGAACTTGCCAGCTATCAGGCCATTTTGGCCTGCGCTGCGGCGGGGGCTGGATTCGGGATCATGCCGCAGTCGGTGATCCGCACCATTCGCTCGAGCGGCGAGATCCGCTGCCACGATCTTCCCGCCGCGATCGCCAAGAACACCACACACCTCGCGTGGACGGGCGATGGCTCGCCGCAACTTGATTTGCTGCGCGCGATGCTGGCGCAAACGGCGGAGCAATAACTCCGACGCACAGCCTAAATTGCGGTTTCGCCTTTGTACGGTGACGGCGCTCAGGCTTTCTCGCCCCAGGTTTCGGCCAGCACCCGCATCCAATTTTCGAAACAGATCTTATTGATGAGGTCGTCGCCGAATTTGCGGCGGCGCAGCGCTGTGACCAGATTTGGCAATTGGGCGGCGGTGGCGAGGTCATCGGGCATTTGCGCGCCATCGAAATCAGACCCGAGCGCGACGCAGTCCTCTCCCATCTTGTCGATGAGGTAGGCGATGTGATCGACCAACGTGTCGAGCGGCGTTTCGGATGTGCGCTTGCCGTCGGCGCGCATGAAGCTGGTGGCGAAGACGGCGCCGACCACGCCGTTCGAGCGTTTGATGGCATCAAGTTGCTTGTCGGTCAGATTGCGCGACGAGGCACAGAGCGCATGGACGTTGGAATGCGTGGCGACAAGCGGAGCGTCCGAAAGCTTTTCGATATCCCAAAAGCCCTTCTCGTTCATATGCGAGAGGTCGATCAGAATTTTCAAATCGTTGCAGTACCGGATCAGCGCCTTGCCGGCGTCGGTTAATCCGTCGCCGGTGTCGGGGCTTGAGGGAAAGCGGAACGGGACACCGTGCGCGAAGATGTTCGAGCGGCTCCATACAGGGCCGAGCGAGCGGAGGCCGGCTGCGTAGAGGACTTCGAGCGCGTTGAAGTCAGGGTCGATGGCTTCGGCGCCCTCGATATGCAGGACGGGGGCCAGCGCGCCGGCTGCGTTCGCGGCGCGGATGTCGGCGACGGAGCGGCAGACTTTGACCGCACCATCGGACGCCGCTTCGATGCGGAACAGCAACGACGCCATTGCAAAGGTTGCGGCCTGAGCCGACGACAGCGAGACGCCGGGCGGCAAGGGGACGTCGTAGGCGCCGCCGGAACTTGCGTCGAGGGCGGCCAAGTTGGAGTTTTCCGACGGCACGAAAATCGCGAACATGCCGCCGGTCAAGCCACCTGCGCGCGCTTTGGGCAGATCGATATGCCCGCGCTCTTTGCCGTCGAGGAAGACGCTGACGGGGTCGGCCCCCTTGTAGCTGTAAAGTCGCAGGAGGGCGTCGTTGTGGCCATCGAAGATGGCTTGCGGGGCGGGCGCTGTGCTCATGATGGCATCCTTTTGCGTTCGCCGTAGATCAGCACATTTGTGCGCTTTGGGGAACGGCGCGCCGTCATGGGAGCCGTGTGCGACGGCTCCCGATATCATCCGCGCCTATTTACCCTGCCGCGCGAAAGCAGCGCCGAAATCTATCCCCGCTCATCCCGGCGGCCGCATAATCGCGGCATCCGGGACGCCGGGGTTCTTTGACAGTGTGAAAAAACTGCGGCACCGGCACGGACCGGACGCTTCGCGCTGCTTACCCGCGATGGAGGGCGCAGATTTTGTTGCCTGCGGGATCGCGCAGGTAAGAGAGATGCAGCGGGCCAAACGGGCCTTGGCGTGGGCCGGGCGGGTCTTCGATCGAGGTGCCGCCATTGGCGACGCCGGCATCGTGGAAGGCTTTGACCTGCTCAGGCGTGGTGGCTGCGAAACCGACAGTGCCGCCGTTGGCGCAGGAGGCCGGCTTGCCGTCGATGGGCTTCGAAAGTGCGAAGACGCCGGTCTTAGTGCGGTAGAAGACGCGGCCTTTCGGATCGACTTTGCCGGGTTCAACGCCCAGCGTGGCGAGGACGGCGTCGTAGAACTTCTTGGACGCGTCGATGTCGTTGGCGCCGAGCATGATGTGTGAAAACATAAGTACTTCTCTCCCTGAGCTTTTTGTCTGCGGGAGTATGAATGCTATATTCGACGGCGTGCAAGTGCTGGAAATGCACGCCCGACATTCAGCGCGGTTGGGTTTTCAACGTCGCAACCCACGCGTGCCAATATGCGGCCACCTCGGACGTTTGGCGGACTATGGTATCGCGGGCGGCTGATGCTTTCCAAAAGTCGAGCGTATAGGCGTCGATGTGCGGTTCGTGATCGAGGATCGTATCTTTGTCCCGCGCCGCATCCATCGCGGTGCCCGAAAAGCGCACGCGCCATTGGCCGGGGGGTAAATCCAGTTTGTGCTCGAGTCCACCAGCCCACTCCACAAGCACCGCAGCTTCGACGCCGAGTGTGGTGCTGGCTTCCACAATGTCCTCGGCTGTAGGATCGACCGGCGGCTCAGTAGAATGCTGCCGGATTGTCAGTTTGACGTGGCCGGTGTGGAGGCCAGTTGTCATCCAGAGTTTTCCAGGAACGGCTGCCCCTAGGAGGCCGCTCACCTGACCGCGAAACGCGTCTTCGAGTTCAAGCGCGGGTTGCCCGGGCGGCAAAACGTACAGCTGCCCGTAGTGAACATTCGCTTGTCCGTCAAAAAGGACCCGCATTGTGGTTGGCTCCATTCAATGGTGAGCGCTACCCCTCTCACAACGGAATGTTGTCGTGCTTCTTCCAGGGGTTTTGAAGCTTCTTGTTGGTGAGCATATTGAGCGCGCGGCAGATGCGCTTGCGCGTACCGTGCGGCAAGATCACTTCGTCGATGTAACCGCGTTCGGCGGCGACGAAGGGATTGGCGAAGCGCTTCTGATACTCGTCGATGCGGGCTTTGATCTTGTCTGGATCGCCCAATTCGGCGCGGTAGAGAATTTCGGTTGCGCCCTTGGCCCCCATGACAGCGATTTCAGCGGACGGCCAGGCATAGTTCACGTCGCCGCGGATGTGCTTCGAACTCATCACGTCGTAAGCGCCGCCATAGGCCTTGCGCGTGATGACGGTTATCTTCGGCACGGTGGCTTCAGCGTAAGCGAACAGCAGTTTGGCGCCGTGCTTGATGAGGCCACCGTATTCCTGCGCGGTGCCGGGGAGGAAGCCCGGGACGTCGACGAAGGTGACGAGCGGGATTTCGAAGCAATCGCAGAAGCGCACGAACCGCGCGGCCTTGCGCGAGGCGTCACTGTCGAGCACACCGGCCAGCACCATCGGCTGATTGGCAATGATGCCGACGGTCTTGCCTTCCATGCGGGCGAAGCCGGTGACAATGTTTTTTGCGAACTGATCTTGGATCTCGAAGAAGTCGCCTTCATCGACGACTTTCACGATCAGTTCCTTCATGTCGTAGGGCTTGTTCGGATTGTCCGGGATCAGGGTGTCGAGCGACATATCATAGCGGCCCGGATTGTCCTTGGTCGGCAGCACCGGCACGCCGGCCTGATTGTGCGAGGGCAGGAAATCCATCAAGCGGCGCATTTGCAGCAACGCCTCGACATCGTTCTCGTAGGCGCGGTCGGCGATTGAGGTTTTGGTGGTGTGGACTTTGGCGCCGCCCAGCTCTTCAGCGGTGACGGTTTCGTTGGTCACGGTTTTGACGACGTCAGGGCCGGTCACGAACATGTAGCTCGTGTCTTTGACCATGAAGATGAAGTCGGTCATGGCGGGCGAGTAAACGTCGCCGCCTGCGCACGGTCCCATAATGACGGAGATCTGCGGAATGACGCCCGAGGCGAGGACGTTACGGAGGAAGACTTCGCCGTAACCGCCGAGTGCTGCAACGCCTTCCTGGATGCGGGCGCCGCCTGCGTCGAAGAGGCCGATGACCGGCGCTCGGTTCTGCAGCGCCATGTCCTGGATCTTCATGATCTTCTTGGCGTGGGTCTCGCTCAGCGAGCCGCCGAAGACAGTGAAGTCCTTGGCGAAGACATAAACGACGCGGCCATTGATGGTGCCCCAGCCGGTGACGACGCCGTCGCCGGGGATCTTGGTT
The DNA here is from genome assembly GCA_963831185.1 of uncultured Alphaproteobacteria bacterium. GTDB lineage: Bacteria > Pseudomonadota > Alphaproteobacteria > Rhizobiales > Hyphomicrobiaceae > JABFRJ01. The sequence goes on from CAWHPE010000011.1 coordinate 148,352, forward strand.
TTTTCCATGCCGAAGTCGGTGGAGCGATGCTCGACGTACATATCGAACTCTTCGAACGAGCCTTCGTCGAGGAGAAGGTCGATGCGCTCGCGGGCTGTGAGTTTGCCGCGCTTGTGCTGTGCGTCGATGCGGGTTTGGCCACCGCCAAGACGCGCCTCGGTCCGGCGCCGGTCAAGCTCGTGCAGTACGTCTTTCATCGCAATCGCCTCTGAATGCTGAAAACCCTGTTCAGAGGGGTGGATTAGCACGGTGTGGCGCGATGGCAAACCCGCCGAAGGGTTGAGGGTTAGGACAGCGCGCGGTTGCTTGGCCGCCCGGCCGAAATCCGGCGGTTCAGGCAACCCGGCGGGGTTGCGGCGTACCGTGCAAAAGCGCCTTCATATCCCAAGGCGCGAGTTCGAGGACATCGGCGCCTGGCATGTAGGCCGGCGCCAAGCGCCAGCGGACCTCAATCGCGCCCATCAGGGTCTTGCTCAGAAAATCGGCAAGCGGCTGCCGCACCGGCACGGCATTGGGGAACGACATGGCCGCCGCGGCGGCTGCCGTGTCGCGGCTGGAAAAGACCGGGAGCGTTACAGCCGGTGATTTTGCGTTGGTTTCAAGCGTGGCGAACCGGCCGCCGTCGTTGAGCAGCCAAACTTGTCGCGTCGCATGGGCAATTTCGGCAAACTCGGCGGCCAAGGCGCGCCGGATCAGCCGGCCGAGTTCGTCGGCCGCCATTTCGGGCTCGGCGGGGACGTCGGACCAATTGGGGCCGGCGACGCGACCGGCGGCGGCGACAGCGGGTAAATGTGTGGCCAGCAGCACCGCCAGTTCGACGGCGCGCACTTGGCTGTCGGCCGCGAGAACGGGGGCCCAGCGCACCGCTTCGGCGCGATCCGACCACAGCAGCTCGACGTGACGTCCTGGATGACGTGCCGACGGAACGGTCGCGATGCCGTCGCGGCCATCGACGATATAGGCCACACCGGCGTGGGCGACGTGGGCGACGAACGTGTCTCGGGCGGCGAGATCTTCGGCGGTCAGAATGGTCGTTGGTACGAAGGACATGACAAGACCCATTGACGGATAGACGCCGTCAGTTGTCCGGGAAAAGAGTTAACGGAAAGTGAGAGCGTGTGCCGGGAAAGATGCGTCCGGCATGGCTACCGCCTTGCGCGCCCGGCGGCGGCGCGCGTTTTAGGCTTTCGATTTATTTTGTCCGGCTGTGGTGAGCGCGATGGCGACGCCCCCGAGGATGCCAATGGAGGCGATGACCAAGCGTAGCGTCAACGGTTCGCCGATCAGTGCAACGCCGCCCAACGCTGCGATGGCTGGCACCGTCAACTGGACAACGGCGGCGCGGGTGCGCGACAGGCTCGGCAGAACTGCGTACCACAGTGCGTAGCCAACGCCTGATGCCAGCGCACCGGATAGCACGGCGTAGACGACTGCGTCGCTGATAAGAGGTTGCTTGACATGCGCGGCGATTGTCATGACGGCGGCAACGGGCAAGCAGCGCACGAAGTTGCCGGCGGTATCGGCAAGCGGCGACTGTGATCCGCGTCCGAGGAGCGTGTAGACCGCCCACGACATGCCGCTTGCGACCATCAACGCGGCCCCCGCCGGTGATGGCGCGGCCAGCCCTGGCGATACGAGATAGACGAAGGCGCAGACGGCGAGCGCGAGGCCAAGCCATTCGAGGGCGCCGAGCCTGTCGCCTTTCAGAATGGCCCAGCCCAGCATACTAAACTGGACGGCGGCGAACAGGATGAGCGCGCCGGTGCCGGTGGAGATGCGGACGTAGGCGAGTGAAAAGCAGATGGCGTAGCCGAAAAGCGCGGCGGCGGCGCGCCAACTGCCGCCAAACCCGGTGTTGGCGTCTGAAGTCCAGCGTGTGTGCGCCAGCATGATCGCCGCCAGCGTCACGGCGCCCGCCGACATGCGCACACCAGTGTAGCCGATGGCATCGGCATTCGGCATAGCCAGCGCCAGCCGGGCGAGCACCGAGTTCGCGGCGAACGCCAGCATTGCAATCGCCGTGAGCGCGATGATTTTCAGCACGGCGGGTCAAGCCGTGGCGCTTCGCGCCACTGTTCAGCGCGCGACAAGTCCGCCATCCACGATCATCTCGAAGCCGGTGGAGAAGGACGATGCAGGCGAGAGCAGAAACACCACAGCGTTGGCAACTTCTTCGGGCTTGCCCAAACGGCCGAGCGGAATGTCGGCGACGAGCTTGGCGTGCATCTTGGCCTTGTCGCGGCTGATGGCCATCATGCCGTCGACCATGTCGCTTTCGATAAAAGCGGGATGCACAGAGTTGCAGCGGATCTGCGGGCTTTTGCGTGCGCCCCACAAGGCCACGGATTTCGAGAACAGGCGCACGGCACCTTTCGAGGCATTGTAGGCGGCGAGGCCGGGTCCGGCAACGAGACCGGAGACCGACGACAAGTTCACGATCGACGGCGCTTTGGATTTGAGCAGCAGCGGCGCGGCGTATTTGGTGCCGAGGAAAACGCCGTCGACGTTGACCGCCATCACCTTCTTGAAGTGTTCGTAGGTCGTCGTCTCGACATCGCCGACAGTGCCGAGACCGGCGTTGTTGACGAGACCATCCAAGCGCCCGTGAGCCTTGTCGACGGCAGCCAAGACGCGCTGCCAATCGGCTTCGCTCGTCACATCGAGTTCAAAATCAATGTTGGGTTTTCCCTTGAGATCGGTGCGAATGGCCTTGCCGCCCGAGGCCACTACCGCCTTTGCTGTTGCCGTGCCGAGGGTGCCGGATGCACCGGTGATGAGGACGACGTGATCCTTAAGTGCGGTCGGCGAGAGCAGCATCGGCGGTTTCCTCGAGCGGGTGTTGCGCGGGAGGTTACAGCGTTACGCCGTGTGTGCAAATGGCCCGCGCAACGCCACCGCGTCGCGTCACGTGCATCACGCGTTAAATATCAAGCCGCGAGCGCCTGCTTCGCGGCGTCGAGCCAGCTCTTGATCTTGTCGAGGTCGGGCGGGTCGCCGTCGCGCAGCATGCGCCGCCCCTCGTTGGAGACGGCGAAGGCCAGCACATCGGCGGCCAGTTGGTCGGGATCAGCATCGGCCAACGTGCGGGCGTCACGATAGCCTGCGCCGACCAGCAATTGCGTGTGCGTGTCGCGCAATCCCGGAACCTCAGTTGCCAATTTGGTTTGAGCTTTCCAGTCTTCAACAGTCGTGGTCCCGATCCAGCGCGTATCGAGCTTTTTGGCGACGTCGGCCGCGTCGGCTGCCAGCAATTCCGAGACGCGCGTGATGCCGATTGCGATCAGGCGATCTGCAGTTTTCGGGCCGATCGAGGGCGCGTTAACCACGTCGGCATCGAGCGGCAACGTCGCGGCGTTGCGGACCGTGCGCGGTGTCGCGGATTGCTGAGTGCCGCCGTGTTCTGCGGCGGCCGATGGTGCGGCGGCGCTGCGTGCATCACGGAAGTGGGCACCAACCGACGGCGCCATTGCTGACAAACCTGCCGCCGTTGCCGTGGCCGCGCGCATCGCACTTTGGGCTGCGGAGACATCTTCGGCGCGGGCCGGTGATGGCGCAGTGGCGGTGGCGGCCGGTGCGGCTGGAACGGGTGCGGCGTCGACCGGTGCCGTCACCGGGTCTGCATCGGGTGGTCCAGATTTCGCTGCGGTCTTCTTCGACTTCGTCGGCACGATGACCGGCGTCGCATCCTCAGTGCCAGGTGGCGGCAGCGGGAAGATCTTCGCGACGTCGACCTTTTTCTTCTTGGCCAACACTTCTTCGGCGTAAAGGCTGCGGACAGTACGGTCGTCTTCACTGAGGGTTTTCTCGACGACGCCGGTTGCTTTCAGTTCATCGTACATGGCGGCGACGACTTTGCGCTCGGCCGCATTCTCCATTTTCTTGAGCAACTGGTTGGCAGGTATCTTGACCACGGCCAGCAACATGTCCGGCGTCAGATTGATGGCTGGCGGATGTGCACCCGACTCTTGCAACGCCATTGCCAGCACGACGGCGAACGTTTCCCCCGCGTAGTGGACGAGTTCGGCCATGATGCGGCGCGATACTGTGTCCAGACCCGATGGTGGATCGACGACGCCGCGCGTGATGTCGTAGTGGGCAATCAGTTTTTCGTACTGCGCATTGGATTTGTCGGCGCCCTGCCCGACCATCAGCGTCAACCAGTTGGGATCAGCGGGCGCGGCCAGTGCCAAGGCGCCATGAGCGTCTTCACCTTCTGCACGCAGGCTATCGAAGGCGCGATTGATACTCCATTCGCAGGCACGGTGGATGGCATTTTCGGCTTCGGATTGCGCGGTGTGAAAGGGATGGATCGGATCAACGACGTAGTGGCTCAAAATGCCCGCTGCGCGGGCGGCCTGTTCCCAGTTCTCGGCGCGCAGTTCGGCAACCAAGGCGTCATACCATTTACGGGCCGCGACCGGTGCACCACCCCAGTAACCGTCGCGTGGATGCAGGACGTGGTTTTTGAAGTCTTTGAACTCGTCGTCCGGAATCTTGGCGGCGGCGACGAACACCTCGGCATGTTTCAGGAAGACGCGGCGCCAGGCGTCGGCGTCCGGCCCGCGCAGGCGCTTTAGGCCATCGAGCGCGAGTTTATGGTGCGACCCGCGTGCGTAGGCGGCCGTAACAATTGCGAACACGAGTGACATCAGTCCGTCCCAGATCAATCAAGCGGCGGCACGTGCCAGCGCTATCGGCAGCTATGGGCTTCTTATGCCGAGTCGCCCCGGGCAACCGAGTGGCCGAGACGCCTCGTGCACAGGCTCCTGCAAGATATTGATCCACGGTGATTTCTTTCTCCCCCTTTCGCGGCCCGGGGGAATCACGGCAGGCGGAGCGTCCAGTCTTTCTTGAGAGGTTTCGCATGGCGTATTTCTTGGCAGTCGCTAACCGCAAGGGCGGCGTCGGCAAATCTACTCTTTCGGTCATGTTGGCACACGCGTTCGCGGTTTGGGGCAAAAAGCGCGTGCTCATGCTCGATCTCGACAGCCAGTGCAACGCCTCGCTTATTTTGATCGGCGGGCAAGGCTGGAGCGATGCGCGCAAAGCCCAGAAAACCATCGCGGACTATTTTTATGATCTTTTCGACGGCGTACCGGCCCAGCCGCGCGACTATCTGATTGCGAACGTCGGCGATGTGCATGACGGCAGCGGGCGGGCGGCGCGCATCAATCTGTTGCCGGGGTCGTTGCTGCTCGAAGACATTCAAGGCGAGCTGTTCCTGCGGCAGTCGCGCGAGAGCAATAGTCCTGATGTGGTTGCATCGCGCGTGCGCGGCCGGATCGAGACGCTCCTCCGGCGCTTCGGTGCGAGCTATGATCTCGTCATCCTCGATTGTGCTCCGGGGCTGTCATTGGCAGCACTCGCGGCCCTCAAGACTGCCGATAAGGTTCTGGTGCCATTCCGCCCTGACTACGTGTCTCAACTCGCGGTCGACCGCATCGCGCTGCTGATCGAAGATAAAGGTCATCTCGACGCGCTCGCCGATGTGCCGTTCGAAGAGCGACGCTACACGACGATTGCGAACGGTGTGCGCAACGCAGGCAAGGATCGCGTGATGATCGATGACATCGGCGCGTTTCATCCTATGCTCGATACGGTGATGCCGCACAAAGACGCCATCGCCAACGCATTCGACTGGGAATCGCAACTCAAGGGACTTTCTGAGAAGTACGGCGACGGTGTGCGCGACCTCGAAAAGCTCTATCTCGAAGTCTCACCCTGGCTCGAAGCGCATGGCGCCAAGCGCGCGGCAAGTTAAGGCAGACAATCATGGCACGGACGACGAAATCACTTTCAGGTGGCGGTAAAGATAAACTTCTGCGCGCGCTGGTCGGCGCGGAGAGCGACATCGCGAGCATGACGGCGGAACGTCTGCTGCAGCGCTTGTCGGAGACGATTACCGAAGTGCGCGTGAAGCGCGATGCCTGGGAAACGCTGGCCAAGGCGCCCGCTGCTTCCAAAGTTGCAACCGCCGCCGTGCCACGCCGGCCGGCGACAGCACCCGTGCCGCCACCTGCCGCAACGCCGACCACTTTTGATCCGTTTGCGTTCAGTGCGCTGGCATTGTTGACCAAGAAGGGCAAAGCGGGTCTTGCGGACGCTCTCGCAACAATCAGCGCCGCGGAACATCTGCACGCGCTCGCGGCGGCTCAACATCTGGCCGTCGACCGCTCAGAAATGGACGTCGCCGCCCTGCGCGCCGCGATTGTTGCTGCGACCGAAGCCCGGCTCAAAGAACGGCGCGCTGCAGCGAGCTGAGAGGCGCCAGCTTAGACCTTGGCGGCCTCCGCCTCGATTTCAATTAGAAAATCGGGGCTCGCGAGGCCGGCGATTTCCAAATAGGTGTGCGCGCAAAGGTGTCCGTCCATCGCGCGGTCACGGATCGGGCGAATAGCTGCTGCCTTGCCGCGCTCGACAACGAAGGTCGTAACTTTGACAAGGTCTGACGGTGTGCAGCCTTGGTCGGCCAAGATCGCGCGTATATTTGCCCAGCACTGTTCGGCTTGTGCTTCGAGCCCTTGGCGGACAGTGCCGTCGGGCGCCACACCCACCTGCCCCGAGATGACGATGCGCCGTGCACCGGGCGGCACGATCACGGCGTGGGCATATTTTGCCGCCGGTTTGGCGACACCTGCGGGATTGATCGATTTCAACATGACGCGGTCACTTCCAGTAAAAGGCGAGGATGATCGACATCAGCCCGATCAAGAACGCGCCGAGGCTCAGAAAGAAGGCAAGTTTGGCGAGGGCTGCACGAAAGAGCGTGCCGCCCGCGGCCTTGGCGCGACCGACGTTACTCTTCTGGCCGGCAACGTGATCGTATTTGTCACGCATGTCCTTCGGCACTGTCGGGAACTTGCGGTTGAAGATGGCTGCAGCGCCTGACGAGACGGCCGCGCCTTTCACGTCAATGGTGTGGCGGGAACTGTAGCGCCAGAGCAAGATCGCAAGCACGAACAAGGCGATGCCTGCGGCCAGCATCATCGGGTGCAGAACGGCGGGCATGAGCTGGTTCCTGAACGGGTTGCGGCGTGGCCGGAGTGTCACCGGATTTTGTGCGCGATGGCAAGTGGCGCGACGCATGTACTGGCCCTGTGCTATCCAGATGCCATGAAAACGCAAGCGATTCGCATTATCGGTATCGACCCGGGGCTGCGCCGGACGGGTTGGGGCATCATCGAATCGGATGGTGTTCGGCTCAGCTATGTGGCGAGCGGGCATTTGAGTTCGGATGCGGCCGATATGCTGGCGGTCCGGCTCAGCACCCTATTTCGCGGCTTGCAGAGCGTGCTCAGCGAATTTTCGCCTGCTGAAGCCGCGGTCGAAGAGACATTCGTCAACGAGAACGCGAAGGCGACCTTGAAGCTCGGTCAGGCGCGTGGCATCGCATTGCTGGCTCCAGCCATGACCGGCATCCGCGTCGCCGAATATACGCCAAACTTGATCAAGAAGACTGTTGTTGGTGCAGGGCACGCTGAAAAGCGGCAAGTGCAGATGATGGTGCAGATGCTGCTGCCGAAGGCAAAGTTCGACAGTGCCGACGAGGCCGATGCTCTGGCCATCGCCATTTGCCACGCGAACCACCGCACGAGCCCGCATGCACTGGCCGCGCGGATCGCAGCGGCGACGAAGTGACGGAGACGCGCGCATGATCGGTAAACTCAGAGGCAAAGTCGACGACATCGGCGAGAGCCATCTCATCATCGACGTCAATGGCGTCGGCTACGAGGTGCAGGCGTCATCACGGACGCTGCGCAATCTGAAAGCCGGGGACGAGGTTTCGCTGACCATCGATACGCATGTGCGCGAAGATGCGATCCGGCTTTATGGCTTCACCAGCGAAGTTGAGCGGACATGGTTTCGTACGCTGCAATCCATTCAAGGTGTCGGCGCGAAAGTGGCACTTGCGGTGCTCGGCACACTTGCGCCGCAGGATCTCGCCAATGCTATCGCACTTGGCAATTGGGCGGCTGTCGAGCAGACGCAAGGCGTCGGCAAGAAGTTGGCCCAGCGCATTGTTACCGAACTCAAGGACAAAGCACCGGCGTTGTCGGTCGCAGGTCTCAATGTGCCAGCCGCTACGACGGTCAAAGGCGGCGCGGCGTCTCCGCCTCAGAACAACGCTGCGGCAGAAGCCATTTCGGCGCTGACAAACCTCGGCTACCAACCGATCCAGGCGAGCCAAGCGGTTGCCGTTGCCATGCAGGACCTCGGCGACGGAGCCGATACGGCGAAGCTGATCCGACGCGGCCTGAAGGAATTGGCGCGATAAACGGGCAGTCAGCGGGCAAGAGCGCTCAGAACAAACGCTGCGGCTTCGGCGTCGCGCAGCCGCTTAGCGCGCCGCGCTTCTGCTTCGCTATCAGAGCCCCATTGCTCGATCTGCCAATCCTCGTCGACATGAGCTGCTGCCCATGCATCGTGCAGCGCGAGGTGCTTGCGGCCGACGGCGACCGCCAAGACGGCCGACCCCATGATGGTGGTGAGAACGTGTAGCGCCGCCAATGGAAATGCGTCGTGGTCTTTGATCGCCGCTGCGATGGCATTTTGCGCGGCCGGCGGCTGCGTGACATGCATCAGGCCGGTCGTGACAGTGAACTCGGCGCCGAGCGCGGTGCGTGCCCATTGCAAGACTGGATCCCAGGCAGCGGCCTGCCGCGCAACAAGTTTGGCCGGTGTGTCTGCGCGATAGCACAGCAAATCTGAGCCCGCGTACCGGACAATATCAGCCGCCACAACCTCTTCGCGGCCGGCGACGGCGTCGAGCGTGGTGCAGGTCAATGTGGTTAGCGGCATAGTGCCGGGGTCAATGACATCTTTTTGCGCGCGCCATTCGTCGGCCATGCGTTCGGCGAGCGTGAGCGACGGTGCCATCAACGGCCTTTTGCCGGGCGTGTGCGCGCGGCGGCCATCGAGCACAATCACATGGGCACCAGACGCGGCATCGACTGCGACAGACTTGTAGAAGCGCTTCGGCAGCGGCTTCTTCATCGTATCTTTGATGACCGGCCCTTTGTTCTCGCCGGAACTGTCCTTCGATCCTGTCATCGCTGCGTCCTCATCCCGCCATCGTGTCGAGGACTTCGCCGAGGTCGGCGGCATCGGCCGCGATGGTTTGCGCGCCGGCATCGGTCAACGCTGCCACGGTATGATAGCCCCATGCCACGCCTACGGCTTGCACACGCGCCGCGCGCGCCATCGCCATGTCGAAGCTGCTGTCGCCGACCATCACCGTGTTTTCGGGTAAAGCGCCGGTCTCAGCCATCGCAGACAAAATCATCTGCGGGTGCGGCTTTGAGGGATTGTTATCGGCGGTCTGGATGGTGGCGAAATGCTGATGCCAGTCGTGTTGATCGAAGAGGCGTACGACGCCACGGTGCGACTTGCCGGTGGCAATTCCGAGAACTACATCGTCGCGCCGCCCCAGTGCTGCGATCAATTCTGCGATGCCTGGATAAAGGACTTCCGTGTCGCCGCGTTCGCGCAAAATCGTCGAACCTTGGCGATAGCTTTCTACCAAAGCTTCCTGCGTTTCCTTGGAATGCTGATGGGCCAAAATCGCGATGGCTTCCGGCAGCGACAGGCCGACCACTGACAGCGTGCGCATGCGTGGCGGCGCGGGCAAGTTCTGTGCGGCGAAGGCGTGCGTCATGGCGGCCACGATCGCGTGCTGGCTATCGACCAACGTGCCGTCACAATCGAAGATGACCAACTGGGTCATGCGTCGTGGTCCTCATCCCGCTTTTCCTCATTGCGGGCGAAATGATCAGGATCGAGGCCAAGTGTCGTCATCGACTTTAGCATGTGGTCGGGCAGCGGCGCTGTGACGTCGATCTTGGCGAGGCCGGCGGGGTGGGGAATGATCAACCGGCGGGCATGAAGGTGCAGTTTGTTGCCCAGCGCGGCTGAGATCTGCGTCGTGTCGCCCTCGTATTTGTTGTCGCCGAGGATGGGGTGGCCGATCATATGCATGTGCGCGCGGAGCTGGTGCTGGCGGCCGGTGACCGGCTTCAGGCTGACCCAAGACGCCTTGTGGGCGATCCGGTCGATGATCGAATAATAGGTCGTCGCGTGCATGGCCTGCTCTTGCTCGCCCGGTCGCGATTTACGCACCCGGTCGCCTTCTGGCCCTGACGCTTTCACGAGTGCGGCCTCGATCTTACCTTGCGCGGGCGACGGGACGCCGCGCACTAGAGCCCAATAGGTCTTGGCGGCGCTGCGGGTCTGGAAGATGCGGCCGAGTTTCGCGGCGGCGTCGCGATGTTTGGCGACGAGTAAGACGCCGGTGGTATCACGGTCGAGGCGATGGACAAGGCGCGGGCGATCCCCGAAGCGATCGACCATGCCGGCAAGCATGCCGTCGATATGTCGGGTTGTGCCGCTGCCGCCCTGTACGGCGAGGCCAAAGGGTTTGTTGAGAACGACAACGTGCTCGTCCTCGAACAGAATGATGCTTTCGATCAGGGCGCGGTCGGCATCTGACGTGTGGGGCACGGTTGGGCGCTTGATGTCCGCTTTGCCTTCGCCGGGCGCTTGGCGCGCGACATGAGGCACCCGCACTTCGCCAGCGGGCGGCAGCCGCGTGCTGGCTTCTGCGCGTTTGGAATTGACGCGAACTTGCCCCGAGCGCAGCAGCTTTTGCAGGTAACCGTAGCCGACGGCCGGGAAATGGATCTTGAACCAGCGGTCGAGACGCATACCCGCTTCATCACGCGCGACGGCAATGGTTACGACTTTGTCGGACATCCGGTACCACTCTTTCGGTCATCGGCGGGATCAAGCAAAGACCCAACGTCCTAGCGATAACCCGACATAGAGCGCCGCAATGGCGAGTGCAACCGAAGCGCCAATATAAAGTAACGCCAAGCCCATTTCGCCGCGGCCGAAGAGATTGACCGTATCGAGCGCGAAGGCTGAAAACGTCGTAAATCCGCCCAGGATGCCGGTTGCCAGAAAGACGCGGGCCTCATCCGAGTTGCCGAACCGGCGCGCCACCATCTCAAACACGAGGCCCATCAACAAGCCGCCGACGACGTTCACCGTCAGGGTGGCCCAGGGGAAGGCCGGGCCAAAAGCGCGCAGGAACCCTTGGTTGACGAGATAGCGGCCGGCAGACCCGATGGCGCCGCCTGCTGCGGCCAGCATTAACAGACGCATGCAGTGCTCCCGTCGGTCACTCTGAGATTTCGGACTTCGTCCGGATTTGCAGCACTTCTCAGGCAGCCGCGGCCGATTGGCAAGATATGAAGCGGTTTCTTGGGCAATAGTTCCTGGAGCGCTGGACAGGGCCGGTGACGGGTGCTAAAGCGACCCCCGTTGGTGGAGCGCGCTTCCAACGCGCGGTTAAATTTTGCCAACAACGTCCAGCCTCGGGCGCGGACGGGCGATTAGCTCAGTTGGTAGAGCAGCTGACTCTTAATCAGCGGGTCGAAGGTTCGAATCCTTCATCGCCCACCAAACTTCTCAATAAATATCATGTGTTTGCATACTTGGCCCGCGTGCCGGAGATTTCTGCATTTATGCCGGGTCACCACCGTATGACGTCACCAAGACGACTTCGGATTACGCGATCAATCAATCATCCCGCGCTTGATGGCCGCTCGCAATACGCACGCCCAGGCCAAAGCCTCTCGCATTGCTTTGATCATTTCCGCCGTTCTGATCTGAGACCCGTAGTCTCCTGCGTCTTTGTGTAGAGACCACTTCCTCCAGGAAGGAGACGGTCGATGAGTCAGACTATGTTCACAGAAGACTAGAGCATTGCGCCCCTGCGGGAGCAGGCAGCGCCACAGCCGTCGTTGGTCGCCGGTACGGTATTTCAGTGCCGCGCTTTGAAATTTGAATGCGACCTCTGGCGGCTTGATCGCCTTGCGCTCCGTTCCGTTGCGACCGCTAGTAGCCCCATGCCGCCCGACTGGCTAACCGACGCACAAAGACCCTAAACGGTGTCAGTCGAGTTTAAATAATCACGCCTAGAACCTGCGCCAGAGCAGCCATGCCCGCGCTATCATTTTCTTTTGCGCGAAGTCTATAAATCCGCTCGAGTTTCATCGGGCCGATTGCGCCTCCAATTCGGTTTGTCCTCGGATGCCCTTATAAGGGATGAAACGTCCTCCGAGTGTGAGCAGTCCTTCAGACGAGTTCGATATTTACTAAGCGTATGTCCGATGAGCGGGGTCATGCTTGCAGGTTGCTGGCACGCGTTTAGGCGTCCGACTTGTCGACCTAGACTACGCGGGATCTTTATGTTTCCCTTATGCACGCGCGCCATCTTCCACATCGATCCTTAATGTCTATTTCGACGTAGCAGTCTGGGACACCATCTTGGAGTTGTCCCATGCTCGATCTTGCTTTCCTTGCCCTCGGTCTCGGCGGGTTTGCTGTGATGGCCGCCTATGCCGCGCTCGCCGCCAAACTGTGAGGGCGCCATGACCGATCCGATCATCGCACTCGCCGTTGCCATCGGGCTCGGCGCTTATCTCGTCTACACGTTGCTCCATCCAGAGCGGTTCTGAGCGGGAGGCTCCCATGACACTTGCAGGTTGGCTGCAAATCGCGCTGGTCCTTGGCGCGGTCATCGCGGCGGCATGGCCGCTCGGAAACTATCTGTCGCTGGTGTTTCAAGGACGGCGCACTGTCTTGACGTCGGTCGTGGCGCCAGTTGAGCGAATGCTGTTCCGCGCCAGCGGCATCGACCCGAAATCTCAGCAAACATGGTCCGGCTACGTGATCGCAATGCTGGCGTTCAATGGCGCTGGATTCTTACTGCTTTACGCGCTGATGCGCGTGCAGCATCTGCTGCCGCTCAATCCGCGTGGCTTCGGTCCGGTCGCGCCTGATCTTGCATTCAACACTGCGATCAGCTTTGTCACGAATACAAATTGGCAGGCGTACGGCGGCGAGACGACCATGAGCCATCTTACGCAGATGGCGGGGCTCACGGTGCAGAACTTCCTGTCCGCCGCCACTGGGATCGCGCTGGCGATTGCGGTGACGCGAGCCTTCGTGTCCAATGGCGTCGCGACACTTGGGAACTTTTGGGTCGATATGACCCGCGCGGTCCTTTATGTTCTGCTCCCGCTCTCCATTCTGCTCGCGATTACTTTCGCCTTTACCGGCGTGCCGCAATCGTTACTCGGCGCTGTCGACGCGACAACGCTCGAGGGAGCCAAACAGACGATTGCGCTAGGTCCTGTCGCCAGCCAGGAAGCGATCAAGCAGCTTGGAACCAATGGTGGCGGCTTCTTCAATACCAACGCTGCGCATCCATTCGAAAATCCCAATGCATGGGCAAACATGCTCTCAATCTGGAGCATGCTTCTGGTTTCCACTGCGTTGACCTTCACGTTCGGGCGGATGGTCGGCGATATGCGTCAGGGTGTGGCGCTGCTGGCGGCGATGTACCTGCTCCTCCTCGCAGGTGTCGCCACCATCTACGGCGCCGAAACCTCTGGCAATCCTCTGCTTGTCAAAGCGGGCGTGTCAGTCGTCGACGGCAACATGGAAGGTAAGGAAGTCCGCTTTGGTCAAGCGATGACCGCGCTCTATGTCGCCGTGACAACCGGCCTATCATGCGGTGCCGTCAATGCCATGCACAATTCACTGACACCGCTCGGTGGCCTTGTGCCGACGTTCCTGATTCAGCTTGGCGAGATCCTGCCTGGCGGCGTCGGCTCCGGCCTCTACGGCATCATCGTGATGGCAATCCTGACAGTTTTTATCGCCGGATTGATGGTCGGCCGCACGCCTGAATACCTCGGCAAGAAAATCGAAGCTCGTGAGATGAAGCTGGCGATGCTCGCAATTCTTGTCCTGCCACTTTTCATTCTCGGCTTCACCGCCGCTTCGGTGATGATGCCGAAGGCACTCGAAAGCCTCGCCAATGCAGGTCCGCGCGGCTACACCGAACTACTCTATGCCTATTCATCGGCAACCGGGAACAACGGCTCAGCATTTGCGGGGCTCAACGCAAATACACCCTGGTACAACACTACCCTCGGCCTCTCGATGCTGTTCGGTCGCTTCGCATATCTGATCCCGGTCATGGCCATCGCCGGATCAATTGCGGCCAAGCGCAAGACGGCCGCATCGCCCGGCACTTTCCCGACACATGGCGCACTGTTTGTCGGTCTGCTCGTCGGTGTGATCCTGATCCTTGGTGGATTGCAGTACTTCCCTGCGCTCGCACTCGGCCCGATCGTCGAGCACGTCCTGATGCATTCTGGTAAGACATTTTGAAGGAGGTCCCAATGGTTGACCACGCCCACCAACCGATGTTCGATCCGGTCATCGCAAAAAAGGCCGCCATCGACGCGATCCGCAAACTCGCGCCATCGAAGTTGGTACGCAATCCAGTGATGTTCGTCACCGCTGTCGTTGCCGTGCTCGTGACAGCCCTCTTCGTGCGCGACGCGTTGACTGGTCAGGGTGAATTGCTGTTCTCTGGCCAGATCGCCGCGTGGCTCTGGTTCACGGTTCTGTTCGCCAACTTTGCCGAAGCCGTCGCCGAGGGACGCGGCAAAGCGCAAGCTGACGCGCTTCGCAAGACGCGCAGCGACACGCGAGCCAAGCTCATCATTCTGCCCGCAAACGGCAAAGACGATCTTTGGGAACCGCGTTCTGCCCTTGAGCTACAAGTCGGCGATGTCGTGCTCGTTGAAGCGGGAGACACGATCCCGGCCGATGGTGAAGTGATCGAGGGCATCGCATCGGTCAACGAGTCGGCTGTAACCGGCGAATCTGCGCCCGTGATCCGTGAATCCGGTGGCGATCGCTCTGCCGTGACAGGCGGCACAGCCGTCCTTTCGGACTGGATTAAGGTGCGCGTTACAGCCACGTCAGGCTCATCGTTCCTCGACCGCATGATTGCGCTCGTCGAAGGTGCGTCACGGCAGAAGACGCCGAACGAACTAGCACTGTCCATACTGCTGTCGGGTATGACACTGATCTTCCTGATCGTCGTTGTCACACTGTGGGGCCTTGCTGGCTATTCGGGCACGACGCTGTCGATAACCGTTCTTGTCGCACTTTTGGTGACGCTCATTCCGACTACCATTGGCGGTTTGCTATCGGCCATTGGTATTGCCGGGATGGATCGCCTCATCCGCTTCAACGTCGTGGCTACCTCAGGTCGCGCGGTTGAAGCGGCGGGCGATGTCGATACGCTGCTGCTCGACAAGACCGGTACGATCACCTACGGCAACCGGCTAGCTTCCGCCTTCATTCCCGTTTCTGGCAGCACAGACAAGCACGTGGCGGAAGCGGCACTCGCATCATCTCTTGCGGACCAAACTCCGGAAGGCCGCTCGATCGTGGCACTTGCCAAGGGAAAATACGGCCTCTTCGAGCCGGTACTCGACGGCAAGCCCGTCGAGTACATTGCTTTCACCGCGCAGACCCGACTGTCCGGCATCGACCTAGCGGGCCATAGCATCCGCAAGGGTGCCGTCGATGCCGTCCTTCAGCACGTCGGGATCTCCATGGATGCGGCGCCAGCAGGCTTTCGAGACGCAGTTGCGTCAATTTCCCAATCCGGCGGAACGCCGCTCGGTGTCGCTGACGGACGTCGCATCATCGGCGTGATCCACCTCAAGGACGTCGTTAAGCCAGACATCAAGGAAAGGTTCTCTGCCCTGCGCTCAATGGGCATCAAGACTGTTATGGTCACAGGCGACAACCCGGTGACAGCTGCAGCCATCGCGACAGAGGCCGGCGTCGACGACTACATCGCAGAGGCCACACCACAGGACAAGCTTGCCTACATCAAGGCCGAGCAGGCCAAGGGTCGCCTGATCGCCATGTGTGGCGACGGTACGAACGATGCGCCTGCCCTGGCCCAAGCCGATGTCGGTGTCGCCATGCAGACGGGCACGCAGGCCGCGCGCGAAGCCGGCAACATGGTTGACCTCGACAGTGACCCGACCAAGCTCATCGAAGTCACGGAAATCGGTAAGCAGTTGCTCATGACGCGCGGGTCGCTCACGACATTCTCAATCGCCAATGATGTCGCTAAATACTTTGCCATCATCCCTGCCCTGTTCTTGGTGACTTACCCGGAACTCGGCGCACTCAACCTGATGGGGCTTGCGACCCCCGAGAGTGCAATACTCTCAGCCGTCATCTTTAATGCGCTGATCATCGTCGCGTTGATTCCGCTGGCACTTAAGGGAGTCGCCTATCGTCCCGTCGGCGCTGCTGCACTGCTTCGTCGCAACCTGCTGGTCTACGGGCTCGGCGGACTGATCGTGCCGTTCATTGGCATCAAGGCCATCGACCTCGTCGTCTCGGCTCTCCGGCTTGCCTGAAAGGAACTGTCATGCTCGCGATAATTCGCCCGGCCGTTGTCTTGCTGCTTCTCTTTACCGGTCTAACCGGTATCGCTTATCCGCTGCTCGTCACCGGAATCGCGCACGTCGCCATGCCAGGAAAAGCTGGCGGCTCTTTGATCCAGAAGAATGGCCGCGTTGTCGGTTCCGCGCTGATCGGGCAGGCTTTCTCGTCTGACCGCTACATCCAAGGTCGACCTTCGGCCGCCGGCGAAAAAGGTTACGACGCTTCGGCATCGGCTGGATCGAACCTGGGCCCGTTGTCGAAGAAACTCGGCGACCGTGTTGCAATCGATGTTGCAGCACTCCGCGGCGCCGGCGCCACGGTGATACCGGCCGACGCCGTCACTACTTCGGCGAGCGGTCTAGATCCTCACATCTCGCCGGGCTTTGCGGTGTTGCAGGTCGAGCGGGTCGCTCGCGCACGAAAGGTGCCAGTCGATCGGGTCCGCGCTATCGTTGATCAGAACATCGAGCGCCCCTTCCTCGGCATTATCGGCGAAGCGCGCATCAATGTGCTACTGTTGAACCTTGCACTGGATGCCGCACTCGGCGGCCCCATTGGATAGCGAATGGCCGACGCGCGCAACGACACCGACGACCGACGTCCTTCCGCGAAAGCTCTCCTTGAGCTCGCTTCAAAGGAGACGCGCGGCAAGCTCAAAGTCTTTCTCGGCATGGCACCGGGCGTAGGCAAGACCTACGCCATGCTTTCGGCCGCACGGGCCCTCAAAGCAGAAGGGTTTGATGTCTTGGTCGGTGTCGTGGAGACGCATGGCAGATCCGAAACGGCCTCATTGCTCGACGGGCTGGAGGTGCTCGCGCGGAAACCCGTACCCTACAGAAATCGAACGCTGATGGAGTTCGATATCGAAGCGGCCATAGCACGGCGGCCGAACCTACTGCTCGTCGACGAATTCGCCCACACGAATGCGCCAGGCTCGATGCACACGAAGCGTTACCAAGACGTCGAGGAGGCTCTCCGCGCCGGTATCGATGTCTGGACCACGATGAATGTTCAGCATCTCGAAAGTTTGACCGACGTCGTCGAACGTATCGCCGGTATCACGGTCCGAGAAACGGTGCCAGACAGGGTTCTCGATGCGGCGGATGAAATCGTGGTGGTCGATCTACCACCCGACGAGTTGGTCAAGCGGCTGAAAGAGGGGAAGGTCTACCTGCCCGA
Source organism: uncultured Alphaproteobacteria bacterium (assembly GCA_963831185.1). Taxonomy (GTDB): domain Bacteria; phylum Pseudomonadota; class Alphaproteobacteria; order Rhizobiales; family Hyphomicrobiaceae; genus JABFRJ01. Next base: position 165,866 of record CAWHPE010000011.1, read on the forward strand.
AAATGCCCGGCGGGCAATCGATCAGTTCTTCAAGGTCTCGAACCTGACAGCGCTTCGCGAACTTACGCTCCGCCGGACCGCCGACCGTGTTGACGAGCAGATGCTCGATCAATTACGCCAACAGGGTATAGAAGGCCCGTGGCCGACCGCTGAGCGGCTCCTCGTCTGCATTGGCAGCGACGAGCACTCTGAAGCCGTCGTCCGGTCGGCGGCCCGAATGGCGTCCGCGCTGAAATCTGACTGGTTCGCCGTGCATGTCCGGCACGCCGAGCGCGAGGAGACGGATCGTAAGCTGCAGCGCCGCATCGACAAGACCCTCGCATTGGCTCAACGTCTTGGTGCACGGTCAATCCGTTTGTCGGCAAAAGACCTCGCCAGTGAAATCCTTGTGTTCGCACGTCGAAACAACGTCACGCAGATCGTGATCGGACGCTCCGGCGCTGGAAAACTCGATCGCTGGTTGGGGCGGTCTCTGTCCGATACCCTGCAGTATCGCGCAAATGATATTGCCATCACGGTCATTGCGCCCCAGGGCAGTCCGGACTCCCGCTCTTCGATACGATGGCCCGACGGACGTTCGGCAGTATCTGCCGCAGCCATCGGCGCGGGAGCAGTTACCCTAGCTGTGCTCGCCGGCCTCGGTCTCGAACACGTCACGCGGCTGCCAAATGTCTCGATGATTTTTCTGTTCGCCGTGCTGGTGTCGGCGCTCCGCTTTGGCCTATGGCCAGCAATTGTGACCGCACTTCTGTCGTTCCTTGCCTACAACTTCTTTTTTATCGAGCCGCGCCATACGTTCACTGTGGCGGAGCCACACGAGTTGTTCGCGCTGATCGCCTTCCTGGTTGTCGCCGTCGTTACGGGCGGTCTTGCCGGCCGCCTGCGAGAGCAGGCTGGTGCCGTGCGCGAGCGCGCTGCTGCCACGCAGGCGCTCTTTGACGTGTCGAGCAAACTTTCGGCGGCAGCATCGCAGGACGACGTGTTGACGGTGCTTTCAACGCAGGCAGCGGCATTGGTGGGTGGCAGGTCTGTTGTTTTGATGAGCGGCGCCGCCGATCTCGAGCTGCAAGCGGCCTGGCCGCCCGAGGACCGTCTGCCAACCGCTGACTGGGCCGCCGCCCGTTGGGCGCTGAAGGAACGCCAGCCGACAGGCCACGGCACCACGACGATGCCGACAGCACAGTTTCAATTCCGTCCGCTCGTTGCGCCGGGGGGTGCGATAGGTGTTCTCGGCGTCGAGGCGAGTGATGTTTCCGATGGTCTTTCAGACGCAACGGATGCTGCCCTGCAGTCCATGGCCGAACAAGCGACGGTTGCACTCGAACGCACACGCCTCGTCACCGAGACGGGTCGTGCTGCAACGAGTGCTGAAAGCGAACGTCTCCGCACGGCGCTGTTGTCGTCGATCTCTCACGATCTGCGGACGCCGCTCGCGTCGATACTCGGCTCCGCGACAAGTTTGAAGGCGTTCGGCGACAAGATGCCGGCCGCAGATCGGACTGACCTTTTGACGACAATCGAAGAGGAAGCCGAGCGGCTCACTCGCTTCGTCGGCAACATCCTCGACATGACCAAGCTCGAAGCAGGCGTACTGCAGATCCGGCGTGAACCGGTCGATGTTGGAGCAGTCGTGGCTTCTGCGATCGAACGCGCTAGAAAGACGAAGCCTTCTCGCCCAATCGAGTTGACCGTCGCCCCGCATACCTCGTCGGCGGAAGCCGATCCTGCGCTGCTGGAGCAGGTGCTCGTGAACCTCCTCGACAATGCCGACAAATACAGCGCGCCGGGCACTGCGACACGCGTGAACATCTCCGGCAAGCAAGATTTGATCGCAATCTCCGTGACTGATGATGGCATCGGTATTCCGAGGGAGGCTCTGACGCGCGTGTTCGAGAAGTTCTATCGCGTTGCTGGTGGCGACGGCCGGGCCCCCGGTACGGGTCTCGGCCTTTCGATCTGTGCCGGACTGGTTCGCGCCATGGGAGGCACCGTCCGCGCGGAGAGCCCCATCAAGGCCGATCGCGGAACGCGGATCGTGGTAGAGTTGATTGCCTCTCGGTTACCAGGAATGACGTCATGAGCGCTCAACGCATCCTCGTTGTCGACGACGAGCCGCAGATTCTGCGTTTCCTGCGCCCGAGCCTGACAGCGGCCGGCTATGAAGTGCTGACAGCCGAAAGCGCAACCGAGGCGCTGAAGTTTGCAGCTAACAAGGCCCCAGATGCCATTCTGCTCGATCTTGGCCTTCCCGACCTCGACGGCAAGGAGGTGATCGATCGGCTTCGGTCGTTCACTCAGGTCCCCATTATCGTCATATCTGCGCGCGACAGAGAGACGGAAAAAATTGCCGCACTTGACCTCGGCGCAAATGATTTCGTCGATAAACCATTCGGCATTGGCGAGTTGCTGGCGCGGCTGCGCGCGGCTTTGAGGCATGCGTCGCACACCGCTGGCGAGCAGACACGCTTCGAGGCGGCTGGTCTCGGAGTCGATCTCGCGGCCCATACCGTAACGCGTGACGGCCAGCCCATCCGCTTGACGCCAAAAGAATTTGACCTGCTCGCTGTTCTGGTGCGGCATACTGGACGTGTCGTCACGCATTCACAGATTCTAACAGCCGTGTGGGGGCCGGCCCACACTCACGACATTCAATACCTGCGCGTGTTCATAGGTCAGCTCCGCAACAAGCTCGGCCAACCTGGTCATGAATTGAGTTTGATTTCGACGGAGCCAGGAATTGGCTACCGTCTGACAGACGAGCAAGGTTGATGTGTCATTTAAGTGTGTCCGCTATCGGCGTCTGAACGGCCGACGGCACACCAAGACGAAAACCCTTCCGAATTTAAGGAGGCCTTTGGAGCGCCTCGGCATTCGCCCAGCTACCGCCTGTTGAGTGGGGCCATCAGTGACCTTTTCTCAGCCCTATAGGCCTATCCAATTGCGGGCGCGGCACAACCATCTCCGTCAAAACTTCATCACACCGAACAGGCGTAGACCCCGCCCGGGCTGAAGGACTTCATCCTTCTTGAAAGAGACGTGGTTTCGGACATCGTCGTCGAGCAGGTTCTCACCTTTTAGGCCGATCGTCATTTCTGGCGAAAGTGTGCCTGTCGCCGCCAGCTTCCAGGTGTAGCTCAGCTCCGCATTGAGCAGGGTGTAGCCATCGGTCGGTGTTTCGCTCGCCGCGATTCGGGTCTGGTCGAACGCATGCAGCATGTTGATGCGGGCAAACCAGTTGGCGTCGCGATAGTAGATGCCTGCACCGACGCGATGCGGCGGAATGCGCGGGACATTGCCATCGCCGTCAAAGCGGGCATGTACGAAGTCATACTGCCCCTCGATGCCCCAAACACCGCGCCAGATGCTTCGCGACATCGTACTGGGCGCCAATCTCGACGCCATAGAACAGTTGCCTTACGCTGTTCGAAAATGAGTTGTTTCAACTCGGTGTCCACACCGCAGCTGTCGAGCGTCGGGCCACACTCGACACCTGTGAGCCGCTTGAAGATGAAGCCGTCGTACTTCGTGTAAAACGCGCTTGCGTCGAAGCGAAGATCGCCCGTGGCACGCTTCAATCCGAATTCAACCGTGCGTGCTTTCTCCTTCTCCAGAGAACGGGTTGCCAACCTCGAACGTTCCCGTCGCTTCGTGCGCACCCTTCGAGAACAACTCGCCTGCGTCGGGCGCTCGCTCCACGTACTGACCGGTCAAGCGCGCAACGACGCCGAGCGGCAATTGGTAGAGGGCGCCGACGCTGGCACTGAAGGGCTTGAATCACGCGCTCGCCGTCGAACAGGACAGGAGCCATCGGATCGGTGACATCGGCGAGACCAGTGCCATTCACCGTTGTCTGCTCGATCCGCACGGCCGCCTGCAAGCGCAGCTGCTTGGTTACCTGCAATTCCTCGAACAAGAACGACGCGATCGATCGCGTGTGCGCGGGTTCGAGAAGATTATCGCCCTCGAAGCTTTTGCCGATCGTATTGCGACTGCCCATCTGTACGCCAGCGGCACCGCGCCATTCGCCAAGCGGCGTACTAAAGGCCATGTGCTGGATTTCGATGCGGCCTTCCTTTTCCTTGTTGGTGAAACGAGAGCCGATCTCGCCCTCTATCGCGAGTTCGTTGTGCGCGTAGTCCGTCGCACCGAACCAATAGCGGATTGCTTCGATGCCGTGGTCCCTCACGCGCCACTCGCCTCGTGACGTCACTTTGTCCTGGGTCATGTCGATCCGCTTGTTGAGTTCGACAGCTTCGACGCCCGGAATGCCATAGAGGCTGTTGAAGCGAGCGAAGGATACGCCGATGAAACCGGCATTTCCGACGATCGACGAACCGACGGAGAAGCCTTCGCTCTCGACGAACGTATTGAGCTGGCGCCCCTGAGGCGTCGCATAGTCCTTCGCATGGCGCGTAAAGGCGTCAGCGTGAACAGCGACAGTTGCCAGCGCCGCCAGTGACACTGAAGGCGCCGTCGCTACCGCGATCGACCGATGACAACCCGCCGCGAATGCTGCCGCTGAAGCCGTTGCGCGGGAGGAATGTGGGAATACGATCGTTGCTTGCTGAAACCACGCCGCCGATTGCTTGCGATCCGTAGCGCAGCGTTGCGGGGCCGCGCACGATTTCTACCTGTTGGGCAGCATTCGGATCGACTGGCACCGCATGATCTTCGGAGAGGTTGGAAACGTCATGCGTGCCCACACCGTTTTCCTGCACGCGCACCCGATAGTTGTCGAGACCTCGGATGATAGGCCGACTAGAGCCGGCGGCGAAGGTCGAGCCAACAACACCGGGCTTGGTTTGTAAGGCGTCTGTCAGAGTGCTGCCCTGCTTCGCCAGGACCTCTTGCGCCGTGATCACGGTGACGGGCGCAAAGGCATCATCGACGACGATCAGCGTTCCGGGAGCCGGAGTCAGTCGGCGGCCAGAGACAGCGGCATGTAGACGGCGCTGGAGTAGGCGCGGTCGGCGAGGCTGCTTTCTTAGCTGGCGCAGCGGAGGCTGCTTTGGACGGGGCCGGAGCGGCAGCGACAGGGGCTGCTGGCTGGGCGGGCGCGACCGGGCTCGGAGTGGTGACCGTCACCGTTGGAAGGGGCGTCTGGGCCGTGACGGACCTGACGGCACAAGAGCACAGAGCGGCCCCGCGACCACGACAATCGCACGCAAACTGGTCATCCGCATCGCTAGCTCTCTTGTAATGTTACAATATTACATTAAAGGTCATGAGGTGGCGGGAAGCCGCAATGGCCTTGCGAGGCGGCCTGTTGGGTTGTCCGTGAATGTTACATTATTACATCACGCAATCTGCTGCGACTGGCAGCGCGGAACTTCCGCTGAGCGTCGCGGATGGCTTGATTGGCGTTGCCGAACGGCCCCCGCTGAAGAGCAACCGATGGTTCTTGACCCTCATCGGGGCATCGTCACTGGTGCACATTGCGATTGCAGCCGCGCTGCTGGCTGGGGCGACGGCAGACAACGCGGGCGGCGGTGCAGTCGAGTTGGATCAGATCAGCGTCACGATCGTCTCCGCCAGCGATCTTGGGCTCGCGGCCCGACCATCGTCGCAGCAGCCTGATCAGGTCGCGGCATTGCCCGCCGAGTTGTCGCCCGACGCAGACAGCACGGTCGCCAAACCCGACACGAGGCCGCAGGAGGCGGTCGACCCAGAGCTGCCTGCGCCATTAATCGATCAGGCATTGCTGGCGTCACCGCCGCCCTTCGAAAAGCGGGACGAGCCGAAGGCGACGCCAAGTGAGCAAGAACCCTCGAAGACAGTCGCTCCCGACCAGACCCCCGCGCAAAATCAGTCCACGGTCGCGCCGTGGCTCCTCCTCCTGCGATCGGTGGCACCAGCGCCGGGGAAGCCGTCGCAAGCCGTGGTGAGGTGAATCGCTACGCCCGCGACGTAGCGCTGGTCATCGGGCGAAATAGCCCGCGCGGCGTCGGGCTCAAAGGCAAGGTCTTGATCGAATTCACACTGTCGCCGCACGACGGGACGCTGCAAGCGACGGCCGTGGCCATACCGAGTGGCATGGCGAAGTTAGATCAGCTGGCATTGTCTGCGATTGCGAAGGGCAAGTATCCGCCTCCGCCGCCCGGCATGTCGGCCAGAGACCTGACATTTCGCGTGCCGTTCGCGTTCGAATAAGCATAGGCAAAGGTCTGCGTTACGTAACTGTCCGCTCTCATCGCGAGGAAGATGGCTGCAGAGGGCTCATCGCGTCAGATCGATAAGTACTGCCATTGGCAGCAAAGCCGAAAATGGATCTCAAGTCTCCCATCGCACTCTTTAAAAACCGGTGAGGTCTGCTTCCTCTATCCAGGCATCTTTGACGTCAAGCCGCGCGACGTTTGTGACCCACTTAGGGCTTTGTATAGGTCATCGACAGCGATGAGACATGGAAATCGATCGCCAATCGACGAACGTTGCGCATTGCGGGCATTTGCACGCGTCAGTTCAGCGGACGCCGAATGATCGCCTTGCCGCCGTCAGCGGTGAGTTGCTTTGAGCCGATGCCATCGTAACGCCAAGAGCGAAGATGACGAAATTGGTTCGGTGCGCCAGCCGATCTCACCTCCAGGCAGCTTTGGCTTGGGCCGAGGACTATCAAGCCATGCCGTAATGAGATACGGCCCCGCATTGGATTCCCGAAGCGCACCCTTCAAGCCCAGGATTACGCCGCCAAAGCAGTTGCTGGGAGCCTCTCACCCGTCCTCAATGCAGGATATGCACGAATGCAGAAATCTTGACACCACGGGGTTTCACGAAGAAGGTCTCCGCAAGGGTGACTAGAAAACGCCCACTAAATATGGGTGGAACGCTACAAAGGAACTTACGGTATGAAGAAAATTGGTTTGGTTGCCGCGCTCGCATTTGCACTATCTGCGACGTCTGCCTTCGGCACTGAATTAAAACTCATGACGGGGCCCCAAGGCGGCGTTTGGGTTCCACTCGGTGGGCAAATCAAGGACATGGTAGAAAAGGCCATGCCTGGCACTACGGTCCAGACGTCGCCGGGCGCCGGCATTGCCAACGTCCGCGCGATCCAGGAAGGCAAAGCTGACATCGGCTTCGGCAACACAATCTCGACCGCTGATGCCGTGCTTGGCACTGGCGAAGCGCCACTCGACAAGAAACACGACAAAGTCTGCAATGTTGCGACGCTTTATCCGCAGTACTTTCAAGTCGTGGTCACAGCCGACTCCGGCATCAACAGCATCAAAGATGTGAAGGGCAAGGGCTTCGCCACCCAAGTTAAAGGCAACACAGGCGAACTGGTGGCGCGTCACGCCCTTAAGGTGAACGGCTTGTCTTATGCAGACGTCAAGGCTGGTTTCACAAACAGTTACACCGATAGCGTCGAGCAGGTCAAAGACGGCCGCATGCACATGTTCACGCTTGGTACGGGCATACCTGCAAGTTCGATCATGGATCTGGCCTCCGCCCGCGACGTGAAACTTCTTGATCTCGCCGCCCTCTTGCCGGATATGCAGAAAATCAATCCAGCGTATAAGCTGGTGAACATTCCGAAGGGGACGTACCCGAAGCAGGACGCTGACATCAAGACGATCGGCTATTATACCCACGTTATCGCCGCATGTTCTCTGCCCGAAGACACCGTCTACAAGTTGACGGGCCAGTTGATGGCCAACAAGGCCAACATGAGCGCACTTTACAAGGATATGGCTTCCTTGACGCCGCAGGTGATGGCGTTGGATATCGGCGTTCCATTCCATCCCGGCGCTGCCAAATGGTTCAAAGAACAGGGCATTGCCGTCAAGTAACTCTGAGACGCTGACGTGACGCGGGCGAGCGGCTAAGTAAAGCCGCTCGCTTTGCGCTTCATACCCAAGTCTATGGCGGTTGCGACCGCATCCCAGGAACTCTCAAATGCCGGTCTCGACAAACGGATCTCGTCGCATGGCGATGGTGATCAAGCTGCTCGCCATGGCAATGGCGATTTATCACATCTGGCTGGTCGTTCCGCCGTTACCGGATCATGGGTTTGGTGCGCCTGCGCTCGCGCGGTTCTGGAACGCGCTCTTCCCTGGACCACCGACTGAGTATTTTTTCCGCGGCACCCATCTTGCCTTCGCTCTCGTGCTTGCGTTTCTGATTTTCCGCTTCCGTTCGCCGACGGAAGAAGATCTCGCGGCCATGTTGCCTGACGAACGCGATGCGACACTCGCCCGACTCAGAGGTCCGAGCGCATTTGACCTTCTGCTCTGCGCACTTGCCGCCAGCACAATTGGCTACGTGTTCGTCAACTACAACTACCTGATCGACCGCATCCTCTATGTCGACGATCTTCACCCGCTCGATATGCTGTTCGGCACCATCCTGGTGGCACTCATCCTGGAAGCAACACGCCGGTTGATGGGGCTTGCGCTGCCGATCACGGCGCTCATCTTTCTCGCCTATGCCTTGCTCATCGCCCGCGTTGAGCCCATGCGTCTGATCGACCAGCTCTACATGTCGACCGAAGGCATTTTCGGACAACCGCTCGCGGTCTCGGCGAGTTACGTGATGATCTTCGTCGTCTTCGGCGCGTTCATGGAGCGCACCGGGACGGGACAATTGTTCATGGATTTTGCCATGAGCCTAACCGGCCACACCGCCGGTGGGCCTGGCAAAGTCTCGGTCATCTCATCTTCGTTGTTTGGAACGATCTCGGGTTCAGCTGTTGCCAACGTCATGGTGGATGGGCCGATATCGATCCCGTTGATGAAGCGGACAGGCTTCAAGCCGCATTTCGCGGCCGCCGTGGAAGCGGTGGCGTCGACCGGCGGTCAGATCATGCCTCCCATCATGGGCGCTGCGGCGTTCGTCATGGCCGAGTTCGTCGGCGTTAGTTATGGCCAGATCGTCATCTGGGCCATCATTCCGTCGGTGCTTTATTACATCGCCTGCTTTGGTGCCGTCCATTTCGAGGCCAAGCGGACGGGCTTGATGGGTGTTCCGCGTTCGGAATTGCCCGTTCTGTCCCGCGTGCTCGCCGAACGTGGTCACCTGTTCATCCCGGTCTTGACCATTTTGGCTGTGATGTACTCGGGCTACAGCGCGCCTCTCGCCGCGCTAGCCGGAACGGCCATGTGCTTCCCCGTCGCGATGTTGCGCGCGTCGACACGCGGCAACGCGACCTGGGCCAACGTCGCTGATGCCTTGGTCGATGGCGCTAAGAACACTCTTGCGGTGGCATTGGCGTGCGCGTGCGCGGGGATCATCATCGGAGTCGTCACATTGACAGGCTTGGGCATCACTTTCACGCAATGGGTCGTAGCCTTGTCACAGGACACGCTCCTTTTGGCACTCATCCTCACGATGATTGCCGGCATTGTGCTCGGGATGGGGATGCCGACGACACCCGCCTACATCATCATGACCGCACTTCTGGTACCCGCGATCATGAAGCTCGGCGTGCCAAAGCCGGCAGCGCACATGTTCGCGTTCTATTTCGCTATTCTTTCTGCCATCACGCCGCCGGTCGCGCTGGCGGTCTACGCGGCATCCGGCCTAGCCAAATCCGATCTCTGGAAAACCGGTTGGGCTGCCGTCAAAATCGGCGCCGCCGGTTTCATCGTGCCATTCATGTTCGTCTATGAGCCAGCGCTCCTGATGCTAGATCCTGCGGCATTCGGAAAGACGTCAAATCTTGTCACCGCAAATTGGGGGGCGATTGCGACGGCCGCGACGACTGCGATGATCGGTTGCATCTTGCTGGCTGCAGGATTGCATGGCTTTTTGTTATCTGCTTGCTCGATGTTGCAGCGGGGTGCTTTGGTGGCGGCTGCATTCTTCTTGGTCAGTCCAGGTTGGCTCAATGACCTCATCGGACTAGGCTTGGCATCATTTGTTGTGATGTCGCAAATCTTGCGCAGAGATAGTGCTGTGGACCTAAAGAGCCCTCAGTCGGAACTTTGACATTTGCGCGGCTGTGGTCGGCCGTTTCACAGCAATTCCAATGATTGGATTGTGCTGAACAGCGATGCATGAGCGGGCGTTCGTTGCAACCGGCGCCTATTCGGGTCGTTGACGGTTCGTCGTTCCAATTTGGGAAGCTATACCCTTGTCAGCGGTTCGAAGGTGCGAACTCTTCATCGCCGACCGCACTTCGCAATCAATATTATGTGGTTGCGAAGTGGGTTCTCCGGCGCCGAAGGATTCGCATTTCTTGCTGGGTTACCAGCTCATAACTGGAAGAGCTTGCAGCAGACCGCCGTGAACCGAGATCAGTCGCTCAACGAGCTCGCGCGGTTGACAGAATGAGCGCGGGTGTATCGTCTCGACACTGAGATCGCTTGTGTTTGCCAGCGAGGCATAAAATCGGAAGGACCGTGTATGGACGAGAACAAAATTGATCGGGCAGCCATGGGGCGCTTGGCAACGGCACTGGCGTTTATATGCAGTGCGGACCACCCGACAACTGTCGCACTGCGGCTGGCCTCCGACACGGGTACAGCCAAAGACATCAAGGCGGCGCGTACGTTATTTCTTCGCTTGAAGCCTGCTGAACGGCGGGCAGCTTTGACGATGCTGGACGATTGAGTTGAGGCGCGGCGTCGATGGCGCGACCGGTCTCAGTGAACCGCCAGTCTCCGTCAACAAGATGACGTGCGCGACATCCTCTCCATCCTCTCCGCTTGGCAAGCGCCCATCCGAATTGCAGCACGACGGAAAGGTGTGCACGGTCGTCACACCTTAACGCGCTATCTCACTGCACAAGAGCGAGCGAAAGCCATGGCAGCATGGTCACTAAAGCCAATGCGGCAAGCATGACAAAAAA
>CAWHPE010000012.1:0-61953 GCA_963831185.1 uncultured Alphaproteobacteria bacterium
GGGGCTGACGGTAGAACGCGCTTCGTCTTCTTTGTACTCGCATCATGGTCTCTGACAGGCATCTTCTGTCTCCTGTAATCACCGTGTGATCACAAGTGACAGAAGAGCCGAAGCCGGTCAGGGGGAACAACTGCAGAGAAATCCCCGCGAATGTTCCTATTGAACGTCACTGAACTTTCTTGGGTGCACCGCGATTTGCTATTGTTCTGAGGGCAGCCGGTCCCTCTTGGGCGTACTTGTCTTCAGATTTGCGACGCTGCTTCGCGTACTTCGTGCCGTTCACATCTTTCAAATCAGCATCAAGCGTTCGCCAGAGAAAATCGCGCACCTCTTCGTGTTGCACGGCCATTCGCTCGAACAGATCGCTCAGCCGCTCATGCTTCAACTGTTGCGTCGTACTCTTGGTCGCTCCGCTCTCGTCCGTTTTAACAAGATCGGCGCACTTCAGCAGTGATTTGATCAATGTTCGCCGATTGACAGGCGGAGTGCGATTTTTGTTCTTGGCTGCTTCCTGAGCTCTTCCTCGATGAATTTGGGTCAACTCTAATTCGGTGAGACGCGATGCATCGTCTAGGAAATAAGGGCTGGGAAAATCGAACTCTTTCGATTTAAGATACTCGGTCACAATGCTGTTGAGTGCCGATTTAAGTCGAGTTGGTAAGTGATAGTCGTAGGCCATCGTTTCGCTTTCCGTGAGGCCCATGAGTGTGTTCATGCGGTCTATAAATCCGGTGTAAAAACTCCAATCGGCTTCTGTGTAATAGTAGCCGCTAGCGGCGATGTTTGATTGCGACTTATGAAGGTTGCGGTGGCGCTGTAAGGTCTCAGACAATGTCATCGCCGCTGCGATGAGGATGGGGAGAACCGGCCTCATGGAAGTTACGAGTTCGAGGGGTCTTCCCAATTCTTCTCGTGCCCATGCACGGAATGCAGCATTGATAAATTCAGTGCGTTTCGTATCGGGCGTCATACCAAATTTGGCCGCCCATTGATCAATTTGTTTCGACGCAAGCGGCTCATCGTCCGGGGCGTTCGCGACACGCTGCAAAGCTTCGGGTGACGGACGATGCTTCGACTTTGTTGGCTCTATCGCATGCTTCTTTGGTTCCGGATGTGACATGGGTTCCCCATAGCTCCATAAGTTGCCGTCGTTCCTCCAAAAACTCGGTTCGCAGATACGCCGCTCGAACCTTCTGCGGAATTTTGTGGGCGAGAGCGGCTTCGCTGACTTCATCGCGAACTCGCACTACCTCTGCCGCCCAAACTTTAAATGATGTCCGAAATCCGTGTGCGGTGACGCTCATTCCGAGATCTCGAAGGAGCTTGGTGAACGTCATGTCTGACAACGGCTGCCCAGAGCGACCGGCGAAAATCAGTTCACCGCGCTGCTGACTTTGTATAGCCCTTAGAATTTGAAGCGCGCGGGCAGACAGTGGAATGGTATGTGGCGCGCGGGCTTTCATGCGCGCAGCAGGTAGCCGCCATTCTCTCGCATCCCAAGATATCTCGTTCCATGTAGCAAAGCGAACCTCACCGCTTCGTGCCGCAGTCAGAATAAGAAATTCGAGAGCGTAGCGTGTGGAAGAGTGCGACGGACATGACTGCAACGTTTCGACAAAGTTTGGCACGTTCTGCCAAGGCAGCGAAGCGTGATGCCGCACCTCGCGATGGCGCGTGCCGAGTTCCTGCGCAATACCGATGCATGGAGAGGCTAGCGTTCGATGGCCGCGGAGGATCGCCGACTTGAAAACAGCCTCCATCCGTTGGAGGACACGTCTGGCTGTCTCGGGTTTTGAGAACCAGATTGGCGCGAGGACGTTGAGAACGTGGGAGGAAGTGATGTGGTCGATCGGCGACCTGCCAATGGTTGGGAAAACGTACGTCGCCATTGTCGTCTGCCACTGATCGACATGCTTCCCGTTTGTCAGTGTCTGGCGTCGGATCTCGAAGAACGAACCGAATGCGGTCTCGAACGTAACCGCGCTGGCCTTGAGCTTGGAATTGCGTTCCTTGCCGAGATCGCGGCCTTCAGCAGCTGCACTCCGGTGCTCGAGGGCTCGTTTTCGGGCGGTTTCCAAGGAAACCACCGGAAAGCTGCCTAGGCCGCGTTCAACGCGTCTGCCATTGATTGTAACGCGAACGACCCATCGCTTGGTGAGGTTTGGCCCGATAACAAGTCGAAGCCCGCCGCCGTCTTCGTAAATGCCGGGCACCTTAAGTTTGCTTATTTGCAAGCTCGATAGCCGTGCTTGAACCCGCTTGGCTCCAACTACCTTCATCTTCTCGCCCCCCCATTTCATCACCCAATATGCCTGTCATTCGGTGTCGCGGCGCGTCGTGTCGAGGCGCTGCGAACCGATCGATTTGGTAAGGTGAGATGAGAGGCAACTGTCTGACGATCCTGTTGAATTTTCAACAGCAGGCAGTTCCTGGCGCTGTATGACGCCGCATGTCAGAAACTCGTTAAACAACGAACTGGCGGAGAGAGTGGGATTCGAACCCACGGTACGGTTTCCCGTACACACGCGTTCCAGGCGTGCGCCTTAAACCACTCGGCCACCTCTCCCTGGTTTCGGCGCGGACTATAGTCACACATGCTGTGCACGCAAGTGCAATCGTCCGGCTCTCAGAGTATTTCAAAAACTCTGGTGAAATCAGAGTGTTGGGTTATGCCGCGAAACTGATCCGCCAGTGCTCAAAGAGGGCGGGCACATCGGACGCGGGTACGGGTTTGCTGAAAAGGTAGCCCTGGGCCGCGGTGCATCCCGCTAAGTTGATGCGGTGTAAGTGATCGAGCGTTTCGACTCCTTCCGCGACGGTCGTCATGTCGAGGCTCGCAGCGAGGCTGGCAACGGCTTTGACGATGGCAACGCAGTCATCGCGATTTGTGATGTCGCGTACGAAACTCTGGTCGATCTTGAGCTGATCAAAGGGGAAGGCGCGCAGGTTGCTCAACGACGAGTATCCGGTGCCGAAATCATCCAACGAAATCTTGATGCCGAGGTTTTTAAGATCGTGAAGCACGGCAAGGGTGGTTTCACCGTTGTCGAGGAGAGCGGTTTCTGTGACTTCGAGTTCTAGGCGTTCGGCGCTTAGGCCGGACTGGGTGAGTGCGTCGACGACGTGGGCGTAGAGGGCTTTCGACGCAAGTTGGACGGGGGAGACATTGACGGCCACGCGGACGTGATCGGGCCAAGTCATCGCGGCGCTGCAAGCTTCCCTCAATACCCAGGCGCCAAGTTCCTTGATGAAGCCGTTCTTTTCGGCCAGTGGGATGAAATCGGCCGGGGACACGGTGCCGCGTTGCGGGTGATGCCAGCGTAGCAATGCCTCGCAGGCAACGACGTCGCGCTGGGCCAAGCCTAGGATGGGTTGGAAATTGAGGCTGAATTGATTGGCGGCAAGTGCGGGGCGCAGTTCGCTTTCGATCTGCCGGTTCTTCTTAATTGGGGCTTCAAGTTCGGCGTCATAAATGCGCCAGGTGTTCCGGCCGTGCGACTTCGACCAGTACAGGGCGATGTCTGCGTGCGCCAATACCTGTGAGGGGTCGGCCTGCATGCTGTTGCCGATTTCGATGCCGATGCTCGCGCCAATGCAGGCAGTGGTGCCGTTCAGCGTCATGGGTTCAGCGAGGAGCGCGACGAGGCGATCGGCGACGCGTTCGATGTCTTCGCGCTGTGTAATGCCGCTCAGGAGAACGGCAAATTCATCACCACCGATGCGCGCGATGCTATCGTTTTGACGCGTGCCCACCTTCAATCGTTGCGCGACGATGCGCAAAACTTCGTCGCCGGCGGGATGACCCAGCGTGTCGTTGATCGATTTGAATAGATCCAGATCGATGCAGAACAGTGCAAAATCGGCCTGTGTTTCTTGCGGTTTCCCGAAGCCGGCGGATGGATCGCGCTTGCACAGTAGCTCCAAAGCTTCGGTGAAGCCGCGCCTATTGGCCAGTCCAGTTAAGGCATCCTCCTTGGCCATGCGTGATATTTGGGCTTCGGCTTCGCGCTCTTTGGTGACGTCTTGGTGGAGCGTTACCCAACCGCCATTTTCGAGCGGTTGGAGCGAGATTTCGATTGTGCGGCCATCTGAGAGCTTGCGGACATAGCGGAGGGGCGAGCGGGCTTCGACGGCCGCGCGGTAGCGGCTGATAATTTTCGGGACGTCACCGTCGCCGGGGGAAGCGCGCGCGCGCCATTCTAAGAGGTCGGTCAACGATGCGCCATGCACGGTGAGATGAGCGGGCAATTGATACATGTCGCGATAGGCGGTGTTGCAGATGATGAGCCGTTCGTCGGGTCCAAACATGGAGAGGCCGCGCGACATGTTTTCGAGCGCCACATTGAGCCGTTGATTGACGGACCGCAGTTCCTCGCGGCTTTCGTTGAGCGAGATGGCCGTGCCTTGGAAGGCTTTGATTGCGTCGACCATAGCGGTGATTTCGTCATCAACACCGGAGACCTGAGTATCGCGCAGTTCGGCGATATTGGCATTCTCGGGCCGGCCGTTCGCGAGGCATTTCAGTGCGCGTGTGACAATGCGCAAGCGGGCGACGGAGTGTCTGAGCAGTAGAATATTGAGCGGGCCGACGCAGAGTAACGCGAGTGCGCCAAACGCGACAATCCAGCGGATTGCGGATATGGCTTTGGTTTCGATCTGCGCGAGGGCGCCGGGTGCTGCCGTCGTGTCCGGCGTGAGGTCTTGGCCAAGTGTGTGTTCTAAGGCGCGCAGTTCGCGAAGGTAGGTGTTGCGAGCGGCTTCAAGCTGACTGGCGTCGTTGCTCGATGCGATGCGCGCGACCTCTTGTGCGGTGGCCGACAAACGTTCGACCAGTGCTGCGGTGCTGACGTGTGTGCGGATATCATGTTCGAGTGTCAGGCGCGTGCTGGCTGGATCGCGTCCGGTGGCTACCCGAAATGACACGTCAGATGACAGCGTTGCATCGCGGTGTTGAGCCAGGAGATTGCTGAGGTTGCGCGAGGCGGCACTCTCAGCTCGAATGCCATTGGCGAGCTGTGTCGTGGAGCCGAGGAGTGCCGTGGCGACGTAGTAGGCTGTGACCATCAACGCCAACGTCGCGATGAATGCGACCGAGGTCGTCGCGTAGAACTTCGTCGCCAGTCGCCTTTGACGGAAGTGGTGCCATAGGATGGCAGGTGGATGGCCAGACATTCATGCGCTCCGTTTAGCAGGGCGTCTTGCCTCCTCGTGCCGGGAAGCTTGGGACTTAAGGCGTTACAACTCGATTTAATTCTCCTTATGATTGTATGTCTTCGATGTTATCAACCTCTAAACGTGGAGAGATTGAAGAGGTGTGGATGCAAGTTCGCTGCCGCAATTGCCGGGACTGTTGCGGAGGCTTATGCGGCGATGCAATGGAAGCCGACGTTAGCCCTTGTTAAAGGCTGCGATGACATCGGCCGGGATCGGTACGCCCTTGATGCCAGCGGGGCGCGAGGGATCTGGACCCGCCCATACGCGGGTTTCTGTGGCCTCGATGGCGATGCCCTCAGGGCGGATCACAGTGTGAGCGACGTCGAAACTCGAGCGGCGGAACTCGCCGATGCGGCTTTCAATGATGATGTCGTCGCCGTAGCGGCTCGGGATGATGAATTTAGCGCGCGTGTCGACCATCGGAAAGCCGATGATGCCATAAGCTTTTGCCCATTCGATCTTGGGTTTGCCAAGTGCTGCGCGAAACAACTCCTGTGTCGCGCCGTCGAACATCGCGAAATAGCGCGGATAGAAGACAATGCCTGCGGGATCGCAGTCGCCCCATTCGATTCTGACGGTGCGGCGATGCGTGAACGAAGCCATTGTGATGTCGGTCTCTTTTGCTCTGATCTTCGGCGCGGATTATGCGGATTTCGACGCGGAAATCACGCGCGAAGTTGGGCTGCTGGCGTAAAGATCGTCGACGAGCGCACTGCGATTTGCGAGGACCGTCCGCTGATTGATCGAGCCTTTGTCGGTAACCTCACCTACGTCGATCGATAGCGGTTCGTGCAGGATAAGAACGCGCGCGACACGGCTACTGGCGCCGGTTGATTTCTTTGCATGGAGAGCGGCGAGTTCTGCGAAGCGGGTGGCCACTGCAGGGTGGGCGGCGACGGCTGCGGCAGGTGCTGATGGTGGCAGATCTGTGAGTGCCCTACAGCGTTCGATTTCCGGAATGAGCATGGCAGTGACTTCATTACGGTCGTGTCCTGCGATGACGGCGTCACGGATCAAGGGTTCGTAGTGATGAATGAGGTCGGCGCGCAGCGGGCCAACGCTCACCCACGTGCCGGTGGTCAATTTGAAATCTTCGGCGATGCGTCCGTCGAAGACAAAGCCCGCGTCGGGGTCGGCGGGATTGGCGAACTTCAAGGCGTCGCCGAGTTTGTAGAATCCTTCTTCGTCGAACACCTTTTGGGTTTGCTCGGCATTTTTCCAGTAACCCGGCATGATGTTGGGGCCACGAAGACGCGCTTCGAGTTTGCCGTCATTTGGGATGAGTTTGAGTTCGACGCCGGGCATCGGTACGCCGACCGTTCCCGCGCGATCGATGGTGCGCGCCACGGTGATGGCGCCGGGGGCGGTTTCGGTCGAACCAAGGCCCGACATCATAATGACGCGCTGCCCGATGGTCTTGACGGCGACCGCTTGCAACCTGTCCCAAATGGGTTGCGGCAAGGATGCACCGGCATAGAACAGGCAGCGCACGCGACTGAAGAATGTCTTTGCCAGTCCTGGATCGCTTTCAAGATATGGCAGAAGCGCTTCGTAGCCGCGCGGCACATTGAAATACATGGTCGGCGCGATTTCTTTGAGATTGTTGACGGTGGTCTCGATCGCGCCGGGAAGTGGGCGGCCGTCGTCGATATAGAGGCTGCCACCGGCAAAAAGGACGAGATTGAAATTATGATTGCCACCGAAGGTGTGACTCCAGGGCAGCCATTCGACCAGGACGGGCGGCTCTTCGGCGAAGAACGGCAGCACTTGCCCGAACATCTGCTGGTTCGAACACATCATACGTTGCGTATTGATGACGCCTTTGGGCTGGCCGGTCGAACCTGACGTGAAGAGAATTTTCGCGACGGTGTTGGGACCGACGGCTGCATTGGCAGCGTCGACGGCGCTGGTCACCGGCGTCTTGATGATATCTGAGAGAAGGGTCGCGGTGCGGCCGGCAGGCGGGTCAGCAGCGACGACGAGTTCGGCGCCCGGCGGCATCACGGCGTCCAACGCTTTGGCGACTGGAGTTCCGGTCGTGGCGTAAACGAGGCCTGGCTGCAGCATCTCGAAGATGAAGCGGAGTTTGCCGAAATCCTGGCTAATGGTCGCATATGCCGGTGAAATGGGTGCAACTGGGATGCCGGCGTATTGGGCAGCCAAAGTAATCAATGCTTGGCCGAGATCGTTGGCGGACAGGATGGCAATGGGGCGGTTGTGCGACAGGGGACGTTGAAGAAGCGCCTGTGCGATGGCGCGCGCGCTGGCGCGGGCTTCGGCGTAGGTGATGGTGCGCCAGGGGCCACTTACCATCGCGCTGGGCGAGGAAGATGGCGTCCGGTGTCTTTTCGGCCCAATGGTCGAGGCGTTCGGTCGCTTTGTCGGGATACTTGCCGAGTGGCGTCGGCGACCGCGCGATGATGGTGCCGTCGGCGCGCTTTTCAAGAGCGACTGACGAGGTGCCGAAGCGGACCTCACGATAGGGTGCGGTATTAGCTTTGGTATCGGTCATGGACGTTCTCCCAGAGTCTTATGCACCTCGGCTTCGTATCGAGCCGATTGATGTGCGGGCCGGCGTAGGATTTAGCTGCTGTGTTTTACTTTCGCAGCGCGCTTTTCGAGGAAGTCACGGACGCGCGCTTTCGCGTCGGGCTCGCCTTGGGCAATGCCGGCCATCAGCGCTTCCATCAAGAAACCGCCACCGCGATCATGCTCCGCGATTTTCGGCAGCGCATGGATGACGGCAAAGTTGGTGATGGTGGCGTTCTGGCCGATGCGTTCGGCAAGTGCGAGGCCTTTGTCGAAGCCTTGACCAGCATCGACCACGTATTGCGACAGACCAAGACGCAGGCCGTCTTCGGCCGAGTAGGTGCGGCCGGTCAACATCATGTCGGCCATGCGGTCGACGCCGATAACGCGTGGCAAGCGTACCGAGGCACCACCGCCGACGTAGATGCCACGTTGGCCTTCGGGGAGCGCATAGAATGCGTTCTGCTCCGCGACGCGAACGTGCGTCGCCAGCGCCAATTCAAGTCCTCCGCCGATGACGGCACCCTTGAGCACGGCGACCACTGGCACATCGCCGAATTGCATCCGCTCGAGCGCGCGATGCCACGACATCGAATGCCTCACGCCTTGCGGAACATCGCGCTCGCTTAGTTCCGAGAGATCGAGGCCTGCGGAGAAGTTGTCACCCTTGCCATTGAGCAGGATGGCCCGGACATCCGAAGGCACATGGGAGACGACATGTTCAAGCGCGAAGATGGTTGTGTCGTTCAAGGCATTGCGCTTTTCAGGGCGCGCCAGCGTCACGATCAGGACGGCGCCGCGCTGGGCGACTTCGACGATGCCGGGGACGGTGAGCGCGTCGATGGGAACAATTCCCTGGGGTGCGTTGGCAGTCTCGGTCGATGACATGGCCCAGCCTTGAGGTAAGGAATTTGTTATTTAATATAACAATCCAGCTTCTGAACTGTCAAACGGCAGGCGCGTTTTGGGCGTCTGTTCGCTCGTGCGGTATCAGGCCTGCGGTTTCCGGCGCAGATTGCCGTTTTTGGTGATGGCCTTCCAGCCCGCCTCCGCGGTATCGACGATTTCGAAGAGGCTGAGGTCGTGCGCTGCGATCACGCCGGCCTCGGCCATGGCCTCGAAATTGATGATCCGGGTCCAGTAGTCGCGACCGAACATGATCACGGGCAGGGGCGGCATTTTCTGCGTTTGCAACAGGGTGAGAATTTCAAAAAGTTCGTCCAAAGTGCCGAAACCACCGGGAAAGACGGCGAGTGCCTTGGCGCGCATCGCAAGATGCATTTTGCGCATTGCGAAGTAGTGGAAGCGGAAGGTGAGGTCGGGCGTTGAATAGGCGTTCGGCTCTTGCTCGTGCGGGAGTGTGATGTTGAAGCCGATACTTGGTGCGCCCGCGTCGATGGCGCCGCGATTTGCCGCTTCCATGATGCCTGGGCCACCGCCTGTGGCGATCACATGATCGCGCTGTCCTTTACTGGGTTTCAAAGCGCCGCCGCGTTCCGAGACGATGCGGGCGAACTTACGCGCCTCATCGTACCACGGTGCAAGGGCCACCTGCCGTTCGATTTGCTGGCGCTCTGCACTCGTTTTACCGCGTTCCAGTAGCGCTGGTAGTGCTTCAGGCGAGGGGACACGTGCAGAGCCGAAGACAACGACGGTCGATCTCACGCCCCAATCACGTAGAACCAATTCGGCTTTCGAATATTCCATGCCAAAGCGAAAACCGCGCATTTCGTCACGCAGCAGGAAATCCGTATCCTGAACGGGGAGGCGATAGGCCGCCGATTGCATTTGAGCGGAATTGGCTTTGACCATTCGAGGCGCATGCTCCTGAATTGCATTTGACCAGCATCGGCTGGTCGAATGAACGGGCATAGTTTTAGATAAATTTGCAAGAGATTGGGTATTCGAGCCTCAATCGGATTTCATCTTTTGCGTGTAGACATCAGGCATCGGCCCCCGAGGGCGTGCTGACGCTTCCCTGCGTCGTCTTGCTCACTACCGCCTCTCGGGGGCTTTTTTCCCAAAGTTTGAGGTTTGGACCGGCCGCGTTTCACGTGGGCTGCCAAATTGACGTGGTGGTAGGTACGCTGAGCTTTCAGCGCTGTTGTGCGGGGATCAGCCGGAGTTAAATCTTGGGGGCAGGGGCGGCGTCGGCCGGTCTAGCACACGGGATGTCGCCGCCAGAACCTGGGGTCCGGACGAGCGAAAGTATCAAATTTCGAGAGGATTGGCTCCGCGGGTAGGATTCGAACCTACGACCAACCGGTTAACAGCCGGTTGCTCTACCACTGAGCTACCGCGGATTACCTTATTTCCGTCAGTGACCCGCCGCATGGGCGAAACGTCTCTGTCCGGTGCCATGCGATTAACGCAAACTCTCGGCTGGCGCAACAGGTTTTCCCCTGCCGCGACAGCCCGTCATCAAAGGTCCGTATTTCTGCCGTCAGCGCGGGAGATCGCTTTTGCCCATCAGGGCTTTGTCGATGGCGTGAGCGGCCTGGCGGCCTTCCCGGATGGCCCACACCACAAGGCTCTGACCGCGACGGATGTCGCCGGCGGCGAAGACTTTGGCGGCGGCTGGTCGCATAGGCCTTCTCGTCGGCTTTGACGTTACCGCGTCCGTCGAGTTCGATGGCACCCTCGGCAATGACGTCGTCGGCGACGGGGCTGACGAAGCCCATGGCGAGGAGAACCATGTCGGCTGGGATCTCGAATTCCGAGCCGGGTACTCTCCTTGAATTTGTCGTCGACGTGAGCGCAGACGAGTTTCGTGACCTTGCCGCCCTTGCCTTCGAAGCGCTTGGTCATGACAGCAAATTCGCGCTTGGCGCCTTCGGCCTGAGACGACGATGTGCGCATCTTGCAGCGGCCAGTGCGGCCAGGTGACGCCTTTGTTTTCATGCTCTGGCGGTGCGGGCATGATTTCGAGCTGGGTCACGCTCTTGGCGCCTTGGCGGATCGAGGTGCCGATGCAGTCGGAGCCTGTGTCGCCGCCGCCGATGACGACGACGTGCTTACCGGCGGCGAGTATCTTCGGTGCCGGTGCCGAGTGCCTCGCCGGCCACGCGGCGGTTTTGCTGCGGCAGGAAGTGCATGGCGAAGTGAATGCCGCGGAGATCGCGGCCGGGCACCGGGATGTCGCGCGGCTTTTCAGAGCCGCCAGACAGCAGAACGGCGTCGTATTTCTTTTCGATGTCGGCGAGCTTGTGGGTGCACGCCGACGTGGACGTTGCAATGGAAGGTCACGCCTTCAGCTTCCATCTGCTTGACGCGGCGGGCGATGACGTCCTTTTCCATTTTGAAATCGGGAATGCCATAGACCATCAACCCGCCGGGGCGGGCGTTCTTCTCGTAGACGTGGACGGCGTGGCCGGCGCGCGCGAGTTGCTGAGCCGCGGCGAGGCCAGCGGGGCCAGCACCAATGATGGCGACTTTTTTGCCGGTCTTTTTGTCGGCTGGCTTGGGTACGATCCAGCCTTCCTGCCAGCCTCTGTCGACAATGGCGCATTCGATGGTTTTGATCGCCACCGGCTTATCATCGAGATTGAGTGTGCAGGAGGCCTCGCAGGGTGCTGGGCAAATGCGGCCGGTCACCTCGGGGAAGTTGTTGGTCGAGTGGAGATTGTCGAGCGCTTCGCGCCAATGGCCGCGATAGACGAGATCGTTCCAATCGGGGATCTGGTTGTTGACAGGGCAGCCGTGGGTCGCGCCCGATTTGCCGCTGTGGCAATAGGGGATACCGCAATCCATGCAGCGGGCGGCCTGCGTTTTGACCTCCTTTTCGCTGAGCGGCACGACGAATTCTTGCCAATGCTTCACGCGCTCGTCGACCGGCTTGTAGGCGCGGTCCTTGCGGTCGAATTCCATGAAGCCAGTGATCTTGCCCATCGTGGTGGTCCTGTCGTCAGAAGATTTCGTGGTTGTCTATCAGGATAAGTTCAGCGCGGTTTCGGTCCGCGCAATCCATTTTCGGAGATGTCCGCGCGCCGTCAGGTCGAAGCCGCCTTCATGAGCGACGCGGGTGTAGGCGAGAAGTGCGATGTCGGCGACGGTGAGACGGTTGGCTGCGAGCCAGTCTGTGTTGGTGAAGTGCCGGTCCATCAGATCGAGCGCTTTTTCGCCGCGTTCGACCTTGCCGGCGTCGCGCGTTTCTTTCGACTTGCCGAGATATTTCGGATGCATGTGGAAGCGGCAGGTCGCGATGTTGGGCTCGTGCGAGTACTGCTCCCAGAACAGCCACTCGTCGATTTTGGCTTGGGTCCAGGCGTCATCAGGCAGCAGGGCTGAGTTGCGCGCGATGTAGCGGATGATGGCGTTCGATTGTGCGAGGTAACTGGCCGTCACCGAAATCGACAGTCGGTGTCTGCAGCGCTGGGTTCATGGCCGCGAACGCGGCCGTGCGCGCGCCACCCTTCATGATGTCGACGGGCACCCACTCGTAGGGCAGGCCGAGAAGTCAGCGGTGTATTTGACTTTGAGGCAATTGCCGGAGCCGAGGTCGCCGTAGATTTTCATTGGGGACCACTCTGCTGATTTGGAGCCCATGCCCGAGATAATGGCCGTCTCCGTAGAGTTCGGCGATAACAGCTACAACGTCGCCCGTATTGACCCCATGAGCGCGATGTCTCATGCAGCTCGTCATGGTACACTGTGATGCGAGCGTTTGGTGACGTCGCCTTCGAACGCGGCGCATTCATCCTGAACGTGACATGGCCTGCGCCGAGTTTGCATGTATCTTGCCAAGTGAACGATACTGTTCCGGGTGCGGCGGTGCCACGAGCCTGTTCGCATTAGGGAGGCGATCGCTCATTCTGGTCCTTTGCAGTGCATGCGCCATTTGCGTCGGGTATCGTCATTGCTGATGAGAGTCCGCAGCAAAGCGGATAGGCAAAGGGGCGCGTGAGACTTTGAACGAACGCATCACCGTCCCTCCGGGCCGGAGTAGGCGCGTTCGACTTTGGCGACGCGGAGTTCGTAGTGCGCGTACCAGCGCTCTTTGCCGAGGCGCTGGGCGCCCAAGTGTTCGCCGATCTGCTTCCAGGCTTTGAGGCTGACGCTTCGTCTTTCCAGTAGGACACGGTGATGCCGACGCCGCCGTCTTCACGTGCGCTTTCGGCGCCGAGGTAGCCCGGTTGCTGGCTCGCAAGTTCGGCCATCTTATCCGCCATCGCCGCATAGCCGTGGTCGCCCGCGCTGCGCCGTGTCGTGAAGATCACGGCGTAGTAGGGAGGCTCTGGCGTTGTGGCGATGCCGGCGGCGTGCATGTTTCTACTTTCATACTTCGTGGTGTTGGGCCGCCTCCCGGGGCGATGCCCGGGGTTGATCCAAGCGACTGAGTTACGAGGCTTTGCCTTTGGCTTTGCCGACGCCGATCTCGATGACGTCGAGACCAGTTGAATTGGCGCGCTGATGTTTCGTCATTTCGGCGAGCGCACGCGCGTAGTCGACCGGCATGACCTTGCGGAACTTCTTCTGCCAGGTTGGCCAGTCGGCGAGGATCGTCTTTGCTTTCGCCGAGTTGGTGTAGTGGGCGTGACGCGTGATCAGGCGTGCAGACGCTCGGCGTCCTGACCGCTCATATCCTGCATGACATCGACGAGACCGTGCGCTGGCGAGGTCGGTGCCCTGGTTGGCGAGACGCTGCATCACTTCGGCTTCGGCCGCGACCGGGTGCGAGATCGACCATGGTGAGGTTGCACTTCTGGTCGAAGTCACCGGCTTCGTCGAGGACGTAAGCGATGCCGCCGGACATGCCGGCCGCGAAGTTGCGGCCGGTGTTGCCGAGGACGACGACGACGCCGCCGGTCATGTATTCGCAGCCATGATCGCCCGTGCCTTCGACGACCGCGATGGCGCCGGAGTTGCGAACGGCGAAGCGTTCGCCGGCGATGCCGCGGAAGTAGCATTCGCCTGAAATGGCGCCGTACATCACGGTGTTGCCAACGATCATGCTTTCTTCCGGCACGATGCCGGATGTCGGATCGGGGCGGACGATGATCTTACCGCCGGACAAGCCCTTTGCCGACGTAGTCGTTGCCTTCGCCCACGAGGTCGAGCGTGACGCCCGAGGCCGTCCAAGCGCCGAAGGACTGTCCGGCGATACCTTTGAAGGTGACGTGGACGGTGTCGTCGGGCAGGCCGGTGTGGCCGTACCGCTTGGCGATTTCACCGGACAGCATGGCGCCGGCTGCACGGTCGCGGTTCGAGATCTTCATCTCGATCTTGACCGGCGTCTTCTTTTCAAGCGCTGGCTTGGCTTGTTTGATCAGCTCTTGATCGAGAACTTTCTCGAGGCCGTGGTCTTGGCGTTCGCTGTTGTAGATCGCGACCGACTTCGGCACGTCCGGCTTGTGGAACAGGTTGGAGAAGTCGAGACCGCGCGCCTTCCAGTGGCCGATCGCGTCTTCCTTGTCGAGCAGTTCGGATTGGCCGACCATCTCGTTGAAGTTGCGGAAGCCGAGTCCAGCCATGATCTCGCGGACTTCTTCTGCAATGAAGAAGAAGAAGTTGATGACGTGCTCTGGCTGGCCTTTGAACTTCTTGCGGAGTGCCGGGTCTTGCGTCGCGACGCCGACGGGGCAGGTGTTGAGATGGCACTTGCGCATCATGATGCAGCCGGCCGCGATGAGCGGCGCGGTGGCGAAGCCGAACTCGTCGGCGCCCAGCAGCGCGCCGATGACGACGTCGCGACCGGTGCGGACGCCGCCGTCGACCTGCACCGCGACGCGGCCGCGCAGGCGGTTGTAGACCAGGGTCTGATGGGTTTCGGCGAGGCCGATCTCCCACGGGCTGCCGGCGTGCTTGATCGAGGTCAGCGGGGACGCGCCCGTGCCGCCTTCGAAGCCGGCGATGGTGATGTGATCGGCGCGCGCCTTGGCGACGCCGGCGGCGACGGTGCCAACGCCGACTTCGGACACGAGCTTCACCGACACGTCGGCTTTCGGGTTGACGTTCTTCAGGTCGTAGATGAGCTGCGCCAGATCTTCGATCGAGTAGATGTCGTGGTGCGGCGGCGGCGAGATGAGGCCGACGCCCGGGGTCGAGTGGCGAACCTTCGCGATGGTCGCATCGACCTTATGGCCGGGGAGCTGGCCGCCTTCGCCGGGCTTCGCGCCTTGCGCCATCTTGATCTGCATGACGTCGGAGTTGACGAGGTACTCGGTCGTCACGCCGAAGCGGCCGGAAGCGACCTGCTTGATGGCCGACCGCATGCTATCGCCGTTGGGCAGCGGCTTGAAGCGGTCCGATTCCTCGCCGCCTTCGCCGGTGTTCGACTTGCCGCCGATACGGTTCATCGCGACTGGCGAGCGTGGTGTGCGCCTCGCGGCTGATGGAGCCGAAGCTCATCGCGCCGGTCGAGAAGCGCTTGACGATGTTGGCCGCGCTTTCGACTTCTGCGAGCGGCACAGGTGCGCGGCCGATGCGTCTTGCGTGCGGATCTTAGCGGAACAGGCCGCGCAGCGTCATGAGCTGTTCGGTCTGATCGTTGATCTGCTGGGCGTAGTCGCGCCACTTCTGCGGAACCTTGCCGGCCATCGCGTCTTTGACGTCGGTGCTGCGGACGGCGTGCTGCAGATCAGCGACGACCGACGGACGCCACATGTGTGCTTCGCCGCGCGTGCGGTAGGCATACTCGCCGCCGACTTCGAGCTTGCGTTTCGAGATGCTGGACGTCGCCGAACGCCTGGCGGTGACGCTCGACGGTTTCGCGCGCGATCTGGCGCAGGCCGACGCCTTCGACCTGGGTGTGGGTGCCGGTGAAGTAACGCTTCACGAAGCGAGGACTTGAGGCCGACGGCGTCGAAGATCTGGGCGCCGCAATAGCTCTGGTAGGTCGAGATGCCCATCTTGGACATGACCTTGAGCAGGCCCTTGTCGACCGCCTTGATGTAGCGCTTCTGCGCTTCCTTGAGCGTCGAGCTTCTCGTCGAGTTCGGGCAGGATCTGCTCGATGGTCTCGAAGGCGAGATAGGGGTTGATCGCTTCGGCGCCGTAGCCGGCGAGCGTCGCGAACTGATGCACTTCGTGCGCTTCGCCGGTTTCGACGACGAGGCCGACGCAGGTGCGCAGCCCCTGCTTGATCAGATGGTGATGCACGGCGCTGGTCGCGAGCAGCGACGGAATCGGAATGCGGTCCGGGCCGCTGTTGCGATCCGACAGAATGATGATGTTGTACTCTTTCGAGCGGACGGCCTCTTCGGCTTCGGCGCAGACGACATCGAGCGCCCAGCTCATGCCGGCGACGCCTTTGTCCGACGGCGTAGGTGATGTCGATGGTGATCGAGGAGAACTGGTTGTCCTCGACCGCGCCGATCTGGCGGATGCGTTCCAGATCCTCGTTGGTGAGGATCGGCTGGTAGACTTCGAGGCGCTTGTGCTTCGCGGTGCCTTCGAGGTCGAGCAGGTTCGGCCGCGGTCCGATGAAGGAGACGAGGCTCATGACGAGTTCTTCGCGGATCGGATCGATCGGCGGGTTCGTCACCTGCGCGAAGTTCTGCTTGAAATAGGTGTGCAGCAGCTTCGGCTTCGACGACAGCACCGACACCGGCGTGTCGGTGCCCATCGAGCCGATCGCTTCCTGGCCGGTGTGCGCCATCGGCGCCATCAGGAACTTGAGGCTTTCCTGCGTGTAGCCGAAGGCCTGCTGCAGATCGAGCAGCGAGACGTTGGTCTTGCTCTTCGCGGGCTTCTTCGGCAACGGCAGATCGCCGACCTGGATCTGCGTGCGCTTCAGCCACTGCTCGTAGGGATTGCGCGCGGCGAGATCGCGCTTCAACTCGTCGTCCGAGATGATGCGGCCTTCTTCGAGGTCGATGAGCAGCATCTTGCCGGGCTGCAGGCGCCACTTCTTGGCAATGTTCGCTTCTTCGACCGGCAGCACGCCCGACTCCGACGACATGATCACGGTGTCGTCCTTGGTGACGAGATAGCGCGCGGGACGCAGGCCGTTACGGTCGAGCGTGGCGCCGATCTGACGGCCGTC
The DNA here is from genome assembly GCA_963831185.1 of uncultured Alphaproteobacteria bacterium. Taxonomy (GTDB): domain Bacteria; phylum Pseudomonadota; class Alphaproteobacteria; order Rhizobiales; family Hyphomicrobiaceae; genus JABFRJ01. The sequence goes on from CAWHPE010000012.1 coordinate 16,727, forward strand.
GGTGAAGGCCATGGCGGCGGGGCCGTCCCACGGTTCCATCAGGCAGGCGTGGTACTCGTAGAAGGCGCGGCGCTTCTGATCCATGAGCGGGTTGCCGGCCCAGGCCTCTGGGATCAGCATCATGGCGGCGTGGGCAAGGCTGTAGCCGCCCATGACCAGGAATTCGAGCGCGTTGTCGAAGCAGGCGGTGTCGGACTGGCCTTCATAGGAGATCGGCCACAGACGTGAGATGTCGGCGCCGAACAGCGGCGACGAGACGGACGCCTGACGTGCCGCCATCCAGTTGACGTTGCCGCGCAGGGTGTTGATTTCGCCGTTGTGCGCCACCATGCGATAGGGATGCGCCAGCTTCCACGACGGGAACGTGTTGGTCGAGAAGCGCTGATGGACGAGCGCCATCGCGGAGTTGAAGCGCGGGTCGGACAGGTCCTTGTAGTAGGCCTTGACCTGATACGACAGGAACATGCCCTTGTAGACGAGCGTGCGCGACGAGAGCGACACGGTGTAATGGCCGATGTCGCGGGCCTTGTAGCTGTCGTACAGCGCGTTCGAGACGACCTTGCGGATGAGGTAGAGCTTACGCTCGAAGGTCGTCGGTGTCGCGAATCGACTTCGGGCGGCCGATGAAGATCTGCCGGTGGACCGGTTCGGTGCCTTGACCATCTCGGACAGCGAACGTGTTGTCGACCGGCACGGAGCGCCAGCCGAGGAATTCCAAGCCCTTCTTCGCGGATCAGGCGCATCCAGACGCGTTCGCAATGCGCGCGCAGGCGTTCGTCCTGCGGCAGGAAGACATGGCCGACGGCATAGTGACCGGGCGCGGGCAGCTTGATCTTCAGCTTTTCGCACTCGGCCTTCAGGAACTCGTGCGGGATCTGCACGAGAATGCCGGCGCCGTCGCCGGCAAGCGGGTCGGCGCCGACCGCGCCGCGATGCTCGAGGTTTTCGAGGATGGCGAGCGCGTCCGCGACGATCTTGTGGCTCTTGCGGCCCTTGAGATCGGCGATGAAGCCGACGCCGCAGGCGTCATGCTCTTTCTTAGGATCGAAGAGGCCGGCTTTTCGCGCGCTTGCCAGCATCGTCTTTGCTTCTTCGCGGCTCATGGGGCGTGAGCTCGAGTTGGCGGGGTGCGTGGGCTGCGACATGATTGTGCCTCTTGCCTGGCGGGCCGTTTGACCCAGATTGCATGCGATGAGAACGACGTACGGTGCGTTTTCGGCGGACTAGAGTTGGCCGCGCCGATAGGCTTGGTCACGAGCCTTTTGGCACGCGTCCAAGTCAAAAACCAGCACGCCCTGTGGAGGTCCTTCAACTGCGCATCTAGGCTAGAACCTGCAGTCACTGGCGGCGCATCTACCAGATCGGATGCGACATCGCCGGCATTGCAGGCTCCGGCGGCGGCCGAAGGGTCTACTTGCCAAAACCAGGAGACGGACGCGGAGGTGCCACCGGATCGGGTCCTCACGTGCGCCGGAAACTTGCGGTCTCTCAGCTCAGCAATAAGGACAGCATAGCTGACCTAATTGGGGTTGAAAAGTTGTTTTCTGACCTTGGGCCCAAGTTTTTCGCAAGTTTGTGTCGTGGCGCGCGATGGTCACGGTGGGTTCAGAAAGTTGCCTGTAAATTGCGCAGCTATGCAGTTTTCGAACAGCGACGAGCGCCGGCCTCGGGCGCGCGACAGGTGGCGGCATGGTAATTAACTGTAACTCGCGGATGTCACCATTGGGTGCGGCCGGGCGATTGGTCAGGACATAGCGACCCGATGCAACGAGCTGTGCGCGCGGAAACCCATAAGCCCATGGCGAAGGAACCGGCACCACCATTGACTGCGCCCGGTGCGACGGACATCCGCCGTGTAGACCGGCCTTTGCGCGGCATTGGCCTCGTCGTGATTGCGACGTTGTTCTTCTCGCTGATCGATGCGTCCGGAAAATATCTGCTGTCGATCGGGCAGTTGCCCGCCACGCAGGTCGTGTGGGTGCGCTTTCTCGGTCAACTGTTGGCGATTGTGGCGATGCTCGGCGTGGTGTCGATGCCGCGACTGCTCAAGACCAAGCGGCTCGGCCTGCAACTCGTGCGTTCGACATTGTTGTTGTCGTCGACGGCATTCAACTTTCTGGCGCTCAAGTATCTGCGGCTCGATCAAACGGCGACGATCCAGTTTCTTGCACCCTTGACCGTCGCGCTGATGTCGGGGCCACTGCTTGGAGAATGGGTGGGGTGGCGGCGGATGGTTGCGATCCTGGTCGGATTTGGCGGCATCATCGTTGCGGTCAGGCCAGGGGCCGAGGCGTTTGAGCCGGCTTTCATCCTCGCGTTCTTGTGCATGCTCTCCTACGCGTTTTTTATCGTCGTTACGCGCTTTCTCAGCGGGCAAGACAGCTCGGAGACGACGTTGTTCTATTCGTTGTTCGCGGGCACCTACTTCGTCGCGCCATTTGCCATCGTCGATTGGGTCTGGCCGCAGGATAAACTGACATTGGTGGTGATGTGCCTGATCGGCATTTTTGGTGCGATCGGACATTACCTGTTTATTGTCGCCTATCGGTTCGCGCCGGCCTCGACGTTGGCGCCGTTCGTCTATCTCAGCCTGATCACGCACGCGTTCTTTGGCTTTATAATCTTCGGGCACGTGCCGGATCAATTCACGCTGATCGGCGCGGCCATCGTCATCGGTTCAGGTCTTTATATCTTGCATCGCGAGCGGGTTCTGAACCGTGAAAAAATGCAGGCGGCCTTGACCGCAGCCCCGTCGCGTGAGAGCCAATTAAAGCGATAGCTGGGCAAGGCGCGGACCGACGTCAGCGAGAAGCTCAGGGGCGACGTTGGCGTAAGCGAAGCGAAGATGATCGTTTTGCGCGGCACCGAAGAATGTTCCCGGTAGAGCTAATATTCCGCACTGAACCGCGACTGCTTCGGCAACGGTCGCGTCTGGCACACCTTTGAACGGGTGCGCGACGAAGGCGAAGTAAGCACCGAGCGACGAAATCTGCCAAGCAGGGGCGGCTGCCATAGCGCTCCGGAAGCGATCCCCGCGCGCGGCGACGTCGGCGGCGTTCTCCCGCCGCCAAGGCGCGGTGCCGCCGATGGCCCAGGAGACAGCGATCTGTGCCACGCGTGGCGCACAGATTTGCAAGAGTGTCGAGCACTTTGATGATCTCGGACATCAGGCGGCGGGGCGCGACGAGTGCGCCCAGGCGATGGCCCGGAATGGCGTAGGATTTTGAGAAACTATAGAGCTGGATCAGCGTGTCACGTGCGGCGACGTCGGCGAACAGTTGGTGTGGAGCGCCGTGAGGGGCAGGCAGAAAATCGCGATAGGTTTCATCGAGGATGAGCCACAGGCCGTGGCGGGCCGCGAAGCGCGCGAACGCGGCGATGAGGTCGGGCGGATAAACCGCACCGGTGGGATTATTCGGGGAGACCAGCACGATGGCGCGCACGGCGCGCTCTCCGCGCGCGTTACGCTCAGTAATGATACGTTCTGCATCGGCAACGGACGGGATAAAGCCAGCGGCGGCATGCGCGGCGAGGGGCACGGTTTCGATGCCGAGCATCGACAGTGTCATCTCGTGATTGAAATAGCACGGTGTGGGGAGAAGGACCGCGTCTCCGGCTTTCGCGACAGCAAGTGCCGCGACAAAAAATGCTTCGTTGCAGCCAGCGGTGATAGCAATTTCTTCGGCGGCGATGGGCGCGCCGTAGAGGTCCGAGATGTGAGCGCTGTAGGCCTGCAGCAGGGCGGGCTCACCAAGGATCGGGCCATAGCTCGCGGTTGCCGGATCGCTCGCGGCGGCGCCGAGCCTCTGCAGGAGTTCATGGGGTGGCGGGGAGCCTGGCACGGCCTGCGCCAAATTGATGGGTGGTCCCATCCGGCCATCGTAGCGTGCAAGCCAGGCGCGCGCCGCCGGGATCGGCGGCGTTGCGGTGTCCATCAGCCAGGGATTGGGAGAGGCGGGCACGTTGCATCTCGTTCAGATGAAGTGGACGGTCACGATCGCTCGGCGGACGTGAGATCGGAGTGTGACGGCGGCGGTGTGTTCAGCGCAAGAGGCGGGTAAGCGCGTCGTAGCTCGCCACGACGTGATGCGCGCCTGCTGCGGTGAGTTTCTCAGTGTCGACCGCGCGGGCCTGACTGCCGCCGGTGAAGCCAATCGCGATCATACCTGCGGCGCGGGCACCTTCGATCCCGGCGGGGCTGTCTTCGATCACGATGCAATGGTCAGGCTCGTGACCCATCTCGGACGCGGCATGCAAGAAGATATCAGGATGCGGTTTGCCGCGTTCGAGCACGGTGGCGCTGAACAGATTGCTCGCCAAATGCTGGCGAAAGCCGAACTTGTCGACGCAGTGGTTGAGCCAATCAAAACTCGACGACGATGCGACACAGAGGTCGCGATGGCTTTGTGCTTGCAAGAACGGCGCGACGCCGGGCACAGGGCCGACATCGGTGCGCATGCGGCCACCGGTGAAGGCGCGATAGCGGGATTGAAAATCGTCGTCGAGGGGCCGGCCCAGCGAATCTGAGATGCGCTGGGCGGTATCGGCCCAGCGGCGGCCCTTATATCGTTCGAGCGATTGCTCAAACGTTGTCGGCAGGCCTTCCTGCGTCAAAAACTCTGCCAGAAAGCGATTGGCGAGCACTTCGCTGTCGGCGACGACGCCGTCGAAATCAAAAATCAAGAGGCGAGGATCGTAGTGCATCGCTGGGGTCACTGTCCGGCTTTGATGTTGTTGTCGGCGACGACTGACGCCCACAACGACATTTGCGCATTGAGCCATGTGCGCAGGAGATCTGGACCGGCGAATTTCGGCGTGATCTGCATGTTTTCGCTGATTTGCTTCAATGCGGCCGGTTCTTTCAACGTGTCGATCAGGGCCGTGCGCATGCGCGCGGAAAGTTCGGCTGGCGTGCCCTTGGGGGCGAACACGCCCCACCAGGCGTAACTTTCAAAGCCGGCGAATCCGGCCTCGATTGCCGTGGGCGTTTGCGTGGCGGCGCCTGCGCGCTCGGCACCGGTTTGCACAAGCGGCAACAGGACGTTGGTGGCGATCTGCGTGTTGAACAAGGCAGCCGAGGCCATCGAGACATCGATGTGACCGCCGAGTGAATCGTTAAGCAGCGGTCCGCCGCCGCGATAGGGGACGTGGGTCATTTCAATGCCGGCGCGCTTGCAGAGCAGGACCATGGTCAAGTGACCCAAGCTGCCGGTTCCGATCGAACCGTAGGTCAGCTTGCCGGGGGCTTTTTTGGCGGCGGCGACGAGATCTTGAAATGTCCGCCAGGGGCGCGAGGGGTGCGTGACCAGAACGTGTGGCGAGGTGCCGATCAGCAACACGGGTTCGAGATCGGTCTTGGTGTCGAACGGAAGCTTTTGCAGGGCCGGGTTGACGGCATGCGTATCGAAGACGAACAGCCAATTGGAGCCGTCTGGCGGCGCTTTTGCGACTTGTGCTGCGCCCAACGAGCCTTGAGCGCCGGGGCGATTTTCGATGATGACTGTCGCACCCAACCGCTTCTGCAATCCCGGCTGCACGAGCCGGGCGATTTGATCAACTGTTCCGCCTGCTGGAAATGGCGCTGTGATCGTCAATTGCGGCACCGGCCATACATTGGCGCTCGCGCGGGAGGCGGGCAAGAGGGCGGCGCCGGCGGCTGCTACAACCGCCTTGCTCAAGTCGCGCCGCGAAATCGTTGTCATTGTCCCGCTCCCAATCCAGTCGCGTCTGCGCGACGGACGTTGTTTTCGGTGCGCACCGTAAGGCAACCGCCGGGGTTTTGTCTCGCTCACGTAAGGTCTAAGGGGCGCTTTCTTGAGCTGGCTCCTGCATCGCCGGCTTTGACTTGTGGCGCTGCTGCAACAGAGACGAGCGTTCAGGAAACTTGCAGGCAATTAGCCCGGGTTGGTCACAATTGAGGCCCATCGCGGCCAAACTGTCTTCGTTAGTTGGATCAACTGAAATGGTGCGTCACGACCGGAGCCGGGGCCGGTCTTACGAAGGGGACCCAATATGCTGGGACAATTGACGAAATGGCAGTCCATCAAGCGGTTTGTGTTTGATTTTACCGTCGTGTTCGTAACGTTTGCGGCGGCCGCAGGGTTGTTTCGTGTGTCGGAAAGTCATGCTTTTCCTGCGCCGGTGCCGCTTGAACTGGTGGCACCAGCACATCAACAAGGACAGCTTGGCGGGGTAGCGGTAATTGACGTTGCGGCGAAGGTGCGCGGGGACGAAAAGCTAGCTGTGTCATCGCTTTATGCTGCTGCGGCGCGTGGCCCAACTTTTGCGGCGATGCGCTCTGACGAGACGGCGATCCTCGTCGTCCTTGCTTTCGCGATTGCAAGCATTGCAGCTCTCAATTTAGCCCTACTGCGCCATGTCCGGCAGGTTGTAACGGCGGGACGGCGCATTCGAATCGCCGTGCCTCGATGAAAAATTGCGGCCGGCTTGAATTAGCTGTGATTGGCCGCAATTCGATCTTCACATTCCGCTACGACTTACCAATATGACGGCGACGGTGTTTCGGCGGCTCGTGCTGTCGTGATGGCCACAAACGGACGCTCGGTGAGATCAATAATGACCTTGAAGCGCACTGATGACGTTATGCCCGCTTCGCAAGGCCTGTCGGCACGTTGGGGTGTCCTGTCACGGCCTGCGCTGTTGTTGATGGCAGGCTTGGCCTTGGGCACTTCGGCGGCAGCGCTTTCAGCGCTAGGGTCGGCGCGCTGGATCGGAGCCGAACTCGCGCCCGGAATTGGGCAAGTTGCTGAAGTCTGGTCAAACAACCGGCTGCAGGCAGACAGCGACCGTGTCGCCGACCTGCAAAGCCAGCCTTGGCTGCGCCAAACCGGCGGTGCTGCCGGGGATGGGATATTTGGGGACGTGGTGGTCGGGCAACGGTTGTTCTTGCGCGGCGTTGATGGCGCCGAACAAGCTCTCGACGTGATCGACGTCAAACCGATCCGTCCGGACCTTATTCCTGCGTCTGCTCAGAGTGTACCTGCCGATCTGGTGTTGGTGACGCTGAAGCCGGTGCAGGCCGGTGAGGCACTGGCGACCGAGGATACGCCGGTGCGACTGGTGCGGTTGATCGTTGAAGCAGTGCGGCCAGGTCCGGTACATGCGCCGGCTTTGCGGGCCAATAAAGCTCTTTAAAATCAGCTGTTTTCTTGATTCGGTTCGCCCTGTCAGGCGGGGATAGGTACTTGGTCGGCTTTGTCTGTGATGGCTTCGTTATCGCGATAACGGCCGAGGCCTAGTCGCGTAAACTCGTCTTCATGTAGCGTTGCGGCCACGCCGAGGGCCCGGAGGACGACGTTGATGGGCCAAAGAGATGTGGGGCGCTGAGCGCCGGTCTGAATGTCGAGCGAAAGTGGCCCGATAGCGAGCATGCCGCTTTTCCAAAGCAGGGCGTGTTGCAGGCCATTGCCGCCGAAATAGTCGGTTTCGATGTAGGCGATGGGTGCGCGGTCTGATGCGCGGGCGGCGAATTGCAGGTCTGAGGTGGAGAGCAGTGGGCCGCCATTTTCAGGCCAGTCGCCGGTGCCGTTCAGACGGTGCAAGGCATCGTGCAGTTCCTCGTCGAGCGGCAGTACAACCAGGTCCGTCGCTGGCGATAGTCGGTAGAGTTTGGCGGCTGGGGCGACCTGCCGGAAGTGCGCAAAGGCAAGTGCGTCGCCGACGAAGGCTCTGACCCGATGTCCCATGTTTTGCCTCACAGGCGCATGCGCGCGCATGACGTGAATTAGCGCCAAAACACTAGGCGCGCGAGGAGAAAACAAAGCCCGCACCAACGGCAATGAACAGGAAGCCCACGGCATGCTTCCAGGTCAGCGGTTCCTTGAGCACCAGCACTGAAAACACGGCAAAGATGAGAAGGGTGACGACTTCCTGCATCGTCTTCAGTTCGGCAGCTGAGTAGACGGCGTGACCGATGCGATTGGCGGGAACCGCGAGGCAATATTCGATGAAGGCGATGCCCCAGGAGACTAGGACTGCCAGCCACAACGGCGCGGTCTTGTAGTTGAGGTGGCCATACCACGCGATGGTCATAAAGACGTTCGAGGCGAGCAGAAGCAGGATCGGCGTTAGGTAGGGGGCCGTGACATTGGACATGGGGTTAATCCTCTGGGGTTTGGCGCGTGCGGGATACGCTGGTTTGCCGCCGGTGGCCAGAAACTGCCTTAATGAACGCAGTGCAGTGAATTTTTGTTGCAGGTGCGCAGCCCTGTGAAACAAGCTGTTCCAGCCTGCGGCGGGTTTGTAAGCTCTGTCGCTTATTGGCTCTGGTGCCCGCACCTATGCGACGCACGTGCTCAGCACATGTCTTCCTCACGTGCTCCGCACATCTTTCTCTCACGTGCTCCGCACTTGCCAATTGTGGGGCTTTCGCCTAAGGAGAGCGCTTGAATTTCTGATCAGCGGAACGGCGGGGCCTGGGGTTTCCTCAGAGACTTGCTTCTGTCAGCTTGGCATCGACACTTGGACGATGCCCGGGGGCAGCTTGGTTGATCTGCAACTTAAGCCCGAGTTCAAGAGATACGCGATGAAAAAAGCCGCTGACGTTCATCCCGACTACCACATGATCAAAGTCGTGCAGACCGATGGGTCGGAGTTCATGACGTATTCGACCTATGGCAAGGAAGGCGACACGCTGAACCTTGATATCGATCCGAAGACGCATCCGGCATGGACCGGCGGTAACCAGCAGCTGATGGACCGCGGTGGCCGTCTGTCGCGGTTCAAGAAGAAGTTCGACGGCCTCTTCTGAGGTTGTTCTATATCGACAGAAAAGGCCCGGATTGCTCCGGGCCTTTTTGTTTGTCCGATTGACTGCGATGCCGGATTAGCTGGCCATCGTGCGCCGGCCGAAGGCGGCTTCGATGCGTGCAAGCTGGCTGTTGACTGGATTTGCCGGACGCGGGGCTTCAATGTCGGTTGCACCGCTCATCAAGGCGCGGTCCAACTGCAGAATGCGATCGTTGAGCGCGAAGCTCTCATTGACCAGCGCTTTCAGGCCAGCCGGAAGGTCGTCAAAATTCTTCACGTGTTGCGGACGGCCGAACGGCGTCAGTTTAACGCGTTGGCGGCGGCGGTCAGCTTGGGCGTTGTCGATCTCACCGTCTTTGAGGGCGCGGTGGATCATCAGCCATGATGCGACCTCGAGAAGCCGTGTCGTCAGGCGCATGCTTTCGGTCGCGTAAATCAACGTGAGCGGTGCGACGAGAGATTTTGCTTCTTTGCGCCCGGGGCCGTCGAGATAGGCCGCAGTGCGCTCGACGAGGGCCATGCCTTCTTTGAAGATGGCCTCGAATTTATCCGAGGCTGCGAATTTGGCGCCAAAAGAAATGGCATCGGTAGTCGTGGATTTTCCCGAACGGAAAACAACGCCCTGGGAACACCTGGCCTACTTCATCGCGATCAGACATTACACCACTCGTAATCAACACAACTCGACGCTACAGACCGTGTCCGGGACAGAGGTATCCTGCCTATGCATTCAACCCTTGCTCGGGCTGTCACTATAGGCTTCGGGCCGCGATCATTCCATGCATTCGTTAAAGACTCGTCCCAAATTGGGAAGATTTCATGTCAGGGCCTGTGTTTTCCCGCAGCAAAACACAGTCATTGGCGGTGTCCATGCAATCGCTGTGCAAAAGTCTCACCTGCGACCCGACAAAAAAAGAGCCGCTCAAAGCGGCTCGGAAGTTGACAGGAGCATCAAACAGAGGAGCGGCAAAGCGCTGCTCTGTGATCCAGAAGACTGGATAGGTGCAACAGTAAGCTGGCATGGATAACATGGGGTTAATTGCGTGCATCTTACGAGCCGGAGGTCAATTAAGAATTGTACCTTCAAGTACAGCGCGCTGACTTACTTGAAGAGACCAGCGGCGGCTGCCTGGTGCTTCTTCTTGCGGTCGATTTCGGCTCTTGTCCGCAGGATTTCGGCCTCCAGTGCTGCCACGCGTGCCTCAAGATCGGCAATGGCGATGGGATCCAGCGTTTCACCGACGGTGATCACCGGTTTTGGTTTGGGTTTGTCATCGTCCCACATTGTGGCGCCTCCGTAGGTCTGGTTTCCGGTCTTTGTGATGGTCAGGCCAGCGTTCCACTCTCAATTTCGCGGACGCGTGTGCAAGCGCGAAGGGTTCCTTCGCCTGACGGCACTTGTCTCGCTTGCTTGGGTCGGGCATCAAGCAGGGACTGCATTTCATCCGGATCGTCCTGCGTCGCGCAGGGCATCCGCCGACCGCATCCCCAAAGGAGAGACGTGTGAGCCAGATTCCGAATACGATGACAGCGGTGGAGATCGTCGGCAAGGGTGGGCCTGAGGTCCTCGTGGCGTCATCAAGCGTGCCGACACCGGTCGCCGGACCCGGACAGATTTTGATCAAGGTCGCGGCTGCTGGCGTCAACCGTCCAGACATTCAGCAACGCATTGGTGCTTATCCGCCGCCTCCGGGACATTCGAAGCTTCCCGGGCTCGAAGTGGCCGGCCACGTCGTTGCGCTCGGTGCAGGCGTCACGCGCTGGACGTTGGGTGATGCTGTGGCGGCGTTGGTCAATGGTGGCGGCTATTCGAGCTATTGCCTTGCGGAAGACGCCGTGGCGCTGTCAGTGCCGAAGGGGCTTGATCTCGTGCATGCGGCTGCACTTCCCGAAACGATCTTCACTGTCTGGAACAATGTGTTCGAGCGCGGCGGTCTCAAGAGTGGCGATTGGTTCCTCGTGCATGGCGGATCGAGTGGTATCGGAACGACGGCTATTCAGTTGGCCAAGGCGTTCGGCGCGCGCGTGATCGCGACGGCTGGCTCGGACGATAAATGCCGTGCCTGCGTCGAACTCGGTGCGGAGCGTGCCATCAACTACAAGACCGAGGATTTCGTCGCCGTGGTCAAAGAGGTGACGGGCGGCAAGGGTATCGATGTGACCCTCGATATGGTTGCGGGTGACTACACGGATCGCAACATCGTGGCGGCGGCGGAGGACGGCCGCATCGTTCAGATCGCGACGCTCGGTGGACCCGAGGTCAAAATCAATATCGGTCGCATGATGGTCAAGCGCGTGACGTTGACGGGATCGACCTTGCGGCCGCGCACGCGCGAGGTCAAAGCCGGGTTTGCGCGCGCTATTGAAGCCAAAGTCTGGCCGTTGGTGGAAGCTGGCGCCATCAAAGTCGTGCTCGATAGTACGTTCCCGCTGGCGCAAGCCGCAGACGCACACCGCCGCATGGAGACGAGTGCGCATGTGGGCAAGATCGTGCTGACGGTTTGAGCCTGAGGGGAATGATGACGTCGCGTGCCTGATGTGGTGGGGAAGGAAGCCGCAATGGCTGATGAGACTGGCGTGCAGACCGCCAAGCCTGAGACAGCGGTTGCGGGGGAGGGGCTGCCGGTCCGCATCCAGGTCCGCAACCTCAACTTCTTCTATGGCACGTCTCAGGCCTTGAAGAGCATCTCGTTGCCGATCTACGCGAACCGGGTGACGGCGTTCATCGGGCCGTCGGGCTGCGGGAAGTCGACGCTGCTGCGCGTTTTCAACCGGATGTACGATCTTTATTCGAACCAGCGTGCCGAGGGCGAAGTCCTGCTCGATGGCGAAAATATATTGGCGCCGGGCGTTGACGTGAATTTGCTGCGTGCGCGTGTCGGTATGGTGTTTCAAAAGCCGACGCCGTTTCCAATGTCGATTTATGAGAATATCGCATTCGGTATTGGGCTTTACGAGAAGCTACCCAAAAGCGAGTTGGACGGTCGCGTCGAAGATGCGCTTCGGCGTGCAGCGCTGTGGCCGGAGGTCAAGGACAAGCTCGGAGCCAGCGGTTTAAGTTTGTCGGGCGGGCAGCAGCAACGGCTGTGCATTGCGCGAACGGTTGCGATCAAGCCTGAGGTGATCCTGCTCGATGAGCCCTGCTCAGCGCTCGATCCGATTTCGACGGCGAAGGTCGAGGCGCTGATCGAAGAGCTGAAAGCGGACTACACCGATTGCGATGGTGACGCACAACATGCAGCAGGCTTCGCGAACCTCCGATTTCACGGCGTTCATGTATCTTGGGGATCTGATCGAGTTCGGGGTGACAGGAGAGATGTTCATGTCGCCGAAGATTCGCGCACGCAGGATTACATCACGGGCCGGTTTGGCTAAGAGTGCGGGCGAACTCATTCTGTTTGCTGCAGTGCAATTGATCGCCGCTGGGCGGAGATGTCTGAGGCTTGGCGCGGCCGCGTGAGCTGGCATAAGCTTTCCGAAGTGTGGCCGATGCTGCGTGTGTCGCGCGGTTGGCCGAAGATTTCGGGAAGGTTCGGTGCAATGCCGAGTGACGCGATCTCGCCTACGCCTGCATTGCCATTGCACGGACTTCGGGTTCTTGATGTTGCAACTTACATGCGGCACCTGTGGCGGCGACTGTCATGGCCGACTACGGAGCCACCGTCATCAAAGTCGAGCCGCCGCGTGGCGGGGATCCGAACCGGTCGATGCAAGCAGGTCACGAGTTATCCGCCGAGTGAGGTCAACTACCCCTGGGAGATGGATAGCCGGGGGAAGAAATCAATTGCGATCAATCTGCAGACGGCTTCGGGCCAACAAACGCTCCACAAATTGATTGCCAATACTGACGTGCTCGTCACCAATTCGCCGCCGCTGGTGCGGGAGCGTTTGAAAATCGCCTACGACGATGTGCGGCATCTCAATCCGCGTCTGATCTATGCGGCTTTTACAGGGTATGGCGAAGCAGGACCGGACCGGGACAGCGTGGGCTTCAACTCAACCGCCTACTTCGCACGGTCGGGGCTCTCCGACTGCAATCGTTACGATGACCAGCCGCCCGGCGTGGCGCAGCCCGCACAAGGCGACCGCGCGTCAGGGATGAGTTTGCTGGCCGGCATCATGATGGCGTTGTGGTCGCGCGAAAAAACTGGCTTGGGGACGTTGGTGACGAGTTCACTCTTGGCCAATGGGATTTGGGCAAATGGTGTTGGTGCGCAAGCGGCGCTGTTGGGTTCGACATTGCCGCCACGTCCGCCGCGCACCCGTCCGCGCAATGCTGTGACCAATACTTATCGCACACGCGATGACCGCTGGCTGCAGTTGACGATGGTGCGTGAAGATTTGGGCTGGGAGCCGTTTTGCACCCATATCGGCCGTCCAGATCTTTTGCAGGACACGCGGTTCGCCACGATGTCCGCGCGGCGTGCACATGCGGCGGACCTCGTTACCATTCTCGACGGCGTTTTTGCGAGCAACGATTGGGCGCATTGGCGCGACCGGTTGAGTGCGGCGAATGTTCCGGTTGGTCTGATCGGCTGCCTATCCGACTTGCGCGACGATCCGCAGGCTGTTGCGTGTGGTGCCGTTGTCGCTACGCACATTCCTCAGATGCCATTGACTCTGGCGGCACCGTTTGGTCTGGCAGCGGCGGTCGTTCCGCCGGCCACGCGCGCGCCCGGCCTCGGCGAGCACACCGACGAAATCCTTCGTGAGGCGGGGTTTGGGGCGGCAGACATCGAGCAATTGCGGCGTGACGGAGCTGTTGCGTAGTGCCGATGCATCACCGCGTCAGTCGCGCAAAACTTTTGGCAGCGTCGCGAGATGGAAACCGTCGAAGGTGGGGGCTGGCCGGTCGCCGCGCGGCGGCATGGGACGGCTGATCTTGGCATTGGGTGCCGCGCCGTCGACACGGAGGGTCGCGCCAGAGATGTAAGCGGCGCCGGGCGACAGAAGAAAGACGATTGCCGCGGCGACCTCGCTTTCGCTGCCGAGGCGGCCGAGTGGGGCGAGGTTCTTCAGCGATCTAATGCGCGCGCCCATTTCGGGCGGATACTGGTCCATGCCTGAGGAGGCAATCCAGCCGGGCGCGACGGCGTTGACGCGGACATTGCTGCCGGACCATTCGAGTGCTGCGGTTTCGGTCAGATTGACCATGCCGGCACGTGCTGCGCCTGAGTGGCCCATCATGGGCATGCCGAGCCAATTGTCGGCGGTGATATTCACGATGGCGCCGCCGTTTGCTTTCATCCACTGGGTGTAGCACTCGCGCGCCATCAGAAATCCGCCGGTCAGATTGTTGCGGACGACGGTGTCGAAGCCTTTGGCGCTGATGGCTTCGAGGGGCGCTGTGAATTGGCCGCCTGCGTTGTTGACCAGATAATCGACGCGGCCAAGTTTGGTGCACACATCGGTGACGGTTTGGCGGACGGTGTCTTCATCGCGAATGTCGCAGACGAAGCATTCGCCGCGCGCGCCGGCAGCAGCGATCTCAGCTTTCACTGCTTCCAATTTTTCAAGCTTGCGCCCGATCAGGGCGATACTGGCACCGAGAGCCGCGAGTTCATGGGCCGTACAGCGGCCGATACCGCTGCCTGCGCCGGTGACGATCGCGACAGTGCCTGCGAACAGGCCGGGCTTGAAGATCGACTGGTACGTTGTCTTCATGGTTTTTGCTTGCTCCCGCCTGCTGCTCAGCCGGGCGTGGCCGGCGGCGTGATATTTAACGTGCGAAGTTTTGCATCGGGTCGGGTGCACAGCAAGAGGCTGGCTGCCGATCTTGCTGGTGTTGCGATGTTTCATGTTGCGGCGCGCAATATTTTTTGCGGAGCAATCTTTGTGTTTGGGCTTGCGCGGCGTTGCGCCTTTAGTTCAACTGCTATGCAGCGGTTGCATTGCAGTCGCCGTGCCGGGGGCAACTCGGGTGTAGCCGTCCGGCGGCGTTTGGGGACATGGGATGATGGCGGTCGCAACTGAACAACGGCGCGCGTCTACGACGGGTACGCAGCCTCTTCTCAGCGTGCGCGATATTTCCGTGCGGTTTGGTGGCATTGTTGCGCTCGACGGCATTACTTTCGACATCGCGCAGGGGCATATCGTCGGCTTGATCGGGCCGAACGGCGCCGGCAAGACGACGCTCTTCAACTGTCTTTCTCGCCTGTATATGCCCGATGAGGGCGACATCCTTTTCGACGGTCAGTCCATTCTCAATCAGCCGCGATACGCCATCGCTGCGATCGGTATGGGGCGCACATTCCAGAACGTGGCATTGTTCGACCGCATGTCGGTGCTCGACAACGTCAAGGTCGGATGCCATAGCCAGAGCAGCGCCGGGTTTGTGCGCTCGGCGCTTCGGCTTTCGGGAACGGCGGCGGAGGAAGCTCGGATCACGGAGCGGGCGCGTGAGCTGATCGCTTTCATGGATCTCGAACCGTTCGCGCATCTGCCGGCTGGGCCGCTGCCGTTCCCGATCAGCAAGCGCGTCGAGCTCGCGCGGGCGCTGGCTGCCAGCCCGAAACTGTTGCTGCTCGACGAGCCGGCGGCGGGTCTCAATCATTCGGAGATCGATACGCTCAAGCAGCAAATTCGCCGGGTGCGCGATCTGCAGCATGTGACGGTGCTGCTGGTCGAGCATCACATGAGCTCTCGTGATGTCTGTATCCGACAACGTCGTCGCGATCGATTTCGGCCGCAAGATCGCCGAAGGCACGCCGCCGAGGTTCAGCGCAATCCGGACGTCATCCGCGCCTACCTTGGCACGGGCACCGCATGAGCATGGCCACATTGCTCGAAGTCAAAGGATTGCGTGCCTTCTACGGTCCCACCGCATGCCCTGCATGACGTCAATTTTCAACTTGAAGAAGGCGGCATCACGACGCTGCTCGGCGCGAATGGCGCCGGCAAGACGACGACGTTGCGTGCGCTGTGCGGCATGGTCCGCCGCGAAGGGGAAGTCCGTTACGCGGCGGGCTCGATCGTCGGAGAGACGACTGAGAATCATCGTGCGGCTCGGCGTTGCGCACGTGCCGGAGGGCCGCGGCACATTCGTCGGCCTCAGTGTCGAGGAGAATCTGCACATCGCGGCCTATACGCCGTAAGGACAAGGCCGAGGTCGCGCGCGATCTCGATATGGTGCTATCGTATTTCCCGCGCCTCAAAGAGCGCTTGAAGCAGCAGGCCGGCACACTGTCGGGCGGCGAGCAGCAGATGCTGGCGATCAGCCGGGCTCTCATGCTCCGGCCCCGGCTGATGCTGCTGGATGAGCCGTCGTTCGGCTTGGCGCCGTTGATCGTGCAGGAAATCTTTCGCATCATGCGCCTCATCAACTCGACCTCGAAAGTCTCGATGCTGCTTGTCGAGCAGAACGCGGCACTGGCGCTCGATCTGGCGGAACAGGCCTACGTCTTGGAAACAGGGCGCGATCGTCATGTCGGGGCCGGCGGAGCAGATCAAGAACGACGAGGGGATCCGGCAATCCTATCTTGGATATTGAAACATGGATTGCGGGGTATCTCGCGGGTCTGTTGCAGGTTATGGCGGAGCGGAAAAGGGCCACATGGAACAGTTCGTTCAGCAGTTCGCATCCGGACTCG
This sequence comes from uncultured Alphaproteobacteria bacterium, assembly GCA_963831185.1. GTDB lineage: Bacteria > Pseudomonadota > Alphaproteobacteria > Rhizobiales > Hyphomicrobiaceae > JABFRJ01. The sequence goes on from CAWHPE010000012.1 coordinate 33,085, forward strand.
CAAATGGCGCCATCTACGCCTGCGTGGCCTTGGCGCTGGTGATGATTTTCGTGTCGACCGACCACCTCAATTTCGCCCAGGGCGAGATGGCGATGTTCTCGACCTATCTCACTTGGCAGCTGATGCAATGGGGATTGAATTTCTGGGTCGCGCTGCCGGTCTCGGCGATGCTGTCGTTCTTCATCGGCGTGTTGATCGAACGCATCATTCTGCGGCCGCTGCATGACGCGCCAGTGCTCTCCATCGTCGTCGTCTTCATCGGCCTGCTGGCGATCTTCCATTCGCTGGCCGGGGCCATCTGGAGCGCATACGATCAAGGCGTTTCCTTCGCCCTTTCCCAATGTGACGTTTGCGGGTTCCGGCTATATCGGACCGCATCAGATCGGCATGATCGTGGTGTCGCTCGTCATGCTCTTGGCGCTGTTTGCGTTCTTCCGCTACACGCCGCTCGGACTGGCCATGCGGGCGGCGGCGCAAAACCCGGCCTCGGCGCGCTTGGTCGGCGTGCAGGTCGATTGGATGCTGGCGCTCGGCTGGGGGTTGGCGGCGGCCATCGGCGCGGTTGCCGGCGCGATGGTGGCGCCGGCGGTCTATCTCGAACCCAACATGATGGCGAGCATTCTGCTCTACGGTTTTGCCGGCGCGCTGGTCGGCGGGATTGGAAGTCCGGCGGGCGCGGTGGCCGGCGGCTTCATCGTCGGCGTGCTTGAGAACCTGGTCGCCTATTTCGGCAACATGCTCGAGAAGGCGACCGGCTTCTATGTCGTCGGCAACGGCGAGAAATTGATGGTGGCGCTGATGATCGTGATCACGATCCTCACGCTCAAGCCCAACGGCTTGTTCGGCCGCCGCATCGTGAAGCGGGTATAATGGGATGGCGATGATCGAAACATCCTCTGCACACACGCCTCCGGGCGCTGCCGCGACGGCCCGCAAGCCGGGCTTTGCACTGCCGCTGATCATCTTGGGGTTGGCGCTGTTGCCGCTCATCGGCGGTCAACTCGGGCTCATCAGCGAATTTTACGTTCCTGCAACTCTCGCTGATGATCGTCTATGCGATCGCCGTGCTTGGTCTCAATCTTCTGACCGGGTTCAACGGCCAGATTTCGCTCGGGCATGGGGCGTTCTTTGCCGTCGGCGCCTACTGTGCGGCCATTCTGATCGATGGCTACAACGTCAATTACCTGCTGACGCTTACCGGTGGCGGCAGCGGTCTGCTTTGTTGTCGGCTATCTGTTCGGATTGCCGGCATTGCGACTTGAGGGGCACTATCTGGCGCTGGCGACCTTCGGCCTCGCGATTGCCGTGCCGCAGATGCTAAAGTACCGGCATCTCGAGCCGCTGACGAACGGCGTGCAGGGCATCAATCTGATCAAGCCGGATGCGCCGTTCGGGTTGCCGTTCAGTGGCGATCAGTGGATGTACGTCGTTGTGACGTGTGTTGCGGTCGTGATGTTCTGGCTCGCGCGCAATCTGCTCGATAGCCGCGTCGGCCGCGCGATGATGGCGATCCGCGATCAACCGCTGGCCGCCGACACGATGGGCATCAATACGGCGCGGACCAAGGCCGTCACTTTCGGCATCAGCGCGCTCTTTGTCGGTGTTGCCGGCGCGTTGCACGCGATCATCTTCGAGTTCGTCTCGCCGGACAGCTTCCGGTTCGAGCTGTCGATCGCGATCCTCGTCGGCGCGGTGGTCGGCGGCATCGCGTCGCTGCCCGGCGCATTCATCGGCGGCATCTTTGTGCAAGTGATCGAGAAGTACGCCGATGCGCTGACCAAGAAAATCGGGGCGACGGTACATCTGCCGATCGAACTGGAGCCGTGGACGATCTATGGCATCGTGCTCATCCTTCTTATGTACTCCATGCCGAACGGTATCGCCGGAGGACTCGCCTCGCTATGGGCGCCGGTACAAGGGCGAGCCGACTAAAGAAACAGACGCCGGCAACTACAGATCGTCGAAGAACACTCGAAGGAGGAACGTCATGTCTACTCAGCAGAAGACTTATTCTGACGGCAAGCGCCGGCGCGTTGCTCGGCGATCGCTCGCGGCGGCGCCCGCGTCGGCGCAAAAGAAGTACGACGAAGGCGCCATCGGATACCGAGATCAGGATCGGCAACACGATGCCGTATTCGGGCAACGCCTCTGCCTACGGCAACATCGGCCGGACGATCGAAGCCGTCTTCAAGATGGTCAACGATAACGGCGGCATCAACGGCCGCAAGGTCAATTTCATCACCTATGACGACGGCTACTGCGCCGCCGAAGACGGTCGAGATGGTGCGGAAGCTGGTCGAGGAAGACAAAGTCCTCTTCCTCTTCAACACGCTTGGCACGCCGCCGAACACGGCGATCCACAAGTACATGAACGCCAAGAAGGTGCCGCAGCTGTTCGTGGCGACCGGCGCCTCGAAGTGGGGCCAGCCCAAAGAGTTCCCGTGGACGATGGGCTGGCAGCCCGACTACGCAGACCGAAGGTGCGATCTACGCCAAGCACATTCTGGCGACGGTCAAGGATGCCGAAGATCGGCGTTCTGATGCAGAACGACGACTACGGCAAGGACTACTTCAACGGCTTCAAGGCTGGCCTTGGCAAGGACAACGAGAAGCATGATCGTGCAGCTCGTCGACCTACGAGGTCACCGACCCGACCGTCGACAGCCAGATGATCCAGCTCAAGAACTCCGGCGCCAATGTGTTCTTCAACATCACGACGCCGAAGTTCGCCGCGCAGGCCATCAAGAAGGCGGCCGAAATCGGCTGGAAGCCGGTGCACTACCTCAACAACGTGTCGTCGTCGTTCGGCTCGGTGTTCAAGCCGGCTGGCATCGAGGCGTCACAAGGCGTGATCCTCGCGCTCTACCGCAAGGACGTCAACGACTCCCAGTTGGACGACGTCGGCCGATGTGAAGGCGTTCAAGGCGTTCATGGCGAAGTACATGCCGCAGGGCAACCTGAAGGACGATACCCACAACTACGGTTACTCGGTTGCTCACACGATGATCGAAGTCCTGAAGCGTGCGGGCGATAACCTGACGCGCGAGAACATCATGAAGCAGGCCGACGTCGTTGCAAGGTTTCGAGGCGCCGCTGCTGCTGCCCGGCATCAAGATCAATACGAGCGCGACCGACTTCTATCCGATCCAAGCGGTCCGGCTGGCGCGCGTCAAGGGCAAGAGCTTCGAGTTGTTCGGTGACGTGCTGGCGAACGAAAGCAAGTAATCTATCGACACCAATGAGGTGCCGCCCCGACTTGGGGCGGCACTTTTGTTTTGGACGTCTGCGTTTTTGTACGGGCCGTGTGCCGGGAGCTATCGCGCTCCGAGCGGCAATTGATTGAAGGGGACGTCTTTGTCGACGCGCACGTCGGCGGGAAGGCCAAGGACACGCTCAGCAATGATGTTGCGTAGGATTTCGTCTGTGCCGCCGGCGACGCGGAGGCCCGGCGCAAAGAAGAGCAACTCCTGAAACCAGGCGTGCATCGGGCTAAAATCTGGATCGGTGACGGGGCCGGCGAGACCTAGGAGGTCGACGGCGTAACTGGCAATGTCCTGACCTTGTTTGGCGCTGACCAACTTTGTGATCGAGGCTTCGGGGCCGGGCGTTTGTCCCCGGCTCAACGCCGTCATGGTGCGAAACTTTGTGAGTTTCACACCTTGTGCTTCGACGTACCAGTCGGCGATGCGCTCGCGGACAGCGGCGTTGCGGAGGGCGGAGGTGCCGTCTAGCTCCAGTTCTCGTGCGAGATCGAAGAGATCGTCGACGCCGGGTCCCGGATTGTCGCCAACCGCGAGTCGTTCGTTCATCAAGGTTGTGAGCGAGACCTTCCAACCGTCGCCGACAGCGCCGAGGCGTTGCGCATCTGGAACGCGTACGTCTGTGAAAAAGACTTCGTTAAAGTTGGAGGCACCTGAGATCTGTTTGATCGGGCGGACTTCGATGCCGGGTGACTTCATGTCGAGGAAGAAGAACGTGAGGCCGGCATGCTTCACTGCCGTCGCGTCGGTGCGGGTGACGATGATGCCGAAGTCGGCGAAGTGGGCGCCCGACGTCCAAATCTTCTGACCGTTGATGATCCAGTCGGTGCCGTCCTGGACGGCGCGGGTGCGTAGACCTGCCAGATCCGAGCCGGCGCTTGGTTCGGAGAAGAGCTGACACCAGATTTCCTCGCCGCGGAGTGCGGGCGCGACATAGCGTTGGAGATGCTCTGGTTTGCCATATTTCATCAGCGTGGGCACGCACATGCCGAGGCCGATTTCGAAGGCGCCTCGCGGCACATCGAACTCTGCTTCCTCCTGATTATAGATGACTTGCTCGATGGGCGTGCCACCGCGGCCACCGAGCTCCTTCGGCCACGTGATCGCGGCGAAGCCCGCCGCAGCCTTCTGCGCCTGCCACGCTTTTGCGGCCTCGAGGTCTGCTTTGTCGCGGATGAACCGCTGACGGATGCCGCGTGTTGCGCGTGATTTGAGTTGGGCATTGGCTGAGAGAAAGGCGCGGACCTCGCGGCGGAACGCCATTTCTTCGGGTGTATCTTCGAAATCCATGGGGGCGTCCGTTATGATGCGTTGCGCGTTTCGAGGGCGGCGACGAGCCGATCTTTCCAATAGGTCGAACTGCCGAGTGCGGCGCTTAAGACGTAGGCGCGGCGCAGGTAGAGATGGGCGTCGGTTTCCCAGGTCATGCCCATGCCGCCGTGGGTCTGGATGTTTTCCTTGGCGGCGACGTCGTAGGCGCGTGTTGCCGCGACGCGGGCCGAGGCGGCGACGAGCGGGAGTTCCGCTGCATCCGTGGTCAGCGCCCACGTGCCCCAGTAGGCGTTGGAGCGCGCAAGTTCGTTGGCGACATACATATCGGCGAGTTTGTGTTTGATGGCTTGGAAAGAGCCGATGGGGCGGCCGAAAGCGTAGCGGTCTTTGGCATAGGCGACGGCCATGGCGAGGCTTGTTTCTGCGCCGCCCAATTGTTCAAAGGCCATCAGGATTGCCGCGCGTTCGACGAGACGCTGAATGGCCGCAGCGCCGCAGGACTTGTCGCCGAGGCGTTCGACGTTTGCTTGCGTGAATTGTACGCGGGCGTGGGCTCGCGTGGGGTCAAGTGTCCGGATTGGCTCACGGGTAACGCCGGGTTGGCCGAGGTCAACGATGTAGAGCGACGGGACGCCGTGCGCGTCGATAGCAGCGGTGATGGCGATACCAGCGTGGGCCGCGTCTGGGATCGGCCACTTGTCACCGGTGAGTTTTCCATCTCGTTCGCTGGTTTTGAGTTTTAGAAGATCGGGGGCGCCGCTGCCTTCCGGCAGAGCGAGGGTTGCGATGATGTCACCGCTGGCGAGTTTTGGAAGCCAAGTGCGTTTTTGTTCGTTGGTACCGAGACGCAGTAGCGCCTCGGTGGCCAAATAGACCGACGAGGAGAACGGGACGGTGGCGCAGGCGCGACCGACTTCTTCGGCAAGGATGCAGAGTGCGTCATAACCGAGGCCAGACCCGCCATAAGCTTCAGGGATCGCGATACCGAGCCAGCCGAGTTTGGCCATCTCGCGCCAGAGGTCGTGATCCATTGCGAAGTCACCGTTCAGGACACGGCGGACATCCTTCGGGGCTGAGCGTTCGGCAAGAAAGCGGCGGGCTTCGCCGCGCAGCGTTTTCATATCGTCGGAGAAATCGAAATTCATGGGCTGCTGTCCGCTGCGTGATGTCGTGCGCGCTGGTTGGGCGGCATTGATGATGCGGCCCCCACCGGCGTTGTGGTTGTCAGTGTGGCCTGCTGCCGGGCAAACGCAATGGGGATTTCGGATGGTCGCGGTGGCTGGGAGCAGCAGGCGACGGTGCCAATTTGTGTGTCTCAATTTTGTGTTGCGGCGCACACAAAAGGCGCCGGATCAAGTTGCGCGCATTTTCCGTTCGGGTGGTCCTTGCCTATCGCAAAGTGACGGGTAGCATGGCTGCGACATCGGCTCCGTACTTCGCTGTTTTATAAACACGGATGAGGGGGCCAAAGCGCAGTGTTTCTCGCATTTCAGCGCCTCAGGGATTGATAATATGAGCCACCCCGCGCATCACGCCAAGTCTCATCCGGATCGCGTGGCCATTATCATGGCGCGGTCAGGCGAGGCGATCACGTATCGCGAGCTGGATGCGCACTCCAATCAAGGGGCGCATCTGTTTCGTGCTCTGGGGCTCAAGCGCGGTGATGCCATCGCGCTGATGCTCGAAAATGGTCCGCAGTTCCATGAGATTTGCTTTGCGGCGCAGCGCGCGGGGCTTTTTTTTACGGCGATGAGTACGCGGCTTTTGATCGGGGAGGCCGAGTACATCGTGCGTGACAGTGGCGCCAAGGCGCTGATTGTTTCGTCCGGTCTCAAAGATCTTGCGGTGGCGCTGAAGGCGCGGTTTCCGGAGATCAAGTCGACCTATGCCGTTGGCGGCGATATTCCGGGATATGCGTCATGGTCAGCGGCGACGCGCGATCAGCCGGTGACGCCGATCGCTGATCAGAGTGCCGGGCGTGACATGTTGTATTCGTCGGGGACGACCGGGCGGCCGAAGGGCATTAAGGCGGAATTGCTCGACGAGGCGTTCGACGCGCCGAGCCGGCTGATGGAGACGACGGCGAAGCTCTATAAATTTGGGGGCGATACGCGGTATTTGTCGCCGGCGCCTCTCTATCATGCAGCACCGCTGCGCTTCACGATGACGATCCTGCGGCATGGCGGCACCATCGTCATTATGGAGAAATTCGATCCCGAAGTTGCGTTGTCTCTGATCGAAAAATACCGGATTACGCATAGCCAATGGGTGCCTGCGATGTTCGTGCGGATGCTCAAGCTCAGTGTGGCCGACCGGCAGCGGTACGATCTGTCGTCTTTGACGTGCGCGATCCATGCGGCGGCGCCGTGTCCGCTGCAAGTCAAAGAGCAGATGATCGCGTGGTGGGGGCCGGTGCTCTATGAGTATTACGCTGGTACCGAAGGCAATGGTTTGGTGGCGTGTACGTCGGAGGAGTGGTTGCACCACAAAGGCACGGTCGGACGTGCGATGATGGGCGACTTGCGGATTGTGGGGGAAGATGGACAGGCCCTGCCGCCGGGCGCCGACAATATCGGGACGATCTACTTCGCTAACGCGCCGTCGTTCGAATATCACAACGATCCCGAGCGGACCGCACAATCACGGAATGCGGAAGGGTGGAGTACGCTTGGGGACGTCGGTTATGTCGATGACGATGGCTTTCTTTATCTGACGGATCGCAAGGCACATATGATCATTTCTGGCGGGGTCAATATCTACCCGCAGGAAGTGGAAGACTTGCTCATAACGCATCCGAAGATCGCCGATGCGGCCGTCATCGGCGTGCCCAATGACGAGTATGGGGAAGAGGTGAAGGCGGTTGTGCAACCGCTCGACTGGGCCTCGGCGACGCCTGAGTTTGCTGCGGAGTTGATCAAGTTTTGCCGCGACACAATAAGCCACGTCAAATGCCCGAAGAGTGTTGATTTCGAGCGCGAATTGCCGCGTCATCCAACGGGTAAACTTTATAAGCGGGTGTTGCGGGACCGGTATTGGCAAGGCCGGAGCAGCAAGCTCGTGTGATCCGCCACGCACTTGGAGTGACAACCAATGAAGGCCGCCGTTCTGACCGAACTCAATGCACCGCTGCAGATTCTTGACGTTGTGCAAGATAGTCCTGGGGCTGGCGAAGTGCGCGTCAAGGTGATGGCGACCGGCGTGTGCATGAGTGACTGGCATGTGATGAATGGCGACTGGCCAACGAAGCTCCCGATTGTGCCCGGGCACGAAGCGGCGGGCATCATCGAGGGTGTTGGCGCTGGAGTGACGAAGGTTCGGGCGGGAGATCACGTCATCTTTTCGTTTCGTCCGCATTGCGGCCAGTGCAGTTACTGTGCGCGTGGCCGATCGGTGCTGTGCACCGGTCACAACGATAGTCCGCCCTATGCGATGTACGACGGGACCACGCGGCTGAAGATCAACGGCGAGGCCGTCAACCAGATGGCGCGCATCGGGACCTTTAGCGAGTACGTGGTCTGTCCGGATGAGAATGTCGTTGTCATTCGCAAGGATATGCCGTGGGCGCAGGCGGCGCTGGTTGGCTGTTCCGTCGCCACGGGATTTGGTGCTGTCGCGCGGCATGCGAAAGTGCCTGCGGGCGCGTCTGTCGTGGTGATCGGGTGCGGTGGCGTTGGTCTGAATATCGTGCAGACGGCACGGCTGGTGGGGGCCCGGCAGATTATTGCGGTGGACCTGCTCGAAAGCAAACTCGCGTTTGCACGGTCATTTGGTGCGACCGCGACGATCGATGCGAAGACCGAGCCCGTTGTGAAGCGCATTCGGGCGCTGACCGGCGGCGGCGCGGATTTTGCGTTCGATGCGATTGGGAGTGAGGTGACGGCGACGCAGATCGTCGATGCAGTCGCGGCGGGCGGGCATGCGGTGATGGTCGGTATTCCGGCTGCGACGGTGAAGGCGCCGATCTCACCGTTTCAGATGGTGTTTCAAGAGAAGACACTGACGGGCAGCTTTTATGGGTCGGTGGAGCCGAGCACCGATTTTCCGATGCTGTGTGATCTCTACATGGAAAAGAAGCTCAATCTCGATGCCCTCATCAGTCGCACGTACCGTCTCGATGACATCAATGACGGCTTTGCTCAACTGAGAGCCGGCTCGGTTGCGCGCGGCGTCGTGATGTTCGACTGAGCGCTGCTGGCTGCGCCGAGCATTTGCTGTGTGATTAGGTTGCGCGCCAGACTTGTGAGCCATTGATCCAGGTTTCAGTGACCCGTGTCGCAACGTCGAGCGGTGCGCCGGAGAGAATTGCGAGATCGGCGGTGGCTCCGGGTGCAATGCCGTGGCCGGGGTGGCCGTGGATGGCTTGATGTCCGATGACGGTGTAGGCCGCAATCGCATCGGGTAGGCTCAACGCTTCGGCCGCGTCGACCACACGGCCGTCGGCGATCTGCCGCTGCACGGCTTTTCGGATGTTGCCGAGCGGAGAGAGCGGACCGCAAGGATTGTCTGACGAGAGTGCCACCGGCAGCCCCGCGCGTTTCAGCGAGGCCACCGGATAGGCTTTGAGGCGCGGCGTGATACCGCGATCGAGAATGTCTGCGCCGAAGTGATCGAGAAAGCCGGGTTGCATCGAGGCGACGACGCGCGCGCGCGCGATGCGATCAATGTCCGAGGCGCTGAGGAAGGTCAGATGTTCAAGCGTGGCCGCTGTGGCGCCCGTTTCGACCAGTGCGTCCGCAATCGTGACGGCGGCGCCGTTGCCAACGGCATGCACCTTGGGCCGGACGCCGTGTGTGGCGAGCAGATCGAGCCGTTGCCGGAGCTGCTGCTTTTCCAGCCGAAGATAGGGCATATGGAATTTGCCCTTGCGATAGACCGATTTGTAGGCGGTCAGATTGGCAATGGGACGCATGTCTCCGCGGACGGCCGCGCGCGCGGCGCGTGCCACCATGCTCAGGACATGACTTGGGTCGAGGCAGAGGGCGCATTTGTGTGCGCCGTCCATGAACAATTTTGCACTGGCGGGACCGTCACCGCAGCAGCCGCATAGTTCTGATGCGTTGGCCGGGTCGAGCATGCCGGCTTCTGCGACCATCGACCACGACAGGCGCAGTGGTGTGCGGCGGCGCAGGTCTTCTAGTTCGGGTACGAGTGATGGCGGCACGCAGGGGTCGTGGCAGGCGGTGATACCGCAGGCGAGATGGCGTTCAGCGTCGAGATCGAGTAGCTGCGCGCGTCCTACTGCACCGACCTCCAGTGCGAGGTTGGTGAGTGCTAACCGGAAAGCGGCGGCGTGCGCACTCTCCCAAATCATGCCGGTGGCGCGGCCGCGGCGGCGGTCGATGTCGGCGCTTGCCGGAACACCTGCGCGCGCAAGGTCTTCGAGTGCAGTTGACGACAACAGCGAGCGATGGAGCGAAAAGTCGGCAATGAGTACGGGGCGGCCGCCGCTTGCTCGATCGAGATCGTCGGGATGCGGCAAGCGGCCCTGGAATTGATCGAAGTCGGCATCCATGGCCAACAGCCATGTGTGCTCCGACTTGGTGCGTGCAGCTTCTTCGATGCTGCGGCAGGCGTCAGTCGCATTTCGCCATCGTGCCGCGTCGATGGTGCGGGGCATCCAGGCGCTGACGGAGAGATGTGTGTGCGCATCGACGAAGCCGGGCAGAACATTTTGCCCACCGAGATCGCGGACCTCGGCGGCTAGCGGAGGCGCTGTCGTGCCGACACCGGCGATACGGCCGTCGCGGAGATGCAACCAGCCGCGGACCGGCTCAGGCGATAGCCCTGTCCAGATGACGGCGTTGTCAAACCTGATGTCGGACATGCGTCAGCAACTTGTGGGTTGGACGTGTTGAGGGAATTTTCACCGCAATTTGGGATTGTGGCGCCAGCGCGGGGAGTGTCATGCTGGGTGTCGTTTATAAAACATTAACGCAGGACTATCTCGATCTCCGCTTGAGAACCGGTGCAGCGATCTCGACACGGATCGTCGAGCGGCCGGGCGCGTGGATGGCCGAGCGCGACATTGAGGCGCTGCTCTCCGACTTGCGCACGATCGCGCAGCGGACCTTGCCGGACGGCGATCTTACGTATGGTGTGCTTTCGGGCGACCGTGACCGGTTGCAACGCTCCATTGTCACCATCATCTATGACCAAAAGACCGGGGCGCCGTTGGCCTTCAATGCGCTGGCGGCGATGGATGTGACGCTGCACGGCCGGCCGGCAGAGGTGCTGCACATGGGGCTCGTGATGATCGATCCTGGTGTGCGGAGCCAAGGTTTTTCGTGGGTGCTCTATGGTCTCACCTGTCTTGTGCTGTTCTTTCGCAATCAGATGCGCCCGCTGTGGCTCTCGAACGTGACACAGGTGCCGGCCATCGTCGGGATGGTGACGGAGACGTTCTCGAATGTTTATCCGTCTCCTGAAGTGGCTTCGCGGCAGTCTTTTGAGCATGTTCTGTTGGCGCGTCAGATCATGGCGCATCATCGGCACGTCTTTGGCGTTGGACCTGATGCTGGCTTCGATGAGCCGCGCTCGGTCATTACCAACGCCTACACGGGCGGATCGGACGATCTGAAGAAGACGTTCGATGCAGCGCCCAAGCACCGTAATGAGATCTACAACACGTACTGCGCCGAGCAACTGAACTACGAGCGCGGCGACGACGTGCTGCAACTCTGTCAGATGACGACGGCGACGGCGCGGCGCTACGTCATGAAAGACGTGCCGCGGCGTTCGTTGCCGGCGGTGGCGGCCGCGCTCTTTTTCGTGGCGCTCAATCGCCTTGTGCTTCCCGTCATTCATTGGCTAAGCGCCGACCGGCATTGGGGCATTTTGCGTCCCCGCCACTACTTCAACAGAGAAGAAAGCATCATGACCGCACTGGCTTCACCTATTCCGAGTTTACGACGCGGAATATTGGCTTTGTCACCGAGGCCGAGCAAGCGCGTCTCCGCGCCGCAACCGTGTTCGTGTGCGGGACTGGCGGTATGGGCGGCGCGGCGTTAATGGCGTTGGTGCGCGCCGGCGTTGGGCATTTCATTGTCGCTGACCTCGACGGCTTCGAGGTTTCGAATTTAAACCGGCAAGTGTTTGCCTTCACCGATACGGTTGGGCGGCACAAGGCCGAGGCGAGTGCCGAGATCATCGCGCGGATCAATCCGGAGGCGAAGGTCGAGGTGTTGAAAGCCGATTGGCCGCAAGCGCTGGAGCGCATCGTGCGCGAGGTGCAGGTGGTCATCAACGGGACCGACGATCTGGTGGCGGGGCTTTCGCTCTATCGTGCTGCACGACGCGCTGGGTTGCCGGTGATCGACGCTTATGCTTCGCCGTTACCGTCAGTGTTTGTGACGCGTCCTGGTGAGCCGATGCCGGAGGAGCGGCTTGGCTATCCGACGGTGGGCAAGGATGTGTCTGCGGTGACAGCCAGCGATCGTGCCGAGGCGTTTCAAGCGGAAGCGCTGCATGTTCTGGTCCACTCGAATTCGCGGCACTATGTCGATCTGGAGCTGGCGGGCGAAGTTGCGGCGGGGAAGCGAAGCCGCATGTCATTCGCGCCGATGGTGATTACGACCGGCATGCTGATGAGTTACGAAGCGATTGCTTTGATCCTGGGGAAGCGGACGGGCACGGACTGCCGTGGCTGGTTCTTCAATCCGTACCGTCCAGCTGTCGAGCGGCCGCGTGCGCGCGTGATCGAGATGGTGATGAAGCCGATCGTGCGGCGGTTTCTCGAGCGCATGATGAGGCCGGCATGATTATGATGGAGCCGGCGTTTGTCGCCGATGCGCTCGTCAATTTGTTCGGCGCGGGTGGCGCTGTGGTTGTTGCGCGCGAAGTGCGGCGAAGCGATCCGCACGGCCCGGTGTCGCGCCGCATTGCATTTGCGTTGTGGTTTGTGGCAGCGCTGTTTGTCATCCGGACGTGGGCGTGGTTCAGCTCAGGCTTGCTGGCAGATGCCGTCGCTGATGCTTTGGCGTCCGCGACGCCGCTGGTGTCGCTGACTGTGGCGGAGGGTCTGCTGCGCCGCCATGCGCCGCGGTGGCTGAAACTGGCTTTGCTGGCTGGGCCGCTCGTCGTGTTTGTGGCAAAACTTCTACCGGTCCTGCCGCCTCTGGTTCCCATTGTGCTGTTGCTGGCGACCGTGCTCGGCGGGTTTATCGCAATCGCGGGGCTGTTGTGGACGCGGGATGACAGTAGCCTGACGGCTGCGGAAAACGCCACGATCCGGCGCGTATTGCTGGGACTTGTTTTCATCGCGCCACTGATCGTGACTGATTTTCGTTCGATCTGGCCCGAGGTGCCGGTGCGGCTCGGGGCGTTCGGGGCGCTGCTCCTGCTCTATATCGGTCTTGGCATGGGGACGTTCCATGCGACGCTGCAATCGCGCCTGCTCAACTTTGCGATGTTTGCTGTGATTGCCGCACTTTTTGCCGCTGGTTATGTGGCAGCAGGGCACGCGGATGGCGGCATGGCGCAGGTGATGCGCGCGGCGGCTGTCGGGGGGGCGGGATTGCTGTTCGCGAGTTTGTTCTCGGAAGCGCAAGGGGCACGGTTGGAGCGAACGCGGGTGGTTTCGCCACTTGCTGATGCGCGCTCGGTGGAAGACTTTCTCGACCGCGTCGAGCGGCATGCGTTGTTTGGTGGTGCGCGCATGCTCAGCGGCCGCGCGCTTGAAGATGTCGATCATCCCGCATTTCGTGCATTACTCGCGGAGTTTGGGACGCTACGACGCAGCGCTGCACCGTGGCACCGAGTGCCGGCCGACGATGGCGTGGAGCGGGCACTATCGCTGATGACAGCGCACGATGCGACACATCTTGTGCTTATGACTGAGATACCGTTGCGGGTGTTTGCAATCTCGCTTCCGGCGACAGCTGCCGACGCGCGCGCGGAGACGGAAATCGACATTGTGCGGTTGGCCGGTCAACGCGTCTATCTGAGGGCGGCGGCGTGACCATCGAGATCAGAACAGGCGATCGTCGCGCCGCATTCGACGCTGGGCTTGAAGCCTATCGGAATTTTCCGAACTATGTGACGCCGATGTGGTCGGACATGGACCGTATCCTCGATCCGGCGCGCAACCCGCTCTGCCGCGATGGGCGGGGACGGCTTGAGGTATTTACCGCACATCGTGCAGGCCGTCCGCTTGGACGCATCGTGGCCGCGATGCACGATGCGTCGAATGCCCGGCATGGTACCCGGCGCGGGCAATTCGGCTTTTTTGATTGCATCGACGACGGTGAGGTTGCGGGCGCTTTGCTGACGGCGTCAGAGCGCTGGCTTCAAGAACGGGGTGCGCTTGAAGCGGCCGGAAACTTCAATCTCACCGCGATGCAGATGACCGGTGTTGTGACGGAAGGGTTCGACGCGCAACCTTATACGGACATGATGTGGACCGCGCCTCATATTGCGGCTCTCCTTGCGCGTTATGGCTACACACCGTCCTTTCCGATGACGACGTTCGAGACGGATTTGGCGAAAGTGTCCAGAAGCCGCGCTTGATACAGCGAAGACGGCTGCGATTGCCGCCGATGCGCGGATCTCGTGGCATCCGATCACGCGTGCATCGTTCAAGGCCCGCTTGGAAGATGCGCGGCTCGTGCTGAATGCGGGTTTCGATCGCAATCCGATGTTCGTACCGTTGAGCGCGGAGGAGTATACGTTTCAGGCTGGAGAAATGATGTGGATTATGGATCCGCGGCTTTCTGTTGTGGTGCATCACGACGGCAATCCTGCCGGGGTCATTGTCTGCATTCCGGATCTCAATCCGTTCGTGCGCGACATCGGCGGGCGCCTGTCGTGGACCGCACCGTGGCATTTCATCCGGCATCGCCTCAATCGTGACCGTGCCGTCATCATCTACTATTCTGTCACGCCGGAGCTTCATGGCCGGGGCTTAAATGGGGCGATGCTGGCGCGGGTGATCCGCGCGGCGCGTGATGCTGGGTACAAGACCCTGGGGACGACGTGGATTGCGGATAGCAATATTGCGAGCCTCAAGCAGATGCAGCGTATCGGAGCGAAGCCGCTGCATCGGTTGCACTTGTTCTCGAAGGCGCTTGGTGCGAGCGACAAAGGAGCATTGACGTGATTACGTTGTCGCGTGACGATTTAAGAGCGGTCGTTGCCGAGGCGCGGCTGGCGCCGAGCGTGCACAATATTCAGCCGAGCCTGTGGCGTGCGCTTGATGACGGGATCGATCTTCTCGGCAATCCGCGACGGTCTATCCCCGTTGCCGATCCGTTGTGGCGCGATTGGCGGTTGTCGCATGGTGCGGCGCTGGAAGGCATGGCTTTGGCGCTTGCGCGCCGGGGGCTGGTGATTGCCGACCTTGAGATGCTAGCGCCCGAGCGCTTGTCGCTCGATGGCGCGACGCATGTGATCGCGCGGATACGCATGGCGAGCGGTGCGCCGCCGGCTGTTGCTGAACCGGTTACGACGCGCGCGAGTTGGCGGGGTGCGTTCCTGGCGCACGATGCGGCGGCAGACGCCGGGCTCGATCAGCTGGCATTGCGGCGTGATGATCTGACATTGGTGCGCGGACAGACGGCGTCTGGCCAACGTTGCTGAACTCGCGGATCGAGCGGGGCTTTTCTTCTTGCGCGATGAGGCGCATCGCCGTGAACTTTTGGAGTGGCTGCGTTTGTCGCGACGCCATCCACTTTATGAGCGGGATGGGCTCAGTGCCGAGGCGATGGCGCTCGGCGCGATCGAGGCGTGGGGCGCGGGGCTGGTGCTTGGTCCGCTCTTTCGCACGTTGGACCGTGTCGGTCTGGCGGCACCACTGGTGAGCGAGCGCGGAAAGACGCGTTCTGCGAGCGCTGTTGTGCTGTTTCACCGGCCGGATGGCGAAGATCCGTTCGTCTCGGGCCGGGCGTTCTACCGGGCGTGGCTCGAGATGGAGCGCGTTGGGCTCAAGGGCTGCCCGATGTCGGTGCTGGCGGATTGGCCGGTGGCGCGGGATGCGCTCGCGGCCACGTATGGCGTGCCGCACGGACGGCAGATCGTGAGTGTGTTCCGCATCGGGCGCCCGGCAGGACAGCCGAAGCTTGGCCGTGCGCGCTTGCCGGTCGATGAGTTGCTGATCTGAGTTACAGAAGTTTCAAATACTCAAGGAGTGCGTCCCGCTCTTGCGCCGTCAAGGGCGCGACCTCTGTTTCGTGGCCGCGATTAGAGAAGCCCTTCACGCTGGTGTCAAAGAGCACTGGCGTTGCATACGGTTGATAGCCCTTCGGATAGCTCCAAACGCCGTCGCGCATTTCTCCCGCGATGCCGACGTCGGTAGAGGGACAGCTTGTGGCCGCCGAGCATAAAGCGCTGTGGCCGTGTGTCCGGTGTCAAAAGATGGCGCAGCGTCGGGATCGAGCCGTTGGTAAAATAGGGCGCAGAGGACCAGACGCCGGAGAGGAGTGGTGCGGCCTTCTGTTGTGTGACTGCGGCATCGATGTAGCGCTGGCCGTGTCCGGTTTTGGCGATGGCTGACTGAAGCGCCGGCGTGAAGGCGTCGAGGCGGCTTCGATCCGTGCCTACATCGCCCGCCCAATTGGGGAATGAGAGCAACCGTGGTGTTGTGACACTGGTGTCGTAGGTGCCGTGGCAGTTGGCGCAAGCGCGCGCAAAGACATCGCGGCCTGCCGTGGCGGCGTTGGTATCGATGGGACCGGGGAAGCGCGGTGGCGGCGTGGAGCGCAAGAAGTCGAGCACTGTTGCAAGCTGCGGGATTGCGGCTTCAGTGCGTTGCGGCGACAGGCCCATGCTTGGGACCATGAAGAAGGAGGCGATGGCGGCGACGGCGGTGTGGTCGCGCGTGTCGGCTTCAGCGCGATTGACCGGACGGAAACGGTCGCTGTTTTTTGGCGCGTAGGCGCCATCGGCGAGCACCGCCGAGCGGAAGGTGCGATCGGCAAGGTCAGGGATGGAAACGAAACCGGTACTGGCGTCATAGGCGTCGGCATTGGTGAGCCCGAGGCGGACTTTCAGTGAGGCGACGCCGTTGGTGAGGCCCGGCAGGCCATTGTGGAACGCGAGCGGTTTGCCGTTCGTGGCGGCAATGGTGGCGAGACGCGCGCGCACGCGCGGCATCACGATCCACGACAAGGAGAGACGCTCGCGCGTCGTCATCGCCGGGAACAGGCGCGCCATCGCGGCGGTCATTGCGGCTTCATTGGCGAGGCCGGCTTGCAAAGCGCGGTACACGTGTTGGCTGAAGGCTTCGAGATCGAGCGCGGTGTTGGGCCGGCCGAGAACGGCAGTGGTGGGATCGGGTTTTCCGTCGGGGGTGTATTTAGGGCCTGCGTGACAGGCCGCACAGCCAATGTTGATCGCGCTGATGCGCAGGGGCGGAAACGTGCGCTCGATGCGGCCGAGAGAGAAGCCGAGCGGCAGGTTCTGCGTGTCCGGCAGTTTGCCCTGACCATCGATGGCCGTTGGATAGAGAAATCCGAAGCGTTTGAAGGCGGTCGCGACCTGCGTCCACTCGACGTGATTGGGATTGCCGCCCGTTTCCGCCAAGGCGAGGACGCTGGCGAGCAACGGCCATGGCATGGCCGTGGTTTCGAGTGTGTCGAGGTCTATGGAGCCGAAGTCACCCCATGCGAAGAGTGCGGCGCCATTAGGAAGGGATGCGGGGGCACTGGCTTTAGCGGATTGCAGTGCGAGTGAGGGCGCTGGGGCGGCGCGTTTCAACTCCCACGCGGCAACCGATCCCAGCACCAGCGCACCCGCACCGGTCAGCGCCAAATATCGCGCAGCGAGGCGTCTGCTGAACATCTGCTTCAATCTCTGATGTGACGTGTGCAGCAGAGTAGGCATGAAAATGTTAACGGGTCGCCATCGTTTTGGAGACCTTTGGGGCAGGTGCGATCATGGCTTTGCGGATTTAATTTTGATGGTTTCTCCGTCGACGACGAAAGTGCCGTAGCCGTGGTGATGGATGGTCTTCGGCTGCTTTTGCGCCGGATCGATCCAGGCTTTCACGACTTCGAGGACAAAGAGGTTGCGGCTGGTGACGAGCTTGGTGTCGATGACCTTGCTTTCGAGATCGGCAAAACATTCCGGGATGAGGGGGGCTGAAACGTGTTTGACCGCGCGGGGCGAGAGGTTCAGCGTGGCGAATTTGTCGACGTCGCTGAGTGAGCAATTGCCGATTTTGACGACGGTGGTGGCCATGGATGCGGCCGGGATGGCGATGACGCATTCCTTGGTGCTGCGCAGCGCTGCGGTAGACGTTGCAACAAACGATGGCTTTCCGCTCGGGCGCCGCTGCTGCGGGCGGTGAAAATCTTTTGGGGCGGGCGTTGTTTCTGCGGGAACAGCGCAAGGGGCGTCGAGGCGGCACGGTGAGGGTATCGGCGATGCAGTACGCCACGGGCGTCATCGTCATCACAGCAGTGCGTACAACCCACACACCGGAGCATGACCATGTTCAAATCTCTCAAGTCCATTCTGTCGGCATTGTCGATTTTTGCCGCCGTCTTCGCCGTGACGACCACCGGCGCCGTCGTTGGTGCGGCCCCTGCGGAGGCAGGCGTCCTCAGTTCGATCAAGGGCGCGGCAAAAGCCGTGGGCCGTGGCGTCGAAACGGGCGTCAAAGCTGTCGGTCGCGGTGCCGCGACCATGGGCCGTGGCGTCGCACGCGATACGGTGAAACTCGCCAAAGGCGTTGCCAACAGTCCATTGGGCGATATTGCGAAGCGGTTTGGTAAGGACGTGAAAAGTGCTGGCCGCGTGGTCAACCGGTACGTCCTGCATCGAAAGTGATGTGCAAACCGCGTAGGCCTTGTTCGTCCTGGCGGCGTCAGTTGGCGCGGCTGGGACGACTGGCGTTCAAACCATGATTGCCGACGCCGGTGACGGCGTACTTGTTCGTTAAATCGTTGATATTGTTATTGTTTTTTTGGTGAGCGCTGGCGGAGACGGAGTCCGTCTAACCGCTATCCACCGCTGTTCGGCGATGATCACAAAGAGCGTTTATTGTCAGATAGTTGTTGACGAATTTGTTCGCGGTCGTTCGCAAGGCTTCGCGACAAACCACGAACTGCGTTAGGGATAGCGTTAGGGAAGGATCGAGTGTTCGATCGCGGCTGGAGAACAAACCATGGCCCTCCAATTGTGCCGTCTGTCTGCCAGGGCGGTCTCAGGCGCCAAAGGACCGGCACTGCTGCCTGACGGCGGCGGGCTCTATCTGCGTGTCAGTCCCAGCGGTGCCAAATCTTGGGTCTTCATTCACCGAGTTGGAGCAAAGCGTAGCGAGATCGGTCTCGGCAGTCTGAGGGCAGTATCACTGGCCAAAGCTCGCGAGATAGCTGCTGAATGCCGAGCGCTCGTGACGCAAGGCAAGAGCCCGAAGGTGGCGCTGGGGACGAGCAGACGAATTCCGACGTTCGGCGAGATGGCTGACACCTACATCGAGGCGATGTCTGGCAAGTGGAAAAGCGACAAACATGCCGCTCAATGGCGCATGACGCTGACGGACTATGCGAGGTCGCTCCGGTCGATACCGGTCAACGAGATTGGCGTTGAGCATGTTCTCGCCTGCCTAAAGCCCCATTGGGGGCGCCGTCCTGAAACCGCCGGCCGACTTCGCGGACGGATCGAACAAGTCCTCAATGCAGCCAAAGCGGCAGGCCATCGCGAAGGCGAAAATCCGGCGGCATGGCGGGGCCATCTGGAGAACCTGTTGCCTTCTCGTGCCAAGCTGTCGCGTGGGCATCATCCCGCGCTACCGTTCGGCGAGATGAAAGAGTTCATTGGCAACTTGAGAAAGCGCGAGGGTGTTGCCGCACTGGCGCTCGAATTTCTGATCCTGACGGCTAGCCGGAGTGGCGAGGTTCGCGGAGCTACGTGGGACGAGTTGGACCTCGAAGGCAGGGTGTGGACAATTCCGGTGGCGAGAATGAAGGGCGGTCGGATGCATCGGGTTCCCCTGACGGAACGCGCCCTAGAGATCCTGGAGATCGTGAAGCCCTTGCAGCGGTGCGATGGTCTTGTTTTTCCCGGCACCAAACGTGGCGCTGCCTTGTCTGATATGACCTTGGCTGCGGTGCTGCGCCGAATGAAAATCCCACAAGCCAAAGCGTCGCCGCATGGGTTCCGGTCTAGCTTCAAAGACTGGGCGACCGAAACGACGAGTTTCCCGAACGAGCTATCTGAAGCTGCCTTGGCGCACATCAGCGGCGATGCGACAGAACGGGCGTATCGCCGTGGCGACCAAATCGCCCGCAGGCGAGAGCTGATGGAGGCCTGGGGCAAGCATTGCGAACCAAAGATTGAACCAAATGTCATTGCGCTCGGCGCGATTAGATGAAGAGAGACCGCTTTGCAGAGTTAGCCGACATCCAGTTGAAGCTGCCTGACGTCAATGAAGCGGCGTTGACTGCGGCCGTTCTGCTCAGAAAGAAGCCATGCTGATTTTCAGCTCAGGGTCACTAGCACGCGTACTCGCATCTATCGACCACGACCGCTTCTAGCCGCAGAGCTGCCAATCGTTGAATTTCGGCTGAGGGCCAACAACGTCCGTCGAACTTCTAGCAGCGACACGCCAAGTATTCGGCAGCTCATCGGGAGTTAGCGGAATTCCGAGTGGAGCGAGATGTGGTGATGCAACAAATCGACGGATCCGGCACCCTTCATGCTTTCCAGACGCCACACACGCGTCCGCGGCAAGGTCTGAGGGCGCCGTCGCAGGCAGCTCATCACGTGCCTTTTCGAAGCCCCTGCAAGATCAGAGAAATAAGGGGTTGAACGAAGCCGATGAGCTTATCGGCATCGTAGCCTTCGAAAACTGCCTTCCGCAGCGCCATTGTGTAGGCCGCCAGGATCAGCTCAGACGCGGCCCGGAAATTCCCAGGTGAGATCTCACCTTTTGCGGCCGCCTCTTCGAGGAGTGCCAGCACCATCTCATGATGGTCAGAAAGCTGGCGGGAATTTTCGCGCTCACGACTGGTGCTCCATTGCCAAGAATAAGCGAGCAGCGCAGCGGTCAGCTTGATGTGTGCTAGGTCGTTGACAAAGTAGAGGTGGATCAGGTGGCAGATGCGCGCCTCGATGCTACCGAACTTCGGCGGCAGACGCCTCATCTCAGCGAATGTCCGATCATTGTATGTTTTCAGCACCTCATAGAGCAGGTCGTTCTTGCTCTCGAAAAACGCTTCAAAGTCGGCGGTTGAGATGTCCGCGCTAGCGCAGATCACTTCAATTGACGTGCCATCAAATCCGAGACGATCGAACAGGCGCGTTGCGGCCTCGACGATCTTTTCACGGGTACGCGAGTTGGGCGCCATGATGCGATTGACCGGCACGTTGAGCGCGCGAGCAACGGCGTTCAAATGGCGTGTGGATGGCTGGGTGACTCCCGCTTCCCACTGAGAGACCGCGTTGCGGGAAATACCCACGGCCCTACTCAGCTCCGTCTGCGAGAGCCCTGCCTTCTCCCGCAATTCCCTCAAGCGCTGACCCATTTCCATGCTCGACCCTCGTACAGCTCTTCACCAATCCTATCAGGAAGCACGAATTGACAAAAAGGTAAGTTTCACTTACACAGCACTCCTGGGCGTGATGTTCACGATATGCCACAGGTCGATGTTTGTTTCGACGACGAGGTAACAGATGATCAATGCGGAAAAGGCTCTTCATAAGCTTATACAATGGGCGGCGGACCACAAGCAGGCGGAGTTTTGTACTCCTGGGGGGAGCTTCACAAAGTCTTTGCCAACTGAGCTGCGCGCTGAGCTGCAAACATTGGTTTGGGAAGTTATGCTTACCCCAATGGACTCGCAGGATGGCGTGCGTCTCAAGGCGACGTGCTTGGAGCAGTGGTTCGACGCACTTGATCCCAGCCTGAACCTGGTGCTGGCTAAATCTCTAGCAAAGGACGTGCTCGCACTGTCTTGCCGCTCCTCGCTCTTCGCAACCGCCGTGTCTGACCATTCTCTGCTGTTCAGCGAAAGCCTTGGCATCGTCAGGCGAGCCATGACGGCGATCGCACAGGAGAAACGTAAGGGATGCTCTGGCGCAGAAATTTGAAAGTGCTGCGGCTTGGGTTGACGCACTGCGAGCCATGGTCGCGGAGCAGCACCGCGGAGGTCGAGCACGCAGGGCGCGAATACCCGACCACTCGCCGCTGCGGCGGGTCCGCGTTGTGAATGTTTCGACGTTCGAGAGGACGGAGCAAGAAACAATCGATATGGGTCATTGTCGTCAGGAGTGAAATTCGAAACGGCAGCGGTATAGAATAAGTCTACATCCGTCGGCTCGATGAACCTGGTCGGCGGCCGTGATGGGATCGAGATCGCTGTTCCTCCGATACCGATTTGTGAGCACAAAACGGACCGGGCCATGGTCAGACACTGCTCTGGCGACGAGCCATCATGGCGCGAACCGGATGCCACTGATTAAATCGTCGAACCAATCGCTTCCGGAAAACGGACTTCCGCTAACCGTTCGGCATCCGACAATACGATTGGTCAGCACATAGCCAATGCCTCGGTGCGGAATGCAGATTGCGATCCCGGTGGGAGTCGCATTTCGGCACCTCGTGTGCGCGTGCACAGCGACTGCTTTCAGGCCGCCAACCTTGACCTCTCGTTCTTCGAGCTGATAATAAAGCGTTTCCGGAAGCTGCGCGCGTGCCAGGACCTCGCAGTCCCTAAGATTGTTGCTTGCGACCTGAGTGACCACAACGGGACGCCCCGTCTTGGCCATCGTACCGATCGGAACGACATTCAAGATGTGTTGAGCGGGGCGTTCGATACGCCAGCTCTTGGCATCGATTGACAGCTTCAGCTCACCAAGGTTCTCACGCATAAGCTGTGCCACGGCAGCCGATCCAAACAGAGCGGCAAAGGCGACGATCGCGAGCATGCGTGGCAGCAAGTATGGCAAACACGAGGCCATGCCTTGATCCTCCTAAGCCGAGATGCAATGAACCGCTCCTGCAACACATCGTCAACGGCCATTAGGGTCGACGGGGTGACCTGCTTGACGTCGCCGACTGGCAGCACGGTCTCCGAAAGCGATCATACACAGCGCGATAGCTAGGGTGCCGACGCCCAGCAGAGAAAGCCGACCTTGGGCAATCGTGATACTCAGTCCGAAGATCGACATTGAAGAGCCGTCCCGATACCCCCATTAACGGACATCACCGAAAACAGGCGTTGAGATCCGCAGACAGAGCGTTCCGCTCACTGGTGACGCAATGGGACGAGACCGACCATCGAGCCACAGACGAAACGGGCCAGGTGCTGACCTCGGAGCATGTCGAGATGGCCCTTCGGCGCGGTCGCTATTGGGGCGACACCGGTCAGTTGACCAGCGATCAACTTGTGCCCTTGCCAACTCTACTTCGCTATTCCGACGGACACATAGCCCGGGGCTTCGACGGCTTGCGTGTGGTCTCGCAAAAGAGGGATGCACGGCGAACTGTTTGTTGGCACGGTGACACCTGAGGTAACATTGAAGTGATGCACCTTACTACTACGGTCCACAAGACGCTTCGCAGCCACAGACGCTCGAATCGAGAACGAGGTGGCAAATCTCGAAGGTTTTGGCAGCAGCTGTCCTGTGCTGTCATTGTTATTTCAACCAGCTTGACAACTACGTACGCTGACCACACCGTTTTTGGGCTATTCTCATTTTGCGCCGCAGCGGCGGCTTGCCGGGAACGAAACGATGAACGCGCATCATCAACTACAATCCCGCATCTTCCAGGTGAAAGAGATCGATGCCGCGCTCCGTGAGCCCATGTTTCGGCTGTTCGCATCCTACTACGACGGAGCGGATCGCCATGACTTCGACCGGGATTTGAACGAGAAAAACGAAGTCGTCACGGTCTGGTGCGATGCCGAGCTGTGTGGCTTCACGACCTTGCAGTGGTCCCTGTTTTTACACGATGATCGCGAGATTGCCGTTCTCTATTCTGGCGATACGATCATGGATCGACAGTATTGGGGTCATCAAACCCTTGCAACGGCATGGCTCAGACGGGTTGGCTATTGGTCGCTGCGACGTCCTGCTTGCCCTCTGTTCTACTGGCTCTTGATCGTCAAAGGGCATCGAACCTTTCGCTACATGTCAGCTTTCGGGATCGACTTTGTACCGACCTGGGTAGCGGGCCCCAACTCGCAGTCGCTCCTGAGACTTCGAAATACGTTGGCACGGCATCGTTTTGGAGCCGCGTTCAATGAAAGGGATGGCGTCGTTCGATATGCAGGCACAAAATGCCGCTTGAGACCGGAAATCGCGCGTCCCACGGAGCGAGAACGGCAAAGACCCGACGTCGCATTTTTTCTCGAGAGCAATCCAGGCTATATCGACGGTGACGAACTTGTCTGTCTGTGCCCTTTGTCCCCGTCGAACATGAAATCATTCGGCCGGCGTCTTCTGGAACAGGGGGAGGGTTCCAGTGCTCTACGGCTGGCAAGTTCTTGAGCGCGCCGCCCGTGCCTCGGCTGCGCACTTCACGCACGCATCGTGTGATCCAATTGCGGCCCAAACCTATCTCCTTCAACAAATCGTCACGGCCAATCGCGATTGCGAGTTCGGTCGCCGTCATGGCTTCTCCAATATAGATAGTCTCGACGCCTTCCGGCGCCGCGTGCCGATTTCGGCATATGCTGCGTTTGCTCCTGAGATCGAAAGGATCGCCAACGGGGCCTTGGACGTATTGACCTCGGCACCGATCGTTGCTTTCGAGGAAACCGGCGGCACGTCGTCGGGCGCCAAGCTCATCCCTATACTGCCGAGAGCCTGCTAGGTTTTTCGCATGCCGTCTTACCTTGGATCGGCGACCTCGTCGCCGGCCGGCCCGCGGTCACGGCGGGCCGTGCCTATGTCTCGATCAGCCCTGTGTTGCGCGCTCCCAAAACAACTGCAGCCGGCCTCCCGGTCGGTCAAGGGGCGGATGCGGCGTTTCTTGGCCCCGGCCTCGCCGAAGTCTTCGTTTCGACGTTGGCCGTCAGCCCTGCAGTGGCGTCGTCGCCCACATCGATCAGACTGGCGTCTTGCGACTTTGACTGCCTTGATCGAGGCTGAGGATCTGGCATTCGTTTCAATATGGAGCCCCACGTTTTTCCTCGAGCTGGTCGACGCTGTCCGCGCAAATGCCGACGCGGTCGCCGCCCGCCTTTCCGCCGCTGGGCGCAACCGGCTCGAGGCCAGCCTTCGCACGTCGACGATCGTTGCTACCGAGCGGCTTTGGCCGCATCTGGCGTGCATCTCTGCCTGGACCGACGCAAGTTCCGCAATCTATGCCTTCCGCCTACGCGAGCTGTTCCCGCACGTTGCCGTCGAAGCCAAGGGACTTCTTGCGACTGAAGGGGCGATGACCATCCCGCTCGGTGGTCAGGAGGAAGGCGCCGTTCCAGCTCTTCTTTCCACCGTTATCGAGTTTCTTGACGATGTCGGCGAGCCGCACCTATGCGATTCGATTAGAGTCGGGTCAGACCTATGGCATTGTGATTACCACGCACGGCGGACTCTATCGCTACGACATCGGCGACCGGGTGACGTGTGTTGGTGTCGACGGGCCTTTGCCGCGCTTGCGCTTCGTCGGCCGAAAGGGTGTCTATAGCGACTTCGTCGGCGAGAAGATCGACGAGGGTTTCGCAGCTTCGGTCATCGAACGTCTGCGCATCGTCGCGACGCTGGTGGCCCGAACCGGAGACCTTAAGCAAGGCGTCAGGCCGTACTATGAGCTATGGTTGAATGACCACTCTCGCGACCATCAGACTATCGCCGCGAAGGCCGAACGATTGATGTCGGAGAACCCACAATATGCCTACGCCCGATCTATTGGACGGCTAGACCACGCTTTTGGTACGCTCCAAGACAAATCACGTCGAGCAACGCAATCACAGTCTGATGATGTCCGGTCGGCGGCTTGGCGACATCAAACCCGTGAGCTTGATCTGTGCTAAATCAGGGGAGCCAGCATCGGGATGCGGATCGCTTTGGTGTCACCAAAAGGTCCGCTCTACCGCTCGCGCGGCGGCATTTTCCGCAAGTCCCTGCGCTATCAGCCGCTGACGCTGACGACACTTGCAGCGCTGGCGCCCGCCGAGCTCGACATCGATTTTCTCCTGCATGACGAAGGCACCGGCGACATTCCGCTTGATCTTGATGCGGACCTTGATCGGGCTGACGCTGATCACCGGCAGCGCGGCGCGCGGTTATGAGCTCGCTGCGGAGTTCCGCAAACGCGGCAAGACGGTGGTGCTTGGCGGGCCGCATGTGACGCTGTTGCCGGACGAGGCGCAGCAGCATGCCGATGCGATCTGCGTCGGCTACGCCGAGGAAAGCTGGCCGCAGCTGCTGCGCGACTTCAGCCGAGGTGCGATGAAGCCGCGCTACAATCAGGGGCGCAGATTTCCAGCTGACCAACCTGCCGTTCGCCCGGCGTGATCTGCTGGACGGCCGACACTATCTGACGCAGGCCGTGTTTGAGGCGACGCGCGCCTGCGCCCACGACTGCGAGTTTTGCGTCGCGCCCACCGCCTGGGGCCGCAAGCAGTTTCAAAAACCGATTGACGCATGTCGTCGAGGACATCCGCCGCGTCGGGCGCGAAGAAAATCATGTTCATTGACTCAATCTGATTTCGGACCGGGCCTATGCGCGCGAGCTGTTCACCGCGCTGATCCCTTTGAAAGTGCGCTGGTTCGGCCTCTCCACCAGCCTTATCGGACGCGACCACGGATCTGATGGAGCTGATGGCGCGAAGCGGCTGCACAGGCTTCTGATCGGGTTTGAGACCATCTCAAAGGCCGGACTGTCGGCCATCCGCAAGAGCTTCAATGATCCGAAGCTTTATGCCTCGCTGATCAACGACCTGCACAGGCTCGGGATCTCGATCCAGGGCTGCTTCGTCTTCGGCAATGACGAACGACACGCTGGCGACGCTTTGACGAGACAGTGGATTTTGTTCTGGAAACCGGAAATCGACCTGCCGCGGTTTGCACTTCTTGACGCCGTTCCCCGGCACGCCTCTGTACATGCGCGCTTGCGGCGCGAAGGACGGATACTGACCACGAACTGGGACCTTTACGATGGCCAGCACGTGGTGTTCCAGCCCAAGCAGTTGAGCGGAGGACCTGCAGCAGGGCCATGAACGGGCCTGGCGGCGGGCTTATGGCTACAAGGCGATTGCCGCGCGTGTGCGCCACGCCGGCTCGCAGATCCCGTTGTCGCTGGCCGCCAATCTTGGCTATCGGTTCTATGCGCATCATCTCAACACGCACTACAATTGCGACTGGCCGCAGGTGGCGTCGAACGTGCGCGCGCCGCAGCCTGAGGCGGCGTAATGCGGCTGACGCTGGTCCATCCGGCCATCGGGCGCAAGCCCGGCGCAACTACATGCGCTCATGGCAGATGGAGCCGCTGCCGATTGCCTCGCTGCGGGCCTGACGCCCCAGGATGTCGAGATCGACGCTTTTACGACGACCGGATGGAGGCAATCGACTTGACCGCCCGGCCGATCTCGTCGCCATTCCGATCGAGACCTACACCGCCAAGCGCGCCTACCAGATCGCCTCGGAGTTTCGTCGGCGCCGCAAGGTGCCGGTGGTGATGGGCGGCTTCCACGCAACGCTCGCGCCTGACGAGGTCGGCCGCTACGCCGAAGGCCGTGGTGATCGGCGAGGCGGAGGCAACTTGTGGCCGACGGGTGATCGACGACGCGCGCACCGGGCGTTTGCAGCCGGTCTACAAGCCAGCGAACAGCCGGACATGGCCGACGTGCGCTACGACCGCAGCGGTTGTTCAAGGGCAAGAATCCTATCTGCCGATCGGGCTGATCGAAACCGGGCGCGGCTGCAAGTTCCCGTGCGAGTTTCTGCGCCATCCAGACCTTCTTCGACCGCACGGCGCGTCACCGGCCGATCGAGGCGACTTTACGCAGAATCTGGCGGCGTTGAAGGACAGGCACAAAACTGTTCTTCTTCGTCGATGACAATTTCGCGGCCGACATCCGCTTCGCCGCCGAACTGGCCGACGCCTCGCGCCGCTCGACATCCGCTGGATCACGCAGATGAGCATCAATGCGGCGCATGACGAGGTGCTGCTGGACAAATTGCGCAAGCCGGGTGCGTCGGCGTTTTGATCGGGTTTGAGAGCCTGGACGAGACCGTGCTTGCGCGCCATGCGCAAGGGGTTCAACACGATGAAGGGCGGCTTCACCAAGGCGCTGGCGAACCTGCGCCGCCATGCCATCCGCGTCTACGGCACCTTCGTGTTTGGCTATGGCGAGACCGAGATGGAGGCCTTTCAGGAGGCTGCGGATTTTGCCACTGACCAGAAATCCTTCTACATCGCGGCGTTCAATCATCTGACGCCGTTTCCCGGCACGCCACTTTACAAGCGGCTGCAGCAGGAGGGGAGGCTCTCTATGAAAATGGTGGCTGGATGAACGCTACCGCTACAATGATCTGCCGTTCCGCCCGGATGGCGCGGAACCGGACGACATCCGCCAAGGTTGCCTCACCGCGCGGCGCAGCTTCTATGGCTGGAAGAGCATCGCCAAGCGTTTTGCCGATAAGGTCAATCGTGGCGGCACGGGCTGATGCGCAATTTTTTGCCGATCAACTACATGCACCGGGCAGAGCTTTCGCAGCGCGACCGGTTTCCGCTCGGGGATCCGGCGTGGCGCGGACCGTTGCTCGAAGTGCAATGACGGTGGGCGTTTCCTTTCACCTTGCGACCGTGGCAGACGAAGCCGATATCCGCCGTCTGCTGCGCGAAAATCCAATTGGCGGCCGCTACGCTATTTCGGTGGAACGTGAACCGAATGGCCTTGCTGGGACCGCGTTGCCTGACGAACGCAAAACGATCATTCTTGCGCGTGACAGCGCCGGGACGGCCGTCGGTCTCTGTGAGCGGATCGTAAGGCCGGCTTTTGTAGACGGCGAACGCTGTCTGCTACCATATCTCGGTACATTGCGCGTGGCTGCGAGCCACAGAAATGGCATCAGGCGTTTTAAAGGGCGGATTTCGCGCCGTTTCTGAATATGGCGAGCGCTCTGACGAGTTGCCGTACGCACTGACGTCGATTGCGAGCGACAACATTCCGGCTCGCCGCATTCTGACGTCTGGGGTCGCTGGGATACCGCGTTACGGCCGAGTCTCGGAGTATGTGACTTGTGTATTCTCCCCGCGACGAAACCGTGCCGCGGATGCCTTCGCTCAGGCGCACACCGATGATTTGGTTAGGATTGCCGAATTCCTGCAGCATTCACTGGCACGACGTCGGTTCGCACCTGTTTGGACCGTGGCAGCGTTGAGATCAGTTGGCGCCGAGAACCTTCTTTTTCGTTGCACTGACGGCCGAATATCCAGCTGCGTGGCCAT
>CAWHPE010000013.1:0-107094 GCA_963831185.1 uncultured Alphaproteobacteria bacterium
AAGTCATTGCTGCGGGTGTGTTTGGGCGTCGAAAGTCGCTGTTACAAAAAGCCGGACTTGAGACGATTGCATAGTCTGCCTCAGCATCATCGGTCGCTTTTGGAGCGATCGCGCTTGGCGGACCAAGTTGAGACAGGCGGTGACGTGGTCACCTAAGACCGACTGTACATATCACCAGAAGCACCAATCCAAATGAAGTGCGGCAGAAGTTGACCCGTAACGCTCTCGGTCGGTGTGCGCGAGAAACACACACCGTCTGATCGTTCACGTTTTGCGACGGCAGTACTTGTCCCCTCTCGAAAACCAGAACAGAAGCAGTCTCAAAAACTGGTAAGTGGCCTATGCGGCTGAGACCCAACAATCGCGGGACCAATGCGGCACACACGTTGCTCATCGCCGTGTTCTGCAAAGTTACAACATGAGTGTTGAGCATCAGCACTGAGTCTGTCGTGGGTGATTTACAACGGCAGGCGGTTGTCCCGTTGCGTCGGCTTTTCCTCCAAAACCGGTCAGGAACTCCGCGGATAAGTTGCGCGCGCGGGCTGATGGCTCCACTGATATAAGACCGCCATCACATTCGGCTACGGGCTTCCCAGGCACTTCCCGGCATCGAAGCACTAATCAGCGCCGCAATGGCTCCGCTTTTAGTTTGCTGCTTTTATTGATTTAAATGGTGGGCGCGACAGGGATTGAACCTGTGACCCCACCCGTGTGAAGGGTGTGCTCTACCGCTGAGCTACGCGCCCGCAAGCCCGAGGGGCCGCATTTCGTTGGGTTGGTGGGTTATGAGAGGAGAGCCGCCCGCTGTCAAGTTGAGAGCCACCGGTGCCCGGCCGCGCCGGACCGGATTTTGGGGCCGCCGCCGCGTTGCAGATCGTATCCAGAGGACTTTGTTGCGGCGGTCGTGCACCATCGCATGACCCGGCAGAAGGAGCGCCACAGCCATGATGACCGATACCATCGTCCGCGACGTGCTGCGGTTCTGGTTCGACGAGGTCGGCCCCAAGGGCTGGTTCAGTGGCGGCGCGGCGCTCGATGCTGCGATTAGCGCGCGGTTCATGGCCGCGCACGCAGCGGTCAGCCAGGCGTCTGAGGCGGATTTGCTCGACACGGCCGAGCGGTCACTGGCGGCGATCATCGTGCTCGATCAGTTTTCGCGGCAGATGTTTCGCGGGCGCGGGCGCGCGTTCGAGAGCGATGCGGCGGCGCTGCGGCTGGCGGCGGCGGCGGTCGCACGCGGCCATGATCTGAGCACGCCGGCCGAACGGCGGATCTTCTTCTACCTGCCGTACGAGCATGCGGAAGATCTGCGGTCACAGGACACATCGGTGCGTTTGATCGGCGCGCTCGGCGACGCACTTTTCACCGACTACGCCGAACGCCATCGCGCCGTCATCCGGCAGTTCGGCCGTTTCCCGCATCGCAACGCCGCCGCTGGGCGTCTCTCGACGGCTGCCGAACGCGCGTATCTGGCCACGCCGGGCGCGGGGTTCTGAAGCGAGCGCGCGTCCCCTTGATGGCGCAGCACGTTGCGTTACTCTTGCGGCAGTTATATTTGGGAACGAGGCAGACGGCGTGGAGCAGGCTCAATCGGTGCACGAGATCTTTGCGCGGGCGGTGCGACGCACGCCGGATGCCGCGTTTCTGATCGTGCCGCGTGCGCAAGCCGATCAGCCGCTCCCCGCCATCGACATCCAGAGTTATAGCGCGGTTGACGCGGCCGTGACGCGGCAGGCGGACCTCTATCGCGCGGCGGGCTATGGGCATGGTCATCGCGTCGCGCTGCTGCTCGAAAACCGGCCGGAGTTCTTTGTGCATTTTCTGGCGCTCAACGCGCTCGGCGTTGGCATCGTGCCGATCAATCCAGATTATCGCGCGGAGGAAATGCGCTATTTGCTCGAGCATTCGGACGCCGCACTTGCAGTGTCGGTGCCGGACCGCATGGCGCGTTTGCGTGAGGCTGCGGCGGGGCTGCACGGCGGCGCGGATCTTCCCGTGATCGACGGCTTGACGCCGCAGACCGTGCTGCCGCGTGCGCCAGGTCCAGCGCCGCAGCGCAATGACCGCATCACCCCTGCCACCGAATGCGCGCTGCTTTACACGTCCGGCACCACAGGGCGGCCGAAAGGTTGCATCCTGTCGAATGCCTACTTCTTCACGGCGGGCGACTGTTATGTGCAGCATGGCGCGCTGGCGCGCATCGAACCGGGGCGTGACCGCTTCTACAATCCGCTGCCGCTGTTCCACATGAACCATCTGGCTGTGACGGCGACGGCTGCGATGCTGACCGGCAACGCGCTGGTGCTGACCGAGCGCTTTTCGCCGTCGCGGTGGTGGCCGGAGATCGTGGCGAGCGGGGCGACCATCGTGCACTATCTCGGCATCGTGGCGTCGACGCTGCTCAATCAGCCGGTGACGGCGCTCGAACGGCAGCATCGCGTGCGCTTCGGTTTCGGCGCCGGTGTCGAGCCGCTGTTGCATCGCGTGTTCGAGGAGCGCTTCGGCTTTCCGCTGTTGGAAGTCTGGGGCATGACCGAGACCGGCCGCGTGACGATTGCCAACGCCGAGCCGCGCCAGACGGAGACGCGCGCGTTTGGCCGCGCGTTTCCTGGCCTCGAAGCGCGCGTGGTTGACGACCGCGATGCCGATGTGCCGCGACGGACAGCCGGGCGAATTCATCGTGCGGCATTCGGCCAGCGATCCGCGCATGGGATTTTTCTCGGGCTATCTCAAGAACGCGGCGGCGACGGACGAGGCGTGGCGCGGCGGCTGGTTCCGCACCGGCGATATCGTGACGCGCGACGCGAGCGGCATGTTGTTCTTTGTGGACCGGAAGAAAAACATCATCCGGCGCGCGGGCGAGAACATCGCGGCGGCGGAGATCGAGGCGGTGTTGCAGGCGCACGCGCAGGTGGCGCAGGTGGCTGTCATCGCGGCGCCGGACGAGGTGCGCGAGGAAGAGATTTTTGCCTGCGTGGTGCCGATGCCGGGCGTTCAGGCCTCGCCGCAGTTGGCGGACGACTTGTTTCAGTGGTGCAACGCGCGGCTCGCGTATTTCAAAGCGCCCGGGTGGTTTTTGTTTCTCGACGCGTTGCCGACGACGGGCACGCAGAAGGTGCAGAAGACGCAGATTTTTTCCGGCGGCGAAGATCCGCGCGCGCGGGCGGGCGCGCTCGATTTCCGCGCGCGGAAAAAGCGCGGGTGATCGCGTGCCTTGACCACGGTCCGCGGTCATGTCTGGCTAGTGGCCTTGGGCTTGGGCAGTACGCCATCACCGGCCAGACCGGCTTCGGATTGGAGACGCGACATGTACTTTTTCGTGTTCGCCGCAGGCGCGCTTGCGTTGTACTTTTTGGTGGCGGCGCTGCAGCGGCCGCGCCCGGCGGAAATCTTGGCGCTGATCCTGTGGGCGGCCTACGCCGTCTACGAATACTACATCGCTAACGGCACGCTGTGTGACGCGAACTGCAACATCCGCGTCGATCTCGTGCTGTTCTTTCCGCTGCTTGGCATCGCCACTTATCTTGCGCTCAAAAAAGAGCCGCGCACCGGCTCTGTCGTCGCGCTCGCGCTCGTCTGCCTCGGCCTCGTGGCGATGTTGGCGAAGGCCTTTGGGTCCATCGCTGTCGCGGTGATCGCGGGCGCGGCTGCGGTGGTGATTGCCGGGGTTTGGATGGGCGAGGGGTGTGGGGACGCGGGTGTGAGGTGGGTGTGGTAAGATTTCGCGGATTTTGATAAAGGTTGTGGTATGACTCACGTGACAAGACTGTTCAGCGTTTATCTTTAGAGCGAAGCTTTTTCATCGACGCAATTTAAGGACACAGAAAGTCACCTTAGATGTTTCTAATACTTGTTGTTTATCCGGTCGTTTGATCCAGTCGATGATCTTGCGATGAATTCGCCATACGTGGTCTTGCCGTTTGAGCGTAACAGTAACGCGGACTGCGTTGGATCATTGCCAGCTCGGAGAGTGCATACAATTGCGCCAACCAGTTTTCTTGCCCTCTGCCTTTAATGCGGGCAACCAGTGTTCTAGCTCGCACTTCGAACAGCGAATAGTCCGTACCCATCCATATCATCGAAGAACTTGTTGGCAGCATTCTTGTCTTCGACACCAAGTATCTCGACGCCGCCGTTTCTCTTCATATCTTGCCGGTTGCTTCCAATCGCTTGTTTATCTGATCGCGTTGATTGGCATAGCCCATACGTAGGGCGTCTGGTA
Source organism: uncultured Alphaproteobacteria bacterium (assembly GCA_963831185.1). GTDB lineage: Bacteria > Pseudomonadota > Alphaproteobacteria > Rhizobiales > Hyphomicrobiaceae > JABFRJ01. Next base: position 4,223 of record CAWHPE010000013.1, read on the forward strand.
TCTGGACGGCCTTCATCCACTCGGTCCAGACATGACCGCCATCCTTGACGACGTCGATGTCGACTATAGCGGCGGCAGGAACTCCGAATTTTCGTAAGGGGCTCGCGATGTCTTTAGCGGTCTGCTTATTTTGGGCGTTGACGAAAAGGATTGATGGAACTCTCATCTCCTCGGCAAGGCGATAGTAAATCTCCGAATAGAAGGCGCGATCATTATCAGACTTGGTCACAACAACACCGTCATGGAAAGGTCTCTGAAACAATCGTTCGCGCTCGGCAGCAGCGCAGCAACTGCCACTTGGCAGTGGATCTGGTAGCCTTTGACTTCCTTCGTGTGCCCAACGGTACCACTCGAACCGATTTCGAGCCTTGCACGCAACCGATAAGAAAATCTGCGCTGTGTGTCGACGCGAATAGACTTCCCTTCCTCTCGCCCTCAGCGAGGCCGTATGATTCCGAGCTAACGTGCCAATGGCTGGGTGAAGGAATGCTTCGGGCTCATCGACCAGGTTGTTTTGAACTCCCCTGACAGCATTGCCATCACGTTGCCCGTACCTTGCACCCGTCGCTTGCATCCGTATGTAGGTAGCAGCTCTGTGGAACTTCCTTGCAGCCTCGTTCAATGAGAGCTCATCGGCAGTTGGGGCTATATCGGAAAGACGGATTTTTGCTTCGACCCGCACGTGTCGGATCGTTACGACATAGCTAGAAGCGTCGTGAACAAATTGCCTGATCAGCCGCGCGTTTTATCAGTGAATGAGGTGTGCAAGAACGTTAGCGGCGCATTCGCTGACCAGGTTGTCGTCAGTCAACATGAACCGAGTGCGACCATCGATCGGTAGCATTCGAAACCCAGAAACTCATGCGCGATCGCTTGGTCGACTGACGCTGTTAAAATTTTGAACGAACTGCTGGCGAAGTGCATCAAGGCACCGGTTTGCATGTATCTTCCGATGACTACATCTTTATTTGGGGGCTCGGCGGGAATGCAGCGCGACAGCTCCTCGTCGACGCTCTTTCCTGACGACTATTGTACCAAATTGGAGCATGCCTGCTGAATGGCTATTAAAGTCCTATCTCTTTCAGTGCACTCGCCAGTACGGGGCCAACGAAGATTGTATGCCATCGGGTCGAGGGAAAACTGCGATGAGCTGTTCGGTAAAATTAAGAATGACGTCTGCAAGCAAATGTCACCACGCCTAACGCGCCGAAATTGGCATTCAAATGCGGGTCAATTACTCGTCGGGACGTCGAATCGGATTGACTTCTGCATAACATCTGCTCCGCACAATTTCGGCTGGGAGGCAATCGGCGTTGGAAACTTGGGAATTGACGATTAAATCTATCCAGTCTACTTCAGCGACAATGGTGCACATTTCACGCGTGCGATTGAGGGGATTCCAGGAGCATGTGGATGTTTGTCACGCGCAAGCGTCCTGCGATCGCGTATAACGTAATTGCGCGCTCCGCTGAGCTCTCCCTACCCCTCACACATCAAACAGTCCTGGCGGGTCGGCGGAGGCGGCGTCGGTGAGGTCGGTCATGCCGACGCCGACGAGACGGAAATAGCGCCCGTCGGCTTCGCGCGCGATCAGCTTGGACGCAGCGTCGTAAATCAAATCCGGCTTCTGCGTCGGATGCTGCAAGCGGGCGTGGCGCGATATCAATTTAAAATCGTGGGTCTTGAGTTTGATGACCACGGTGCGGCCTGAGAGACGCTTCTTTATCATTTGATTGGCGACGCGCGTGCACATCGGCTCGATGGCGGCGCAGAGATCGTCGCACGACGCGGTGTTGCGCGCGAAGGTATCTTCGGCCGAGACGGATTTGGTTTCGCGCGAGGGCGTGACGCGGCGTTCGTCGTGGCCCTGCGCATAGAGCGCGAGGCGGCGGCCGAACGCGCCGAACAGGCTCGTCAGCTCGGCTTCGCTGCGTGTTTGCAGATCGGCAATGGTGGAGAGCCCCAGCGCTTCCATGCGTTCTGCGGTGACGGCGCCGACGCCGTGGATTTTCTTGACCGGCATGGCGGCGAGCGTGCGCGCCGCTTCGGCCGCGCCGATGACGGCGAAGCCGCGCGGCTTGTCGAGGTCGGAGGCGAGCTTGGCCAGGAACTTGTTGGGGCCGAGCCCGATCGAGACGGTGATGCGGACTTCGCGTTCGACGCGCAGCGCGATGTGCGCGAGGGCGGAGGCGGCGGTCGGTCCTTCGTGGCGGTGCTCTTCGCTCAGATCAAGGTAGGCTTCGTCGAGCGAGACGGGTTCGATGACCGGCGTGGCGGCGAGGAAGATGTCGCGGATGCTGTCGGAGACGGCTTTGTAGCGCGCCATGTCCGGTTTCAGGATGACCGCGTCGGGGCACAGCTCGGTGGCTTTGAACATCGGCATGGCCGAGCGCACGCCGTAGGTGCGCGCGATGTAGCAGCAGGTGGTGACGACGCCGCGTCCGCCGGGATGGCCGACGATCAGCGGTTTGTCGGCGAGGTCGGGCCGGTCGCGTTTTTCGACGGAGGCGTAGAAGGCGTCGCAGTCGACGTGGGCCGTGGTCAGCGTGGCGATTTCGTCGTGGCGGACGAGGCGCGTGGAGGCGCAATGCTCGCACGCGGTGTCGCCGGGGCCGAGTTCGACGATTTCACAACAGTCCCGGCAGAGCGCGTGCATGGCGGCGGCGCATCAATCGCGGCGCGGGTTGTAGGCGTGCGTCAAGCGCCACTCGCTGAGGAAGTAGGCGAGCTTGTCGTCGATGACTTCGGGCAGTTCGATGTGGACGGTGATGATCTCGTCGCCCGGCGCGCCCGATTGGCCCTTGATGCCTTTGCCTTTGAGGCGGAAGGCGCGGCCGGAGTTGGTGCCCTTCGGGATCGAGAGTTGCACGCGGCCGGTCAGCGTCGGGACTTCGATTTTGCCGCCGAGCACGGCCTCGTCGATGGTGATGGGCACGTCGAGCAGGAGGTCGTCGCGCTCGCGGCGGAAGCGGGCGTGCGGACGGACTTTGATTTCGACGAGCGCGTCGCCGGCTTCTTGTCCGCGCGGGCCGGGCTTGCCTTTGCCTTTGAGGCGCAGGGTTTGGCTGTCGGTGACGCCTTCGGGGACTTGCAGATCGAGTTGGCCGCCGTCCGGCAGCGTGACGCGCTTTTTGGCGCCGAGGGCGGCTTCGAGGAATTCGACTTCGAGGGTGTAGCGCACGTCGGCGCCTTTGGCGGGCGCGCCGCCGAAGGCATCACCGAAGCCCGCGCCGAAGCCGCCGCCGGGAGGCGCGCCACGGCCGCCACGGCCGAAGAGGTCGGAGAAGATGTCGTTGAAGCCGTAGTCGTCGGCAGGGCCTGCCGAGCGCGCGCCGGCGCGGCTTTGATAGCGCGGGCGCTGCTCGCCGTTGGCGTCGATGAGGCCGGCGTCGAACTGCTTGCGCTTTTCTTCGTCGCCGAGGATGGCGAAGGCGCCGTTGATGACCTTGAGGCGCTCTTCCGCCTGGAGCCGGTCTTTGGGGTTGAGGTCGGGATGGTTCTCTTTGGCCAGCTTCCGATAGGCGCGCCGGATGTCATCGGCGGACGCGCCGCGCGCCACTCCCAAAACCTTGTATGGGTCGTTTGACATGGGTGATTTGTCCCTCGATTGGCACCCTATGTAGGAAGTGTGGCGGGTTTACGCCAGACGGTGCGGCAATGCAGCATCAGATAAAACGGCGATTTTCAGGGCAATTTTCGGGCGGCGGTCAGCGGACGACGCGGACATCGGCCGTTTTACCCAACAATCGGGCGAGGGTATCGAGGCGGCGGCGGAAGCGTTCGCCGTCGAGCGCGGCGTGGGCGCGCGGGATGCGGACGACCAGCTTGTCGCGGTCGTAGCTGAGGGCCACTTCGTCGATAATGCCGGGCCGGCCGATGGACAGCATATGGGCCGCGCGGACGGCGGCGCCAATCACCTTGGCGCGGAACTGTAGCCGCTCGGGCATTAGCTTGTTCAAGCGCTCGGACTGGGCGCGGCCGACGTCGTCGTCGCCCTCGATGCCGTTGTGGCGATAGTAGACGGCCTGGGCCAAGAAGATGCGGCCGGGATGGTCGATACCGGCCATGCCGGAATGAGCGACGACGTTGAGGCTCTGCTCGCCGCGGTAATCGGGATGCGCGCGCCAGCCAATGTCGGAGAGCAGGCAGGCGGCATGGCGCAAGCGGCGCTCGTCGTCGGTTTCTTTCGGGCCGCCGGGACCGTAAAGCGCGTCGGTCCAGAGGCACAGTTCCTGAGCGTGCGCTTCGGAGCGCGAGCGGAGTTGGGCGTAATCGCTGGCGAAGGCGATGAGCGGGTCTTTGGATTGTTCCGCAGGGCCGAGGAGTTTGTAGACCAGACCTTCGCGAATGCCATAGACGGAGAACACGACGCGATCGGCTTTCATGCGCTTCAAAGCGCGCTCGAGCACGAGGGCGCCGTATGCGAGCGTTTCGCGGCGGGCTTTGGAGACGGCGACGATGCCGTCGAGGCCCTGACCCTTCTTTGATTTGCGGACGCGCTCGCAGAACTCGATCGTGTCGGCGGCGTTGAGCGTATAGCCCTGCATGACGCGCAGCGGATATTTGGTGGCTTCCATGTGCAGCTTGGCCAGCGAGCGCCACGCGCCGCCGACGACGTAAAAAGTACGTCCCTGGCCATTGGGGAGCCAGGCCGCGCGATCCAGTTCTTTCTCAGTGATCTCGAAAGCGCGCTCGATCTTGCCGTCGCAACTGTCGATGAGGCGAAGGCCGCCCAGCGGCAGCGTGATGGCGTTCTGCCGGCGCGCGCCCTTGATCTCGATGAGTTCGAGCGAGCCGCCGCCCATGTCGCCGATGATGCCGTCGGGGTTGCCGAAGCCCATCAAGATGCCGTTGGCCGCCATTTCGGCTTCTTGTTCGCCGCTGAGGACGTCGATGGGGACGCCGAGAGCGCGTTCGCTGCGGGTGATGAACGCCGGGCCGTTCTTGGCTTCGCGGCAGGCGGCGGTGGCGATGGCGCGCACATTCTTGACGCCCAGGACGCGCGTGATGGCGCGAAAGCGAGCGAGCGCTTCCAGCGTCCGCTCGACGCCGACTTCATCGAGGCTTCCGGTCGTGGCGATGGTGCGGCCGAGGCCCGCGAGCACCTTTTCGTTGAAGATAGGCGTCGGCGCACGGACGGCACCCTCGTAGACGACGAGCCGCACCGAATTCGAACCTATGTCAACGACGGCGATCGGTTCCAAGTCTTGCGACGAGTAGGCACGGTCGCCGTCATATAGCGGGGTGGTATCGTGCACGGAATACCTGTCGTTGGTCCATTCAGGGCTTTGCCGGCGCGTCGAAACGCGGCGGGTGGCTCTGTTTCAACGATTGGCCGCGGCCTGACAAGCTCGGATTTGTCATAAAATAGGTGTGGGCGTTGAACGGCGGCTCGCCTTTAGGGGCCACGACGCGGTGGGAACTGCCGTCGGAGGAGATGATCCAGCTCTGCTGGTTGTCCTTCAAACAGGCCACCATGATCTGATCCAGGATCTGGGCGTGGACCGTCGGGTTGGTGATCGGAACCATGGCCTCGACGCGGCGATCGAGGTTGCGCGGCATCATGTCGGCGGAACTGATGTAGACCGCCGCCCCGGCCGCCGGCAGTCCGTGGCCGTTGCCGAAGCAGTAGATGCGGCCATGCTCGAGGAAGCGGCCAATGATGCTCTTGACGCGAATGTTGTCGGAGAGACCTGGGATGCCGGGCCGCATGCAGCAAATGCCGCGAATCACCAGATCTATCCTGACGCCAGCTTGGCTCGCCGCGTAGAGGTTTTCGATGATCTCGGCATCCACGAGCGAGTTCATTTTCATCCAAATGGCGGCAGGACGGCCGGCTTTGGCGTGGGCGATTTCTTCGCGGATGTGTGCCAGGACGCGCGCGCGCACGCCGCGCGGACTTGCGGCCAGCGTTTCGAGTTCGGCCGGTTCGGCGTAACCGGTGACGAAATTGAAGATGCGGCTGACATCGCGGCCGATGGCGGGATTGGCCGTGAAGTACGATAGATCGGTGTAAACCTTCGCCGTGATCGGATGATAGTTGCCGGTGCCGATGTGGCAGTAGGTGGCGAGATCGTTGCCTTCTTTGCGCACGATGAGGCCGAGCTTGGCATGTGTCTTCAGTTCGGCGAAACCGTAGACGACGTGGACGCCTGCGCTTTCAAGGTCGCGGGCCCAACGAATGTTCGCGGCTTCATCGAAACGCGCTTTCAACTCGACGATGGCGGTGACGGATTTGCCCATTTCGGCGGCTTCCTTGAGCGCGCGTACGATGGGGCTGTCTTGGCTCGTGCGGTAGAGCGTCCATTTGATCGCCATCACGCTCGGATCGGCCACGGCCTGACGCAGGAATTGCAGGACGACGTCGAAGCTCTCGTAGGGATGATGGACCAGCAGGTCCTTCTTGCGCACGGCGGCGAAGCAGTCGCCATTGAACTCGCGAATACGCTCGGGGAAGCGGATGTTGAACGGCCGGAACACGAGATCGGGACGATCCGAGACGATCATCTGCGCGGTGTCGGACAGACCGAGCAGGCCTTCCTTCACGAACACGCCTTCCTTTTGGATGTTGAGCTGTTCGATGACAAAGCGCATCAGCCGCTCGGGCATATCGCCATCGACTTCGAGGCGGATGACGTGTCCGCGCCGCCGGCGCTTCAAGGCGCTTTCGAATGATCGCACGAGATCTTCGGCTTCTTCATCGACTTCGAGATCGCTATCGCGCAGCACGCGGAAAGCGCCCTGGCCGCGCGACTGGAAGCCCGGGAAGAGGCGGCCGAGGAAGAGGCCGATCAGCACTTCGATGCGGATAAAGCGAATTTCGGTCGACCCTTCCAGCGCGCCTTCGGCGGCGGGCAGGCGGATGAAGCGTTCGAGCTGCGAGGGAATTGGCAGCAGGGCGTGCATGGTTTTGGCGGGCGCGCTTTCGCGGAACAATTCGACGCCGAGGGTGAAGCCGCGATTTTGAATGAAGGGAAAGGGATGCATCGGATCGACGGCGATCGGCGTCAGAACCGGGAAAATCCGCGTCAGAAACTCGCGCTCCAACCATTGCCGCTCGTGGTCGCGCAACTGCTTGCCATTGACGATATGCACACCCTTCTGAGCCAGTTCGCCGACGAGCGCGGTCCAGCAGGCCTGCTGATCGGCGACAAGATTGCCGACGGCCGCGTTGATGGCCGTCATCTGCTGCACCGGCGTCAGTCCGTCTTGCGTCAACGTCGCGACGTTCGCTGTGATCTGGCCGAACACACCGGCGACGCGCACCATGTAAAATTCGTCGAGGTTCGACGCGGAAATCGAGAGGAAGCGCAACCGCTCGAGCAAGGGATGCCGCGCGTTGGAGGCTTCTTCGAGCACACGCCGATTGAACTGCAGCCACGACAGTTCGCGGTTGTAGTACCGCGCCGGGCCTTGCGGCAGATCGGCCGGCTTGGCCACCGTTTCGGCGGCGGGAGATTTGCGGGCTTTGCTTTCAGCGTTGCTCATGTGGGCAATCCTATGGGCGTGGCGACGGCGCCGCCTCAGTCAGTCGTGGTGCCGCGCCGGGCGAGAATATCGGCGGCGAGAGCGCGGGAAACTTTGCGATGCGTGGCGAGCGACAGGCGGTCGAGTTCGCCGATGATACCTTCGGCGGCGGCGATCGACCGCTCCATCCGGGTCAAAATAAACGCGATCACCGTCGGCTCGACGGTGAGTTGCCGGTCGGCAAAGAGTTTGACCAACACCGCACGCAATAGCGCGTCGTCGGGCGGACCGATGGTCACGAGCGGGATGGCGTTGAGCCGCGACCGTAGATCCGGCAATGTGACGGGCAGATCGCCGGGCGATTTGGCCGTCGTCAGCAGCATTGACAGTTTGTGCTCGCGCGCGAGGTTGAGCATGTGAAACAGGGTGCGCTCTTCGCTGATGCCTTGGTCGATATTCTCGACGACAAAGGTTTTGACGTCGCCGAAGCGGTTGACGTCGGCCTCGGTCAGGTCGCGCGCTTCGCGGATTTCGGCTCCGGTGCGATAGCGCCAGACGTTGGCGAGATGGGTTTTGCCGGAGAGTGGCGGACCTTCGACGACGGCTGCGAAATGCGGCCAATCCGGCCAACGGTCGATCATGGCGAGCGCGGTCGCGTTGGAGGCGCCCACGAGGAAGTCTTCGGCACCGAAGGCCGGACGATGAGGAAGGTCGAAGGTGAGTTGGCGGGGCGCGTCGGTCATGGTGTGCCCGGGGCGCCTTTGCCTTTGTAGACGTCGCTCTCCAGGTATTGCCGAAGCGCGAAGCGCACGAGCACGGCGAGCGCCGCCGAGACCGGCACCGCGATCAGCGTGCCGACGAAGCCGAACAGGTAACTGAAGGCGAACAGCGCAAAGATCAGCCATACCGGATGTAGCCCAATCTTTTCTCCCACCAGTGAGGGGGACAGAAATGCCTCCAAGATCTGGCCAACGACAAAAACGGCCACCGTTGCGGCCAGCATCGTCATATCGGCGCCATATTGCGATAATGTGACAGCGATCCCCAGCGCCAAGCCGACGCTCCACCCCACGACCGGGACAAAGCTCATCAGGCCCGTGGCAAGCCCGATCAGGATGCTGTAGCGCAGCCCGAGCAGGGTCAAGCCGACGGCATAGACGACGCCCAACAACAGGCACAACGCCCCCTGCCCGCGCACGAATGCGCCCACGGCTGCATTGATCTCGTCCATCAGGCCTTCAATGGTCGCGGCATGGTCGCGCGGCAGCCACGACCGCATGCGATCGACGATGGCGTGCCAATCGATCAGCAAATAGTAGACGACCATCGGGGTGACGAGCGCGAGCGAGATCAGGTTGATGAGCGCCGTGCCGCCGTTCCACAACCACGTGGCGAAGGCCGCCAGAGTATTGCCGAGGTTTGCCTTGATGTCGGCGATGACCTTGTCGATCCCCTCTTGGATGGCCGGATAACGATCGCCGGTGCGCTCACGCACGAAGGTTTCGATGCTTTTGCGGAGCCGGTCGAGATCCGACGGCATGGCACCTAGCATCTGCTTCATTTGATCGATCAGTAGCGGTACCAGGAATACTGCCGCCAGTGCTGCGGCAAGAAACGCGAGGCCGATGATGACCGTCACGGCGAGTGTGCGGCTCAGTCCCCACTGCTGGAGCTTGTCGGTCAGCGGGTTGAGGAAATAGGCCAGGAAGAAGCCCAGAACGAACGGCAGCAGGATTTCGCGGAAGACCGAGAAGACCAGCAGCAAGGCCGCAAAGGCAGCCAGCCAAAACAGATGTGTGCGTCGATTTGCGGTCATTCGTTCTCACTCGCCTCCGGAGGCTCGATGGCCTGCCGCAACCCGATCCCAAGAGTTGTTCCTACCGCATTCCCCCTGATGCCGGAACCATCGGGGGTGGCAACAGCGCGGCACATCCGCGTCGTCCACATGAAATCCAAAGGTTTTTCGCCGCTTTTGACGTCAATCCGGCTTGGCTTGGTCGGCCGCGTCGAGCGATCCGGTCATGTGGCGCAGCCAGGCGCGGAGATAGGCCGCCATCGACATGAAGGTCAGAAAACCGGTGATCCAAACCAGGGCGATGCGGGTTTGCGCGTAGCCTAAGCCGAAGGCTTCGTCGGCGAGCACGAGCGAGGCCAGGATGAGCTGAGCGGCGGTGTTCAATTTCGAGATGATGAAGGGCTTGATGACGACGGGATGATCCATCAGCCACGAGAGCAAAATCGCCAGCACGATCAGCACGTCGCGGCTGACGACGGCGATGACAAGCCACAGCGGGATCTCGTTGCGGGCACCCAGAGCGATATAAATCGAGACGATCAACAGCTTGTCGGCCATCGGATCGAGGTAGGCGCCGAGTTCGGTCTGCCAATTGAAACGTTTGGCGAGATAGCCGTCGATCGCGTCCGAGACCCCGGCCGCCACGAAGATGAAAAACGCGGCCTTGGCCTGCCCGGACAGGAGGAGCCAGAAAACGATGGGTACCGAAATGACTCGGCCGAGCGTTATGAAATTCGGAAGGTTGATGTTCAAGACAGGTGCGCTCAGCCAGAGACGAAAACGACGGCGCTGCCCGGTGGTTGGGCGGCACAGATGAAAGAATGGGCATGATAGGGGTTCGGGGGCGTAGCCGTCGAGGGGGCTTGCCCGACTATCAATAGCTTAGTCGGCCTTGGTTAGCTCCAGCGCGGGCTTGGTGCGGCCTCACGGCGCCGAAAGCACCCACCCGTTGCTGCCCTGGCGCAGGACGAGGCCGTGACGCGGCACCTCGGCGGCCAAATCCTCGATGGACCCGCGATAATTGACGATCAGCCGGGCTGTGCGGCCCGAGAGGCCGGCAACGTCGACGTTTTCGACGCCCGGGACGCGGGCAAGCCGGCGGCTCAGGTCTTGCCACTCGCTCATGGCACGGAACTCGGCGCCGAAAAGCAGCGTGCCGGAGGCACCGCCGCTGCGGTCTTGCCTGCCGCCGCGATCTGCTTCAGCGGTTTCGGGGTCCCAGCCGGCGCCAGGGCGCGCGGTCGCTGCGGCGGGCTGATAGCCGCCGCCACCCTGATCGCGCACCGTCACCGCCTTCCAGCGGCCTTCCAGGACGCCGAGCGAGACCACGGCGGCGAGTTCGGCGGTGTAGCCGGGGTCGGCCGCATCGAGGCGGTATGACTTCGACCAATTGATTGGCCCGACCGAGTCGCGGCCCACCAGCGTGACCTTGAGCAGTCCGGCGGCGCTATCTGGCACGGCTATCGCGGCCACGATGCGCTCGGGATCGCCGTATTCGGTGGCAAAAGTTCTGAGCATGTTCAGATCGCCGTTGGCGAGGGCAGAGATGGTGTCGGCGTGGATTCCGGCCTTCTTGGCCTGCAATTTGACCGGCGCCAGCGCATGCTCGACATCCACGCCACTCCACGCGGTCGACCACGCATCCGCCTTGAGCCCCGTGGGCAACTTATCCCCCGCCAGGACAGGCACGAGTACGATCTCAGGGGCCGGTTTATCGGCATACGGGATGCCACGGCGGTCGAGCAGGTCGCGGATGCCTTGCGGCTGGAAGGCGAAATCGAGATTTGCGATGTATTCGGTGGTTGAATTCCGTTCCGACCGCACGGAGACGCCGTCGATCAGAGTGTCGGGCTTGCCGAGATCGAGATTTTTGAGACGTGCGTAGGCCGTCACTGGCACGAGGCGTTTGAGCAGCGAACGGAGCGCGGCCTGCTGTCCGTCGGCGAAGGCCTTGGATTTGGCCGTGACGGCATCGTTGGCGCGGGCTTCAACCGGGTAATTGCCGACGGTGAAGATCTTGTCCTGGGGCGAGGCCGCGTGGGCGGCTGCGACCGGCGTGCATGCCAACAGCAGGCTTGCCAGCCACGCTGCTGGCGTGCGTCTGCCCCGGCGCTGGATCGGCGTAGCCTGCGGTGCGCTCACTCGCGTCATGTCATCGCCTCTGCTGGACCTTTGCTGGGGCCCCACATGCCGGGTCCGGAGCCGTCCCCGCGGTTTCAATCGGGCCGGGTGTTGCATACTTGGCCTGGAGCCTGCTAACTCGCCCGGACTTTCGCCCGGGGATAGCACACGCCATGCCCCGACGGGATGCACGGCGCGATTCTCTCCCCCGAAGACTTATCAGGGGGAAGCAATCGGGCAAAGTTGCGACGGTTCGGCCTGCGGCCTTTGCTGCGCTCGCGGGGCCAAATTGCGACGCACCGTGGATCGCTCAGTTGCAGGACGCCGCCGATCATGACCGACAAGACCGCCAAGCCGCCGCTTCGCCCGAACGAAACCGTTTCGTACCGGGATGCGGGCGTCGATATCGACGCGGGTAACGCGCTGGTGCAGGCCATCAAACCGCTGGTCAAGGCGACGCGCCGTCCCGGCGCCGATGCCGATCTCGGCGGATTTGGCGGGCTATTCGATCTCAAGGCGGCCGGGTTTCGCGATCCAGTTCTCGTCGCTACCAACGATGGCGTCGGCACCAAGTTGAAGATCGCCATCGACACGGGCCTGCACGACACCATCGGCATCGACCTTGTCGCCATGTGCGTCAACGACCTCGTCGTGCAGGGTGCAGAACCCCTGTTCTTTCTCGACTACTTCGCCACCGGCAAGCTCGACGTCGAGAACGCGCGCCGGGTGATCGGCGGTATCGCTGCGGGCTGCAAAGAAAGCGGCTCGGCGTTGATCGGCGGCGAGACCGCCGAAATGCCAGGTATGTACGCGGCGCAAGATTACGATCTTGCAGGCTTCTCGGTCGGCGCTGTCGAGCGCTCTGAAATCCTGCCGCGCGCCGACATTGCCTCGGGCGATGTTCTAATCGGGCTGCCGTCGTCGGGCGTGCATTCCAACGGCTACAGTCTGGTGCGCAAACTCGTTGAGCGTTCCGGCTTGGCGTGGGATCAGCCCGCGCCGTTCGCCGCCGGTCAGACGCTGGCCGAAGCGCTGCTCGTGCCGACGCGCATTTATGTCAAACCTGTGCTGGCCGCACTCAAGGCAACAGGTGGTGGTGGCGCCTCCGGTACCATCAAAGGTCTGTCGCACATCACCGGCGGCGGCCTCAGCGAAAACATTCCGCGCGTCATGCCGAACGGCCTTGCCGCGCATGTCGATCTCGCGTCCTTCACAACTCCGGCTGTTTTCGGCTGGTTGAGCCGCGCCGGCAATCTCGACGACACCGAAATGTTGCGGACGTTCAACTGTGGCATCGGCATGATCGTGATCGCGGACGCGGCGCGGGCGGCCGACGTCGTCGCTGCACTCGCAGCGGCGGGCGAAAAGCCGGCGATCATTGGCAGCGTCGAACCCGGGCGCGGTGTGAAGTCGAGCGCCAAGGGCAAAGGCGAAGCCGAAGCGGTGCGCTACTCCGGGCAACTCCGCTACGCTTGAAGCGTTTGGGTGCTGACCCGCACCCGCGCTCTCTTGCTTGCGCTTCAGGTGCGCAGTGCCAACCGGGCTCTTTTGCTTGCGCCTTCAGATGCCCAGAAGCATCCGGCGCGCTCTCGCGTTTGTCCCCTTCTCCCTTGAGGGAGAAGGTGGCCGGAAGGCCGGATGAGGGTGTTTTCTTCGCGGAAAGAAAGTCACCCTCACCGCGCTGCGGTGCGTTGCTTCGGTCTTGATGTTGACCTCTCCCTCAAGGGAGAGGTGGAATCTCTTGTTGGCGCTTCGGATGCCCACATTTTTGTTTGCGCTTCAGGTGCCGACCCGGCACCCGCGCTCTCTTAGTTGCGCTTCGGTTGCCCACCAGCAACGGCGCTCTCTTGTTTGCGCCTTCGGATGCCCACCCGCATCCGGCGCGGGCCCTTCGGTTGCCCAATGCCAACCGCGCAAAACGCACGCATAACCACACCGAGCACGCTCGTGTGGTTATGAGCAACCCAGGATGCGCGGTTTGTCGCCGCTCAGCCTTTGGGGGAGGGAATTTCCCGCGAGGGAAATTCCGACACCGGCGTCAACCGCGCACCGTGGACGGATGTGACAACTCTCTCAGCGCGGATCGGCCAACCGCGACCCAGGTAATCCTATTCTCCTGGGGTTCTGGCATCACGGCAGCGTCATGTTCGATTGCTCGATCACAGCGCTGTACCCGCTACTCCAGTCTCATTGTCACTGGCCCGCTTAAGGGGACGCCGAACCCATTTCAGAGCGCGGCAACCATTTCGCGTCCACGGTTTCCGCCGCAGCCCCGGCAAGCTCTCGAGGTGCCCCTGGGTGAGCGGAAGTGAGCCGATCATCGCCGCACATCGGCGCTCGTGTCACCTAGGTAGGTACCTAGTTGACATGATGCTGGCGCTTCGGTTGCCCACCAGCAACCGCGCTGTCTTAGTTGCGCCTTCGGATGAAGACCTTTTTCTGGACCCTTCGGTTGCCCACCAGCAACCGGGCCAGCATCCGGTGCGCTCTCGCGTTTGTCCCCTTCTCCCTTGAGGGAGAAGGTGGCCGGAGGCCGGATGAGGGTGTTTTCTTCGCGGAAAGAAAGTCACCCTCACCGCGCTGCGGTGCGTTGCTTCGGTCTTGATGTTGCCCTCTCCCTCAAGGGAGAGGTGGAATCTCTCTTGTTGGCGCTTCAGGTGCCCAGCGGCACCGCGCTCTTTTGTTTGCGCCTTCGGATGCCCACACGCATCCGGCGCGGGCAGCACGCGCACAAAGAGCAGGCACGAGGCCTGCTCTTGTGAGTTCAGCGCTTATTGCGTGTCAGCGAAAAAACACCCACGTCGCCAGCAGGAACACGGGGAGCAAGACACAGCTCGACCACACCATGTACCCGAAGAAGCTCGGCATCTTGACGCCGCGTTCCTCGGCGATGGCTTTCACCATGAAGTTCGGCGCATTGCCGATGTAGGTGTTCGCCCCCATGAACACGGCGCCAGCGGAGATGGCCAATAGTGTTTTCCACATCGGTCCCATCAGTTGCGCTGCGTCGCCGCCCGCCATGTTGAAGAAAACAAGGTAGGTCGGTGCATTGTCGAGGAAGCTCGACAAACCGCCAGCGAGCCAGAAGTACATGACATTGTTGGGTTGGCCGTTGGGCAATGTGACGAGATCAACGATTGCGCCCAACGCACCGCTGCGGCCGGCGCGAAGAATTGCGATCGCGGGGATGATGGTGATGAAGATGCCGGCGAAAAGCTTTGCGACTTCGAGGATCGGGCCCCAGCTGAACCCGTTGCCCTCACGAATATGCGGCCGTGTCAGCTTGAGTGACAGCCCAGCGATTGCAAGCAACAGCACGTCACGCAGCACATTCTGAAGCTCAATTTCGATCCCTGAGATTTTCCAGGAAATGCCGGGCTTCCAAATCCCGCTCATGAGAACGGCGACGACCACGGCACCGAGCAACCAGACGTTGATCCAGCCATCGACCCCGACCTTGTTGTCCGGCGTCGGGTCAGGTTTTGGCGGATAGTCCTTGTCGACCGAGAAGAGATACGTGTCGAGAATGAAGAATAGAGCCAGAATGATGATCGCGCAGAACATCATCGGCGCGAACATATAAACCGTCGGCCAGAAGAAATTGACGCCCTTGAGGAAGCCAAGGAACAGCGGCGGATCACCGAGCGGCGTCAACGAGCCACCAATGTTGGCCACGAGAAAAATAAAAAACACGACGACATGAGCATTGTGCAAACGGTTGTCATTGGCGCGAATGATGGGACGGATCATCAACATCGCAGCGCCCGTTGTACCTGTGACCGAAGCAATTCCGGTGCCGAGCGCGAGCAGACCTGTGTTGAGTAGCGGCGAGCCGTGCAGGTTGCCCTTGATCAGGACGCCGCCCGCCACGGTGAAAAGCGTGAAGATGAGGATGAGGAAGGGGATGTATTCTAGAATGAGGGTGTGGAGCAGTTCCGTCAGGGTGAGGCCGGCCCCAAACATGAGTGCACACGGCACCAGGAAGGCCAAAGCCCACGCCGCCGTGATCTTGCCGAAATGGTGATGCCACAGGTTGGGCGCCGCGAGTGGCAGAATGGCTATCGATAAGAGCAGCCCGGCGAACGGTACCGCCCACAACGCACCGAGCTTGCCGCCCTCCAGATGCGCCACATCAGCGGCCCACACGGGTGAACTGCCAAGGCCCGTGGCGACACACAGCAGTCCTGCGACGAGCGCGCAATTTGTGACACGCGCAAGACGCGCGCCGGCAGCAATCGGCAGCATGGAATCCCCCATTCGACTTTGGTCAGAGCCTGCAAGGGATCGAGATAGCCGTCAACCGGCGTTGACGATGGTGCAGCTGCGCATCAGGCATAACGGCGGTCCGACGGCGCTCTCAGGCGCGCTTTTTCTTGGGCGCGGCCTTGGCTACGGGCACTTCGTCTGCAGCATGTGCGTCTGACACTGGCGCCGCAGTTTTGAGAGGTGCCTTTGCAAGCGCCAAACAGGCTTGGAGTTCTTTGGCGATGGCTACGAGATGCGCGCGTGTCTCGGGCGTCAGAGCCGCTGGGTTTTTGGCCTTCGCGAGAGGTGTGGCCGATGGCGTGGGTTTTGTTGCTGCACGCGTGCTGGACTTCTGTGGCGCCGTACTTGCGGCCGGTGGGGTTTCGCCACGGCCGGCGGCTTTGACGGCATCGACGCCGTCATCGCGCAAGATCCGTTGCACGCCCTTGATGGTGTAGCCCGCGCCATGCAGCAGCGCGTGAATGCCGATGAGCAATTCGACATCTTCAGGGCGATAATAGCGGCGGCCGCCGCCACGCTTCATCGGCTTCAATTGCGGAAAACGGTTTTCCCAAAAGCGCAGCACATGCTTGGGCACGCGCAGGTCGTCTGAAACTTCGCCGATTGTGCGAAATGCATCGATGGATTTGGCCATGCGTGCCTCCGGTCCGCGACGGAACCGCCGCATGTGCCGAGCACACGCGCCTGTCCCCCCATTCCCCTCTTTACGCCAACACGACTGAACACCACTGCGACTGATTGCGTGCCTTAGGCGCCGCGCTTGGTGTCGCGGCTCTTCTTGCCAAGTTCGGTGTTGATCCGGTCCTTCATTATATTCGAGGGACGGAACACAAGCACGCGGCGTGGCGTGATCGGCACTTCCTGGCCGGTCTTCGGATTGCGGCCGATGCGCTGTTGCTTGGCGCGGATGCCGAACGAACCGAAGGATGACAGCTTGACCTGCTCGCCGGACGCCAGCGTGTCGGAAATCTCTTTCAAAATCAGTTCGACCATCTCTTGCAATTCATTGCGCGGCAAACCCACTTTCAAGACCAGCGCCTCGGCAAGGTCGGCGCGGGTCAATGTCTTGGACGTCATCGGCAGTCACTCCCCGGAAATTTTGTGGGAGACTATCGGCGCCGGCCCCCGCGGTCAAACAGAACAATGGTGCAACAGGCTGAAATTACATCCTAAATTCGCACACGCATGTGTTGCATAGTCTCCACATTGCCAGACATTACCAGCGTGCAAGGGCCGCACCCCAGGTAAATCCGCCGCCCATCGCTTCCATCAGCACGAGTTTACCTTCGGTCAGCTTGTGCTCCTCGAAGGCATGGTTGAGCGCCAGCGGGATCGAGGCGGCCGAGGTGTTGCCGTGCTTGTTCAAGCGTCACGACGATTTTGTCGGGCGCGACGCCTAGCTTTTTGGCGATGCCGTCGAGAATGCGCTTGTTGGCCTGATGGGGCACAAAGAGATCGATCTCGTCGGCGGCGTAGCCGGTCGCCACCAGCGTTTCTTCGATGACGCCGGAAATTTTCTGCACGGCATGGCGGAACACTTCGCGGCCGTTCATGCGCAGATGGCCGACGGTCTTGGTCGAACCGGGGCCGCCGTCGACATAGAGCAGATCTTCGTAGCGGCCGTCGGAGCGGATGATGGTCGAGAGGATGCCGCGATCGTTGCGGCCACCGGTTTGCGGCTGCGCTTCGAGGACGACGGCGCCGGCGCCATCGCCGAACAGCACGCAGGTGCGTGCGGTCGGACCAATCGAGAATGCGGGAGAAGGTTTCGGCGCCGATGACGAGGGCGCGCTTGAATTGTCCGGTCTCGCAGGAAGCGCATCGGCCGTCGTCAGGGCGTAGACGAAACCGGAGCAGACGGCCTGCACGTCGAAGGCGGCGCCTTTCGAAATGCCGAGCATGTTCTGGATGCGAACGGCAGTGGCGGGAAAGGTCCGGTCGGGCGTCGCGGTGGCGCAGATCACGAGATCGATCTCGACCGGATCGATGCCGGCGCGCACTAGGGCCTGCCGCGCGGCGTGCAATGCCGAGGTCGGACGTCTTCTCATCGTCCGCGGCGATGTGGCGGGCGTGAATGCCGGTGCGCTCGACGATCCAGTCGTCGGTGGTGTCGACCAACTTGGCGAGGTCGGCGTTGGTGACGATGCGGCTGCGGCAAGTAGGCGCCAACGCCGCGGATCACGGATCTAATGACTGCCACGGTGCGGTCCTCTTCGATACTGATGCCGGAAGCGCTCACGTCGCTGCTCCCGTCTTGCTCTCCGCGGCTTCGATGGCGTCGAGCTTGCTATGGAATGTCTGAACGTCCGAGGTCAATCTGCCGGACGATGTCGCGGGCGGCCATGCCGTGGCCGACCTCGATCGCGCTGGCGAAGCCGATGGCGTCAGTGCCGCCGTGGCTCTTGATGACGATGCCGTTGAGACCGAGGAATGTTCCGCCATTGACCCGGCGCGGGTCCATGCGGTGCTTGAGCACATGGAAGCCACTTTTTGCGATGGCGGCGCCGACTTTGGTCTTGAGCGACGAGGTCATCGCCTCTTTGAGGTAGGTGCCGATCTGTTTGGCGGTGCCTTCGGCGGTCTTGAGCGCGATGTTGCCGGCAAATCCTTCGACCACGACGACATCGACCAAGCCCTGGCCGATCTGATCGCCTTCGACGAAGCCCTTATAGGTGAGGTCGTGGTTCAATTGCTTGAGCCAGGCGTGGGCCTGCTTCACTTCCTCGACGCCCTTGATTTCTTCGGTGCCGACATTGAGCAGACCGACGGTCGGGCGTTCGACGCCGTAGATGGCCCGCGCCATGGCTGCGCCCATCAGCGCGAAGTCGGCGAGTTCGCGCGCGGTGGCGCCGATGTTGGCGCCGACATCGAGCACGATCGACGAGCGGTGGATTGTCGGCCACTGTCCGGCAAGTGCAGGACGGTCGATGCCGGGGATGGCGCGCAAGATCATCCGGGACAGCGCCATCAGTGCGCCGG
The DNA here is from genome assembly GCA_963831185.1 of uncultured Alphaproteobacteria bacterium. Classification (GTDB taxonomy): domain Bacteria; phylum Pseudomonadota; class Alphaproteobacteria; order Rhizobiales; family Hyphomicrobiaceae; genus JABFRJ01. The sequence continues at coordinate 22,851 of CAWHPE010000013.1, forward strand.
TGTTGCCGGCAGAGACAGCGAAGTCGGCGCGGCCTGCTTTCACCGCTTCGATGGCGTTCCACATACTGGTGCCTTTGCCGCGGCGCACGGCCTGGCTGGGCTTGGCGTCCATGGCGATGACGGCGTCAGTGTGGTGAATGGTCGACACTTTGGCGAGTTGGGGCACGCGGTCCAACTCGGCTTCGATGGCCTTCTGATTGCCATGCAATTCGAAGCGAAGATTGGGATGGCGGCCGAGGGCGATGGCAGCGCCGGGCACAACCACGGACGGACCATGGTCGCCGCCCATACAGTCGAGCGCCAGCAGTCGGGGCTCACGCTGTGTCATGCGCTGATGCTTCCGGCGTTGGCCGATATCTGGAACGCCGCAGAGCGCGGCCGGTGCCAAAGGTTGGGTCTCAAGGTGCAAGTCTTTGGCATCGAACTCTTTCGCGCAGTTTCGAACGGCCAGAAAATACTCTTTCGGGCCATTGATACAACTTATTTTCTCGACGCTCTCAAACGGCGCGGCGCGCAGGGCTCCACGTCGTCTGCGCCGCGAAAATCATTTTTTCTCTTTGTTTTTCAATTGAGCGAGTACCGCGAAGGGGCTCGCGGGCTTGAGCGAGGCAGGATCGGTCTCGGGCTTGAAGGCGGCACCGGGTTTCCGGGGATAAGGATCGAGGCTCGCGGCAAATTCTTCGAACACGACGCGGCCGAAGTTAATGCTGCTGCCTTCGAGCGGCTCCAGTTCGGTGTCGTCGTCAAGATTGATGACACCGTCGTCTTCCTGGATTTGATCCTCGGGCCGGAACTCGGCGGCGAATTTGCCTGAGACGGTGTTGGTCAAGGGCTCAAGCGTCACCACGCACGATTGTACGACGTCGCCGCCGAAGGTGCCGGACACGCGATAGTGGCTGTCACCGATACGAAAGACCTGGACCTTGGCCACGAGCCGTTCGACGGCGACAATTTCGAGTTCCTTGGCGAGCGCGAGCATCTCCTCCGCCGTCGCCGTGCGTTGCACGTCGCGGCCGCGCTCGGGCAGGCTTTCGGTGTCGATGATCCAATCGGCCAACGGATGGTCGGTGCGGCGGGGTGTGGTTTTCGGTGGCTTTGGCATCGGCAAACTTTCGCGCAACGGATCGGTCGTTCTAAGGCTTGGGACTTCAGACGGGCAAGGCTGCGGGAGCAACGGTTCGGGCGACTCCTAATTGGGCGCCATCCGTGCCGTGCGGGCGTGTTTCAAGCCGGCGCATGATCGGCGAGCAACGGGATGTTGGCAACGCCGCTGAGCAGGCTATCCCCGGGCTGGTCCCGAATGGCGCGGTCGAAGGCCATCACATAGGTCGCCAGCGACGGGGCCACAAGTGCGGCGGGTTTGGCTGACGCGCCGACATGGGTGGCAATGGCGGCTGATAGAGCCTCATGGTCGCCAGCGGTCAGGGCGGTGCCGTAGTCGTTATAGCGGTCAAACAACGCGGCGGCGGCGCGCTTCACCTTCTTGGGGACGCCAAGGTCTCCGACGCCGATTTCGCGCATGCAGTCGTCCATGTCGGTCACGAAGGTTTCGCCGAGCGCACGCGCCGCGGCCTCGCCGCCCGAGGTCAACTCCTGCAGCCGCTGCTGCATGACGGCGACGTGCAGCGCCACCATCTCGAAGCGGCCCATGGCGGTATCGGGGACGCCCCACTCGCGGTAAAGGCGGGGTTGCCGAGCTGCGGCCACAATCGCTGCATAAAGGTCCTGGTGGGATTGGGGGCGGTTCCACCGTGCAAGCAAGTTTCGCAGCATCTCTACTCCTTCGGCCTCAAGGCGTGCATTCTGGCGCCGAAAGGGGCTCAGAGCGCCGGCGTCCGCCATTTGGCCGGGGATTCGGGGGCTCAGCGCGTTGCGCTCGTTCTGTTCCTCGGTTAGCCGGAATAGGGACGGGTCGCAACCGTGATTCGTGAGTGATTGACGGTGTTTGGGATTTGCGGCTGGCTTGAACCGGCGACATTTGGGGATGGAGGCGCAGGCCCGCGTGGGGCAGCGCCAGAAGGATTGGAGCCACAGGTGACTGGGCCAAGAATTACAACGACGCGCGCGCGGCAAGTGGCCGGCGCGATCGCACTCACCCTGCTGCTGCAGGGGTGCGCTCCAACGGTGACGCGCCACGGGCACCATCTCAGCGATACAGACATTTCGCAAGTTCAGACCGGCATGAGCCAAGCGCAGGTTTCGGGCGTGCTCGGCTCGCCGACAACGACCGCGACGGTCAGCGGTGCACAGACCTTTTATTACATCTCGTCGACGCAAGAGCAGACAGCGTTCTTCACGCCGAAAGAAACCGATCGCAAAGTGCTGGCGGTTTATTTCTCGCAGCACGGCGCGGTTGATCGCGTGGCGCAGTACGGGCTTAAAGACGGCAAGGTCATCAACTACTCGAAGAACCAGACGCAGAGCCACGCGCGCGAGGACGGCATTCTCAAATCGCTGTTCCGCAACCTCGGCACTAAGCCGCTGTTCGGCGAGTAGGTATCGCTTTAGTCAGAATGCAAAAAGCGCGTCAGGCTAAGCCCGGCGCGCTTTTTCGTGGGTGCTGCTGGAGCGTCGTGGTGCGGGTCAGCGGCGAAAGGTGAAGTAGCCGGGACCGTCGACGTAGGGGCTGCGCGGGGTGTCGCGGCTCTGCCAGAAATCCACGGTCTCGCGCCGGAGTGTGTCGCGGCAGCTGCGTCCGCATTCAATCCAGGTGCCACCGGGCATGCGCACTTCGAGGCGGCCTGCGGTGTTGTGTCGGACTGGGCCGGAGACAGTGGCCGAACCGTAGCGGCTTTCGGCATGCACGTAACCGACGATGCCATCACCGTTGTGGCGGCGGCCGTAGCGGTTCTGGGCTTCTGCATCGGCCGACACGACGAGCGTGGCTGCGATGGCTGTGACAATAATCGGCAGGTGCCGCATCAGGCAGTCTCCTCACATGACGAGGCCGGCGGATCGCGCCGACTCGGATGGCGCAAGCGCCAGTTAGAGCCGTTATCGCAGCGTCGCCCGCTTGAGGCAAATCCTGGGTGTGGCGCAAAAACTGCGACTAGCGGCTGTGGAGCGGCTGCGCTGCACGCAGAGCATTTGGCAAATGGCCTCAGACCCGGCATATTTTCTGGAAATGGGGCCGTCCGGCCACGGGTGGGCGCTGAGATGCGCGTTTCCGTGGCCGGTGTGTGAGACCCTGGACCTCGAGGAGAAACGCGTCATGGCAACAGCTGCACCGGCGACTGTCAGCAAACCCCAGCTGCGGGCGGTGAGTTTTTCCGATCTCGTGGATGCGATTGCGGCCGGCATCCGCGATTTCCGCGCTGCGCCCATCTTCGGGCTGATGTTCGCTGCCCTCTACGTGGCGGCGGGGTGGTTGCTGGTGGCGCTGCTGTGGTCTTTTGGGATGCCGCATTTCGCTTATCCGCTGGCGATGGGATTTGCACTCATCGCGCCGTTTGCCGCCACCGGGTTCTATGCGGTCAGCGAGCATCTTGAGCGTGGCAAGCCGATGACGTGGTCTGCCATCCTCGGATCGATGCGGGCAGCATCGCGGCGCGACGTGCGGTGGATGGCGCTGATAACAGGGTTTGCCCTGGTCATCTGGATGGATATCGCGGCCTTCCTGTTGTTCGCGTTCACCAGCTTCCAGTCGATTTCGGCGGACACGTTGCGCGAGTTGCTGGCGACGCCCATCGGTTGGCTGTTTGCTGGTGCTCGGCAATCTCGCGGGCGCGATCATTGCCTTCGCGGTGTTCTCGATTTCGGTGATTTCGTTCCCGATGCTCTATGACCGCGACGTGGATTTCGTTACGGCGATGACGGCTTCGGTCAATCTGGTGACGCTTAGTCCGAAGACGATGATGATCTGGTGCGCGATCATTGCGGTGTCGATCATCGTGTCGATCATCACGGGCTTTTTTGGGCTGCTGGTGACGATGCCTGTGATCGGGCATGCGACCTGGCATCTCTACCGGCGCGCGCTCGCCCCAGCGCCGGGTTTGACCGCGCAGTAACACCCGGCACAAAGAAAAACCGCCGTCCCCTTGCGGGCACGGCGGCTTTGGATGTGACCGGATCTGGCGCTTAGGCGCGCTTGTCGACCTGGACGTAATCGCGTTGTGCGGCGCCGACATAGAGCTGGCGCGGACGGCCGATCTTCTGCTCCGGATCTTCGATCATTTCCTTCCACTGCGCGATCCAGCCGACGGTGCGGGCGACCGCGAACAGCACCGTGAACATCGACACTGGGAAGCCCAGCGCGCGCAGCACGATGCCGGAGTAGAAATCGACGTTCGGGTAGAGCTTCTTCTCGATGAAGAACTCGTCGTGCAGCGCGATCTGCTCGAGTTCCATCGCGACTTCGAGCAGCGGATCGTTGACGCCGAGGAGCTTCAGGACTTCGTGCGTCGTCTTCTGCATCACTTTGGCGCGCGGGTCGTAGTTCTTGTAGACGCGATGGCCGAAGCCCATCAGGCGCACGCCGGAGTTCTTGTCTTTGACCTTCTCGACGTGCGCCTTGATGTTTTTCACCGTCGCCGATCTCTTCGAGCATCTTGAGCGCGGCTTCGTTGGCACCGCCGTGTGCCGGGCCCCAGAGGCAGGCGATACCGGCGGCGATGCAGGCGAACGGATTGGCGCCCGACGAGCCGGCGAGGCGGACGGTCGAGGTCGACGCGTTCTGCTCGTGGTCGGCGTGCAGGATGAAGATGCGGTCGAGCGCGCGCGCCAGCACCGGATCGACGTTGTAGGGCTCGCACGGAACCGCGAAGCACATCTGCAGGAAGTTCGCGGTGTAGTCGAGATCGTTGCGCGGATAGATGAAGGGCTGGCCGATCGAATACTTGTAGGCCATCGCCGCCATCGTCGGCATCTTTGCGATCATGCGGTGCGCGGCGATGATGCGCTGGCGCGGATCGTTGATGTCGGTGGAGTCGTGATAGAAGGCGCGTCAGTGCGCCGACCGAGCCGCACATCACGGCCATCGGATGCGCGTCGCGGCGGAAGCCCTGGTAAGAAGCGGGTCATCTGCTCGTGCACCATGGTGTGGCGCGAGACGATGCCGCGGAATTCTTCGAACTGCTTCTGGTTCGGCAGTTCGCCGTTCAGCAACAGGTAGCAGACTTCGAGATGGCTCGAGTGCTCGGCCAATTGCTCGATCGGGTAGCCGCGATAGAGCAGCACGCCCTTGTCGCCATCGATGTAGGTGATCTTCGACGAGCAGTTGGCGGTCGAGGTGAAGCCGGGATCGTAGGTGAAGCTGCCGGTGTTGGCGTAGACCTTGCCGATGTCGATGACATCGGGGCCGATGGTGCCGGATCGCATCGGCATCGTCACTTGCTTGCCTGAAATATCGAGTGTGGCGCTCTTGCCGGCGTCAGTCTTGGGCGCTGCTTTGTCTGGAGCATTCATCGGATCAGTCCTTCACTTCACATCTCAGGTCTCGGCGCAAAGCCACACAGGGACTTCGCCGCAGGGCGCTGCAGTTCCTGATCACCCTCGGATCGGGCTATCAGGGCGCAGCTAACATGCCGGTTGCGCCTCGCGGCGGCCATCCGACATAGGATCGAGAAGGCATCGCATTTCGCATCTCGCTGCTTTGCAGCAACGCGCGTCGATCCGCAAATGCCGGCTGCCCCAAGCGTCCCTGTGATCGGGAAGGCAAGCCTTGAAAATATGGCCTATTGCATTTTTTGCAGTGCGACAAGCTGTCCGTTGGTCAAGCATGGCAAATACGCAACAGGCGCGCAGGCCTTGCAAGCGGCGCGCACGGACTTGCGGTCAAATTTGCTTTAGCGGCGCGGCTTCGGCAGTTCGTCGAGGGAGGCGATGTACCAGTCCTCGGTCTTAACGATCGCGGGGTTCTCGCCGTTGGCATAGATCCAGCTATCGACGGCCCATTTCTGTTTGGAGCCGGTTTCTTCGAGGACGGCGGTCCAATGGGTCCAGCCCGAGACGCCGCGGAGGTAGTTTTCTTTGGCGAAGGGCACAGCGACCGTGTGATGGCGCAGGAGGCCGGTGCTGGCGAGAATACGGAGGTAACTGGTTGTATTGGTCGCTTCGTCGACGCAATCCTGCTGGGTCGTGTCGCCGGACCCCGCGAAATCCATGCCTGGGCGGTCGCTTGCGGTGCCAATGGCGGTGCCGACCCGGTGTTCGATCCAGCCGATGGCGTAGGCGACGCCGCGGCGCTCCTCTTCGGCCGTGTCGGCCTTGGTGCGCCACTTGGCCATGATGGCCCCCAGCTCTTTCACGTCGGCATCGGTGAAGCGGAACTTCGTGCGCTCGCGGCAGCCGTAAGCATGACAGACGTGGACGGTGCGGTCCTTGGGCTCGGGAATGGAAAAGGTTGTATAGTGCCCCTCGAGTGAGCCAAAGCCTTCGTGCGTGCAGCCTCCGGACAGGAGGGCGGCGAACAGGGCGGCGATGATGGAGAGGCGTGCGATCATGCGTCTGGGCTAACCGACACCGTGATTCGGTCCCGTAACAGCAAAGCCACACTCGGGCCGTCAGTTTGAGCCTACCCACGTTTTAGGTTAGGGATGACGCTCATCCCCCGTTCCCCGTTTTTCTTGCTGGTCCCGCGATGTCCGAAGTGAAGCCCATCCATGTCGTCGGCGGCGGTCTCGCCGGGTCGGAGGCGGCGTGGCAGATTGCGTCGGCTGGAGTGCCCGTTGTGCTGCACGAGATGCGGCCGGTGCGGATGACCGACGCGCACAAGACCGACGGGTTCGCCGAACTCGTCTGTTCCAACTCCTTCCGTTCGGACGATCATCAACAAAATGCAGTGGGCTTGCTGCATGAAGAGATGCGTCGGGCCGGGTCGCTCATTCTGCGCGAGGGCGACACGCACAAGCTACCGGCCGGCGGGGCGCTGGCGGTTGACCGTGACGGCTTTTCCGATGGCGTCAGTGCAGCCCTCAAAGCGCATCCGCTGATCGAGATTGCGCGCGGTGAAGTGGCGGGCCTGCCGCCGGACGACTGGGACAGCGTGATCGTGGCGACAGGTCCCCTTACCTCTCCGGCGCTAGCCGAAGCGATCCTGACATTAACCGGCGAAACGTCGCTGGCGTTCTTCGATGCGATTGCGCCCGTGCTGCACTTCGACAGCGTCGACCTCGGCATCGCGTGGAAGCAGTCACGCTACGACAAGGCCGGACCTGGCGGCACCGGCGCCGACTATCTCAATTGTCCCATGACGGAAGCCGAGTACACCGCATTCATCGACGCGCTCATTGCCGGCGAGAAAACTGTGTTCCGCGAGTGGGAAGCCAACACGCCGTACTTCGACGGCTGCTTGCCGATCGAGGTGATGGCGGAGCGCGGCCGCGAGACGCTGCGGTTTGGGCCAATGAAGCCGGTGGGGCTGATGGATCCTCGGACCGGACGGCAACCGCATGCGGTGGTGCAGCTCCGGCAGGACAATGCGCTTGGTACGCTGTGGAACATGGTCGGCTTCCAGACCAAACTCAAACATGGCGCGCAGACGCAGATATTCCGCATGATCCCGGGGCTCGAGAATGCCGAGTTCGCGCGGCTTGGCGGCCTGCATCGCAACACGTATCTCAACTCGCCGAAGCTGCTCGACGGAACCTTGCGGCTCAAGGCGGCGCCACGGTTACGGTTCGCCGGACAGATCACGGGATGCGAAGGCTATGTCGAGAGCGCGGCGATCGGTTTGTTGACCGGGCGGTTCGCAGCTGCGGAGCGGCTCGGACGGCCGTTGACGATGCCACCTCAGACAACCGCGTTCGGCGCGCTTCTGGCGCACATCACGGGTGGACATCTGCTGACGGACGCCGATGCCGAAGCCCAGCGCGGCGCGCGCTCGTTTCAACCGATGAACGTCAACTTCGGATTGTTCCCCGACATCGCGATCCCGACGCACGACGACGAGGGCAAGAAAATCAAAGGCAAGGATAAGACGTTCTGGAAGAAGCGCGCGATCTCGCGCCGTGCGCTCGCCGATCTCGATAGCTGGCTTGCAGCATGAGGGGTGCCGCGTCCGGCGTGCGCCGTGGCATAGGGTGTAACGTCACACTTTGCCGGAGCCCATGATGCCGACGCCGATCGATGCCCCGGCTTGGGTTCAAACCGCGACGCAGACACGGGCATTTTTGCGCGGGTTGCTGATTGCGTTGACGACGCCGGGCTTCGTGTTGTTTTCGACCGCGATCGGTTATGGCGCGTTGGCGCGCGATAGCGGCTTTACGCTTGGGCACACGGTTTTTCTCTCGGCTTTCATCTACGCGCTACCGGCACAGGTGCTGCTGGTCGATCAATTGGCGCGCGGGGCGACGGTCCTCGCTGCGGCGTTTGCCGTGTCGCTGACGGCGGTGCGGCTGCTGCCGATGACGGTGGCGCTGTTGCCCTATGTGCGCGACAAGGACGCGCCCGCCTGGATCAAAGTACTGGCGGTGCATTTCATCGCAGTGACGGCCTGGGTCGAGGGTAACCGGCGTTTGCCGGCGATCCCGCAGCATTTGCGCCTCCGGTTTTTTGTCGGCATCGGCATCGCGATGGCGATTATGACGGTGACGGGATCGGCGACCGGCTATCTGCTTGCCGCGCGCGTGCCGACGCTGGTGTCTGCGGTGCTGCTCTTCATGACGCCGATCTATTTTCTGTTGTCGCTGTTCATGGGGATGCGGACGCGGCCCGATGCGGTCGCGATCGGGCTCGGTGCGGTCTTGGGCCCGCTGATGTTTTTGATCGCGCCTGGCTTTGATTTGCTGCTGACCGGTGTCGTGGGCGGCACCCTCGCGTTCCTCGTGCATCAGCGCGGTGCCTCATGACCCCGGCGTCGCTTCCGGCTTTGGCCGACGGCTATGGCGGTTATCTCGTCCTGGCGTTGATCGCATTTTTGGCGCATGAGCCGTGGCGTTGGCTCGGGCTCGCCATTGGCAGCCAGATCTCTGAGACGAGCCCGGTGTTTCTGTGGGTGCGGTTTGTGGCGACGGCGCTGGTCGCGGGATTGGTGATGCGGCTGTTGCTGTTTCCGGCGGGCGCTTTGCAGACGACGGGGCTGCCGTTGCGCCTCATCGGGACGGCCGTCGGCGTGGCCGCGTTCTTCATGTTCGGCCGCAAACTCGGGATCGGCATTGTAGCAGGCGCACTGACCGTGCTTGCAGCGCAGTTGGCCGGGATTGGCGGTGGGTGAGGTCGTTCAAATTCCAGGCGCGTTCGAATTCAATGCCGCGAGCTTCGGTGCTTTTCAGATCCACCGCAGTTGTAAGCATCCAACGCAAGAATTGCGGATAGCATCGCAGGCGTCATGTCACTGGCCTCTTCTCAAGAAATGCACCCATTCGACTTCGATTTTCCGGCGCCCGGGTTTAGGGCTAAGCTTCGGATTCCCGGATGTACTGGGCGACGCACGCATCACCGCCAATGCGGGAAGTTTCTGGTCGATGCCTGTTGTGACGGGATCACGCGTGATTTCGACCCAGATACGGCGCACTCGCGCTGAGGTGACCGGCGAGGTGCCAGCCGCAAGTTCATCGGGATCGATGCCTTCTACCGTGTTCGGATCGCTCAGGTTTCCGAAACGCGCGAACATCGGCCAGTACTTGACATCGAGCTCCCGGCGCCCGCTGAATCTGAGAGAAGCGCCAGAATTGTCTTAGGGAATCGAGCTCGAAGAGCGGCCAAGTCTTGCCTGGGCCGAAAGGCCACGCGCAGCAAGGCTCACGTAGCTGGTGAAATACTTATCCGATGACTCGTCAGCGCAAAGATCGGTCCCTCGCCGGGGATGTCGACCCACACCGACTGACCACGAGTGCTGGACGTAAAGACATTGCCCACACCCGGTCCGGCTGCTTCTGGTAGCTGACCTCGATGACACCCGAGCCGGTCAAAGGTTGACCGTTGGCCTCGGCCTCGATGATCAGCCGGTAGCGCAGCGTCGTCCATGGCAAGGTCAAGTAGAAGAGAGCGACCGCCGCGCCGCAGATCGCGAAGAAAATCAGCACTCCGCGCAGTATCCGCGTCTCAATCGACATCGTCTGTCTCAATTGCTGGCACCGCCGGACCCGACCACCTCGACGGCGAGGAAAATCAAAAAGCCGCGCATCGTGCTGCTCATGACAGCGCCTGCGACATATGACGCTCAATGTCGGATTTCAGGCTTGGGGCGACCGCTTGGCCGACACGCGTCAAAACGCTGAGGCAGTCGGGTCATCGAGCCGGTCGATTTCCGGCGATATGAACAAACTAAGCCGGCCGCAGAATAGTCACGCGATGCCCAATACGCCGTCCAATCTCTGCACACATGCGCTGACATTTTCCCTCTGCAATCCACCGTATGCGTTTGAAGTTACAACCGGGCGACCTTTTGTCAAACGCTAGGGTTGCAATTTGCGGCCATCGTTCAACCTTCCGAGTTCCTTCGGGCCGGATGGCGAGCCAGACGCGGTAGTTGCCGTTGTCGGCCAAGGTGACGACGCGGGAGAAGGCGAGGGCCAATTGGCGATCGAGCGCGATGCGGCGCTGGACGACCATGACCAGAGAGCCGCTTGCGGTCAGATGTTTTGGCGCGGCGGCGATGAGGCTGTCGAGCGCGCGGTGATCCTCCTTGACGCCGACATGCAGCGGCGGATTGGAGACGATCAGGTCGAAGTCACGCGCGCCGAGCGCTGCGATGCCGTCGCCCAGCAGACGTTCTGCGCCCGGCACGTTCTCGCGCGCGGCTTCCAAGGCGACACTGTCGTTGTCGAACAGCGTGAGTTTGGCGGACGGTTCACGGGCCGCGATCTCGCGGGCGATGGCGCCGGGGCCGCAACCGAAATCGAGCACGCGGGCACCGGCGGCGACCGGCGGCAGCGACGCGAGCAGAAGCTCTGTGCCGGCATCGAGATCGCCATCGGCGAAGACGCCGGGATACGCGACCCACGGCACGCGCCCGGAGGGCAGTGCGAGCGTCAGCGTTTGACGCCAATCGGCAAGGCTTGGCTTCAGCCCAGGGATCGTTTCTGATTTGACGACACGCAGGACGCGGCCGTGGCCGTGCGTGGCGATGGTTTCGGTTTCGCCGCAAAGCGCCGCCAGCATTTTCTGTGCGGTGCGGATGCCTTCGTCGTTGCCGCCGTAGAGGATCAACTGTGCGCCGGGGTTCAACACGCCGAGGGCTTGGTGACAGGCCATGGCCTGTTCTTGCCGTGGTTTTGGCAGCCGCAATAGCACGGCGTCGAATGGGCCTTCCGGCGGCGACGGTGCCGCTGACGTTGCTGGCGCGCGGACGTGCGCGGTTCCACACCGTGACCTCGAACCCGCGTTCGGCGAGGCGCTTCGACAATCGGCCGTATTGATAGGCGGCCAGCACGTTGCCCGCGAGCCCGAGATCGTCGAGCACGCGCGCGAGCACGTCATCGGCTGCGGTTTCAGGATCGTCGAGCCAGCGGCTCATAGCGTGGTCTTGAGTGCAGCGCGGATCTTGTTGGCGTTGGCCGCGAGGACATCGGGCTTTTCCATCTGGCCGGTGTGCGGCTTCAGTGAGAGCCCGGTATGACGTGGCAGCACATGATAGTGCAGATGGAAGACCACCTGCCCGCCGGCGCTTTCGTTGAACTGCTGAATGGTGATGCCGTCGGCACTGAAAGCGGCGGTCACGGCCTTGCTCATAAGCTGGACTGTCTTGATGCAGGCCGCGAGTTGGGCGGGCGTGGCGTCGAAGACGTTGCGCGCGGGTGTCTTCGGGATCACGAGGCAGTGGCCTTCGGCGCGCGGCATGATGTCCATGATGGCGAGGGTGTCGGCATCTTCGAAGAGTTTCTCGGCGGGAAGCTCGCCACGCAGAATTTTGGCGAAGACATTGCTCGGATCGTAGGCGGGGCGGGGGATGCTGGCAGAGGACATGGGCTGGGTCTCGGCGGCTGGACGGAGGGCGTCCCCGGTTTTCGCCGCAGCCGGGGCGGACGTCAATCGCGGGGTGTGGGCGAATTTTGTGGCGCGATCTGTCGCGCGGCCGATCCGTTAACGGACCGCTCATGACTCACGGGTTAGTTTGCCGGGACTGTTTCCTTTTGCCGAGCCCTCGCCATGATGCCCCAGCGCGCTATCGCCTCGCCCTTGACCGAAGACAGCTCGATTACCGTGCTCGACTACATCGACCTGTCGGCTGCGAACGACAATCTCGCGGATGCATCGGTGCGCGCGCGCGGCGCGGGCTATGGCATTCCGGCTGTGGCTTTCTTCGGCGGCTTCCTGCTGGCGGGCGTTCTGGTGGCAGTTGAACGCTTTCTATCAGTTGCCGTCTGAGCCTTTCGCCGTGCAACGTTTGACATGAAAAAGCCCGCGAAACCGCGGGCTTTTGTCGTTTGTGTTGGCTGCAACCGTATCAGGCGGCGCGGCTGCGCGGATCGGTTTCGCGCAGGTTTTGCTCCTGCACCGGATCGCGGAACGAGATGATGTCGCGGGCCGGCGCGGGGCCGGTCTGGCTCATGGGCCATGCCGACGGCACGGCACCGATCATGCCCATCCATGCGTTCATGATGGTGCGATTGAACTCGGTGTAGTCCTGGACCGACTGCTGCCAGAAGGCCTGCTGGCAGCCGACGAGGTCGGAGGGCTGCTTGCAGGTCGCGAGCCGGCGGCCGTGATCGGCCCAGGCCGAGGCGCGCTTGGCGGCAAAGGTCAGGGTGTCGGCGCTGGTCTGGGTGGTCTGCTTCAGTACCGGCTCGATCGACTTCTGAGCGACAGTTGCGAGCGACGAAGCACTCGTCAGGGCGGGCTGCCACAGCGGCTGTGTGGCGGGATTAGGATGAAATGGCATTTGCTCTGTCATGGCGAACTCCGTACTCAAAATCTTGAACGAACACTCGGAGCGTTGACGACGTAGAATGCCGGCGCGATCTACCGGGGCCAGGATGATGGGGGCGGCCGCAGGAGATCTGCTCTCGATTGATCAGTTGATAACCGTGCTGCTGAGCAGCAACAACTGCGACATAAAAAATAAATGTGGAAAAATAGCGACTTAGGCTTTTCCATTGTCTGAGCCTGCAGGCTCAAGCCGCTGATGTTCTAAGGTTATTTTGCACTGCACTCTAAGTTTTGCTCAAGGCTTGAGACCCAATCGGCTTCGGCGGGCGGTTTGTCCCAGCGTATACGATGGACGCGTGGAAAGCGCATCGCGACGCCGCTCTTGTGGCGCGCAGAGCGGCTGATCGCATCGAAGGCGATTTCCAGCACCAGCCCGGGTGCGACTGCACGGACAGGACCAAACCGCTCCGTGGTGTGGTCGCGCACCCACTTGTCGAGGCGCGTCAGTTCCTCGTCGGTGAACCCCGAATAGGCTTTGCCGACCGGGACCAGTTCCGGCAGCCCGCCCTCGCCTTCGCGCCAGCAGCCAAAGGTCAGATCGGAATGCAGCGAGGAGCGCTTGCCGGAGCCGCGCTGCGCATACATCAGCACGCAATCGGCCGTGAGCGCGTCACGTTTCCACTTCCACCAATGGCCCTTGGGGCGGCCGGCCAGATAGGGGCTGGCGCGGCGCTTCAGCATCAGACCTTCGAGGCCGTTGGCGCGCGCCTCGCGTTGTAGCACCTCAAGTTCAGCGCGCGCGCCGACGTCCACGATGGCGGACAGGTCCATGCGTGGCCGTGGCGCGGCGGCGATCCACTGCTCGAGGCGCTGCCGACGCTCGTCGAAGGAACGCGCGCGCAGGTCTTCACCGTCGATCCACAGCGCGTCGTAAAGACGAATGTGGGCGGGATAATCCTTCAGCATTTTCGGTGTGACGCTGCGGCGGTTGAGGCGTTGCTGCAGATCCGAGAACGGCGCGACGACGCCCTCCCGCACGACGAGCAGTTCACCATCGAGGACCGCGTCGAATGTGGCGTGCATGACAATATCGGGGAAGGCGTCGCCGATATCTTCGCCGGTGCGTGAGTAGAGCCGCGCGGTGCCGCCGGACGCCGAGATTTGCACGCGGATACCGTCCCATTTCCATTCGATCGCCAAGGCGCTGAGGTCGAGCGCGTCGAGTTCGCCGGCTTCAAGTGGGTTGGCGAGCATCATTGGGCGGAAGACCGGCGCGCCGCTGGTATCGGGCCGTTCGGCGCGGCCTTCCAGCCAATCGAACAGCGGCTGTAGGGCGGCGCCAGGCCGTGCCAGATCTCTTCGATCTCGGAGACGTCGCGTGCGTAGGCTTCGGCCAACGCCGTCTTGGCGAGGCGGGCGGAGACGCCGACGCGCGGCGCGCCCGTCAGCAACTTCAACGTGGCCCAGCGCCCGGTCGCGTCGAGGCCATCGAGCAGACGCGCGAGCACCGGCCCGCGCTCTGGCGGCGGCGCTGTCATCAGGGCCGCGACGAGTTCGGCGAGCTGTGGCGGCGGCGTCAAGGTTTCCGGCTCGGGCCATAGGAGTGCAACGGTTTCTGCTGTGTCGCCGACGTAGTCGCGTGACATGCGGTAGAGATCACTGTCGACGCGGGTGGCGACGAGATCGGCCAGCACGCGCCGCACCGGCCAGCGGATGCTGAGATTACCCGTCAATGCCGCCAGAGCGATGCCGCGATCGGGGTCCGGCGTGGCGCGAAAATACTCGGCCATCAGCCGCAGCTTGGTGTTGCGCTGCGGGGCATAGGTCAGCTGATCGAGGAGTGCTGCGAACGGTCTCATTCGGTCTCGTCCTCGCGGCCGACAAGGGCAAGGGCGCGACCGTTGAGACCCATTTTCGCGACCTGATGCAGCACCGCATCTTCGCGTCCATGTGTGACCCAGATTTCCTCCGCGCCGGTGTCGCGTATGGTGCGCATCAGATCGGGCCAATCGACGTGATCGGAAATGACCAGCGGCAGTTCGACGCCGCGTTGCCGCGCCCGTCCGCGCACACGCATCCATCCCGAGGCATAGGCGATGACGGGATCGCTGAGCCGCCGCGACCATGCGTCTGTCAGTTGACCGGGCGGTGCGATCACGATCTCGCCGGGCAACTTGTCCGTGGCGTCACTGACTTTGCTCAGCGGCCCAAGTTCGACGCCGCAGTCGCGATAGATTTCGCACATGCCAACCAGCGCGCCGTGGATCCAGATCGGCCGGTCGTAGCCCGCCGCCCGCAGCAGTCCGATGACACGCTGCGATTTGCCGAGACCATAGGCGCCGATGACGTGCGTGCGTTCGGGGAAGCGCTGGAGCGAGGCCAAAACCTTGCCGATTTCGAGATGGTCGGGCTCGTGGCGGAAGACCGGCAGGCCGAACGTGGCCTCTGTGACGAACAGATCGCAGGGCACCACCTCGAACGGCCGGCAGGTGGGATCGGCTTGGCGCTTGTAGTCGCCGGAGACGACGGCGCGTGCGCCGGCATGATCGATGACAACTTGCGCGCTGCCGAGCACATGCCCGGCCGGGTGCAATGTGACAGTGACGCCGCCGATGGAGAGTGGTTCGCCTAGAGCCAGAGCTTGGAATGATCCGGCGCAGTCGGGGCCGAGCCGCTTCTGCATGATGGCGATGGTTTCCGCCGTCGCCAGCACAGCGCCGTGACCGGGGCGCGCGTGATCGGAGTGGCCGTGGGTGATGATGGCGCGATCAACCGGGGCGTGCGGGTCGATATGGACATCAGCGGGCAGGCAGCGCAGGCCGGCGCGCTCGGGCTTCAGCCAGCGTTCGAACCCACGTGACGGCGATGGCAAGATAACGGACACGCGGGGCTCCGGAACAACTGTTCTCGTTACGTGCGCATTCGCAGGCCGGATCGCAAGTGTCGCGTGCCGGTTGGGGCGAAAATTATCGCGGCCACTGTCGCATTGTGATTGACCGGGTGGCGTTGCTGGTGTGCAATCACAGCGTGTGTTTTGCAGCCGGTCCGGTGACCACTGCAGATGTGTGTGTTGCGTTGGCGTGTGTTGGGGGACCAGTGGCGTGCGGGGCCACCGGATTTAATCTGCTCCGCGCCGTTGCCGTCATGGCAGCGGCGGTTTTTGGACTGTGCGCGCCTGCTTTCGCTCAAGCGCCGGCTTCCAATCAATCCACCGTTGCTAAGTCAGAGACCAAGCCTGACGCGCCGCCCAGCGGCGAGATTTGGACCGGCGGCGAGGGCTTCCGCAGCGTGTTGTCGCTCTATGGCGGTGCCACGTGGGCGCCCAACGGCACGCTCGCCCAGGATGGGTTGCGTCTCCGGGTCAGCGGCGGCATGAGCCGCTATCACACCACAACCGAGAAGCCGTGCCCCAACGTCGTGCCCGTTGCCGCGTGCAGCTACGACGTGCCCGTCAGCCGCATGTTCGCGCAGGCGATGATCGGCTGGCAGCAGCAGTGGGGGGCGACGACGGTTAAAACCTTTGCGGGTGTCGCCTACGCCGACGAACGGCTCTCGAGCGCGATTTCGAACCGCTACCTCAAGGGCGCCCGCATTGGACCGAGCGTCGCGCTCGAGGTCTGGCACACATTCTCGCCGTCGCTGTGGGCATCGCTCGATCTTGCCTTTGCGGCGCCCGACCGGGAGCACAGTGCGCGGGGACGGATTGGCGTGCGGTTTGGTGAAGCGCTGTCGGCGGGACCAGAGATTGCATATGCGGCACGCAGCAACGCCCATCTGCGCGCGGCCGATGGGACCATGGCCGACGCGAAGACAGGCACGTTGCAAAAGTATGGCGCGTTTGTGCGGTGGGATAATGGCGCGGCGGAAGTCTCGGTTTCCGGCGGAGCGGTGCGGCCATCGCAGGGATCGACGGGTGTTTACCTTTCCGGGCAGTATCTCTCACGATTTTGATGGCGTGGGGGAGCGCAACGCGCGACACTGTTGGTGACTCGGAAGACAAACCGCATCCGGAGACTCCGATGAAAACCATTCTCGTTCCGATTGATCCCGCGGTGGACATGTCGTCCTCGCTCGCGACCTCCGCGCTGCTTGCCGAACGTTTCCAGTCGAGCATCGACGGCGTCGCGTTGAGGCCTGCCTTCGCCGAAGTGATGGCGCCCGACCCCATCGTTGCGGTAACGATCCCGCCGACGAATTGGGACGAAGAACAATTCCAGCGTCAGGCGCGGAGTAAGTTCGAGGCTGGCGCGCAGGGCCGCTCGATGTTCCGCTGGCGCGGCAACGCTTCGGTCGACAACTCGACGCTCGGCTTATTGGCGCGCGTCTACGACGTGACCGTGATGCCGCGGCCTGGCGCCAAGGGCAGCCGGATGACGGCGTTTGAAACGGCACTGTTCGACAGCGGGCGTCCGGTGATGATGGCGCCGCCGGTGGCACCAGCGAAACTCGGGGACGTCATCCTTATTCACTGGAACCATTCGACCGAGACCGCACGCACCATCGCCATGACGCTGCCGCTGTTGCAGAAGGCGCAGCGCGTTCTGGTGCTTGAAGTTGCCGGCAATGGAGTGCCGGGACCGAGCGTGAAAGATGCCACAGGATATCTGATCGCCAACGGCGTCCCCGCGACCGACCGGACGGTCGACCCCAAGGGACGCGGCCCCGGCGAAACTATTTTGACGGAAGCCGCCGCGTTCGGGGCGGATCTGTTGCTGAAGGGTGCTTACACCCAAAGCCGGCTCCGGCAGATGATCTTCGGCGGCGCGACCAGCCACATTCTCGCGCGCGCCGAATTGCCGGTGCTGTTCGCGCATTGAAGCGCGAACAACGTGAGGCATTGAGGTTTTATGCTGATTTTGCGAGGGCGCGGTCGAGGTCGGCGATGATGTCGGCGGCGTCTTCGATGCCGATCGACAAGCGCACCACATCAGGCCCGGCGCCGGCCGCGACGCGTTGTGCGTCCGTCAACTGGCGATGCGTCGTCGAGGCCGGATGGATGATCAGCGAGCGGGTGTCGCCGATGTTGGCGAGATGGGAGAACATTTCGACGTTTGAGACGAGATTGACGCCCGCCTCGTAACCGCCCTTCAAGCCGAAGGTGAAGACCGCGCCCGCGCCTTTCGGGACGATGCGTTTTTGGATCGCATGGTCTTTATTTGACGCAAGTCCCGCGTAGTTGACCCACGCCACCTTGGGATGTTTCGCCAGATGCGTGGCGACGGCAAGCGCGTTGGCGCAATGCTTTTCCATGCGCAGCGGCAAGGTCTCGATGCCGGTCAAGATCATGAAGGCGTTGAAGGGGGAGATCGCGGGGCCGAGATCGCGCAGCCCCATGACGCGGCAGGCGATGGCGAAGGCGAAATTGCCGAAGGTCTCGGCGAGCTTCATGCCGTTGTAGCTGGCGTTGGGCTCGACCAGAGTTTTGTAGCGATGCTTCGCGCCCATCCAATCGAATGTACCGCAATCGACGATGATGCCGCCGATGGAGTTGCCGTGACCGCCCATGAACTTGGTGAGGGAGTGGACGATGATGTCGGCGCCGAAGTTCTTCGGCTGACAGAGATAAGGCGATGCGAGCGTATTATCGACGATGAGCGGCAGATTATGTTTTTTCGCAATCTTGCTGATGGCTTCGAGATCCATCACGGTGCCGCCGGGATTGGCGATGCTCTCGGTGTAGATGGCGCGCGTTTTCGGCGTGATGGCTTTTTCGATGGACTGAGGATCGGCGCCGTCGGCCCAATTGACATGCCAGCCGAACTTTTTGAAAGCGTGATTGAACTGGTTGACCGAGCCGCCGTAGAGCTGGCGCGTGGCAACAAACTCGTCGCCGGTTTCGAGCAGGGTATGAAACACCAGAAGCTGCGCGGCGTGGCCCGAGGCAAGCGCGAGCGCGGCTGTCCCGCCTTCGAGGGCGGCAACGCGCTGTTCAAGGACGGCCTGCGTCGGATTGCCGATGCGGGTGTAGATATTGCCGAAGGTTTCGAGGCCGAACAGTGCGGCGGCGTGGTCGGCGTTGTTGAAGACATACGACGTCGTTTGATAGATCGGCGTGGCGCGTGCGCCGGTTGCGGGATCGGGCGTGGCGCCGGCGTGAACGGCCAACGTGGCGAAGCCGGGCGTTGGAGGTGCATCAGTCATTTTCGTAGTCCTTTCAATGCTGCGGACGGCGTTTTGGACGCGCGGCAACTCTGTCCCCGCTGAGCGAAGAGCAGCCGTGCATCCCTTCTTTCCATCTTGGGCGGGATTGCCATTTCCGTCTAGGCTCGGGGAGAGAAAAGAACACACCGCACGAGGAAGCGCTTCTCCATGTCAACAAATTCCAAGACCATCGCTGTCGTCAGCACGTTTGGTGCGCCGGGACGGAAAATGCTGGAACAGCGCCCCGAGGTTCGGATCGTGCCGTTCTCGGCGTTCATGCCAGCGGACGAGTTTCTGGCGTTGTTGGCGCGCGAGGCTCCGATCCACGCGATCATGCTTGGCAATCACAAAGTTTCGACACCAGAGATTGAAGCCACGCGCGAATTGCAAGTGGTCGCGCGGAATGGCGTCGGCTTCGACAACGTGGATTTGAAAGCGCTGAGCGCGAAGGGCATTCCGTTGATGACAGTTGGCATCGCCAATTCGCCGTCGGTAGCCGAGGCCGCAATGCATTTCATGCTGACGCTGGTCAAGAAGGGGCAGGAGCAGAGCGCGCTCGTGCGCGAGAGCCGCTGGAACGACCGCATGGGCTCGCTTGGCGGTGATGTCTATGGCAAGACGCTGCTCGTCGTCGGCTGCGGCCGCATCGGTAGCCGGATGGTCAAGCGGGCGGCAGCGTTCGAGATGCGCGTGCTGGTGTTCGATCCTTACGTTTCAGCCGATGTCATCAAATCGTGCGGCGGCGAAGCGGTGACTGACCTCGACGCGGCGCTGAAGATTGCGGACGTGGTTTCGCTGCACTGCCCGCGCACTGCGGAAACTAACGGCCTCATCGATGCGCGCCGCCTCGCCCTGATGAAGCCCAGCGCGATCCTGGTCAACACGGCGCGCGGCGGGATTGTCGATGAAGCAGCGTTGCACGACGCCTTGAGCCGCAAAGTGATCGCGGCCGCCGCTCTCGACGTGCTCGACATCGAACCGGCGATGAACCACCCCTTGTTCAAGCTCGACAACTGCATGTTTGCGCCGCATACGGCGGGCGTCACGGTCGAGAGTTTGGAGCGGATGTCGATTGCCGCCGCCGAAAATGCGATCTCGGTCTTCGAGGGCCGCATCAAGGCCGAGAACGTCGTCAATAAGGACGTGCTCGGCTGAGACGTCGTGCCAGGGCGGCCGAGGCAGCGAGCGAGAGAAGCGCGAGCACGGCCATTGGCACATAGCCTTGCGCGCCGTGGGCTGCGAAGGCGCGCGCGGAGAACGGTGTGGCGGCGGCGAAGGTCAAGGCCGTCACCACCGACAGCAAGGCTTGGGCGGAGCCGCTCTTGCCCTCCGGCACGAATTTTTCGAGTGCAAACATCGCACCCAGATGCGCGGCGGCGAAGCTCAACGCGTGTGAGATCTGGAGCAGGATGAGCACCGGCAACGGCGGGTCGAAGGTCATCGCGGTCCAGCGGACAAATGCCGCGGCGGCGCCGAGCATCAGCACATTGGCCGCGCCCAACCGGCGCAACCATGCGCCCGCGAACCAGAAGAGCGCGATCTCGACGCCGACCGACACCGCCCAGAATGCGCCGACCATGGTGGAGGTGTAACCGAGCGCCTGCCAATGAATGGTGCCGTAGGTGTAGAGCATGACGTGGCTCGCCTGGACGGTGGCGGCGGCGATGCCGACGAGGACGAGGGTTGGATCGGTCAGGAGTTCGACGGCGGCTTTCAGTGAAATTGGCGCGCGTGCGGTGCCGTCGGGCGCGAGGCGCGGAATGCGAACGGCGGCAACGACGGTGAGCGCCGCGCAGGCGATGATGAGCCAGACGGCTGCATCGTTGCCGTAGCGTCCGATGGCCCAGCCGCCGCCGAGGGTGGCAATGATGAAGGTGACCGAACCCCAGAGCCGCATGCGCGCGTAATCGGCGCCATAGCGTTTGACGCCGGCGATGGCGACGGTTTCGGCAAGCGGCATCATGGCGGCGGTCGAGCCGACGACAAGTTGGCAGACGAAGATCGCCCAGAACATCGTGCTGAACGCCAGCCCGACCCAGCCCAACAGAGCGATGGCGGCGAGCACCGCGAGCATCTGTCCGTGGTTCTGACGGCGATCGGCGGCGAAGGCGAGTGCGGGCGCGGTGAAGGGCCGCAAGAGTTGCGGCAGAACGGCGATGATGGCGATTTCGCCGACGCTCAATCCGCGCGCGGCGAGCAACGGGTTAAGATACGGCATGGCGATGCCGAAGACGGCGAACATGCCGGCGAAGAGCAGGCCCACACGTGTGCTGTAGCGCTGACGCTCGTGCGCCGCACCGCCGGACGACGGCTCTGTCATTGCGCCGCCAGCATCAGCTTTGGATGATTGCGGCGAAATCGGCCGGATCGACATTGCCGCCCGACAGGAGCGCAACGATGGTGCGGCCCTTGGTTGGCAATTTGCCAGCGAGAACCGCGGCGAGCGCGGCGGCGCCGCCGGGTTCGACCACCAGCTTCAGTTCACGGAAGGCAAAGCGCATGGCCTCGCGGGCTTCCTCATCGGTCACGACCAAGCCGCCGGTGATATGCTTTTGCGCGAGCGCGAAGGTGATTTCGCCCGGCGTTGGCGATAACAGGGCGTCGCAGATCGAGCCCGTCGGTGCGGCGTTCTTTTCACGTTTGCCGCTCGCGAGGGAGCGCTTGAAGTCGTCGAAACCGGCGGGTTCGACGGTGAAGACTTCGGTTGCGGCATTCGCGGCCTTGACGGCGATGGCCGTGCCGGTCGCGAGGCCGCCGCCCGAGCAGCACGCCAGCACGGCATCAGGCACCACGCCCAGCGCCTTGGCCTGCGCCATCAATTCGAGGCCCGCCGTCCCCTGCCCTGCGATCACGCGCGGATCGTCAAAGGGATGGATGAAGGCGGCTTGGTTTTTCTCGCAGATGGCTTTGGCGATGGCGTCGCGATCTTCGGTGGCGCGGTTGTAAAGCACGACCTCGGCACCGAAGGCGCGGGTGCGCGAGATTTTCAACTTGGGCGCATCGGCGGGCATAACGATGACGCTCTTGATGCCGCACAACGTGGCTGAATGCGCGACGCCTTGGGCGTGATTGCCGGACGAGCAGGCCACGACGCCGCCGGGGAAGCGCGCGCGGTCAACTTGACTGACGGCATTGTAGGCGCCGCGAAACTTGAAGGCGCCGACGCGTTGCAGCGTTTCGGCTTTGAGCAACACGCGGCCGCCGGTCACGGCATTCAACACGGGATGCTCGATCAGCGGCGTGACGACGGCGAAGGGCTTGATGCGTTCGCGCGCGGCTTCGATATCGGCGAAGACCGGCAAGTGTGGTTGCGCCATGATCGTACTCCCGAGGTCATGCGGCTGTCGTCATCTCAGCTGACAGAGGCGATGATGGGCGAAGGGAGTCAAGCGTCCGGCTGCCGATGGGTAACAGACCTGTTGATAGTGACGAGGCAGTTCGGGCCGCATCGCCACGATTCATACTTGTTCGCGTACAAACCAAACAACATGTTGCGGCTTATGCTTCAGGCAACAAAAAACCGGCCTGGAAAACCAGACCGGTTTCTCGTCGGATTGGAATGGCGAACCGAAAAAGGCGCCTCATCAATCCGTCACCAAGTTTGACCTTGGTGGGACGGCTATTTCTATCCCCCGATAAAATAGCCGTCTGGAGGTTCGTTATACTCAATACGTAAAATCGTGCCTACTCATATTTTTAGCTAAGGATCTCTTCCGCAAAGCAGCATGAGGCGGCTCGGCAACGCTGCCGATGTCTTTGTCGCAGAGCGCACAATTCGCTCCAGATTTCATCAGCCTGTCGCAAAAAACTGCAGGGCCCCAGCATTGCTTATGCTCAAACGCGCGCCCTCCGAACGGCAATTGTGCAACGCGCAAATTTAAGCGGCAGGATGGTGAGCAGCGTTAAATAACGCGCGGCTTAATGGCGTAGAGATGATCGACGGGGCCGTGCCCGGCGCCCACGTGCAGATTGGTTGCGCCCTGGATGGCGTGGCCGAGAAAGGCCTTGGCGGCACGGACTGCGGCCTCCATCGGCTTGCCGGTGGCCAAATGGGCAGCGATGGCGGCGGAGAGCGTACAGCCGGTGCCGTGCGTGTTGTTGGTGACGAAGCGCGGACCAC
Organism: uncultured Alphaproteobacteria bacterium; assembly: GCA_963831185.1. GTDB lineage: Bacteria > Pseudomonadota > Alphaproteobacteria > Rhizobiales > Hyphomicrobiaceae > JABFRJ01. The sequence continues at coordinate 45,859 of CAWHPE010000013.1, forward strand.
GGATCAAGTGGATGCCTGCAGCTGTCGCCAGAACGTCCACGGCCTCCTTGTCGGAGGCGGCGAAGTGGCCGCCTTTCACGAGCACGGCGCGCGCGCCCAAGTGCAGCAAGGACTTTCGCCTGGGCACTGGCGTCGTCGAGTGTGCGCGCGACCGTTGCATCGAGAAGCCGCGCGGATTTGTGAAGGTTGGGTGTGATCAAGGCTGCACGCGGAATGAGATCGCGCTTGTAGGCTTCGACCGCATCGGTTGTCAGCAGTGGATCGCCTGAGGTCGCAACCATCACCGGATCGACGACGAGTGGAATGTGCGGCGCGGCGGCTCAAGCGCACGGCAACGGCGTGCACGATCCCGGCGGTTGCGAGCATTCCGGTTTTGATGGCGCGCACGTTGAGATCGGAGAGGCAGCTCTCGATCTGCGCGACGACGAAATCAACCGGCACGACGTGGACGCCTTGCACGCCGGTTGTGTTCTGTGCCGTGAGCGCGGTCAGCACGCTGGCGCCGTAGACGCCGAGCGCGGTGAAGGTTTTAAGGTCGGCCTGTATGCCGGCGCCACCGGAACTGTCGGATCCGGCGATGGTCAAGGCGGCAGGTTCGCGCGATGCTTGCGCCACGATCATTTACCGGCGCCCTTCTTGAGAATTTCGGCGTTGAGCCCTTTCGGCGCAACCCATTCTTCGAGCAGCGCCAATTGCGGGAAGGTGTCGAGCAGCCACTGGCCAGCCCAATTGATCGAGCCGGTCATGAACATGATGCCGGTGATGATCAGTGCGGCACCCATCACCTTTTCGACCCGGCCCATGTGGCGGCGGAATTTCTGCATGAAGTTTAGGAACGGCTTGATCGCCATGGCGGCGGCGACGAAAGGAATGGCGAGGCCGAGCGAGTAGAGGGCGAGCAGATAGACGCCTGAGGCCAAGCTGTTCTCGTTGGCGGCGAGTGTGAGCACTGTTGCGAGAACCGGGCCGACGCAGGGCGTCCAACCGAAGGCGAAGGCCAGGCCCATCACATAGGCGCCGAGATTGGAGACGTTCTCAAGGTCGCTCTTGCGGTAGCGGAGGTCGTTGTAAAGAAACGAGATGCGCAAGACGCCGAGGAAGTGCAGGCCAAACAAAATGATGACGATGCCCGCGACGGTCGCCATTTCCTGCTTGTAGGTTTGGATCAGTTGGCCAAAGGCGCTGGCGCCGGCACCAAGGCCGATGAAGACCGTCGAGAAGCCGGCGACGAAGCACAGCGAGGCGACGACGACACGGCGCCAGATGTGCGGCTCGAATGGGCCATCGGCACTCATGCGTTCGATGGTCGTGCCGCCGAGATAGGCCAGGTAAGGCGGAACCAACGGCAGCACGCAGGGGCTCAAGAAGCTCACGAGCCCCGCCAGCACCACGCCAATCACCACAGACAGTTCCATCCGATTTCAACCTTTCGCGCCCCATGGTCGGGGCCGCACAGCGCTACAGTTCGTCAGGGATTGCAGCAAGTCACGCCTGCGCGAACCGGGTGCGGCCGATTTTCTCTCAGCCGTTGCGGGCGTTATCGACGCGGCCAATGGCGCAACTGACGAACGACTTGGCCTTTTCTGTCAACGCAGCGAGGCCGGTTTTGCTGCCGCGCTCGGGGTAGCCGGCTTTTTCGAGCAGTTTGACGGCCTCGGCGCGCACATCCGTGTCGCTGTCGATGGTCACGGATTGGGTCGCGATATCGACGGTGACGGACTTCATCGCGGCGAGCGGCGCGAGTTTCTGCTTGATCGTGGTGACGCAGCCGTCGCAGCCGATGTTTTCAACGTCGATGCGGGTTTGCATGGTGGAGGGTCCTTTGCGTTTCGCGGTTAGGCTCTGTTGGCACTGAGCTTCGGCAACCAGGGCATGACTTCATCGAGATGATCGACGACGGCGTGTGGCTTCAAATCGGCCAGCGGCACGGTCGAATAGCCGAACGACGTCAAAATGACCGGCATGCGGCGGCGTGGGCGGCTTCGGCATCGGGGCGGCTGTCGCCGACCATGATGGCGCGGGATGCCGCGACGCCGGTGGGGGCGAGCGTATGATGCAGCATCGCGGGATCGGGTTTCTTCGGATGTCCGTCGCGCCGTCCCGTAAAATTGTCGAGCAGATCTAAGAGACCCAGGGCCTTCAAGGCGATGGCCGCGACGGGCTCGGCCTTATTGGTACAGACGGCGGTCTTGATGCCGCGCGTGCGCAAGGTTTCGAGCATGGTGCGCGCGCCGGGATAGAGGCCGTTGCCCTCGGCGGACACTTCGGCGTAGGCGACCATGAAGCGGGCGTAGACGGCTTGCTCGTCGGCTGAGGACAACGCCAGCCCTGCGGTTGCTGCAGCCTTTTGCAAGGCCACGCGCGCGCCACCTCCGACCATGTGACGAACTTCAGTGACCGAGAACGGCCCAATGCCGAGCGGACCGTAAGCGGCGTTGACGGCGCGGCCGATGTCGGGCGCGCTATCGACGAGCGTGCCGTCCAGATCGAAGATGACCGCTTCGGGCCAGGTGCCGTTCGTGGACGTTGCCATGGTTTTCCTCTCAGCGCGCGAGTGCCGCGACGCCCGGCAGTTCACGGCCTTCGAGCCACTCCAGGAAGGCGCCACCCGCTGTGGAGATGTAGGTGAAGTCGACGGCAACGCCCGCCAGATTGAGCGCGGCCACGGTGTCGCCACCGCCGGCGATTGAGACGAGTTTGCCGGCTTTGGTCATCGCGGCCGCCTCTTCGGCGAGGGCGAACGTCCCGGTGCCGAATGGATCGATTTCGAAGGCGCCGAGCGGACCGTTCCAGAGCAGGGTCTTGCAGCCTTTCAGAACCTCGGAGAGATGGGCGACCGACTTGGGGCCGACGTCGAGGATCATGTGATCGGCGCGGGCAGGCATTGACGTCGACGACCTGTGATGCGGCGCCGGCCTTGAACTCACTGGCGACGACGGCGTCGACGGGAAGCACGATCTCGCAACCCTTGGACTTGGCTTTGGCGATGATGTCGAGCGCGGTTTTGTGGAAGTCGGGTTCGGCCAGGATTTGCCGACGTTGATGCCTTGCGCCTGCAGGAAGGTGTTGGCCATGCCCCCGCCGATGATCAGCTTATCGACTTTGGCCATGAGGTTTTCGAGAACCGGGATCTTGGTCGAGACCTTGGCGCCGCCGACGACGGCCGCGGTCGGCTTCTGCGGCTTTTCGAGTGCGGCGCGCAGGGCGTTGATTTCTTCCATCATCAGCGGACCGGCATACGACGGCAACAGATGCGTCAATCCTTCGGTCGAAGCGTGCGCGCGGTGGGCACACGAGAAGGCGTCGCCGACGAAGATGTCGCCATTGGCGGCGAGTTCCTTGGTGAAGGCGGGGTCGTTCTTTTCTTCGCCTTTGTGGAAGCGGAGATTTTCGAGCACGACCACTTGGCCCGGCTGCACTGCGTCAACGGCGGCTTTGGCTGCGGGGCCGATGCAGTCGGCGGCGAAGGCGACCGGCGCGCCCATGCTCTTCGACATCGCGTCGGCGATCGGCTTCAATGACAGCGTTGCGTCGGGGCCGGATTTTGGGCGGCCGAAGTGCGAGAGCACGATGACGCGCGCGCCGCGCTTGGCCAAATCGGCGATGCCGGGCACCACACGGTCGATCCGGCTCGTATCCGTCACCTTGCCATCTTTGACGGGCACGTTGAGATCGACGCGGACGAGGACGCGCTTGCCCTTCACATCGAGGCCGTTGGTGGTTTTGAGCTTGTCGAGGTTCATCGGTCGGGCTCCGTCCGGGCAAGAAATGGGTCTGGCAAGCCTCTAGCGCCTCGCCCCGGCCGAGGCAATGCGACACAGAGAAGGGGACAAGCTGTTCACAAGTGAACCGTGTTTTTTGAAGGCTTCGTCCCAGTTCTGCGGGGTTCGGCGATTTGGGTTGACCGGGATCATTGCCGTTCAACTCCTGAGGGCCATATTCAGTCTGACGATCCATTAACCGAAGGCCCGATGCGTATGGCGATGACCAACGATGATAAAGGCCGCCGCGACGTGCGCGCGATTTTGGCAACTGGCGCGGGCACGCTCGGAGACAAAGTTGGTAAAGACGTCCTCAAGTGGGCGCTGCTGGCAGGCGGCGCGCTCGCGGTGCTTTTGCTGATCTGGGCGCTGAGTGGTCGCGGCCCCGACCGTCCGGTATGTGTCGGATGTGGCCGCGCGCGGCAACCTCATCGTGATTGTGACCGCAACGGGCTCGGTGCAGCCGACGAACAAGGTCGACGTATCGAGCGAGCTGTCAGGCACCGTGCGCAAGGTCTACGTCGACTACAATTCCACGGTGAAGGCCGGCCAGACGCTTGCTGAACTCGACACCGACAAGCTGAAGGCAACGGTCGAAGCATCACGCGCGAAACTCGCCGCCGCAAACGCCCGGGTGAAGGAAGCCGAAGCAACCGTCACCGAAAAGCAGCGAGATCTCACGCGCAAGAAAGCACTCGCCGACAAGCAGGTCACGTCGCTCCATGATCTCGAGGCCGCACAGGCGGCCTATGACCGCGCATCGCTGGGCGAGACAGCGCCATCGCCGACGTCGGCGTCGCGGAAGCCGACCTCCAGCTCAACGAGACCAACCTGGCCAAGGCCTGCATCGTCTCACCGATCGGTGGCGTGGTCCTCAAGCGCAGCGTCGATCCCGGCCAGACCGTCGCCTCGTCACTGCAGGCGCCGGTGCTGTTCTCGATCGCCGAGGACCTGCGGCAGATGGAGCTGCAGGTCGACGTCGACGAAGCCGATGTCGGCAAGGTCAAGGTCGGCCAGACCGCGACGTTCGGCGTCGATGCGTTCCCGGATCGCAAATTCCCCGCCACCATCCGCGACGTTCGCTACGCGTCCGAGACCATCCAGGGCGTCGTGACCTACAAGGCGCGTGCTGACCATCGACAATTCCGAGTTGCTGTTCCGGCCCGGCATGACGGCGACCGCCGAAATCAGGGTCACCGAGGTCAAGGACGCGCTGCTCGTTCCGAACGCGCGCCTTGCGCTATCGCGCCCGCCAGCGGCAGCCGCCGGACAAGCAGACGAGCTTTCTCCAGCGCATGATGCCGGGGCCGCCGTCGTTCCGCCCGCCAGCGCAGCCATGAAGAAACCGGCCCCAATCGGACGGTCTGGATGCTGCGCAACGGCGTGCCGACCTACTGTCGAAACGTCGTCATCGGGCGACCGACGGCAAGCGGACCGAGATCGGGAGCGGCGAGATCAAGCCGGGCGATGCTTCATCGTCGATCAGATCGACGGCACAGAAGTGGTGAGGCGTGCTACGCCGTGACGCGAAGCCGTCCACGACGCCGCATCGATCGAGTTCGCGGGGCGTCACGAAGATCTACGGCAGCCGGCGCGCGGCGGTGCACGCGCTCGGCGGGCGTCGATCTCGTATCGCGCGAGGGCGAGTTCGTCGCGATCATGGGACCGTCGGGCTCCGGCAAGTCGACCGCGATGAACATCATCGGCTGCCTCGATACGCCGACTTCGGGCGACTATCTTTTTCAGGGCGTCGAGGTCGGGCGGCTCGATCGCAATCAGCGCGCGCTGATCCGACGCCACCTGCTCGGCTTCGTGTTCCAGGGCTTCAATCTGCTGCGCACGCACGACGGCGGTCGAGAATGTCGAGCTGCCGCTGATCTATCGCGGCATGTCGCTGGCGGAGCGCCGTCGAGCGGCGCTGCAGGGCGCTCGAGCGCGTCGGCCTTGCCGGCCGCGAGCAGCACACCTCCGCCGAGCTTTCCGGCGGCCAGCAGCAGCGCGTCGCGATCGCGCGCGCCATCGTCACCGATCCCGGCGTGCTGCTCGCCGACGAGCCGACCGGCAATCTCGACACCAAGACCAGCCGCGAGATCATGGACCTCGTGACGCAGCCTCAATCGCGATCAGGGCATCACCGTCGTCATGGTCACGCACGAAACCGACATCGCGGCCTACGCGCGCGCGCATCATCCGCTTCGTCGATGGCCGGATCGATAGCGACTGTGCCAACAGCGGGAGGCCGCCTGATGCTGCTCGAAGCCGTCAAGCTCGCCCTGCAGGCGATCCGGCGCAACGCCATGCGGTCGTTTCTGACCGTGCTCGGCATCGTCATCGGCGTCGGCGCGGTCATCGCCATGGTCACCATCGGCAACGGCACGACGGCCAAGGTGACCGCCGACCTCGCCAAGCTCGGCACCAACCTGCTGTTCGTCAGCCCCGGTCAGTTCGGCCCGGCCGCGCCAGCTCCGATGCCAAGTCGTTCAACGCTGCGCGACGTCGAGGCGATGAAGACCCAGCTTGACCGGCGTCAAGGCCGTCGCCCCCGTCGCGCAGAAATCGATCACCGTCGTCTACGGGCACCGACAATCGCATCATCGCCGTCACCGGCACCGACAACGACTACTTCATCACCCAGGACTGGGCGCTGACGTCCGGCCGGCAATTTCTCGAAGCGAGAATCCGCGGCGGCCGCGCGGCCTGCATCATCGGGCGAGACCGTGCGCGAAAAGCTGTTCGGGCCATGCGATCCGATCGGACGCAGATCATCCGCGTCGGCAAAGTCTCGTGCGAGGTGATCGGCTACTCGAGTCCAAGGGACAGTCGAGCTTCGGCACGGACCAGGACGACATCGTCCTCATGCCGTTGCGGACCTATCATCGCCGCCTCGCCGGCAATACCGACATCGGGTCGCATCATGGTCTCGGCCACGGACGGCGTCGAGACCGCCAAGGTGCAGGCCGACATCGAGCGGCTGCTGCGCGAGCGGCGCAACATCGCGCCCGGCAAGGAGGACGATTTCTCGGTCCGCGACATGAAGCAGATCGCGCAGACGACGGCGGGCACGACCGCGATGCTGACGGGCTTGCTCGGCGCGGTCGCGGCGGTCAGCCTGCTCGTCGGCGGCATCGGCATCATGAACATCATGCTGGTCTCGGTGACCGAGCGCACGCGCGAGATCGGCATCCGCCTCGCGATCGGCGCGCTCGAAGGCCAGGTGCTGTCGCAGTTCCTGGTCGAGGCCGTCGTGCTGTCGCTGTTCGGCGGCTTGGTCGGCATGCTGCTGGGGCTCGGCCTCGCTTGGCTGGCGACGACGCGGCCTGCAGGTGCCGTTCGTCATCGATCCGACGATCGTTCTGATCGCGTTCGTGCTTCTCGGCCCTCGTTGGCATCGTCTTCGGCTACTTTCCCGGCACGCCGCGCCGCCCGCCTCGATCCGATCGAGGCCCTGCGGCACGAGTAGCCGGTAGCGCCAGCGCGCTGTACGCATCAGTTGAAGTCGCGGAGTTCAACCATGAGAGACACTTTTCGCGTGCTGGCGGAGCGGACTGCGCATGCGGTCGGCTCACCTGGGCCTTTGCCCTCGCGGTGCTGACCATCCGAGCGTGGGCCTTGCTGGGGCCTGCCTTCAAATATTCGGACACGTGGCAGCTGGTGATCAACACCGGCACGACGATCGTGACATTTCTCGTCGTCTTCCTCATCCAGAACACGCAAAACCGCGAGAACACGCAGCGCGTAGAAGCTGATGAGTTGCTGCGGGCGTCGAGGGCGCGCGCACCGGAATGGTTCGCCTCGATCATATGAGCGATGATGAGTTGGAAGAGGTGCAACGCGAGTTCGCGGCGCTGATGGACAAGTATGCGCCGCTGCTGCACGACGATTTGGCGCACGTCGAGCGTGAACTCGAAGCGCGCCGCCGCGCGGCGTAAGTGCTGCGGCGACGGCGGGTGTCTTCTCGTCCTTAGGCGGGGCGGCCCTGTGGCAGAGCCTGGATCGCAGGGTCCGGATTGAACCAATGCTGCTTCGAGCGTGTCCAGACCTGCACGCCGGGCTTGACGGCGCTGGTATCGTCGAGCGTACCGGCTTTGATGATGACCATGCCAGGGAAGGCTGCGGTTTCGGACGTCAATGAGGAGCCGCACGTTTTGCAGAAACGGCGGGTGACGGTGCGGCCGCTTTCGGGCGAGCTGTCGACGTAGCTCGTGAGGTTCGCTTCGTTGATCTTGAAGCTGTCCTTCGGCGCGAAGACGTTGACCGAGAATGCAGCGCCGGAAATTTTCTGACAGGTCGTGCAATGGCAGACGCCCGCGCGGACTTGCTCGACATCGGCTTCATATTTCACGGCCCCGCACAGGCAGCCGCCGGTCAATTTGGTCATTGGGTTTCCTTTCTGACGTTTCCTTCGCCGACACTAGCGCCCGCTTGCGCGCGGCGTCATCCCTTTTTGCCGGCGGGGACGTTTTTCTGCATGCGCCAGGCTTTGACGATGACGGCGCCACGCGGGACTGCGACGCGGACGTTGCGGTTGAGGGTGACGCGGTAGCCGTGGCGCTCGTAGAACGCGCGGGCGCGGTCATTGCCGACCAGACACATCAGTGCACATTTTGCGGCACCTGAGACGCGGATCTGGTCTTCGGCTGCGGCCAGCAACGCGCTGCCAACGCCGCGCCCACGCGCATCCGGCGCGAGATAGAGCGACTGGATCAGGGCCTTTTCCCAATGCACGAAGCCAAGTAACTGGCCGCGGCCATCGCGGGCCACGAGCGGGCGTGACCGCGATTTCGTGAGAATGTGCTCGAAGAATGCACGGTCCCGTCCGGAGGCGACGGGCGTCGGCTGCAACGGCGCCTGCGTCTCGTGCCAAACCGCGTGAAAGACTGCGGCGACCTCGGCTAGCGCCGTTTTTTCGGCGCGTTCGATGGTCACCGCAGACGTTTTTTCAGGGCTCTCTTTAGCGCCGCTCACGCTTTGGCTTTGGCCTTATCGAAGCCTGCGAACGTGCCGCCGGCGTGTGCAAGTCGCTCCAACAAGGGCGCGAGTTTCCAGCGTTCGCCGTAGAGTTTTTCATAGTGCTTGATGCGCTCGACGACTTTTTCGAGGCCCATATGGTCGACCTGCCACATGGGGCCGCCGCGCCAGGCGCGGGAAGCCGTAGCCGTTCAGATAGATCGTATCGATGTCGGAGGCGCGGAGCGCGATGCCTTCGTCGAGGATTTGCGCGCCGGCGTTGATGAGACGCAGCAACGAACGCTCGACGATTTCTTCGGCCGGGATGCCGTTGCGCGGCTGGATGCCCAGCTTGGCGGCTTCGGCGCGGAACATCGCGACAATTTCCGGATCGGGCGTGCGCTTGCGGTCGGCGCCATACTTGTAATAACCGGCGCCGGTCTTCTGGCCCCAGCGGCCACCTTCCGCGATGGCGTCGGTGACGGCGTAGAGACGGCGGCGCTCGTCGGAGATCTTGTGCTCCTTGCGGATGCGCCAGCCGACGTCGATGCCGGCGAGGTCCATCACGGCGAGCAGGCCCATGGCCCAGCCCCATTGCTCTAGGGCGGTGTCGATCTCTTGCGGCGTCGCGCCTTCGAGCAGCATGGCTTGGACTTCTTCGCCGTAGCTTTCGAGCATGCGATTGCCGATGAAGCCGAAGCAGACACCGGAGACGACGCCGACCTTGTTGATCTTCTTCGAGACGGCCATCGCCGTTGCCAGCACGTCGGGCGCGGTCTTCTTGCCGCTCACGATCTCCAGCAGACGCATGATGTTGGCGGGCGAGAAGAAGTGCAGGCCGATCACGTCTTGCGGACGCTTGGTGGCGGCGGCGATCTCGTCGACGATCGAGCGTGGAGGTGTTGGAGGCGAGGATGGCGCCGGGCTTGGCGATGGCGTCGAGCTTGGCGAAGACCTCCTTCTTCACGCCCATGTTCTCGAACACGGCCTCGATGATGAGGTCAGCGTCCTTGAACGCATCGAGCGTCAGGCCGGGGTGACGAGCGTCTGCAATGGCTGCGCCCTGCTCGGCGGTGATGCGGCCGCGCTTGACGTTGCCTTCGACGGTTTCCTTGATGCGCGCGACACCTTTGTCGAGCGGCTCTTGCTTGGTCTCGACGATGGTGACGGGGAAGCCCGCTTGCAGGAACGCGAGGCGCGATGCCGGTGCCCATCGTACCGGCGCCGATGATGCCGACGGTCTTGATCGTCGCGCAGCTTCGATGTCGTCGCCGATGCCGGGGATGTTGCTGGCCTGGCGTTCGGCGAAGAAGGCGTACTGCAGCGCCTTGGCGTAGGGCGTCGCCAGGCCTTCGCGGAAGAGCGTGCTCTCGGCTTGCTGGCCTTCGGGATAGGCGAGCTTGGTGGCGGCTTCGACGGCGGCGATGCCGGCTTTAGCGGCGCCAGCGGGCCGGACGGATGGCGGGCGAGTTTCTTGCGGGCGTCGTCGAAGAAGGTCGCGGGGAGTGCGCTGGCATCGACCGACTTATCGGTGACACGTTTCGGCCCCGCGCCTCGAGCGATGAGCTCGTTGGCGAAGGCGACCGCTTCGGCGACCACGTCGCCAGTCGCGATCTTATCGACGAGGCCAAGCTCCAAGGCTTTCGAGGCGGGGATCGGTGCGCCCGACGTGATCATGTCGAGCGGCGGCATCGTACGCCGACAAGGCGCGGCAGGCGCTGCGTGCCGCCGGCACCCGGCAGGAGGCCGATCTTCACTTCCGGCAGGCCGAGTTGCTTCACGGCCGGCGCTGGCGACGCGGTAGTGGCATCCGAGCAAGACTTCGAGACCGCCGCCGAGCGCGAGACCGTTGATGGCGGCCACCACCGGCTTCGGCGATTGCTCGATCAGATTGATGACATCGGGCAGGAACGGCGCCAGGCGGCCTTTGGAAAATTCGGTGATGTCGGCGCCGGCGGAGAAGGCTTTGCCGGTGCCGGTGATGACGATGGCTTTGACCGCGGGATCGGCGTTGGCTGCTGTCACCTGATCGGCCAACCCTTGGCGGACGGCAATGCCGAGCGCGTTGACGGGCGGGTTGTTGATGGTGAGAACCGCGACATCGCCTTCGGTTTTGCGCGCAACGATGTGTGCTCCGGCGTCCGACATTGTTTCCTCCGGTGTGAAATTGTTTCCCGTACCTCAGCATGCCGCGTGCTGCTGTGCAACATGACTTCGACAGATCATCGCACCCGCTTGGCCTCGGTCGCAATCGTCGGATACAGTGGGACCTTGAGCGCGGGCCCGGCATGCCGGAAAGATAACGCGTTAACAAACAAGCTCGGGAGAAACTTGCAATGCTTAAGGGGCAGATGATGCAGCGTCCGCTGCTCGTGTCGCAACTGATCGATTTCGCGGCCGAGGTGTACGCCGACATCCCCATCGTGTCGCAAACCGTCGAAGGCGGTGTTCATCGCTACGGCTATGCCGACGCGCGCAAGCGGATCGCCAAGCTCGCCAATGCGCTCATCCGCATCGGCGTGAAGCCCGGCGACCGCGTCGCGACGCTCGCCTGGAACGGCTACCGGCATTTCGAGTTGTACTACGCGATCCGGGCATCGGTGCGGTCTGCCACACGCATCAATCCGCGCCTGTCGGCCGAGCAGATCATCTACATCGTCAATCACGCCGAGGACAAGATCCTGTTCTTCGATCTGACCTTCGCGCCGATGGTCGAGAAGATCCGGGCGCATTGGAAGCCGGTGCAGACCTATGTGGCGATGACAGACCGCGCGCACATGCCGCGCGCATGGCCGATGCCTGCTGTGCTACGAAACGCTGATCGCGCCTGAGAAAGACGACATCGTGTGGCCGGAGTTCGACGAGAACGCCGCCGCCGCGCTCTGCTACACGTCGGGCACCACGGGCGATCCGAAGGGCGCGCTCTACTCGCATCGCTCGACCGTGCTGCACGCGCTGTTCTCGGTGTCGTCGATCAACACGGCCGTTTGGCGCGGGACGCTCGATCCTGCCGGTCGTGCCGCTGTTCCACGCCAACGCCTGGGGCCTGCCTTATTCGTCCGCCATCACCGGTACGTCGCTGATCTTTCCCGGACGCGAAGCTCGACGGTCCGAGCCTGTTCGATCTCATGGAGCAAGAGCAAGCGGGCGGCTCTGGGGCGTGCCGACGGTCTGGCTCGGCCTGATCGCCGAGATGAAGAAGCGCGGGCCGCAAGCCGGTTGGTCTCGAAGCATGTGCTCGTCGGCGGCTCGGCGGCGCCGAACCCCATGATCGACGACGTTCGAGCGCGACTTCGGCGTCGACGTCATCCACGGCTGGGGCATGACCGAGATGAGCCCGGTCGGCACGGTCGCGCATCTGTTGCCGTCGGAGACGGATCTGCCGCTCGCGGAGCGCGTCGAACTCAAGGCCAAGCAGGGCCGGCGCATGTTCGGCGTCGATCTCAAGATCGTCGACGAGACGGGCAAGCGCCTGCCGCATGACGGCAAGGCCTCCGGCGAATTGTTCGTGCGCGGCAACGCCATCGTCTCGGGCTATTTCAAGAACGAAGGCGCGAGCACGCGCGCGTTCGACAAGGAGGGCTGGTTCGGCACCGGCGACGTGGCCAAGATCTCGCCCGACGGCATGCTGACCATCGTCGACCGCACCAAGGACCTGGTCAAGTCGGGCGGCGAGTGGATCTCCTCGATCGACGTCGAGAATGCGGCGATGGCGCATCCGGGCGTCGCCAACTGCGCCGTCATCGGCGTGCCGCATCCGAAGTGGACGGAGCGGCCATTGCTGATCGTGGTGAAGCAGCCGGGCGCGAGCCCGACGAAAGAGGAGATCCTGACGCTGCTCGATGCCAAGCTCGCGAAGTGGCAATTGCCCGACGATGTGGTGTTCGTCGATGCGCTACCGCTGGGCGCCACGGGCAAAGTGTCGAAGAAAGATTTGCGCGTGAAGTACGCCGAACACGCGATGCCCGATAAGGAGTGAGCGGCGTTCGCTGCTTAGAAACGCACTTCGCGATAAGGGTTCAAGGGTGCCGCCCTTAGACATGCGTGAGGGGTCCCCCCTCACGCTTCCCGCAGTTTGATTTTTGTTCCGCCAAGACCGTTTTGGTGGTGCTAAACGCGGGTGGAGATCCGCGTTTATTGCGAGATTCGTGAAATCGATTTGCCGCGCTGAAATTTCGCCGTACGCGCGTTAATCATCGCGGTGGCGGGTGCCCTACCGGGGCGCCGCGCAACCTCAAAACGCACGTGCAAAGTTGGGCTTTAAACGCATGTTTGTGCGGCGGACATGGCCGTTCTACAGGCTCGCTGAGCGGATACGGTTAAGACCGCTCAAACATCCTTCCAGCGGTAATGATAACGGCCGACGATCGCCTATCTTTCCCTTTGCTCGGAGACCACGCGGATGGTCTGTTCAGAGGGCTTTTTGTAGGATCTATACGCTAGGAACCAGCAGAGCGGCAGCGAGATCGGCCAAAGTGGAATCAAAAGCCCGGCGACAATCCAGATCGCAGTACCGAACTTGAATGACCCTCCCTCTATCACGGTCTGTGTAACGGCTAAATGTTGCTGAGGAGCCGTTCGCGCCGCCACATTCGCCGGAGATGCTGCTTGAAATCCATGCCCAGTTGGCGGAGGCATAGGAGGCGCAGCGAGAGCAGTCGGCTGCCCAAGTATCTCAGCGATCGGTGCCCATCTTCCAAGAGTTGCCGACCATATAAAATCGGAGGCGAGTACTCGTCCATTTTGGTACATAGTTCGAATTTCAGCCAATGGCATAGGCCCGTACTGCTGACCGTCACGGCCAAGATACCAAGGCTCATCTGCACTGGTCACCGGCATCAAACACTCCCTGCAAAACGCGTCGTTACCTTTAGTTCAATGAACATACAAGTATATTTGGCAGACGATCAATCGTTTGCCTGATGGATACAAACTGCGATTGCGTTTATCAATCTCAAACATCCTTCCAGCGATAATGATAACGGCCAACGCTGGCATAGCCGCGTTTGTCATAAAGTGTGCGGGCGGCGGTGTTGTGTTCGGTCACTTGCAACGCGGCCACCGTGCCGCCGTTGGCTGCGCCCCAGCTTTCCAGCGCGTCCATAACGATGCGGGCAGCCCCTGTGCGGCGGCGGTCGCTGCGGGTGGCGACGCATTCGATGAGGACGATGCCGGTGGCGGGTTCGAGGACCGCGAGTGCGGAGGCGAGCGCTTCGCCGCCGCGCGTGACGAGGAAGTAGGCTTTCGGATTGGGTACCACCGCGAGCACGCCCGGGGCTGCCGCTTTTCGCGCGGCATCGAGCGGCTCGGTGTAAATCGACAACCAAGCGTCATCCGGCGCATCGCGGACGGTGACGTGATCCGGCATTGGTGACGGCATCAGCGACTTTGCCATCAACAAGCATGGCTCTTCGTAGGTGTAGCCGCGCGCGTGCAGGCGCTGATCAAGATCGAGCGGCGTCGACGCGCTCGACACTTGAAAATAGCTGCGCGTTTTCTCGGCGCGGTAGAGTTCTTCGACCTGGTCGATGGCGATCTCGACATCGGTGCCGTCGAAACCGATGGGCAGAACCGAGTTGGCGCGCCGCGATCCGCCACCGGAGCCGCGCCACATCCAACCGCCGACGTTCTCGATGCGCGAAGGCGGCCAAGCGCGGGCTGCGGCACGTTCGATCGCTTCGATGTCGTTGATCATCAACCGCTGCACGCTCACACGCTCCGCATGATGCCGCCGTCGACGCGGATATTCTGGCCGGTGACGTAGCTCGCTTGATCGGAGAGCAGGAACGCGACGACGTTGGCGAGTTCGGCGGTGGTGCCGTAGCGGCCGGCAGGGATCGCGGCGCGGCGTTCGGCCTTCTCGGGCAAGCTGTCGATGAAGCCCGGCAGTACGGCGTTGGCGCGGATGTTTTCTTTGGCGTAAGTGTCGGCGTAGAGTTTGATCCAGGCGGCGAGTGCGGCGCGCAACGTCGTCATGGGGAAGTCCGGCGACGGTTCCAAGGCCCAGGCCGACGATAGCGCCACGATGGCGCCGCCACCTTGGGCTTTGAAGATCGGCGTCAAAAGCCGCGCCAACCGGATCACCGGCATCACACTCATGTCGAGACCCGCATGCCAATCGGCGTCGGGGATTTCGAGCAGCGGGCCTTTCGGCGGATGCCCGGCGTTGATGGCGGCGGCGTCGATGCGGCCGAATTTTGCGTGCGTTTCCTCGACGAGCTTTTTGAGATCATCGGGGTTGGTGACGGAGCCGCGCACGACGACGGCGCCCAACTCAGCGCCGAGCTTGACCACGCCTTCACCGGGGGAGAGCAGGCCGAGTTTATAGCCGTCGCTGGCAAGCTTTCTGGCGATGCCCGCGCCGATGCCGCGTCCGGCGGCGGTGATGATGGCGACACGGGTCATGGGGGCTCCACTTTCGATTGAGCTGCGGGTCGAAATCGGTGATGCGAGCGTGGCCTGCCGCGCGCTCCGTTGAGAGGGACACCCTCCCAAACCCACCCGCGTTTTGCAATTGACCGGTTGCCTTCAGCCTTTGTCGCGCATCAGGCGGGCTTTGTCGCGTTGCCAATCGCGCTTGGCGGCGTCGGCGCGGCGGTCGTGCAGCTTCTTGCCCTTGGCGAGACCGAGCCGCAGTTTGGCGCGGCCCTTGTTCGTTGAAATAGATCGCCAGCGGGATCAGCGTCATACCTTCGCGGGCGACGCCTTGGCTCATCTTGTCGATCTCTTTGGCCTTCAACAGAAGCTGGCGCGGACGGCGCGGCTCATGCTGGAAGAAGGGACCGGCCTGCTTGTATTCGGGGATGTAGGCGTTGACGAGGAAGATGCCGCCATTTTCGGGCGAGGCGTAACTCTCGGTGATGTTGGCTTGGCCAAGACGCAGCGACTTCACCTCGGTCCCCGTGAGCGACAGGCCGCACTCGAAGGTTTCCTCGATGAAATACTCGTGCCGCGCTTTGCGGTTTTCAGCGACCGTTTTGTGGCCGTCGTCTTTTTTAGCCATGGCCTTCGTGCCGATGTGATGACTGCGGCCCGCGTCGATCGCTCGACCGGGCCGCGCTGTCGTGGGTGTCTGCGGTCAGTTACTCTGCGGCCTTGGCCTGCCAGAGACCGGATTTGACCAGCGCCGCATCGACGAGCTTCTTGCTGGCCTCCGACAGCGGCGCCATAGGCAAGCGGCAATCGGGGCTGGCGATGAGGCCCAAGCGCCACGCGGCGTATTTCACAGGCGCAGGATTGGTTTCGCAGAACAGCGCGTCGTGGATCGGCATCAAGCGATCATGCAGCGCGAGGGCGGCTTTGAAGTCGCCCTTCATGCATAGATTTTGGAACTCGGAGCACTCGCTCGGCGCGATGTTGGCGGTGACGGAGATGGTGCCATCGCCGCCGTGCGCGTTGTAGCCAAGCGCACTGCCGTCTTCGCCGGAGAGGGCGGAGAAGGTGCGCTTGATCAACTGCCGATGCTGCGACAGGCGCTCCATCTTGGAGGTCGCGTCTTTGACACCGGCGAAATGCTTGAGTTCGGCGATGCGCGCCATGGTCTCAGCCGAGATGTCGACGACGGCACGGCCCGGTACGTTGTAGACGATGAAGGGCAGGTCGACGGCGTCGTTGATGGCCTTGAAATGGAGATATAGGCCTTCCTGCGTCGGCTTGTTGTAGTACCCGGTGGAATGCAATGTGGCGGCGGCGCCGACGCGCTTGGCGTACTCGGTCAGCTCGATGGCTTCTTCGGTCGAGTTGGAACCGGCACCGGCGATCACTGGCACGCGTCCGCGCGCGGTCTCGATGCAGATGCGGACCACGTCCTTGTGTTCTTCGTGGCTGAGCGTCGGCGTTTCGCCCGTGGTGCCGACCGGCACGAGGCCGTGGCTGCCTTGAGCAATCTGCCATTCGACGAATTTTTTGAAGCCCTCGAAGTCCACCAAGCCGCCTTTGAACGGCGTAATCAGCGCTGGAAACGAACCCCGGAACATCGGAGTGGCTGAGGTGGCAGGCATGAGGGTCTCCCGTTGCGTGCGCCCAGTCGAGGGGATACCTCCGGACGCGGCGCCAGCGTCCGGGGGCTGATATTGCTGCCTTCGGCAACACTTGGTACGCTCTTATCGACGGATTGCAAGAGGGACCGGGCAGCATTGCGGCAGGCCTGCCATAGTTTTGGCCATTGCCGTGCGTACAAGATTTACCAAACGCTTGCGCAAATGATGCGAGAGGGCCTCGCGATTCCGTGCCGCGTGCGGCGCGTTATCACAAGGTCATTTGACGGCGAGAGGAGACCAGCGGCTGTCGAGCACCACGCCACCACCCGACCTGCCCAAGGCGGAGCTGTTGCTTCCGCCCCCTGAGCCCGTGTCTGCGAGCGATGCGGCGCCGCCGGTTGTGCCGCCAGATGTAAACGCCGGAGCTGTGGCGGCAGACGCAAAAGCGTCGTCCAGATCCCGCTGCAGGTCCCGCCGTTTCAGCACAGTCGCCCGCTCCGCCGGCTGCAGCGGGCGCGGGCAAGAAGCGCCGCAAGCGCGACGCGGCAAAAGCTAGCGGCACCGACGCTGCGGCTCAGGAGGCCAAACCGGTTCGCCCGGCGTCGGTCAACCGGACGAAGCGTGGCCGGGCGTCGGCATTGCTGAATGCGGCGGCTGTCGGCCTGGTCGTATTCGGCGGCATCGCCGTTGCGACTGATCGCTACCGGCCCAGTTCGCAGCGCGGCAGCGTGAGCGCGGCCCAACCTCTACAGCAGTCCGCGGCCGTGCTGCCGTCAGCCGGCGTGCAGGCCACGACGGTGGCGTCCTCGCCCCAACCGGCTGTCACAGCGACCGAGCCCGCACCATCGAGCGCACCCTCTGTCATGTCCACGCCGTCTGCCCCTGCACTTGCCGAGCGCAACACAACCGCCGAACCCGAAGCGTCGCTTTTAGTGCCTCCGCCAGCGGCGCCATCTAGCGCCGTAGCATCGGCAGCCGTCTCGCCTCAGCCCGCGCTTGAAGCGCAACCGGGTGCCGCACTGCCACCGACCGAGACCGTCGCGGCTTTCAAGACGCCCGGCGGCGAGGCCGATGTGATCGCACGTTTTGATGCCCTGATCGCGCCGGCGCGCGATGCGCAACCCAAACTCGAAGACGCCACACGGCTTCGCGATGCCATGGCGTCGACCGGCAATCCGCAGGCAGCGCGTGCGCTCCGCGACCAGCTGAGCGATCCGGTTGCGAAGACAATGATCGACTGGTCGCTGCATCGGGCCGGGCATGGCTCGGCGCGCGATATCCGGACGTTTCTCGAACAGAACAAAGCCTGGCCCAACCGCGAGTTGGTGACGCAGCGAATGGAGGAGCAAGCCTTCGTCGCGGGCGGTGCGGCGCGTGACATCAAAACGTTTTTTGCGCCCATGCCGCCCAAGACCGGCGCGGGCAAGGCTGCGCTCGCCTCGGCGATGCTGGCGGAAGGCAACGAAGCGGAAGCGCGTGCGCTGGCGGCCGAAGCGTGGCGCAAGGGTGAAATTGCGGCGTCGCTGGAAACCGGATTTCTCGAGCGGTTCTCGAAATTGTTGGTCGAGGCCGATCACAAGGCCCGCTTCGACCGTTATCTCATCGATCAAAGCCGGTGGGCCAACGAGCGGACGGACCGTTCGGCCCCCGCGCGGCGCGTGTTGCCGTTCCTGTCGGAGCTTGAACGCAAGAAGGCCGAAGCGCGTCTCGCCATTTACCTGCGCCAGCCCAATGCCGACGCGTTGTTGGCGGCGCTGCCTGCGGATGCGGCGACTACGCCAGTTGCCGACTGGGGCTTTGCGTTCCAGTTGGTGCAGTGGCACCGACGCGCGGGACGGCACGATGCGGCGTGGAAAATTCTGATCGACGCACCGACGACTGCGGCCGAAGCAGGCACGCTTGAAGAATGGTGGGAAGAACGGCGCGGCGCGGCCTACGATGCGCTCAAGATGGATCGGGCGCAGACGGCCTACGACATCGTGAAGGCGCCGGGTCCGCTTGGCGTCAACGCGCAAAAAGATCATGCGTTTCTGGCGGGCTTCATCGCGCTGAGGCATCTCAAAGACGCGGCGGCGGCGGAGCGGCATTTTAGGGATCTGGAAGCAGCAGCCGACGGGCCGTTGTCGCGCGGCAAAGCTGGCTATTGGCTGTCGCTTACCTACGACGCGCTGAAGCAGCCGGACAAGCGCAAGGCCGCGCTCGAACGCGCCGCGAAGAATTGGGACACCTTCTATGGTCAAGCGGCGCGGATCGCGCTCGATCCGAAGGCGACCGAACTCAAATTGCAACCGCCGGCGCTGCCGACAGCCGAGCAAGTCAAAGCGTTCAACGCTAACCCGCTGGTGAAAGCCGTGGTGCTGGCGCGCAAATCCGGGCTCGATCAATCAATCTCGCGGATCTTTTTGGTGCGCCTGTCGCAGTCGCTCGACACCGAAGCCGAGCAAGCGTTGGTCGCCCATCTGGCGGAAGCGATCGGCGATACGCAGATGGCTGTGCGGATCGGCAAGAGTGCCATCGCGCGCGGGTTCAACCTCGTCCACTACGCCTATCCGATCCACGCCATGCCGCAGTATCAAGCGTTACGGCCGGCGCCGGAAGCGGCGGTCATGCTCGGCATCGCGCGGCAGGAATCGGAATTCAACATCGGCACGTTGTCGGGCGCGGGTGCGCGCGGCTTGATGCAGGTGATGCCGATTACCGCGCAACACGTCTGCCGTGATTACAAGATCAAGTGCGAGATCGACCGCCTGTCGCGCGACCCAAGTTACAATCTGATGATGGCGTCAGCCTACATCGGCGACCGCATGGATGAGTTCCAGGGCTCTTATGTGCTGACCATCGCGGGCTATAACGCCGGTCCCGGACGCGCGCGGCAATGGATGAAAGAATTTGGCGATCCGCGCACGGCCGCCGTCGATCCTATTGACTGGATCAATCGCATCCCGTTCGAAGAGACGCGCGATTATGTGCAGAAGGTGCTGTCGAATGTGCAGGTTTACCGGGCGCGGCTTGGCGAGGAAGCCAACGCGCTGAGGTTGCAAAGCGATCTGCGCCGCATCGCGGCTGCAACCGGCCGTCGCGTCAGTGCGGACGCTGCGTCACCCGTGCCTGCAAAATCGCCCTGATTGGCTGCAATTTATCTGGGGTCAAGTGCAGCGGGGCCTTGCTGTTCGTGATGGCAGGGCGCTAGCTCGCCTTCCCTTTTCAATTGTTTCCGGACGTTCACGTTATGCTTGCCCCGCCGCTCCGCGCCGTTCAATGCCGCGCGTTCAAGGTCACGGTGCGCGATGGCATCGCGCTCCAAGTGCATCACTACTCAGGTGGCGGCTCGGGCCGCCGCAGCGTGGTTTGTCTGCCGGGCTTGACGCGCAACGGCCGCGATTTCCACGACCTTGCCACGGTGCTCGCCGATCCGCTTGGACATCGCCGCGATGTTTACACCATCGATCTTCGCGGGCGCGGGCATTCGAGCTACGCGCCAGATTGGCGCGACTACACTATCAAAACCGAACTCGTCGACGTCATGGACTGCCTGACGGCGCTTGGTCTGCATGACACCGCCATTGTCGGGACCTCGCGCGGCGGCATTCTGGCGATGGCGCTGGCGGTGGCGCGACCAGGTGCCATCGGTGCTGCGATCTTGAACGACATTGGCCCCGTGATCGAACGCGATGGCATCGCGCGGATTGCCGCGACGGCCGGACGCGTACCGCTGCCGGTATCGTGGGATGACGCCACGCGGTTGGTTCGCGATCTCGATGGCCGCGCTTTTCCGGCGATCCCAGCGGAGCAGTGGGCGGAAATCGCGCGCGCGACTTTCAATGACAAGAACGGACGGCCCGCTGCGGCCTACGATCCCGAGATCGCGCGGCACTTGCATGGCGCCGGCGGCAACATTCCCGATTTGTGGCCGCTGTTCGGCGCGCTTAACCGCGTGCCCGTGCTCGCCGTGCGCGGGGCCAACTCCGATATCTTGTCTGCGGAGACACTGCGCGAGATGCACCGCCGCCATCCGCGTCTCGATGCTGTCACCATCGACGGTCAGGGACATGCGCCGTTTCTCAAGGACATGCCGACGATCACGCGGATCTCTGAGTTTCTGATCCACACCGACACCTGCGCGCGCGATATGTTTTGAGGCGCGAGCGCATTCACCCCTTCTTTCCGAGCCCCAGCAGTTGCACGTTGCCGCCGGTGGCGGTGATGTCGGTGGTGCGGACGCGCTCGGTGGCGAAGCGCGCGAGGTAGTGCGGGCCGCCGGCCTTCGGACCGGTGCCGGACAGCCCCTCGCCGCCGAACGGCTGCACGCCGACCACGGCGCCGATCTGGTTGCGGTTGACGTAGAGATTGCCGACGCGCGCATGCTCGGCGACGTAGTCGGCGACCGCGGCGATGCGGCTGTGCAGCCCGAGCGTCAGGCCGTAGCCGGTGGCGTTGATCGCGGCGACGACCTTGTCGAGATGGCCCTGCTCGTAGCGCACGACGTGCAGGATCGGGCCGAACACCTCGCGCTCCAGCAGGCTCAGGCGTTCGATCTCGAAGGCGGCCGGCGCGACGTAGGTGCCCGACGACACGGCAGGCGGCAGCTTCAGGTCGATCAGCGTTTGGCGCGTGCGTTGCATCCGCAGCTTGTGGGCTTCGAGGGCGTCCTGCGCGCCTTCGTCGATGACCGGGCCGACGTCGGTCGCGTAGTCGAGCGGATCGCCGATTTCGAGCGCCGCGATCGCGCCGGTCAGCATGTCGATCATCGCGGCGGCGACGTCCTCCTGGACGAACAACACGCGCGCGGCCGAGCAGCGCTGGCCCGCGCTGTCGAAAGCGGAGCGCACGACGTCGCGCACGACCTGCTCGGGCAGCGCGCTTGAATCGGCGATCATGGCGTTGATGCCGCCGGTCTCGGCGATGAACGGCACGATCGGACCGCGCCGCTCGGCAAGCGCCTTCTGGATCGCCCAGGCGGTTTCGTTCGAGCCGGTGAAGACGACGCCTGAGATGCGCTTATCGCGCACCAGCGCGGCACCGACGCCGCCGCCCCCGGTCAGCAGATGCAGCACGCCTTGCGGCACGCCGGCCTCGTGCAGCAGCTCGATGGCGAGGAAGGCCGTGATCGGCGTCTGCTCGGCGGGCTTGGCCACAACGCGTTGCCCGCCGGCGAGCGCCGCAGCGACCTGGCCGGTGAAGATCGCGAGCGGGAAATTCCACGGCGAGATGGCGACACGACACCGCGTCCGCGCAGCTCAACGTATTGCGCTCGCCGGTCGGGCCGGGCAGCGGCTGGTCGCGGCCGGAAACAGCCGTCGCGGCCTTCGGCGGCGTAGTAGCGCAGGAAGTCGATGGCTTCGCGCACGTCGCCCAGCGCGTTGTCCAGCGTCTTGCCGGCCTCGCGCACGATCACCGCCATCAGCCGCGCGCGGTCGCGCTCGAAGAGGTCGGCGGCGCGTTCGAGGATGGCTGCGCGCGCTTCGCCGCCGAGGCGGTCCCAGGCGTGCTGGCGGCGAGCGCGCTGCGAGTGCGGCTTCGATCGATGCTCGGGCGTCGCCGTCACGCACCGTGCCGATGCGCTGCGCGCCGGTCGTGCGGGCAGGAGCACGAGCTCCGCGCTGTCGACCGCCGGCCGTCGACCGCGCCATCGACGATGCGGGCCGACTGCGAACGATGCCGCGAGCGTCTCAGCCGCCACGCGGTCGAGCAGCTCGGCGCGGACGTTCGGGCTCGGACAGCGGCAGGCCCAGCGCTGTTGCGGCGCGCTGTGCCGAAGATCTCGCCGGGCGGCACAGCCGCGCATCCGCGGCATGCCGTTTCGCGCTCGCGCTCGGCCGCTTCGACCGGATCGCGGATGATGTCGGCGACGGGCGCCTTCTCGTCGGCGAGGCGATTGACGAACGAGGTGTTGGCGCCGTTCTCGAGCAGGCGGCGGACGAGATAGGCGAGCAGGTCCTCGTGACCGCCGACCGGCGCGTAGATGCGGCAGGGGCGGTCGAATTTCTTCGGCGCCGACGACTTCCTCGTAGAGCGCTTCGCCCATGCCGTGCAGGCGCTGGAACTCGAACGGCGCGTTGCCGCCGGCGACGAGCGCCGCCGCGACGGTGTGGGCGTTGTGGGTGGCGAACTGCGGATAGAACGCTTCCGGGTCGGACAGCATCAGCCGCATGCAGGCGAGATACGACACGTCGGTGTGCAGCTTGCGCGTGAACACCGGATAGTCGGCGCAGCCGCGCTCCTGCGCCCACTTGATCTCGCTGTCCCAGTAGGCGCCTTTGACGAGCCGCACGGGAATGCGCGTGCCGGTGCGTTCGGCGAGCCGCCGCAGCCAGCGCAGCACCGGAATCGCGCGCTTGCCGTAGGCCTGCACGGCGAGGCCGAGGCCGGTCCAGCCGTCGAGCGCCGGATCGGTGAGCACGGCGGCCGAACAGTCGAGCGTGAGTCGAGCCGGTCCTGCTCCTCGGCGTCGATGGTGAGTGGCGACGCCGCGCGCGCGCGCTGCCATCGCGCGAGTTTCAGACGCGCGGCACGAGTTCACGCGCGAGTCCGCTCGCGCTTGCCCGGCTCGAAGCGCGGATGGATGGCGGACAGCTTCACCGACAGGCCCGGCCGCTCCATCAGCGCGTCCGGGTGCGTCGTCGACGAGCGGCCCCGCCGCCTTGCCGACGGCCTCGAGCGCGACAGGTAGCGATCGAAGTAGCGCGTCGCGTCGGCGGCGGTCTTCGCGCCTTCGCCGAGCATGTCGTAGGAGAAGCGGTAGCCTTTGGCTTCGCAGCGGCGCGCGCGCGCTCATCGCTTCCTCGATGGTGCGGCCGAGCACGAACTGGTCGCCCAGAATCCGCATCGCCTGGCGCAGCGCCTGCCGGATCACCGGCTCGCCGGAGCGCGCGACGAGCCGGCCGAGATGCGCCGGATGCGCCGCCCGCTTGATGCGCCGAGCTTGACGACGCGGCCGGTCAGCATCAGGCCCCAGGTCGAGGCGTTGACGAACAGGCTATCGGATTGGCCGAGATGCTTGTCCCACTGGCCCTCGCCGATCTTCTCGGCGATCAGCGCGTCCGGGTCTCGGTATCGGGAATGCGCAGCAGCGCCTCGGCGAGGCACATCAGGATGACGCCCTCCTCGCTCGACAGGCCGTACTCGTGCATGAAGGCGTCGATGCCGCCGTGGCCGCGCTCCGGGCACGCGCGCGGCGTGGACCAGCCGGCGGGCGATATCGGCGATGCGGCGGCGCTCGTCCTCGGTGTAGACCGCGCGCTCGATCAGACCGCCGACCAACCGCCGCTCGTCGATCAAGTGATAGGCGGAGAGCTCGTCGCGGATGGGCCCGGGCGCCGCAGAGGCCGTTGCCGACGCCTTCGACCGGGGGCCTTCCGGCGCAGACATTTGTGCCGACATGGGCGGTCTCCTCGATCTGGTGCGGGCGCGTCCGCGAATCTGTTGCGCGTAGTTTAGCAAAAAGTCTCGTCCCAGAGGCGAGCGGAATGCCATCCACGAGGGATTGTGATAGAAGGCGTGCCCTTGCCGCCGGAGATTGCCATGGCCAAAGCCCCCCTTGTTGCCCGCACGGTCGCCGATCTCCGCCGCATCGTGGCGGACTGGCACGCCCAGCGGCGAGCGGATCGGTCTCGTGCCCACGATGGGCGCGCTGCACGCGGGGCACATCTCGCTCTTGAAACTGGCGCAGGCGCGCTGCGCGCCGCTCGATCACGTCGATCTTCGTCAATCCGACGCAGTTCGCGCCGAATGAGGATTTCGACAGGTATCCCCGCACCTGGGATGACGACATCGCGCAACTGGCGGCTGCCGGCTGCGATCTCGTCTGGGCGCCGACGCCGCGCGAGATGTATCCGGACGGCTTTGCGACCTACGTGACGCCCGGCGGTGCGGCTGAAGGCTTGGAGACCGATTTCCGGCCGCACTTCTTCCGTGGCGTGGCGACTGTGTGCTGCAAGCTCTTCACCCAGACGCAGGCCGATGTGGCCGTGTTCGGCGAAAAGGATTTCCAGCAGCTCGCCGTGGTCAGCCAGATGGTGCGCGACCTCAATCTCCCGCTCGACATCGTGGCGGGCCCGACGCTGCGCGAGAGCGATGGCCTCGCCATGTCGAGCCGCAACCGCTACCTGTCCGCCGAGCACCGCGCCCGCGCCATCGTGCTGCATCGGGTTTTGTCGGAGATTGCCGCCGCGGCGCGCACGCCCGGAGCGTTAGACGCCGCGCTCGAACGCGGTGAGGCCGCCATTGTGAGCGCCGGCTTCCGCAAGCTCGATTATCTCGTGGTGCGCGACGCCCAGACGCTCAAAGCGTTCGACCCCGCCTCCCCTCGCCCCGGACGCGCCCTCGTCGCCGCCTGGATCGGTGAGACGCGGCTGATTGATAACGTGGCGGTGTGAGGTATGTGAGGGAGTGCGCCAGGAAGCTCGCTGCGCGAACGGGGCTTTCGCCCCATTCCCAAATCGGGCCCCAATCGGGAGGACACCTTCCGAACCCACCGCTTTTTGGTTTTGTGCGCCGCCAGCCTCCCCGCCCCACAAGTTGCACCAGCCACGTTATGCACAGGGTTGGACGCGGAGATGCGGGCTG
This sequence comes from uncultured Alphaproteobacteria bacterium, assembly GCA_963831185.1. Lineage (GTDB taxonomy): Bacteria > Pseudomonadota > Alphaproteobacteria > Rhizobiales > Hyphomicrobiaceae > JABFRJ01. The sequence goes on from CAWHPE010000013.1 coordinate 71,111, forward strand.
TGGCCCGGCGGCCGCTTGCCAAATCAGGCCACGTTTGCGACCTACACAGGTTGAGGGCCTGCGGATTCGTGGTCGGGCTCTAAAACTAAGCATTTGAAGGTACTCACGAAATGGCCTCACCGCGTGATCTCCTCGCTAAGCTCGACGACGAGCTTGCCGGCAAAGGCAAGAAGGGCCGGACGGCAGAAGAGAGCTACACCGCCGCCGATATCGAGGTGCTGGAAGGGCTGGAGCCCGTCCGCCGCCGCCCCGGCATGTACATCGGCGGCACTGACGAAAAGGCCATGCACCACCTCTTCGCCGAGGTGATCGACAACTCCATGGACGAGGCCGTCGCGGGCCACGCCACCTACATCGAAGTGCGGCTCGAGGCTGACGGCTTCCTGTCCATCGTCGACAACGGCCGCGGCATTCCGGTCGACGCGCATCCCAAGTTCAAGAACAAGAGCGCGCTCGAAGTCATCATGACGACGCTGCACTCGGGCGGCAAATTCGACGGCAAGGCGTATCAGACCTCCGGCGGTCTGCACGGCGTCGGCGTCTCGGTCGTCAATGCGCTGTCGGAATTGTGCGAAGTCGAAGTGGCGCGCGGGCAGCAGCTCTATCGCATGGTGTTCTCGCGCGGCGTGCCGCAAACCAAGCTCGAAAAGCTCGGCTCGATCATGAACCGGCGCGGCACCAAGGTGCGCTTCAAGCCGGACGATAAGATTTTCGGCAAAGGCTGCCACTTCAAACCGCAACGCCTCATGAAGATGGCGCGGTCGAAGGCGTATCTGTTTGGCGGTGTCGAGATCCGCTGGTTCTGCGATCCGGCTTTGATCAAAGACGATACGCCAACGGAAGCCGTGTTCCACTTCCCCGGCGGTCTCAAAGACTATCTGTCGACGACCATCGAGGGCCGCACGCTCGTTACCAACCACCTCTTCTCCGGCAACGTGAAGCGCGACGGCGGTCACGGCTCCGTCGAGTGGGCCGTCGCCTGGATCAGCGACGAGGACGGCTTCTCGCACTCGTACTGCAACACCATTCCGACGGCCGAAGGCGGCACGCACGAAAACGGCTTGCGCTCGGCGCTGTCGAAATCGCTGCGCGAGTTCGGTGAGCGTGTCGGCAACAAGAAGGCTGCGCAGATCACGGCCGAAGACGTGATGGGCACCGCCGCGTCGATGCTGTCGGTGTTCATCCGCGAACCTGAGTTCCAAGGCCAGACCAAGGAAAAGCTGGCGACGCAGGAAGCCCAGCGCATCGTCGAGAACACCGTCAAAGATGCGTTCGATCATTGGCTGACGGACGCGCCGCAGCAGGCGCAGAAGCTGTTGGAATGGTGCATCGAGCAGGCCGAAGACCGCTTGAAGCGCAAGCGCGAGAAGGAAGTCGGCCGCCAGTCCGCGACGCGCAAACTGCGTTTGCCGGGCAAGCTCGCCGACTGCACGATCCAATCCGCGTCAGGCACTGAACTTTTCATCGTCGAAGGCGACTCGGCCGGCGGCTCAGCCAAGAGCGCGCGCAACCGCGAGACGCAAGCCATCCTGCCCGTTGCGCGGCAAGATCCTCAACGTCGCCAACGCGTCGTCGGCGAAGCTCAGTCAGAACCAACTGTTGAGCGATCTGGTGCAGGCGCTCGGGTGCGGCACGGGCTCGAAGTATCTCGATGACGATCTGCGCTACGAGCGCGTCATCATCATGACCGACGCCGACATCGACGGCGCGCACATCGCCTCGCTGCTGATCACGTTCTTCTATCAGGAGATGCCGGAGCTGATCGACAACGGGCATCTGTTCCTCGCGGTGCCGCCGCTGTTCGTGCTGAAGCACGGGGCGAAGACAGTTTATGCGCGCGACGAGAAGCACCGCGAAGAGCTGCTCAAGAAAGAGTTCGCGCACAACGCCAAGGTCGAAATCGGCCGCTTCAAAGGCTTGGGCGAAATGAATTCGTCGCAGCTCAAAGAAACGACGATGGATCCGAAGAAGCGCACGCTGCTGAAAGTCGAGATCGAGTTCGATCAGAAGGTCGAGACCGCCGATGCCGTCAACGCGCTGATGGGGTCGAAACCGGAAGCCCGTTTCCGCTTCATCACGGATCGCGCGGCGTTTGCGAAGGATCTCGACATCTAAACGCAAAAAGGGCGGCCCGATGAGCCGCCCTTTTTTGTTGGCCGACAAACGTGCCGATTATTTCATTGGTTTCGCAGCAGCGACTTTTTTCGCCGGAGCAGCTTTCTTCGGTGCCGGAGCAGGTGCGGCGGCGTGATGCTTGCTCATCTTCATGGCGTGCATGGCGTCGATCTTGGCGTCGAGGTGCGCCATCTTCATTTTGATCGCGTCGGCGACGGCCTGGAAGCAGTCTTTGCCCTTGTCATGGCCGGCTGATGCCGCGCCGGGTGCCATCAAAAGCGCCGCACCGAGTGCTGCGCCAAACATTGCCTTGGATACTCGCATGCTGTTCCTCCTAACGACGTGGTGCCGTGGCGGAATGGTGCTGGCAAACTATTACTAAAGCTTTGAAATTGCTGATTTAAGGATAACATTTGTCTGAATGGCACGGTGCTGCGGGATGGTGCGGCGCATCAATGCAGGCGCAACTGCCCCGGGGCTCGCCGGAGGGCGGGTGAATCGGGCAGACAGGAGGCGCGCGCCGCTGCGCACCCCGATGGAGGATCGCATGCCGTTTCTGTTTGTGCCGCTGACATGGTTTGATTTGTCGGCCCAGTTCATCGGCGCCGTGTCATTGGTGACGATTGCAGCAGCGGTCGTGGGCTACATCATCATGAAGGTGTGGCCGAAGTCTTGGAACCCGAGCCTGTTCGCCATCCTCATTCCGCTGTTCGGGATGGCGCTTGCGGCCTACTACGGCAGCACGGCTGCGGCGACGGCAATCGTGTTGTTCCTGGTGCTGGCTGTCATGGGAGCGCTGACGGGCCTGGCTTGAGCCGCGCCGCATCGCGGCATGGTACGTGCTAGATCGTGGTGATCCAGGCGTCGATGGCTTCGATATGGAGGTCAACGAGGGCATCGATCTCGACCGGGACACGCTTGCCGCGTGCCGCGCAATAGGTGGCGACCGAGGCATCGATATCGATCCATGTGGAGGCTGCAAGCCCGGCTTCGGTCTCGTCGACCGCCTCACGCCGTTCCGCGCGCTCCTCGACTTCAACCGCATCTAATTCTTCAAGCCGCGCCAACATGCGGTCGTAGACTTGCCGGTACCGCGCACTGACTTCGAGAAACGGGGCGACACCTTGAGCGGCGAAATAGTCGGCGACCTTTGAGCCGGTGCCATAAATTCCAGCGGTCTCGGGATGGGGCATTAATTTGGCGATTGTCTCATTGCCGTCGGCATCTCGCGCGATGCCGAGCGGATAAAGGCGGCAGGCCAACGGCCGGTCGGGATGAACAGTGCAGCCCTTCGGGCCCAGGAAACCGCAGGCGTTATTGTTGTTTTCGATCACGCGCAACACAGTGCCGCCGGCTTCGGTGTGGCGGACAATGAACTCGGTCGTCGTCAGGTTGAGATTGCGGGCGAGGCGCAAAACCTCATACGGCTCGATGCGGATCGCCTTGTTGTGGCAGCAGCGCGAACAGGCGTGGCATTGATAGGAAAACGCACTGTCGCGCGTGAGTGAAAAGTCCGCGTCCTTCACGTCGGAGGTGTAACGCATGGCGTGGCGACCTTAAAACTGCAACGAGCGGCGCAAGCCGCCGCTCGTTTGAGAGTTGCTGACAGGGATTGTCACCTTATCGGAGCCTCACACCGGACGGCGCAAGGTCCCCTCCTGCTCTATGTGCGAACTATTTTTTCGACACTGGGATCTGTTCTTTGTGTTTCACTTGGGTGTCTGTCTTGGGAGCAGCCTTGCCCTGCTGCAACTTGATCTTCTCAGAACTGTCGCGGACATGCTTGGCCTTCACAGCGGCGTCTTTGCTGTCGGTACGGTTCAGCTTGATGCGTATGTCGGAATTAGCCGTGGTGGCTTGTGCGTCAGCGTTTTGAGCGCGCATGCCGAGGCCCGCGCCAAAGGCTGCAACGGCGGCGGACAGTTTGAGAATTGCGCTGCGGCGATTTTCTGATTTAGGCGCGCGGTTATCAGAAGCGTTGCTGTCGTCCACTTGGACCACCTTTGGCTGGATGCGTTCAGACCTTGCTGCTCGGTCGAGCAAGTCTTCCGTGTACGCAACTCCCGCCGGAGGCACCAGCGCCGTTATGGTCATCTTGATGCTTAGTGACCCAAACGACCGCAATTGCTGCGCTGCACGCCTTAGAGATCGAGCACGATGCAGGTCGTGGTGCCGTGGGCGTAGAGTTTGCCTTGCGCGTCAACGATGCGGCCTTCGGCTGTGCTTGTGCGGCGTCCCGCATGCACCACGCGGCCTTCGGCACGAACTTCGCCGGTTTTGTCGCTCATGCCGCGCACGAGGTGCACGCGATATTCGAGCGTCGTGTAGCCTTGTCCTGCGGGCAACAACGTCTGCACCGCGCAACTCATGCAGCTATCGAGAAGGGTGCCGGCGAGACCGCCGTGGACGCTGCCGATGGGGTTGTAATGGTCGAACGACGGTGTGCAGGTGAAAACGGCGAAACCGGGCTTCACTTCCTTCAGGAAGAAATTCATCGCGCGCGCGATTGGCGGCGCGGGCAGTTCTCCGTCGATCAGCTTCTGCAAAAACTCAAGGCCACTCAGCGTGCGCATGGTTTCGAGTGGGGTGACGCCGAAGGTGTGGCCGGGAAATTTGTCGTCGGTGAGCATCGCAAGAGATCCATGACGTTAGCGCTTGCATGTTGGTACCGCCCCTGGCGCGCGGTCTCCAGCGGGATTTTGGAGCACACGGCTGCCGTGCTCGCCGGTGTGACACCGCCCTCGGCCGTGACACGATGGTGCAATGCGAGACAGCCCGCTTGAATTCAGAATTCCGAATTCGTAAAAATCCGGCACGTCTTTGAGGATTAGTGCCCGTGGCTCTCGCTCAACTCGACATTCAGCCGGTTTTGATCGAGCAGGTCGAGAACCGGCTGATCGACGCCATCGTGGATGGCTCGCTGCCGTCCGGGCACCGGCTTACGCAAGAGAGCGCAGCGCAGATGCTCGGCGTCTCGCGCCAACCCGTCAGCCACGCCCTGCAGGCGCTGAAGCGGCGCGGCCTGTTGGTTGAGCATGGGAAGCGCGGGCTTGCGGTTGCGGCGCTCGACGCGCGGCGGATCCGCGACCTCTACCACGTGCGCGCGGCGCTCGATGGGGCCGCTGCTGACGCTGCGGCACGGGCCGTGCGGGCTGGCACGGCCGACAGCTCCGCGATTGACCGAGGTTCGCCTCACACTGGATGTGGGATTGGCGCTTGCAGCCGGTGCGCCGTTGCAGGAGCGGATCGCCGCCGACGTCGCATTTCACGCCGCGCTCTACGCGCTGTCTGGCAACACGGCCATCGGAGAGACGGTGGCGGCGCAGTGGCCGCACTTCATGCGCTCGATGGCCCTGGTGCTCGATGATGCCGCGATGCGCCTGCGGGTCTGGTCAGAACATGCCGCGATCTTCGATGCTGTGATGGCGGGCGACGCGATGCGCGCGGCCAATCTTGCGCGCCGTCATGCTGATGCTTCCGGAGACGAGACCGCCCGCCGCCTCGACACACCGGAACAACAGACTGCCTGAGCCTGCCTTTTGATGACGCATTCCAAGCCAACACAAAACTAGAACACGAGGAGAAACGCCGATGAAACTCACCGACGCACAGATTGCGCAATTCAACAAAGAAGGCTGGTTGTTCCTGCCGGAACTGTTCTCGCCGGAGGAAATCGAAGTGCTGCGGGACAAGTCTGCGGCGGTGCTGAGCTCGAACCGGCCCGAGATCTGGCGTGAAAAGAGCGGCGCACCACGCACGGCGTTTGCCGCCCACACCTACAACGAGGCTTTTGCCATTCTCGGCCGCCATCCGCGCATGATTGGGCCGGTCGAGCAGGTGTTCGGCGAAAAAGTCTACATGCATCAGTACAAGATCAACGCCAAAGCGAAATTCGACGGCGATGTGTGGCAATGGCATCAGGACTATGCCACATGGCTGCGCGACGACGGCATGCCGCAGCCACGCGCGATGAACATCTCAGTGTTCCTCGACGAGGTCTATCCCTTCAACGGCGCGTTGATGCTGGTGCCGCGTTCGCAGCAGCACGGCAATATCCAAGCCGGGCACGACACCTCGACGACGGCCTATCCGCTGTGGACACTCGACAATGCGACGGTTGAAAAATTGGTGGCGGAAGGCGGCATCGTCGCGCCCATCGGCAAGCCCGGCGGCATGCTGATGTTTCACGGCAACCTCGTGCACGGCTCGGCCGGCAACATCACGCCTTACTCGCGCCGGATCGTTTATCTGACGCTCAATGCGGTTTCGAACGCGATCCAGAAGCCGACGCGGCCGGAATGGATTGCGCACCGTACGCCGACTCCGATCACGGCGGGCGCCGACGACGAATTGTTGCAGTTCGCACGCACGCACAAGAAGCAGGCGGCCGAGTAAGCCTGCTCCGACACTCTCAAACGACAACGGCCGGGAGCGATCCCGGCCGTTTCTGTTTTGCGAGGAAGCGGCGCGTTAGCGCCGGTCGCCAGCCGAGAGGCGTTGCTCGACGCGCATGGAGTAGCGGCTCATGCCGAAGCAGAAGAGCCAGAAGACGAAGCCGGCGAACAGGTAGCCGGTCATCACCGTTGGCGGCGCGAACCATTTCTGGTCGCTCATGTTCTGCTGCACGATGCCGAGCAGATCGAAGAGGCCGATGATGAGCACGAGGCTCGTGTCCTTGAAGAGGCCGATGAACGAGTTGACGATGCCTGGGATGACCAGCTTCAGCGCCTGCGGCAGAACGATCAGGCTCATCTTCTGGCGATAGTTGAGGCCGAGCGCGTCGGCGGCCTCGAACTGTCCGCGCGGAATCGCCTGCAGGCCGCCGCGGATGACTTCGGCAAGATAGGCTGCGGAGAACAGCGCCACCATGATGAGCGCGCGCAGCAGCTTGTCGAAGTTCCAGCCGGGCGGCAGGAACAGCGGCAGCATCACCGATGACATGAAGAGCACGGTGATCAGCGGCACGCCGCGAACGAACTCGATGAAGCCGACGAGACCCAGTGCACGATCGGCATCTTCGAGCGCCGGCCGAGCGCGAGCGCAATGCCGATCGGGAACGCGGCCGACGATGCCGACCGTGGCGACGACGAGCGTCACCAGCATGCCGCCCCACAACTCGGTCGGCACGATGCGGCAGTCCCGAGCACGCCGCCGACCAAGCAGGAAGAAGGCGAGGAATGGGAAGATGCCGAAGAAGAAGATCGCGAAGCGGTCTTGCCGGTTTTTTCTTCCAGCGCGCAGCCTGCGACGGCCGCGATGAGGTGAGCACCAGGAACAGCGGATCAACCAGTGCGGTGAAGCCGGTGAAGTTCGGCCACAGAGCCGGCGTCAGGAAATAAAGCGCGATGAAGGCCGCGAAGATAACGCCATCCACTGCAAGACTGGCCGCTTCTCGGGCCAGCCGTTGAACATCAGCGGCACCAGGGCGGCGACGGCGAGGAGGTAAACCAACTTCGGCCGCCAGCGTTCGGCTTCCGGATAGGGCCCGAACATGAACTGGCCGAACTTGGCGAAGACGAACGGCCAGCAGGCGCCGTCGTCTGGCGCGGCAGGCGCTGCCGTCGGCGCCGGTCCAGGTGGCGTTGATGATTGCGAAGCTGATCAGGCCTTTGAGTGCGAAATAGATGAAGGCAGGCGCCGAGCACGGTCAGGATCGAGTTGGTGATCGACGAGAACAGATTGTCGCGCAGCCACGCGATGGGGCCGACCTGAGCGCGCGGCGGGCGGGCCAGAGGTTCATCGGCGTGTGGTGGGCGGCGGAGGCCGTGGGTGTGTCGTTCATGGCGTGATCCTTATCTCTCGACCAGCGCCATGCGCGTGTTGAACCAGTTCATGAAGATACGTCGTGACGAGGCTGACAGTGAGAGATAGACGCCCATCGCACATGAGCACGATGATCGACCGCCTGCCCGGTCTGATTGAGCATCGTGCCGGCGAACACGCTGACGAGGTCGGGATAGGCGATCGCGACGCCGAGCGACGAGTTCTTGGTCAGGTTCAGGTACTGGAGGTCAGCGGCGGGATGATGACGCGCACGCCTGCGGGATGACGACGAGGCGCAGCGTCTGGCCGGTTCGTCAGGCCGAGTGCGCGCGCTGCTTCCTTCTGCCCGCTCGGGCACGGCGAGGATGCCGGCGCGGACGATCTCGGCGATGTAGGCGCCGGTGTAGACGACGAGGCCGAGCAGCAGCGCCATGAACTCCGGCCGATGACCATGCCGCCGTGAAGTTGAAGCCCTCGAGCGTCGGGTATTCGAATGCGATGGGGCGGCCGAGTCAGGAACAACACGCGACCGGCAGGCCGACGATCAGGGCGAGCGAACGGTCCAGAACACCGGGAACGGCTGACCGGTCGCCATTTGGCGGCGGCGTGCCCACCAGCGCGACGCCGATGGCCGCCAGGATGCCGAGCGACGATGCTCCAGAGCACGATGCTCGAGCCAGCCAGGAACTCGGCTTCGGCAGATCAGAGCCGCGATTGTTGAGCAGCAGGCCGCCGGGCAACTCGATCGAGCCGGAAGCGCTGCCGTCGGCGCATGATAAAGCGCCGGCGCATCGGTTTTGAAAACGCCCGGCAGGGTCTTGAGCACGCCGAAGTACCAGAGGAACAACTGCAGCAGCAGCGGCATGTTGCGCGACGATCTCGACGTAGAGCGGTCGCGATGCTTGCGCGACCAGCCAGTTGGTCGAGAGGCGTGCGATGCCGACGACGAAGCCGAGGATGGTCGCGAAGAAGATGCCGATCACGGCGATCGAGGATCGTGTTCCAGCAGGCCGACCCAGAAGGCGCGGCCGTAGGTCGAGGTGTTGGAGTAGTCGATCAGCGTCTGGGAAATATCGAAGCCGGACGTGCGGCCGAGGAAATCGAGCCCGGAGGCGATGTTCTGCGCCGCAGGTTCTCGGCGGCGTTGGTGATGATCATGCAGAAGAGCGCGACGAGCGCCGACCACAAGCGACGATCTGATAGATCGCCTGGCGCACTTCGCGCCGGTTGAAGAAACTTGGCTCCGCTGGCTTCGTCAGCGTGCGTGTCTTGCGTGCTCATCAGCCGGTCCGTCTCGTCCATCGCGCTCAGCGGCTCAACCTCGCCGCGCTCAGACCGCTACAGGGAACCGCCGCACCGGCTGCCCGGCGCGGCGGTCGGTGTTGCTTGCTTCAGCGGATCGGCGGGGCGTATTGCAGGCCGCCCTGCGTCCACAGCTTGTTGAGACCGCGGTCGATCTTCAGGCGCGAGTCCTTGCCGACGTTGCGGTCGTAGATCTCACCGTAGTTGCCGACGCTCTTGACGATGCTGGACGACCCAGTCGTTGTCGAGGCCGATGCCCTTGCCGAATTCGCCTTCCTTGCCGAGCAGACGCTTGATTTCCGGATTGGCCGAGCCAGCCATCTCATCGACGTTCTTCTGCGTCACGCCGAGTTCTTCAGCGTTGAGCATGGCGTAGTGGACCCACTTCACGAGCGTGAACCACTGGCTGTCGCCTTGACGGACGACCGGGCCGAGCGGCTCTTTGGAGATGATTTCCGGCAGCACGATATGCTCGTCCGGGCTTTCATGCGCAGGCGCTCGGCATAGAGGCCCGAGGCGTCGGTCGTGAACGCGTCGCAACGGCCGGCATCGTAGGCGGCCACGACTTCGTCGTTCTTCTCGAACACGACGGTCTTGTATTCGAGTCTTGTTGGCGCGGAAGAAGTCGGCGAGGTTGAGCTCGGTCGTGGTGCCGGTCTGCACGCAGACCGAGGCGCCCTTGAGTTCCTTGGCGCTCTTCACGCCGAGGGATTTTTTGACCATGAAGCCCTGGCCGTCATAGAAGTTGACGCCAACGAACGAGAGACCGAGCGAGCTGTCGCGCGAGATCGTCCAGGTGGTGTTGCGCGCGAGAAGATCGACTTCGCCAGACTGCAGCGCGGTGAAGCGCTCCTTGGCCGACAGCGGCTTGAAGGTCACCTTCTTGGGGTCATTGAACAGTGCCGAAGCGAGCGCGCGGCAGAAATCGACATCGAGGCCGGTCCAGTTGCCCTTGTCGTCGGGCTGCGCGAAGCCGGCAAGGCCCGTGCTCACGCCGCAGAGAAGCTGGCCGCGTGCTTTCACGGTATCGAGCACTTTAGCTTGCGCGAAGGCCGCGCTCGTCGCGCCTGCGAGCGCAACAACGGCCGCAACGCCGGCTGTCAGATATTTTTTCATATGTCTTGTCCCTCCATGGATTTTTGGCGCGCTCGCGCTCCGTGCGCGGCGTCGCAATGCTTTGGGGACCGAAGCGCGTGGCTTCGGTCCCCCGTTTTTTATCGGACCGGCGGGGCGTATTGCAGGCCGCCTTGCGTCCACAGCTTGTTGAGGCCGCGGTCGATTTTCAGGCGCGAGTCTTTGCCGACGTTGCGGTCGTAGCTTTCGCCGTAGTTGCCGACGTTCTTGACGATGCGGACAACCCAGTCGTTCTCAAGGCCGATGCCTTTGCCGAATTCGCCTTCCTTGCCAAGCAGACGCTTGATTTCCGGATTGGCAGAGCCAGCCATTTCGTCGACGTTCTTCTGCGTCACGCCGAGTTCTTCAGCGTTGAGCATCGCGTAGTGGACCCACTTCACGAGCGTGAACCACTGGCTGTCGCCTTGACGGACGACCGGGCCGAGCGGCTCTTTGGAGATGATTTCCGGCAGCACGATATGGTCGTCCGGTGACTTCATGCGCAGGCGCTCGGCGTAGAGGCCCGAGGCGTCGGTGGTCATCGCGTCGCAACGGCCGGCGTCGTAGGCGGCCACGACTTCGTCGTTCTTCTCGAACACGACGGTCTTGTAGTCCATCTTGTTGGCGCGGAAGAAGTCGGCGAGGTTAAGCTCGGTCGTGGTGCCGGTCTGCACGCAGACCGAGGCGCCCTTGAGTTCCTTCGCGCTCTTCACGCCGAGGGACTTTTTGACCATGAAGCCTTGGCCGTCATAGAAGTTGACGCCAACGAACGAGAGACCGAGCGAGCTGTCGCGCGAGATCGTCCAGGTGGTGTTGCGTGCGAGAAGATCGACTTCGCCAGACTGCAGCGCGGTGAAGCGCTCTTTGGCCGAGAGCGGCTTGAAGGTGATCTTCTTCGGGTCGTTGAACAGCGCCGAAGCGAGTGCGCGGCAGAACTCGACGTCGAGGCCGGTCCAGTTGCCCTTGTCGTCGGGCTGCGCGAAGCCAGCGAGGCCGGGGCCAACGCCGCACACCAACTGGCCGCGTGCTTTCACGGTATCGAGCACTTTGGCTTGCGCGAAGGCGGCGCTCGTCGCGCCTGCGAGCGCGACAACGGCCGCAACGCCGGTTGTCAGAAGTTTTTTCATGTGTTCCCTCCTAAGGGTTCTTAAGTTGCATCTGCGTGTTTTGATCTTGAGATCGCGCCACGCTGGCTGATTGCCTTCCGCCGCCGGTCCTCTTTCAGAGGCTCGCAGCGGGGTTATCGACAGCGAGCATTCCTGGGCGTGCCCGTGAACACCTGCTGCGAATGCGGGTTTTCCCGCCGCGCCTCAATGGTTGAGGATCTGCGACAGGAACAATTTCGTCCGATCCGACTTCGGATTGGAGAAGAATTCGCTCGGTGCGGCCTGCTCGACGATCTCGCCGCGATCCATGAAGATGACGCGGTCGGCGACCGATTTGGCAAAGCCCATTTCGTGGGTCACGCACAGCATGGTCATGCCTTCGCGTGCGAGGCTGATCATGGTGTCGAGCACTTCCTTGACCATTTCGGGGTCGAGGGCGGACGTGGGCTCGTCGAAGAGCATGATGCCCGGGCTCATGCACAGCGCGCGCGCAATCGCCACGCGCTGCTGCTGGCCGCCCGACAACTGGCCGGGAAATTTGTTGGCTTGCTCGGGAATGCGCACGCGCTCGAGGTATTTCATCGCGACTTTTTCGGCTTCGGCGCGCGGCATTTTCTTTACCCACACCGGTGCGAGGCAAAGATTGTCGAGAATGGTCAGATGCGGGAACAGATTGAAACGACTGGAAGACCATGCCGACGTTCGGCGCGGATCGTGTCGATCTGCCGGACGTCATTGGTGAGTTCGGTGCCCTCGACGATAATCTGGCCTGCTGGTGTTCCTCAAGTTTGTTGATGCAGCGAATGAGCGTCGACTTGCCGGAGCCGGATGGTCCGCAGATGACGATGCGCTCGCCGCGGGCAACTGTCAGGTTGACGTTCCGCAGCACGTGGAATTCACCGTACCACTTGTTGACGCCGATCATCTGGATGGCCGGGCGCGCGTTCATGTCCGCCATGGACCCGCGTCTATCCACTGCTAGGCCAGCATCAACCGAAGGTGCTGTCATGGTCTCTCCCGAACGCCATTCCGATCGCCCGAGGATCAAAGTGATGCCGCAGGTCAACCTCAACTATGGCAGAGCAGCCCCTGCTAATGCAATTGGGTGATTGCCACTTAATTCATCGCTCGGCTGGAAGATCTGCCTCGCCCACATGCAGCAAGTGGTTAAGCCGCAGGCATATGCTGCGCTGCATTCGCATCTGCGGCAATCATCGCGGCGCGCCTTCTCCGCGATCATAAGACCGGAGCGTTGGTATTGCCTGATGTGATCGTCGGCATGATCGACGCATCTGCGATCCGCGAGGCCCGAGAGGCCGTGCACGCGAAGTCGCGCATCGACCACAGCCTGTGCATCCGCACCCATTTTGCAGGTGCCGACGGGATGGAAGATGGTGGTGGCGATATCGCCGGCGGCCTTCGCAAGTGCAGCATCGTCGACAATCTCCGGGCCGGGCCTGAACTCCTCGGGCCGATATTTCTGCAGCGCCGGCATCGCCGACGATGCGGCGAGCGACACGGATCGCATCCGCAGCCACGCGCCGATCTTCCTCGGTGGCAAGATAGTTCGGCCGGATCTCCGGCGCGGTGCGGGCATCGGGGGCAACGATACGGACATGGCCGCGACTGGTCGGGCGCAGATTGCAGACGCTGGCGGTGAACGCCGGGAACGGATCGAGCGGCTCGCCGAATTTCGGCAGCGTCAGCGGCTGCATGTGGATACTGGATGTTTGGCGTCTCACGCGAGGGATCGGACCGCGTGAAGGCACCGAGTTGCGACGGCGCCATCGTCATCGGGCCGCGCCTGAAGAGTGCGTACTCGGCGGCGAACTTGCCGCGCTGGAAGAGGCTTTGATAGCGCTCGTTCATGGTCTTGACGCCGGAGACTTTGTAGGCGCAGCGCACCTGCAGGTGATCCTGCAGATTTTCGCCGACCCCGGGCAGATCGTGCAGCACTGTCACGCCGACATTTTTCAAATGCGCCGCCGCGCCAATGCCGGAGACTTGCATGATCTGCGGCGAGCCGATGCTGCCTGCAGCCAGGATGACTTCACGGGCGGCGCGTGCCGTGACCTGCTTGCCGTCTTTTTCGTACGTGACGCCGGTCACGCGTTTGCCGCTCAGCGTCAGCCAACGCACCTCGGCATGCGTCAGGACCGTCAAGTTCGCGCGATGCTGCACCGGCCGCAGGAAACCCTTCGACGTATTCCAGCGCACGCCCGACCGCTGATTGACGTGAAAATAGCCGCAGCCTTCGTTGTCGCCGCGATTGAAGTCTTCGGATCTTCGGAATGCCGGCTTCGGCGGCAGCGTCGCGGAAGGCGTCCAGGATTTCCCAACGGATGCGCGGTTGCTCGACGCGCCACTCGCCGCCGCGCGCATGCAGGCCGTCAAATGCCGAGGGTTCGAGGGCCAACTGGTCTTCGTGTTTCAGGAAGTAGGGCAGGACGTCGTCCCACGACCAGCCCTCGATTGCCCATCTGCCGCCACAGGTCGTAGTCGCGCGCCTGGCCGCGCATGTAGATCATGCCGTTGATCGACGAGCAGCCGCCGAGCACGCGGCCGCGCGGATAGTTCAGCGCGCGACCATTGAGGCCCGGCTCGGACGCGGTCATGTAGCGCCAGTCGGCGCGCGGATTGCCCATCAGGTAGAGATAGCCGACGGGGATATGGATCCAGTGGTAGTTGTCCTTGCCGCCGGCTTCGAGCAGCAGCACACGCGCCTTGGGGTCGGCGGACAGGCGATTGGCCAGCAGGCAACCGGCCGTGCCGGCGCCGACGATGATATAATCGAAGGGTTCGGAGCCAAGTCGTTCGGATGTGTTGGCGGACATGAAGTGAGCAATCCCAGACGTTGCGATCCAACTTGATAGCCAACGCAGCCCCAAAGCAAAAGCTCTCGTGGCTGCGGGGCTGCTATATGCGCAGGCCCATCATGACGAGGTCGCGGTCCTTCCAGAATGTCCCGGCGACGATCTGGAAGCCGGCTGCGTGGTAAAAGCCGACGTTACGCTGCGCCCTTGAGGTCACGATGTGAACACCGGGAACAGACATGGCCCGCAGATCAGCTGCCAAGGCTGTGATCAGCTTGCGGCCGAGCCCCTGGTTGCGGAAGCGGGCGTCGATGTTCATGTGCAGATGGACGGGGTACTGGGGGAATTGCGGCGCGAAGTCTTTGAGGTAGCCGAGAGAAGCGAAGCGCGGGTCGGTTGCTTGGTTGGCTTGGCTGGCCACGAGATAGCCGACGACCTCGGCGACTTGGCAGACTGGTGCGCCGTCGAGCGCCACGTATGCCAGTTCCCGGTCGTGGCGCAGATAGCCGCCGAGCCACAGCTCGTGGAACGCGGCTTGCGCCTCGGGGTCGTCTGGCCAGCGTGCAGCGGCCTCGCGGAAAACGCGCGTCATGCCCGTCTCCATCCAGGGCCACGCGCCGATTTCGGCCTCAAGCCGCGCAAGATTCCAGATTTCCAGAGATTCGCTCATCGCTGCCATCCGCCGATTCGGCCAAGTTTAGCAGAGGGCCGGCCGGATCGCCTGTGCCGCCATTTTTTGCAGATTTTGCATAGCACAGGCGCTGAAGTGCGACTTTTATGACCGATTCGTGAACGAAACCACCCAACCCATGCACCATGCGCATAACGGCAGCGGCAATATGATCATGCCGCACTGCACAATTTTCTGGTATACCAGAAGCAAGATCTAGGGAGCGCCTCGAAGCGACATCCCAATAAAGAAAGGATCTGATCATGAGCACGCAGATTATCGACGCCGACTACCCCGTGGCTGCCCCGGCCCTCGACGCCCGTTACGTGGGTTTCCTCGGCTTTCTCAAGGCGTTTGCCGCGGCAGTCAGCGAGGGCGCGCAAGCCCACGATGACTACCGCGCGTTGACCCGCAATGGCATTCCGCACGAACAAGCGGTGCGCAAGGTGCTGACGCATTCGTACGCGAAGCGCTAAGCACACCCAAGTCACTTGAACGAACCGCGCGCGGGCCGAAAGGCCCGCGCGCGTTGCTTTTCATAGAACGGCTAACAACCGCGCCGACTACTTCGCCTTGAAGGCTTTGGCTTCGGCTTCAACCTTGGCGCGATCAAAGGCATTGATATCGGCGATCAGGTCATTGGTGACGAGGTCGGCGGTGGGAATGGTCTCCTTGATGACGCCGTTCTTTTGCAGCCAAGCGATGTAGGGCGTGTAGTTGGCCTCCACGTTCTCGCCGAACTTGGTGGCGCCGACCTTCTCGTACCGCCAGCTCAGAGCGCGCGCTTCAAGCGTTGCGATGTCGTCACGCAGCGCGTCGGCTTCAGATTTTCCCTGCGATTTGGTTTGCGGATACATTTCCCACAGCACGCGCACCGCCGCTTCTGGATTTGCCATGGCCCATGCGGTGCCCATGGCATAGCCCTTGGCCAATGCGGTTGCCTGCTTGCGCTTTTCCTTCAGCACATCCTCAAGGGCGATAAAGCCATTGGAGGGGAACTTATCGATGCCGGGATGCGCAAGGCGGCGCAACTTCACGCCTGCGTTCTGCACGAGTGCATACTGCGTATCGAATTGCGAGAGTGCGTCGATCTGATTGGCCTTCAGCATCGCTGCCGTCTGTGCGCCTTCACCGGCCACCACAATTGATACGTCCTTTTGCGGGTCCATGCCGGCTTCACTCACGAGCGCACGCGCGACGATGGCGCCTGCAGAGCCCATGCCGATGAGACCGATCTTTTTGCCGCGGAGATCGGCCACCGATTTGATCGGGCTCTCTTCAGGTACGGCGAAGCCGTAAATGTTGGCTTGATAGGCGGTGTAGAAGAATTTGATCTTGGCGCCTTGCTGGCGGATCACCAACACGGGTTCAGCACTCGGCAACGAGAAGTGCACATCCTTGGTCGCCGTCAACTTCGTACAATCGCCCGATCCTGGCAGCGGCACGAGTTCAACCTTGATGCCGTCGTTGGCGAACCAGCCGAATTTGGTTGCAATCGCGAAGGGGGCGGCAGCCGAGGAAATCGTGCGGGCGCACCAGCCCACGCGAATGGTTTCGATCTGCGCACTGGCGCTCGATGCGAGCAACGTCAGCGCCGCGGCTGCGCCCACGGCGCCGCCGATCATGCGTTTCAAGTGTTTCATCAGACACCTCCCTTATCGTTATTGACGTTACCTTCGGCCTGTGTCGCCGGATCCCAGAACAGCACGCGCCTCCGGACAAATGAGACGATGCCATTGAGCAGCAATCCCAGCATCGACAGGATGATCAGGATCGAGAACTGACCCGCGACATCCATGTTGATATTCATGCTTTGAATGAGCATGCCGAGGCCGCGCTCGGCGCCGACGAACTCGGCGACGATGGCGCCAATAAGGGCGAAGATCATCGCGATTTCGAGGCCGGCGAAGATGTAGGGTAAGGCATTCGGCAGGCGCAGCATCCAAAAGATCTGCCACTTCGACGCCGCCAGCGAGCGCATCAGATTGATGCGGTCTTCCTCGGCGCTTCTGAGGCCGACGATGGTGTTGACCATCAGCGGGAAGAAGGCCACGAGCGCGGCGTTGATGACCTTCGATGTCAGGCCGAGGCCAAACCACACCACGATGAGCGGCGCGAGCGCCACTTTCGGCATTGCCTGGAACATCACGATGAAAGGATAGAGAAAGTATTCTACCCGCTTCGAGAGCGCGACAGCGGTGCCAAGGAAAAACGCGAGGACCGTGCCAACAAGGAAGCCGAGCAGCGTCTCGGTCAAAGTGACAAAGAGGTGCTCGGGATAGAGATTGGATGCGAAGCCGTTGACGAGGCCACGGAAGATCGCGGTCGGCGGCGGCAAGATATAGGTCGGGATCTGCATTGCGACGCAGAGCCATTCCCAGGCCGCCAACACAGCGCCGATCAGTCCCAATCGCAGGATGAAGTTGACCATGTCAGTTCCTCAATCGAGACCGCCGCCGTGCCCGCCCGTGAGCATTGAGCGCGCGCCGGATGCGTTGCACGTAGGCTCCGAATTTCTCGGTATTCATCACTTCCAACGGGCGCGGGCGCGGCAGATCGACTTCGAAGACGTCGCCGATGCGGCCGGGACGCGGCGTCATCACCACGACGCGATCGGCGAGATAGACAGCCTCGGCCGTGGAGTGGGTGATAAACAGAACGGTCTTTTTGCTCTCAAGCCAGATGCGCTGCAATTCGACGTTCATTGTTTCGCGCGTCATGGCGTCGAGCGCACCGAAGGGTTCGTCCATCAGCAGCAGCGCAGGATCGTGGATGAGGGCGCGGATGATGCCGACGCGCTGCTGCATGCCGCCTGAGAGTTGGCGCGGATAGCTCTCTTCAAAGCCCGTCAGGCCGACCAAGTTTGACCAGATCCAGCGCGCGCTTCTGCATCGCCGCTTTGTCGAGGCCTTGCACATCGGCAGGCAGCAAGACGTTGCCGAGAACGGTGCGCCACGGGAAGAGGACCGGCGATTGGAAGACGACGCCGATGTCGCGGCGCGGACCGGTGATGACGGAGCCGTTGAGCGAGGCCGTCCCCTGGGTGGGCGGCAGGAGGCCTGCGAGAATTTTCAGGAGTGTCGACTTTCCGCAGCCCGATGGGCCGACGACCGAGACGAACTCCCCTTCCCGCACATCGAAGCCTATGTCGTCGAGTGCGACGACCGCTTTCGGGCCGGCGCCGTACCGAAGCGACAGATGATCGATGGCGATGGCCGCGCGCGCGGACGCGGCGGATGGCGGCGCAGCTTGAGCCGGTGTCGCGCCGAGACCGGCTGCGGTTGCTTCGTCCCCCAAACGTCTCTCCCGGAATTTGCTTTTTTGAGCTAGCGGTCGAGCCGCCGGTTGGGCGCAGTGTTGACCAGAGCCGCGCCAGTGTCCAGCGACGAAAAAAGGGACCTCGCGGTCCCTTTTTCCTAATTTAATCTGTGGCCGTGTCAGCTCTCGGAGTTTTCCGATTTGCGCGGACCGCCGTCGCCGTCTGGCCGTTTGGTGCGGGCTTGGAAGCCATCGCGCGACTGTTGACCTTTGCCGTCGCGCGGCCGGAAGCGATCGCCGCCGCCGGTGCCGCTCTTGCCGAAGTCGCGGCGCGGGCCACGGCTTTCGCCGCGCGGGCCGTCGTTGCGGGGTGCGTCGCCGTCGCGGCGCGGGCCTTTGTTCTGCCATGCCGGACGATCGCCACGCGGGCGGTCCCCACGGGGGGCATCGGAACGTGGACCATCTGCGCGCGGGCCGTCTGATCTTGGACCATCGCCACGCGGCTTGTCGCCCCATGGACGGCGCGGACGGTCGCCTTGCGGACGATCATCGCTGCGCGGCGCGCGCGTTCCGCGATCACCACCACGGTCGCCACCAGGAGCGGCGGCGCGGTCGCGCCAGTTGCGGCGCTCGCCAACTGGGCGTTCGCCGTCACGGCTCACCGGTGCCGGACGCTCGCGGCGTTCACCGCCACGGTCATTGCCGCGATCGCCTGCGGGGCGTTCGCGATTTTGCCACGGACGGCTGCCGCCTTCGCGGTCGCCATCACGGCGTGGCGCGGCGCCTTCGCCACGGTTTTGCCAGGGGCGGTCGCCACGGGGACGATCACCAGCTGGCACGATCACCGGCGGGGCGGCCTTCGCCGCGCGGACGGTCTTCACGAGGGCGATCGAAGTTACGCTTTTCGCCGTCGTAGGGACGACGGGCTGGGCGGTCGCCTGCATCGGCGCGAGGGGCCGCACGGTCGCCGCGATCTTCACGCGGGCGCGCCGGACGTCCGTCGCCGCGCGGTGCGCCGCCACGATCGCCGCTGTTGTAACGGGGCTTGTCGGCAGACCCGCGACCGCTGTCGCGGCCACCTTCTTGACCTTCTGCGGGACGCAGGCTCTTGCCTTCGTGCCAGGTGTCTTTTTCAAGCGCACGCGGCAGGAAGCGGCGCGGTGCAACACGTGCCTTCGAGCGGTCGAAATGCGAGCCATCCTCGCCGTCGTCCTTGCGATGCTTGATCGCGGGGAGTGAGGCGGCCATTTCGTCGATGCCTGCGATCAAGCCTGCATCGGGCACTTTCTTGCTCATCAGGCGTTCGATGTCGCGCATGTAGGCGCGTTCGTCGGGGGCGCAGAGGCTGATGGCGATGCCGGTTGCGCCGGCGCGCGCGGTGCGGCCGATGCGGTGAACGTAGGATTCGGGTACGTTCGGGACTTCGTAGTTGATGACGTGGCTGATGGCGTCGATGTCGATGCCGCGCGCGGCGATATCGGTCGCGACGAGCACGCGTGCGCGGCCGTTACGGAACTGCTGCAAGGCGCCCTGGCGGGCGTTCTGGCTCTTGTTGCCGTGAATGGCGTGGGCCTGGATGCCTGACGATTCCAAACCGCGTGCCACGCGATCGGCGCCGCGCTTGGTGCGGGTGAAGACGATGACGCGATCGAGGGCGGGATCCTGCAAGAGAGCCGCGAGCGCCGCGCGCTTCTTCGATGTTTCGATGTAGTAGACCTTCTGGTCGATGCGATCGACTGGCGTGCCGGCGCGGGCGACTTCAACGCGCACCGGGTTGCGCAGAAGTTTGGCGGCGAGCGACGAAATATCCTCTGGCATGGTGGCCGAGAACAGCAGCGACTGGCGTGCCTTCGGCAGCGCGGCGACGATCTTGCGCACGTCATGGATGAAGCCCATGTCGAGCATGCGGTCGGCTTCGTCGAGCACGAAGTGGGTGACGGTGTCGAGCTTGACGGCGCGGTTGTTCATCAGGTCGAGCAAGCGGCCCGGCGTGGCGACGAGCACGTCGACGCCGGTCTGCATGGTGCGGACCTGCGGGGAGATGCCGACGCCGCCATAGATCATGGCGTACTTGAAGCCGAGATACTTGCCGTATTCGCGCATGCTGTCGCCGATCTGGATGGCGAGTTCACGCGTCGGCGCGAGGATCAGGGCGCGCGTCGATTTCGGCAGCCGGGGCGTGCCGTTGGTGGCGAGCATGGACAGCAGCGGCAGTGCGAAAGCGGCCGTCTTGCCGGAACCGGTCTCGGCGAGGCCGAGAAGGTCGTTGCCCTTCATGAGGGCGGGGATGGATTGCGCCTGGATCGGGGTCGGCACGGTGTAGCCGGTTTCCGTCAGCGCTTTGAGAACCTCTGGGGGGAGCCCAAGAGAATCAAATGTCACGTCTGTCACGAGAGATAACTTTCCAACGATGAGCCCCGCCCGAGGTCTCGCGATTTGCGAGGGGCGTGAAAAGGCTCTGGTGCACACCATCAGGCGCGCGCACCGGATAGTCGAGATTAGGGATTGAGTGCTCAGGAGAAACGCTTGGGCGGCGGTCTGGTCATCGGAGCAGCCGAGAGGCTGGGACCGGGACTGGCATCAGGCGACGCGACGAAGCGCGAACGCGCGCTCTCGAGCAATGAGGTGCATATGGGCTATTTCTGCCGGGATGTCAAAGGAATGTGGCGGGAGGCGTGCCGGCCGCAGTGTCGCGGGGCGTTGGGTTGCAGCTACGCGTGCAGCGAGCGGGGGCTTCTACCCGGCCAAGCATTCACATTGACCGCCCCGGCATTAGCTCGTTGGAGCGCGCATCTTCCAAACAAACGAAACGGCACCGGCAGTGACTGCCGATGCCGTTCGTTGCAGATATACGCTGGCGGTTACTTGGCTTCCTTGGCCTTCACGTCGGCGCAAGCCTTGATGAACTGGTCTTTGGTCCAGGCCATGCCGTCTTTGTAGCCGGCCGTGCATTGTTGTGACGTCGGCAGGGTCTGCGGTGCGGCGGGAGTGGTCGCCGTCTGCGCCAGAGCGGCGGCGCTGCCGAGCGTCAATGCGGTGACAAATGCTGCGAATTTCTTCGACATGATACTCTCCACGTTCAGTTTGGGGGAACTTGAACTCGTCGAGTTCGAGTACCTGTAGAACGTGGAAGACGGCTCAGGGTTCCGCGCCTTGACAGGCAGGCCCTATTTCCAATGGCCGGTATCGGTGCGGGCGACCCACTCTTTGTCGCCTTGTTGCTCGCGCTCGAAGGTGAGGAAATCGTAATAGCCGCAGCGGTTTTGGACGGGGAACTCACGGCACGTCGAGGGGCGCGCGGTGTAGATGGTGCAGCGGCGCTTGTCGGTATCGAAGAAGCGGCAGATGCGGCCGAAGTGCTCATCCTTTTTGCGGCGGAGGCAATATTTGCGGCCATGAGCGGCCTTGGTGAAGCGCGTCTTTGCGGTTTCGAAGGGAATGTCGAAATGCTTTGCGAGGCGCTCGACGTCGGCTTTGTTGATCGGGATGACCGGGTATGAGCAGCAGAAACCCGGGCATTTTGTACAATCGTATTTCGCCATCGCGTCGATCCAAACCTGTAAGAGCAGCGGGTGCTTAGCAGAGCCTGCTCATACGCGCACCTCTCATTTTGGATGACGCTTACCGGTTTGCAGAATTATTGCTCGGCGCGCTGCTGGCTTCGGGTGGCGTACTTGTTGATGATGCTGCGCGAACGCGCGGCGACGGCGTCGGCGATGGCGGCGTGGCCCTCGGCTGTTGGATGGAAGGCGCCGGAGTAGGTGGCCGCCAGTAGAAGCTGAACCCAGTTATAGCCCTGCGCCTTGAGCACGTTCTGCATCAGGCCCTGCGGCACATGGAAGTGGCCGGTGAGGTAGGCGTCATTGGGCGTGCGGAACCAACGCTGCCGTGAGGCGTAGGGGCGCCAGTCGGCGGGATTGTAGGGTTCCCATTTGCCGTTTTGGAGCACGGGAAGGCGGAGGTCGTCGGCCGAATTTAAAGCCATTTCGGACCAACCGGCGCAGAGCCCGCGACCCTGAAAATCACGGCGATGGGCGTCGACGAAGGTCCATTGATGCTCTTTGGCGCTTGTCGCCATGATGGCGTTCAAGCGTTCGGCCGCGACGGTGGCTTCTCGCGATTTCTTCTCGCTCATCACGAAGTCGGGGAGGACAGTCATGCCAGCGCGGCCATCGGGGCACACCGACTTGCCATCGTCCAATGCGGCCATCGGCGGATAGGCGGTCAAGACGATGCGGTCACTTTCGTTCCACGGGATGTGCAAAATCGAATGGAAAGCGCGGTTCAATGATTTGTAGCGATCGCCGATGACGTCGAGCAGCGCCTGAGCTTCGCTCGGACCGTGGACTTGACCAAACCAACCGCCCAGACTGCGCAGCGAGGATTTGTCGGCGAGAACCGCATTTGCGACGAGGCGCGAGAAGCCCATATCGTTGCCGCCAACGGACAGGAACAGCAGATCGATCTTGCGCGCCAGCTTTTGATCGCACTTCTTGAGCACGAGACCGCCCTTCAGTTCAGGCACGCGCTCTTTCATGTGGTAGGCTTCCGGCAGATCGTAGGCCTTGGCTTCTGCGCCGGCACATTGCGCATCTGCGAGCGACGAGATTTGCGAAAGTTGCGGCGGATTTGGCACCCACTCGTGGCCCTTGTAGCGCAGGAAAATGCCGAAGGTCGTTTCGGCGCCCGAGCAGGCCAGACCGACATAAGTGACGGCGCGTGATGGTACTTCGAGCGCCAGTTGCAGCGCGGCGCGCAGTTGGTGCGAATAGAGAGAGCGGTGGCACGCCTGATCCAACCAGCGGGCGTTCTCGTCGAGGAACTTTTTGTCGCCGATCTTTTCCCAAGCACCGATGCGCGCCGGATAGCCGACGAGATCAACCTCTTTGCTGCGTGGACCATAGTCGGCGCCACGTTCGCGGGAGAAACGCACCGGCACGTCCGGATTGCCTTCGCCAGAGCCGAAACTGTCGCCGAACCCGGCAATGAACAAGTCCTGCACAATTGCACTGGCTGCGGCGATGCGCTGGCCACCGACTTCAACCGTCACGCTGGCGCCGCTGGGGTATGGAATTTCGAGTTCGACTGCCACATCGCACGGCAGCGTGACGTTGCCGCCGCGGCCACGACCGCTCAGCGGCGTGGTGCGCCACGTGCAATCAACCGTTTCGGCTTCGGGGAGATCGCGGATGTCGGCGCGTATCTTGTGGCTTTTCGGGTTGATGTAGCTTGCGACGTCCGGGCAGCGATGTTCGTTCTGGCCAGCATTCCAACAGGTACTGTCGGTCATCGTGGCGGCCCAGCCCTCGGGATGCCGCTCGGCCAGCGCACGCTCCGCACTGAGAATGGGATGTTTGCGTTCGTCTTCGCTCAAGGCTTCGTAAGTTGCGCGATGAACCTCGGTGTCGGCGGGATCGAGGAAGAATCGAAACGGATTGGCGACGCGCCAGTTGATGCTCGGCTCAGCATGCGATGCCGTCGTTGACGCAAGGCTTGCTCCGGCCATCACCGCCATCAGCACCAAGAGACGTGAAATGCCGTGCATCCGCTTACCCATCGTCCCGCTCAATTTGTGTTCTTTTGGTTGCCCACGTGGAGCGTTCACGCGGTGCTAACCCCAGCGCCCGAGATAGTGCGCGGCGGCAATACGCGAGATCCGCGCCAATGCCGATACTTCGACTGCTTGCGTCAGAGTTTGCGCGGCTGGACGGCGCAGCGCCCGGCAATAAGCGGGCACAACGGCCAGCGGCAACAACCCCACACGCTCGGAGGCGGACAGTAAAGCCATTTGTGGCCACACTGCGGCGCGCTTGGTGTCGATATCCGCACACCCTTGCGTGAAGAGGCGTTGAAGGGCGCTCTTTTCCCCGCGGCCTGCAAGAATATCCTCTGCGGTTAATCCGGCCGCTACGAGGCGGCTTTGCGGGACAATGATGCGGCCCCGAGCGGCGAGCGCCGCCAGGCCGGCATGAGACCGCGCCATGCCGTAGGCGCGGCCAGCGTCGGCTGCGATGGCGTCGGCGCGGGCCTCAGGCAAACCGAGAATGCGCAGCGCGAGTGCGAATGGAATCGCTTCCGTCTTCGCCAGATACCCCTCGTATGACGCTTCGTCGGGCATGGGATCGGCGTAGAGGTCAAAGGCGCGCGCTTCGGTCATCGCGACGAGGAGCAGCGGTGGCAAACGAAAGCTGGTCATCGCAGAGCCAAGAGTGTCGGCTATGGGGTGGCCCACAGCCTCGCTGCGCGCGAGCGTCGCGATGGTGTCGCGCCACCATTGCAGCCGGATTTCGCCCATCATTGGTTCTTTGACCGTCGCGGGGATGCGCCGCAGTTCTGCGGCGAAAGCAGCCAGAGCAATCAGCGCGGCGCGGTGTGGCTCGGGTGCGAGCAACGCCGCATAGTAGCGATCGGGCTCGAAGGCGCGAGCAAGGGCGATGCATTCCGCAGTGGCATTGGGCGGTATTTCCGGCGCGCGACCAATGGACGATGGCATATCACTGAACCGCGACAAGCGCAGCCATAACGGGCCGCTGTTCGGCGAGAAGGACGTTATAGGTGCGGCAAGCCGCGCCTGTATCCATCGGCTCCAAACCGATGTGACGGTCGAGAAACGCTCTGCGGACGGCCGGAGATGGGAACACTTGCGCGCGGCCGGTTCCGAGCAGGAGGAAGTGCGGCACTTCGAGTTTAGCGATGATCGCCAGCAGCGCCGCATCCGGCACGGTGCCGTCGACGGCAATGTCCCACATGTGCATACCGTCGGGCAGAACCAGCAACGAGCCGCGATGGCTCATATCGCCAAAGCGGAAACCGCCATTGCCGTAGGCGTCGATGGGCGCGCGCTGCGGCAGGAAACCGGCAAATCTTGCGCCGGCCGGTCGGTCTGCGTTACCGGGGTTGGTCATGGGACTCCCCTTGGGTCGTTTGGTTCACTTCGTCTTGAGCGCTGCGGATGTTGCTGCCACAGGCTTTTCGTTGTCGCGCTTTAGGCCAAAGAACATCAGAAGCGGCGAGGCGACGAAGATCGATGACCAGGTGCCGATGATGACGCCGAACAGCATGGCGAACGAGAAGCCATGGATGGCCTCAGTGCCAAACAGATAGAGCGCCAGCACCGCTAGAAACACCGTGCCTGCCGTAATGATCGTGCGGGAGAGCGTTTCGTTGACCGACAGATCGATCAGTTCCCACAGCGACATCTTTTTATACTTGCGCATATTTTCGCGAATACGGTCGAACGTCACGACGGTATCGTTGATCGAATAGCCGGCCAGCGTCAGCAGCGCTGCAACGACAGAGAGATCGAACTCGAAACGTAGCAACGAGAAGACGCCGCAGGTGATGAGAAGGTCGTGCACCAGTGCCAAGATACCCGCGATGGCAAATTGCCATTCGAAGCGGAACCAAATGTAAGCCAGAATGCCCAGAAGCGAAAAACTGACAGCCAAGAGGCCTGCGCTCTTCAGTTCATTCGATACCGCAGGACCGACAACTTCCTGGTTCCGGATCTCGTAACCGGCGCCGAGGGCGTCAGTGACTTTCTTCACTGCGGCTTGCTGAGCGTCGTCGCCACCGGTCTGAGCTTCGATGCGAAGCAGTGCATCGGTTGGAGTCGAGAAGCCCTGGACCTGCACAGCGCCGATACCGAGACTGTTGCCGATTTCGCGCAGCTTGCCGAGATCGACAGGACCGGTTTTAGAGCGGACCTCGATCATTGCGCCGCCCTTGAAATCGACACCAAAGTTCAGCCCCCTGGTGGCAATGAGCGCTATCGAAAGTATCGCCATGGCCCAAGAGATACCGATGAAGAACCAGCGGTTTTTGACGATTGGCAGCCGCATATTGTGCGGGAAAAAGTCGATGCCTTTAAAGTGCATGATACCTTATCCTCTCGCGCGTCAAACGGGCGCTGGAACTTTTTGCGTTTTGTGCGAGGCGACCCACCACGAAACGAGAAGCGCGGTCACAGTGAAGGCGGTGAACACAGTGGTCAAAATGCCGAGGGAAAGCGTGATCGCGAAGCCTTTGACCGGACCAGAGCCCAGCATGAACATGACGATGCCGGAGATGAGCGTGGTCAAGTTTGCGTCGACGATGGTGGAGAATGCGCGATTGAAGCCGGCTTCGATGGCGGCAATGGGCGTCTTCTTGTTTCTCAGTTCTTCGCGGATACGCTCATAGATGAGCACGTTGGCGTCAACGGCCATGCCGATGGTGAGCAAAATGCCGGCGATGCCGGGCAGCGTCAGCGAAGCGCCGAGCCACGCCCATGATGGCGATGATCATGGCAATGTTGATGGCGACACCGATGATAGCGAAGATGCCGAACAGACCATAGGCAAAGATCATGAAGCCGACGACGAGCGCGCCACCGATATAGGTTGCAATCTTGCCAGCACGGATACTATCGGCACCGAGCGATGGACCGACTGTGCGTTCCTCGACGATGGAGAGCGGTGCGGGCAGCGCACCAGAGCGCAGCAGCACGGCGAGGCGATTGGCTAACTCGACCGTAAAGTTGCCGGAGATTTGACCGGTGCCGCCGAGAATTGGCTCGCGGATGACCGGGGCCGATATGACTTTGTTGTCGAGGACGATAGCGAAGCGGCGGTTGACATTCTCTTGCGTCGCGCGGCCGAAAATACGGGCGCCGGACTGATTGAAGCGGAATGAGATGATGGGTTCGTTCGTGCGTTGATCGAAGCCTGGTTGGCTGTCGGAGAGTTGCTCACCCGAAAGCAAAGCACGTTCTTCAAGCAGTTCTTCGCGGCCTTGCTCTTCCACAGAGGGGAAGATTTTATAGCCGGACGGCGCACGGCTGGCCTTGGCGTCCTCTGCCGTCAACTGCGGGTGCACAAGATGGAACGTCATCTTCGCGGTTTCGCGAATGCGCTTTTTATACTCTTCAATGAGGGCCGGATCTTCGACGCCTGGGATCTGCACCAGAATACGATCGCGGCCTTGCCGCACGATCGTCATTTCGCGCGTGCCTTCGGGATCGAGGCGGCGGCGGACAGTTTCGATGGCTGCCCCGATGCCTTTGGTTTCACGATCACGAATACCTGGCTCCGTCGGCGTGAGGGTGATGATCCCGCCGGGCTCGGACTTGATGTCGAGGGTGTTGCCAGTGGCACCGCCAAGAATGGCGTTTTCAATCGGCTGAGCGATTGGGCGCAGTGCCTTCAATGCCTCTTCAGCCACTGCGGGGTCAGCGAGTTGCACGCGAACCCGGCCTTCCGTCACGCCAATGGCTTGGCGTGCTATTTTGGCAGCTCGAAGTCTCTGGTTCGCGTCCTCGCGGACGTTATCGAGCCAATCCTTGCGCAGTACGCTCGTATCCATACCGAGCAGGAAATGTGCGCCGCCCTGAAGATCGAGGCCGAGATTTATCGACTTATTGAACGGCGCCGGCCATTGCAGAACACGCGCCTTGTCGAAGAAATTCGGCACCGCGCCGATCAGCCCCACAAGACACGTGAGCAGGATCGCGATGGTCTTCCAGCGTGAGAAATGCAGCATGATCTGCCGTCCGTTGGCATGAGCCGGCGCTCGGTCTGCGCCAATGCTAGGTGTGATCGACGACTGAGGCCGTTACTCTTTGACCGGCTCGCCTTTGGCGCGGACATCGGCGATCGCCGAGCGCAAGACCTTAATGATCGTGCCCTGCGCGATCTCGACGTCAACCTCAGGGTCGCCATCACGGACGCGGTTGACCTTGCCGAGAATGCCACCGGTGAGGACAACATTATCGCCCCGGCGCACGGCCGCGACCATTTCTTGATGCTTCTTGGCGCGCTGTTGCTGGGGCCGGATCAGCAGGAAATAGAAGATCACAAACATCAGCAGAATGGGGACGATCTGGGCGAACATTTCGGCGCCGCCGCCAAGGCCCTGTGCATAGGCAGGAGTGATAAACATCAGCGTCAATTCCTTGTGGAGCAGACTTGGGGTTAGCCTGCATGTTTGGCACCATGCCTGTTTTCGGCATGGTGCGTGTCGGCATACTTACGCCCACGCCGAAGTTTCGCTCTGGCGTGGGGCGCGCGGGGCGCTTCACCCCTGAATTCGCGCCGGAATATAGCCGCCATTGCCCCTTTTGCAACCAATGGATACCGGCCGCCCAGTGTTTTCGACCACCCATCGGCCCCAAAGCGGGGGAGTAGCACCACCTTAGGGCGACGAACTGGTGTGCGGCGGTGGGCGATTGATCTTTGCCGAGGGGTGGGGAACCCTGGACGTGTCACACAGCCGCACGCTTCACAAAAAGCGGCTCCGGAGGAAAACACCATGGTTCAGTTGCGTCATTTGAAGTTTGCTCCCGCCGCTGCGGCCGCGTTGCTGGTCCTTGCCGCTTACCCCTTGCCGGCGTCGGCCCAGCGCTCGGGAGCGGCCCTCCCTGCGGCAGTCAAGCCGGAAAGCGTCGGTCTCGACAGCGCACGCTTGCGCAAGGTCGTCGATATGCTTGCAGCCGAGGTCAAGGCTGGCACGCTGCCGGGCGCCACGCTTCTGGTCGGCAAGGCGGGCAAGGTGGCTCTGTTTGAGACCATTGGGCAGCTCGACCCCGAGAAAAAGACGCCGATGCGGAAGGATGCCATCTTCCGCATCTACTCGATGACCAAGCCGATCACGTCGGTTGCGGCGATGATGTTGGTCGAGGATGGCAAAATCGCGCTGGCTGATCCGGTCGCGAAGTACATTCCCGAATTTGCTGATGTGAAGGTCGGCGTCGAACAGAAAGCCGCCGATGGCAAAGTGACGTTGACGCTGGAACCGTCGCGCCGGCCGATGACGGTGCAAGATCTTTTCCGCCACACCGCTGGGCTGACCTATGGGTTCTTCGGAACGGGTCTGGTCAAGAAGGCTTACGTCGACAGCGGTTTTCTCAGCAAAGATCAAACCAACGAAGAACTTTCGAAAGCGCTGGCGAAGTTGCCGTTGATGCATCAGCCCGGCACCAATTGGGAATATAGCCACGCGACGGATGTACTTGGCCGCGTCATCGAAGTTGCGTCCGGGCAGACGCTCTACGCCTTCATGAAAGCGCGGATCCTTGATCCGCTTGGCATGAAGGACACATCCTTCTTCGTCAAAGATCAGAAGAACTTCCCGCGCATCGCGGAGGCTCATGCCAATGATCGCAACTTCGGCGCAGGCGCCAATCTGTTCGATCCGCGCATCCCAGTGAAATATGAATCGGGCGGTGGCGGCTTGATGAGCACAACCACAGACTACGGCCGTTTCCTACAGATGTTGATCAATGGCGGCACGTTCGACGGCAAGCGCATCCTGAGCGCAGCATCTGTCCGGTACATGACATCAGATCACACGACGGGGATGGGGCTCGGCTCAGCTTATCTGCCGGGTGACGGTTATGGCTTCGGGCTAGGGTTCCAAGTCCGGCGTGATGACGGGATGTCGCCTATTCCGGGCACCAAGGGCGATTATGCCTGGGGTGGCGCTGGTGGCACAGCATTCTGGGTCGACCCGGCCCGGCAGATGTATGTCGTCATGATGATGCAGGCGCCGAAGAACCGGACACTGATCCGGACTAAGCTGCGCAACATGATTTACGCCGCCGTTAATAAGTAAACGCACGTCTTCATGATCCGTCGCGGTGTCCGCCCGATTGCGCTCTTACGCTCCCGGGCGTGACGCCGCGACGACTTCCGTCTATAGACGGGCGCAAATCAACCCCTCGTTCGATAAAGCTTCAGGCCGCATGACCCTCGATCCCAAACAACTCGACCGCATCGAAACACATTTGGCGTCCTTGGCAGCCGCGCTCACGCGCTTGGCGCCCCCGGCGGCACAGGCACCCGATTTTTCGGCTGCGGAGGCTTTCATCTGGCAATCGACACCGGAAGCGTTTCTGCCGGTGCGGCAGGTCAGCCGCCAACCCCTCGACTTGCTCGTCGGGATTGAGCGGGCGTCGGATCAGTTGGTCGAAAACACCCTGCGGTTTGCCAAGGGCCTGCCAGCTAACAACGCGTTGTTGTGGGGCGCGCGCGGAATGGGCAAGTCATCGTTGGTGAAAGCGGCGCATGCGACCGTGCGGCGGACGACGAAAAAAGTTCTGCAGAAAAATGATCTGAAGCTCGTTGAAATTCACCGCGAAGATATCGCCACGCTGCCCCGCTGCTTGCACTTGATGGCGGAGGCAGGCACGACACACGGACACAGCTTCATTGTATTTTGCGACGACCTGTCGTTCGACAAGGACGACACGAGTTACAAATCGCTCAAGGCCGTGCTCGATGGCGGAATCGAGGGGCGGCCGGAGAATGTGGTGTTCTATGCGACCTCGAACCGGCGTCATCTGATGCCGCGCGATATGATGGAGAATGAGCGCTCGACCGCCATCAACCCATCGGAAGCGGTCGAAGAGAAAGTGTCGCTGTCAGACCGGTTCGGGCTGTGGCTCGGCTTCCACAACGTCACGCAGGATCAGTACCTCGACATGATCCGTGGCTACGTCAAACACCACAAACTCACGATTAGCGATGAGGCGCTGCATGCGGAAGCCATCGAATGGTCGATGACACGCGGCGGCCGTTCGGGCCGTGTGGCGTGGCAGTACATCCAGGATCTCGCCGGCCGCCTTGGGCAGAAGCTGAAGGTCGAATAAACCGCGCTCTTGGGTGCGCCGCACGATCCAATCAATGGCTCAGAAATAAAGAAACCCCGCGGCAGTTGTCTGCCGCGGGGTCTTTATTTTCGGGATGGACGTTCGCTTAGTGGCGGACGTGGTCGATGTTCTTTTCGCCCGGGTCGCGGACAAAGAGTGTACCGATCACAACCGTCATCAGTGCGAAGCCGACTGGGTACCAGAGGCCGTAGTAGATGTCGCCCGATGAGGCCACCATCGCGAACGACGTCGCGGGGAGGAGACCACCGAACCAGCCGTTACCGATATGGTAGGGCAGTGACATCGCGGTGTAGCGGATGCGAGTCGGGAAGAACTCGACGAGTGCCGCCGCCATTGGGCCGTAGACCCAGCAGACGTAGATCACCATCAAGGTCAGGATCGCAATGACGCCTAAAGCCCGCGCATTGGTGAGCGCTTCGAAGAAGCCATTGAGCTTCAGGATGTTCGCGTCACCGGGCTTCGGGAAGCCTGCAGCCTGGGCGGCGGCAAGGATGTTCTTACCAAAGTCCTTATCGACAACTACGTCCGCGCCATTGACTGCAACCTTGATGGGCGAACCAGGAGCGCCAACATTCAGCGTGTAGGGGATCGCGTTCGCGGCCAATGTCCGACGGGTCACATCGCACGGTGCCGAGAACTGACGGATGCCGACCGGATCGAACACCGAGCCGCAACCTGCTGGATCAGCCGTCACGTTCACTTTGACCTTCTCAAGCGCAATTTCGAGCTGCGGATTGATCAGGCTGGTGAGGCCTTTGAACAGCGGGAAGAACGTCAAAGCAGCAATCAAGCAACCCGACAGGATGACAACCCGACGACCGACGCGGTCCGAGAGCCAGCCGAAGAACAGGAAGAAGGGCGTCCCGAAGATCAGCGACCAGGCAATGAGCGAGTTCGCGGTCAACAGGTCGGCTTTCAAGATGTTCTGGATGAAGAAC
The DNA here is from genome assembly GCA_963831185.1 of uncultured Alphaproteobacteria bacterium. Classification (GTDB taxonomy): domain Bacteria; phylum Pseudomonadota; class Alphaproteobacteria; order Rhizobiales; family Hyphomicrobiaceae; genus JABFRJ01. The sequence continues at coordinate 102,835 of CAWHPE010000013.1, forward strand.
AGTGCGTAGAACTGGCCGGTGTACCAGACGACGGCCTGGCCGACGACGAGACCGAACAGCGCCAGGATCACAACTTTGAGGTTGGACCAGTTGCCGAAGGCTTCCTTGAGCGGGGCTTTCGAACGTGTGCCTTCTTCCTTCATCTTCTGGAAGGCGGGGCTTTCGTTCATCTGCAAGCGGATCCAGACTGAGATCGCCAGCAAGCCGATCGAACCCAGGAATGGAATGCGCCAGCCGCCTTTGAGACCAAGGAACAGCGGGAAGTCATTGTTGAAGGCTGCGTCGCCCATCCACAGACGCAGACCGACGATGACGAACAGCGAGAGCAGCAGCCCAAGCGTTGCAGTCGTCTGAATCCACGATGTGTAGAAGCCACGGCGGCCAGCAGGCGCGTGTTCAGCCACGTACACGGCAGCACCGCCGTATTCGCCGCCAAGTGCCAGACCCTGAAGCATGCGCAGCGCGATAAGCGTGACCGGAGCAATCCAGCCGATCGTTGCGTAGTCAGGCAGAAGGCCGACGAGGAACGTCGAAAGACCCATGATCAAAATGGTGATCAAGAAGGTTGATTTGCGACCGATGAGGTCGCCGAGACGGCCGAATACGAGCGCGCCGAAGGGGCGAACGAGGAAGCCGGCAGCAAATGCGAGCAAAGCAAAGATCGAGCGTGTGTTGACGTCGAACGATGAGAAGAACTTGGCGCCGATGATGGCTGCCAGAGATCCGTAGAGATAGAAGTCATACCATTCGAAAATCGTGCCCAGCGAGGACGCAAGGATGACGCGCTTTTCTTCGCCCGTCATTGCGCGCCCTTGGCCGCTGGCTGTGTTAGCCGTCGCCATGTGTTTTCTCCCCAAGAGGTAACCTAGAACCGCCGCAGCCGAACGATTGCCATCAACTCGTGCTGCGACGTCCAGCCTCCCTAATAATCCATTGATCACTTGGCGACGACCCGTCCCTGCGTCCTAGACCGTAAGTATTAGGAGCAGCGCAAACATCAATAAATTCAGGTTTTTTGGTACGCATGCAGAAACGCCCCGCGTGTTTTCGCGAGGCGTTGAAAGTTGCATCCGCGCATGACGGCGCAGTTGTAATCAGTTCTTTTCCATGTGCGGCAGCGGATCGACCGGTGCCGAGCCTTGGCGCAATTCGAAATGCACCTGGGGCTGATCGACGGAACCGGTCTTGCCGGCCTTCGCAATCACTTGGCCGCGCTTCACGCTCTCGCCGCGCTTCACCAGCACTTCGTCAGCATGCGCATAGGCAGACACCCAACCGTTGTCATGGCGGACAAGGACGAGATTGCCATAGCCTTTGAGTTCGCTTCCCGCGTAGGCGATCACGCCACTTTCGGCAGCCATCACTTCGGTTCCTGCGGGCACCGAGATATTGATGCCATCATTGTGTGAGCCGTCGGGACGTTTGCCAAAATTCGTGATGACGGCGCCTTTCACCGGCCACCGGAACTTGGTACCGGCTGTTGACGCCTTCACAGGCGCGGCGGGCGCTGAAACGGCGGGCGTGTCGAGTTTCGGCGTGTTCAGTGCCGCGACTTTAGATTCGGGCTGCGCTGCGGGCTGAGCGTTCTGCGTGTTCAAGATTTTCACGCCGGGAACGGCCGGTGACGTTGGTGTCAATGCCGGTGCGGTGGCAACCGGTGCTGCTGGTGCGGGTGCTCCTACGGCTGGAGCGGCAGCAACCGGCGCGACGATCTGCGGTGCAGTTGGTGTTTGATCTGGCGTGCCGCCTGGTACCTTCAAGACGACGCCAGGGCGCACTTTGAGCGGCTCGGTTATGGCGTTCACGCTCTGGAGTTCGGCGAGCTTCACCTTATGCTTGCGTGCGATGCCGTACAACAACTCGCCTGCCTGCACGGTATGCGAGCCCGTCCACGACCCGGCTGGAGCCGAGGCGGATTGCGGTGGCGTTACGGCTGCCGCTGCTGGCGTGCTCACAGGTGCTGTTGTGGCGGACGGTGCGGAGCCTTGTGCCGGCGCTTGCGGCAGAGCCGCAGCCTTGATGACCGGCCGCCGGGCGCTGGCAGGCAGAACTAGTTTTTGTCCGGGACGCAATGCCGGAGACTTCAAGGCATTGAGTTCCATAATGGCAGCAATGGAAACGGAATGCGTCTTGGCGAGACCGTAGAGCGTATCTCCCGGCTGAACTTCGATTGTTGCGCCCGGCTTGATTGCCGGCTTTGCCGGCGCAGGCTGGGGGGCGGCCGCTACGGATTTCACGGCTTCAGCCTTGGGCGCATCGAAGGGACGCGACGGGCCAACGCCTGTGCCAGCCGTCGGCGGTGGGAGCGCTGCCATTTTCTGCTGTGAGGCGGGCGGAGGCAACGTGGCCTGCGAAATGGACGGATCGAGTGGCGGCAGGTTGTTTGCGCGCGGTCCGGACTCCGACCATCCGTCATTTTTGTAGGGCGATGGCGCGCCGGCGTTGCGGCGACCAAGCGGCTCGACCGGGCGGGGCGCACTTTCGTTGGCACTGTAGGTGGGGCTGTCGAGCCTCGAGATATCCGCGCTGCACGCCGCCAAGAGCGTGCCAACAGCACAAATACTCGCAGGAACCGCCAAACGGATCCGAGCGAGCGACACAGTCCGAGAACGCTGATAACGCAACATCGAAACACCTCTACATCCGCTCATGCTTAACGCGACGTTGGTTAAGGTTGCATTAACGGAGCGGTTGGTTCCCTGAGGTATCGTCATCTTGCACAGCCCCTTACCGTATCGGCCGGGCAAAAAAGCGCGACTCGCAGCGGCATCTATTTGAGACGCATACTCAGGGATTGTGGGGGGCTCGCGGTGGCTGTGTGGCAAAACGGCGGCGTGCCATCAGCTTTCGCAATAAGGTTTAAGACTGCTGACGCAGTGGTTGGAAATGAAACTGAAATTTCGGAGTTGCGCGGATCGCTTTGCATCGCGATAGAAGTGCCAATTCACTTCTGAACCAAGGATCCTCGCCGTGGCGCAAAAAACCAAAGGGAGCAGCAAACCTCCAATCGTCAGCCAACTCGGCGCGCACGTCGCGACCCCTAGCAGTCCTGACGAGGCAACGCTCGAGCGCGTACCCAACCCGCATCCGGACACGCCTTACGTTGCGCGGTTCGTGTGTCCGGAGTTCACGTCGCTCTGCCCGGTGACGGGGCAGCCGGATTTCGGTCATCTGGTGATCGACTATGTGCCGCGGGACTGGCTGGTTGAGTCGAAGTCTTTGAAACTGTTCCTGCAATCGCATCGCAACCACGGCGCCTTCCACGAGGACTGCACGGTCGGGATCGGCAAGCGCTGGTGAGCCTGCTCGAGCCGCATTTCTTGCGGATCGGCGGCTATTGGTATCCGCGCGGTGGCATCCCTATCGATGTGTTCTACCAAACCGGCGAACCGCCAAAAGGCGTGTGGCTTCCGGACCAAGGTGTCGCGCCTTACCGCGGACGCGGGTGAGCGCCATATTTTAGCGACGGAACCAATCTACCGCTTTCGTTGTTAGAGGATCACGCCGGTTCAACAACAAGGAGACACGGTTATGAAATCAGCAATCGTCCTGGCTGGGCTTGCCCTCGCTGCGACAGCAGGAGTGGCATCGGCTGCTCCGGGCGGTCTCGGTTCGGCTCCCGCCGTCGACAACGGTCTTATTCAAGTGCACGGGACGCACCGGTCATGCCAAGTTGGCCCGGCTGGCAATCACTACCACACCTATCGCGGCGTCCGCGTTGCATGCCGTCCGGCACGTCCAAGCGGCGTGTGGTGGTACTGGCGTAATGATGGCGGCCGTTCTGGCTGGTACCATCGTCGCGAGCGCCGTTGGCACTAATAGCGTTCTAGGCATTCTGCCTGAGAGGGATCGGACCATGTCCGATCCCTTTTCCGTTTGTGCCGGCACCGTGCCGGGTGACCACGATCCAGCTCAGATGCTTTTGCTGTCGGCGAACACTAGGTCAACACCGCCTGTGGCGAAGTTTTGCAAATCGGCGGCTGCCGCTTGTCCCTCTTTGGAGGCGAAGGCTGCGGCGATGGCGGAGACTGAAATCGAAGTGCAAGGTCGCGATCAAGTGGAAGGGTGATGGCCCGGTGGGCGTCAGCACTGGACCGCTCGTCACTTCATAGCGGCGAAGGCCTGGGATCGTTTTCGCGAGCGGCACATGCCGCCCGTAGTAGTAGGCGTCGAATGCCTCTGCATTCTTGGGTGTCTTGTACATGGCTAGCAGTCGCGCCATTGCAGCCTCCCGCAAAATAATCGCCCCGCCTTAATAGT
>CAWHPE010000014.1:0-117631 GCA_963831185.1 uncultured Alphaproteobacteria bacterium
TCGGTCAGCGAGATCTGCTGATCCGGTGACGCCAGCATTGCCTTCTCGTGGGCTTCGAGCTTCTGCATCTCGCTCGCGAGCTTGGCGAGCTTCTCCTTGAGATGCGCCGTCTTCGCGGCGAGCGTCTCGGACGGCTCCTGCAGATCGGCGGTGTCGAGCTGCGCCAGATAGCGCGCGACGCTCTCCTCCAGCTGCGCGCGGCGCCGCTCGACCTTGCCCTTGGTGAAGTTCTTGTCGCGCGTGTTGACCGCCTTGAACTTCGAGCCGTCGATGGCGACGCTCGCCTTCGTCAGCAGAGCCCATCTGCCGGCACAGCTCGACGAACTTCGCGCAGACCTTCTTGATCGCCGGGCCGTTGTCGCGGCGGAAGTCGGCGATCGTTTTGTCGTCGGGCGCGAGCCGCCGCAGCAGCCAGATCACTTCGAGATTGCGTCGCGCCTCACGTTCCAGACGACGGCTCGACTGGATGCGATTGAGATAGCCGTAGATGTAGAGCTTCAGCAGCGCCGCAGGGATGATAGCCGGGCCGGCCGGTGATCGCCGGCTCGACGTCTTCGAAGCCCAGCTTGGCCAGCTTGAGCGCATCGACGAAGGCATCGACCACGCGAACAGGATTGCTCTCGTCGACCCAGTCATCGAGGCATTCCGGCAACAACGTCGATTGACCGCGATCCGCGCCTTCAATGAACCGCTTCATCGACTGCCCCCGCAAATCACGAGGACGAATCATAGCATCGATTGTCGTTTTCACGCAGCCAGGGTCAGAAGCCCGCATCCGGACCACTTTTCGCACGCTCGCTCTACCTCCAGGACCGACCGTTATCTCTCCAACACGCGAACGGCGACGCGATACCACAAAAACCGACCGTCGTGCCGCGCCGCAGCGAAACGTTGGTCAGGGCCAATACCTACCAGTCGGGGACACGGATAATCAGACGGCATGTGCTTTCCTCGTACGCCGTTTGATGCTCAAAACACGACGATCGCTGCAGTGCGTAACGCGTCGTCCGACAGCCAGTCGCCGAATGGCGCATTTTGACCCATGCGAAAGCTGTTCACTCCTAGCCCAACGCACTCAATAGCGGACATAGCTTATAAGTTGGCCGGTCGCGTAATTACTTGAACTCAAACGGGACAGTATAAGTTCGTTGCGCTTCACTAAGACCGGTTGGTGGCTTAGGCAATCTCGCGCTAGTAATCGCCTTTAGAGCAAGGGGATCAAGTCGCTCGGAGCCGCTCGATATGCGTCACTTTCTGCGAAGCTTAATTCGCCCGTTTCTGTTACGCTAAAAAGAACAAAAACCCGTCCTCTCGAACCATCGTGCTTCGGGCGTGCGCGACCGATTGCCATACGGACCTCGATCGCAAACTTGGTCAGATCTCCGGCACTGGCACTGGATCGCCCGTCGCTCGCACTGATTTCGGCGGTCATCTGGCTCACGGAGCCACCAGCCGTAACAGCGGCCTGTGCGGGGACGTTAGATTTATCCTGTCCTTTCTCGGGTGTAGGTGATTGCGTGTCCGGGCTGCGCTCCGGCTCCGGCGGTTTTGGATCGGGCTTGACGACGTCAGCCGTCGCGACCTCCGAAGGTACTTCGGACATCGCGTCAGCCTTCAACATAGCCTCAGGTTGCTCTTTGACCGGTTCCTGCTTCGTCTCTTGCGATTGTGCTGCAAGCTCCGTCCAATTGATCTCGGCTTTGGAACCTGTCTCCGCCTCGATAGGAGCAACCGCGCCACCCGTCTGTGATGTTGCATTCGCCAGCAGGCTCTCAAACGCTGCAGCGTCGACGATGTCGACGCTTACTGCCTCCAGGTCTAGACCGCCAATGCCGACACCGTCGCGCAGTGGCATCCAGATGACATATGCAATCAATGCGGTGTGTAGGAGTGCGGATAGCGCTGTTGAAATCGAAACCGATGGCCGACGCAGTCGAATAGCCGTTTGAGACGCATGCACATCGCGCACGTCGTCCGGAAGAATAAGTGAGAGTTCGCCAATGTCATCACCGGCCACGACGTCATCGTTGTCGGCGCTCGAGATGATCTCGCTGCCATCGCGGCTTGCACGATACGCTCCGAAGTCGATGACCTTGGCTGTGAGCACGGATCAATCCCAATTGCGGTCAATCGCGTGCCGCGACAAAGATGAGGCTCGCGGACAGTGCTGCGACACCGAAGGGTCCTCGCAACTCATCATCGCGAAACACCAAGCCAGCGTGCGAAGCTCGGTATTCGTGGAAGGAGAATGTGGTCGAATAGAAACAACACAACGAGCGAGGCGGCAAAGAGCGGAAGAAGTGCAGCCAGAATAAGAATAGCAACTCCAACATACCCAAAACGTACAGGTACTGATGATTGGTGCGGCGCACCTAATACAGTCTCCGGTTTGCGTTGTCGCCACATAAAAAAGCCCGACGCGGCCAATGTCACAAGCATAACGGCTGTCACGACGCCAATCAGTTGATTAATCCGTCCAAACAGTTGACCTTCATGCCAGGCAACTCCATAGCCAATCACTCTGTCAATCAGATGCTGGTCTGAAAACTTTTCACGCGATTGCTCCGCGCCCGTTACAGCATCGTACCGGATTGTCACGCTCAACGGCTTTACCTGTGTCTCAGATCTGACTGTCCACGATGTTGCGGAAGGCTGTGCAAACGGAATGGATATACCGGGTGCCCACACCAAAGCGGGAAAAGCCAGCATCTCACCCTTGGCTTTGGCGACGATCTCTTGAAGCGAGGCGTTGCTGGTGCCGAAGGAATTGCCTCCTAAAACTACAGGTGATTTCATAGGAGAATGTTGGGCGTGCTTAGGTACTTCACCGCCAATCGTCCACTGTGGCGCGTTGTTGGTCCAGCCCATGTGAACTCGAATGGACCTGAACGCGCTGCCCCAGACGCTTGTCCAAGGCAGACCGGTCAAAAGAAGAATGAGCGCTAGGCCAGCAACCCAGAAGCCGGTAACAGCATGCAAGTCTCGCCAAAAGACGCGATTGCCATTTCTCAATCTTGGCCAAATCACGCCGGCGAATTGAGCCCAACAGGCCACCACAAGAAGAGCCCCGAAACTATCATTACGATCGTCCAACTCGCCACCAACTCGACCAACCAGCTTCCCTTGACACCCAGTAGAAGCTGTCCATGAATTCGTCTTACAAGCGCCATCAAGCTTTGCTCGGGATCCAGGCTCCCCAATACGCGGCCATCGGGCGCGACGAAAACGTCGCGCACACCGTCAGTCTGGCTAAGTCTTAATTTAATGACCGCAGCATCACCTGAGTACTGCGGAAGACGGTAGCTTTGAAACTGCGAGCCGGGGTGCGATGCAAGTGCTGTATCTCGTTGCCTCTCCGCGGAAACGGTGCTGGCAGTCGCGAGCCCCTGGTAGGCTCGCTCTTCCCAACGGTCTATGTCAGGCTTGAAGAGATAAATAGCGCCTGTGACTGCTAAGACGACAATGGACGGAATGACGAACAACCCGGCATAAAAATGCCAGCGCCAAATAGTTCGATAGAGCGCGCTCCGCTGCATAAAATCCTATTACCTCAGAATTCATAGTTCGCGCACCAAGCTTGTCAACCGCGGGCGCGGGAAACGACGACAAGCCTTAGATACGTCTTGTCGTCGTAGGTGGCACATAGCAGCTCCGGCAAGTCAGATCGGGAACACACAATCGTCCCGTATTGTTATCGCGCGCCTACATTCGGTAGCGCAATCCGCCGTAAACTGAGATGCCGGTGCCTGGATTGTAAAGTTCTCCAAAGAGCGGAAGAACGTTTCCAAACACCGGCTTTCCATCGCCAATTGTAATTGTTGACGAGATGTAACGCTTGTCTAGCAGGTTGCGGACCCTCCAGATACCCAGACCAGCCAACGGGCTGGTCATAGCCAATCTTGAAATTGAAGAGAGAATACGGATCGATTTTCAGGACGTTGGCATTATCGGCAAAAAAGCCGGACGGCATCCATTCGACATTGGGACCAACGTAAAAGCCGTTTGGATGTTTGTAGAGCACTTCGGCTCGTAATTTATGCGGAGCGACACCGGGGAGACGGTTGTTGCCCCACTTAGCATCAGCGTCAAAGTGGAAGTCGTTGTAGGTGTAGGTTCCGTACAGCCGAGACTCGGTCGTCGGTGGCAAAAACAGACTTCGCAAGCGAAACTCCAAGACCAGCTTCAATGCCTTGATGTACGGTCTTGTCAGCATTCAAAGTGGTGCAAGCGCCAAAGAGCCCCGTCGTCAAGCATTGCAGTTCATTGTTGATCTCGGCGCGGGTACCTAGACATGTCCCATGTCAGGTCCGGCCTACGACCGCGCGTTCCCATTTCATAAGTCGTTGCGGTTTGCGCATTCACGTTCGTGCTCGCCGGTGATGCAAATGAATTTACATCAAAAGTTGGGACTTCAGCGCTGCGCGAGACATTGGCGAAGACCTGCCAATTCCGGTCAACATCCCACAACAAGCCAACCTTAGGACTGAAAATGTCGAAAGGCTCGTCGCCCAGACTGATCACCATCTGATAGAAAACGATCCTCCCGTTCGCGAACCGTGTGCTGGAACTGAACCCCAGCAACGAGTGCAACATTTTTCAGGAAGTAAAACGAGTCCTCTGCATAGGCGGATACATTCTGCGACTTATCGAGCGTTGAGAAGGTCAGTGCACCTTTCACTGCACCCGGCAAGTTCACATACTGATAGTAGTCCAAAGCACCGCTCAGGATGTTGACGCCTGTGATCAGACGATTGCGGTAGCCCCCGATCATTCTTTCGTCTGTCGCTCGGATAAAGCCGCCATAGTCCGCCACGTTGTAGTCAAGATATTGGAAGATCGGGTGGTCAACGTGGCGTTGGTGGGTGTAGACCCCGAGCTCAACTAAGGTGCCATCCAGCCGGACAGTAGTCTTGTTCGCGACGCGTACGAATCGATATTCCGCTGCTGATTTTGCAGTAAAAAATCAAAAGCCGCCTTCTTCGGAGAATTCAGAGCGGCAATTTTTCCCGGTTACTTCACCAGGCAATTGCCCGTGCCACGAGTTTGCATTGACGTAAAAACGGGTCTCCGCATTTGGCGAGAACCTATAGCCTAAGTTCGCGTTGACACGCTCAATGTCTCCTTTGCTATGCTCGCGGTATCCGTCCTCACGTTGTGCCGAGATATTGATGTAGTAATCCCACGGACCGCTCTCACACCGCCCGAGCTTACTTGCGACCTGACATAGCCGAAGCTGCCCACGTCTAATCGTGTCTCGAAGCGAGACGCATCGTACCCGGTCGGTGTTACAAAGTTGATTGCACCGCCTAGTGAGTTGGAGCCGAAGCGCAGCGCGTTGGCACCCTTGAAAACTTCCACATAGCGGTAGGCAGTAGGATCTACCTCGAACAGATCAAAAAGACCGTCCGACGTATTGATTGGAATGCCGTCCATCGACATGTTCAAGCCACGGTTACCGTAGCTCCGAGTTAAGCCAGACCCGCGGATTGAGAGCCGAGCATCAGGCCCCCATCTGTGCTGCACAGTGACACCTGGAACCTCGTCCAAAATGTCCTTGGCTACCTGTTCCGAACTGCTTTGAAGGTAGAGTCGGAACGACTGCAACGCCCCCCGGCGTCCGTTGAATTTCCGAAGTGGCTTCTGCCGTTGTCGGAACGCTTAGGCTTCCCGATCTCGTACCCGGTGCCGGTAGCTTTCTAAAGGTTGGCTGCACAGTTTCCACTTGCTGCGGTGCTGCGCTTTGCACCTGCTTAACTTGGGCGTTAGGCGCCGCCGCCGCCGCTTGCTTTGGCGCAGCCTTAGGTGCGGCTTTCGGTTGGGTAACTTGCTTAGGCTGCGGCGCCGGCTGCGCCTGTTTCGGTTGCGGCGCGGGCGCGGGTTGCGCTTGAGGCTCGACCGGCACGGGTGGCAACGGAGTTGGCTGCGCTTGTTGAGCGCGCGCAGTTCCCAGAAACGCAGAGAGTGCAACGACGCTCAGCGCCGTTGCGAAAGCGAGTTGGACGCGCGTCGAAGACATAGCCCTGCGGCTCGATTGCAAAACAGGATTTGGCATGGATGGAAGCCGATCGTCTGACGTTGGACATGCGGCCAAGTCAGGCGTGAGCTACAGCAGACTGACCGTCTGAACGCTCACGGACGTCGGTCCGCGATCAATAACAATGTCAGATGGAAAAAGGCGGGCCGCGCGGCGGGCAAACAGCGGTGAGACGTGTCGCAATCGACACGCCTACAACGGCAACACCAAGCGAAGTCCTATCTGGTGGCGTAAACTGAAACGCGGGCGTCGGTAAAACGACAGCCGATAGCCCCATGCCGGAACACATCGGGCAATCGCCAGAATTTCCTGTCGGTTCCGGGATGTTTGGGATTTCGGACGCCGCAAGTTTTGAGGTCGTGCCATCGGAGTGGCAAATGATGCTCAGCGACGTGACTAGGTCCTGATGCGCCAACTTAGCGGAGACCATCGACGCATGGTGGCGCACGATCAGGCCAGCGTGCAAGAGCACACCGACAATTGCCCAAAGGCCGACCCATGTTCGATATCGCAGCAAATTTATCTCTCCCCGAAGGGAAATACTGCATTTACCAGCCCGAAATGCCAAGTATACAAATCAACTTTTTGGCTCCTGTGGCTAAGTTGCCGCACCAAGATTGGTCAATATTGACGAAGTCGACGTGCCGTTCTGCGGCCTTCGTGTGGCTTGCGCGACCACTTGGCCGTGTGACAGACACAAGCCTCGTAGTTTGATCTAGGTCATTGCACGAGTGCCTGTCTATTGCTGTTGAGTTCCTATGGCGGTGTTGTCAAAGGCCAAAGATCTGCGAATTGCCGTGGCGATCCTCTACGAACTCGCCATGCTGTTATTGCCGTTGGCACATCAGAGACCGCCAGCGGCAACTTATGATGGATCTATTGCCGCAGAGGCACTGCCCGATGGCACCATCCCCGTTCTCTGCATAACCGGCAAGTCGAGCGGCGGGAAAACGACGACTAACTCGGGTTGCGCGGCCTGCACGTTATGCTCCGCTCCAGGCCTTTTGGTCCAAGCCGACTATTCCTTATTTTTTGCATTGGCAACGGCGCTGCAACTCGCGGCGGTTGCCCTTTGCACTACAGCGCCGACGTGGCGGCATTGGCCACCTGCGCAGCCGCGTGCTCCACCGTTGATCTAACGAGCAAATTCTTCCGTCAAATATCCATGCCGACGTTTGGCCCTCACGGGTGAGCGGCAATGGGTCCTTTGCACTCGCACGTTAGATTGAGCTTCACATCATGAACAAACACGTCACTCTCGCATTGCGAGAGAACGCGTCACGGCGCGCATATGCCGACACGTCAGAACGCTTTCACGCAACAATCACGCCGAATCGCTCGTTATCGAGCAGTGAGTTGAGGACGGTTTGCGCCGCCATTCTCGTGTTCTCGGCCATCCTACGATTGGATTTGTCGTGCGCGGGCTCTGGCCAATTACTGCGTTCATAGCGGCTGACACTATTTTTCTGCTTTTTGCACTCGTGGCAGGGCGGAACCGACTGGACCGGCGAGAAGATGTCATCGTTTCTTATGAGGAAGTCGCAATACGCCGATTTCAGAGGGAGCGGCAGATCGACGAATTCGCTCTGCCACTGTTCGGGCTCACTCTGCACACGGTACAGGACCCGGATTTCGGCTGCCAGTCGCTCTGTCTTGTTCGACACGGACGCCGGATAGAGATCGCGCAGGATCTCTCTCCCGCTGAACGTGAAGACTTCCGGACTGTCTTCGTTGATGCATTGGAGCGAACTGGATGCCGACCGCAATTGACCTTCTCTGAGAATTTGCCGCTTCTGCCAGTCAATGACGGAGTGCGGCTGTGACCAACATCCCGGCTGCCACTCCTTGCGTCCGGCAACATGTGAAGCCGCAACATTACGGACGTTTCGATAATTCGTCGGCAGCTACCACGTCGCATTTGGACGTCCAGAAGCTAAAAGCCGGGCAATGGGTCTTTCGCCAGGGCGACCCGCGCGTCGCAATCCTTGAGGTGGTTGAAGGGACGCTGGCACTCATCTACCGCATTGGCGATGACTGCGAACAAATTGTCGAATTTGCAAAGCCCGGCATACTCCTTGGGGTGGAGTGTGAGCAGTCCTATTCGGTCTCCGCTCGGTGCATCTCAGAGGTGCAGATCAGGCCGATAAGCATTGGTGAGTTCAATTCGTCAGCGTCATTGCAGTTGCGATCAAGCAAGCAACTCTGCCAGAGGCTGCATGCACTTCGAACTCATGTTGTCCGCCTCGGGCGGAGTCCGCTTCAGCCCGGATTTCTGCCTTTCTACTCGATATCACGGACAGCACTCCTTTCAACATGTCCCAGCGGGCCAACGAAAAGGCAATCAAGCAGCAGGACATTGCTGACTATCTGGGTTTGACCAAAGAAACCGTTACGCGCGTGCTTTCAAAGCTCCGCCGCGAGAATGTCATCGCGGGTGAACGCCCCGGGCAATTCAGAGTTCTATCGCGCGAGAAGCTTCATCACATCGCAGGCAATCACACATGAAGGACAATGCCGATTTCATTTCAGGAATTCCCGCAATGCCCGCCTTTTTGCTCACCGATGAACCTCGGCTTTGAGGCTTGGCACAAAGGAATGGTTTGATCCAAGGCAAGGACAAACAAAGTGTAGCGACCAATATTCCTAGTTACGCACACCAACGTAAAGGAGACGGAAGCATGAAAACAATTCGCGCAATAATGTGGGCTTTTGCAGGCCTTATGATGTTCTCCCGCGCAGTCTTCGCGGGAGACACGGATCCACTTTTCGTCAACTTGACAACAGATCATGGTCATCGAGCGCAGATGGCTCTCGTGTTTTCGAAGAACCAGATTGAACGCAAACACCCAGTAACAATTTTTCTGAACGATCGTGGCGTACTGCTAGGATCAAAGGCCACGTCGAAGCGATTTAAAGTCCAACAGGAAACAATTGCGGCCTTGATCAAGCAGGGCGCGACTATTCTTATTTGCCCAATGTGCATGAAGCACTACGGCGTCAAAGATACAGATGTTCTTGAGGGAATTAAGGTCGGATCGCCGGAATTGACGGGTGGCGGATTGTTCAAAGATAACACGAAGACAATGTCTTGGTAACAGCTGGTTGCTCGCCTGACTGAAGTCGCAGCGGAGATACCCAACCCCGCCGCGCATAGCATTAGCTTGCGCAGTGGGGTTGGAGGATTAGAAGGCGTTGCTTAAAGCAGCGTTGATGTATTCGGGAAGGTTTAGCCAGAAGATTGACCCGCAAATCTTGTGGCTAAACCTCGATTTCGGTCAGGTCACTGCCAATAATAAGTTTACCGGCAAAGTCGCGACGAACCTCGCGCTCCAGATCTAAAAGTGCTGCGTCGCTCGTCCGAGGGCGATGGTGGGTAAGAGCGAGGGTCTTAACACCAGCGCGTGTGGCGATTTTGCCGACCGTGTCGCCGCAGGCCAGTGTGTACTCCGCTAAGCGACGGAAATGCTCGTTCGAGATTTCGCTGGCCGAAAGAAAGCAACACTGGACCAATAGATCGGCGCCTTTGGCGAGGCGATGAGTTCGTCGCAAGAGACTGTATCACCCGAGATGGCGATGACCTTGCCCTCGGCTTCGAAGCGATAGCCAAGACAGGTCCAACGTTTGAGGAATGCTGCTGGCATGCCGAGGCCATCGCCGTGCCGCACGACTTCTGCGGTCACTTTCCATTGGCCCGTGTCGACCACCAGACCTGCCGTGACATCATTGGCGGCCACCGGTTTCCAGCCACCGAAGGTCGGTTCACCCTTGTCGCGCCACGTGATGTCTTTGTCATAGACTTGAGTGAGAAGTGTATTGACGAGGCGCTCTGTGTCTGGCGGGCCATAAATCTGCAATGTGTGCTTGCGCCCATGAAGCCAGGTGTTCAGCATTACGTCATACAGATCACCGATATGATCGAAGTGATGATGGGTGATGAAGACGGGATTGATGCTGGCAAGTGGAATACCTGCCTTTGCCGCTTGCACCATGACGCCACGTCCTGCGTCGAAAAGTATGTTTTCGGCGCCAAATTGGATGAGTGTCGTTGTGGCCATCCGTTGAGGATCAGGCCGAGGGCCGCCGGTGCCGAGTAGGATTACACGCATCGCTTGCTCCATCGGAAATCAGGTCGCTGAGTATCGGCGTCTGTTTTCATCAAAGGTCTTGCGCTCAACAAGTGAAACTTCAAGCGCAAATTAAGCATGCTGCTGCATACTTGCCGAGAACTTTGGACAATCAATTGATCTTCGCTCTTAGGTGCCTCTAGAGGCAGGAATCGGTGTCTGCATTTGGCCCCCACCACCAATTCGCTGTTTCGCGGTTGGGCGGTTGACTCCGACCTATCGCATCGGTCTCGACCGAACCGGCGAGATCGGGGCCGCTGCGGACGTCGATCGAATGCCGCTCAAGCCCGCCCTTGACCCGTTGCTCACATCTCCTATTGGAACAAGAACGGCACCGTGTAGGTTCGCAGCGCCTCCGGCAGGCCCTCTGGAGGGAGTGGGAACTGGGCACTGCGGACCGCCGCGACGGCAGCGCGATCAAAATTGCTGCTCCCGTGCGATTGAATGACCTCGACTGCTTCCAGCGCCCTACCGATACCGTGGGCGAACGAGATCGTGACACGCCCACGGCCCTTCGGCCGCGTCGGTCGGCTGCTATACTCGAATTGAAGCGACTGTGTTTGCTCGGAGATACCTCGCAGAATGCCGGATCGCCGGTCTGGTGAGACATGCCGAAACGTCCATGTTAACTTCGAGATCGAACCGTCGACTGTGCTGGAGAGAAGCAATGCGAGCATCATTTTATCTGCGAGTTGTCCTGCCTGTGGCGCTGGCTCTGTTGCCCTCAGCTCTAGCCGATCCCGCTTTCGCCCACACCGAGGGTGGCGTGATTGATGGCTTCGTTAGCGGGCTGTCTCATCCCATCTCCGGATGGGACCACGTCGTCGCGATGGTGGCGGTTGGGCTCTGGGGAGCGTTTCTTGGCGCGCCGGCCATCTGGTTGCTGCCGGTCGTATTCCCGATGGTGATGGCATTCGGCGGCGTGCTCGGCATCATCGGTGTCGGAATCCCGTCCGTCGAGGTCGGTATAGCATTGTCTGCGATCGTGCTCGGCCTGTGCGTCGCGCTGGCCTTGCGGCCCCCGCTGGCAGTCGCGGCGGCGATCGTCGGCGCGTTCGCAATCTTTCATGGCCACGCGCACGGGACGGAACTGCCCGGCGCGGCGGACGCTTACGCCTACGCCGCCGGGTTCGTCGTTGCCACCGGCCTGCTCCACGTCGCCGGCATCGCTTTCGGGGTATTGGCGCGATGGGATGCCGGGCGCGTCCTCGTTCGCGTGTGTGGTGGTGCGATCGCGCTCGCGGGTGTCGGCTTCCTCACCAGCATTGCATGAGAGCGATCCGAGCCGTCGCCTTCTGCGCCGGATGGCTGGTTCCTGCCGAGGCGTTTTCCCACGGTCTGTCGCCAGGGCCGGAAGGCATCTATCTCGCGTTTATTCACACGCTCTCGGAAATGCCGGTGCCGCTCGTGATCCTCGCGACTGGACTACTCATCGGGCTCAACGGCACCAAAGCGCTCGAAGCGGCTCTGCCACTTCACATCGTCGGGATGGCGATCGGCCTCATCGCACTCCTGCAGTTCCGCATCTTCGTCGATCCCGAGCTGCCAATGTTGGGCGTCGCCGTCGCCAGCGGGGTCTGGGCGGCGCTCTCGGCTCCATTGCCGTGGCTCGTCGCGGCAATTCTCGGCATGCTTTCAGGCTACTTTATGGGCGTCTTCATCGGGCCGGGACCGGCGTCGTGGGCGACGCAGGTCTACGCCATCGCTGGTGGCATGTCAGCTTCGGTGTTCGGCATCGTCTTGGTGTTTGCTGTCATCCACCTCATCCGCGAACGCTGGACCATGTCGTGGGTCACCATCTGGCTCCGCGTCGTCGCTTCGTGGCTGACCGCCGTCTCCACTTTGGTTGCTGCTCTTGCTTTGCGGTGAGATATCGAGGTCTGCTTCTGCCCGTCTCGCTAGGGAGAACGTATGCAGTCGCGCATGGTAAGCTGCCATCGTCGACGGTGCGTGTGAAAAGTGCGGTTGCTGCAGTGCACACCTTGCGCGCGCCGTGCTCCGCAATTTTGCAACGCGAGTGTTGAGCCCATGCACTTCGTCGGCTCAGGGTCACTAGTACGCGTACACGCACCTATCGACCACGACCGCTTCTAGCCGCAGAGCTGCCAATCGTTGAATTTCGGCTGAGGGCCAAATGCAGACACCGATTCCTGCCTCTAGAGGCACCTAAGAGCGAAGATCAATTGATTGTCCAATGTTCTCGGCAAGTATGCAGCAGCATGCTTGATTTGCCCTTGAAGTTTCACTTATTGAGCGCAAGACCTTTGATGAAAACAGACGCCGATACTCAGCGACCTGATTTCCGATGGAGCAAGCGATGCGTGTAATACTACTCGGCACCGGCGGCCCTCGGCCTGATCCTCAACGGATGGCTACAACGACACTCATCCAATTTGGCGCCGAAAACATACTTTTCGACGCAGGACGTGGCGTCATGGTGCAAGCGGCAAAGGCAGGTATTCCACTTGCCAGCATCAATCCCGTATTCATCACCCATCATCACTTCGATCATATCGGTGATCTGTATGACGTAATGCTGAACACCTGGCTTCATGGGCGCAAGCACACATTGCAGATTTATGGCCCGCCAGACACAGAGCGCCTCGTCAATACACTTCTCACTCAAGTCTATGACAAAGACATCACGTGGCGCGACAAGGGTGAACCGACCTTCGGTGGCTGGAAACCGGTGGCCGCCAATGATGTCACGGCAGGTCTGGTGGTCGACACGGGCCAATGGAAAGTGACCGCAGAAGTCGTGCGGCACGGCGATGGCCTCGGCATGCCAGCAGCATTCCTCAAACGTTGGACCTGTCTTGGCTATCGCTTCGAAGCCGAGGGCAAGGTCATCGCCATCTCGGGTGATACAGTCTCTTGCGACGGCCTCGATCGCCTCGCCAAAGGCGCCGATCTATTGGTCCAGTGCTGCTTTCTTTCGGCCAGCGAAATCTCGAACGAGCATTTCCGGCGCTTAGCAGAGCACACACTGGCCTGCGGCGACACGGTCGGTAAAATCGCCACACGCGCAGGCGTTAAGACCCTTGCTCTTACCCACCATCGACCTCGCGCGAGCGACTTGGCACTTTTAGACCTGGAGCGCGAGGTTCGTCGCGATTTTGCAGGTAAAATTATTATTGGCAGCGACCTGACAGACATCGACGTTTAGGCAGAAGCAAAACATTTCAATCTCCTTCTAGACCGTCTTCTAGCCCGTCTCGAATAATTCAAACCGTTTTGAGAATCCGCGATGCGTTCATCCAAACAGCCACGGCACCTGACCGTGGCACCCCGAAAAGCCCTCGTGCAGGTGTCAACCGGACGTCGAAGCGCAGCATGTCGACGTGTCAATATTGACCAATCTTGGTGCGGCAACTTGGCCACAAGGGCGGAAAATTGGGTTTTAATACTTGGCATTTCGGGCTGGTAAATGCAGTATTTCCCGTCGGGGAGAGATAAATTTGCTGCGATATCGAACATGGGTCGGCCTTTGGGCAATTGTCGGCGTGCTCTTGCACGCTGGCCTGATCGTGCGCCACCATGCGTCGATGGTCTCCGCTAAGTTGGCGCATCATGACCTAGTCACGTCGCTGAGCATCATTTGCCACTCCGATGGCACGACAACGCGCCTATCGCCTTCCGAGGTGCCAAACATTCCTGAACCCACCGGGAACACGGGAGACTGCCCGATTTGCAGTGGGATGAGCTCGGCGGCAGCGGTGCTTCCGGAGCCGATTGCGGTTCCCCGCGCCCTTGACGCGACGTCCTTAAGGGTCGCCAGCGTCGGTGAGGCGATCGCCACGCGACTTGTGGCCGTATGCCCTCCTCCGCGCGGACCACCGATCGTCGTCTAAAGCGACTTTCGAACCGCTCCGCCCAATGCGGACAATCACACATCGAAGTGTGTTGCGCCGACATGCGTGCTGGCAGCGCCCTTACATCTCATTGATCTGGTCTTCCGATGAAACCCTCAGGACTTGGCACGCGTGGCTACGCCGCGCAATCTATTCGCATTCAAATCGCCTTTGCATGTGCTCTCAGCGTGGTTGCGTTGTCAGCAATTTGGGGCGGTGCACGCGCCCAGGCGCCTCAGGCAACCCCACTACCACCTATAGCAGTTGAACCACAAACCCAACCGGCGCCAGCCCCGCAGCTCAAGCAAACACAGCCAGCGCCACAATCGAAGCAGGCAGCCCCCGCACCGCAGCCAAAAACCGCAGTACAGCCCAAAGCGGCGCCACAGCCAGCGTCGAAGCAAGCCGCACCGGCGCCGAAGGCACAGCCGAAACAGGCACCACCTCCCCTGATCGCCGCCGATGGTCCGCCGCCGATTCAGAATGCACTTGGCAACTACAATCCGGCACTTGATCTGCAAGGCGTGCCTCTACCGCCAGGGACCGTGTTAACAACCGCTGGCCCGGTTCAGGGCTATCGCGCAATCTCTGCGATGTCATCGACTAAAACCGCGACGCCGCTTGAGCAGATTCCACAGTCGATCCAAGTGCTGCCCAAGCGGTTGCTCGACGATCAACGCCCAAGGTCTATCGGCGACGCGCTCCAGAACGTTTCGAACACGCAGGGGCCGAGCGACGTTGGCATCGGCAACTCTGATATGACCCCAATCAAGATCAGAGGTTTCGGTGCGGATCTCTGGCTTGATGGCATGCCTGTGCTTTACGGCACCGGCAATCGCGATGCGTTTTCCAATATCGAACGGATCGAAGTTCTGAAGGGGCCAAGTGCCATTCTATATGGTGGCGGCCCAGGCTCCGCCATCTCGGGCGCTGTTAACATGATATCGAAGTTGCCAACGCATGTCGCTAGCGGCGAGATCGGTATATCGGTCGGCAGCCACGACTATTTACGTTCGTACTTTGATTTCAATCAACCGATCACTTCGAACGGAACAGTTTTGTTTCGGATGACAGGTGAGTACAGCGGCGCCAACAGCTACATCGATGTTCTTGAAGCGAAGCGCTATGCCATCAACCCAACGGTCACCTTCACCAACAAGACGGACACCACTCTGACCGTCCAAGGGTCCTTCTCAAAATTCAGTCAGCAAGCATATCCCGGCATGCCAGCGGTTGGCACGGTAGCGGGGAACTTCAAACTCAATCCTTGGATGTTCCCTGCCGATCCCAACATAATACCCAGCTACACCAAGAGAGATGGCGTCACTGTAACGCTCGACCATCGCATAGACCCGGTTTGGGCGTTCAACGTGAAGGCACGTTACACCAACTCGGTCAATCAGCAGGACTCACAAGGGCCTCAGACAGCGGCACCAGACATGGGTGGGACAACTTGGAGCATGCTGAACGTCAACATGTTTCAAGAGCAGGAAGAGTTTTCCATCAATCCAAACCTGCGCGCAAAGTTCTCTGTCGGCAACACCAAGAATATGTTGCTACTGGGTGCCGACTATAGCCGCGTTACCGACAGTGGCTTCATGTATAGCGACTTGGGCGTCATGCCGGTCGATCTGACCAATCCCATCTTCCTAACGCCTTATACAAAGCCAAATCCATTCTCGCCGTTTTTCTTTCCGTGGTACGATTTTAACGGCACATACACGACGAAGGGCGCCTACGCGCAATTGCAGTCGTCCATATCAGGTCGCGTTCACCTTCTCGCTGGTGCGCGTCTGGCAAATCTAGATGTGAAATACCACGAGAAAGTGCCTTACTTCGGCGCCGGCTTCTTTCCTCCGGAAACGTTCACGGTCGATAAAACGAAACTATTGCCACGGGCTGGGATCGTGGTTGACCTCGTGCCGGGATTGTCGGCCTTCGCGAGCTACAGTGAGGGCATGCGCTGGACGGCTTTCACGCAAGCTAAAGAATTGGCGCCCGAGGAGTCCCAGCAACTTGAAGGGGGGCTGAAGTACAAGATTGGTCATCAGCTGAGCGGGACCGTCTCGGTCTTTGACATCAAACGCACCAATGTGCCGGTTGGCGTCGGTCTGATCACCGACACTGCCGCACAGCATTCTCGGGGCTTCGAAGCAGACATGATCTGGCAGCCGACAAGCGAATGGAAGGTGCTCGCAGCCTACGGTTACACGGACGCCGAATTTGCTGACAACAAACTGTCAACCCCTGAAGGCAATAAATTGCCGAACGTGCCTGCACACTCAGGTCGTCTATGGGTCGACTATGCCTTTGCTGCGGAAGCATTCAAAGGTTGGAGCATTGGCGCGGGGATTTACGCCTCGACCGGAAGTTTTGTCGACAACTTGAATGTCTACAAGACTAAGAGTTACGTCACCGTCGATGCAAAGGTTGGTTACGACAGCAAGCACTGGACCGCATCACTCCACGTCAAGAACCTGACCGGTGAGCAGTATTTTGTACCGTACTCCTGGTTCGGCGGACAAGTCGCCCCCGGTGCGCCGCGCGCGGTCTATGGGCAGGTCTCTTACAAATATTGAGAACGAACAAGCGATGACACTTACGCGACGGACGTTTGCAACCCTTGGCGCAGCTACATTTGCTGCGCCACTTTTAGTCGACGTCGGCGCAGCAAAGCAGCCCGGTGCGACAACCAGCTCTGATGCTGCGACGAGCGTGCCTCCTGCAACTGGTCATGACATGCATGCTGTTCCGCCCCACTGGATTGGAAAGGAGCAATTGGCATTTCTGATTTATCCGGGCTTCACCGCGCTCGATATGGTTGGCCCGCACTACATGTTGGCTGGCTTGATGGGAGCGACGGTACACATCGTTGCGAAGTCAAAAGCGCCGGTAATAAGTGACCAGCAACTCGTTTTCATGCCTTCAGCCGACTTTGATGAATGTCCAAGAGATCTCGACATACTGTGTGTCCCAGGGGGCGCGTCTGGCACGCTGGCCGCTATGAAAGACGCGGCAACTTTGAAGTTTTTGCGCGATCGCGGCGAACGCGCAAAAATTGTTTCCAGCGTCTGCACTGGGTCGCTCTTGCTAGGTATGGCCGGACTTCTGAAAGGTTACAAAGCGACGTCGCATTGGGCTGCGCGCGGTCTCCTTCGAGAGTTTGGCGCTGACCCCGTCGATAAACGCGTTGTCGTCGACCGCAATCGCATAACCGGTGCAGGCGTCACGGCTGGAATAGACTTCGGTCTCTCTTTAGTCGCGAGTTTGCGCGACGCAGATTATGCCAAAAGTATGCAGCTGCTTGCGGAGTATCAGCCGGAGCCGCCCTTTGATAGCGGCACGCCCGAGCGGGCTGGAGCCATTACAACCGCCATGATGTCGGACATGTTCACGTCGTTTGTCGATGATGTTCGCGCTTTAGCTGAACAGGCTCGACCTCAATAGTCCTTGAAACATTTCCGGAAACGTCAGCAGGAACACATTGAGATGTCGCAAGATGTACAAGGAACAGTCATCGAAAGAATTCTCCGGCGTGTTCCGCTCGTTGGATACGGGATCCGCCTGTTTGAAACGGAGCAGGATAAAGAGCTGGCGCTGTTCGGTGCCAACGTCCTCGCAAGCGTGATCCTTCTGGTTGGAGTGTTTGGCTTTCCTGTCTTTATTTGCGTGATGTGGGCGGCTGTTGCCGTTGTGGCGGGTCTCATATTTTCAGCCACCCGCGTGTAGTCCAAGGCAGACATAAATCGTGTTGACGGCAACGGTCATTGACCTCGGGAGGTATCGCGCGTTGCGTGATGATAGGGGGGATGTGCCTGCAAATGATCCAGGACCTGCAACCGTCGTTGGGGTAACGCGGATCGAACTCGGGATTCCGGAAGAACTTCGCGAGATTAGAGCAACCATTCCTGCAGGCAGCATAAGCCGAAGACGTGAGTTTTGCACGATAGTCTTGTCGGTCTTCGCCCATGCGGCCTTGGCTGCGCTGTTAATGTGGTCGCCGCTACAAGTTAATGTCGGTATCGGCGGGCAGGAGCTGGAGGCAGTCAGTGTTGAGATTGTCGCCGCCGCTGTACTCGAAAGTCTGATCGCTAGCGCCGCATCCGAAACCGGGCGGACGTCGGCACCCGTTGAAGTCGCCAGTGGTGCCGGTGTGGTGTCAAATCAGGTTGAGGTCGCGGCTGAAACAATTACATCGGCTGAAGAACCCATAAAAGAACAGCCCGCTGCGCTATTGAAGCCAGTCCCAAATTCCGAAACGCCGTCCGATGTCGCAACGGCTGAGACCATTAAGCCCGATCCCGATCTTCCAAAACCCGAAAAGGTCACCGATGCAAAGGTGCCAGTATCGGAAAGTGGCAAGGATCAGAACAACGAAGCCGCTCAAGCCGCAATTGTCACTGGCGGCGCCACAGCGCAGTCGTCTGCTGCGAACAGTGTTGCTGAAGGCCGAACCGGCGCGAGTGCAGGTCAATTGACCAAGTTTGCGATGGAAGTCCGCATGGCGCTAGGTCGGGCGCGCCCGAAACATGATGGTTTGCGTGGCCGCGCCTTGATCATTTTTGCCCTTAGTGATGCGGGCGAGATTCGCTTCGCCGATATTGCGAAATCGAGTGGATCGGAGAGACTTGATCGTCTCGCGCTACGTGCCGTTGAGACCGCAAGGATTCCCAAGCCGCCAACCGGTCTAACCGATACGCAAAGAACTTACACGGTGCCATTTGAGTTTAAGTGAATCTGCAGCCGCCCCCTTATCTATTGCCGCTTTTGAGTTGCGTTGGGTTGCGAAGGAAAGTCCGCTCAGGGTCAAATGCACGATCAGGCGACTGGCTGTTGCACGACGCGGTAGGTTCGAAAGCGGTCGCCAGACACCGAAATCCGCCCCGCGTTATGCACTGAAGCGATCGTCATGTTGTTGAGCACCGAAACGGCGAGCACGAAAAGCACACGCAGCCTGACGATCCGTGTCGCCGGACAATCGGTATTGGCCCTGAGCTGAAAATCAGCATGTCTGCTTTCTGAGCAGAACCAACCGCAGTCAACGCTTTTTTATTGACGTCAGGCAGGTTCAACTGGATGTCGGCTAACTCTGCGTTGCGTTTAGCGGTGTGCTGCCTGTGCTGCATCTGCTCAGGTCCGCAACGGGTCAGCTGCGGACATTCTGGAGCGCCACGCCGATGTAGTGCTTCACGTGTTTGGCCTTCACGTCTTCGATCGACGTAATCTTGATGTGGCGGCGGCCCTTACCTTTGCCTTCGAGCACTTTGTGCGCGTCGGGAAACTCAGCCCCCTTGCCGAACTCCAGCGAGATGTGTGCGGCGTAGGAGTACACGCCGCAAAACGCTTCACCGTTCGAGAACAGGATGCCGCCGTACTTCACTTCCTCTGTGATGCCCTTGGCGGTTTACAATACGAGTTCGCGCACTGACAGCACCAACTCAAAGCGAAGCTCGTCGTTCTTAGGAATCGTGGCCAACCATTTTTCCACGGCATCGGTGGGCATGATGGTCTACGCCTTCCCCGCCATAGGCGAACAAATTTCGACGAGGCATCCATTGAGATCACGTACGTAACCGACCGTCTGGCCCCAGGGCTTCGCAGCCGGTGATTTGACCGGACTTGCGCCAGCTGACACGGCGGCATCGAACGCCATTTGAGGATCGTCTGTGACGAGCGCGATCTCGAACCCGGCAGCCACATCCGACGGTCTGTTGAGCCGGATCGCAAATCCGTTCATTTCGGCCATGGGATCGCCAGCGAACGCAAGCGTCGTCTGGCCGGTCTCCAATTCGGCGTAGAGATTGCTTTCGTGGACGAAACGACGGCGGAGCCCAAAGGCCGCCTCGTAGAACGCTACAGTTGCGGGCACGTCGGCAACGTAGATGATTGTGTATCCAAGTTTCATGAAGAGAAGTGTACCATAGATGTCTGCTTGCTGGCCAGTTGCTGGCGCGCGTTAGGTTCAGTCGGACGACTGCAACGGGCCACAAGCGGACGTCGAGCTCACGCCGATCGACAACCCGAATTGCGCCGCCGACCGTGTCTGCTGTACGAGGTATCTCGTCACTGCATCAGTTGTCGGTCTTCTCCGTGACTTCAATCGCGTCATCAACCTCAATGCTGAGATTGCGCACGGTGCTTTCGATGCGGATCTCCAAGCAAAAACTGCACTTGCCCGGAGATTGTGAAACGGCGCGCGAAATTGGGGGCGCAGCATTGCGCGCTGGTGCATAACCTATCGCGTCGGCGTTCGCTGTTGATCACGCGAAGAGTCGCGATCGGGGGCGTTCGGGACTCTCGCCGAATACCGCTCAAGCGCGCCCTTGCCCCGTAGCGGTCACGGAAGTGTATGGCAGCAATCCTGCTGCCAATTGATCTGCCGCAGAGATCGCGGACCGCGCTTTGCACCGAGCAACTTCGTTCGGATCATCGCAACCGGATGTCGGCTCTGAATTCAATAGCAGATGCTAGGCTCGAAGCTATCCAGAGTGGCCGCGTGGGTCATGACGGCGACATCCGGTGCGATCCTGTGAAACCAAGTGATCAAGCGATCACAGGAGAGTGGCATCTTCAAATGAAAACGGAGGCACGTCGCACTGCCGTGACGATGCCTTCGTCCCCTCTTCCCACACTGGGGGGCTGTGGTATCTATTCGTGCTACCGGAGCCGGCTTTCGCTAGTGCGCTTACCAAAGACGTGACGCATTAGAGAGACGACGCGACATGATGGAAGCTTGGCCCCGGTTTTGCGCGCGCAGCAAGGAAGGCGTGGCGCAAAGCCCGAATGGCGCCGAATGTTCAAATGGGTTACGCATCCATGACTTCTCAGCCTACTAAGAAGAAGATTAGTGATCCGAACCCTACTCCTCCAGTAGTGCTTAAGTGGTCAGAGCTAGAACGATCTTCAAAGTTATCGTTTGGCGAAGATGCGCGTGATTTCGTGGATAGCTGTGTGGAAGCGCACATTAAGCGAAAGCTCGATAGCAACTTGCGACCCCGCCCACTCACTGGAAAGTCGGTTCGTGCCCATTTGGCGAAGCTCGAGACGTCCGTTCAGAAGCTAGCTGAACTTCTTACGCCTTCAGAGGATATTGAGGAAGTTCAGTTAGTGAAGATGACGTGTGCCTCTATCTACTTGGATGTCGCGGTACGGCAACCTGTTCGCGATGCTGCCGTGATCCTTGTCGCATATGAGTTTTCACGACGCTCTCCAGGCTGCAATCCGCAAGCCTTTGACAATCTAAGGGGCCAACTTCCAATTCTGCAGTCGGCGATTGAAGCGGCTATGAAGCTCTGCCCTACTGCAAAAATTCCGCCGAACAAAGGAGGAGCAATTGAGAACGAGTTGCTGGTGCGAGAACTTGCTGAAGCGTTCAAAGTCAGTGGCGGAAAACCCGGTGCGAGTTGGAATGATGTGAAGAGTCAACGAGACGGGCCGTTCGTTCGATTCTGTTGCGCGATCAATAGCGTATTGCCGAGTTACGCCAAAATTGCAGCGACGGACGCCGGCGTCGGTAGCCTAATCGCTCGCTTGGATGGTCTTCGAGAAAACACCCCAACCAGGCCCAAGGGGCGTTAGAAAATTTCTATCCCTTAGGCCTTACCGGCTTAGCACCGGCCGATGGCATCGTGCGCATATGAGCGAACGACCAGAGACGGTGGCAGCATGTCGATGAAAGACGAACTTACGGGTTGCTCGATTGCGAGTCCGGCAACGGTACGAGAGCATAAGCTGGCATACCGAATAAGCGAAGCATGCCACGCGCTGGGCGTCGGGCGCACATCAATCTACGGGCTGGCGAAGTCGGGCAAAATCCGGCTCATCAAGGTCGCTGGGCGCACCTTCAGTGCCGCGTTCGGAGATTGAGCGTCTCAGCCAACTTGGCGATGCGGCGTGAGGCTCGTCAAATTATGTCCCTGGCGAAATTGAATGATGAGACCGTCGCCTTATCAGGTGACAAAGAAGCGGTCGTCCCATCTGGCTTTGAGACTGTCGCCTTTCAGATAATAGCCTTCGTAGCGGGGCTATTTCGGACAAGAAAAATAGACTTGTGTGATCAGATCGGCCGCCGCCCGTGCCTACGCGACAAATTCTGTGAGCTCATTCCCCGCCGACCGTATTGTGCCAACCTTCTGGAAGGTGGCCTCATAGTCCGGAAGAAAAAAATCGCGCTGTCGATGCGGCATCTGCAGTGGAACGATCCTTGGGCGTTTCGTTGGATGATGCATGACATTGATCGTTCCGATGCTTACTTCGCTCACCGGGATGCAAACCTGCCCGAGCCGAACATCATCATTCTCAACCCATCGAACGGACACGCGCACGTTGCTTATCAGCTCGAAAACCCAGTCGCGTGTCATAGCACTTCGCGGGATCATCCTCTGCGTTTTTACTCTGCTGTTGAAAGGGGCGTTGGTCGACGCCTCGGGGCGGACCCTCACTATAGGGCACTCATAGCGAAGAACCCGTTGCATCCGTCATGGAACGTCGAATGGCGGCGAGAGGACCCCTTTACGCTTAACGAGATCGCGGATTGGCTGTTCAAACGTGACATGCGGCCGGAGTTGACAATTGAGGCAACAGCAGGCGCCGGCCGAAACGTCACTGTGTTCGACGAACTGCGCAGATTTGCCTACGCTGAGGTCCGAAAATTCAAGTCAAACGGAGTCCCGTTCGAAGTGTGGCTTCACAGATGTACCGCTGTCGCATCTGATCTCAATTCTCAGTTCGTGTCCCCGATGAGCATCAGCGAAGTGAAATCGATCGCGAAATCGGTTGCCCGATGGGTGTGGAAGAAGTTCAGCATTGCTGCCTTCCGGGAGCGTCAATCGCGCCTTGGGGTGCGTGGGAATGCCAAGAGGTGGGACAACCATGAAAGAAAACTCCATGGAAGTCCTTGGGTATCAGCCGGGCGACTTACTATCGCCATCAAAAGCAAAACGGTGAGATTGTGGTGGATGGTGACGGACAATAGCAATTTCGAAACGGCCTAATCAGCTGAAAGTTTCAGATGATCGACCTGAATGTTTCAACTGTCGTCCTGAATGTTTCAGTGGCATGCGTTTCAAGGCTTTCTCCTCAAGCGTTCGCACGCAACTCCGCTACCGGCCATGGTCCTGAAACTTTCAGAACAATGCACTACGTGGAGGTGGTGAAGTTAACGAGCGGCATAAGGGCCTTGGGCATTTCGGGATCCGGCCCAGTCTCCCGACAAACATCTGCCGGCGAAGCGGCGAACTGACTTGCGGGAAACGTGCGATGCCTGAAATATTCAAGAGAGCACCAGCCAATCACGGGCAAGCCTAGCAACACGTCTAGCTAGTCGATCATGAACAAGACTTAGATTCATCCCCACTCAAGTGCACGCTATGACCATTCAGCGACGTCGCATCTACACAATTGAGAGACCACGCTTGAGCTGTGTAAGTGTCATTCGCGAAGCTTCTACTATTCCAAGCGGCCGCTTGAGCGCAAAATTCGACGGGAACGTTATCGCGATCGCGCGTGTGCCGGCCGCTTTCGGGGGATACAGATACTATTGGAAATGCCCTGGCTGTAGTGAGCGTCGAAATTACTTGTACAGGAATAGCGCGGAGCGTTCGCGCTGTAGGCGCTGCTCAGGGCTGACTTACCGTGGCAACACCGGTGGTAAACTGGAGAGACAACTCTCCAGGCTTCGGAGGCTATGGGAGAAGCAAGGTGGGGACGGAGACTTGACCAAACCATACCCACCTTGCAAGAAAGGCCAACGCTTCGAAAGCTACGCGCGTAAGCGGCGCGCAGCCGAGCAGCTGCGTCTGGAATATTTAATTGCAAGTGCGGCCGCCATCGGCATCAAGTTCGACCCGGTCAGCGGAAAGCGCATCCAACCGAGTCCTGTAAAGAGTGGAAGTTGAAAATCGCTGTAGCGACTTTGTCGTCGGACAGGAAGACATAGCAACATGGGCCAGCAGGTTTATGCCTGAAGGTTAAGTTGCTGGCTTTTGCGTCTGTGTACTGCTTGGCGAGCCGCCCGATAGCCTCGGTCAATGCTGCCTGTTCATCGCTCGCGCCTGTCTGACGACCGCGCGAGCCCGACGCTCCGACACAGGACGTTGCGAGCGTGCGTGATCCACGCACGCTCGCTTGCGGGAAGGGCTTGGTATTTTTGCTTCACTTCCCTTCGGGTCCCGACAGAGCTTCCTTCAGGATCAGATTGTCGAGTGTGAGTTCCGAAACCGCCTCCTTCAGCAGCTCGTTCTCGCATTCGAGCTCCTTCAGGCGTTTTGCCTGATCCATCTTTAGGCCGCCGTACTTACGCCGCCACTTATAGTATGTCAGCTCCGACACACCGAATGAGCGACAGATATTGCCGATTGTCTCGCCCTGACCGAACCGCACCACCGCCTCCCGAAGCGCTGCGATGATCTCATCGGTCGTCTTGCCTCTCCGTGCCATGTCCACGTCTCCTTGAGAGAGCTTAGAAACCGCCGGTATGGAACTTGCGCTTGGGCTCACTTCGGGGGAGGAGGGCAGGGCAGATTAGGCTGATTGTGTTCAGATCGAGATCTGGGACCACGGTGACGTGACTACGGCGATCATTGTTTTGAGTTCGCTACAGTGCGCCGTTGACGACTTTGGCGTTAGGGATAGCGTTAGGGGGAGTATTCTGCCCTACAAAGAAAACGTTTTTATATCAATGTATTGAAATTGGATGCTGGCGGAGACGGAGGGATTCGAACCCTCGATACCCTTTAGGAGTATAACGCTTTAGCAAAGCGCCGCCTTCAGCCACTCGGCCACGTCTCCAGCTGGACTGGCTATAGTTGCGATCCCCTGCAATTGCAAGTGACACGCTCGGGATGTGCCCAACGGCGGGGCGCACGAGCCGAGGTCTCGGACTTTGGGGCGAAACCGCTACGATCTGCGCCGTTCGGCGGCGAGTGCGGTTAAATTTACGGTCTGGTTACCAATACTCTGAACGCGGACTTAATTGAAATAATGCTCAAGTTGGCGTCTAGCGCGGCCGGGGGGACGCACCGGACTTATTTCGTCCCTCGACAGGCGGCGCATCGACATGGAGCGCGGTGTAGGGTCGTGAAAACGCTGATCATTGACGACAGCGGGCGGTTGACGGATGCGGGCTCGCCAAGCCTGCGGTCGGAGCTGCACGCGTGGTCGTTGGGCGATAATTTCGCCGACTACGTTATTCGGAATCTCGGGTTTATCGAGTTGGCGGAGCATCCGCGCGCGGTGCGCATCAAGATGCGGCCTGCGGTGACGTCGCCGACGGCGTTCGCGGCGTTGATGTATTGGCTTGCCGATCATCCATCGCCGCGCGTGATGCTGTCGCGGCACGACGATGAGTGGCGGCATGAAGTGATCGGCGACAGCCGGACCGCCACGTCGAAGCTGGTGACGATGATGCGGCAAATGGCTGCCGACCGCAGTGCGGATTTTCTGCGTGCGCCGTTGGACGCGGCTGTGCTCGACACTGACAATCCGCTGCTGACGTTGATCCGGCTCAGGTCGGAACTCGGGCGGGATCTGGATTATGAGCGGCTCGGGCCGCTGCTGAATGGCGGTCTCAAAGGCCGCTTCACGACGGTGTCGGCGGATCAAGACCTCAAGACCATCAGCATCGATGGCGTGGGTTGGGGCTTCGCACAAGAAGCCAACTATTGGCTGCATCGCGCGGTCGGCACGCGCCTCGAGGACGGGCCGGACCAGGCGTTCGGCGTGTGGGCGTCAGAGGACTATCGTCATGTGCTCAAGAACGGCTTGCCTGCGCTCGACGATATCGATGTCGTCGTCGATTGGCCGCAAGTGGGCCGGCGCCGGTATTGCTACAAGCGCCTGCTTTTGCCTTTGAATTCGGCGGATGGACGCGTGCGCTTGTTATGCGCGACGCTGAAGGACCGTGGGATCGATCTCCGCCGCGGGCGCGGATAGCATTTCGCGCAAATCGTCGATGAGACGGTCGGGGTCCATCCAGACAAAGGCGCAGCGGACGTCACCGACGGTCGACTTTTTGATGTCGACGGCCCACTCGATATTGCGATAACCGCTGCGCGCCATGACGCCGCCTTTGACGATGCCTTCGACCATGATCGATGTCGTGAGGTCGGTGCTCCAGCGCGTGTAGGCGAGGGCGCGGGAGATGCGCGGCAGCCACGCCGAGAGCGCTATGCCGCGGAAGTCCGGCCGATACCAAGCTGCGCCACCGACGAGAACACGGCCGACCGTGGATTTGGTTGCGTCGGCGGTGACGGTGCAGGTTTCGCCGGGCTGCTTGTCACGGTCAGGGTTGTCGTAAAAGGCGCGGAGCGAGGTGAACTCGTCGTAGAGCGAGGTCTCGGAGAGCGTGAAGAGGCGTGCGGCTTGGGTGGCGACGATGTCGCCGTCGGCATTGCGGCCAAATATGCAAAAGGCGCGGTCCGGTGCGAGGCCTTGTTTGCTGTAGCGGTGGTCGTACATTGACGTGACCGGTTTCCAGCTGGCGCGGTTTTTGGTGTTGGCTTCGAGCAATTCCTCGAAGGTGCCGAAGGTCAGCGTGATGCCGGCGGCTTCACACGCGGCGTTGGCTTCCAGGAAGAAGCGGCCCATGACGGCGGGCGGACCGTAATTGATGGTGACGTCGGTGATCGGGCGGCCGGGCATAAAGACAGGCTTGGCCGCTTGTGGCGCGGACGACGGATTTGAGCCGGTGGCGTTGCCGTTAGAAGTCAGGGGCCGTGACGGAGACGCATCAGGCATAACAGTGGTCCTCGGAGTTGGCGCTTCAAAACACAACCTCAGCGCGTGTTGTGCCGAATTTGGACTGTGTTTGACAGAAATTCAACGCTAAGTCGTGGGCAGGAGCGACGCCGCGACTTTAAGGCTAACGGTGGACGGGATGCGCGAGGAGATGCAGCAGGAGCGGAAGACCGGACGCGGACGCCGCTTGACGCGCCGTGCAGTCCTGAAAGGGCTCGGCGCGCTCGGGATCGGCGGCGGGGCGTTCGCGTTTTTACCAGCGCGATCCAATGCTTATTACAGCGGACCGGTGAGCGACCATTTCGACGGGGTGCGGTTTTTCAATCCGAATGGTTTGAAGCCGCGCGGGTTCGCGCAGCTGCTGCGCTGGCAGATGACGTCTCGGGCCGAGGCATGGCCGGCCATGTTTCCCGCACAAGCAGATGTGCCGCCGGCGACCGTGGAGGGCGCACGGCTGCGCATCAGCTTTGTCGGTCATGCCTCGTTTTTGGTGCAGACGCAGGGGCGCGCAATCCTGATCGACCCGGTCTATGCGGAGCGGGCGAGCCCGGTTTCGTTTGCGGGGCCGCGGCGGGTCAATGCGCCTGGCGTGGCCTTCGCGCAGTTGCCGAAGATCGACACGGTGCTGATTACGCACAACCACTTCGACCATATGGATACGGAGATGGTGCAGCGCTTGTGGCAGAGGGACCGGCCGGAGGTGATCACGCCGCTTGGTAACGACAGCATCCTGAAGGCTGCGGTGCCGGACTTGGCGGTGCGTGCGCTCGACTGGTGGGAGACGGCCGACGGCGGGGCCGTTCAAGATCCATGCGGTGCCGACGCAACACTGGTCGGCGCGCGGGACACGCGACCGTATGCATGCGCTGTGGGCCAGTTTCATGATCGAAACCGGCGCGAAAACCATTTATGCGGTCGGCGATAGCGGGTTCGGCGGCGGCGATATGTTTCGTGCGGTGGCGGCGCGCTTTCCGTCGGTCGATGTCGCCTTCCTACCGATTGGCGCCTATGAGCCGCGCTGGTTCATGGCCTCGCAGCACATGAACCCGGCCGAGGCCGTAGCAGCGTTCGGAATCGTCAAACCGAAGCTGGCGTTGGGGCATCACTGGGGCACCTACAAGCTGACGGATGAGGCGATTGATGCGCCGCCGCGTGCGCTGGCCGCTGCGTTGAAGGATAACGGTGTGGCGGCCGAGCGGTTTCGTGCGGTGCGCCCGGGCGAGGTGGCCGAGATCGCCTAGGTCTGCGGATCTGTGTTCGTAGTTCGTTCTTTTGGATGTGCGGTGGTTTACGGGCGCAGACGCTAGTGCGTTCGCGTGCCGCTGAGGGTATGATGGCTGGCGCACAAAGCGGAGAGACACGTTACATGCCCATGGATTCCCACGAGATCGAGCGACTGATCAAGGCGCGCTTTCCCGATGCTCATGTCGAGATCAAGGACCTCGCCGGGGACGGCGACCATTTTGCCGCCCATGTGGTGTCGGCGGCCTTCAAAGGGAAAACGCGCGTGGCACAGCACAAGATGGTCTACGAGGCGCTCGACGGCCGCATGGGCGGGGTTCTACATGCGCTGGCGCTGACCACCGCCGCGCCCAAGGACTGAGTGTCCGATTGACTTTTTCATCTCTGCCACCACATCTGAGCCAAGTTTCACGGCATACCGCCGACGACGCCCCCAAGCTCTTTTTGCCAAGAGGACAGACCCATGAGCGATCAAGTGCACGATTGGATCCAGAAGACCGTGGCGTCGAACGACGTCGTCGTGTTCATGAAGGGGACGAAGAATTTCCCGCAGTGCGGCTTCTCGGGCCAAGTGGCGCAGGTGCTCGGCTACATGGGCGTCGACTACAAGGACGTCAACGTGCTCGATGATATGGGCATCCGCGAGGGCATCAAGACGTTTTCGGATTGGCCGACCATTCCGCAGCTCTACGTCAAAGGTGAGTTCATCGGTGGTTGCGACATCATCCGTGAGATGTTCCAGCAGGGCGAACTGTCGGCGCTGTTCGACGACAAGGGCGTCGCCTACGATAAGACCAAGGGCAAGATGCCGGCCTGACGGCGGCTTTGGCCACAGCTGAAGTTCTGAGAATTCCGGGAGCGGCGGCCACAGTGTCGCCGCTCTTGCTTTCAATGGATGCCTCGGGAAAGGTGCGGAGGCTGGTGAGCCACACCGACACGGGGAGACGCGGAAGATGAGTGACGCGCATACGATCAGCAGCATCGCCGAGCTCGAGGCGCTTTATACGCCGGTCAATCCGGTCGCGCTGATGAAAGAAATCGATCACATCAGCGACGATTACGCGCGCTTCATTGCCGCCTCGCCGTTTGTGATTTTGGCGACGTCCGGCGACGAGGGTCTCGATTGTTCGCCGCGCGGTGATCCGGCTGGGTTTGTGCGTGTCATCGACCGGCAGACGGTGGCCATTCCCGACCGGCGCGGCAACAACCGCATCGACAGCCTCAAGAACATCGTGCGCGATCCGCGCGTGGCGCTGTTGTTTCTGATTCCGGGGATCGGCGAGACGATGCGGATCAATGGCCGGGCGGTGATTTCGACCGATCCGGATCTGCGCGCGAGTTTCACCATGGAAGGCAAGGCACCGCAGACGGTGATCCTGATCACAGTGGAGCGGATTTATCCGCAATGTCAGAAGGCGCTGGTGCGCTCGAAGCTGTGGGAGCCGGGGCAGCAGATTGCGCGCACGGAGTTGCCGACGATCGGGGCCATGATGCAGCGGATTGCG
Source organism: uncultured Alphaproteobacteria bacterium (assembly GCA_963831185.1). Classification (GTDB taxonomy): domain Bacteria; phylum Pseudomonadota; class Alphaproteobacteria; order Rhizobiales; family Hyphomicrobiaceae; genus JABFRJ01. The sequence goes on from CAWHPE010000014.1 coordinate 29,492, forward strand.
GCGTCAAAGCGGGAAGAGTTCGACGGCACCGCCTATGACGCGGCCTATCCCGAGCGTCTCAAGCAAACGATCTACTGATGGCTCAATTCGGTCGAGAGGCGGCGTGATGACGCTCGGCGGGCGGCGCTTTCTTTTGGCGATGGCGATTGTTGGCGCCAGCGTCTGCTTGGCGCTGGGCGTGAGCTTGCCGATCATCAAGCTCACCAAGTTCGTGTTTTTCACGCACGAGCATTCGCTGATTTCGACCGTGCAGGCCTTGCTCAACACCGGGCAGACGTTTCTGGGTCTCACGGTTTTGGTGTTCTCGATCGTGCTGCCGGTTTTGAAGCTGCTGTATCTTCTGTTGCTGTCGACGTTGCCGGTTACGGAACTGAAGCGGTACGGACGCCAATTGAGAGCGCTCGAATGGCTCGGCAAATGGTCGATGCACGACGTTCTGGTGCTGTCGCTGACGATTTTCTTCATCAAGAGCCAGGGCGTCTATGACGCGCGCTCGCTCAACGGCGTCTATTTCTTTACGGCGGCCGTGGTGCTGATGATCCTGGCCTATGCTTGGCTCAGGACCGATGCGATCCGTGAGGGGGCGACGAAGGCGATCCAGTCGGAAGTCGAGCATCCGGGACGGCTGTCGCCGTTTCGCAATTTCGTGCTGAGCTTTCTCATCATCGTCGCGACGGTTTTCTTTGCGCTGGGGATCATTCTGCCGGCGATCAAATTTACGACCGTCTATGTGTGGCGGGATCAGCATTCCATCGCGAGCATCATCTGGGCGCTCTATCAGAGTGAGGAGATGTTTCTCTGCGTCGTGATCTTCGTGTTCTCGATTTTGTTTCCGTTTCTCAAGCTGTTTTATCTGCTGACCTTGGTGACGTCGCCAGACATGGATCAGGCGTTCCGGGCGAAGTCGGTGTCGGTCATGGAGTGGCTCGGGCGCTATTCGATGACCGATGTGATGGTGTTGGCGCTGATGATCTTCTACATCAACTCATCGGGGTACACGGCGGCGCGCGTGGAGCCGGGCATCTACTTTTTCGCGGCCAGCGCGCTGATCACGATGTTCGCGTATGGGTGGGCGAACTCGGTCGGACCGAAGCCGAAGGGACAGACGACTGTCGCAACCGTGCCGATTGAGCCCGTGGCGGTGGCACCCGCACCGCCGGCAGTTGCGGTGGCACCGCCGCCGCCGGGGCTGACGCTGCCGGTGAAAAGCTGACCGGCCTCCGGTGTGGGGCAGGGACAAGACGGATTGGCGGGAAAGGAACTGGCCACCATGGTGCACAGCATCGAGCATCTCAACACCGACTGCACCTGCGTGACGCTCGATCTCAAGGCGTTGTGCGCTGCGGCGGAAGAGGTGGTGGGTGATCCTGCCTTTTGCCGGGACTTAGCGGTGTCGCATCCGCATTTGCTGGCGGCGCATCCGATGTTCGTGTCGTCGTCGCATGCTCAGCGCATGCAGGCGATTATCCGCGCGATCGAAACGGTTGCTGCGACGGAAGGTTACCGTGCGGCGGTGCTCGGATCCGCTGGGGCGGTCAGCCGGTATGCGCCGGGGCCGATCGGTGTCTTCATGGGCTACGATTTTCACCTCGGGCAGGAGGGCCCGAAGCTCATCGAGATCAACACCAATGCCGGCGGGGCGCTGCTCAATGCCTATCTGCTGCAGGCGCAGCGGGCGTGCTGCGGGGAGATGGCGTCGTCGTCGATGCTGCGGTTCGATCTGGCAGCGCTGCTCGCGTCGTTCATTGCGAGCTTTCGGGATGAGTGGCGGCGGCAGGGCCGCACGGCTGCGCTCCGATCCATCGCGATTGTCGATGTGGCGCCGCAGACGCAATATCTCTATCCGGAGTTCGTGCTGTTTCAGCGGTTGTTTGCCGCGCATGGGTTCAAGGCGCACATTCTTGCTCCGGACGATCTCCAACATCGTGACGGCGCGCTGTGGTCTGGCGCTGAGCGGATCGACTTCGTCTACAATCGATTGACGGATTTTGACTTGTCGACGCCCGCGAGCGCTGCGCTGCGCGCGGCTTATCTGACTGGCGACGTGGTGGTGTCGCCCAACCCGCATGCGCACGCGCTCTATGCCAACAAGTTGAACTTGGTGCTGCTCACGGATCGTGCGCGGCTCGAGGCATGGGGTGTTGATGCGCAAGTGATCGAAACGCTGCTCGATGGCATTCCACGGACGGAGGTCGTGCGTGCGGCCGATCCTGAGGCGCTCTGGGCGCGGCGCGGCAATTTGTTTTTCAAGCCAGCATCAGGATTTGGCGGCAAGGCGACGTATCGCGGCGACAAGATCACCCGCAAGGTTTGGGCGGATATCCTCAGCGGCGACTACGTAGCGCAGGCGCTGGTGCAGCCGAGTGCGCGCGCCATCGAGATCGACGGCAAGCGGGAGACGCTGAAAGCTGATCTGCGCAACTACACCTATGATGGCGCCGTGCAGTTGATTGCGGCGCGGCTCTATCAAGGGCAGACGACAAACTTCCGGACGCCGGGGGGCGGATTCGCGCCGGTGTTCATCGGGCCGTGAGGCGCTAGGCTGGCGCGGTGTGCTTCGGCAGGAAATACGTCAGCAGGCCCAGAGCCGGGAGCCAGGCGCAAAGCTTGAAGACCTCGATGATGCCGATGCGGTCGGCCAGGACGCCGAGGGCTGCTGCGGCGAGACCGCCGAGCCCGAAGGCGAGCCCATAGAACAAGCCGCCGACGAGGCCGACGCGATGCGGCACGAGGTCGATGGCGTAGATGAGGATGGCGGAGAAGGCGCTGGCCATAATCAAGCTGATGATGATGCTCAAGACGCCGGTCCAGAAGAGGTCGGCGTAGGGCAGCAGAAGGGCGAAGGGCAGCGTGCCCAGAATTGAAATCCAGATGACGCGGTCGCGGCCGATGCGGTCGCCGACCATGCCGCCGATGATGACGCCCACGGCGCCGACGACGAGATACAGGAACAGCATGATCTGGGAGAGCTGCACCGAGATGCCGAAGCGCTCGATCAGATAGAACGTGTAGTAGGACGTGAAGGCGGCCGTGTAGGCGTTCTTCGACAACAAGAGCATGATCAGAATGGCCATCGCGAAGGCGACGTGCGTGGTGTGGATGCGCGCGACGCCGTGGGCGGAGGGTTTGCCTTTTGCCGCGGCCAATTGCTGGCGGCGCAGTTCGGCGTAGCGCGTGCCGGTCCAGGCCATCAGAGCCATCGCGATCAGCGCGACGACCGAAACCCAGGCGAGACTGGTTTGTCCGCGCGGGACGACGATGGCGGCGGCGAGCAACGGTCCCATCGCGTAGCCGGCATGGCCGCCGATCTGGAAAATGCCTTGCGCGAAGCCCTGCTGGCCGGCGGCGGCGTGGCGCGCCATGCGTGTGGCTTCGGGATGGAAGACGGCGGAGCCTAAGCCGACAAGAGCAGCGGCGACGAGGATCATCGCGTAGCTCGTCGCGAAGGCGAGGCCGAGCAGACCTGCAAGCGTTGAGGCCATGCCCGCCACCATCGCGTAGGGCCAGGGCTTACGGTCCGTGACGAAACCGAGCAGCGGTTGCAGCAACGACGATGTCACCTGGAACGCGAGGGTGATGAGACCGACCTGCGCGAAGTCGAGGCGATATGTATCCTTGAGCAGCGGATACATCGCCGGGATCATCGACTGGATGAGATCGTTGAGGAAATGCGCGCCGCTCAAGGCCGCGAGGATCGGCATGAGCGGACGATTGACGGTGGTGTTTGCGAGCGTTGTCATGGGCCGAACATCGGGCCTCGCGACGGCCTTCGTCAACCGGCAGGAACGGTTTTGCGCCGGCATGACAGATGAGCGCGACGCGCCTGTGGGTATTCGCAGTGATCGCATGCGCGCGGGGGACTTGACCGGCGGCAGGGGCGGTGCATCGTGAGGGCCGAATGGCTCAAGCTTCCATCGGAGGACGATATGGATCTCGGTATCAAAGGGCGCACGGCGATTGTCTGTGCGGCGTCAAAGGGGCTCGGCAAGGGCTGCGCGCTGGCCTTGGCGAAAGAGGGCGTCAATGTCGTGATTTCGGCGCGCGGCAAGGAGGCGCTCGATGCGACGGCCGAGGAGATTCGCAAGGCGGCACCGGGTGTCAAAGTCACGACGGTCGTGTGCGATGTGACGACGGACGCCGGACGCAAGGCGCTGCTCGCCGCCTGCCCGAACCCCGATATTCTCGTGAATAACGCGGGTGGTCCGCCGCCCGGCGACTTCAAGGATTTTGACGAAGCGGCATGGCGTGCTGCCGTCGAAGGCAACATGATTACGCCCATCGCGCTGATCAAAGCGGTGGTTTACGGCATGATGGATCGCGGCTATGGCCGGATCATCAACATCACGTCGGCCTCGATCAAGAATCCGATTTCCAATCTGGAATTGTCAAATGGTGCGCGGCTGGGGTTGACGGGCGCGGTGGCGATCCTCGCGCGCAAAGCGGGTGCGAAGAACGTGACGATCAACGGCATTCTGCCGGGGCCGTTTGATACGGACCGGTTGCGCAACACGACGAAGGGCATGGCCGAGAAGCAGGGCCGCGCGTTGGCGGATGTGGAAGCGGAACGCAAAGCGGCGGTGCCGGCGAAGCGGTTCGGCACGACGGACGAATTCGGCGCGACGGTCGCGTTTTTGTGCTCGACGCACGCGGGCTATATCACGGGGCAAAACATTCTGATCGACGGCGGCGGTTATCCAGGTCCGCTGTGATCGAGACGTCATCAATCACTTAAAATAAAGAAGGCCTCGCAGAGATGCGGGGCCTTTGTCATGGGCTGTGTGATCAGACGAGTGAGATGATGTCGACGATCAGCCAGGTCACGGGGTCGACGATGCAGACAGTGTCGCCGACAATGAAATAGCGATAGCGACGGTACTCCGGGACGATGACAATGATGTCCTGCGGCACAGCGTAGAGCCGGACCGTGCGCGGTATGGCGACGCCGATGTTGACATTGATGTCGAGATTGACGCGCGCGGATGAGCGATATTTGGTGAAGGCGGTGCGGGCGCGGGTTTTCTTTTCAGGCGCCACTTGCAAGGTCTGCTCGCCGCCGCCTGACTTTGCATCGGCTGTGCCGGACTTTTCTTTCGTGCCGGCGCTTTTGCGGTCGTTTGGTGTGTCCGCATTTTTGGTGCCGCTTTTGCTATCCGTGGGTGCCTTGGATTCGGCGGCGGATTTTGGGGCAGATTTGCCTTCACGCTTCGGGGTGTCGGAGCGTTTTGCATCGCCGCCATCGTCTCGCGCGGCCTTGCCACTCTTTTCTGGCGCGTCTTTGCGAGGAGGCGCATCTTTCGTTTCACCGGCGCCTGGCGCTTCTTTGACAGCCGGAGGTTGGCCGCCGCCGGGAGCTGGTCCACCCTTATCAGTGGCTCCGCCAGGATCTGGCCGTTGTGACTGAGCGAGTGCAGGAGCGGCGAGGAGCAAAGCAACGGCGCTCACAGAAATGATTGTTCTGTTCATGAGATGCCTCGTTTCATCGGGTTTACTTGAGTGCTGAACGCCTGCGCGCCGTAGAAGTTCCAATCAAAACCATGGGTTACTGCTTGCGGCTTGCGCACAAAGGAAAGGCCCCGCATTTCTGCGAGGCCTTTAGCCGGCTCAATTTGTGATCCGTCAGCGTTAGGTGCGGCGCGGTTTGCGCGACTGGTTCTGCTTCGGTGCGTCGTCTTCGGCAGGGGTGCCTGCGACGTTTGCGGGCAAGCGTTCGAGGACGTGCACGGTGGTGCCGACGCCGGCGAGACCGGCGAGGTGCTCGACGTGATAGTTCATCATGCGGAAGCAACCTGACGACGCGGCATAGCCGATCGACTTGCGTGTCGTTGGTGCCGTGGATGCGGTAGAGCGAATTGCCGAGATACAGCGCTTTGGCGCCGAGCGGATTGTTGACGCCGCCGGTCATTTTCTCAGGCAGGCGCGGATCGCGTTCGCGCATTTCTTTTGGCGGGTGCCAATCGGGCCAAGCCTGGACGCGGCTGATCTTCTCAGTGCCCTTCCAGGTGAAGCCGTCGCGGCCGACCGAGATTGGGTATTTGTACGCAGATGTCGCACCGGTCACGTAGTAGAGCGAGCGGCCAGCGGTATCGATGACGATGGAGCCTTGGGCATAGCCACGGAAGGCAACCGACTGCGGTGCGCGCGGTGAAATATCGGGGCGTGCGCCACCTTCGAGCAGGGCGGGGAACTGCACGGAGGATCGCGGAGCGGCGAGTTGGCCACCACGGCGGTTCGAGAAGGCGCTGCCGTCGTCGTCTTCATCTTCGGTGGCGTAGGCGCTCGGGGGCGGCGGCGTCTGACGCGTGCGGTTTGGCATCGGAATGGGACGCGCATAGCGTGGGGCCGGCTGCGCGCCAATTTCACCCCAGGGAACCCAACCGCGACCTTGCGCTAGCGCTTCGCCTTGAAAGGCGAAGACCGCGAGAATGCATGCACCAAAACGCCACATACGAGACAATCTCCTGAACCGAAAGCATGACCGTGAGCGAAAGGTGATAACGGCTAACGTGTGCGCTGACGATGGAACCGGCTTACTATGGTTACTTTCCACAGTAAGGCACGGATGTGGCGATTGCAGATCAAATTTTAGCGTGCGCGTTTGAAGCTGTGCCAGACACCATCGGCGCCGATACGCAGTTGCCAGCCGGTGTAGAGACCGGTCTTTCGCATGGCCGCCGCGTCAGCGGCGCTGGCGATGCGATCGAGCAATTGTGCTTCTTCCGCGTTTGCTGTGGTTACGCCACTCAGTGAAAATGCCGGCCAGACGTAGATGCGATTGTTCTCGGCATCCCGCCCGGAGCGCTCGGAGGCAGGCGTGCTGTCGAGCAGGGCGCCAAGAATGGCGAGCAGGTCAGCACCAGTGCCGTCTTTCGATTGAGCTTTTAACGCGCCGATTGGGTCGACGCCGGCGGCGGCGCCGAAGTCCGGTTTCAGTTCATTCAATTCAACGGCGGGACGAAGATCTTCGATCTTGCCTGAATGGACGGCATCGAGAATGGCGTCGCGCATGTCGGCTGCGGCCGGTGTGCAGGGCTTCAGTGTTGGTGCCCGCGGCGGGCGACTTCGCGGGTGACGCGGCGGCGGGATTGTGGCGGTCGCGCGCAAAAACTTGCGACGAAAGACCAACACTTGTCACTGCGATCCAATGGACAACGGCGACCGCCACCAGTAGAGCTAACCGGAGTGCGCCGATGTGTGCCCCGAATCCGGGGACGCGGACGGGCGAGCGGGAGGCAATTTGGGTGGTGCAAGGAGTGCTCAGCGGCTGGTGCGAGCGGTGCGCTACGGGCGATGCTCGTGGTGGTTTTCGCTTGTGAGCACGTGAGCCGGCCATGTCGTACATCCCGAACCCTCTGATAATTCCGATAGGCATGCTCGTAGGGGTGCTTTTGGCGCTGCCAATCGGTCCCGTCAATCTGTTGGGTTTGCAACGGGCGGTCGAGCGTGGCTTTTTTGGCGGTATGGCGGCCGGCCTCGGCATCATGATCGGCGATGGGATCATCGCGCTCGGTGCGGCGATGGGCGTCAACGCGATTTCCGGGGCAATCCGCGATTACCGGACGGCCATTCAGGTCTTGGGCGGGTTGGCGCTGGCGATTTCCGGTGCAAAATTATTTTTCACGCCGCTGACGTTTCAATCGAGCCAGGAAACCGAGCGGGCGACCCTGTATGATTACGTCTGGGATATTCCGCAGTTTTTTGTACTGACGATCACCAACCCGGCGGCGGTCTTGGGGTTGATCGCCATCTATGGCGGTGTGTCGTCGTTCGTCGAGATCAGCAGCTATCTCGATGCGCTGGTGATGGTGGCGGCGATCATGGGTGGCAGCTTTTGCTACTGGCTCGTCGTGTCGCGCGCCATCAGTTCCGTGCGGCATTTGCTCGACGAAGCGCGGATGGCGCAGATGAACCGGATTGCGGGCGTGACGCTGATCGGGTTTGGGGGACTGCTGGTCGGCGAGATGCTGTTCAAGCGGATGCCAGGACTGTTCTGACATCCGCTGCTGACTGCGTTGCTATTGCGTGCGGCCGCCGCGGATCGAAAACTCGCCCTTGAGCACGCGTGCCTTCAAACCATCGACGAGTGTGGCGACGTGGTCTTCGCCGAAGCTACCGACGAGATCGGTGAGGCCGGTGTAGAGTGCGGCGTAGGCCATCATCTCGGGAGCCACGCCATTGTCGGCGCCATCTTCCCAGGCTTGCAACATGATGCCGAACGCTTTGAGGCGTTCATCTTCGGATTCGGCGAGGCCGATCATCGGTATGTCCTTATCGCTGCGTGCGCACTGCGGCGCTCAATTTTTCCTTGGTGCGCCGGTGTTGCCGCGTGTGGGGAGCGCGTGTGCGCGCTCGACCGCGTGGCATCATGAGACCAAGTGTACGGGTGCCTTCTACAACACTTCACGCGCGGCGGTACCGGCTAAAGTCGGTTGAAATGCCGCGACTGCAAAAAATGGTTTACGGCAATCCGCGCATAAGTCCGTCGGCAAGTTCGGTGCCTTCGGTGATGAAGCGCGTGACTGCGGTGCGCGCGGTTGTGGTGCACGTGGTGTAGGTGCGGCTGTAACCACGATAGCCGGCGTTGAAAGCACGCGTAAACTTGACGCGGCGCACGGCCGATGAGCCTTCGGCGTCGAGAATTTCGGTCATGCGGTCGCGCCATTGCATGCCGTCGTTGTGGCCGCAGAGTTCGCGCAGAAAGTGAACAGCGCCAAGGATTTCCGATAGCCTTAATAGTTTTTCATCATACGGGCGTTGATCACTCGGCACGGTTGCGGAGGGTGCCGGTTGTGCTGGCTGTGCTGTCGCTGGCCCGGAGGCAACGAGCGCGGCAGACATGAGTGCTGCAGCTAGCGTGCAGCCGAGACGCGAACGTGTGTATGCGCGGCTGGGAGCTGCGCGGTATTGCGTCCGAGTGGTGGCGACTAATGATTCCATGAGCCCATACTATCACGCGTGGTGATGGTCTCAGCAAGGCAACGCATGGGGTGTCGCATCAACGTCCGCGGGTCAATTCAACGCGGCTGGCGACGGTGCCGGTCGTGAGATCGAGGATGACGATTTCTTCGCGTCCGCCATCGGTGGCGTGATGAACCACGAGACGGGTGCCGGATAGTGTGACCGCCTTGACTTGCGCGCCCGCAGGCAAGTGCGAGGCGGGCTGTCGCGGAGAGGGGGACATCGGGTGGCGGTTGCGGCCGTGGCGGCGGCTTGTTGGGCCGAGGTGCCGTAACGGGCGAGGTAAATGACGCGGCCAATGAGGACGGGGATGCCGATGGCCAACAGTGCCGTCATGATGGCAATCGCGACCTTGACCCACCTGAGCTGTGTGGCGGACAGGATCGCGCCCTCGAGGTCGGCAGGTTTTTCGGGCGTGGCATCGGGTTTCAGCGACATGGGCGACCAAACGAGGTAGAGGTTCCGGAAGAGACCAAGGTACGGATCGGGGACTGTGTGACGGAGAGTGGCGCCAGCATGACGGGTGACGACATAGCAGCGACGGAGACGGTCAGTACCGAGTTGATCATGGACGAAGGCGACGCCGGGAGCCGGATCGATGTCGCACTTGCGCGCAAATTGCCCGATCTGTCCCGCGCCCGTGTCCAGGCTTTGCTCCGTGAGGGGCATATCCGCCACAAAGACGGGCGGACCATAGAGAGCCACAGTCTCAGGGTCAAACCGGGAGATGCGTTTGCGGTTCACATTCCGCCCGCCGCACCTGCCGAGCCTGAAGCCGAGAATATTCCGCTCGTGGTGCTGCACGAGGACAAGTATCTCATCGTCATCGATAAGCCGAAGGGGCTGGTGGTGCATCCGGCGCCGGGACATGCCACCGGCACACTGGTCAACGCGCTGATCCAGCATTGCGGGGATAGTCTCAGCGGAATCGGTGGCGTGCGGCGGCCTGGCATCGTGCACCGGCTCGACAAAGACACGACAGGGATCATGGTGGTCGCCAAAACCGATGCGGCGCATCAGGGTTTGGCTGAGCAATTTGCATCGCACGGCGCCGATGGGCGGCTTGAGCGCGGTTATCTGGCGATCGTGTGGGGCGTGCCGGAGCCGGGATCGGGGCGGATCGATGCGGCGATTGGGCGGCGGACGCACAACCGCACCAAAATGGCGGTGGTGCATAACGAGAGCGGGCGGCACGCAGCGACCAAATACGATGTTGTGACACGGATGCAGCCCAAAGGTTTGCCGGCGACCTCGTTGGTCCGATGCCGGCTTGAAACCGGGCGCACGCATCAGGTGCGGGTGCATATGGCGCATGCTGGGCATCCTCTGCTTGGCGATCCGACCTATGGGACGGGGTTTGCGTCGAGCGGGCGAAAGCTTGGTCCTGAGGCGCAGGTGGCCGTTGCGCGCCTTGGGCGGCAAGCATTGCATGCGGCGCTTTTGGCGTTTGAGCATCCAGTGACGGGGAAGGCTATGCGGTTCGAAAGCCCATTGCCCGCCGATCTCGCCTATCTGCTGACATGCCTGAAGGCGGGGACGTGAGGAATTGCGGCGGCTGCGAGACGAATTAGTTCTGGATTTTTCGCGCGCAGACATGATAGTGATGCCAATGTTCACGAAATATTCTACACAGTTCGTGACGGCCCTTGAATTCGGCATATTCGTCCCCAAATACTGCCGTCGCGGCCCAGAGTAGTTTAGCCGCGGTTGTTTCGGCGGGACGGGGACCCAGGCCGCCGAAGCTAGATCCGGGGCTCACAAAGGGGTGAAATCCAGTGACGATGCAGGCACGTTTAGTTGGTTGGCGCGTGTGTGGCCAACGGCCTAAACCGTAGGCTTAGAGCCGCATCCGCGACGGATGCGGGAACAAAATTCGTTTCTGGAGTGTTCAGTTCCGTGGAGACGCCGCTGGTGCGGCGGAGAGCCTGGAGCAAACTGAGAGGCAGCATCCGATCCTGAGAAGCCCGATGGGCGACAGAGATTGGAGCTGAGAGGGTCTATGAGCAAAGCGCTTCCCATCATTGCCGAAGGTTCTGGCGGTCTTTCGCGCTATCTGCAGGAAATCCGCAAATTCCCGATGTTGCAGCCGGACGAAGAGTTCGTGCTGGCAAAGCGTTGGCAGGCGCATCAGGACCCTGAAGCGGCCGAGAAGCTGATCACGTCGCATCTGCGTCTGGTGGCGCGGATCGCGATGGGGTATCGCGGCTACGGCTTGCCGATGGGCGAAGTTATTTCGGAAGGCAACGTCGGCCTGATGCAGGCGGTCAAGCGTTTCGAGCCCGACAAAGGTTTCCGCCTCGCGACCTACGCGATGTGGTGGATCCGTGCGTCGATCCAGGAATATATCCTGCGTTCGTGGAGCCTCGTCAAAATGGGCACCACGGCGGCGCAGAAGAAGTTGTTCTTCAATCTGCGCCGGATGAAGGGGCAGATCGCGGCTTTGGAAGAGGGCGACCTCAAACCGGAACACGTGAAGAGCATCGCGAAAAAGCTCGGCGTGACCGAAGAGGACGTGGTGTCGATGAATTGCCGCTTGGGCGGGGATTTGTCGCTCAACGCACCGGTGAAGGCCGACTCGGAAGCTGCTGAATGGCAGGATTGGCTTGTCGATGACAAGCCGGATCAGGAAGAGCTGCTGGCGGAGAACGAGGAGCTGGAGCATCGCCGTGCATATCTGTCGTCGGCGATGGCGACGTCGAATGACCGCGAAAAGCGGATTTTCATGGCGCGCCGTCTGAGCGATCCGGCTGCGACGCTTGAAGACCTGTCGGCTGAATTCAGCATCAGCCGCGAGCGGGTGCGCCAAATCGAGGTGCGCGCGTTCGAGAAAGTGCAGGACGCGGTGCGTGCTGCTGCGTTGGTCAAAGAAACGGTTGCGCGGCCGAAAGCTATCACCGCGCGCCGGTGACGCAGCGGGCGGTCTGACATTGACCGTCCGTGCAACCCTGGTTACGTGAACCTCGGCGAACCCGTTCGCCGAGGTTTTTTCTTGGACCTTTGATCCCACGATGCGGCGCCGCTTCTTCATTATCTTCAATCCGGCCGCGGGCCGGCAGCGCCGTGCGGCGCTGGGTGACGTCATCGCGGCGCTCGAAGCGCGGCGGCGCGACGGCGACGCTGAACGAGACCGCCTCGGCGGAGGCGGCACGCCACGACCTCGTGCAGGCGCTGGCGTCTGGTGCCTATGATGCGATCGTGGCGGCGGGCGGGGACGGCACGGTGCGGCAGGCGGCGTGCTTGCTCGACGGAACGGAGATGCCGCTCGGGTACATTCCGCTCGGCACCGGCAACGTTTTGGCGCACGAGCTCGGCCTCGACCGGTCGGCACGAGCGCTCGCGCAGATGCTGATGCAGGGGCCGGTCATGCCGGTCATGCTCGCGTCCGCGAACGGCGAGCGGTTCTTGCTGATGGCTGGTATGGGCTTCGATGGCCGCGTGATCGCGGCGCTTGATCACCAGACGAAATCCCAGGTCGGCAAAGCCGCGTTCGCGCTGCCGACGCTGAAGGCGCTGTCTGCACCACTCGACGAGATTGCGGTCGAGATTGATGGCCGGAAGACGACGGCGGCGTGGGTGGTGGTGGCGAACGCGCGGCACTACGGCGGGCATTTCGTCATCGCGCCGCAGACGGACATCGCGGCGCCGGGGATGTCGGCCATTTTGTTTCATGCGCGCTCAAAGGCTGAACTTTTGCGGCAACTTGTCGATCTCGGCGTTGGGCGGCTCGAACGGCGGGCGGCACGTGCGGACGGCGGGGTCGAGCATGGTGCCGGCGACGGCGGTTGTCTTGACGTCGCCGAGGCCGGTGGCACTGCAGATCGACGGCGATACCTTCGGGGCGGCGTCGCGGCTTGAGGTCCGATCCGGACAGGGCCGGGTGCGGCTGATCACGCAGCGTTGACGCTGCACGCATGGCCGTGCGGCGAGCGGCCATGCCGGTGCGGGCATTGACGGCGGTGATGGTGCCCGGCAAGGGTGCACAAGATTGCCGCGCGCCGGGGACGTTGCTCCATGCTGAATTTATCGTCGCTGCCGCCTGCCGTGCGCAGTCCGGTGCTGTTTTTGATGGCGCTGAGCTTCATCAATTGGGTGTCGTTCGCGGCCTGGCAGGCGTTGCTCAATAACTTCGTGGTCGAGCAAGGCGGCTTCCAGTGGAAGGACATCGGCCTCACGCAATCGATCCGTGAGATCCCGGGATTTCTTGCATTCACCGCTATCTTCTGGCTCGCCGTGATGCGCGAGCAAACATTCGCTTATGTGTCGCTGCTCCTGCTCGGTCTTGGTATCGCGCTCACCGGCTATTTTCCGTCGCTGACGGGGGTGCTGATCACGACCTTCATCATGTCGGTCGGCTTTCACTATTTCGAGACGATGAACCAGTCGCTGCAATTGCAGTTGCTGCCGAAAGCGGCCGCGCCGCAACTGATGGGGCGGATCGCGTCGGCGGGCGCCTTCGGACAATTCATTGCCTATGGCGGGTTGGCACTGGTCGCGGCCTTTGGCACGATCAACTACGGACTGTTCTACGCCGTGGTCGGTGTCGTGACGGTATTGCTGACAGCTGCCGCGATTTTTGGCTTTCCGCGCTACGATGGACCGGTGCCGCAACGGAAGACGATTGTGCTGCGGCAGAGATATTGGCTCTATTACGCTATGACGTTCATGTCAGGCGCGCGGCGGCAGTTGTTCCATGCCTTCGCCGGCTTTCTGCTGGTCAAGAAGTTCGGGTTTACGCTGACGGAGACGGCGCTGCTGATGCTGGCGACGGCGGCGCTGACAACGGTGTTGGCGGGGCGGCTCGGCGGGCTGGTGCAGCATTGGGGCGAGCGGCGGACCATCCAATTTGAAAACATCGTGCTGATCGTCGTCTTCGCGGGCTATGCGCTTTCGACCAGTGGGCGGGTGGCGGCGGCCTTGTTCGTCATCGATGGTGTGTTTTTCACGCTGACCATCGCGCAGCGCACCTATTTCCAGAAGATCGGCGATCCAGCCGACATGGCTGCGACAGCGTCGGTGGCTTTTACGATCAATCACATCGCAGCGGTGGTCATTCCGGTGGTGTTCGGCACGCTCGGCATGATTAATCCGTCGATCATCTTCTGGCTCGGCGTGGTCATTGCCACGATGTCGCTGGCATTATCGTTCTTAGTGCCGGAACAGCCAGGTCCGGGGCGAGAAACGACGCTTGCCGAACCGCGCTCGGCACCGGCAGAATAGTTCCCTCAGTTTCGTTTGGAGTTTTTCATGGCCTCGAAACCTGGCGCCAAAAGCGCGTCGAAGACTGCGGCTCCGAAGGCGCCGTTGTGGTCGGGAATTTTTCCGGCGGTTACGAGTAAATTCACCGAGGACGGGAACCTCGACGAGAAGGAGATGCAGCGCTGCTGGAAGCTGCAGGTCGACGCCGGCATCGACGGCATCATCGTGTGCGGTTCGCTTGGCGAAGCTTCGACGCTGGATGCGGCTGAGAAAATTGAGAGCGTGAAGATCGCCAAGAAGGTTGCGGGCAAGCTGCCTGTCATTCTGACGATTTCGGATGGGGCGACGCGCAATGCGTGCCGTTTGGCGGAAGCGGGCGCGAAGGCGGGCGCCGCCGGGTTCATGGTGCTGCCGGGGCTGCCTTATAAATCGGACCGGCGCGAAACTATCCGGCACTTCACGGAAGTGGCGCGGGCGGGCGGTTTGCCCGTCATGATCTACAACAATCCGCCGGCCTATGGCGTCGATATCACGCCCGACATGCTGGCAGATATGGCGTCGGAGCCGCTGTTCACGTCGGTCAAGGAAAGCTCCGACAACGTGCGGCGCATCACCGACATCGTCAATCTGACGGGGCCGCGATATCGCATTTTCACTGGCGTCGACAATCTCGCGCTCGAGAGCTTCGCGATGGGCGCTGTCGGTTGGGTGGCGGGGCTCGTTGCGGCGTTTCCGGCGGAGACGGTGGCGATCTGGAGGTTGGCGGAGGCGGGGCGCTGGGACGAGGCGCGCGCGATCTACCGTTGGTTCCGGCCGCTCTTGGATCTCGATGTGTCGGCGAAGCTCGTGCAGAATATCAAGCTGGCCGAAGCCATCGCGATCAAGTCGAACGATCGTGTGCGCGCACCGCGCTTGCCGTTAGCGGGACGCGAGCGGGCGCGTGTTACCTCTGTGATCGAGACCGCGTTGGCGCGGCGTCCGAAATTGCCGAATTTGAAGAAGGTCTGATCGATGTCTCATCTTGCGACTGCGAAACCTGAGGACGTTGGCTTTTCGGCGGAACGGCTCGGCCGGATCGACGGTTGGCTCAAATCCCAAGTGACGAGTGGGCGGCTTGCCGGTTTGTCGGTGATGATCGCGCGTCAGGGGAAGGTTGCGTACTTCAAGTGCGAGGGGCAACGCGATCAGGCGCGCGGGTTGCCGATGGAGGCGGATACGATCGTTCGTATCTACTCGATGACGAAGCCGGTCACGTCGGTGGCGGCGATGATGCTGTTCGAGGAGGGCAAGTTCCTGCTCGATGACCCGCTGTCGAAATACCTGCCGGAGTTTGCGGGGCAGCGCGTGATGGGGGCAGGCGGTTTCGGTGCGGGCGGCATGGCACCCGCTGAGCGCGACATCACGGTGCACGACCTTTTCACGCACACGTCGGGGCTGACCTATCACTTCATGATGGCGACGCCGGTCGACGCGCTTTACCGCGAGCATAAGATCGATTTCCAGGTTCACGAGGGGACGCTGGCTGAGCTGGTGACAAAGGCGGCAAAGTTGCCGCTGTTGGCGCAGCCGGGCAAAGCCTGGAACTACTCGATTTCGACCGATGTGCTCGGCCGCCTGGTGGAAGTTATTTCGGGGCAGCCGTTCGAAGTCTTTGTGCGCGAGCGTATCTTGAAGCCACTCGGCATGGTGGATACGGATTTTCACGTGCATGAAGGGAAAGCGGACCGCTTCGCCGCGTGCTATGTGCGGATGCCGGACGGAACGCGGCAGCTGCTCGATGACAGCGTGAAATCACGCTTTCTGAAGCCGCCGACGGCGCCATCGGGCGGCGGCGGGTTGGTTTCGACAGCCGCCGACTATATGCGCTTCTGTCAGATGCTGCTCAACAAGGGGACGCTCGGCGGCGTGCGCCTGCTCGGCCGGAAGACGGTCGAGTACATGACGAGCAATCATCTCGGCGGCGATATGGCGTCGCTCGGCATGCCGCGCTTTGCGGAGACGAACTACAATGGCGTCGGGTTCGGGCTTGGCTTTTCGGTTGTGCTCGATCCGGCAAAAGCCGAAGTGCTGTCATCGCCCGGCGAATACGCTTGGGGCGGGATGGCGAGCACGGCGTTCTGGTGTGATCCGGTCGAAGACATCGCGGTTGTGATGCTGACGCAGTTGATCCCGTCGTCGGCGTATCCGATCCGGCGCGAACTGAGGACGCTGGTCAATCAAGCGTTGATCTGAGTGTCGCGGCGGCGGCGCTGCCGCCGCTGCACAGATCATCCCGTGGTGGCGCTTCAGATCGGGAAGCGGCCGCGCAGGCGTTTGAACGCGTTGAGGGCGTTCGAGTTGGGGCAATAGCTGTTCCAGCTCGGATCGGTTGGGTCGGCCGCGAGATCGTCGCGGCATTCGCCCTTGTCCTGGCAGGAGGCGCAGGATTTTTCGAGTTCCTGTGTCATGCCGCCCGCGAAGCGCTCGATGTCGTTGGTGCTGACGCCCAAGGCATCCATGCGCTTGTACAGCAAATCCGAAGGACCTTCGGCGGCTGGCGCTTTGGCGTCGGCGGCGGTGTCACAGCCGCAGGAACCTTTGCCGGAGTTGCAGGCCATGGTTCGTCTCCACCCAGGTTGGGGCCGAGGAATGGCCCGTGCGAACATGTGTGAAGGATGAGCGCAGCCGTTGGGGTGCGCTTTGACCTAGATCAAAGCGGGTGTGCAAAGCCGGCGGGGGACGTGCGGCGCGTGTGCGCAGGCGTCAGGAGCCGGTGTTGAGAGCGGCGCCGCCGTCGACCGGCAGTGAGACGCCGGTGATAAAGTTGGCCTCATCGGACGCGAGGAAGAGGGCGGCGTTGGCGATGTCCCAGGCGGTGCCTTGCTTGCGGCGCAGCGGTACGCGGGCGTCGCGTTCGGCGGCGACCTGAGCGCGGGGCTGGCCCCAGACGCGGACGCGGGTATCGACGGCCATCGGGGTGTCGATCAGACCGGGCAGAATGACGTTGGCGCGGATGCCGTACTGGGCATTGAGGCCGGCGATCTGCTCCAGGAAGGCGATCATGCCGGCCTTGGTCGTCTTGTAGGCGACGGTTGGATAAATGCTCGACAGCGCGGCGATCGAGGAGATGCCCAGGATCACGCCGGATTGCTGCTGGCGCATGATCGGCAGGACATGTTTGGTCGCCATGACGAGGCCGCGCAGGTTGATCGCGTTGACGGTATCGAAGGCGGCTTCGGTGATGTCGGTTGGCGGTTTATCGCCGCCGGCGAGGCTGACGCCGACGTTGTAGTGCAGCACGTCGATGCGGCCATGACGTGTCATGGTGGCGTCGATCATGGCTTTGAGCGTGGCTTCACGCGTGGCGTCGGCTTCGAGCGCGGTGGCGTCACCGCCTTCGGCGCGAACCATGGCTGCGGTCGCTTCGGCGGAGGCGAGGTCGCGGTCGGCGCAGATGATCTTGGCGCCTTCACGGGCGAAGACGAGCGCGGTTGCACGGCCGTTGCCCATGCCTTCGCCGGGGCCTTGTCCGGCGCCCACGATGACGGCCACTTTGTCTTTCAGGCGCATGTCTGCCTCTGCAACTCTGGTTTCGCGAGGCGCAACTATGACCGGGGGCGAGGGAAAAGAAAACACCGCCGGGGTTGCCCCCAGCGGTGCGAAAATGGTGAGCGTCAGATCGCTCAGCCACGCCAACGGAAACGGCCGCAGGTGCGGTCGAGGTCGTTGCGGAGGCGGGCCATCTTGGTGCGCTCATGGCGGGTCAGGATGCCATCAGAGGTGGCGCGGCGCTCATAGCCCCAGAGTTCGCGGGCCTTAGACTGGCAGACGCTGTGATGGCGCGCTTCATAAGGATGTTGGCTACGCTGCCAGCCACCGTATCCACCGTATTGAGCCGAAGCAGCCGTGGCGCCGACGGCGATCAAACCAGCGGCAAGAATAAGAGATTTCATGGACTTCCTCCTGAGCGTTGCCCGAGGCAACAACACGTTTGCTATGGCGTCATAGCCGGTTGTACGTGAACCGCATATGAACTTTTTATATGTTTGCACATGGCTGACGGGAGGCTGACTGAGGCGGCTCCTGCGGGCCCTGGCGGCGGGGCGGTGGTGACAGGTAGCGCTCGGGGCGGTGATGGCCTATAAGTCCCGGCATCCGCACGACGAATTGCCATTTTTGAGCTGTGCGCGCCGCGTGCTACGCGCACTGAGGAGAGACGACGATGCCTGCCGCATGGACGCCTGAAAGCTGGAAATCCAAACCGATCGTCCAAGTTCCGGACTATCGCGACGCAGCACTCCTGGCGGATGTGGAACGCAAGATTGGTGGTTATCCGCCGCTTGTTTTTGCAGGTGAAGCGCGCGGCTTGAAGAAGGCACTGGCCGAGGTGGCGCAGGGCAAGGCGTTTCTGCTGCAAGGCGGCGACTGTGCCGAGAGCTTTGTTGAGCATTCCGCCAACAATATCCGCGATTTCTTCCGCGTGTTTCTGCAGATGGCGGTGGTGCTGACCTACGCCGGCCGGGTGCCGGTCGTGAAAGTTGGCCGCATTGCCGGACAGTTCGCGAAGCCGCGTTCGTCGAACGTGGAAAAGAAGGGCGACGTCGAACTGCCGAGCTACCGCGGCGACATCATCAATGGTCCGGAGTTCACGGAGGCCGCGCGCCAGCCTGATCCGAACCGCCAGCTCGAAGCCTACCGGCAGTCGGCGGCGACGCTCAATCTGTTGCGGGCATTTGCGGTTGGCGGGTATGCCGATCTCGACCGGGTGCACCAGTGGATGCTCGGGTTCGTCAAGGACAGCCCGCAGCAGGCGCGCTACGAGCAATTGGCGGAGCGCATCACCGAGACGCTGGCTTTCATGCGGGCTTGCGGGATCACGAGCGAGAATACACCGCAGCTCAAGGGCACGTCGTTCTACACCAGTCACGAGGCGCTGTTGCTCGGGTACGAGACGGCGTTGACGCGGCAGGATTCGACGAGTGGAGATTGGTACGCGACCAGCGGGCACATGCTGTGGATCGGTGACCGGACGCGTCAGCCGGATCATGCGCATGTCGAATACTGCCGGGGGATCAAAAATCCGATCGGTCTCAAATGCGGGCCGAGCCTCGAGCCGGATGGTCTGCTCAAGTTGTTGGATATTCTTGATCCCGCGAACGAGCCGGGCCGGATGACGCTGATCGCGCGCTTCGGATCGGACAAGGTCGAGAAGCATCTGCCGAAACTGGTGCGGGCCGTGAAGAAAGCGGGCCGCAATGTGGTGTGGAGCTGCGATCCGATGCACGGCAACACCATCACCGCCGTCAACGGATACAAGACGCGTCCGTTCGATCGCGTGCTCAAGGAAGTCGACACCTTCTTCCAGGTGCATCGCGACGAGGGCACACACGCCGGTGGCGTGCATTTCGAAATGACCGGACAGAACGTGACGGAGTGCACGGGCGGCGCGACGGCGATCTCGGAAACCGAACTCGAGAACCGCTATCACACGCACTGCGATCCGCGTCTCAACGCCGATCAATCGATCGAACTTGCTTTCCTGATGGCCGAGCGGCTTAAGGAAGAGCGTGAGGTTGCGGAGCGCGCGGCACCGGTTGCCGCCGCCGAATAAAAAACTGTAGCGCGGGTCTCAGACAGTCAAAAGGCCAGCCATCGCACGCAGCGATGGCTGGCCTTTTTCGTTGCGCCGGTTTTGACGTCTCAATCCCGTTTGCGCGTCCAATAAAACAGGATCTGATTGTCGGCGCGTTGAACCATGTCGACTTTTTTCGAGACGCCCCAGGCGAGCGACTGTTGGTGCAGCGGGAGCAGTCCGACCTCGTCGTGGACGATGCGGAAGGCTTCGGCGATCAGGCCGTCACGCGTCTTGGTGTCGGTTTCACTGCGGATCAGGTCCCGGAGTTCATCGACGCGCTTGTTGCAGTAGCCGCCGAGATTTTGGAGGCCGCCGTTGCCCTTCGCGTCCCGGCAAGAGAGGACGTTGGAGATGACGTTCAAGCTGTCGCTCGACCCGGGCGTCCAACCCAGCATGCCGAACGACACGTCGTAACCGCCGGTGGAGCCCGTTCGCGCGAAGTATTTGGCTTTGGGTTCTGTGAAGACCTGGACCTTCACATCGACACGCGCCAGCATGGCGGCGACAGCCTGACAGATCGCTTCGTCATTGACGTAGCGATCATTGGGGCAATCGAGACGGACCGAGAAACCGCCGGGATAACCCGCATCGGCGAGGAGTTTCTTGGCTGCCGCTGGATCGTAGGGATGGCGTTTGAATTCAGACGCGCGGGCAAACAGTAGCGGCGACATCAGCAATGCCGATGGCACCGCACTCGAGCGCATCACCTTCTTGTTGATCGTTTCGATGTCGACAGCTTGATAGAAGGCTTTGCGGACGCGTGCATCCTTGAATGGGTTCTTACCCTTGACGCTCGCATGCAGAAGTTCGTCACGGAAACTGTCGAAGTTGAGGAAGATGGTGCGGACTTCGGGACCGATCAGAACTTGGACATTTGGGGCGGCGTTCAAGCGATCGATATCCTGAACCGGGACAGGTTCCATCATGTCGATCTCGCCCGAGAGGAGCGCGGCGACGCGCGTCGCGTCGGATTTTATGGTTTGAAAGGTGACCTCGGTGAGATTGTGCGCGGGCTTGCCCCACCATTTAGGGAACGGCTTGAATGTCGTCTTGACGCCTGGCTCATGGCGCTCAACCGTGAAGGGGCCAGTGCCGTTGGCTTTGAGGGCCCAGGCATTCAAGCCCGAGGCTACCATGATTTGCGCGGCTTGTGCGCCGTTCGCCTCCGCCCATTTCTTTGACAGAATGTAGAGCGTGTCGAACTCGGCATGCACGATCGGGTTCGGCGCCTTGGTCGTGATCTCGATGGTGTGATCGTCGATCTTGGTGAGGACCGCGCTCGCGTCGATCTTGTTGCGCATGGTGACGGCAGGTTCACGCGCGCGTGCGAAGGTGAAGATGACGTCGTCGGCGGTGAACGGTTCGCCGCCGTGGAAGGTGACGCCTTTGCGTAAATGAAAGCGCCATTTGGTCGGCGCTGCGATTTCCCATTTCTCGGCGAGACCGGGAATTATTTTCAGATTGCGGTCGCGTTTGGTCAGCCCCTCATAGACGTTGCCGAGGGCGCCCAATGTGAAACTTTCATTGAGGGTATGGGGGTCAAGTGAGTTCAGATCACCTTGGAAGGCGTATTTGAAAGACTTGGCCTCAGCTGTTTGAACTGCAGCTAACACTGCCAAGGCCAAGACGGCGATTAATCTCCGCGTCATGTCGATCTCCTGCGAACGGCTCTGGCGCACCGAATCAATTGTGCCATCCCTGGGAGAAAGTGTCTTTCCAGTTTTTCCGGGGGCAATGTTGCGCAAACTGCAATGGCAATAGGCTGAAGTCGGCTGGCAGGGCGGCCCGCGCCGTTGACAAGCGCTGCCTTGCGCGATCACTGACAGGTTTATCACTCCGACTACAGGATTGAGCCATGGCCGTTCGCGACTTCTCTTCACAGCGCGTTTTTCTCGCCGATGATCTTGCGGACGGCGCGGAGATCACAGCGACTCCGGAGCAAGCAAATTATCTGCGCACAGTGCTTCGGATGCCGGATCAATCGCGTGTTCTCGTGTTCAATGGGCGCGACGGAGAATGGTCGGCGACGTTGCGGCACGATGGCAAGCGCGGCGCCCGGTTCGTTATTGGCGGACAAGTTCGCGCGCAGGAGACCGGGCCGGATCTCTGGTATGTGTTTGCGCCGTTGAAGCGCTCGCGTCTCGACTACATGGTGCAGAAGGCGGTTGAACTCGGCGCCAGCCGTCTGGTGCCGGTGCTCACGCAGCATACGGTTGCTGAGCGGGTGAATGTCGAGCGGATGGCAGCCAACGTCATCGAAGCGGCCGAGCAGTGCGGCGTGTTGCGGCTTGCAGAGGTTGCGCCGCCGGAGAAGATCGATCGCGTGCTTGAACACTGGCCCGCTGGGCGCCGGCTTATTTTTTGCGACGAAGGTGCGGCACTGGCCAATCCCATTTCGGTGCTGCAGCAGATTTCGCCGGGGCCGGTCGCAGTGTTGATTGGACCGGAGGGCGGTTTTTCGGAAGGCGAGCGCGCTGCAATTGCATCGAAGCCCTTCACGGTGGCGCTGTCGCTCGGCCCGAGGATCATGCGGGCTGACACGGCAGCGGTTGCGGCACTGGCCTTGGCGAACGCGACGCTGGGGGATTGGCGGTAACGCGGTGCTGACGTGCGCTCTTGCAGCAGATTCGTGATTTGCGCGCGCAGCACTGAATTTTCGCCGGACACGCATTTACCAAGGCTTTGGCTAGGGTAGGTGCCAAGGCCTTGGTAAATGCGTCTCTCAGGGCATTTACGGCCGTTTGGCAAACGTGCGTTTTCGGCACTGTGCGCGACTTGTCGAGCCGTCGCGGTTTGAGGCTCAGCGCAACGTAAAGTAAACAGCGATGGCTGCGGCTGCGGCCGGGATCAAAATGAAGATCGCGGCTTTGATTGCCATGAAGCGGATGGCCTTGGCGGCGTCGTCATTGTTCTTTTGCGACACGGACGGTGCTCCTAAGCGCCGATGATATGAACCACGATCTTGCGGCTGTGCGGGGCGTGGCGATGTTCGAACAGATAAACACCCTGCCATGTGCCGAGCGCAAGCCGGCCGTTGGTGACCGGGATCGCAAGCGATGTCGCGGTCAGCGCCGCTTTGACGTGGGCGGGCATGTCGTCGGGTCCTTCGGCGGTGTGGATGAAGAGCGGATCGCCATCGGGGACGAGACGTTTGAAGAACGCCAACAGATCTCGCCCGACGTCGGGGTCGGCATTTTCCTGGATGAGCAGCGAGCACGACGTGTGCTGCACAAAGACCGTTGCGAGGCCGGTCGTGATCGCCGCGGCACGGACAACCGCCGCGATCTCGTGTGTGATCTCGTGCAAGGCTTGGCCGTGGGTTTGGTAGGAGAGGGTCTGTTGATGCTGGCGCATTGGGACGCAAAGGAGATTTGGTGATTGATCTGCCGCAAAGAAAACACTTAGCGTAGGCGTATAGTTCGGCACGTTAGTTGCGGAAAGGGTCTGCCATGAAACTTGAAAAAGGTATGTGGGTCGCTGTTGTCGATGGTGCGCGGGGGCTCGTCTACGTCAATCAAGGAACTGCGATGGATCCGGAACTTGCGCTGGTGCGTAAGACCGAGCAAGACAATCCGAAGAGTGCGGATCAGGGCCGTGACCGTCCTGTGCGTTCGCACACCGGGCCGAGCGGGCAGCATGGCACGTTCGCGCCCAACGATCTGCATAAGAAGGCCGAAGACCGCTTCGTGGCTGATTTTGCCGACGCGCTCGAAGCCGATGCTGCGGCGCATGCGTTCAAAAAGATTGTTCTCGTGGCGCCGCCCGTGGCGATGGGCGCGTTGCGGAAGTGCTTGGGTGCGGCCTTGAAGGCGAAGGTGGTGCACGAGATCACGTCCGACTATGTGAAAATGTCGACGGCGGATATTGCGACGGCGGTTCAGAAATCGCTGGAAGGCTGAGCGGGTCATCGTTGGCCGTGTCGGGTTCGAGCCAGCCGCGATAATGTACGACGCGGCGGCCCGAGCGGAGAGAGATCAGAACATCGAAATGAAAGCGGCCATCGCCGCTGGCGTATTCGCGCGTCGTGCTGATGGGCAGGAGCCAGCGCGGCAGCGGGACGATGTTAAAGATGCGGCCGCTGCTGACAGGATAGTGCAGTGATCCAGCGTCTTCGTGCACGTTCAACGTAAAGGTGAGCGGGCCGAAGCGTTCGAGGATGCGGTTTTTGGCGGCGTCGCGCGTGAGTGTCGAGTGAAACGTGTGTGTGCCAAAGGTTCGGACCCAGCGTTCGCGGTCTGGCGTGGCGTCGATGGCGACGCTGACAGGGACATCGCGCGTCATGGCGGGGAAGCGCATCAGGATGGCGATGGCGCGTGCGATGATGCCGTCGGCACCGTCGATGTCGGCGCGGCCCCGGTAGACGGCGGGGCCGAACCCGCGATGCAAGGCTTGGATAGCGGGCGGCAGGCGGGTGAACTCTGAGCCGAGGACGGATTCGAACAGCGTTGGCGCTGGAGCAGCGGTCTCATGGGTTTTGATGCCGAGGGCGTGGAGTGCACCTTCGTACTCTTGCAGCGTTGCCGCATCGATGGCTGTGCGTGCGCCGGACTTCAATGCGCCGCGCCGGATTTTGTCGAGTAGTACGATGACAGGTTGGGTCGGTATCTTGGGGCCGAGGCCATCGGTCGCGGCGAGCATCCAGGCTCGTGCGACGCGGGCGCCGTCAGGTGTTTGACCGACGACGTCAACACGCATGCCGCCGGCATCGGACCCGAAGCGCTGAAACCAGCGTGACGCGCGGAGCAGAGGTGTGGCGAGCGGATCGAGCGTCCGGATCCAACCCCGCGCAACGGCCGCGCCGAGTACGGTCAAGGCGTGGTGCATCAGACCGAGTTCCAGACCTGCGCGGAAAAGGACTGTGCGCGCGCGAAACCGCTGCGGGAACAGCGCGACATCGGGTGTGTCGACGAGCGCCGCGCGGCGGCGCATGCGCGGCATGCCGGGAATGTCGATGTCGACCGATTGCGTGTCACTCCAGCCGCGTGCCTGATGCCAGCGGTTGCCGCGCCAGACCGGCATGGGCTTGCCGACGCCATTCAAAATAGCGCGGATGACCGAGAGGCCGCGCTCTGTGCGATTGCCCGGGACGATGGCGGTTTCGATCAGTTCGACAGTTGTGAGGCCCTGGCTCAATTGTGCGACGGCGGCACTCGAAAGCGCAGGCGTGCTGCTGGCGCCAGAGAGCGCGACCACGCCGCGTGATTGCGCCAACGCGTCGAGCGTTGTGAAACCCGCGACAAAATCGCGACCATCGGCGATGTCGATGTAGTGGGCGCCCGCGCTGATCACGGCTTTGGCGAAGGCATAGGGCTCTTCGCCATAACTCTGAAATGGGCCGGCGGCGTCGATGACGGCAAAAGGCTTTTCGAGATCGAGAAATTTTGTGACGGCGCTCAGATCGGCGCGGTCGAGGACTGCCATGCGGCCGCCGTGACGCGTGCGCAATGCTTCGAGCTTGGCGGCGCTGCGGCCCACGGCAACAACGTCAAAATCACCGCGTGCGAGGAGTTGCCGGGCGAGATGTCCGCCGAATAAGCCGGTCGCGCCGAGGATGATGATGGTTTTACTCAAGAAAGCGATCTTTCACACGGGCGTCCGGGACCAGGCAGGCATCGTGTGCGGCCGAAGATCCGATAGCGGTTGCGCGCGATGCGGTCGTAGAGCCAATTCTTGACCGGCAGCGGGAGCGGGCGAAAGATTGCGAGCGCGCGCCAGGGCCAGCCGAGATCGCGCATGACGACAATGAAGGCATCGAGCTTCTGATAAAGCTGCCCGTTGCGAACGACGAGGTTGGTGTCGTAGTCGGCCGATTTCAGGCCCGTCTTGGCATAGAGCGCTTCGCCGAGATCTGATTGGGCAATGACGAACCGGTAGCGTCTGGCGGTGTCGTGTTTCAGTACAAAGCGCATGAAGGCGGAGCACAACACGCAGACGCCGTCGAAAACGATCACGTCGTGACCGCGCAGCCGGCCGGATGCTGTATCCTGATCGAGCATCAATCGAAAATCCGGTCGCCGTTTTGATCGACGATCTGCTTGCCCTTTGACAGTGCGATCTGGGTTGCGTCCTCGACGCTGGCGCAACGGTCGGCGCGGACGAAACGATGTGTTTTCAGTTCGCCGCCGATGGTTTTGGAGACGATGCCGGCGACCTGATACTGGCCGCCGTCGGCGAAGGGTTGCGCTTCGATTTTGAAGCCTTTGTGTTCAGCTTCGGCGGTGGTCTTGGGCTTGAGCGTTGGCTGCATTGCCGCCACCGCCAAATAGTTTTTTCAGAAACGACATGTCGATCTCCCGTGTGTCGGCGTCATGATACGGCGTGGCGACGGTGCCGTCACGCCTCGTCGCCCAAATGGAAGCGATGCATGACGTTGTGGAAGACTGGGGCAAGGACGAGTGCGGCGCTGATCAAGACGAAGAGGCCGGCGTAAAGCGCGTAGAGCCCGGCAAAGATTTTGCCGCCTGTGGAGGTGACGGATGCGACCGGTCCCATGCCGCCTAGGATCATCGCGGCATTGAGAAACGCATCGACGGGTTGCAGACCTTCGAAATAGGCGTAGCCCGCCATGCCGGCGAGCAGCGACACGAGGGCGAGTGCTGCGGCTGTCAGCACATTCGGCAGAATGCTGACCTGTTGTGGGAGCCGTCGGTCGTGCAGCTTGGGATGGATGGTGCGAGGTTCGGAGTGTGATGTCATGCGGCGTTCCCCCAAAGAGCGGTCAGCGATCATGGCAGGGAAACGGTGGGGCGTGAATTCGTGTGAAGGGCGCGGTCGCTGCGCGCATAGGGCTGCCGCCCTAAGACCCGCTCGGGAGCGCAGCTCCCGAACCCTCAGTTTTTTGATTGATGTAAAAAAGGGCCGCTTGCGCGACCCTTTTTGCCGTTCGAGATGTGGATTGGCTTACCAGCGGATGTCGCCGTTGTAGCCAGGCACGCGGATCTTGACGACGCGTGCTTCGGTGTCGACGCGCACGGCGGTGTGGGGGGCGTTGACTTTGACCTTGGTGCCTTCGGCCGAAGTTTCAACCTTGGTCGTCGGTGCGGTGACGACGGTCTTGCCGTCCGTCGTGACCGATGTTGCACCGGAGGCAACGGCTGCGGTGGAGATTGCGACGGCTGCGGCGAGCGCGAGGCCTGCGAATTTCATGGAACGCTGCATGGATCACTCCTGTCGTGTTCTTGTCGTTTGACAGCGTATTTTCGCGGTTTGCCCGCGTTCATGCAACCCGAACAACTGAACGGGGGACATACGGTTCACCGCGTTGTGATCGAGGTTTTCGCGATCGACTTTGACCCGATGTGTCGCGCATCGAAGCGCTCTCACTCTGCGCGTCGTGGGGGCATTCGTATGAAAGAAAACCTGACACTTGGTGATACGTTGAGGAGAAATTGTTTGAGCGCGAGTCGTCATGCGCTGGAAGTTTGTGCTTGCGCTCTTATTCGAGTGCTAAGCCGGCCTCTACTTGTCTTCAAGCTATGTACCCCAGCGCACTCAAAAGCGCTCGAACAGTAAATCGGTGACGTCGGGCGAAGTACGCGGCATTGAATTTCTCCCACTCTTAGTGAATATGACCGGCAGTGTGGTCGGTCGCCGACATGACTAAGTTCGCGCGAGTGAATGCCTCGTTTCCGACCTGAGCAAGAGGTCGCGCAGCGTTTTCACCTCTTCCAATATGAGCTCTTGAGAGGATACTTCTTTCTTTGAAATTCTGGACAAATCGCCAAAATGTTTCAAGAAAGTACCGTATGCAGGGTCTGTTGTTCCTACGCTTCCTGCGTCGCGATGATTTTCGCGGTAAGGCTGTTCTTTAAATTCTACGATTTTTGAAAACCTAAGATCTCGTGGATATTCAAGATGTTCAATCCGGAGGTGCGAAGGAACCAGAGGTCTTGTGACTCACGAGGATTGCTGGCTGTCGAAAGCTAACCGCATCCCAACGCTCAAAGATGACATTATGGGTTTTTGCCGCTAACGTCACAGACGATCAGAGAATTGTCGTAAAGATTTTGGATGATGCGTTTGTGAATTACGCCAACATCATCGGCATTGCTTACTATGTTGCGCCCTGCGAGCTGATCCGGTTGCGCGGTCACAATATCCACCACTGCTGGCCGTGAGTTTCGGAGCAGCGATCCAACGCTGAGATTGGCATGATGACACCGCAAATATCCCTTTGATGAGGTTCTTCTGTCATAGTGTTCCTGGCGTTGAACCTCCAATTAACAAAAAGCCCGGATTGCTCCGGGCTTTTTTCGTTGGATCAGTTGTCCAAGAAGCTGCGCAGTTTGCGTGAGCGGCTCGGGTGCTTGAGTTTGCGGAGCGCTTTGGCTTCGATCTGCCGGATGCGTTCGCGGGTGACCGAGAACTGCTGGCCGACTTCTTCGAGCGTGTGGTCGGTGTTCATGCCGATGCCGAAACGCATGCGCAGCACGCGCTCTTCACGCGGCGTGAGCGATGCCAACACGCGCGTTGTCGTCTCGCGCAGGTTGGCCTGGATGGCGGCTTCGATTGGCAGCAGCGCATTCTTGTCTTCGATGAAGTCGCCGAGGTGCGAATCTTCTTCGTCGCCGATCGGTGTTTCGAGCGAGATCGGTTCCTTGGCAATCTTGAGGACCTTGCGCACCTTCTCAAGCTGCATGCCGAGTTTTTCGGCCAGCTCTTCCGGCGTCGGCTCGCGGCCGATTTCGTGCAACATCTGACGGCTGGTGCGCACGATCTTGTTGATCGTCTCGATCATGTGCACGGGGATGCGGATGGTGCGGGCTTGGTCGGCGATCGAGCGGGTGATGGCCTGCCGGATCCACCATGTGGCGTAGGTCGAGAATTTATAGCCGCGGCGGTATTCGAACTTATCGACGGCCTTCATCAGGCCGATGTTGCCTTCCTGGATGAGATCGAGGAATTGCAGGCCGCGGTTGGTGTATTTTTTGGCGATGGAGATGACGAGGCGCAGGTTGGCTTCGACCATTTCCTTCTTGGCTTGGCGGGCTTCGCGTTCGCCCTTCTGCACGGCTTTGACGATGCGGCGGAACTCAGGAATTTCGAGGCCGGTTTCGGTCGCAAGCGTGTGGATCTCGGTGCGCAGGCGTTCGATCTCGGAGCGCTCGTGCTTGACGAACTGTCGCCCAGCCCTTGCGCGTCGATTTTGACATGCGCTCAACCCAGGTCTGGTCGAGTTCGTTGCCGAAGTATTCGTCCATGAAGTCGGGGCGCGTGACACCGTAGCTGTCGGCGAGGCGCATCAGGCGGCCTTCGAAGGACACCAGGCGCTTGTTGATCGAGTAGAGCTGCTCGACGAGGCTTTCGATACGCGTGTTGTTGAGCGACAGCGACTTCACGTCGACGATCACTTCATCGCGGGTCTTCTCGTAACCCTTCTGCTGCTGGCGCGAAACGGTTTCGCTGGCCACCTGCATTTCGACGCGCTTGTCTTGCAGCTTGCGCAGCTTTTTGTAGGTCGCGGCGATGCGGTCGAAGGTTTCGAGCACCTTCGGCTTCAGTTCGGCTTCCATGGCGGCAAGCGACATGGCGTTTTCGTAGTCGTCTTCGTCGTCGCCATCCGAAGGGATCGGTGCGCCGTCGGCGTCAAGCTGCGGTTCGGCCGACATGCCTGGCACGCGGCGCGCCCGGCACGTGCATTCCGGGTGGTCCGATGGGGGGGGCGCCGTTTTCGCCGTGGATGGTGATGCCGGCGGCTTTGGCTTCGGGGCCTTCGTAGGTGGCCTCGAGGTCGATGATGTCGCGCAGCAGAATTTTGGCTTCGTTGAGTTCGTCACGCCAGATGATGATGGCCTGGAACGTCAGCGGGCTTTCGCAGAGGCCGGCGATCATCGCTTCGCGGCCGGCTTCGATGCGCTTGGCGATGGCGATTTCGCCTTCGCGCGACAGCAGTTCGACCGAGCCCATGTCGCGCAGATACATGCGGACGGGATCGTCGGTGCGGTCGGCGCTGGCCTCGCGGGCTTCGGCTTTGACCGGGAGTGCGGATTGCGCGGTGACGCTGCGTTCTTCGTCGTCGGCGGCTTCGTCAACGGCGGGGGCGGCGGCGCCCTCTTCGACTTCATCGCCTTCGACAACATTGATGCCCATGTCGGAGAGCATCGACATGACGTCTTCGATTTGTTCCGAGGAGAACTGCTCGGAGGGCAAGACGCGTTCAACTCGTCATAGGTGACGTAGCCGCGCGCTTTCGCGCTCTTGATCAGGCGTTTGACGGCGGCGTCGGAGAGGTCAAGAAGGGGACTGTCCTTTTCGGGGGCTTCGCCTTCTTTGCCGGCAACTTCGTCTTCTTTTGCTTTGGCCTTGGAAGTCGCCTTGGGCGCAGTCTTGGACGCCGTTTTCGCCATTCTATGCCGCCTTGCCGGTTCTGCGATCCTGGGCTTCTGCGGGACTGGCCGCGCGCGTCGCCGGATCACGATTGAACTGAAACACAACTCTTGTTCTGTCTAGCCTTGGACTGACTAGTCTTGCTCTGCCTTGTCACGCCTCGCAGGGGCGCCGCTCTCGGCGATCTGCCACCTGTCCGAACAGTTTTTGGAGGATTTACACCCCCCTATATATAGGTGAAATGACTTACCCCCCTATTTTCGGCCTTTTGACGGGCCGTCGTATCCATTTCCGGCCTCGACGACCCTCACAGGCCTTGCGGCCGCTCAGGCGTCTTCCAAGTCAACGCGTTTCGTCATCAAGGCTTGGAGTTCCGCAATCCGCGCAAAATTGGCCTCAGTTTGGTCGGCGTCGTAAACCGCCAACGCGGCGTCGAGGGCGCGTTTGAGCCCTACATCCCGCTGATGCATCAATTTCGCATGACGCCAACCGGCTTCGACTGTCGCACGTTCCGTATCCGGCGCTGCGAACTTGTCGCTGCGATGAGTAACCGTGCGCTCGATTTGAGCCAGGATCTTGTCGTACCCTAGATTGTGCAATTGGGCGCGAATTTGGGCGCTGTCAAGAGGGGGGCGTCTGAATTTGCCTGCGTCAAGATTCCGAGCAACGCGTCGCGTAAGCCGCTGAGGCCTTTATGGGTTAAATCCAGGGTTGAAATCTCTTCGCTTTGATCTTCGAGAAGCCAGGGATGATTGACGAGAGCGATGACGAGGAGAGCCTCGCGCGCAGGCGGTGCGGCTGTATCGCCGGTGACGAGGCGGCTGTTCTTCAGGCTTTCACTCGGCATGGGCGGAAATTGGCCGTAACCCTGCTGACCTCCCATGCCGGGCCGGCCGCCCTGATAATTGCGGTTCTGCGGGCGGCCATCGCCGCGTTGACCACCGAAGGGGGCGGGCCGCCGCTGCGGGCCGCCGCCTGATGCTCCGGCGGCCGCATAATAGCTGCCGCCGAGGGGCTTAGCACCGGCGTTGCGTGGCTGTGCGGCGCGGTTGCGGCTCCAGGCGTGAAAAAGTCGATCGCGGATGTCCTGACCGTAGTGGTTTTTCACATTGGGGTCGGCGATGCGGGTGATGAGTTCGCGCAGTTGCTTTTCGAGTTGGGCGCGGCGTTCCGGCGTCGACCAATCACCCGAAGACCACTCGCGCTCCCACAGCATGTCGACGAGCGATTTGGTTTTGCCGAGGCATTCCTCCATCGCGTCGGCGCCGGATTGACGAATGAGATCGTCGGGGTCGAGGCCGTCGGGCAGGAAGGCGAAGCGGACAGATGCGCCGGGCTTGAGGTGCGGCAAGGACCGTGTCAACCGCACGGAACGCGGCCTTCTGTCCGGCGCTATCGCCGTCGAAACAGAGGATCGGTTCGTCGGCCATGCGCCACAGCAGTTTGACCTGATCTTCGGTCAGGGCTGTGCCGAGCGGCGCCACGCTTTCGGTGAAGCCTGCCTCGCTCAGCGCGACGACGTCCATGTAGCCTTCAACCGCGATGACGCGGTCTTTGGTGTGGGCGGTGGCGCGGGCACGGGCGGCGTTGAAAAGCACGTGGCCCTTATGAAACAGCGGTGTTTCAGGCGAATTGAGGTACTTCGCGGGTGCGTCGGGGTCGAGCGCGCGGCCGCCGAAGGCTATGACGCGATCCTTGAGGTCGGTGATCGGGAACATGACGCGGTTGCGGAATCGGTCATAGGGGACGGGGATGTCGTCGCCGCCGATCAACATGCCAGACGCGATCATGTCGGGGACGGTGAACCCCTTTGCGGCCAAATGCTCTTTGAGTTGGGTGCGGCCGCCGGGCGCGTATCCGATGCGGAACTGCTTGATCGTCTCGGGCCGCAGGCCACGCTTCATGATGACATAGCGGCGCGCGTCGGCGCCTGATGCGGCCTGCAGTTGTGCTTCAAAAAACGATTGGGACTCGGCGAGCAATCGTAGAGGCGTGTGCGTTCGTCTTCGCGCTCTTCGATTTGACGCTGAGCTTCGGGCGTGCGCGGCGGCTCTTTCGGCAGCGGCACGCCGGCTTCTTCGGCACAACGCTCGACGGCTTCAGGGAAGCTCAGGCCCTCGACCTTCATCAGGAAGGTGAAGATGTCGCCATGCTCGCCGGACGCGAAGCAATGATAAAAGCCCTTCTGATCATTGACGAAAAACGACGGGGACTTCTCGGTTTTGAACGGGGAGAGGCCGCGCCACTCGCGGCCGGACTTCTTCAACGCGACCGTGCGGCCGACCACCGAGCTAACCGGCAGGCGGGCACGAATGTCGTCGAGGAGTGCGGGCGAAAACTTCATCGCAGTGTTGAGTGTCCATTGAGCGGGCCATGCGGCGTCGCCGGGTTGGTTAAAACGCTAGGTGATTCTGTGCGGCAGCCGTTGGTTTGCGGCCTCATCGGGGCAGACTTTGCCCGTAATCCACAGAGGTTGCAGGCGTGACATGCCTTGAGCGCGCAGGAGAACATAACAAAAACAAAGACGTAAAACAAATGCTGAATTAGAGAGATATTTGAACTTGAAAAATGAGAACAAAATAAGTACGGTTGTTGCATTGCCTGAATTTGCAACTCGTGGAATAAGGGGCTTCACATGACGATGACGCAGGAACAAAAGAGAACTGGGGCGCCGGCGCTCCGGGTTCTCGAGGGGGGTGGGATGGACAAGAGCAAAGCGCTCGAAGCGGCACTGGCGCACATCGAGAAGCAGTTCGGCAAGGGCTCGATTATGAAGCTCGGTGCCAACGATCATTCGATCGATGTGGAGGCGGTATCGACGGGGTCGCTGGGGCTTGACCTCGCCCTTGGCATCGGCGGGCTGCCCAAAGGCCGCGTCATCGAAATTTTCGGTCCGGAAAGCTCGGGCAAAACGACGTTGGCGCTGCATTGTATTGCGGAAGCGCAGCGCAAAGGCGGGGTGTGTGCGTTTGTCGACGCGGAACATGCGTTGGACCCGGTGTATGCCCGGAAGCTCGGGGTCAAAGTTGACGATTTGCTGATTTCGCAGCCCGATACCGGTGAACAAGCACTTGAGATCGCCGACACCCTGGTGCGGTCAGGGGCGGTCGAAGTTTTGGTGATCGACTTCGTGGCCGCGCTGACGCCCAAGGCGGAACTCGAAGGCGAGATGGGTGACAGTCTGCCGGGCTTGCAGGCGCGGCTCATGAGCCAGGCGCTGCGTAAGCTCACCGGATCGATCTCGAAATCGGGCTGCATGGTGATCTTCATCAATCAGATCCGCATGAAGATCGGCATCATGTTCGGAAATCCTGAGACGACCACCGGCGGTAACGCACTCAAATTCTACGCCTCGGTGCGATTGGATATTCGCCGTATCGGGCAGATCAAAGACAAGGAAGAAGCTGTCGGCAATCAGACCCGCGTCAAGGTGGTGAAGAACAAGGTGGCACCGCCCTTCCGTCAGGTTGAGTTCGACATCATGTACGGCGAAGGCATCTCGAAGACCGGTGAGCTTGTCGATCTCGGTGCGAAGTTCAATGTGGTCGAGAAGTCGGGCGCTTGGTTTTCGTACAAGGGCGATCGCATCGGTCAGGGCCGTGAGAACGTCAAGCAGTACTTGAAAGAGCACCCGAAGATTGCCGCTGACATCGAGCGGGAGATCCGCTCGGCAGCTGGTATCGGCGATAAGCTCGCGGCGTTGCCGGAAGGTGACGAAGCGAAGGAAGCCGATCTCGAGCCGGATGCCGATGGTGTGTTGCCGGATGTCGACGAGCCGAAGAAGGGCCGTGGCCGGAAGTAATCGTGGGTTTGCCCGGTTGCTGTTGATCGTTACGCCGGGGACGCGAATGAGTTGTCGCGTCCTTTGAGTGCGCGCCGGTGTACGCGCTTTGCGGACGGGCAATGGGCCCTGCCCGTTCGGGGGGACGGGTCCTCCGAGCCCCCTCTTTTTTGGTTTGGGATGTGGCGCGGCTAGATGCTCAGACGGCGAGATATTTGGCGCGCAGGTTGGCGTCGGCGGTGAGAGTGGTCATGGGGCCGTCGTAGCGGACATGGCCGGTTTCCATGACGATGGCCCGATCGGCGACGGCCGACGCGAAGTGCAAATTTTGTTCAGAGAGAAGAACAGCGATACCTTCGCGTTTCATCGCGAGGACGGCGGCGGCCATCTGTTCGACGATGAGGGGCGACAAACCTTCCGAAGGTTCGTCGAGCAGGACGGCGTCAGGGTTGCCCATCAGGGTGCGGGCGATGGTCAGCATCTGCTGTTCGCCGCCCGACATGCGCGAGGCCATGCGGGCGCGCATTTCACCGAGGTTCGGGAAGATCGCGATCAGGCGCTCCGGCGTCCAGGGTGAGCGACCACTGCGGGCGGGCTGGCGACCGACTTCTAGATTTTCGTCGACAGTGAGATCGGTGAAGATGCGGCGCTCTTCGGGAACGTAGCCGAGGCCGAGACGTGCGATGGTGTGGGTCGGCATGCGGCCGATGTCTGTGCCTGCAAAGGTGAGGCGCTGTGCGCGCGCCGCGACGAGCCCCATGATCGCTTTCAGTGTCGTGGTTTTTCCAGCGCCGTTGCGGCCGATCAATGCAGCGACTTCGCCGCGCCGTAAGACGAAACCGGCATCGAACAGGACTTGGGCTTGGCCGTAGTAGGCGTTGAGGCCGTGCACATCGAGCAGCGGCGGTGTGCCGCCGGTCACCAGGTTGTTGTGGGGCATATGCGCGGCGGGGCGGGTGTTGTCATGGTTGCTGCGTCCCGGCTACCGGCGTGCGCGATGCGGCGGCGCCAGCGGCGGCTTCCGCACCCATCTCGCCAAGATAGACTTGCCGCACGCGATCGTTGCGGCGCACGGCGTCAGGGGCGCCACCGGCGATAATTTCCCCGCGCACCAGAACGAGAATGCGATCGGCAAAGCCGAAGACAGCGTCCATGTCGTGTTCGGTGAAGAGGACGCCGAGGCCACGGTCGCGCGCGAGTTTTTGCGTCAGCGCCATGAGCGCGCGGCGTTCGTTCGGCGCCATGCCGGCCGTTGGTTCATCCATCAAGAGAAGTTTCGGTGCCCCGGCGAGTGCGATGGCCAGCTCGACGCGTTTGATGTCGCCATAGGCAAGCATGCGGATCGGGCGGTCGGCGTGTTCGGCCATGCCGACTTGGTCGAGGAGTTGAATGGCTTCCGTGCGATGGCGCTCGCGGGCAAGGCCGTAGAGGCGTGTGGCCTCTCCATGCATGCTCTGCAGCGCGACGCCCACATTTTCGGCAACGGTCATGGAGACGAACGTCTGGGCGATTTGGAAGGTGCGGCCGACGCCGAGCCGCCAAATCTGCCGTGCGGTCAAGCCGGTGGCATCGTGTCCGTCGAGCGTGACGCGGCCACGATCCGGCTTTAATTGTCCGCCGACCATGTTGAAGGTTGTGGATTTGCCGGCGCCATTGGGGCCAATGAGGGCGACCATTTCGCCGCGGTCGACGGTGAACGTGACGTTGCGAGCGGCGACGACGCCGCCGAAGGCTTTATCGAGGGTGTCGACGACGAGCAACGCGGCTTTGGCGGTGGAGGGTGCGGTGGTGGCACTCATGGGCGCACCTCCTCAACCGTAGGCTTAGGTGTCCGTTTGAAGATGGCGCCCAAACTCCCGGCGAGGCCTTTTGGGAAGAGCAGAACAATGGCAATGATGAGCACGCCGAGCAGCAGCCGCCACATATCTGTGAGCGGCATCACGATGTCTTTCAACATATGCAGCGCCGCTGCGCCGGCCAGTGCGCCCGCGACCGCTTGCACGCCGCCGAGTAAGAGCATGGCCAAGAAATCCACCGACTGCGGGATGGCCATCAGCGTCGGGTCGATGGATCCTTTGGAAAAGGCATAGAGCCCGCCCGCCAGTCCTGTCATGGCGCCCGCCAAGGTAAAGCCGAGCCATTGCAGGCGCGTGACGTCGAGGCCGATGGCTTCGGCGCGCGTGACGCTATCGCGGCTGCCACGCAGCGCGTAACCGAATGGCGCGTGAAGCGTGACGGCGAGCGCCGCGATGGAGGCGGCCGCGATGATGAGTGTGACGTAGTAGTAGGTGATGCGGCCCGCCGCCCACTTTGAAGGCCAAACACCGACAATGCCGTTGTCGCCGCCGGTCAAGTCCACCCATTGGAAGGCGATAGCGTAGACGATTTGTGCGACGGCGAGCGTCAGCATCGCAAGGTAGATGCCGCGCAGGCGCACGATGAAGAGGCCGAAAAGCGCCGCTCCGAGGCCGGCAACGATCGGTGCGAGCAGCAAGGCGGGTTCCATTGAAAGCCCGAGTTTTTTGACGGCGAGACCGGACCCGTAGGCACCTAGGCCGAAGTAGGCCGCATGTCCAAAACTGACGAGGCCGCTGTTCGAGATCAAGAACGCCAATGCACAGGCGGCGATGGCGAAGATCAAGATTTCGATCATGACTTTGAGCAGGTAGGCGTCCGCGACGAGCGGTAGCGCGACCAGAGCGGCAAGCAGGGCGGCGGCCATCTTGAGATGGACAAGAGTGGGCGGGGAGAGATCGAGAAAGCCTTCCGGCAACGTGACGCGGCTTGCGAGTGCTTCCGGTTTGCCGAATAAGCCCTGCGGGCGCACGATCAAGACCGCTGCCATCAAGAGGAACACCAGGACCAACGTGCTCTTGGGTAGAGCGACGATGCCGAACGAATTGATCTGGCCGATCAGCAGTGCGGCGACTGCGGCGCCGGGGACCGATCCCATGCCGCCGATGACGGTGACGACAAAGGCCTCGGTGAGGATTGCGATATCCATTTGCGAGCCGGCTGCCGACTTTGGCGTCTGCAACGCGCCCCCAAGCCCTGCGAGACACGCGCCGAGGAACAGCGCACCGGTGAACAGCAGCGATTGATTGACGCCGAGGGCCGCGACCATTTCGCGATCTTGGGTGGCGGCGCGGACCAGGATGCCGAAGCGGGTCTTGTTCAACACGAGCCATACGGCGCCGAACACGAGCGGTCCCATGACGATAAGGAACAATTCGTAGGCGGGGAACTGCGCGCCAGCGATGTCGATGGCGCCGCGCAGTCCCGGAGCGCGGGGGCCGAGAATTTCAAGCGGTCCCCAGACACGCACGACAAGGTCTTGGACGATGAGAACGACGCCGAAGGTGGCGAGCAATTGCAGCAACTCGGGCGCGTGATAGATGCGGCGCAAGAGCAGGACTTCCATTGCCACGCCGATAAGCCCCGTCAAAAGAGCGGCCAGCAGCAACCCGATGATAAACATCGGAAACGAGCGTGAGACATCGAGCAGAACCGGCATCAGTGTAACGGCGATGTACGCGCCCAGCATGTACAGCGAACCGTGGGCAAAATTGACGATGCGCGTGACACCGAAAACGATTGTCAGTCCCGATGCGATGATGAAGAGCGATGCAGCGCTCGCGAGCCCGTTGAGGATCTGGATCAGAATGAACGACAGCGACATGCGATGAGCGTTACCCGCGTTGATGCTTCGGCGGCGCCATATCTGTGCCGTCCATGATTTGCCGGGCAGGATGACAGCCTCGCAGGCGCTTGAAAAGGCTGTTTACCTGCGGAGGTCTCCGCAGGTGCTCAGATTTCAAGCGGATTGCAAAGGGCCGGCGTCAGGTTTTTGGCTTGCGGTCCATATCGACGCCGGACCAGCCACCGATCATGTGTGCCACGCGCGACATGTCTTCTTTGCCCATGCCTTGGGTCATCATGAATTGCCAGAACTGGCGGACGGACGAGCCGACCCACATCGGCGTGCCGCTGGCGTCGGCCTGTTGCAGGCAGAGGCTAACGTCCTTGTGCATCAGTTCGACGCGGAAGCCCTGATCCCATGTGCGTGTGGCGACGTGTTTCGGGTAGGCGACTTCGGAAACCCACGAGCGGCCGGAGGAGGCGTTGACGACATCCAGCAGCACGTTGATGTCGATACCGGCTTTGGCGGCCATGGCGGAGACTTCGCCGACGACGACGGCGTTGGTGGCGGCGAGCAGATTGTTGGCGAGTTTGACGACTTGAGCCTGGCCGACGTCGGGGCCGATGAACGTGATTTTGCGGGCGAATGTTTCGAGGAATGGCCGTGCGGCTGAGAGCGTTTGGCCGGAGCCAGAGGTCATGACGGCGAGAGTACCGGCGGCGACGCCGACCGGGCCGCCGCTGACGGGCGCATCGAGACACGCAATGCCTTTGGCGGTGAGCGCATCGCCGATGCGTTTGGCCATCACGGTGCCGGTGGTGGACAAATCGATGTAATGCTTGATGGCTTT
This sequence comes from uncultured Alphaproteobacteria bacterium, assembly GCA_963831185.1. GTDB lineage: Bacteria > Pseudomonadota > Alphaproteobacteria > Rhizobiales > Hyphomicrobiaceae > JABFRJ01. The sequence continues at coordinate 67,854 of CAWHPE010000014.1, forward strand.
GCCGTGGATCAGCCCGCCGGTGCCAAGTGCGATTTCTTCCGACACTGACGGCAACGGAAGGCTCGCGAAAATAACTTCGCAGTCGTCGGCAAGGGCGATCAGGCTCGGGGCTGACGTCGCACCGAGTGCCACGGCGTCGGCGACGGCTTGTGGGTTGACGTCGTAGACACAAACATCGACGCCAGCTTTGCGCGCCCGCTCGATCATGAGTGCGCCCATGGCACCGATGCCGACCATTCCGAAACGCTTTGTCATGGTGTCCTCCCAGACGGTTGTGGCGCGCTTGAAAGTGCGCTTGCCGATTGCGGGCGATTACATCTGGTGCGCACGGCGATTGCGAGGGCATTCCGCGATGGCGGACGCGGAGCAGGCATTCAAAAAGCGCACGCACGCCGGGCGGTGTTAGCTCCGATTTTGGGCGGTGCTGACGGCAAAAGGCCCGGCGTTGCGGCCGGGCCTTCGGTTCGTGCGAGGAGAGCTGCGCTTACTTCTTCTGCGCGGCTTTCACTTCGGCTTCGGAGAACATCACGGATGCGCCGTCGATGTATTTCCAGTTCTTCATGACGCCTTGACCGTTGGCGACGGCGGTTTCGCCGACCCAAGCGCCGAGCGTCGACTGACGATCGAGGCCGCGCATGGTGACGGGGCCAGAGATGGTTTCGAACTTCATGTCGGCAAGCGCCGCAATGAGTTTGTCGGTCTCGGTGGAGCCCGCCTTGTTGATGGTGTCGCGGACCATGTAGGCGACGACGTAACCCAGCAGCGAACCCAAGCGCGGGGTGTCGTTGAACTTGGCGCGATAGGCATCGACGAACGCTTTGTGGGCGGGGTCCGTGATTTGATCCCAGGGATAGCCGGTGACGATCCAGCCTTCCGGCGTTTCGTCTTTCAGCGGCAGCATGTATTCCGGTTCGCCCGAGAGCAAGCTGACGACGGTTTTGCCTTTGAAGAGGCCGCGCGTGTTGCCTTCGCGGACGAAGGGCAGCAGGTCGGCACCGAAGAGCACGTTGAAGACGCCATCGGGATTTGCGGCAGCGAGGGCTGCAACCGTTGCGCCGGCGTCGATCTTGCCGAGGGCCGGATACTGTTCGACGACGATCTCGGCGCCGGGCGTCGCTTCCTTGATCAAGCGTTTGAAGCTGGCGGCGGCGGACTGGCCATACTCATAGTTGGGCGCGACGATGGCCCATTTTTTCACGCCTTTGGCTTTGACGGCGTCGACCAGCATTTTGGTTTGCATGTAGGTGCTGGGGCGGACGCGGAAGGTGTAGGGGTTGCCTGCGCCCATGGTGATGGCGTCGGAGAGCGGCTCCGAGGCGAGGAACAGCGTCTTCTTCTGATTGGCGAAGTCGGCGACGGCGAGGCCGATGTTCGAGAGGAAGGTGCCGACGAGGAACGAAGCGCCTTCGCGCGAAATCAGTTCTTCAGCGACACGCACGGCGTCGCCCGGTGTGGCGCCATCGTCGCGGATGACGAGTTCGAGCTTGCGGCCACCGAGGACGCCGCCTTTGGCGTTGATTTCGCTTTCCGCCAGCTGAAGGCCATTGCGGTAGGGGACGGCGAAGGCGGCGAAGCGGTTGTAGGAGTTGAGCTCACCGACCTTGACCGGCGCTTGGGCGGCGGCGGGGTTGAGTTGCAGGGTTGCTGCGATTGCGACGGCCGAAGCCAGGCGAACTATAATATTGGCACGTGGCATAAAGATGCCTCCTCCCGCTGAATGGCCGCGAGGGTTACCTCACGATTGTGATGCAATTGGTACCAGAACGGCGCCGCCCGGCAAGGCGGCCGCAGCCGGTGCGGGCAGCGTGGCGCCTGCAAAACGGGCACCGTGCCAAAATCTTCCGGTCATTTACCGAGGTTTAACGCCTTTTGCCCAAAGTCAATTTTGCAAACTGAGGTCAGCAGGCCAACCCTGAGTGCCTGTCAAAAAGTAAAGGTATTGCTTCTATGAAAACGATCACTCTGGTGGGGCTCGCGAGCGCCGCGCTCGTTGCGGCCATGAGCTCTGTGTCGCCGGTTGCTGCTGCCGATTTGGGCGGTCCTCGTGGCGGTTCGATCAAAGACACTTACGTCCCAATGCAGGAAGTTTCGCGTGGGTCGGCTGGCCCTTGCTACGTCCGCGCCGACGTCGGCTATTCGTGGGCGAAAGACCCGCATGCAACATTCCCAGTGACCAATGACGTGACGGTCGTCGACGGCACGGGCGCTGTGATCAGCACCGACTCAACCTATATCGGCGATGCGGTGACAGGCGCGAGCCTGACGAATGCTGCTTTTGGCGGCGTTGGTCTGGGTTGCGGTTCGGGTTCGCGCGGCATCCGCGGCGAAGTCATGCTGAACCAGTACGGCTGGCGCAATTTCCGCGGCGAGCCGCTGCCCTACTCGAACTACGTTGTCGTGCAGGGTGATCCCACCCCGCCGCCGGTTGAAGATCCGATGCATACGCGCGTCAAGTCGACGACGTTGATGTTCAACGGCTACTACGATCTCGGTAAGTTTGGCCGCGTGACGCCGTATGTCGGCGCTGGTGTCGGCGTCGCTTACAATCAGACGGGCGAAACCTACTTCACCGACAATCCTTCGCTTGTGAACAAGATCGAAGGCGCGTCGCGTCTGTCGCTCGCTTGGTCGCTCGGCGCTGGCGTCGGCGTGCAGATCTCAGAGCGCGCCGTGCTCGACGTCGGTTACCGCTTCACGGATCTCGGCAAAGCGCAGACCGGCCGTATCGACAACCTCGGCTTCGTGAACCCCTCGGCGACGATCGATCACATGCGCAACCATGAGATCAAAATCGGCCTGCGGTATCACCTCGGCGGTGGTTCGGATTGCTGCAACGCCATGCCGATGAAGTAAGTTCCACGTCATCGACGACGACACGAGGAAAGCCGGGCCCTGTGCCCGGCTTTTCATGTTTTTTGCCGGTGACGCCGGGCTGCGGCCTTGTATTCCGGCGCGGCACGCCGCAGATGACCAAGATCTGCGCGAGGCTCTGATGATCCCGACCGGCAATACCGTTCCTTATTCCCAGCGTCCGGTGGTGACGTTGAGCCTCATCGCGGCGTGCTTCGCGGTGTTTGCCTATCAAGTTTTTCTGCCGGCGGCGTCGATCGAACGGTTCTTTCTCGACCACGCACTGGTGCCCGCGCGCTATTTCCGGCCGTCGTGGGCGACGGCGCAGGGTTTGAGCGCCTGGGACGTGACGCCGTTTGTGAGCAACATGTTCTTGCACGGCGGGGTGCTGCACCTTCTCAGCAACATGTGGACGCTGTGGGTGTTTGGACCTGCGCTCGAAGAGCGTTTGGGGCGCGGGCGGTTTCTTCTGCTTTACGCGCTGGCCGGGCTCGCGGCGGGTGCCCTGCATGTTGTGTTCAATCTGTCGTCGACGATCCCTGCGCTCGGGGCCTCCGGCGCGATTGCTGGCATCGTGGCGGCCTATGCGCGGCGGTTTCCCTATGCCTGGGTGAATGTGCTGCAGCCGATCATCATCATTCCGGTGTTCTTCTCGCTGCCTGCCATCGTGTTTGCGGGCCTGTGGTTCTTGACGCAGGTTCTGGCCGGGACGCTGTCGCTGATCGGTCCGTCGTCAGGCGCTGGCATCGCGTGGTGGGCGCACATCGGCGGATTTGTTGCGGGCTGGATGCTGGTGCGCCGGGTTGGTGCGCCGGTCGATACCGCGGGCGATGCTCAGGCGCAGAGCGCCAGCATGCTGTGGCCGCTGACGCTATGGTGGCGGATGTGGTCGCGCTGGTGGTCGTTCTGGATGCGGCGGTGAGGGTGCGTTATTCCCCGAGGAACTTAACGATCCGCCGCCGCAGTAGATCGAGCTGTTTGATTTCGCACTCCCAGATAACGAGTGTGCGCCATCCTAACACTTTTAAGTTTTGCAAATGGCGTTTGTCGCGCTCGGTATTCGCAATTAGTTTAGGTGACCAATAGGACTGATTGGACTTTGGAAAGCGCGCGTCTGCGCATCCGGATTTGGTGTGCATGGGCCAGAAGCATCCGTGCACAAAATGACTTTTCTCTTTGGGCGGAATACGAGATCGGGTTTGCCGGGCAGGTCTTTTGCGTGGAGGCGATAGCGATAGCCAAGTGCGAAAACTAATTGGCGCACAACCATTTCCGGCTTCATGTCTTTCGATTGGATCGCCGCCATGTTTCGAGATCGGCGTGTGTGTGAGTTTGTCGGTCACACGAAACTGCTATTTGCTCATAATTTCTAATGAAATGACTTCGTCGGCTTCTAACGTGATGCCCCGACGCATTGCCTTCTTACTATCATACACACCGGTAAGTATCTCAATTCTCTCCTTGCGCAATTCGTCTCGAGCGCCCCCGTTTCCTCTGATGCGCTTCATGTAGTCTTTTTGGTCATGGAGCAGGCTCTGCAAAACTTTGCGATTTACCTTTTTACCTATATTTTCGCGAAAGAACTGTGCAGCGCGTTTCTTTCCACCTTTGATCTCACGCAGTTGGCGAAACCGGCTCATGTCAAGTCCTGCCCATGAACTGGGTGGGTACTCGGCGTTCTCAACGAGCCAAAGGATATGTTTTTTTCCTTCGGTGCTTAGCTGCCTTTTGCTATCACGATTTCCTGCTTCGCTGGTCAAATACGCATCGCGAGCAATAACGATCCCAAGCCAACATCTTCCATCAAACTTTGCTGATGCAATCAATAGACATGGTTCAACGTTCGTATAGGTCTCGGGCGGGATCATCCACGTAGAACCAATCGTATTTTTTATGTCAAGTTCTAGCCCATCAATTTGCAGGTCACGCTTCAGACCTTTGGGAACGCCGAGCCAATCTCGTAAGTAGTGCTCAATCTTTAAGCCAATGAAGGTCTTTTCGACTTTGTCTAGTTCAGCGAGGGTTGTCCGGGCGGTTCGCACTGGGTCGAGCACAAAATCCACCGCATCTTGCATCAGATGCGGAAGCTGGGCTTCAAGTGCATCCTTGCCGCCCGAGTTTTTCCAAATGCCATCGCGAATTCTTGACAATATTGGGTAGTCTGGATGGTTGGCTGTAATTGATGATGGAAAGCGACGTGTCATTATTCTGAATCTGCCGATCAATTATAATAATTCAGCCTGCCATGCAGCTTCGCGGACCTTGCGGCGGATACGTTGTTTTGCGGCGATGGCTAGCGCGATTTGCGCGGCTACGGCATGCGCAACGGGTGGCGGAAAAGCGTTTCCAACCTGCCGGTAAGCTGCTGTCTTTTTGCCCCAAAAACCCCAATCGTCCGGGAAGCCTTGGATACGGGCGACCATGCGCGTCGTTAACCGCGGCATGCCGGTGAAATCGCGATCTGGTGCATCGTTGGCGATGCCGAGTTCGATCGACTCCAAGTTCCGCCCATGCCTTTCGTGCCCGCGTCGGGCCAAGGTCAGGTCCACCGTGCTTTTTCGAACCGCCTACAATGGTCGGCGCAATTGCGTTTGCCTTCTTGCGCCATTCGGCTGCGCCCCGCCATCCGCGCTGCGCCATCAGATCATGCAGCGTCCGGCCCACTGTTTGAGGCTTTTTCTTACCTTCTGGCCAAATGAACTCTGATGCGAATTCTTTCTTCAGTGCGACAATGACAACGCGCGGCCGAAGTTGCGGCACACCAAAATCTGCTGCGTTAAATAGCTTCCACTGCGTGTGATAGCCGAGCTTTTTCAAGCGTTCATCGATATGTTCGCGATAGTCGGCAAATGCTGGCGCGAGAATTCCCCGAACATTCTCGATCATCACCGCTTTGGGACGAACTGTTCGATGATGCGAAGTCCAGCAGGGAAAAGGTCACGCTCATCGTCTTTGCCGAGCTGTTTGCCTGCAATTGAAAATGGCGGGCACGGAAAACCGCCTGCAACCAGATCGACACCCTTGTAGCAGCGGGCATCAAATAGGTTCAGGTCTTCTTCATGTACGGCCCACTGTGGCCGATTGAGGCGAAGGGTATTGCATGCATTGGCGTCGATCTCGACGACACCTGCATGTTCAAAGCCTGCACGCTCAAGCCCGAGAGCTTGACCGCCTGCGCCTGCGCAAAGTTCGAGTGAGTACCCAGCCATGCGCTTGTGTTTCCCGATTCGGGGGTGCAGCAAACTTTGAAGTCACTTTATCCAAAGAAGAACGAAAATGGAACAAAAATAATTGAAACTCGCACACGGCTGATCCATATTCCCCTGATGGCAAAGATGACGAAATCTGGTTCGGCGCCGCGACCTTCGCGGGGCAAGGCGGGGAAGCCGCAGGCGCCGCCGGTTGAGACCGCTGCGGGGACGCCCGGCTTTGGCGAGGCGCCGCAATCTTCATTCACGGCGTCGGGGCCGCTGTTCGATGGGCCGAAGCTGTCGGAAAAACTGCTGCCTGCCTTGCGCGGGGTCGGTGCGCCGGTGCCCGGTTTTGGTGGCGCGAGCCTGACCGCGACGCTCGACGCGATGCTGGCGCGGCCGGAAGAGCGCAGCGCGTCGGCGCGCGAGGCCCTGGCGCGGCAACCGATGTTGGCGACGCATCCTCTCGTGGCGGGAACGCTGCCGGATTTCGTGCCGCATCGTCCGGAACGGCCGGAAAAGAGCGAAGGCGGCATCGCTTTCAGATTGGTGTCTGAGTACGAGCCGAAGGGCGATCAGCCGCAGGCCATTCAGGAACTGGTCGCGGGTGTTCAGCATCGCGATCAGAACCAGGTGCTGCTCGGGGTCACGGGCTCGGGCAAGACCTTCACGATGGCGCACGTGATCCAGGCGACGCAGCGGCCGGCGCTCATTCTGGCGCACAACAAGACGCTGGCGGCGCAACTCTACAGCGAGTTCAAGCACTTCTTTCCGGACAACGCGGTCGAGTATTTCGTTTCGTATTACGACTATTACCAACCCGAAGCGTATGTGCCGCGTACCGATACCTACATCGAGAAAGAAGCGACGATCAACGAGCAGATTGACCGGATGCGGCACTCTGCGACGCGCGCACTGCTTGAGCGCGACGACGTTATCATCGTGGCCTCGGTGTCCTGCATCTACGGTATCGGGTCGGTCGAGACTTATACGGCGATGACGTTTCAGGTGAAGGCGGGTGACCGCATTTCACACAAGCAACTGCTCGCAGATTTGGTCGCGCTGCACTATCGCCGCAATGATGGGAATTTTCATCGCGGCACATTTCGCGTGCGCGGGGACACGATCGAATTGTTTCCGGCGCATTTGGAGGATCGGGCGTGGCGGTTCTCGATGTTCGGCGACGAGATCGAGGCGATCATCGAATTCGACCCCTTGACGGGGCAGAAGACGGACGAGCTGCAACTCGTCAAAGTCTACGCCAATTCGCATTATGTGACGCCGAAGCCGACGCTGCAGCAGGCGATCAAGGCGATCAAGGGCGAGTTGAAGCAGCGGCTCGACGAACTCAATGCGGCGGGCAAATTGCTTGAGGCGCAGCGGCTCGAACAGCGCACACTGTTCGACATGGAGATGATGGAAGCGACGGGATCGTGCGCGGGCATTGAGAATTACTCGCGCTATCTGACGGGGCGCAGGCCCGGCGATCCGCCGCCGACGCTGTTTGAGTATCTGCCGGACAACGCGCTGGTGTTTGCCGATGAGAGCCATGTGACGGTGCCACAGATCGGCGGCATGTTCCGCGGCGACTACCGGCGCAAGGCGACGCTGGCGGAGTACGGATTCCGGTTGCCGTCCTGCATGGACAATCGTCCGATGCGGTTTGAAGAATGGGATGCGATGCGGCCGCAGACGTTGTTTGTGTCGGCCACGCCGGGCCCATGGGAACTCGAACAATCGGGCGGCACGTTTGCGGAGCAGGTGATCCGGCCGACGGGGCTGATCGATCCGCCGTGCGAGATCCGGTCGGCAAAATCGCAGGTGGACGATCTGCTCGACGAGATCCGTAAGGTCAACGCGCAAGGCTATCGCACGCTGGTGACGGTGCTGACCAAGCGCATGGCCGAAGATTTGACGGAGTATCTGCATGAGAGCGGCATCCGGGTCCGGTACATGCACTCGGACGTGGAGACGTTGGAGCGTATCGAAATTCTGCGTGATTTGCGGCTCGGCGCGTTCGATGTGCTGATCGGAATCAATCTGTTGCGCGAGGGGCTCGATATTCCGGAGTGCGCCCTGGTGGCGATTTTGGATGCGGACAAAGAGGGATTTCTGAGGTCAGAGACCTCGCTCATTCAGACCATCGGGCGCGCGGCGCGTAACGTCGATGGCCGGGTGATCCTCTACGCCGACAAGATGACCGGCTCGATGGAGCGGGCGCTCGCTGAAACCAACCGCCGCCGCGAGAAACAGATGGCCTGGAATACCGCCAACGGCATCACACCTGCGAGTGTGAAGAAGTCGATCTCGGACGTGCTGCAGAGTGTCTACGAGCAGGATCATGTCACGGTCGACACCGGGCTGATCGGCGACGGCAAGGGCGGCGCGGTCGGGCATAATTTGGCGGCCGTGATCGCGGACATGGAAAAGCGCATGAAAGATGCGGCGGCGGATCTCGAGTTCGAGACGGCGGCGCGGTTGCGCGACGAGGTCAAGCGCTTGCGTGAGACGGAGCTTGCGATTGCCGACGATCCCTTGGCACGGCAATCTGCCGTCGAGGACAGGACGGGTGGCTATCGCGGCGACAAGAAATATGGCGCGGCTGGCAACGAGCCGCCGGTCACGCGCGGTGACGGCGGGTCGCGGGTACGCAAGCCGACGTTGGACGAGATGACGGTGGGGCGCACGGAAGTGCCGCTCGGTAAACCGCTGCCGAAAGCCAAGCCGGATCCGCTCGCGCCGCGAATGCCGGTCAAGACCATCGATGTGGAGACGGGCGAAGAGAAGAACCGCCGCCGGGGGCGTGCAAAGAAGACCGGGCGGCCGGGGGAGTGAGATGTCCATGCGTTGCGCCGCCGTGCTGATGGTGCGCTTTGAGCGTCACCTCGGCTGCGCAGAGTCGGGCGTATGAAATCCGACGCAGAAGCACTCATCGACGCCTTCTATGAGGCTTGGCGCGCGCGCGATATCGAAGCCTCGTTGGCTTATTTTACCGACGACATCCACATCATCTTTCACTTCGGCAACTCGGTTCTGTTCAGCGGCGAAAGCCGCGGCAAGGGGGCGGCCCGCGAAAAGCTCGGTCAATCGGGTGATGGCTGGGATTTCGTCGAATTGCGGCAACGCTACAATCATGTCGAGCCAGACTTGGTGCGCTGCAGTTGTCCGTTCGTGATCCGCCACGTTCGGACCGGAGCGGTGCTCGAAGGCACTTTGCGGCATATTTTCAGTCTTCGGGACGGCCGTATCTCGACGTTCGAGGCCTTTATCGACGTTGCATTGCTCAGATCATTTTTACGCTTGTTCCGGGTTGGCGCCCACTGACTACCTGGGTGCCGAATTTGTTCGGCGGGCTGCGGTTGATCGCAAAAGTTGTTTGCAGTTTCAAAGTGTTGCGGAGCGGGCACGCGGCGTAAATATTAGATCAGCGGACCTCTGAAGATTGCCTGGAAAGTCTGTTTTCTGATAGAGGAAACCATCCGTTTCGGACGGATAATGCAATTTTTTTGGGCCATATTGGAGAGCAGGTGTGCCGGTTGCTGCAATTACCGTGGTGGATGAGTTCTACGCAGCGTGGAAACTGCGCGACGTTGCGGGTGTGCTTGCCGTTTTGAGCCCCGTGGTTCGGTTCACCCAGCATTTCGACGATCCCGCGTTGCCGTTTACTGGCACCAGTATTGGCATCGCCGGTTTCGAGAAGCGATTGCGGCAGATTTTCAAAGATTGGCAATTTTTGTCGGCGACTGTGACTCACCAGCACATCTTAGATGACAGCGTGCGGACGCACTGCGGGTTTGAAATCCAGCACCAAGCCACCGGGCGATGCTTTACTGGCACGCTGCGACATTATTGGGTGGTGCGCGATGGTGCCATCACGCAAATTGACGAGTATCTCGCCGCTCTCGACCTGATGTCGTTCGTCACGCTTTTGCAGCAATCATCTGATCCGCTCTGACGGCGAACCTCCGAGCGAGCCGTGTGTCTCAGTGCTTGTGATGCGCGCGGGATTGCGGCAGAACAGGTCACGTTTTTTGTGAGGGTGAGATATGCGATCGGCGGCTGCTGCAACTCTTGGTGTGTGTGTTCTGTTGAACGGAGCGGCGCTGGCGCAAGTGACGAGTGCGCCGGCTGGAAAGCCGGTTGCGGTCAAAGCCAAGGCCGCGCCTGCGCCTAGTGCGCCGGCAGCAACGGCGTCTCCGGGCATGACGACGGTTGCGCCTGCGAAGCGTCCGATCGCACGCGAATGCACGCGTCTACCGCTGTCCGACATCCAATTTGGCCGGGAGTACACGATCAAGGTGGCGCGCGACAAACTTGAGGACTATGCGAAGAAAGTCGCCAAGGATAAGGGCTGGAAGAACGGCTATACGCGCTCGGCAGAGACCGCATCGTGTGAGGATTATTTGTGGCTGCCTGTTGGTGGCCAGGAATACAAGTGCCTCGTGACGGCGACGTTCTGCCGGAAGTGACCGGCCCAAGAAGCGATTGCTGTGTGGCTTCGCCGCGCCTCTTGTACCCGCAGAATCATCTATAAGGCCGATAAGACCTGCGAAGCGTTGGTGTGCGTTGCCGGACAGGGCTCAGCTTTCATCATGGCCGGAGACTTCCATGCGCACTTACGCTTTTGGCGCCGCTTTGGCGGTGCTCGCTGCTGTAACACCTGCTGCCGCCCAAGATGTCGGCGTCGCAAGCTGTGACGGCTTTCTGAAGACCTACAGCTCATGCATCGGATCGAAAGTTCCGGAAGCCCAGCGTCCGCAGATGACGGCGGTCTATGATGCATTGAAGAAGAATTTCATCGAAGTCGCCAAGACGCCGGATGGCAAGGCGAAACTCGATGCGACGTGCAAAGACACGGCTGCGAAATTGAAAGAACAATTGGCCGCGCTCAATTGCGCGTGGTGATCGCGCCCGCGATCTGCGACTGACCCATTCCGATCCGTCGGATAAAACGAGAAAAAGCCCGGATGCGCGTATCCGGGCTTTTTCGTTTTCAGTATTTGGCGCGCCGTCAGGCGTCCATCATGCGGACTTCGCCGGAGATCCAGCAGCCGACGCCGGCCTCACCCTTGTCAGCGAGGGTGACGGCGATGCGCGACGGACGGCCCATGGCTTCGCCTTGGCGGACGCGAATGGTTTTGCGCGTGCCGATCAGGCCGTAATGCTGAAGTCCGAAGAGTAATGCCGAGGCGGCGACGCCTGTTGCTGGATCTTCGTCGAAGCCTGCGCCGTTTGGAAATTGGCGCGCGTGATAGGTGCGCTCGTCGTCCCAATCGCAGGCGAAAGGATAGAGGCCGGTCGAACCGATTTCGTTGCAGACACGTTGGACGGCGTCGAAGTCTGGTGCGAGTGCTTGCACCGCGTTTGGCCCTGACAACGGGATCAGGGTTTTGACACGCGAGGTTGCCGCGTTGATGATCGGCAAGTCGAGCATGTCGCGTTCTGTGATGTTGAGTGCGGCGAGGATCGCGGCGCGCTGAGCAGGGGCGACAGCGGTGACGCGACCTTTGGGTTGCGAGATGGCGACAGCGCCGGTGTCGGCGACACGGCAAAGGACAATGCCGCTCTTGGTTTCGACGCGATGGGTGCCGGCTTTCAAGACACCTTTCTGCGCCAACAGCCACGTCGTGCCGAGCGTCGCGTGACCGCACATATCCATTTCTGCGCGCGGCACGAAAAAGCGATAGCGGAGATCGGCTTTCTTGGGATCGGTGGGCTTCAAGACGAAACCGGCTTCGTGGCCGAAGTCGGCGGCGATCTTCTGCATGTCGGCATCGGCCATCGCGTCGGCGTCGAGCACGATGGGCGCGGGATTGCCGCCACCGGGGCCACCAACGAAGACGCGAACCTGTGCAACGCCGCTGTCAGCAGTTTGGGCCATACAATTCCTCGGGGGCTAGCTTCTCTTTACAAAAGGCCAGCTAATATGTGACGACGCTAGGTGAGCAATTGCAAGGGAAAATGTCCGTGACTTTCGTTGAGCCCGCTGATGGCATTTTGCATTTCGAGGACATTGCCCTCGGGGTTTCGCCCAAAATTGGCGCGATGCACGTCACGCGCGACGAAATCATTACATTTGCGAGCGAATTTGATCCGCAACCGATCCATCTCGACGATGCTGCAGCGAAGGCTTCGGTTGTCGGTGGCTTGTGTGCGAGCGGATTTCATACGTGTGCACTTTTGATGCGGCTGCTGTGCGATCATGTGTTGCTGAAGTCGACATCGCTCGGTTCACCCGGCATTGATGAAGTGAAGTGGCTGAAGCCTTTGAGGCCGGGCGACACGCTTGCGATGCAGGTCGAGACACTCGAGAAGCGCGTGCTCGGATCGCGGCCCGACGTGGGTCTCGCCAAGATCATTTTTTCGCTCAGCAATCAGCATGGCGAAACGATCCTGACGATGCGGACCAATCAGTTGATGCGGTTGCGGCATCCTGAGCCAACGACCGGAGCGGCCGCGCGCGGTGTTGCGCCAGCTAAGCCCGTGCCGCCGAGTTTGTTCGACGAACCAGATGCATTGCTGTCGTCGAGCGATGGTAATTTCTTCGAGGACGTTGCTGTCGGCGATGTGCGCGATATTGGGCAACACACCTTCGATCGCGACGGCATTCTGCGGTTTGCGCGCGCATTCGATCCGCAGCCGTTTCATCTCGATGAAGAGGCGGGCAAGCGGTCGCTGTTCGGCGGTTTGTCGGCGAGCGGCTGGCACACGGCGGCGATTTTCATTCGCAAGGTCGTCGATAGCCGTCAGGCGTTTCAGCGTAGCCTCAGCGCGCGCGGTATCCCGCTTGCGGATTGGGGGCCATCGCCGGGGTTCAACAACCTGCAATGGCCGAAGCCGGTCCTTGCCGGCGATACGATTACCTTCCGTCAGAAAGTGATCGAAAAGGTCGATCTCAAATCGCGGCCGGAGCGAGGGCTTGTGATGACGCAGGCGGAAGGCCGCAATCAGCGCGGTGAGACGGTGTACCGGTTTGGCGGCATGATGTTTGTGACGCGACGGGAGCCAAAGACGCTGACCTAGTGGCGGGAGGCTTGGGTTGCAGCCCCGCTACACGTTGCATGAGGCTGGCCGAGTGTTGAAATGCGCAGTAATCTTGCAGCAGAGCTACACGGCGAGGTGATCCATGCTTGGTCGCATTGTGTTGACGGCGGCGCAGGTCGGCTTGGGGTGGGCTTTTGCACAGCAACTGCGTGATCTCATTCCACTGCCAAAAGGGCAGCTGGATATGTTTCTGCTCGCCCTCATCTTTGCTGGCGTGTTCTGGGGCGTGGGGCTGGTGTTGTCGCTGGTGCTGCGGGATGCGGGCCGGCCGTCGTTGGGGACGCTGTCGGCGGCGGTCGTCATGGGGTTGGCGGGGGCGGCGATGACCTGGATCCCGCCTTTGACGGCGGCAATCGATGGGTTGCTCCAGATGAAGCTGCCACCGGCGGTTTATCCGATGGCGGGTGCGCTGATGGGATATATGGCGCGCCGGTGAGCGTTGCTGGACCGGCGCGCAAGGATTGGCACTTAGACCAAGCCGAAGACGATAGCGCCTACGAGCAAGAACGATGAAGCTGCTGCGATTGCTTGCAAACTCAATTTGATGTCCATTCGAGCCTCCTAAGTGGCCCCCCTGACCGTTTAGCGTTAACTCTGCTAAACCCGCCGCACCTTAGCTGTGGCATTTCGGGCTATCAAGTTGAATATTTGCTGCGCTGCGGTAGATTGGGAATGAGAATGCGTTGCCGTGATTTGTTGGGCCGAAAAATGGAAAATTGTTCTGAGTTTTGGGCGCGCGTCTCGTCTGCGGCAGAGTTGACGGTAGTCGGGGTGGTATGAGTTTTGTGGCCTAATGTTAACGAATTTGCGGGCGCTGAGCCGCTTTCAACCGGGGAGACGGGCGGGATGATCAAACTTGAACTGTGGCAGAGCCTGTTGTTGTGGGGCGGCATCGCGGGCGCTTATCTCGGCTGGCGCTATTTCTTCAAGGCGAAACCGAAGCGGAAGTGAGTGCTGCGCGGGTATGCACGGTTTTGGCTTGCCCGCACTGCGACCCGGTTATACGGCAGAAGCAGCCGAAATTTTCGTATTTCGTCGCTCGTAAAACGTGGCTCGCAATTGTCAATTGCGCTGCCTTAGAAAGGAACTGACATGTCCGCGCATCCTCCTGCCCAACATGAGCCGCTTGCCGCCAGCGCCATCGCGACGCTCAAGACCATCACGACGGCGACGATCACGACGATCCTGCTCAAGAAGGGGCTTCGGAACGTGTGGATGCGCGGCACGCGGCCGTTGCGGCCCGGGTTTGAGCGGCAGGTGGGCCGGGCGTTCACGCTCAGGTTCGTGCCGGCGCGCGAAGATCTGGCCACGCCTGAAAGCTGGTCGTCGCCGATTTCAACCCGTGCGGCGATCGAAGCCATGCCTGAAGGCGTGATTGCCGTGGTCGACGCGATGGGTGTGACGGATGCTGGTATCTTTGGTGATATTCTGTGCGCGCGCATGAAAAAGCGCGGCGTCGCCGGATTGGTCTCGGATGGCGTGGTACGGGATCTGGCAGGCGTGTTGTCGACGGATCTGGCGGTCTGGTGCCAGGGTGCTGCGGCACCGGCATCGGTCACGAGCTTGACGTTTGTGGCGTGGCAGCAGCCGATCGCTTGCGGCGGCGTGGCGGTATTTCCCAATGACGTTGTCGTCGTGGACGATGACGGCGCGGTATTGATCCCGGCTGCTTATCTCGACCATGTTCTCGAAGCTGCACCAGCGCAGGAGCAACTTGAAGGCTGGATCATGCGCGAAGTCGACAAGGGCGTGCCGTTGCCGGGTCTTTATCCGATGAATGCCGAGACCAAAGCGCGCTACGAAAAAGAGATGAAAAAGAGCTGAGCGGGTTCTCACGGACCTGCATCCGATGCGCACCGACCTGTTCGATTTCGACCTTCCCGAGAGCGCAATTGCGCTGGAACCGGCGCGTCCGCGCGATAGCGCGCGGATGCTGGTCGTCGGGGCGGCGGAGCAAGAGCGGCTGCACGATGCGCAGGTGCGTGATCTTCCGAGCTTTCTGCGTGACGGCGACGTACTGGTTGTCAACGACACGCGCGTCATTCCGGCCGCACTCGATGGCATCCGGTTTCGGGAGGATGGGCCACAGGCGCGCGTCGCCTTCAATCTGATCAAACGCGTGGACGACAATCGTTGGCGGGCGTTTGCGCGGCCCGCGAAACGTCTTGTTGCTGGCGACCGGATCCATTTTGGGCATGACGGCGCTGTCTGTCTGGCGGGGCGGCTCGAAGCGACGGTGACGGCGAAGCTCGAGGCGGGGGAAGTCGAACTTGCATTCGATCTGACGGGGCCGGTGCTCGATGAGGCGATCGCGACCGTGGGGCAAATGCCGTTGCCGCCCTACATTGCTCTCAAACGTGCACCAAACGAGGACGACGCGGCGTCGTATCAGACGATTTTTTCAGCGCGCGACGGGGCAGTTGCCGCGCCCACCGCGGGGCTGCATTTCACCGAAGATCTGCTCGGCCGGATCGCGGCGCGGGGCGTGACGCGCGAGGCAGTGACGCTGCACGTCGGGGCGGGGACGTTCCTGCCGGTCAAGGCCGAGGATACATCCGGTCACACGATGCATTCTGAGTGGGGCGAGGTTCGGCCAGAGGTCGCCGACCGGCTCAATGCGGCGCGGGCGCGCGGGGGCCGTATCGTTGCGGCTGGGACGACGGCGTTGCGCATTCTCGAAAGTGCTGCCGACGCAGAGGGGCGCATAGCGCCGTTCCAGGGCGATACATCGATTTTTATAACGCCGGGCTACCGGTTTCGCGCGGTCGATGTGTTGCTGACGAATTTTCATTTACCGCGCTCGACGCTGTTTATGCTGGTGGCGTCGTTTTCTGGTCTCGACACGATGCAGGCGGCTTATGCGCATGCGATCCGGGCGGGGTACCGGTTCTATTCTTATGGTGATGCAACACTGTTGTTTCCGCAGACTCCGGCTTGATGCGGCTTGCGTCAGGGCAGTGGCCAGGGTGGGGAGACTTTGCTATTCGGCCTGATGTTCTGGTCTTTCGGCTGCCATGATCGGCTGGTGTGTTGCCGGACACGAGACACCGGAGACGTATGGGAACGGTCTACGATATCCGAGAACCGACAGCGCGCTGGTCCGCAAGGTTCAGCTTGTTCGCTGCCGCGTTGATTGTCGCGGCGCTTGTGCTGCACCGGCTGACGCAGATTGCGACGCCGACGTTTCTCAATCTGGTTGGGCTGGGGTTCTTATCTGCGGCGCTGGGCGTGGCCATCGGCCTCTATGCCGGTGGATCGATCTGGATGCGCGGGCGGAGTGGTGCCTGGAGCGTCGCTATAGGGCTGATTTTTGGCGTTCTGGTTTGGGCGTGGCCCTTCGCGCTCATGCCGGCTTATCTCAATCTCCCGCGCATCAACGATATTACCACTGATACGAGCAGCCCGCCGCAATTCGCGACGCTTGGTAAGGTGCGCGGGCCGGGTGCCAATCCGGCGAGCTATCCGGGTGCGGCCTACGTACGTGCGCAGCAACAGGCCTATCCCGACTTGCGCACCATTGTCGTGGACCGCTCGGCGGAAGAGGCGTTCGAAATCATCGTCGATCTGGTGCGCGGGCGGCGTGGACTTGGCTGGAAGGTGCTCGTCGAGGATGCGCCGACCGCGAAACCGATGAAAGCGGGCCATATCGAGGCGACCGAGCGGTCGATGATCGTTGGTTTTGTCGATGATATCGCGATCCGCGTTACCGGCAGTGATCGTGAGGCGCGGATCGATGTGCGTTCGGCGTCGCGGTTCGGCCGGCATGATTTCGGTGCGAATGCTGCCCGCATCCGGCGTTTCATGCGGGAATTTGCGACACGCATCGAGGCGACCGCTCTCGGTATCGCGGGGCGCGGAACGGGCGGGGCGCGTGCGTCGCGCGCCGGGGTCGATGATATTCTGGCGAAGCGCGGTCTCGTGCCTAGACGGCCGATAGAACGGAAGAGCGAGACAAAGGACGGGAAGCGCGCACCAGCGCCCGCTCGTCAAGATGTTCAACGTGCGCCAGCACGGAAAGCGCCGCCGCAGGAATGAGTTTCTCGTCGAGCCCGCGGTAGATCTGCGCCACGATGCCGTCGACGGTATCGACGCCACCTTTGATGCATTCAAGAATGGACGCATCGCGCATGCGGCGGTGAACGAGGTAAGCGCGGGCCACGCGTGAGGGGTTGTCAAACTGGCCGCCGTGGCCCGGGTAGGCGACCGTCTCGGGGCGCGAGATTATTTTTTCGAGCGATTGCAGGTAGTCGCCCAGGCGACCTTCTGGCGGCGCGATCACCGACGTGTTCCACGCCATGATGTGATCGCCGCAGAAGAGGACATCCGGCAGGCCGCCGGGTTGGCTCAGCGAAAATGCAAGATGATCGGGCGTGTGCCCCGGTGTGTGGATCGCTTCCAAAATCCAATCTTCGCCCTGCAGACGCTCGCCATCGCGCAGGACGATGTCGGGCTGCCAATTGCGATCGGTGCGGCTGCCTTCGCCGCCGGGGCCTGGACGCTCGGCGACTTCCGACGCGAGGGCGTAGGCGCCGTAGCCGGCAGTTTTTGCGCCGGTTGCTTTCAAAGCCGCGGGCAGGCCGTCGATGTGGTCGCGGTGGGTGTGGGTCAAAACAATATGGGTGATGGGGCGTCCGCCCGCAGCTTTGATGATGGCGGCGAGGTGGGCGTCATCGACGGGGCCGGGGTCGATGAGGGCCAGGGAGCGACTGCCGACGAGATAACTGTTGGTGCCCTTGTAGGTGTAGGGGCTGGGATTTTTGGCAACGAGGCGCACAACGCCGGGCGACAATTCGCGGGGCACGCCGTAGGCGAACTCCATCGCGGTTTTGAAGGACAGGGGCTCGGCCATGGGACAGCTCGCGCGGAGAGAGGACGGTTGCTCCCGTTGTAGGGAGGGGTGGGGTGTGACGCAAGCGAGGCTTACCGGCCGGGGCCGGCGACGCGTTCGGAGCGGATGCTTGGCGATAGGACGAAGGTGAAGATGCCGGTGACGACCGCGCCCATCGCGACCAAGAACGACATGCGGTAGCTGCCGGTCTGGGTGTGGAGGAGACCAGAGACGTAACTGCCGACGCCCGCGCCGGTGCCGAGCGCAAGCGAGAGGGTGCCGTAGATGGCACCGACCGAGCCGCCTGCGAAGATCTTAGCGACGAGCGCGACGAGGATGGGGCCGCGCGCGCCTTGCATCAAGCCGAAGAACACGACGAAGCCGTAGACCAGCGCCATCGACGGCCAGACACCGACGGCCAGCAAGAAGGCGATGCCGAGCAGGGTCGAAAGATAGGACACGACGGCTGCGAAGATGCGGCCGAAGCGGTCGGAGAGCCAGCCGATGGCGATGATGCCGATGGTGGAGAGCAAGCCGGTGAGACCAAAGGCGCTGGCTGCGGCGAGACGGGGAATGCCTAACTCGACGAGGAACGCGACCGAGTGCGGCAGCACGCTGTAGGCGGCGACGGAGGTGGCGAAGTAGGCGAGGAACAGGGCCCAGAACGCACTGGTGCGGACAGCCGCCGAAACGGTCCAACCGCCGGAGACGGATTGTTTGGCTTGGGCGCGCATCGCCTGCCAAGAGGGTGAGCCGCGCGAGAATTTTCCGACCGGCAGTAGGACCAGCAGTGCCAAACTGCAGACCGCGACGAGCGCCAGCATCTTGTGTACGGCACGCCAATCATAGGTTTCGAGCAAGATCTGCGTGATGGGCGGGAAAACCAGCATGCCGAAACCGATGGCGGCGTAGGGGATGGCGGAGGCGAGGCCGATGCCCTTGGTGAACCAACGGGCGATGAGGCTCGAGGCCGTCACCATGCCGACAGCGGCGGTGCCGATACCGCCGAAGACGCCGACGCCGACGTAGTAGAGGGCAATGGAGTTGGCGGTGCTGGCAAGAGCGTAGCCGCCAGCTAGACTGAGAAGGCCGGTGGCGTAGCAGATGCGGGCGCCAAAGCGGTCGATCAGTTGCCCGGTGAAGGGGGCGGCGACACCGTAGGCAAGCATGAAGATCGAGTAGGTGAGCGAAATGGTGGCGCGGTCGACAGCGAGCGCCTTCTCGACCGGCAAGAGGAAGACGGCAAAGGTTTCGGTGATGCCGCGACCGATGGTGTTCATGACGAACGCGAGCGCGATGAGCGCGCCTAGAAACGCGCGCGAGGCTTCAGGTTCGGAATTTGCGGCGGCAGTGCTGGCGGCGGAATTATCGAGGGCCAAGCGTGCGATCCGGGGCTGACTTCGGTTGCGGCAAGGCTAGTCTCGATCGGTGGACGCGCCTAGCGTGCGCACACTCGGGAGCAATGCGTGAGGTGGTCAGCTCAACTGATGAGTTCGCCCCAGAGGTCGTAGTCGTCGGCGTTTTCGATGCGGGCTTTGACGAGGTCGCCGGGTTTCAGCGTCGGTGGCGCCGTTGAGGAAGACGCTGCCGTCGATTTCCGGTGCGTCCCACTTGGAGCGGCCGATGGCGCCTTCGTCGTCGACTTCGTCGATCAGCACGTCGATGGTGCGGCCGATGCGGGCTTGCATGATCTTGGCTGAGATTTCCTTCTGCGCGCGCCATGAAGCGGTGCCAGCGCTCGTCTTTGACCTCTTCCGGGACGGCGCCTGTCAAGGCTGTTGGCCTTGGCGCCTTCAACGGGCTCGTACTTGAAGCAGCCGGCGCGGGCGATCTCGGCTTCTTCGAGGAAGTCGAGCAGCATTTTGAAATCGTCTTCGGTTTCGCCGGGGAAGCCGACGATGAAGGTCGAGCGGAGCGCCAGGTCTGGGCAGATCTCGCGCCAGGCTTTGATGCGCTCCAGCACTTTGTCTTGGAGCCGGGCCGCTTCATCGCTTTCAGCACTTTGGGGGAGGCGTGCTGAAACGGAATGTCGAGATAGGGCAGGATCTTGCCTTCGGCCATCAGCGGGATGACGTCATCGACGTGCGGATACGGGTAGACGTAGTGCAGGCGCACCCAGGCACCGAGCGCGCCGAGTTCTTGCGGCGAGATCGAGGAACTTGGCTTTGAGCGTGCGGCCCTTCCACGTGCTCTCGGCATACTTGATGTCGAGGCCGTAGGCGCTGGTGTCCTGGCTGATGACGAGCAGTTCCTTGACGCCGGCGCTGACGAGGCGTTCGGCTTCTGCCATCGACGTGGTTGGCGGGGCGGCTGACGAGATCGCCGCGCAGGGCGGGGATGATGCAGAACGAGCAGCGGTTGTTGCAGCCCTCGGAGATTTTCAAATAGGCGTAGTGGCGCGGCGTGAGGTGCAAGCCCTTCGGGCGGCACGAGATCGACGAAGGGATCGTGCAGCGGCGGTACGGCGTCGTGGACGGCGGAGACGACGGCTTCGTATTGGTGCGGACCGGTGACGGCGAGCACGCGCGGGTGCGCTTCGACGGATGCGGGCTTCGTCGACGCCCATGCAGCCGGTGACGATGACGCGGCCGTTCTCGGCGATGGCTTCGCCGATGGCGTCGAGGCTCTCCTGCCTTGGCGCTGTCGAGGAAGCCGCAGGTGTTGACGATGACGACGTCGGCACCTTTGTAGTCGGGCGAGAGCTCGTAGCCCTCGGAGCGCAGCTTGCGTGATGATGCGCTCGCTATCGACGAGGGCCTTGGGACAGCCGAGCGAGACGAGGCCGACGCGTGGCGCGCGCGCGGTCTTGGCGCTGCGGCGCACTTTGGCGGCCGGTTTGGTTGTCGATTTGGCGGAGGTGCGGGGGGCTTTGGTCATGGGCGGCTTTTAGCCGGAAGGGCGCGCGCGGGCAATGCGGGTGATGCAACTTAGGAGGCGGCGCGCTTTCCTTGCGTAAAAAGTCCCCTCACCCGAGTTGTCGCGTGGTTATCAGCGTGCGCGTTGCCCCTCTCCCTCAAGGGAGAGGGGGAGTTTTGAGGTCAATACCGACGGGCAGGAGTGTGTTTGCTTACTTGGGCGAACAATGAGTGTGCGGAACGAATTCGGTCCTTAAGCCGTCCGCCGGGCGAGGAGGAGGGTGGTGCCGAGGCCGCAGAGGATGACGCCGGAGGCGGTGCGGAGGCGGCGGATGAGGTTGGGGCGCTCGGTGAAGCTGGCGCGGGCGCGGGCGGCGGCATAAGCGACGACGACATCGACGCCGGTGTTGAGGGCGACGGAGATGAGGCCGAGCACAACAAACTGCGTGGCGACTGATCCTGCGGGGTCGATGAATTGCGGGATGAAGGCGAGGAAGAAGGCGGCGGTCTTCGGGTTGAAGGCTTCGACCAGGATGCCTTCGCGGAAGGCGCGCGCTGTGCCCATCGGCACGACGGATGTTTCAACTGATGCGCGGGCGTCGCGGATGGTGCGGATGCCGAGCCAGATGAGATAGAGGGCGCCGAGCGAGTTTGAGGACCGTGAAGGCTGTGGCGCTGGTCATGATGATGGCTGAGACGCCGAGGGCACCTGCCGCAACGTGCACCATGCCGCCGAGACCGGTCCCGAAACTCGACGCAAGACCTTCGCGCGCGACCACCTGCGAGGGTTCGTGCGGCGACGTAGAAAATGCCGGGGCCGGGCGTGATCGCAATGACCAGGGCGGTGGCGAGATAGAGCGCGAAGGTATCGAGGGCGATCATAAATGGTCTCGGGTGCGTTATTCGATGTAGCTGTTACAGTAGAGCACAAAAATCGAGTAGTGCCGCTTGTATGTTGATTTACTCACTTGGTCGCCCCCCACCCCTAACCCCTCCCCGCGAGTGGGAGGGGGACTGTAGCGGTGATTGCCGCGTGAGTGGTGTGAAGATCTAAATGCTGGTGTAGGTGCGTGGCGGCGCGAGGCGATGGATCTCAGCGGCGGCGCGATAGGTGTTGGCGTAGGCCGTGACGGAGCTTTGGATCGGTTCGGCATAGCCGCCGCCGATGGCGATGGCCACGGGAATGCCGGCGGATTTGAAGCGCGTGAAGACAGCGGTGTCGCGTGCGATCAGACCGCGATGCGTCAAGGCGAGGCGGCCGAGGCGGTCGTCTTCGTGCGGATCGGCGCCCGAGAGGAAGAACACGAGATCGGGACGGAAGGCCGTGACCGCATCCAATGCGGTGGCAAGCGCATTCAGATAGGCGGCGTCGGCGGTGCCGTCGGGCAAGTCGATGTCGAGCGTCGAGGGGACGCGGCGGAAGGGGAAGTTCTTTTCACCGTGGATCGAGAGCACGAACACGCGCGGATCGTGGCCGAGGATGGCGGCGTTGCCGTCGCCCTGATGCACATCGGTGTCGACAATGGCGACGCGTTCGACGAGGCCCTCGTCGAGCAGCACACACGTGGCGACGGCGAGATCGTTGAAGACGCAGAAGCCTGAGCCGAAGTCGCGGTGGGCGTGGTGGGTGCCGCCGGCGAGTTGGCCGGAAATGCCGTGTCGGAGCGCAGCGCGGCCGGATGCGATGGCACCGCCGACGGTGGCGCGGGAACGTGCGACGAGGGTTTCGCTCCAGGGCAGACCGATGCGGCGCTGGATGAGCGGATCAACCGTGCCGGACAGTGTCGCCTCGATGTAATTGCTGTCGTGGGCTTTGAGCAGTTGGTCGAAGGTGGCGCTGGGCGAGGGGATAAGGCGGGCGTCGCCGAGGATCTGGTCGCGGTCAATTTCGGCGCGCAGAAGTGCGTATTTTCCGGAGGGAAAACGATGTCCCGCGGGCAGAGGAATGGCCGGTACGCTGGGGAAGAAGAATTCGGGTGCGATGGTCACGGCGGACCAACGGTGGGCGTGTTCGTTGGATGCAGGCGTGGTGTGTAGGTTCGGTTTTTCAGACTGGTTTCTCCGAGACCGAGAGTGTCACCTCTCGCGAAGAGGTTTACGTGCATCTCTTTTGACGACGATGGCGCGCGATCTGCCGAGGTAACAACGTTCGCGCGCCGCGTTCAGATCATTGAACTTCAGGCCGGATGGATGCGGCAGATGGCTTCGATCTCGACCGAGATGCCACCGGGCAGCGAGCCCATGCCGACGGCGGAGCGCGCATGTTTACCGCGTTCGCCGAGGACGGCGACGAAGACGTCGGAGCAGCCGTTGATGACCTGGGGTTGTTCGCCGAATTCGGGCGTGCCGCGCACCATGCCGAGCACCTTGATGACTTCGACGCGGGATAGGTCGCCACTTGCCTGCTTCATGGCGGCGAGTAACCCGAGGCCGACCAATTTGGCATGCTCGTAGGCTTGAGCGACGGTGAGGTCTTTGCCGACGATGCCGGTGTGCAAGGTGCCGTCGTTGCGGCGTGGGCCTTGGCCCGACAGGTAGAGCGTGTCGCCGGACAATTTCCACGAAACGTAGTTAGCGACGGGCTTCGGAATTTCGGGAAGTGTGAGGCCGAGTTTGGCCAAGCGGGTGTCCGGCGTTTCTGTCGACATGGGGCGGGTCCTTCCTTTTGACGTGCGGCCAGTGTCACCGGCGGCGCGGACGATGTCTATTGTTTGCGGGCATGGCTCAGCCGCGAAGATGGCAGGTGCGAAGGTGGTTGGGCAACTTGCGGCGTGCATGAACATCGGGGTGAGGGCCGTGTGCGATGAGGTGTGTCAAAAAAAGGCGGCGAGCGACCGGACCGGGCGACCTGTCCAGGGTTGTCCGGCTGCCAGTGGCCCGATTTGAAGCGCCGGGAGGGGGCAACGCTCTGTTTCGGGGCTGGCGTCCGGCGGGTCCGTTCGCTCGCAGGATTTGACGGTACCGTGCGGCGTCGCGGTGCGCACCTAGGTACCTACCTAGTTGATTTTTTCGAGAAAGTGAGATCGGGGTTGGCCGCGCGATGAATGGGCGCTGCGTGCTCAGCGGCGTTCGATCTCTTTGGCAAGGTTATCGAGGGCGGCGGTCCATCCGGCTTTGGCGCCGTTAATGCTAGCGCTTGCATCCAGCATGGTCATTTGTGCGGTGAAGCGGAGCCGTGTGAGCGATCCTTCTTCGGCGAATAGAACCGTGAGGACGGAAGCAGAAAGCCGGTGGCCGTTGGCGTCGACGGTTTCTGTCATGACCAGGCGACGCGGCGGCGTGATGTCGACGTAGCGGGTCTCTATGCCGAAACGGAGATCGCCTTTGGGACCGCAGCGCGCGAGGTCGCGGCCACCGTTGCGAAACTCCGATGCCATGTAACGGATTTCGAAGCGCTCGTTGGGGACGCCCCAGCGTTGACGCGCTTTGTGATCAGCCCAAGCGGCAAACACGCGCACGGGAAGTGCGGTGTAACTGCGCTCCAGCGTGAAGGTCTCGTGGATGGGTTTGCCGGCAATGGTCATGGCAGCGTTTTAGCCACGGCTTCGAGTTGGCTCGTGGCTGCGTTCCAGCCGTCGTGAAATCCCATCGCGGCGTGACGCTGGCTGTCCTCAGCCGTGCCGTGCAACGCGCGGGCGACATACGCGGTCTGGCCGTTGCCGGCGTCAGCGAAGGTGAGGATTGCCGTGAAGGCGAGGAATGGAGCCGGGTTGGGGCGGAAGCCGGCGCTGAGTGCCGACGTGAAGACGAGTTTTTCGTCGGGGATGACTTCCAGGATGCAGCCGACGTTGGGATGCAATTGGCCATCGGGCATTTTCATGATCGTGCGGAAGGCGCCGCCGGGCCGGAGGTCGATCGAGCACTCGGTGGTCTCGACGGGTTTCGGCGTGAACCACTGTTTGATGAGTGCGGGCTCGGTCCAGGCGCGGAAGAGGTTGTGCGGCGTCGCGTCGAGTGTACGGGCGAGGACGAGCGTGCGGCCGCCGGCCAGCGTATCTTCGAGGGCTTCGAGGATCATGCGCCAACCCTGACGTGAGCGCTCTGCGAACGACGCCCACTCCGGGGCAAGGGCGTGCGTGAGTGAGACGGTGGTGCCATCGGGGACCGGGTCGAGCGTAACGGTGACGCGTGTTGGTGCTGCCGTGGGATCGGCGCTGAAATCGAAAACGATGCGATGCGGCCGGTCGAGGGCGACAAAGGTTCCGTGATGCTCGGCGAGGGCTGCGCCGCGGCGCTCGGCGATGAGAAAATTGCCGCCCTCACGCGGTTCGAGTTCAACGCGTTCCATGCGGCCAGCTGGTGTCGCGAACAACCACTGACCTAGCGTTTCTGGGGCAAGCCATGCGTCGAAGATTTGCGTGGCTGCGAACGGTAGCGTGCGGGAGACTTCGATGTGCTCGGCGGACGGCATGGCGGTATTCCTTAGAGGTGACCGGCGTCGCGGCGATGCTGTTCGCGTCAGCGTGCGACGACTTCGACGACGTTGGCCTCGCCGGGCTTGGCAGCAAACTCTGCGCGGAAGTTGCGGCCCTGATGTTTAGCGATGACGATGTAGGAGCCTGCGGCGAGAACATGCGTCGGGACAGCGCCGGCACTTTCTTTGATGAGTTCGCCTTGCTGGCCCATGATGCTCCAGTTGACGTCTGTCAGCGCATCGCCGCCGACGCGCGTGACGAGACGGAAGGAGATCTTTGCGGCGGCGTGGGTGAGGGTGGCCTCGGTCAGCTTTCCGGGCTCGACGGAGACCGTGGCACGGACGCGCGCGTTGGCGTCGCCGTATTGCGACACAATCTGATAGAGGCCGGAGTTGAGGCGCACGATGCGGCCTAGCTTGGCGCCGGTCACGACTTTGACGCGTTCGCCGGCTTGATCGCGTTCTTCGAGGTAGACGTCATAGACAATCGTGCGTTCGGCGTTGGAGTCGGGCGCGGTGATGACGGCGTTGACCTTGAGACCGCCGGCATTGAGGATGAACTTTTCCTGCATCGGCTTGCCGGCTTCGACGCTCAAGCGGCGGGTCAAGTGCGCGCGACCGAAGGTTGCCGTCACGAGGTAGGTGCCGGGTTCGAGGCGCAGGCGCGCGATGGACTCGCGGGCAGCTTGCACTGGGCGTGGACGGCCGTCGGGTCCGGGGCGGTCACGGAAGATGTGCCAGACGATGCCTTGGTCGATGGGTTGGCCGTCGTCTGTCAGGAAGGCCGTGAGACTGACAGACGTGGCGCCCGCTGCGGGTTCGGTGGCGCGCGCTGCGCTTCCGGGCTGAGTTTCGACGGACCACGCGCCGCCTTGTGCGCGAGCGGGGGCGGGCGCTTGTGCAGCGGGTGGCGTTTGCGCGTGGACGGCGGAGCTGACGGCAACAACGCACCAAGCGACGGCAACGACTGCGGCGCAAGGCAGCCGCCGCGATCTCCGAAATTTGTGGCCGTGCGTGATCACTGGTGTCCGCCGCGTCGTGCATCCACGCGCAGTCTTGGGCGTGGCTCAGGTCTCAGCAGTATCAAACAGTCGAATTGAGCCGCAATAGGGCAGTGTGACCACCGGTCAGGACCGGTCAATTGCCAACAACGATCGAGCGCGTTTCGCCGGGTTGGAGATCGACTTTGACCACGCCGCGCTTGGTTTTGCCTTCGGCTTTAATGATATAGCTGCCGGCGGCGAGCAGGACCGGTTGATCGCTGGCGGTATCGGCCCAGACGCGCTGATTTTTGGCCGTCATGATCTGCCAGGCGAGGTCGCCATCTGATTTAAGCGAGGCGCTGGCGCTGATGCGGGCGAGCGCGAGCGGGATCGGGAGCACGACAGCGCGCAATTCGCCGAGACCCACGTCGACATCGGTGGTGGCGTCGGCGGCGTAACCCACGACCTTGGCGGTGACGCGGTAGCGGCCGGGGGGGATATCGATGACAGGATTGGCATCGAACACCGAGAGCGCGTCGGTGGTGGGGCCGTCGAGACGATCGATGCGGTACCAGACCGCAGGTGGTCGCGCGGTGGCGGAAGCGCCTGTGGTGTCGACGGGTAAGCGGCTCGCGAGAATGAGGCGGCTATTGGCGAGCGGTAATGTGCGCTTGATGGTTTCACCCGGCGTGACGGCGATGCGTTCCCGGTATTCGAGTGCGCCTTTGCTGGCAACGAGTGTGTAGGTTCCGGGTGGAAGTGCGAATTCGGCGAGGGTGGCGGCGGAATGCTGGATGCGACGGCGTCCACGCGGGGAGTCGGGGTCGTCTTCCTCGATGGCGATGACTGTTGGTACGGTTGTGCGGGGATCTTTGCCATCGTTCGCCAATGGTGGCGCGATTTGTGCCTGAACCCAACCGACTGTTTGGCCGAAGTCTGCTTCAACCGCAGTGCCAGCTTTGATGGTGACACGTTGGACGAGCGTGCGGCGGCCAGTGTTGCGGCGAAGAACGAGTTGACCCGAAGGGAGTGTCAATTCGGCGGTGGGGTCGCGCACGATGCCGACTACCCGGGCAGGGATGGCGGTGGCCGCGGCGGCGTTCGTTGGTGCGGTTGATGTCTGCTCATCGATGTAGACGGTCAGTATTTCGCGGTCCTGCAGTGGCGGACGGATGCGCGCGACACCGGCATTGAGAACTGGTTCGACGAGGGTGTGGCCCTTCGCTTTGACGGTTACGCTGACGTCGTGCCGCAGCAGACCGACGTCGGCGACGATGCGATAGGTGCCGGCTGCCTGCGGGAGCAGCATGTTTTGTCCGACTTGTACGGTAGGGGCAGTGCCTGCGACAGCGGGATCGGCGTGGATGGTCCAGCGGACGGGCCGGTTCTCGGGCACGGGAACGCCGGACGCGAGCAGCGCGCGCAATCGCACAGCCGGTGGGCCTTCAGCAGCGAGGTCTATTGGTTTTGGCGCGACTGCGGGGGCGTCGCTTTTTGTTGCCGCTGGGCCGGCAGCCGGGCCGCGTGCGAGTGCTGCGGTGCGAATGGCGTCGTCGATGCCGGCGGCAATCTGTTCGCCGCTCTGGGCGTTGACGTGGCGGCCACCGGTGGGCTTGGTCAGGCATTGATACTTGGTGGCGTCGTCGCTGCGCACGCCGAGGCCGACAACGTGGATCGCGATGCCGGGCGCGGCGGCTTGGATTTCACCAAGCGCGGCGCAGGCGTCTTGCTGACAATTGTCGACGTCGTCATGGAGCAGGATGAGCGATTTCGAGCCCGGTGTCTTGCCAAGCGCTTTGGCAGCTTCTTTCAGCGCAGCGGTCAGCGGCCCCTTGCCTTTGGGATTGAGTTTGTCGAGCGGCGCCATGACCTGCTCGGTGACATAGTCCGCTGTTGCCGGTTCCGGCTGCGCGATGATGGCGACATCGGAGCAGTCGCCTTGCCGGCGATGTCCGAACGACGCCAACCCGACGCGGTTCTGGGCTGGGATCTGGGCTAGCGATTTTCTCAACGCGTCGCGCGCTTGGACGAGTTTGGTTTGGCGTTCACCGTCGAGTTTGCCCCACATTGAGCCGGAGCCGTCGAAAACAATGATCGTGCTGCGCGCGGCGTCGGGCGCGCGGCCGATTGCGTGGCCGCTGGGCTCGCCATGAGCGTCAGCGCCATCAGGCCAAGCACGGCGGCGCGAACGCGGGTCATCATCGGGAGTGGCATGGGCGTCCGGTCAATGAGGTCTCAGGGGGTGACGGCGCATCCCCGCAGCCCTGATTGTATCCGGTCCGAAAGTGGTTTAGCGAGGGGAAACGCCAAGTGTTTGAGAGTTTTGCCGGGAGACACCGATGCCGAATGAGATGCTGGACTTTTTACTTGCGCGGCGATCTGTCAAACCTGTGGACATGACCACGCCGGGGCCGGATGCGGGGCAGCTCGACACCATTTTGCGTGCGGCGTCACGGGTGCCGGATCACAAGAAGTTGGCGCCGTGGCGGTTCATTGTTTTTGAAGGCGACGGCCGCAACCGCTTTGGGACCGTGCTTGCCGAGGCGTTGGTGGCGGAAGACAAAGAGCGACCGTCAGATTTTCGGTTGGAGAGCGAGAGCAAGCGGCTGCTGGATGCGCCGGTCGTGATCGGCGTCGTCAGCCGCGTGACGCCTGGTATTCCCGGTGCGCCGGAGTGGGAGCAGGTGCTGTCGGCGGGGGCAGCGTGCTTCAATCTGTGTCTCGCCGCCAATAGTCTCGGCTATGCAACCAATTGGCTGACCGGCTGGTATTCCTACAGTCCTTATGTCGCGAAAGCGCTGGGCCTTGGCACGCATGAGCGGATGGCCGGGTTCATCTACATCGGCACGGCGAAAGCGAAGCCCGACGAGCGCGAGCGGCCGGTGTTGGCGGAGATCGTGACGCGGTATTGAATCCGCCAACACCGAATGGTGTTGGATCATTTCAACCCAAGGTCACGCCCAACTTTTGTGGCCAGCCGAGGCCGGCGGTCGTGGTGCCGCGCGGTTTGTATTCGCAGCCGATCCAACCGTTGAAACCGGATTTGTCGATTTCGGCGAAGATAGAGCGGTAGTTGATTTCGCCTTCGTCGGGTTCGCCGCGATCGGGCGGGTTGGCAATCTGGTAGTGGCGCGCGAGATGGCCGAATTCACGGATTGCCATGACAAGATCGCCCTGCATGACTTGGCGATGGTAGATGTCGAATTGCAGGCCGATGTTGGGGGCTGCGACTTCGTGAATGATCGAGCGGGCGTCTTCGGTGAGATTGAGGAAGTAGCCGGGGATGTCGCGTGTGTTGATCGGCTCGATGATGACGTCGATGCCGTGTGGTGCCGTCATCGCGACGGCGCGTTTCAAGTTGGCGACGTAGGTGCTGCGGTTGGCGCCGTGATGGCGGAGGCCGGCCATGGCGAACAGGCGTTTGCAGCCGAGTGGCAGCGCGTAGTCGATGGCGGCGGCGACGGCTTTCTCGAACTCGGCTTCGCGGCCCGGGATCGCGCTCATGCCGCGCTCGCCTTTGGTCCAGTCGCCATGCGCCATGTTGAACAGCGCCTGCGTGAGACCGAACTGCTTGAGCCGCGCAGCAATCTCTTCTTTCGGCGCTTCAAACGGGTTCAGATATTCGACGGCTTTGAAGCCGGCTTTGCTGGCGGCTTCGAAGCGATCGAGAAACGGCACCTCGGTGAAGAGGAACGAGAGGTTGGCTGCGAACTTTGGCATTGGGTTGCGCTTTCTAATTTCTCCCCACCCCTAGCCGTCCCCACGAGGGGGATGTAGGGCGAGAGGTTGGTTCAAGTGTTCATCACTGCGGCGCGGGTCAGATCGGACAGGCGTTGTTTTTGATGGCCGGATGCGTCGAAGTTTTCGGGCGCGAGCCAGGTGTCGTAGGCGGCTTTCAGGCGTGGCCATTCGCTGTCGATGATGGAGTACCAGGTGGTGTCGCGGGAGCGGCCTTTGATGATGACGGCGCGGCGGAACAAGCCTTCGTAGGTAAAGCCGAAGCGGAGTGCCGCTTCACGCGAGGGGGCGTTGAGGGCGTGGCATTTCCATTCGTAGCGGCGATAGCCGAGATCGAAGGCGTACTTGGTGAAAAGATATTGCGCTTCGGTGGAGAGGCGCGTGCGCGCCATGGCGGGCCCCCAGTAGATGCTGCCGATCTCGATGACGCGGTTGGCGGGATCGATGCGCATCAGCGTTTGACGGCCGACGGCGCGCCCGGTCGCTTTGTCGATGACCGCAAAAAACAGCGGGTCTGTGCTGGCGGCCTTCTCAACGAGCCAGGACTGATATTCAGCGCGTGAGATTGGCGCATCTTCGAACAAATAGAGATGGCGGGCGGCCGCGTCGGGCGGCGTCGACGCGTGGAAAAGATCGTCGCCGTGACGGGCAGGATCGAGCGGCTCGACACGGCAGTAGCGGCCATCGAGGACGATGCGTGCGGGACGCGGCGCGGGTTCCACCGAGACACGCGGGCCGATGGGGAGACCGGTTGCGGCATCGGCTTCGCGCAGGATGTGCTGTTCCAATTCGATCATCGGTCGTCCTTCAGAAGCTCACGTTTGCGGTGCGTGGTTCAGGTTTCCGGGCGGACAACGCGCAGTGTTTTTTTCATGTGCGTCAATTGCCGGTCGTCGAGGGTTTCGACGCGCTCGATCTCATAGCCGTGACGTGCGTACCATCCGATCAGCGATTGCAGCACGGCGCCGGTGTAAAGGCGGATGACGCCGAGGCCCAATTGACTGGCGCGGACTTCGGCGGCGTCGAGCATGATATGTCCGAGGCCTTGGCCTTGGGCGGTCGGGGACGCGGCGACGGACCAGATGAGCAGATCGTCGGGGCGCGCTTCGAGGATCAGCACGCCTTTGAGGCGTGACCGTTCCTCGGCGAGCCAGACTTCCATCTTATCGAGTAGCTCAGTGTAATTGGCTTTGAGCGGGAGCGGCTCGACGCCGAGCAGACGCCGGTTGCGTTCGTAGGCCGCGTGCTGCAAAGCCTCGATCGCCGGAATGTCTTCCGGCGTCGCTTGGCGGAAGTGAATCGGGGCCGGCGGCAACTGCTCGCGCGGCGGCTCTTTGGTTGCGGTCATGGCGCGGTGTTACATCGCAAAGCCGCCGTCGACAAGGAAGGTCTGGCCGGTGGTAAATGCGCTTTCGTCGCCAGCAAGGTAAACGGCCATCGCGGCGATTTCTTCGGCGGTGCCAAGACGGCCCATCGGCTGGCGGTCGACGAACATGGCGCGGACTTCGTCGGTGGATTTACCAAGCACCTTGGCCTGCGCGACGATGCGGCTATCGAGCGACGGCGACTGCACGGTGCCGGGGCAGATGGCGTTGCAGCGCACGCCTTTGCGAATGAAATCGGCGGCGACAGCTTTGGAGAGGCCGATAACAGCAGCTTTGGTGGTGGCGTAGACGTAGCGGTTGGGGATGCCGCGCACGGAGCCAGCGCCCGATGCGATGTTGACGATGGAGGTGCTTTTGCCGGTGGCTTCGTAGCGTTTCAGCATGCCGGGCACGAAGGTGCGAATGGTGCGATGCATGGAGCGGACGTTGAGATCGAAGGCCATGTCCCAGTCGGCATCGGTGCATTCGAGGACGTTGCCGGCGTGAACGAAGCCTGCAGCGTTGAAGAGGATGTCGATGTCGCCGATGGCTTTCGCCGCGTCTTCGATGCTCTTGGTGTTGCGGACATCAATCAGATGCGTTTCAGCGACGCCTTCGTCGCGCAAACCTTTGAGAGCATCGAGACTGATATCGGAGGCGATGACGCGCGCGCCTTCGCGGGCGAAGGCGATGGCCGTTGCGCGGCCGATGCCGGCGCCGGAAGCGGTGCAGAATGCGGTTTTACCTGCGAGGCGGCCGGTCATGCGTTGTCTCCATTAAAGAGTTTGAGAATTTCGGTCATTGAGGGGGCGGATTTGCCGTAGGTGAACGTTCCGTGCTCGGCGATCTCGCGGGCACCGGCAAGGAAACCGCCGATGGCCGCGCGGTTGAGCGCGCCGCCGGTGCTGATGCGTTTGACGCCAGCCGCCGTCAGCTCGGCGACGGTGAGGTGGGCGTTGCCGGAAGTGATGAGAATGTTGACGGGCTTTTTCACGGCGGCGACAACCGAGGTGATGGTGGCGATGTCGTTGAGGCCCGGCGCGTAAAGGACATCGGCTCCGGCGGCTTCATACGCCTGGAGACGGCGAATGGTATCGGCGAGGTCCTTGCGGCCGTGGAGAAAGTTCTCTGCGCGCGCTGTCAGCAGAAACGGAAAGGGCAGGGCGCGCGCGGCGGCGACGGCGGCCTTCACACGCGCGAGCGCGAGATCGAAATCGTAAATCGGATTGGCGGCGTCGCCGGTCGAATCTTCGATGGAGCAGGCGACGAGGCCGGCTTCGGCGGCAAGTGGAATGGTGGTTGCCGCGTCGGCGGGATCGTGGGCGTAGAGATTTTCGAGATCGCCGTTGACCGGCAGTGACGTCGCGGCGGCAATGGCGCGTGCGTTCGACAAGGCTTCGGCGCGGCTGACGGCCTGTGCGCCGTCGGGGCGGCCGAGGGCGAAGGCCAAGCCGGAACTCGTCGTTGCCAGCGCTTTGAAACCGAGGGCCGCCAACATTTTGGCACTGCCGGCGTCCCAGGGGTTCGGAATGACAAATGTGCCCGGCGTATCGTGCAGGGCTTTGAAGGCCTGCGCCTTCTCGCTTTGCGTCGGCATGGCTGATAGTTTCCTGGTTATAGGTGCTTGGGCAGGAGTGTCGAACCCTTCGCGCGCCACCGCAAGTGCCGTTGCTGCATAATTTCCGGGATGAGCCATGCGTCTACTCGACAATCAATTCGCCATCGTCACGGGCGCTGCGTCTCAGCGTGGTTTGGGGCGCGCGACCGCGACACTTTTTGCGGAACACGGGGCGCGTGTTGCGATCCTTGATCTCGACGCGGAAGGGGCCGCGAAAGCGGCGGCGGGTCTTCCAGGCACCGGGCACATGGGGCTCGCCTGCAACGTCACAGATTTGGCCGCGTGCCATTCGGCGGTGCACAGGATCCTGGCGCAGTTCGGTCAGGTGGATGTGCTCGTCAACAATGCGGGTATCTCGCAGGCGCTGAAGCTCTTGGAGATCAAACCCGAAAATTACGACGCCGTGCTCAACGTCAATCTGCGCGGGACGCTCTACATGACGCAAGCCATCGTGCCGCATATGCGCGAGCGGAAGCGTGGTTCGATCGTCAATCTAGCGTCGGTGGCGGGGCAGCGCGGTGGTGGCATTTTCGGCGGGCCGCACTATGCGGCGTCCAAAGCGGGCGTGCTTGGTCTGACGAAAGCATCGGCGCGCGAGTTGGCGGTGGATGGCATTCGCGTCAACGCCATCTGCCCGTCGCTGATTGACACAGACATCGTGCACTCGGCGCCGGGATGGAACGCGGCGAAGGAAGCCGAAGTGTTAGCGACGATCCCAATGGGGCGTGCCGGAAAGGCGAGCGAAGTGGCGGGATGCTGCTTGTTCCTGGCGTCCAGTTTATCGAGCTATGTCACCGGCAGCGAAATCGACGTCAATGGTGGCAGTCATATTCACTGAGACATTGCTCGATAGCGGCTCTGACAGCAAAAAGCCTCCGCAACGGATGTTGCGGAGGCCTTTTTCGTAGAGAGGACTGAGGCGATCAGGCGTCGTCGCCGTCGCCGAAGCCATCTTCGTTTTTGAAGGTTTCGAGTTCGACGCCTTCGGTCTTGACGACTGCGACGTTCTCGCCGCGAGCCTGCTTCTCGGCTTCTTCCTGCGAACGCGCGACGTTCAGGGAGATCTTGGCCAGAACTTCAGGATGGAGCTGCACGGTCGCTTGATGGATGCCAAGGGTCTTGACCGGTGAGGTCAAAACAACCATGCGGCGGTCGATGGTGAAGCCACCGCCGGTGACGAGATCGGCGACGTCGCGGCTTGAGACCGAGCCGTAGAGCTGGCCGGTGTCGCCTGCGGTGCGGATGGCGGTGAAGGATTTGCCGTCAAGCTTGGCGAGGATCGCTTCGGCTTCTTTCTTGAGTTCGAGGTTGCGTGCTTCGAGCTGGACGCGCTGGGTTTCGAACTGCTTGCGATTGTCGTCGGTGGCGCGGAGCGCCTTCTTCTGCGGTAGCAGGAAGTTACGCGCAAAGCCGTCTTTGACGGTGACGACGTCGCCCATTTGGCCGAGGCGGCCGATACGTTCGAGAAGAATAACTTGCATGGTAGATCTCCTTTAGATGCGATGTTTGAACTGAGGGTTGAAAGTCAGCCAGCGAATGCCGCCGGCGGTGGAGGTGGCGCGATGCGGTCGCGGAAACGGAGCAATGTTTCAGCGAGACCGATCGCGGCAAGAACAGGCGCCATGATGCCTGTCGCGAGGACTGTGGCGGCATAGGTGCCAAAGAGTAGCCACGGTGCGCGGGTGCGGGCGATGGCATGGACGACCGAAAGGCCCATGAAGAAGAACGCAATGAACAGCGCGCCCAAGAGGCTGGCGCCGATGATGCGTGGGGCTCCGGCGTAGGAGAGAGCGAAGACGGCGACGCCGAACAGGACCGCGAGGCTCATCGGATAAACGATGCGGCTGAGATCGGGCCAGGGACGCGGGAGCATGCCGGAGGCATGGGTTGCGCGTCCGGCGAAGTAGGCATTGAGGCTGAAGAAGAACGTCCAATAGCTGGCCAGCGCGGCTGGCATCGCGTCAACCCAGAAGGCTGCGATACGCTGCATGCGCTCGGGCTCCATGCGCCACGGCGATCCTGGCGGTGCATTTTGGGCCAAGCGCTCCATGAAGCGCAGCACGTCGGCTTCGAGCACCTGATAGGAGCCGCCGATGAACGGTGCCATGATGACTGGAATGGCGCCGCCGTAGAGCGCGAGGCCGGCGAGCATGCTGCCGGTCGGGAACCAGCTTTGCACGTTGCCGTCGCTGCCATAGCGGACAAGAAGCAGCAGGTGCGTTGCCAAGATGATCGGCGCGCCAAGGATGACGAAGTAGCCGATGCCGAAGTTCGTGCCGATGGTGGCGGCCATGACGATGGCGCCGGTCACGGCGCTGGCAATCGCGGCGGGGATGCCCCAACCGAAGCCGGTGATCAGAGACGGGAGCGGCGTCAGCAGAAAGAGGACGAGAGACAGGCCCAAGGATCCGCGCGCGGCAGAATAGAACAGCACGGCGGACGCGAGGCCACCGGCAATGCCGACGATGATGGGAAGGATGGGCATTCGAGCTGTCCCGCACCAGGGCGGTTAGAGGTCATGTCGAGATGACCCCAACCAAGGGTATGAAAACCTCGACGGCCGTAGCCGCCGAGGTGTCGTCAGGCTTAGCCGATCACGAAAGGCAGCAGGCCGAGAATGCGCGCGCGCTTGATGGCACGGGCGAGTTCACGCTGCTTTTTTGCCGAGACGGCGGTGATGCGCGAGGGAACGATCTTGCCACGTTCGGAAACGTAGCGGCCGAGCAGGCGCGAGTCCTTGTAGTCGATCTTCGGAGCTTGCGAACCGGAGAACGGGCAGGTCTTACGACGGCGCTGGAAGGGCTTCCGCGAGGGGAGCTGTTGAACGGACTGTGCCATATTGCGTTACTCCTGCGCGTCGTCTGAAGAAGCCGGGGCCGAGGGGCGTGGGCGGAAACCGCCACGGTCGCCGCCGCGATCGCCACCACGGAAGCCACCGCCGCCGCCGCCACCGCGGGGACCACGATCGCCGCCACGGAAGCCGCCGCCGCCGCGCGGACCACGGTCGCCAGGACCACGGTCAGAACGCTCGTCGCGATCGGATTTGCGCATCTGGACGCTGGGTTCGGTTTCGTGCTCTTCGACCTTGATGGTCATGAAGCGGATGACGTCGGGCGAGAGGCCCATGCGACGCTCCATTTCGGCCACAGCGGCCGGAGGGGCGTCGAGGTTCATCAGCGCGTAGTGAGCTTTGCGGCTCTTCTTGATCTTGTACGCGAGGTTCTTGAGGCCCCAGTACTCGATCTTGCCGACCTTGCCGTTACCTTCTGCGATGCAGTCGGCATATTCTTTGATCAGTGTCTCGACCTGCGCCTGCGAGATGTCGGCGCGGGCGAGGAACACGTGCTCGTAAAGAGCCATGTGCGTTGCCTTTCTAAAAAACCGTAGGACCGGCGCTGAATGGCCGGGCAACGGTGCTGATTGTCTGGTCCGGCGCGTAGCCCCTGTTGGGCCCGGGAAAGGCCCACCAAGACAACCCAAAGAGCGGAGACACCGGGGAACGGATTTGCATCCTGCCGCACGCATAGGTGTGCGGCCCCGTTCAGCCTCCAACCGGATCAGGTGGCGCGTTATGGCCCAAAGCGGGGCCGGGTGCAAGGTGGGGCTGTCGTGCGAGCGGACGCAATTGTGCGGCGTTTAGGCTCAGAACCGGTGCGGGGGCATGAAAATGCAGGGCGAGGGCGGTCCTGCCGTTGCGAGGCGCGGGAAGCCGTGCTACCCACCGCTCGTTAACGCATCTGTGCTAATGCCCGATGCGGAGAGGCCACGTGGCGGAGTGGTGACGCAGCGGACTGCAAATCCGCGTACCCCAGTTCAATTCTGGGCGTGGCCTCCAAATTTTCAACATCCGATCTCCCATTAAGATGCCTCCGCTCTGCGTGGCTTTTGGCTGCGGTTAGCGGCTGTGATCGGGCGCCGTCTCAATAGGTTAACGACTTCTTATCCGGACGCGGAGATAGTTGCGCTCGATTCGCCTGAGGCGCGACGCGGGGGATGGCGTGACTACTCAAGACCTGAAGGACCCCGTTGTTCTGCATCCGGCAGGCATGGCGAGCGCTCTGCCGTCTGATTTTGAGGTGCTCTGCCAACGGACGGCGTTTGTGCTGGCGGGTGTGATTAGCGTGCTTAGCGTGGGCTTGGCGCTGTTTCCGCTGACGGCCAATCGTTTTACGTCCTACATGTTCGTTCGGCAGGATTTGCCGTTGCTGATGGCATGCGTCGTTTTCATTTACGCGCTGCCGCGCTTGATGCGGCTTCCACTCATGGCAGGCGCCGGACCGTCTATCGCGACTGGCAACTTGGCGCGGCGTGTTGGGCATCGCAGGGCTCGCGCTGGTGCTGGCGTTTGCCGGCTCCTATGGCGTGACACATGATTTTGCGCTGTCGCGGGATGAAATCCTAGCTGATTTCGACGCCGCGATTTTCCGCCGGGGGCAGTTGCTCGCGCCTGTCCCGGAGGCGTGGCGGCCGTTCGGTATGGCGCTGTCGCCGGACTTCACGCTCTTTACGGCGCAGTCGACGCACTGGGCGTCGCTTTATCTTCCGATCAATGCGGCGATCCGCGCGTTCTTTGATGTCATTCTGACGGCCAATTTAGCGAATCCGGTGCTGCTCGCAGTGGCGTTGCTAGCGGTTTACGCGACGGCGCGTCAGCTTTGGCCTGAGCGTCCGGATGCGGCGCTGGTCGCTGTCCTTTTGCTCGGGTGTTCGACGCAGGCGCTGGCAGCCGCAATGACATCTTACGCGATGACGGGGCATCTGGCACTTAATGCGGTTTGGGTTTGGCTCTATCGGCGTGGCGATTGGCGGGGCTCCGCCGGTGCGCTGGCTGTTGGCGTGTTTGCGCTCGGTCTGCATCAGCTCATTTTTCATGTGCTGTTTGTCGCGCCCTTCATGGTCATGCTGATCTGGAACCGCGATTGGCGACGAGCTCTTTTCTTCGCTACGGGCTACGGTTTTGCGTGTCTCTTCTGGGTGAAATACTGGCAAATCGCTGCGGGGATCACTGGCGTCGAGTTGCAGGAGTCGCTTGGTGGTGGCGTGCAGTATCTATTCGAGCGGGTCGTCGCGCTCTTTGCTGACCGCACGCCGGATGGCGGCACATTGATGGCGCTGAATGGTGTGCGCTTCATTGCCTGGCAATCGCCGTTGATGTTGATCTTCGTGCTCGTCTGCTGCGCGGCAACGCGCGGCCTTGAAAGACGAGACGTTGCGAGCGTTGCTGGCGGGAGTGGTGCTTACGTTCGTCGCGATGTGGGTGTTGCTGCCGTACCAAGGCTTGGGCTGGGGGTACCGCTATCTGCATGGTTCGCTCGGCGGTTTGGCTCTGGTCGCGGCGGCGGGATGGGTTGCGGTTTTTCCGCGTGGCGATGACGCGGGCTGGCGGGCGATTGCGTGCGGTCTCGTCTTTGCCTGCGGGCTGGCTCTGCCGACGCAATTGTATTTCATGCGCGATTTCATCGCGCCTTATGCGCAAGCGACGGCGGTGTTGCGCGCGACTCCAGCGGATGTTGTCGTCGTTGAGACGGGCTCGTTTGTCTTCAGTCCCGACTTAGCGCAGAACGATCCGAACTTCGGGCGCCGGCCGCTAATCCTGTCGCTACATCACCTGCCGAAAATGGATTTCAGCGCGTTATGCTCGCGCAACCGCGTTGCGATTTTTACCCGCGAGGCGGCGCAATCATTTCCGTTTCTCAATTCTGGAAGCGGTGGCGATGACTATGACGCCATCGCGCGGCAACGTTCCGCAGCGCTTAAGGCTGGGGGATGCACAGCAGTGGTTGCCGTGACGGGGCGCTGATTTCTGAGCGGTTTGATTTCAGAGTGGCTGGTTTTCAGGAGTCAGTGCGCCAACCACCGCATCGAGGTTTCCAGGCGGTTCGGGAATGCCAGTGCCGCAACGCCCGAACGATAGCTGCCGGAGCGCGTGGCGTCGATGCGGTAGCCGCAGCTTGCGGCCAGTGCTTCCCACTCCGATTGCGACAGATAAGTCGCCGAGACCATGCCGCCAAAGGCGATGTTGCCCCAGGCGTCGAGTGCGGTCAGCCTCGCGCGGTCGAGCAGTGATGTCGACAAATGGTCTTTGATGTAGATCGGACCATGACCCGTGGCGCGTGCAACTTCGCGCATCAAGCCCGGCCGGACCGCGACCGGCACATGATGCAAGACGTTGCTGATCACGGCGCAATCGAAAGCGCCGTCGGTAAACGGCAGCGTGGTGCCATCGAAGGTGCGCGTCTCGATATCGAGCGTCGGCATGAACCGGTCTTCGACATCGACGGATGTGACGCTCTTTGCGCCGAACAAATCCTTGATTGCTTGACCGATGATGCCGGTGCCGCCGCCGACGTCGAGCACGCGGGCATCTGGCGTCGTCCAGACATCGCGGAGCGACTGCAGCAACGTGGTCTGGTAGACAGGCTTGTAAGTTTTGTAGAGCGCGATGTGCCGCCCGAGGCAGGCGCTTACGGTTTCGACGGTGAGGGTGCCGGGGACTGAAATCGCGGTTGCGCTGGTCATTGGGTCGCTTCCTACGGCGTTGAAGTGTTTGCGGTTTGGCTGCCGATCAGCGCCCACCGGGTCATGACGAAATTCCAGACGAACATCGTCACTGTCGCCAGCGGTGCGGCGATGATCATCGGCAGGCGGGCCAAGTCGCACAGCAGGAAAAGGAGCGCGACCGAGGCGGGATAGTTGGCCAACATCGGGACTGCATAGCGGCCGAAGGCGGACAGCGAAGCGGGCTGGCTGTAGGTCCACGATGCGTGAAGTCCGTAACCGAGGCTTACACACGCGGCGTAGGAGACAACATTCGACAGCACATAGTGAATGCCGAGGCCGTCGGATGTGATCACAATGAGGTTGTGAAGGAGCGCGCAGACGCCCGCCACGATGGCGAACTTGATCGAGCGCGGTAAAGGGCGGGCGGTCATGCTTTGGCCGCAGGTTTGGCGAGCACCACATAGACGCTGGCGTTGTCTTTGGTGACCCAGGCCGGCGTGATCTTGTCTTCGACCCAGGCGCGCGCATTCATCACGATGCCGGCAAGATTGGCGAGCGGTTTGCCGAGCACCGGAATGCCGCGAACGGCGACGGCGAGGCAGGTCAGCCGCACCATGGTGGTCCAGGCGAGGGGGCCAACAACCGGTGAGCATTCGACAACTTCGAAACCGCGCGCTTCGATATCGGTGATCAAGCCCGTGCGGGTCCAACGGCGGTGGTCTTCGGGGTGCGGGTGATAGAGCCAGACGCCGTGCGTCGAGAGCAGCATCAGGCCATCGTCGCGCAGCACGCGCCGCGCTTCGCCAAGATAGGTGTCGAGCGAGCGGACATGCTCAAGGACTTGAAAGGAGAGCACCAGATCGGCCGAGTGGGCGGCGGCGGCAAGGTGGCCGTCAGCGCTGATGACGACATCGGCTTTGGGATCGAAGTCGGCACCGATGTAGTGTGCGCCGTGTGCGGTGAAAACCGGCTCGTAGGGTTTGGTGCCGCAGCCGAAATCGAGCGCGACGGCGCCCGGTTTTGTGATGCGTTGCGCCAAGGGTTCAATGACCGCTGCCATGCCGCGCAACACCAGCCAATCCGTGTTCCAGATGCGTGGCTTTAAGCGGCGTGCAGGTGCCTGCGTGCCCGTGCGTGCGTCGGTGCCGGGGGCGGCGTGGCTGTGGGTCGCGGAGACGGCAGAAGCGGTGGTCATGGCGGTCACACCGGTGCGATTTGGGCGGCCGCAGCGTCTGACGTGCGGTGGCCACGATGATGGTCGAAGACGTGAAGATAGCGATTCGCGGACGCTGACCAATTGTATCGAGCGCGGGCGAAGGCGGCGCGTTCGGCTTTCTGGTTGTCGGGTTCGGTGCAGGCGGCGCGAAGAGCGGTCGCAAAGATTTCGGCCGTGCCGTTGGTATTGGTGGGATCAACGCGAAGGCCGGTTGCAACACTGGCCAATTGCGGGTCGCCATCAATGCTGTCGGAACCGCACAACACGCGGAGGCCGCAGGCCAAGGCTTCCTGCACGACCAGCGGCAAGCCTTCGCCGAACGACGGCAGCACCAGCGCGTCGCTCAGGTGGTAGAGCGGCACAAGCTGCTCGCCGGACAGACCTTCGATGACGCGGACATTGGGCAGAGCCCAGGTTTTTGGATCGATTGGTCCCCAACCCGCGAGCAGGAATGTGACCTCGGGCATACGCTCGGCCATGGCGCGCAGTGTCAGGAGGCCCTTTTTCTCGACGAAGCGGCCGACGAAGAGGGCAACGGGTTGCGTCTCGGTCAGCGCGAATTTTGCGCGCGCAGCCGAGCGCACGGTGGCATCGCATGGCTTAAAGGTGGCGGTGTCGACGCCGTTGAAAATCAACTGTGGCGGCGCGCTGAATTTGACTGTGCGAAAGTAGTCGGCAGTGTTGTGGCTGATGAAGACAACTTGATCGGCGCGGGCCAGCACGGGGCGGGCCACGCATGTGTTGGCGATTGCCATCAAGCCGCGCAGGATCGGGTTTTTGTAGGCGATATGGCCGATGTGCTGGATGACGTAGAACGACTTGCCGGTCATGCGGGCGAAGGCCCAGCTTGCGACTGTCGTGGCGTATAGGCTGTCGTGCGCGACGACAGCGTCGGCTGTGCGAATTTCACGCCAGAGTTTGAGGATGGCGGAGGGGCGCGGCAGCGGAAAAGGAATGCCGAGCTTGTTCTCGGTCCAGTTCCAGACTTTGAGGCCGGGCGGCGCGTCCTGTTGCGGCCAAGGCGGGTGGTGGTGGCGTGAGGTCGGCGGCGGCCCAACGAACGTTCATGCCGCGCTCGGTCCACTCCCGCGCCAAGTGTCCGGCCACGATTTCGAGGCCGCCGCGATGACTGTCGTAGAACTGAGAGACCACGAGGATGTTGAGCGGCGCGGTGCTCATCGGTCGCTCGCGGGCTGCGGTGGCTTCTGCTCGCCGGGGGCGGCGAGATCGAGGTAGCGCATGCGGCGCTGCTCGCGGCCGTTGGCGCTGACAGCGTCGATGATGAGGCCGCAGACAAAGGCCATGAATGACAGTTGCGCGAAGCCGGCGGCAAGCACGGCCATGGGCAAGCGCGGGACCAGTCCAGTCATGAGATACGTGGCGATCACAGGCGCGC
This sequence comes from uncultured Alphaproteobacteria bacterium, assembly GCA_963831185.1. Lineage (GTDB taxonomy): Bacteria > Pseudomonadota > Alphaproteobacteria > Rhizobiales > Hyphomicrobiaceae > JABFRJ01. Next base: position 109,852 of record CAWHPE010000014.1, read on the forward strand.
CTGCGACAAGGGAGGCCAGCAGGAAGAGGCCGGAGAAGATGCCGTAAAACGCCATCGGCCGCAGAATGCGGAACATGCGGACAATTGTTTTTAGAATGCGAAAGCCGTCGCGATAGGTGTTGAGCTTACTCGTCGAATTCTCGGGGCGCGCGCCGTAGTGCAATGGAACTTCGGCGGTGGGCAGCCGAAGATCGAGAGCGTGAACGGCCAATTCGGTTTCGGTTTCGAACCCTGCTGACGACGCGGGAAACGATTTGGCGAAGCGGCGCGACATGACGCGGTAACCCGACAGAATGTCGGTGAATTGTGCGCCGAACAAACGCGCGACGATGACGTTGAACAACTGGTTGCCGAAGCGATGCCCGCGGCGGAAGGCTTCCTGCTCGTCGGTGATGCGCGTGCCAACGATCATGTCGAGATTGCGGGAGACCAGCATGTCGACCATCGCGCCAGAGGCGGCAGCGTCATAGGTCAGATCGCCGTCGGCCAGCACGTAAATGTCGGCGTCGACGTCGGCGAGCATGCGGCGGACAACGTTGCCTTTGCCCTGGCGGTGCTCATGACGGACGATGGCACCAGCTTTGGCGGCGACCTGGGCCGTGCGGTCGGATGAATTATTGTCGTAGACGTAGATGGTTGCGCCCGGCATGGCGCGGCGGAAACCTTCGACGACCTGGCCGATGGCGGCTTCTTCATTGTAGCAGGGCAGCAGCACCGCAATGGAGCGATTGCGGGTGAACGAGGATTGCGGCAGGACGCTTGAGAGCTCTTGGCGGATGCGATCGACTGCGCTCATGTGGTTCACCGCATGCATGCGTGAGGGGCCGCGAATCAGGTGCGATCCTGACGCGTTGACGGAGTCTGCGGCGGGTCAGTTGCAAATCCGTTAATGATGGCTTCTGACCCTTGTTCACTGAGTGGCATTCCTCAGGTCGCAGCAGGCGTGCGGAACGCGCGGCTTGCAACAGGCGGGTGGCTTGGCTTAAGTTCGTGCTGTTCCGAGGGGTGCCGGAGGATGTGCAACACGTCCGCCGGCTGAGATGGCCAGAGGCCGGAACTCTTCGAACCTGATCCGGGTCATGCCGGCGAAGGGACGGAAACAGCGCCATAGTAGCGCCCAAACTCCCATTCGTCGTGGCATCTCGTGTCGGCAGCTTGTGTTGCGCCGTGGCGGCCGCTTGCCGTCTGCCTGTTCGCGGATCAGGGAGGGCCAATGACGGGAGACGATTTCAACGCGTTCTGCGGCGGGCTCCCGCATACAACACACGTTGTCCAATGGGGCGACGCGGATGTGTGGAAGGTTGGCGGTAAAGTCTTCGCTATCGGGGGCTGGGACGAGGGCAAGACGCTTTACGTTACGTTCAAGTGCTCAGACATCGCGTTCGATATGTTGAAAGACCAGCCGGGACTTCGGCCGGCACCGTATCTGGCGTCCCGTGGGCTGAAATGGATCCAGCGCACAAGCCGCGCGTCCCTGTCTGACAAAGCGCTCAAGGATTATCTGACCGAAAGCTACCGGATGGTGGCGCGCGGCCTGCCGAAGAAAACGCAGCTTTCGTTGGGTCTGGCCGCAGCCAGCCCATCAATCCACACCACCGCAGAAACGTAAAAAAGAAACACCGACTGGGAAACGAGGAACGGCCATGAACAAGATCCCCCGCAAAGATGAATTGATGCTGCCGAAAGTGACGACCGGACCGATCTTCGGGTCGCGCAAAGTCTATTCGGCGCCCAACGCCTATCCGGATGTCAAAGTGCCGTTCCGCGAGATCGCGCTGACCGACAAGAACGAGCCGACGTTCCGCGTCTATGACAGCTCGGGTCCCTATACCGATGTCACGGCGAAGATCGATGTCGAAAAAGGTCTGCCGCGGACACGTGCGCAGTGGGTGCTGGAGCGCGGCGGCGTCGAAGAATACGAGGGCCGTCCAATCAAGCCCGAAGACAACGGCAACGTCTCGGCGAGCCATGCGGCGCGCGTGTTTCCGAACACGCCGAAGCCGATGCGCGGCGTCGGGAACGCACCCGTGACGCAATACGAGTTCGCCAAGGCGGGCATCATCACCAAGGAGATGATCTTCGTCGCGCATCGCGAGAACCTCGGCCGCCAAGCCCTGCACGACAAGGCGAAGGCGCAGTTGGCTGATGGCGAGAGCTTCGGCGCGAGCCTGCCTGAGTTTGTGACGCCGGAGTTCGTGCGCGATGAGATTGCGCGCGGCCGCGCCATCATTCCGGCCAATATCAATCACGGCGAGCTGGAGCCGATGATTATCGGCCGCAACTTCCTCGTTAAGATCAATGCCAACATCGGCAACTCAGCGGTGTCGTCGTCGATTGAGGAAGAAGTCGAGAAGATGGTGTGGGCGATCCGCTGGGGCGCCGACAACGTTATGGATCTTTCGACCGGCCGCAACATCCACACCACGCGCGAATGGATTCTTGCGCAATTCGTCCGGCGCCGATCGGAACGGTGCCGATCTATCAGGCGCTCGAAAAGTGCGATGGCGATCCCGTCAAACTGACCTGGGAACTCTATCGCGATACGCTCATCGAGCAGTGCGAGCAGGGCGTCGACTATTTCACGATCCACGCCGGCGTGCGCTTGGCGTATGTGCATCTGACGGCCAATCGCGTCACGGGCATCGTGTCGCGCGGCGGTTCGATCATGGCCAAGTGGTGCCTTGCGCATCACAAGGAGAGCTTCCTCTACACGCACTTCGACGAAATCTGCGACATCATGCGCAAGTACGACGTGTCGTTCTCGCTTGGTGACGGGCTGCGTCCGGGCTCCATCGCCGACGCCAACGACCGCGCGCAATTTGCCGAACTCGAAACTCTCGGCGAACTCACGCAGATCGCGTGGAAGAAGGGTTGCCAGGTCATGATCGAAGGCCCCGGCCATGTGCCGATGCACAAGATCAAGATCAACATGGAGAAGCAGCTGAAGGAGTGCGGCGAAGCTCCGTTCTACACGCTCGGGCCTCTCACCACCGATATCGCGCCGGGTTACGATCACATCACGTCAGGTATCGGCGCGGCGATGATCGGCTGGTTCGGCTGCGCCATGCTCTGCTACGTGACGCCGAAGGAGCATCTCGGCTTGCCGAACCGCGACGACGTGAAGGTCGGTGTGATCACCTACAAGATCGCGGCGCACGCGGCTGATCTTGCGAAGGGACATCCGGCGGCGCAATTGCGCGACGATGCGTTGTCGCGCGCGCGCTTCGATTTCCGCTGGGAGGATCAGTTCAACCTCGGTCTCGATCCCGATACGGCACGCGCCTACCACGATGAGACCCTGCCCAAGGACGCGCACAAGGTGGCGCATTTCTGCTCGATGTGCGGACCGAAGTTCTGCTCGATGAAGATCACGCAGGACGTGCGCGACTACGCGAAGACGCTTAACGACAAAGAGCAGGGCATGGCGCAGAAATCCGCCGAGTTCCTGAAAGGCGGCAGCCAGATCTACGTCGATGCCGAGCGCGTCAAGGCGTCGAACAGCACATTGTCGCCGAAGACTTGAGACGACGGCTGACATCGTCACACGGAACACTAGTGGCCCTCTCCCTTGAGGGAGAGGGCCCTACTGCGACGCCATTGTTACACGCACGCCGCGGGTGAGAGGACGTTCTCTCGCCAGCCTTGAGACATCGAATGACCAACGCTTACATCCAGGATCTTCTGCCACGCGCGTCCGAAGCGCTTTCGCGTCTCCGTGAACGCGCGCCGAGGGTCCAGTGCCTCACCAATACCGTGGCGCAACCCATTACTGCGAATGTGCTTCTGGCGCTCGGTGCGCGCGCGTCGATGGCGACGCATCCAGATGAAGTTGTCGCAATGTCCGAAAGCGCCGATGCGCTGCTCGTCAATCTGGGCACGCCGGATGCAGCACGCATCGAGGCAATTCATCGCCTTGATAAGAGCGATAAGGTGCGCGAACGCACAGTCGTTCTCGATCCTGTCTTCGTCGAGCATTCTCCGCTCCGGATGGACCTCGCGCGCATCGTAACCGATTGGGATCAGGTCATCGTCAAGGCGAATGCTGATGAAGCACGTGCGCTCGCTGCAGCTGGCATTCGATTGCCGCTCCTCGCGGTAACAGGCTCGCGCGACTATGTCGTGGCGGGGACCCGAAGAATTCTCGCGATCGACAATGGCGAGGAAATGATGACGAAAGTCACAGGTCTCGGCTGCGCGCTCGGAGCGGTGATCGCGGCATTTGCGGCTGTCGAGCCTGATCCCGTGCGTGCGTCTGCGGCGGGCTTGCTCACGCTCGGCATCGCGGCCGAACACGCGGCACATCGTTCAACGGGTCCCGGCACATTCGCGGCCTATCTTCTTGACGCCATTGCCAATCTCGAGGGGCGTGATCTTATTTCCGAGGCGAAACTGGAAATGCTGCCATGAGCCAATCGATTGATCGCCGCAAACTTTTCGGCGCGGGCGCATTTGCCGCGATCGCCCTTGCCGCCCCGGCTGTTGCGCGCGCGCAGACACAGCGCAAATGGCGATGCGTGACGTCGTGGAACAAGAATTTGCCGGGTCCGGGTGTGAGTGCCGAGCGTTTGGCGAAGCGCATTGTGGATATGAGTAACGGCGAAATCGATATTGAAGTGCTGCCCGCTGGCGCCATCGTGCCGGCCTTCGCGGTGCTCGATGCGGTTTCGTCAGGCTCCGTTGAAATGGGGCACACGGCGGCGATCTTCTGGGCCGGCAAAATGCCGGTCGCGCCGTTGTATTCGACGGTGCCGTTTGGCATGTCGCCGTTGCAGCATGTGGCGTGGCTACAAAGTGGCGGTCAGCTGTTGTGGGATGAGCTTTATGCGTCGCGCAATGTGAAGCCGTTTCTTGGCGGCAATACCGGACCGTCGGCGAGCGGCTGGTTCAAGTCGCCGGTGACCAGTCTCGCAGGCATCAAGGGGTTGAGGATCCGCGCCACCGGGCTTGGCGGCGAGGTCTACGGCGCGCTCGGGGCGACGGCGGTGGCGATTGCGCCTGGCGAAACGTACGCGGCGCTTGAGCGTGGTGTGGTTGATGCGGTCGAGTTTCTGGCGCCGATGAATGATCTGCCGCTTGGCTTGCACAAGGTCGCCGAGCATTTGCTGGTGCCGGGCTTCAACAAACCGAACGGCGCGAGCGAGCTTCTGATCCGGCTCGATCTATGGCGGGCGCTGCCGCCGCATCTCAAGGCCGTGGTTGAGAATGCCTCGCAAGCCGAGCATGAGGCAGGGCTGGCGGAAGCGGAACTGCTGAACGGTAAAGCGCTCAAGGATCTGATCGGGCAGGGGGCCAAGGTCGGGACTGTGCCGGCGGATGTGTTGGCGGCCGCGCGGACGGCGGCGGACGGAGTTCTCACGCGCATCGCTGCGGTAGACGCGCTCTCCGGACGGATTGTCGCATCCTATCGCGAGGCGCAGGCGGCGATGACGGGGTGGAGCGGTATTGCCGATCTGACGCGCTATCCCAGGGCCTGATGCGGCGGTGTTGTGCATTGCCGCCTTGCCAGCACTGAGGTCTTGCCGAATTTTCCCCGGGTCGCACTTGCATTTCCGTGGCTGGCGAGTAGTTTGCCTGCCGACGCGGGTGTAGCTCAATGGTAGAGCAGCAGCCTTCCAAGCTGAATACGAGGGTTCGATTCCCTTCACCCGCTCCAGTTTTCCAAATTAAATCAACGTCTTGATTGATGTTCAAAATTCCACCGTGAGCCTTCAAAAAAATAGCTACCATATAGCTACCAGAATCTTGCGGTGTTTTGGCGGTTATTGACGTGCACTGGTAGCTAAAAGCTGTTGCTGAGGCGCTCCGAATAATTGCGAACGACTTCGACACGATGACCGTGAAGCATCATGTTCGGCGCGCACATGATCCTGAAAGCGCCATGTGTGCCGATCACCCTGGCGGCTGAAGGGATTTCAGATAGGCAACGGCCTCCGACGCCTTGGCGGCGGCGGTGAAGATGGCTCGGTATCGCGCTTCAGCAGCTGCAGCCAGTTGGCGAGATACTGCGCATGATCGGCGCGGACATCCTGCGTGATACCCAGCTCGGCACAGAGGAATGCTGCACCGATTTCAGCGACGAGTTCTTCGGCTGCCACTGGCGGCCTCGCCGAAGCGCTTGCCGAGGTCGCGATCGCAGCGATGCTTCGCGCGCCGTCCAGTGCGTCAGCTCGTGCAGAAGGACGGCGAAATAGCTCTCGGAGCGGGTCATCGTGTCGGTGCCGCAGAAAAGACCTTCGTCCGGCATCTGGATGTGATCGGTCGACGGTCGATAGAAGGCACGCTCGCCACCAAGCTCGATCTTGGCGCCAGTGGCGGTGATGAATTGATCGGCAGCCGCGATGCGCTCGACCGGTCCGAGCGGCTGCGGCAGCGCCGGCGGCGTGAAGCCATCGACCTAGCGGCGTTGAAGACGATAGCGACGCGCGCGCGACGCGGCGTTTGCCGTGATCGTCGGCATTCTCGGGTTCAGGCTCGGTCTCATATTCCTTGTAGAAGATGACGAGCGAAGACTTATCGCCTTTGCGCACCTGAGCGCCGAGTTCGGCCCACTGGCTGTAGGTGGCCCAGATCGGGCGGGTGAGGCCGCGCACTTCGGCGGAAACCCATAGCGAGACGACGTTGATGCCGTTGTAAAGCTTCTTCGTGAGGGCGTTCTCGGGCAGCACAGCGGTGTGCCTGACCGACGCCACGGCATTTGCGGTCGGCCAGGGTCAGCCTCAATGGCGGCGATGAGTTTGCCGGTGATCTCGGCGTGAAGGTCGCGGCGGGGTTTGTCGGTCGTACGCGTCATGGTTCTGGCTCCTGGCTCTCGTGAACCCGCCCCGATGGCGGTTTCGATGCCGAGCCGAGGGCGACGGCGGATAAGCAGGTGCGGAACCGAAGCGCGTCAGCGCGAGGCGGCCCGGCGCAGCCGAAGGCCGAGGGCTTGCCCTTGCAGCGCCGGCGCGCCGGTGCACGCTCTGGCATCATGAACAAACCGCACTCGGGCGAGCCGCAGGATTGCCAGGATCGCCTGGCATGATCCGCGCTTTAGACGAGCGACGCGGGTTGAGCGCCCAAAACATCACGCCGAAAGAGCGCGTGCCTCACGGATGCAGAGAGCGGTGGACGACGATGGAGGGGGAGGGCGCATGGTGTCGAAGCAGGCGGAATGGGACGCAGCGATTTCGTCTTGGCGTCCGGGCGTGCGAGGTGGAGCGGTGCGCTGTGGAAGTATATGCCCGCAAGAACTTCAGCGACTTGATCGAACTCTGACCAAGGCAACCGAAGCGCACAACGAAGATAGAGGAGAAGATCATACGATGAAAAAATCGAAAACAAATGACGTGTCGCGGCGAACCGTTATTGTCGGGGCTGGCGCTCTGGTGATGGCTTCGACGGTGACGGGCGGTGATACCACGGCGTCGGCTCCCTCTGTCGCCCCTGTGAGTGATACGGTGCGCGCGTCGCGCGGTGGATTGCCAATGTTGGCAAGTGTCAAAGGGCGGGTGCGGTGGTTCGATCAGGTCAAGGGATACGGACTTCTAGACTGTGAAAATTTTCCCCATGACGTGCTGCTCGATCGCGCATGGCTCGAACACGCGGGTTACTCGCATATTGGCGTGGGTGCGACGGTCACGGCGACGGCGGTTCGGCGAATTGTCGTTGATCGCAGCAGGTATGGAACGAACTACATTCACCTGCGGGTCTACAAAGCGATCGCCATTCGCGACGTGGATTACAGCACCGAAGTGATCGGGCCATCAAAACCGCGCATGCACACGATGAGGCAGTTGAGAGC
>CAWHPE010000015.1:0-37645 GCA_963831185.1 uncultured Alphaproteobacteria bacterium
GGGTTCCCCCTCACGCGCGGCCGCACGGAGTTTCCGCCACACGAGGAGGTGACCGAACAGCGCGATCTGCACGAGTAGACCTGGCAGCCAGACGAACGGTGCATAGGTGACCCAGGTGTTGACCTTGTCCGGCCCGAACAGTTGAACGATGGGCATCGAGGCGAGTGCGAGGCCGACGATTGTCGCCAGCAGCAACAGTCCCATCACGTTCCACAGCCAGATGAGTGATCGCGGCGCCCACTTCAACGCCAAAAGAAGCGCCAGAAGCAGCGCCGACGCGCCGGTCACGATGTCGAAGTTGTAGCCGGCGTAGCTCAGCTGCGGCGGCATCACGCGTTCGCGCGCAGCATGATGCATGACGATTTCAAGCGGTAGGCGAAACGCCTGTGCGCCGATTAAGACTGCGAACGGCAATGTCGTTGCCAGCTCATGCCCAAACTTAGACAGCGCCACCCGCACCGTCAGGAGCGTCACGGGCACGAACATCAGCATGAATGGCGGCGGGCGCATATCCCAACGCTGGAAAAGGCCGGACTGCGCGAGCACGATCTCTCCGAGCATTACGCTCGCAATGACGAGCGCGGCCAACAGAGTATGCCGGCGTGCCGCGAAGAAAACTGCGATCAGTATCAGTGTGGCCATCGCCGCACCGATACCGGTCATACCGAACGTGACGAGCGGAGAGGCCTCGGTAGCCGGAATCAGTTTCCACATCGGATCACCTGCAGCTTATATTTTTGTATATGCAAACACCTGGGCAAAAAATCTCACTCCCCGCCCGGTGTCTTTCCAAAAAATCCCGCCGACAGCTTCCGCAGCAAGGCAGCGCCGTCCGCGCCAAGCAGCTTCGCGGCCTTCTCCTGGGCCCGCATCCATGCGGGCGATACGTGCTCCAACAACGCCTTGCCGCGCTGCGTGACCTGCACCGGGAGCCCCCGCCCATCTTCATCGTCGGCGATCTCCTCGATCCAACCGTTACTCAGCATCACGTGGAGATTGCGGGTGAGCGTCGAGGGATCAAGATGGATCATTCGGCCGATCTCGATGCGGCGAACCGGCCCAATCTGGGCAATGACCACGAGCAGGTTCAACTGCGTTGCCTTCAGGCCGAACGGACGAAATTCATCGTCGTATAGGCCCGTCAGCACACGCGTCAGCAGCCGCGCGCGCCCCATCAGGCAGCCATTCGCCATGTCCTCAATTACGTCTTTGCTTTCCATGGTGGTCACTCCTGATGCTATGTATTTGCATATGCAAACACATTCGTCAATGACGTCTTGCCCCCGGGACCATTTGCCGGTTCTGTATTTGCGAAAGGGGTGTCGGGCCGCTTCCCGATGAGGATCTGCCGTTTGTTGGCTTGGGATTCTCTGCACTCTTTAGGCCGATGTCGTCCGGCACTACGGCCGGTTTCCGACCTTTGTGTTGAGAATCACGCTGGCGCGCTCGCAAGAATTGCCTTGTTCCTTGTGCTGAACAGCGCCCGCTTATCGGTGAAAACCAGCCTAGGGATGGTCTTTACGGGTCGGGATCGGCGGCCATCCGAAGACAACACCGGCTGGCACGTCGTAATTACATCGCAACTTCAATGATATAGGTGTTCGCAGTTTCATTCTGTCCGGCGCGCCAGTTTTATTGATTCCATCGCCTGTTAAGTCACTCGGCATTGCGTCGTACGATGCGGGACCGTTGTGGGTGATTGTGCGTCGGCTGAAATTATGCGTGGTGTTGCACATTGTGGTTGCTCCCACGGCCTGCAGGAAGGTCGTGGCAAAAGAGCACGCATTGCTTCCCAAGCGTGAGGTGTTGCTGTTTCGCAACGCGTTTTTGAGCCCACTGTCACGTAAGTGCAAAAATCACTCGTTAATCAGACGTTAAGTTGGGGCGGGAAAGGGCGATTTGGGATCGTCCTTTCAGCGTGTTCCGGGGTTTTTTTAGTGGAAATGGGCGGGATTTCGGCGCGAGCCGTTGCCGCCATTCGAGAGAGGGGCACCGATGACGTCGGTTTTGAAGTCACGAGTTGCTAGCTGCGCAGTTGCAGCGGTATTGGGCGCGTTCGCTGTCCGGGGCAGGCCAACGCAGCTGATCTTGGCGGCAATTGCTGCGCTGATCTCGAAGAGCGCATTGCTGAACTCGAAGCCACGACGGCTCGCAAGGGCAACCGCAAGGTCTCGCTGACGGTTTCGGGCTGGGTCAACGAAGCCATCTATTTCTGGGATGACGGTGTTGAAAGCAATGCTTACGTCGGCACCAACTCGCTTGAACAGAGCCGCGTGAAGTTCTCCGGCAAGGCCAAGATCGACGGCGACTGGTCGGCTGGGTACACGCTTGAGCTCGGTGTCCAGGGCGCGCCTTCGAGCCAGTTCTCGCAGGACACCGACACCGGCGCGTCGCGCCAACTCGGTCAGCGTCCGCAAGTCGGTCTGGTTTGTTGAGAACAAGAAGTTCGGCAAGATTTCGGTTGGCCAGGACGGCACGTCGACCTACCACTTGCTCGACGACGCCGATGGCGTGAATACGCGCAACTACTCGGACGCGGAAGCCGCCGCCGTCGCGATGGGTGCATTCTGGCGTCCGCGTCAATGGCGTGCCTCCAGATGCTGCAGTGGGGCCAGATTCTTGGCGGCTTCAACAACAACACGCCAGGCCAGGGCGGTCGCCGCAACGTCGTCAAGTACAACTCGCCGACACTGGCTGGCTTCTCGGTCAGCGCCTCATGGGGCGAAGACGACCTGTGGGATACGGCTCTGACCTACAAGGGTGAAGTCGGCGACTTCAAGTTGCTCGCAAAGGCGGGCTACGGTGAAATGACCGACGACAACAACAACACGAACGCTGGTTCGTGCGTCGGCACATCTTGGAATGAACTGCACCTGGTGGGGCGTCGCTGGTACCATCCAGCACAAGCCGACAGGCTTGTTCGTTTACGGCGGCTACGGCGAGCACACCGACGAAGATATCAAGGCCGTGTTCGGTGCAGCTGCCGAAGACACCAACACCGCTTGGTTCGTCCAGGGTGGTATCGAGCAGAAGTTCATCCCGCTCGGCAAGACCACCATTTTCGGCGAGTATCGCAAGGACGAAGCTGGCCGTCCTGAAGCAGAACCGCACCGTCGGCGGCGTTGACCGTCGCTAAATCGAGCTTCGATTTCTGGGCCGCTGGTGTCGTCCAGAACATCGACGCGGCAGCGATGGATCTCTACGTGATCTACCGTCACGCCGATGGCGACGTGACCTCGACCACCGGCGTCAAGACCAACCTCGATGACTTCGACATGGTCATGACCGGCGCACGCATTCAGTTCTAAATAACTACCCGTCTAAAGCGAAGTTGAGGGGCTACCCATTGCTTGGGTGGCCCCTTTCATTGAGAATTGCAGATGACGGAGCTCACTCGGCGGTTAGCGGCACAGTCGGCGCAATCACCGGTTTCTCAAAATGCCTCGTTGCCAAATGCTGCCCGGTAGCCGTAGGGAAACGTCTTACAACCGTGGCGAATTGGATGTGACGGTGAGGGGCAGCAGTATTTCATGAGCGATGCGCCAGACACGGTTTATGGAACGCTTTTGGCGCGGCTGCGTGGCCAGGCGTTGACCGCGTCGGACCGGTTGAGCCAGCGGCGCACGACGCTCATTGCAGCAAGTCTACTCAGCACGGGCTTCATGATCTCCGGCGGCTTGGCGGCTCCGGTGGCGTTGGCCGGAGTTGGCGTGCTTGGGCTTTGGGCCATTTTGGCCCCTCTGCCAGACGCACGACATTTTCGGAGTGGAAGAGCGGCGCAGCTCGGCAACGCCGAGGGGGCAGACGCCGGAGTATCCACATGGCGAAATGTCATCGATAGTTTGCCGGACCCGGCCATTGCGCTTGACGCCCAGGGTGACGTGCTGATGCTGAATGGCCCGGCACAAGAGCTTTTTCCGGGTGCTGCTCCTGGGCGGCACCTTTCGCAGATTACGCGAGCGCCAGAGCTTCTTGTGGCTGTCGATAACGCCCTGCAGCATCGTCAGGCTCAAGTTTGCGGATGGATTTCAAGGTGCCAGTCGAACGGACACTCGTTGGAACTGTCGCGCCGTTGAAGCCATCAGATCAGTCCGGCGACGCGCCGCACCTTCTGATTGTCTTGCGCGATCTGACCGAGCAGGATCGACTGGTGCAGAATGCGCGCGGATTTCGTTGCCAATGCCAGTCACGAACTGCGCACGCCGCTCGCATCCTGAAAGGATTTGTCGAAACGCTGCAGGACGCAGCGAAGGATGATCCGGTAGCGCGCGAAAAGTTTCCTGCGTATCATGCAGCAGCAGGCGGAGCGTATGGCCCGCCTTATCGAAGATCTGTTGTCGCTGTCAGCGTATTGAGATGCGGGCGCATGTGATGCCGCCGAGCGACGTGTCGAATCGGCGGTGATGTGCGCACGTCGTGCAGACGCTCGGCGCGATTAGCCAAGCAAAAGTGCGATCACGCTCGATGCGGCAACAATACAGGTGCGATGGTGACTGGCGATCGGGACGAATTGGTTCAGGTGTTCCAAAACCTGATCGAGAATGCCATCAAGTACGGCCGGCAGGGCGGTCGCGTGGCCGATCTCACGCTGCGCAGACCGGTACCCGCACAGCGCGGCAGATAGCCATCGCGGTTGCGATTCGGACGACGGGCCAGGAATTGCGCGGAACACCTGCCGCGGCTGACGGAACGCTTCTATCGCGTCAACGCCGCCACAGAGCCGAACACGCGGCGGCACTGGTCTGGGCCTCGCGATCGTCAAGCACGTCCTCAATCGCCATCGGGCAGAGCTGCAAATTGAGTCTGTGGTTGGTAAAGGCAGCATTTTCCGCGTTGTTTCGCCGGCGCCATGATCTGAAAAATCCAAGCAAATACAACAAGTTAATTTGTCACAAATTGTATAGCACGAGACCGCTAAACAACGCCTCGGCGCCCGTAGCGCCATGTGTCGGCGCTCGCAACACGCAGTGCCCGCGCAGTCATCGAATGAGGGAGACGTTTCGTGTCCATTTCGAAGCAAGCTACTGTTCTTGCACTCGCCGCTGTGTCGCTCGTCGCAGTCAGCGGCGCTGCCGCAGCGCGCGACCAGATCCGCATCGTCGGCTCGTCGACGGTGTATCCGTTCACGACCGCAGTTGCCGAACAGTTCGGCAAGGCCGGCGGCAAGACCCCGATCGTTGAATCGACCGGCACCGGCGGCGGCATGAAGATCTTCTGTGAAGGCGTCGGCGACGACAAGGCCGATGCAACCAACGCCTCGCGCCGCATCAAGAAGTCGGAATTCGAACTGTGCGCCAAGAACGGCGTCACCGACATCGTCGAAGTCAAGGTCGGCATCGACGGTCTGACGATTGCACACGCCAAGGGCGCCAAGCCGGTCAAGCTGACCCGCAAGCAGGTGTTCCAGGCGCTCGCCGAGCAGGTTCCGGATAAGGACGGCAAGCTCGTCGCCAACCCATACAAGAAGTGGTCGGACATCGATGCAGCGCTTCCGGACGTGAAGATCGAAGTTCTCGGCCCCCCGCCGACCTCCGGCACGCGTGACAGCTTCCATGAACTGTTCATGGAAAAGGGCGCCGAAGAATTCGACAGCCTGAAGGCAAGGCCGACGAAGAAAGACGACGCAAGGCCTTCGATAAGGTCTGGAAGTCGATCCGTAAGGACGGCGCCTATGTCGAAGCCGGCGAAAACGACAACGTGATCGTGCAGAAGCTCGAAGCCAACAAAGACGCCTACGGCATCTTCGGTTACTCGTTCCTCGAAGAAAACACCTCGAAGCTCGAAGGTGTGGCGATCGAAGGCGTCGACCCGACGTACGAGAACATCTCGGCTGGCAAGTACAAGGGCGCTCGCGACCTGTTCGTCTACGTCAAGAAGCAGCACGTCGGTGTGATCGCGGGTCTCGACAAGTTCGTTGCCGAGTACGTCTCGGACAAGGCTATCGGCGAAGACGGCTACCTTGCCAAGAAGGGTCTCGTTGCTCTTCCGAAGGACAAGATCGAAGCCACGCGCAAGGGTGCGCTTGCGATGGCGCCGTCTGAAGGCCGATGACTTGAAGTAAGGCTATCGTGCCAATGGAGTGGCCGCAGCATTGAATATGCTGCGGCCCTCTTTGTGGGTCGGGTATTTTCAGGACAGCCGAGTCATGACGGTTGCTTATTTCGCGGTCTTGGCAGTACTGACCTTTGCGGCCTACGCCGTAGCGGTCCGCCGCTCATCTGCCATTGCCGTCTCTGGTCCTATTCGTCTGCATTCTCTGCCCGCCTATCACGGATTGCTGGCCGCTTCCGTCGTGCTCGTGCCCATGCTGATGATCTATCTTTTTGGATCGCAATTGGTCAGCACCCTCGCCACATCCAACGCTCTCTCGCAATTTCCCGCCGACGTCCAGTCCGATGCATTGAAGTCTGGATCGGCATTGCGCGATATCCGCAATCTTGCAACCGGCACGCATTCGGGTGACGCATCGCCGGTGCTGACATCGGCCGCCGCCGCCTATTCGAGCTTGGTTTGAGCGTGGCACTTATGTGGTGTTCGGATCTGGCATTCTCGCGGCCTGGTTTGCCTCGGTTTGTCGCTCAGGTCTGATAAAGCCGCCATTCCGCGCCCGCACGCACTTCGAGAGCATCGTCAACTGGTGTTGCTGGCGTGTGCGGTGTCGCAATTCTAACGACTATCGGCATTGTCGCGTCGGTGTTCACCGAAACGATGCCGTTTCTTCTTCGATCCCTCGATCAAGGGCCGGCCGACCGTCACTAGAATTTCTGTTCGGCACCGAATGGAACCCGCAAGCCGCGATGCGCGCCGACCAGGGCGATATTAAATCGGCCTACGGCTTTATTCCGCTGCTCACCGGCACGCTGCTCGATTACCTTCATCGCGATCTGTGTTGCCGGCCCGCTCGGCTTGCTGTCGGCGATCTATCTCGCTGAGTACGCAACGCCGCAAGGTGCGCAAGTATGCGCAAGCCGGTTCTTGAAATTCTGGCCGGCATTCCAACCGTCGTGCTCGGCTTCTTTGCTGCCCTGACCGTTGCACCTATGGTCCGTGGCTATGGGTGCGCACGTTCGGCCTCAATGTTGCGTAGCGAATCTGCGCTCGCTGCTGGTCTCGTCATGGGCATGATGATTATTCCGTTCATCTCGTCACTGTCCGATGACGTGATCAACGCCGTGCCGCAGTCGCTGCGCGACGGCTGCTTACGCGCTTGGCGCAACCAAGTCCGAGACGATCAGGCAGGTTGTGCTGCCGGCGGCGTTACCTGGCATCGTGTCGGCCTTCATGCTCGCGATCAGCCGCGCGATCGGCGAGACGATGATCGTGGTCATGGCCGCTGGACTCGCTGCCAACCTGACGCTCAATCCGCTTGATGCTGTCACCACGATTACCGTGCAGATCAAGACCATCTTGGTTGGCGATCAGGAGTTCGACAGTGCCAAGACGCTGGCGGCATTCGCGCTCGGCTTTGTGCTGTTCTTCGTGACGCTGATCTTGAACTTCATCGCACTACGCATTCGTGCAGCAAATACCGGGAACAGTATGACTGATCAATTGCACACGACCAGCGCCTGTCATACCGTGCGCCGCAGTATCGAGCCGAACGAGAGCGACACGCGTCTGAAGCGCCGCTACGCGGTCCGAGCGCCGCTTCAAGGCGCTGGGCGGTGGTGCGCTCCTGCTTCACCGGTCTGTTCGTGTTGCGTGCTGCTGACCAACATTCTCTCAAGGCCATTCCGGCCTTCAGCGAGCACAGTCGCCGTGCTCGATGTGACGCTCAATCCCGAGATCGATTGATCCAGAGGGCAAGAGCGATCACGGCGAGCACTGGTCAGCTGCTGATTACGCGAGTCTGACGCGTGCGGCACTTGCGTGCAGCTATCCCGGGTGTCGAAGGCCGTGCCGCCAAGAAGAAGCTTGGCCGGCCGTCTTGAGTCAGCGGCGCCGGCGATGAATTGCGCGCCGAAGTTCTCGCCGATCCTCCTTGATCGGACAGACGATTAAAGTTCCGCTGCTGCTGTCGGATGATGCCGATCTCTATTTCAAGGGTAAGCAGACGGCTGTCAAGGCCGTCCATGCGTCCGGGTACGGGCTCGATGCGGCCAAGCGACACGAAGGGCGAGATTACATTCTGACGTCGTCGGCCAACGCGTTCGCCGTTCGTAACGGGACGACGGCCTTGAAGGCTCGATCTTGAAAAAGATGACGGCGCGCTGGCTGCTCGAAAGTCAACGTCATGCCGTCTCAACCAAGATTGCGGCGCTCAATGGCGGGCTCGTCAAGCTGCGAAAATTTCGCCATCGAGTCGTCGACAGGTGAAGGTATCTGATGCCGCTTACTTCCGTGCACCGGCAGCTGTGCTTGGCAGTTCGTGACCTACGCTGCACGGCCGTGAAGGCGAACCGCCAGGTCAACGACCAGGCATGCGACCTATCTGGAAAAGCTGAAGGCCGCAGGCGAGGTCGAAAGAATTTCAACTGGCGGTTCTTTACGTCGGCGATAGCCGCGAGCCGGAACTCGCCGGCATTCGTCGGCGCGCTTGTTGGCTCCGTTTCTGACGCTGCTCGTAACGTCTGGCTCTGTGCGCTGCCGATCGGAGTTCTTGGCGGCCATCTATCTGGAAGAGTTTGCACCGAAGAACTGGCTGACGCAATCTCATCGAAGTCAACATCAACAATCTTGCGGCTGTGCCATCGATTGTGTTCGGCCTCCTCGGACTTGTCGGTGTTCTTGAATTTCTTCGGGCTGCCGCGCTCCGCGCCGCTTGGTTGGCGGCTTGGTGCTGGCGCTGCTCGTGCTGCCGACGATCATCATTGCGGCGCGCGCCGCTATCAAGTCGGTGCCGCCGTCGATCCGGGAGGCAGCAATCGGTCTCGGCGCGTCGCATCAGCAGGCCGTTTTCCATCACGTTCTGCCGCTCGCCATGCCGGGCATCATGACCGGTACGATCATCGGCATGGCGCACGCGCTCGGCGAGACCGCGCCGCTGCTGATGATCGGTATGATTGCGTTTATCGTTGATGTGCCGAAAGGCTTTGACGGATGCGGCGACCGTGCTGCCGGTTCAGATCTTCTTATGGTCGGACTTACCAGAAGCCGGCCTTCCAGCAGCGCACAGCGGCAGCGATCGTTGTGCTGCTTGGCATTTCTTCTTTTGATGAATGGTGCGGCCATCTGGCTGCGCAATAAATTCGAGCGCCGGTGGTAGTGATGAATATGGAGGCTCTGGCTGTGGACATGACATTAGCAAATCGCATCGAGGCAGAGCGCTTGGCGTCTGTTACGGCGTCGGCGAAGCCTGCCAAGGTCGTCGCCAAGGACGTCAACGTCTATTATGGCGAGAAACATGCGTTGAAGCATGTCGACGTCAATATTCCTGATCGCGGCGTGATGGCTTTCATCGGCCCGTCGGGTTGCGGAAAGTCGACGTTCCTGCGCTGTATCAACCGTATGAACGACACGATTTCGTCGTGCAAGGTGACCGGCCTGATCACCATCGACAACCAGGATATCTACGATCCGTCGCTCGATGTCGTGCAGCTGCGCGCCCGCGTCGGCATGGTGTTCCAGAAGCCGAACCCGTTCCCGAAGTCGATCTACGACAACGTCGCATACGGTCCGCGCATTCACGGGCTAGCAAACACCAAGAGCGAACTCGATCAGATCGTTACGGCGAGTCTCGGAAAAAGCGGGGCTTTGGGGCGAAGTCAAGGACCGCCTTGCAGAATTCCGGCACCGGCCTTTCGGGCGGCCAGCAGCAGCGGTCTGTGCATCGCGCGCGCGATTGCCGTCAATCCGGATGTGATTTTGATGGATGAGCCGTGCTCGGCGCTCGATCCGATTGCGACGGCCAAAATCGAAACGCTGATCGACGAGTTGCGCGTCCAATTACTGCATCATCATCGTCACTCACTCGATGCAGCAAGCGGCGCGCGTTTCGCAGCGCACGGCATTCTTCCATCTCGGTACGCTCGTCGAAGAAGGTCCGACGCGAGCAGATTTTCTCGATGCCCAAGGATCAGCGCACGCAGGACTACATCACCGGCCGTTTCGGTTGAGGGGCTCGATCATGACACAATCATATCGTCAAATCGTATGACGTCGAGTTTTCGGAGTTGGACCGTTTAACCGCCCACATGGGTGGGCTTGGCGGAGAAGCTTCTGGCTGACGCCTTTGCAGCGCTTGATCGCCGCGACCCCAATCTCGCCGGCCATTGCGATCACGAGCGACAAGGCTATCGATGCATCTGCAGCAGCAGGTTGAAGAGCGCGCAATTCTGATGATCGCTAAGCGGCAGCCGCTCGCCAACGATTTACGCCACATCATGACCGTGCTTGAAGATCGCCGGCGATCTGGAGCGTATTGGCGATCTCGCCAAAAATATCGCAAAGCGCGCGCTTGCCGTTGCGGGCGAGAGCCATCCCAAGCCGCTGATGAACGGTTTGCGCCATATGACTGAACTTGCCATGCGGCAGCTCAAAGACGTGCTCGATGCTCTGAGCACGCGCGATGCGGCCAAGGCGCGCGAGGTGTGGCATCAGCGATGCCGGCCTTGATGCGCTCTACAATTCCGTGTTTCGCGAGTTGCTGACATACATGATGGAAGACCCGCGCAACATCGGGCTTTGCACGCATCTGCTGTTCGGCGCCAAGAATATCGAGCGCATCGGCGATCATACGACCAACATCGCTGAGAATGTTCTTTATCTCGTCGAAGGGGTTGCGATGACGGACGAGCGCCCAAAGAGCGATGACACCAGTTCAATGGTTCCGGTTAACCCGCAGCTTTGAGTGCGATGGTGCCGCAAGAGATGATTTGAAAGATGCCCGCAAGAATTCTGGTTATTGAAGACGACGAAACGATGGTTACGTTGCTTGACTACAACCTGAAGGCGTCCGGCTTCGATGTTGCCATTGCGTCGTCCGCCGAAGAAGGTGAACTTGTACTTGTCGGAACAGCTGATCGATCTCGTTGTTCTTCGACTGGATGCTGCCCGACATGTCGGGTATCGAGTTGTGCGGCCGCTTGCGCCGGACGGGCAAGCTGCCGCGCATTCCGATCTTGATGCTGACGGCGCGCGGTGAGGAAGCCGATCGGGTGCGCGGGCTTTGCCAATGGCGCTGACGACTATGTGACGAAGCCGTTCTCCGTGCCGGAACTTATGGCGCGCGATCAAAGCACTGTCTGCGGCGCTCAGCCCCGAACCGGGTCAGCGACGTGCTTGCCGTTGGCGATATTGCACTCGATCGGGAAGCGCATCGCGTGACGCGGTCGGCGGCGGGATATTGCACTCGGTCCGACAGAATACCGGCTGCTTGAAGTCCTGCTGGAAAGCGCAGGACGTGTGCTATCGCGCAATCAGCTCATCGACCGGGTTTGGGGCACGACTGCTGACATTGATGAGCGGACCATCGATGTGCATGTCGGCCGGCTTGCGCAAGGCGCTTGTGCGCGGCAACGAATTCGATCCGATCCGGACGGTTCGCGGTGCTGGGTATTCGCTTGAGACCCCGCCAAAGTAGATGCCGGCCACGCCTATCGATCGCCGGGCTATGCGGGCTGCTCTGGCATCCCGGCCGAGGGTATGTCTATTCTCGGTAATTCTGAGGGCGGCTATTGGAATTCGGGATGGATAAAATGGTGGAGATCGGGAACGCTCCCACGCAGGCGCGAAGCGCTAGTGGACCGGTCGCCGCTCATTTCCGCAACATACTCGTCTGGCCGGTTCATTTGGTGGGCACAGGCAGCGCGTCTAATACACATGACTACGCCGGATTGTTCTCGAAACTCGGACCCGGCAATCCATGGCGGGAAGTTGAAGACGAATTCACTGGCGATCCGAAAGATTTCCAAGAACGTCACTACCACGAATTCGTGACGTTCCTGCCGCCCGCGCAGCGATTTCTCTATGGCCAAGGGATCGGCAAGCGCATTGACGGCACAAGTGGAGAAAGCCCCATCAAGGTCATGCGCCGGACGGATATTTCCGCTGTCCGCCTTGTGCTAAAGCCCGGTGAGGCGCCTTTCGATCTAAAAATCGCACACGTCGATCTGTATTTTTTTTACGACATCGACGTCGCCATATTGGTCTTGGAGGTCTTCGCTAACGCAATTCCATTGAGTGTGGCCCAAGATATAATGTTGCGGCTCGGCCGGGCGTATCCCGCCTATTGGGAAAAATCGGGCGAGCCCGGAAATTGTCCTGACAGTGTTGAATGGATTGGCGCTGCGGGTGAGGTTATGGCCCGCTCGGACTATCAGGAGCGCGTCAAATTTCTAAGCCACGTCGGCCAGCATCGTGCCCCGAGGGTGGCGGCCCATCTCGAATTTCTTTTGAATCCGCTTGTTCCGCACTATTCAGATCAAGCCGGGTCGTTGCGCTACCGCCAGCTTGAATATTATCGCATGCCGCAAATGGCGCTGCTGGCGTTGAACTGTCCGGAAGTACTAGAGCGGGGCGATTACGTCCGGCTGGCGCTCGCGAACGGCCCTGGTGATGGGTCTGCATTGCCTTACTCAGAGCGATATCTTGAGGATTTCGAAGCCAAGTATTGTTACGACCGTTATCACGAACGCCACTCAGCGAACGGACGGCCGGGGCCGCGCTATATGTCATGCGGTCATGCTTTTGTCGTGACGGGAGATGCCGAAAGTGCATTTTTCATGGATGAGACACACGGTGTGCTCAGCAGCTTCCGGCATCAGCATTTCGTAGTGTTTCTAATTGCCCATTTCCACAAAGCAGCACTTCTCATGTTTTCCGACAGGCTGGCGGAAGCGGTGAACCGCTTGGACGTGAATAACCGGGATGCGCTGCGCGGGTTCCGCGCCGAGACGCGAGGGGCATTGGAAAAATTTCTGCGGTTCACGCATCGCTATTGGTTTCACACTGTCAGCAATCAAAGCGATGCACATGATCTTTTCGCTCTTAGCCGGAAGCATTTGGAGATCGACCCGCTCTACGAACACATCCGGCAGGAAGTGGAGGCGATGAGCCAGTATCTCGAAAATGAGGCAACCAGGAACCAGCAGGAAAGTATGGCGCGGCTGACCGTTGTCACCACGCTGGGCTTGATTGGCACAGTTGCAACCGGCTTCCTTGGGATGAATATTTTCGACCATACAGCGCTTGATCCATGGTCGCGGCTCGGAATTTTCTTGGCGGTGCTGGTGCCGACTCTTGTGCTGGCATTTGCAACCGTTGCGCGTTCGCAGAGATTGTCCGAGTTTCTCGAGGCGATGGCGAATGAGACCGTTGATTTGGCAGGCAAATGGCGTGCCTTTATCCGGATATGGTGGCGCGGCCGGAACTAAAAATTCTGTACTGGTCACTTGCCTGCCCCCGGCTAGAATGTAGTGCCGGGGTAGGGGAGGGGCCGCGTGGCTTTCTGGTCAGCTCAATATAAACGTGGCTATTTTTCCGAAGTTGTTTTGAAAATGGTGCGGCGTGGTGTGATTTTATAGTGAGGTTGCTATGCGGTGGTGCTTTGCGCTTGCATACGTGTGTGCGGCCATGGTCGGCGGGATGCCTGCCGCTGCAGACGAACCCAATCTTGAACGCGGGCTGGCGATAACAGATACCGACGTTCTCGAACGCCTGGAGCGGCGCGGATTGGCGCTCGATGTTTTTCTGAAATCGGACTGGCAGAATGGCGTCGAGGTTGTGCCCGCGAGCAATGCTGTGTTGGCGAATATGGCAGAACTCAAGCACGTCTTTGCGGCAGTCCGTCGTGAAATTCTGCTGACTAAGAATGCCAATCCGGAATCCGGTGTTGGTATGAGTTTTGATCATAAGCGGCTTTTTGATAGCGGCTATCTTGCAGCTGCGGACGCACGGTTCCCATTAGTTGGCATCGTTCAGCGTCTGGATCGAACTTACAAGCAGCCCGCAACTTGCGGTGAGGTGCGCTTAATTTATCGGCTGGAATATATGCGTCAGACCACGCAAGGCTTAGCGCGGTCCCGCTTGCCGATGACGTTCAATCTGGTCATGAAGGCTAAAGGTACTGAAGACCAAATCTCCTGCAGTTCACTTGCAAAGCGTTGGCTGGCGGCGGGCGATAAGACGACCAGGGGTAAGGCCCTTGCCGACTATCTCTTGTCCAGTGAGGGTCCGCTTTCGCTGGTTTCGCCGCGGCTCATTGATCGTATCGAGACGAATTTCCAGGCCCTTCGCCGCCCGGCAACCAGTGTGTCGCAATTTGGGGGGCATGCCGAATATGTTCTGAAAGTGTTTGATTGGTATCCCGACAGCCGCCATTTCCGCGAGACGGCAATGGAGAACATGATCGATCGTGACCGGCTCATTGCCGACCCTGCGCTGCTAGCTGCATTTAAGAGCTGGCTACTCACGCCCGAAAAAATGCGTGAGCTACGATGCCGGAACAATCGTCATTCCGCGCGACTATCTGGCGATTTCCGGAACCTCAGTAGCGCCAGGCGGGCATGCACGGTCGGCCAACCGGCCCTCCTTCGGTCTCTTGCAGCCGGACGAAATTAATCGCGCAATTGCCGCCGCCGACCAGCCGGCCGGGACGCTGAAAAACATTTCGTCATCTTTCGGTTTTGAGATGCGCCTCAACGATATTGGGTGCGTAGGATGTCATCAATCGCGTGCTATCGGCGGGTTTCACTTCATGGGTGCGGACACTCCTGCGAGTAAACAGCATTTACCGGAGAACGCGATTTTCGTGCCGGCCTCGGCCCACTTCTATGGAGACGCGCCGCGCCGCCGCCGGGTGCTTGAAGCACTTGCGGCTGGAAAACAACCAGATTTTGCGCGCGGCTTTTCCGTGCGGCCCCGCAAAAGTTTGACGCGAGAACGCGACGTGCAGCCGCGTTACAATCTTATTGGTACAGGTTTTTTTAATGGTTGGGGGGCGGCCTGCTACAGTGATGCAGCCAACGATGAAAGCTTCCGGTATTGGACGTGCGCACAAGGACTGCACTGCGTAAAGCCGCATGAGAATCCGGATCATCCAGGACTTGGCGTATGTATGACTAAAGGACCTATCGCGACGGGGGATGCCGCGGAATACGGGCAAATCCGGTCCGTCGCATTCCGGCAAGATCTCAATACGTGCGTTTGTTGCCGCCGCCTGGAGCGGAGTTGAAGCCTCCGCATCTCAATATAGATGTCCGCAAGCAGTATGCGTCGCGACAGGCGGGCGGCTTCTTTGGTGGAATGGTTTTTTGGAAATCGTGCCGTGGGCCGTTCCCGCCCTCGACGATCTGCGCGCGCCACGCTGCTAGCGACTTCAATTCGTGTCTCGCATCGGCGGCCAATTTTAAGACCTGCTTTGGCGACCGGAACACCGAGCGGGTTGGATTGCGGGAATGCGATAAAGCTAATCCATGTCGTGATGACTACATCTGCATTGCAACTAAGGACAGCGCCAAGAGCGGCGCATGTCTTCCGCCGTACTTCATGATGCAGTTCCGCGTTGACGGGCATCCGCGGAGCGCTGCGTTCTAGGAGCCGCAAAATAATTTTACGGCTATGGCCAGCAATAGATACCGCATGTTTGGTGCGCTCCAACGGTTTGTGCTCACCGCAATACGAATTTTTAGAGCATTTATCGGTCGAAATTCTGCCATCTGAAAGGGTGTTGATCGCTGCAGTCTTGGGGAGTTGTTCATCACAACTGAAAGACTGGGGATCGAATGACCACACCATTCAATAAGGGGGCAGCATGCTTTGTACTCGCTTTCATGACCGTCTCACCGTTCGCCACTGCAGCCGCCGGAACCGGCAAGGTTCCGCGCCAGCCCGCATGGACACCGCAGACATCATCTTACGCAAGCCCCGCCATCTGGAGCGGCATCTACCTTGGAGCGTCAGCCGGCTACGGCTGGGGCGAACTCGGAACAGGGTTACGATCGCAACGATAATCACGGGCTTGCATCGACCAGCCCCGAGGGGGTGCTGGCCGCCTTGACCGCAGGATACAATTACGATGCGGGCGGCGGCATTATTCTCGGCCTCGAAGCCGATCTCGGACTGATGGATCTCTCCGCCGACGACAAGGTTGTCTACGACGGTCACATCTACAAATCGCAGTTCGGGTCGTGGTGGGGAACGTTGCGCGGACGGGCCGGGTATGCGTTCGACAACACGATGGTTTACGGCACTGCCGGCGTGGCATTTATGGACGTCGATGACGTTTCGATCGGAAATACACCGGGCGAGACGGCAACCAACAGGGGCACGCGAACCGGGTGGGTGCTGGGGGCGGGCGTCGAACAGGCGCTCACCACGAATATGTCGGTGAAACTCGAATATCTGCATATGGACTTCGGCCGTCACGACGGGCTTAGCGGAAATCAGGAAGCATTCTACTTCGACGATACCGTCGATTTGGTGCGTGCGGGTGTGAACTTCAAATACTAGCGGAGATCATGCGCGTTAAGTTCGGTCGGGATTGCCGGTCCCGCCTGAGTGTCTGGAGCCGGTATCCCCGCCGGCCGGTTCCAGACTTTTTACCAGCTCTCGAATTACCAGCGCACCACAACCGCGCCGCCGGTGAGGCCAGCTCCTGCCGCCGTCATCAACACAGTATCTCCGCGCTTGATCGGGTGCGCCAGCGCGGTGGCCGACAGCGTGAATGGAATGGTGGCGGCTGAGCTATTTCCATATTCGCCAATCGTCGAGCGCATTCTGCCGGCAGGAATTTTGAGCTGCTCAGCGACGGCGCTCATCATGCGGGCATTCGCCTGATGCGGGATGAAGTGATCGACATCTGCAGCAGTCAGTCCTGCGCGTTGCAAAGCGACTTGCGCTGCGCCCGTCATCATCGCGACCGCTTTCGCAAACACGGCTTGGCCATCATCAATGACCATCAGCGTTTCCGAGAGGTCAGTAGGCGTTGTTAAAGGCGCGCGGCTGCCGCCGCCTGGAATTTGGATTCTGCCGTATTGGCTGCCATCGCTGGTCAAATGCGCGCCGATGATGCCGCCTTCTGCTCTCGTGGAAGGCGCAATGACTACGGCGCCCGCCGCATCCGCAAACAGAATGCTGGTTGCGCGGTCCAAATCGTTGATGCGGCGCGACAGGATGTTGGCGGCGATGATCAGCACGGGCGCACGCTGCGCAGCTGCGAACCCGGCACCAAACGTCAGCGCATAAATAAAGCCCGCACATGCGCCCGCGAGATCGATGCTGCCCGCGCCTGAACATTGCAACCGATGCGCAACCAGCGGCGCGGTTGGCGGCAACAGGTGGTCAGGTGTCGATGTTGCGAGCAGCACAAGTGCGATGTCGCTGCGGCTTACGCCTGCGGACCGGAGGGCTGCATCTCCGGCTTCAATCGCGATATCGGACAGCGCTTCGTCACTGGATGCGTAGCGGCGCGCCTCAATACCGGTGCGCCGCTTGATCCAGCCCTGTTCCAGATCCGAGGCGCGCTTCGATTTCAGAATTGGGAACACGCCGGGCGGGTGCGTGGTGACCGAAGCCTAAATTTCGATGCCGCCGGTCATGCGATCACCTCATCGACGGCGTCAGAGATGGCAGCATAGGCGTGCGTAAGGTCGCGGGCATTGGTGCAGTACGGCGGCATCACGTACACAGTCGCGCCCAGTGGCCGGAGCAGGACGCCGCGCTTTAAGCACGCAGCACGCAGCTTAAGAGCAAGATCCGAAAGATAGCCCTGTTGACCTGTTGCGATGTCGAACGCTGCGATTGTGCCCAACTGACGGACGTTTCTGAAGCGTGGATCTGATGCCAGTCCTGCGAGTGCTTGAGACTGCATTTCTGATAGGTCGCGCACGCGATTCCGACACCGGTTCGGTGCGCCAGATGTCGAGGTTGGCGGCCGCGGCCGCGCACGCGATCGGGTTGGCGGTGTAGGAACTGGAATGGAAGAACGTGCGCGCGCGGTCTGTCGAGACATGCGCGTCGAAGATCGCCGCCGTTGCGAGCGTTGCGGCGAGCGGCAGTGCTGCCGCCCGTCAGGCCCTTCGCGAGGCATAGGATGTCGGGCGCGATGCCGGCCTGCTCGCAGGCGAACAGCGTGCCGGTGCGCCCGAACCCGGTCATCACTTCGTCGGCGATAAACAGCACGCGATAGCGCGCGCAGATGCGGCGCATTTCGGCAAGCGTGGCCGCGCTAGTAGATCAGCATGCCGCCCGCGCCGAGGATCAGTGGCTCGCCGATGAAGCGCGGCAACGTGCCGGTTTGCAGCAGGCGGCTTCGAGCGCGTCGAGCGTCGTCTGCTCATGGCCAGCGGACAGGAAACGGAATGCGGCCGACATCAAACAGCAGCGGCTCATAGGCCGCATTGAACACGCCGCGCGCACCCGCCGACATCGTGCCGATGGTGTCGCCGTGATAGGCGTGTTCGAGCGCCAGAATGCGGGTGCGCTGCTTCGCCGAGATTGCGCCAGTAGCCGAGCGCCATCTTGAGCGCGACTTCGACGGCCGTCGAACCGCTGTCGGAAAAGAACACGTGCGCCAGGCCGCGCGGCGCAATATCGACAACAGGGCGCGTGCAACGGCTTCGGCGGGCTCGTGCGTGAAGCCGGCGAAGATGACCTGATCGAGCTTTTCCGCCTGCTCTTGGATCGCAGCGACGATCTGGGATGGCAATGGCCGTGCGTGATCACCCACCACGACGAGATGCCATCGAAGATGCGGCGCGCCGTCCGCGCCGTCAGCCACGCGCCTTCGGCGCGAGCGATTTCGGCGCGCATCTCGCCTTCAAGCGCGTGCTGGGTGAACGGATGCCAGATGGCGCGAGCACGGTTCACCGACGTGCCGTCATGGCCCGCACACTCCCGAGCCCGAGAATGTCGGCAACGTCGAAATGTGCCGCGAAAGCGCTGTGCAGCGTGTCGGCGTCGAGCGGGTCGAGGCGCGGCAGGCGTGCCGAGCACTTTGACGCCGCCGATCGCGGCGATCGTGCGGCGGCTCTCGGCGTGTCGGTCGCCCATGAAGGCGACGCCGAGAATCGGGATGGCGCGCCGCTTCAGGCTTCGATCGACAGCAGCGAATGATTGATGGTGCCGAGCCGCGTCGACGGACACAAGACGACCGGCAGCTTCCAGCGCGCAACAGAGATCGATCTGCAACAGCGTCGCGTCAGCGGCACCATCAGTCCGCCGGCGAGCTTCGATGACCAGCGGCGCGCTCGTGCGCGGCGGCGCCAAACGCTGCTGCGTCGATCTCGATGCCGTCGAGCGCGCGCAGCGAGGTGCGGCGAGGCCGGCGTCTTGAGCCGATAGGCTTCGGGCAGGATCCGATCGGCGGGCAAGCCGCTCAGGCGCGCGGACAGCGTCGCTGTCGGTTTCGCCGTCGAGCCCGGCCTGGATCGGCTTCCAATAATGCAGCCATCGAGTGCCGCACCGAGCGCTGCGGCAAAGACGGTCTTGCCGACGTCGGTATCGGTGCCGGCGACGACGATCCTGTGCGTCATGGCTTGGAAGCCCTGCCGCGGCTGCCAGCGATCGCCGATGAGAGCCTTGACCTCGGCCTCGCTGGTATTGAGCGTGAGCGTCAGCCGCAGCCGCGCCGGTGCCTTCCGGCACCGTCGGCGGGCGGATGGCGCGGATGTCGAAGCCGTGCGCTTGCAGTCGCCGGCGAGCGCGACGGCATCGCGCGTCGCTGCCGACGATGATCGGCTGAATTTGCGAGCCTGACGGAGCGATGCCGCGTTTTGACTGCGAGTTCGCGGCCAGCGAGAGCGAATGCGCTGCCTGCGAGCGTTGCACGCCGCTCGGCTCACGCTCTGACAATTTCGAAGGCTGCGCGCACGGCCGCGGCCATCAGCGGCGACGGCGCGGTGGCGTAGATGAAGGCGCGCGCGCGATTGACGAGGAAATCGCGATAGACGTGCGGGGCCGAGCACCAGCGCGCCCATCGCGCCGAGCGCCTTGCCGCAGGTGTGCAGCGACATGACGTTGTCGCGGCCTTCCAGATGCGCGCCGAGGCCGCGGCCACCGGCGCCGAACACGCCGGTCGCGTGCGCTTCGTCGATCACCAGCATGGCGTCGTGCGCGTCGGCGATCGCTAGCGAGGTCGTCGAGCGGCGCGCGGTCGCCGTCCATGCTGTAGAGGCTTTCGACCGCGATCCACGGCCGTCCGGTGCCGCCGCTGGCGCGCCACGCGCGTGATCGCGTCGTCGAAGGCTGTGCGCATCGTTGTGGCGCAGGCGCGGGCTTCGGCCTTCGATAGCCGCATGCCTTCGTGCACGCTGGCGTGGATCAGTTCGTCGTAGACGATCAGATCGCCGCGCTGCGGCAGCGTCGAGAAGATCGCGGTATTGGCGATGAAGCCGCCGCCGAAGAAGAGCGCCGTCTCGGCGCCGAAGAATGCGGCAGCCTCGGCTTCGAGCGCCTCATGCTCGGGGTGGTTGCCGCGCAGCAGCCGCGAGCCGCCGGAACCGACCGGAACGCCGCGCTCGAGCGCTGCCCGCGACGGCGGCGCTCAGCGCCTCGGATTGCGCGAGGCCGAGATAGTCGTTCGACGCGAAGTCGAGGCCGCGCGCGGGCTGCGAGCGTCGTCAGCCGCCCGCGCCGCGCCAGCGCGTCGAGCGCGCGCTCATGAATGACGGGCATCCTGCATGCTTCCCGCGGCGTGGCGGGATCACGCTCCGGCGACTGTTGAGGCGCAAGTTCAGCGGCTTCAGGCCGAGCTTGGCGAACAGGCGGCATCGGCGTCTTCGCCCGGGTTTTCCGCCGTCAGCAGCGTGTCGCCGACGAAGATCGAGTTGGCGCCGGCGAAGAAGCACAAGCGCCTGCGTCTCGTCGCTCATCTCGGTGCGGCCGGCGGACAGGCGCACGTACGATTTCGGCATCATGATGCGGGCGACCGCGATGGTGCGCACGAAGTCGATGGCGTCGATCTTCTCGACATTCTCGAGCGGCGTGCCGGGGATGGCGATCAGCATGTTGATCGGCACGCTTTCGGGATGCTCTTCGAGGTTGGCCAGCGTCACCAGCATGTCGACGCGGTCCTCCGGGCCTTCGCCCATGCCGACGATGCCGCCCGAGCAGACCTTGATGCCGGCCTCGCGCACGCGCGCCAGCGTTTCGAGCCGGTCGGCGTAGGTGCGCGTGGTGATGACCTTGGAGTAGTAGCGCTTCCGACGTATCGACGTTGTGGTTGTAGTAGTCGAGGCCGGCGTCGCGCAGGCGCACGATGTCGTCGTCCGACAGCATGCCGAGCGTCATGCAGGTTTCCATGCCGAGGCCTTTGACGCCCTCGACCATGGCGACGACGGTGTCCATGTCGCGGGCCTTGGGGCTGCGCCAGGCGGCACCCATGCAGTAGCGCGTGGCGCCGGCGTCCTTGGCCTTCTGGGCTTCGTCGATGACGCGCTGCACTTCCATGAGCTTGGAGGCCTTGAGGCCCGACTCGTGATGCGCCGACTGGCTGCAGTAGCCGCAATCTTCCGCGCAGCCGCCGGTCTTGATCGAGAGCAGGCGGCTCATCTGCACGGCGTTGGGATCGAAATGCGGCGCGATGCACGGTCTGGGCGCGGAACAGCAGGTCCATGAACGGCAGATCGTAGAGTGCGAGCGCTTCGGCGCGCGTCCAGTCGTGGCGGATCGCGCCAGCATTCGCGGCGTTGGTGCGCGCGGCGGTGTCGAGTTTGGTAACGGTCGAGGCCATCGTCGGGGTCATCTCCGGTTCGAGGCGGCGTTGCGCGCCTGCCGGGGACGATGTTTGCACTGCTTCAGGCCCTGCGGGCAACCGTCAATTTGCCTCGCTCGCCAGTGCAACGGATGGTTACCGGCAACTGGCGGGTTTGTGCCCCCTGCTGGAGATGGCCGAATCGGGCTGACGGCATTAGAGAGGGCTTTTTGAAGGGCTGCCGGTCCCCGTTGCATCTATGCGGGGGCATTTCTGCGGCAGTGCCAAAGTCGAAGCCTCTTTGCATGAGCGGGCAGGCAAGCCGTTTGGCAAACGAAGACTGAATGCCGCAGTTCAATTGCCCTAAGGATTCCTTTAGGAGTACGTAACGTATACGTGCGTTAATCGTTGACTGCTCCGTGCATTCAATTCAAAACAAATTTCAACACGAGCAATTTGCAATTCAATTTGAAACGGCTTTCCGCGTGAGCCGGCGGATGGTTTGCAATGTTCTGCTCGAACGTAGTCAGGACCGGTAGTAATGGGCGCGAACGCACAGAATACCGATTTGACGGAAGCGCTGGAGGCCCAGGAAACCCTAAAGCAGCGCGGCTTTACGGCGGCTTGCGGTCCGGACGGTTCAGTCGTTGTGGATAGGTGGAATCATGTGCGCGGGGTCTGGCACTACCATGCCGGCCACTTCTTCTGGACGGACGCAGGTTCATCGCAGCCGAGCTTTCGCATTGCCACGCAATCTGCGGCAGTCGCGCATACGTTAAATGTCATTTCAAAGTCATAGCCGGCACACGCGTTCGCTTTAGTTCTGCTCGTCTGGCAGCCGTGGAAGTATTCCGAAGCTGATACCGTCGTCGTGCATTGTCACGCGCTTCCTCCGCTGTGGCTTGGCCCTGAATTGACCGCTCGGGGCTTTCGCCAAAATGGATACGCCGGGCTTCTTCGGCGAAGCGGTCTCCGACGCTTTCGGTGTTGGCTATTATCTGGCGTTTTAGAATGCGCAACGCATCGGCGGTCTCTTGGCTCCCGGTGGCGGCGGAAAGCGAGGCTGGTCGCTGCTGTGAGTGAGCGCATCGGCTGGGCGTACCGCGTTCCTCCCGCCAACGATAGCTGGCGCCATCGGCCGCTTCTCGATCGCAGTCGAAGCGCAAACTGGGCAGGTGACATTCTGGTCGCGCGTTTGCATATCGAAGGCCGCGCTTGAACCGAACCAAGCCTCAAATTCATGACCGCTCGAACACGCCAAGTTGGTACTTGATCATTGGAAATCAGGCCGGATCAGGCGGTTGGCGTACAAGTTCAAAGTCGCGATCATGGGTGAGGGATGGCAGGCGGCGGCGCACATCGTCGAGAATCGTCAGGTCGATGTCGGCAATGACCACACCCGGATCGACTCCGCCTTCTGCGAGGATCTGGCCCCACGGCGATATGATCAGGCTGTGACCGAAGGTCTCGCGGCCGTTTTCGTGCCGTCCGCCCTGGGCCGCGGCAAACACGAACGATTGTGCCTCGATGGCGCGGGCCCGCAGCAAGCGTGTGCCAATGGGCTTCGCCGGTGATACGCGTAAATGCGGCTGGAATAGCGATAAATTTGGCGCCGCCCTTGCGCAAGCGCTCGGTGAAGCGCCGGAAAGCGCAAGTCGTAGCAGATCGTCAGTCCGAGCGGCCCCCACGGCAGGTCTGCGAGCACGGCTTTCGCGCCGGCGGCATAGCTTTCGCTCTCGCGGTAGACATCGCCGTTGCCGAGATCGACGTCGAACATGTGGATTTTGTCGTAGCGGGCCGCGATCCTCCCGTCGGGCGCAATCAGATACGAGCGGTTGGCGAATGCGGCCATCGTCAAGCTTGACCGCCATCGAGCCGATGTGTAGCCAGACGTTCGAGGTCGCGCGCGGTGTCGGTGAACGCCGCCAGCGCGGTGTTGCCCGCGTTCGGGTTGAAGTGCGGCCATCAGCCGGTCGCGCTCGAGTTCCATGAGCGTCGTGACTTCCGGCGTTTGGATGTAGTCGGCGCCTGTGCTTGCCGCCTCCCGAATGAGAGCGATGGCGTCGTGGACGTTGCGCGCCACGTCCCGTCCCGAGCACATCTGGACGAAGCCGGCGCGGAATGTAGTATCGCGTGAGGACGTGGTCATCACTGGTTGCCGCTGCACGGCGCAGCAGCGCATCAAGCTTTGCCGGAGCGGTCAAGCGCGTGAAGATCGTCGCAACCGCCGACGTGGACGTCGCCGATCCAGATTTGCGGAACGGTGCTGCGGCCGCCGGCACGCTCGCGCAGATCGGCGCGCAGGTCGATCGCCGGTCACGTCAATCTCTTCGAAGTGCGCGCCTTTGCGGCGCAGCAGATCCTTGGCCATGTGGCAGTAGCAGCAGTTGCCTGCGGTGTAGACTTTGACTGTGGGCATGTTCAAACTGCCGTCCTTTGCGGCCGCGTGTCAGGATCTCAGGAAAAGGTACTGGGTTCTGAGGTTTGCGCAAGATCGCAGATATAATTTTGTCGCATCGGGCGCGAAACGCCAACGCCGATTGCTGCATGATGCCTATGACCGTATCGGTGACAATCGCGAGGGCCAGCACATCCACGTGCGCCCGGCGCCTGCCTTTTTGAGGGCTTTGGCCGCGGCGGACGACGGTTGCGCCCGTTGTCATTACGTCGTCGATCAGCAGAACTTTGCGGTTGGCTATCAGAAATTGGGCTGACGGCGTAACTGCAAACGCGCCGGCCACATTGCGCTGGCGTTGCAGTCGCGTCAGGCCAACTTGCCGTGCTGTCGCCCGTGTCCGTTTCAGCGCCATCGGACAAAGCGGCTTGCCGGTGCTTTGACTGATCTCTTTTGCAAGCATTTGCGCCTGGTTGAAACGACGTGACAACAGACGGAACGGCGCAAGCGGAACCGGCACGATGCAGTCGGCAGCGGCGACGAGTTCCGTCCCGGCTTGTGTTAGCCAGCGGCCAAACAGACGCCGGCGCGTCATGAGTGTCGCGGAATTTGAAATCGTGAATAAGTTCGCGCATCACACCGTCGTAGCGGGCCACGGCGCGGGCCCGGTCATAAGGTGGTGGATCGGCGGCCGCGGCCGCTGAAATCATAGTGCCGCCGGTGTCATACGGCATCGGCAAGCCAAGCCGGTCGCAGAGCGGCGGACGGATAAAATCGATGCGTCGCCAGCAGTCTGGACAGAGGGCATCGTGATCGGCAAGACGCGTCTGACAGTTGAGGCACAGCGGCGGCAAGATCACGTCGAGGCCGGCCCGCCAGATACGGCGAAGGCCAAACCACTGCCGCTGGGGCCGCGGCATTGTCGTCCGTGCCATCGCCACCGGATTGCACTGCTGCGGGGTTCGTGTCTCCTATCGTCATCTGACCGACGTTAGCCGACATCTTCAATATCTGCGAGAGTTTGACGCGACATGACTGGCGCGCCAACGATTTTTGATCGGATGTTGATGCTCCAGCGGCGCAACCGGCACGCGCGGACAGCAGCGTCTCACGACTTTTTGCTACGCGCGTCGCGGACGATTTTGCCGAACGGCTCACGATTGTACGGCGGGATTTTCCGCTGGCTGCCAGCATTGGAGCATACCACGGCGTCGTGTCGGACCGGCTGCGCGCTGTTGCGAGCATAGGATCTATCGTTGATGTCGAGCCTCGCACCGGCACTGCTGGCCCAGTGCTCCGGTACTCGCGTATTTCCGCGGACGATGAGCATTTGCCGTTTGCACGGACGCGAGCCTCGATCTTGCGTGTCAGGCACTGTCGTTGCATTTCGTCAACGATATTCCCGGCGTTCTTGCTCAGTTGCGCCGTGCGCTGAAGCCCGACGGGTTGTTGCTTGCGGCCCTGCTTGGCGGCGAAACACTGAAGGAATTGCGTGAGGCGTGGTTGATCGCCGAGGAGGAGATTGTGGGGCGGGGCGTCTCCGCGGGTCGCGCCGTTTGCGGATGTGCGGGAACTGGGAGCACTGCTGCAGCGGGCGGGTTTTGCGCTGCCGGTTGCCGATAGCGACGTTGTGCGGGTGACGTATGCGACGCCGCTGGCGTTGATGCACGAACTGCGCGCCATGGCCGCCTCCAACATGCTGGTCGAGCGCCGCCGCGTGCCCGTGACGCGCCGTCTGTTGATGCGGGCGGCTGAAGTTTATGCCGAACGCTTTGCGCTGCCCGATGGCCGCATTCCGGCGACGTTTCGAAATCATCACGCTGACCGCCTGGGTGCCGCATGAAAGCCAGCAGAAGCCGCTGGCGCCGGGTTCGGCCAAAATGCGGCTGGCGGATGCGCTCGGCGTGCCGGAACGCGCAACAGGCGACAAAGCTGAGCGTCAGCTCAAAAGATCGCGCAGCCAAGGAATAAGCGGCAAATCGGCCGGCGGCATCGGGTATTGATTGAGTTTGAGCGCCGGCACCCATGCGATTTTCTGGCCTTCGCGCGGCGTCACCTCGCCCTCCCAGGTGCGGCAGATATAGAGCGGCATCAGCAGGTGAAATGTCTCGTAGGCGTGGCTCGCGAAATTGAACGGCGCCATGCAGGTCAGGCACACGTCGATGCCGAGTTCTTCTTTGAGTTCGCGTTGCAGCGCGTGTTCCGGCGTCTCTCCCGGCTCGATTTTTCCGCCAGGAAATTCCCACAAGGCCGGCCATCGATTTGCCGGCCGGGCGCTCGCGCAATCAGCACGCGATTGTCCGTATCGATCAGCGCAACGGCGGCGACGAGCACGATCGGTTTCATGCGTGCGCTTCAGCAGGTAGGTGAAGCCTCTTCCAGCCGCGTGATGCCGCGCTTGGCGAGATGCTCGCTTTTGTCAGGCCGTCGCGCGCGTCGAGCACTTCGATGTCGAACGACGGCGACAGCAATTCGCGCACGCGCGTCTGCGGAATTGCGAACGGCGGGCCGGACATTTCGCTTGTGTTGTAGTCGAGGCCGATCAGCAGGCCGGGCTGCACCGGTCGGCATCAGCTCAGCAAGCTTTTGCCGCGTAGCGCGGCTGCATGTCGGGCGGCAGCGCGACGAGCGCCGCGCGGTCGTAGAGCGCGTCGAGTACGCGGCAGTATTCGCCGCGTCGAGCGCGAAGAAATCGCCGCACCACAGTTCGATCGCGCCGGCTGATTTGATTTTGAAACGCGCCGTCATGTTCTGACGTCCGGCGTCACGCCGCTGTTCGGCGAAGAATTCGTCGACCGCGCATTTCGGAGAGTTCCGCGCCGATGACGCGATAACCTTCGTCTGCCAGCCACGCCATGTCGAGGCTTTTGCCGCACAGCGGCACGAATACGGTCGCGCCCTTGGCGACGTTGAGGCGCGGCCAATGTTTGCCGAGCGCGGGCTGCACCTGCGGCATGTGAAAGCCGATTTCGTGATTCTGCCAGCGCTCAAGCCAGAAGTCGGGGGTCATGGGAGGTCCTCTTGTCCCCCTTCCCCATTCCGGGTGTAGACGAATGGGGAGAGGGAGTGCTCTAACTTCGGTAGTCGGCGTTGATCGAGACGTACTCGTGCGTCAGGTCGCAGGTCCACACGGTCGCGGACGCCTTGCCGACGCCCGACATCGACGCGAATGACGATGTCGCTGTTCTTCATGTAGGCCGCGACGGTCTTCTCGTCGTACTCGGCGGCGCGTTCGCCATCGCGCGCCACGCAATGCGGGCCGAACCAGATCGCGAGCTTATCGCGATCGGCCGCTTCGCCGGATTTGCCGACCGCCATGACCACGCGGCCCCAGTTGGGGTCTTCACCGGCGATCGCAGTCTTGAGGATCGGCGAGTTGGCGCAGGCGAGCGCGATTTTGCGCGCCGCCACCCAGGATTTCGCGCCTTCGACTTCGAACGTCACGAACTTCGACAGGCCCTCGCCATCCTTGGCGACTTGGATCGCGAGGTCGCGCATCAGATCGTGCAGCGCGAGCGAGAAGCCCGCGAGCTTCTTCGATTTGGCCTTGCCGACGGGCTTCTGTCCGCGCTTGGCGGCAGCGCCCGTCGCGAACACCAGGCAGGTGTCGCTGGTCGAGGTGTCGCCATCGATGGTCATGCAGTTGAACGTCGTCTCGACGTGCTCGGCGACAAGCTCCTGCAGCACGTCGGCGTCGATGGCGGCATCGGTGAAGATGAAGCACAGCATGGTCGCCATGTCGGGCGCGATCATGCCGGCGCCTTTGCAGAAGCCGTTGATGGTGACCTCAACGTCGCCGATCATCGCGCGTGCGCGTGGCGAGCTTCGGATAGGTGTCGGTGGTCATGATCGCGCGTGCGGCGGCCTCGAACGCGTCCGGCTTCGGCGGCTGGCAAGCCCGCCGAGCAGATGCGCGAATTTGCTCGCGTCCAGCGGCTCGCCGATCACGCCGGTCGAGGCGACGATAGACGTCGTGCGGCTTGCAGTCGGCGGCCTCGGCGCGTAGTCGACCGTGATCTCGACGGCCTCGCGGCCCTTCTTGCCGGTGAAGGCGTTGGCGTTGCCGGAGTTGACGACCAGGATGCGCGCCTTGCCCTTCTTCAGATGCTTGCGGCACCAAGCACCGGCGCCGACGCGGTCTTCGATTGCGTCAGCACGCCCGCGACCGTCGTGCCCTCGTCCATCACGGCGACCATCAGGTCGGTGCGGCCCTTGTAGCGGATGCCGGCCTCGGCGGTCGCGAAGCGCACGCCGTCGATCGGCGGCAGTTCGGCGAGCGTTGCGGGCGCGAACGGCGAGACGGCGGTGAATTTGGCCATGGGGAGGCTCTCTGGAGAACAGATCTCGGTATGCACGCCTGAAAACAGATCGGGCCGCTCTAGATCAAGCGGCCCGCTGCATTATGACAGTTTGTATGGGGCCGAGTTACTTCTTCTCTTCCGGCTTGGCATCGTCAGGCTTGGCAGCGTCCGGCTTTTGTCTGTCGCGGCTTCGGCTTCGAGCTGCTTGTTGCGCTCGTCGATCGCTTCTTGATTTCGGGGTCGACGAACTCGATCTTGGCCTTGGCGCGCAGATCGACGGCCGACTGCTGACGCCTTCTGCAGCAGCATGCGACTGGATGATGCGGTCCTTGACGACCTCGAAGGCCGGCGGCTGCTTCGGTGCGCTTGTCCTCGAGCTTGATGACGTGCCAGCCGAACTGCGTCTTGACCGGCTCGGAGACCTCGCCCTTGTTCAAGCTTGAAGACGACTTCCTCGAACTGCGGCACCATCTGGCCGCGGCCGAAGTAGCCGAGGTTGCCGCCGTCGTCCTTGGAGCCCGGGTCCTTGGAGTTCTCCTTGGCCAGCGCTGCGAAATCGCCGCCGTTCTTGAGCTTTTCCTTGATCTCCTTGGCCTTAGCTCTTCGGTCTCGACGAGGATATGGCGGGCCTGGACTTCTTCCTCGGGCTTAATCAGCTTGACCTGATCGTCGTAGAGCTTGCGGGCGTCGGCATCGCTGACCGACGCCTTGATGATCTTCTCGAAGTACAGCTCGCGCAGCGCGCG
Source organism: uncultured Alphaproteobacteria bacterium (assembly GCA_963831185.1). GTDB lineage: Bacteria > Pseudomonadota > Alphaproteobacteria > Rhizobiales > Hyphomicrobiaceae > JABFRJ01. The sequence goes on from CAWHPE010000015.1 coordinate 29,014, forward strand.
GCGCTTCAGATAGGTGAGGCGGCGTCTCGAAGGCCGCGCCCTCGCCGAGCTTTTCTCTTCGGCGGCTTCGGCGAACAGCTGGTTGTCGATCAGGAATTCCAGCAGCGACATGCGCTTCTGGCGGTCGGCATCGTGCCCATGTCGGCGCCGATCTCGCTCTCGGCGACGGCCATGTCGGCTATCGGTGACCGGCTTGCCGTTGATGGTGGCGACGACCTTGTCCTCGGCCTGACGGGCGCGTCGGAAAGCACGGAACGGCAGCGCGGCCGAGCGCCAAGGCTCAGACGGCCGGAGGGCGACACGCGTTCTTCAAGGGCGAGCTCCATCAATCGCGAAACGGGCGTCGCTTATGCGTTGTGGACGAGCGTTACCTGGGTTCAGCCGCACAGCGTGCGCGCGGCAACGGACGGCTGCCGCGACGGCCGCGCACCGTCAGGCGGCATCAGGGGCTGGATAGCCGCTGGCCCCGGCAAAGCCAAGTTAAGAATTGGAGAGAGCAGCCCGGATTGCCGGCCATGGCTGCGTCTCTGATCGGCGCCTCAAGCGGTGCCCAAACGGTCGCGCAAGCGTTGACATCCAGGGGGGCGAGTTCTTATGTCTCCGCCCGGGACAGGGGCTGGCTTCAAACGGCCGCCTCAACGCACTCGGATACAGAACGGTCCTGGGCACCTGACGCGGGCGTGGCGAGACACCTTCGCCGCGCGTTTTTTGCTATTCCGAGGCTCGAGGCAAGCATTCAACACGGGCAGCCTTAGGCACACTGCGCCGCAGGACCCGTTCAGGACGAATTGAACATGCTTTCGCTCGGCGGTCTTGCATCCAAGATTTTCGGCTCTTCGAACGAGCGCCGCGTCAAGGTCTTCCGGCCCAAGGTCGCGGCCATCAATGCGCTCGAGCCGGAGATCGAAAAGCTGTCGGACGACGAACTGCGCGCCCGCACGGACAAGTTCCGCGAGCAGCTGCAAAGACGGCGCGTCAGCTCGATGATCTGCTGGTGCCGGCATTCGCGACCGTCCGCGAAGCGGCGCCAAGCGTCGCTCGGCCAGCGCCACTTCGACGTGCAGATGATCGGCGGCATGGTGCTGCACCAGGGCGACATCGCCGAGATGAAGACCGGCGAAGGCAAGACGCTGGTCGCGACGCTGCCCGTCTATCTCAATGCGCTGGCCGGCAACGGCGTGCACGTCGTCACCGTCAACGATTACCTCGCCAAGCGCGACAGCGAGTGGATGGGGCAGGTCTATCGCTTCCTCGGCCTCACTGTCGGCGTCATCGTGCACGACATGAGCGACGAAGACCGCAAGGCCGCCTACGCCTGCGACGTCACCTACGCCACCAACAATGAACTGGGCTTCGACTACCTGCGCGACAACATGAAGATGCGCAAGGACGAGATGGTCCAGCGCGGCCACGCGTTCGCCATCGTCGACGAAGTCGACTCGATCCTGATCGACGAAGCGCGCACGCCGCTGATCATTTCCGGACCGCTCGAAGACCGCGCCGATCTCTATCAGGCGGTCGACGAGCTTGATGAAGGCAGCTGGAGACGGAAGATTTCGATCTCGACGAGAAGCAGCGTCAGGTGTCGCTGACCGAAGTCGGCAACGAGAAGATGGAAGAGCTTGCTCAACGCAGCCGGGCTCATGAAGGGCTCGCTGTACGACATCGACAACGTCACGATCGTCCATCACGTCAATCAGGCGCTGAAGGCCCACAAGCTGTTCCAGCGCGACAAGGACTACATCGTCAAGGGCGATCAGGTCGTCATCATCGACGAGTTCACGGGCCGCATGATGCCGGGCCGGCGCTATTCGGAAGGCCTGCATCAGGCGCTCGAAGCCAAGGAAAACGTCGAGATCCAGCCCGAGAACCAGACGCTGGCGTCGATCACCTTCCAGAACTACTTCCGCCTCTACGAGAAGCTCGCCGGCATGACCGGCACGGCCATGACGGAAGCCAGCGAGTTCATGGACATCTACGGTCTCGAGGTCATCGAGATCCCGACCAACGTCACCGTCAAGCGCATCGACGAGGACGACGAGATCTATCGCACGCAGCGCGAAAAGCTCGCGGCAATCGTGCAGTCGATCGCGGACGCCAAGAGCCGCAACCAGCCGATCCTCGTCGGCACGACGTCGATCGAGAAGTCCGAGCAGCTGTCGCGAGCTTCTCAAGGATCACAAGTACATTCGAGGCTCGGCAAGTCGCTGCTCGAGCAGGCCAAGGCTGAAGCCCAAGGAAGAAGAGCTGCAGCAAGCACTTCACCGAGACCGGCGAGCGCTTTGATTGACGCATTGCCAATGACGCGCAAAGGGCAAGGGCGATCCCATTCCGCATCAGGTCTTGAACGCGCGCTACCACGAGCAGGAAGCCAGCATCGTCGCGCAGGCCGGCGTGCCGGGCGCGGTTACCATTGCCACCAACATGGCCGGCCGCGGCACCGACATTCAGCTGGGCGGCAACGCCGAGTATCGACTGAAGGATTGGATCGCGGAACAGCCGCAGCGGGCAACGCGCCGGACGAGCGGCAATCAAGAAGCAGCGCGCAGACCATCGTCGCCGATGTCGCGGCCAAGAAGCAGCAGGCGCTTGAAGCCGGCGGTCTCTACGTGCTTGCCACCGAGCGTCACGAAAGCCGCCGCATCGACAATCAGCTGCGCGGCCGTTCCGGCCGTCAGGGCGACCCGGGCCGCTCGAAGTTCTATCTCGCGCTCGACGACGATCTGATGCGCATCTTCGGGTCCGAGCGCATGGACAAGGTGCTGCAGACGCTTGGCCTCAAGGAAGGCGAAGCGATCACGCATCCGTGGATGAACAAGTCGCTTGAGACCGCGCAGAAGAAGGTCGAGCAGCGCAACTTCGACATCCGCAAGCAGATCCTGAAGTACGACGACGTGATGAACGACCAGCGCAAGGTCATCTTCGAACAGCGCCTCGACATCATGGGGCAGGACGACGTCTCCGAGACGGTGACGGAACTGCGCCATCAGCTGGTCAACGAACTCGTCACGCGCCACATCCCGCCGGCGGCCTACGCCGAACAGTGGAACGCCGACGGCTTGCAGCGAGCAGGTCGAGCATGATCTTCGATCTCGATCTGCCGGTCCAGGACTGGGCTGCGGAAGAAGGCATTGCCGATCAGGAAATCCGCGAGCGCCTGACCAACGCCATCGACGCCAACGCCGCAGCAGAAGGCAAGCGAACTCGGCACCGAGCTCTATCGCCAGATCGAAAAGATGGTGCTGCTGCAGACGCTCGATCATCTCTGGCGCGAGCACCTCGTCACGCTCGAACATTTGCGTCAGGTCATCGGCTTCCGCGCCTACGGCCAGCGCGATCCGCTCAACGAGTACAAGAGCGAAGCGTTCGTGCTGTTCGAAAACATGCTCGGCCGGCTGCGCGAGAACGTCACGGGTCAGCTGATGCACGTCGAACTGGCGCCGCCCGAAGAGCAGCCCGCTCTGCAGCCGGTCGAATTGCCGCCGATGGAAGCGCACCACATCGACGCGACGACCGGCTTTGACGAACTCGATCCGCGAACTCGCGATGGCCGATGCCGCGATGTCGGGTGCACGTGCGCGCCGCTTCGCGCCGCCGGAACCGGAAAAGCGCGCGCCGATGCAGGCGTCGCAAGAGCGACGGCGACGTCGATCCCAAGGATCCCGCCACGTGGGGCCGCGTTTCGCGCAACGCGCTGTGCCCATGCGGATCAGGCAAGAAGTACAAGCACTGCCACGGTAAAATGGACTAATCGTCCACCTGGCACGGCTCGCATAAAAGCCCCGGTTCGCAACTGCGAACCGGGGCTTTTAGTTGCGAACGCGTTCGTTTCAGTGACCGTCTTTGGTGGTGTCGCTCGATCCGTGACCTGCGATGCGATCTGAGAGCGCAAGCAGCACGCTGGAGATCACGAACACCACATGGATGATCGACCATCCAGTAGAGAACTTTTTCATTCTCCGGCGTGACCGTCGTCAGCGACATGAACTGTTTGAGAAGCTGGACAGCAGAGATCGCAACAATCGATGACAGCATCTTCAGTTTCAGAGCGCTGAAATCGATCGTGCCCATCCATTCCGGCCAATCTTTGTGATTGGTGTGATCAATTTTCGAGACGAAGTTCTCGTAGCCCGAGAAAATCACGATGATCAGCAGCGAGCCAGTCAGCGCTAGATCGACGAGCGCTCAGAATGCCGAGGATGGTTTGCGATTCTGTTGCAGTAAAAGCAATAGCCGCAAGGTGGATCAAGCTCCGCCATAAACTTGATCAGCAGCACGATGAGTGAGAGCGCGAGGCCGAAGTAGAATGGTGCGAGCAGCCAGCGCGATGCAAATAAAGCTTGCTCTAGAAAATTTTCAATTTTGCCGTGAGGCCGGTGTTGGGTTCGGACATTGTATTTCAGGGTCTCCAGCAACAATCAGTCGAGATTGCCTGTATCGCACACGCACTGGCCCCTGCAACCCGGAAGGTGATCCGACCAGGAGAATCAGATGGTCAGCCCGGTGGGGTCTGCGCCGCGTCGGCGTATGGGCGGGCCGGGCGTGGCCTCGGCGTTGAGTTGCCTTCGATCCTACGCGGCGGCGGAGGCGGCACGTCGCGCAACCACTGGTCCTGATCGCGAATGCCGGTCAGTGTCGGCGTGCACGCAGTGAGGCTGCCGGCAGCATTCGTGCGTGTCGACGCGCTCGAAGTGGTAGCGGCCGTCGCAAACGCTTACCGCAACGGGCTTATGCATCTGTTCGAAAGCGTCATAGCCCTCTTTCAGGTTGCATCCAGAAATGGATCCACGGCGAGTTCAGAATTGGCCTGTCATGTTGTCGTCGGTCATGCGGAACGGAAAAACGTGAACAGGCACATGCTCTTGGCCGCCGTCGATTGCTGCGTCTGTGAGATTATGAATTTCGTCCATCACCGGATTGGTCATGGCGAAACATCCAACCGATGAGCAGCCCGCCGTGGATCAGGATATTGTTGCCTGTCCGCGCCTGTGATTGTTCGAGGATGTTCGGAAAGCCGATGTTCAAAGACTTCGGCCAGCGGCCAACGTGGCGCGTCTGCGCGCGGTTGACGGTGTAGAACCCTTCCGGTGCCTGCTTGTCGCCGTCGCGCATCTTGGGGCCAACGGAGCCTGACCAGTGGCAGATCGGATATGTTGCAAACAGAACGAAAGCGCCGTCCTTTTCCTTCCAGACTTCGAGTTCGGACTCTGTCTTGAAAACGCGGATGATCATTGGCGATGACAGCTTGAGGCGCTTTTCACGCAGCCGCTCGTCAAGAATTGCGACATTGGGTGTGCCGGGAAGCGGCAATGCGCCAGCCGCCGCGGCGCGTTGGCGCTCAATGCGGTCGGCCGCAACGTCCTTCAATTCGATTGAGAGGGCTTGGGCAGCGTGATGCGACCACAAAACAGCGGCACCGGCACACACGAGTGCCCGCGACGCAACCTCTGAACTGCGCCACGATGAACGCCATGGACGTCACGCCCACTCCTCGACTGAACTTAACCCCTGCTGGACCACAATAATCGTTGGTCAAACAAATTCGTAGTGCCTTTTTACATCCAACCACAGCTCTGTTAAGCCGCTGAACTGATTTAACTCTTTGCTCCGGCGCTGGAACATCGGATTTCAATCCCTCCGTCGCCGTTCGGATACAGTCCGGATGGTTCAAATCCGTATGCGCCCTTGCACACGTTAACCCTGGGCGGAAGCAGGCTTTCCTCAAACAGATCGTGGCCTTGTTTCAGCGTTCGCCAGAATGCGTTTGCGGGGTGGCTGGCATAGGCTTTCAGCCGTTCGTCCGTCATGCGAAACGGATAGACTTGAACCTGAAAACGCTTTTGGCCGCCGCTCAGCGCTGCCGTCACAAGTTCCCAAATCTCACCCATTTGGCTGTTGGTCATGGCAAAGCAGCCGACAGACGCGCAGCCGCCATGCACCATAATCAGCGATCCAGTGCGGCCGTGCGGCGGAATCGTATGCGTTGGGGTAGCCAAGATTGAATGAGCGATACCAAGCGCTGTTTGGATTAAGTGCAGTCGCATCGACTGAATAGAATCCTTCAGGTGCTTGGTGGTCGCCTTGCTGAGTTTGGGGCCAAGCGCGCCGGACCAGCGGCAGATTGGATAGGTTGCGAAGCGATGAAACACGCCGTCGCGCTTCATCCATAGCTCTAGCTCGAATTCGCGCTTAAAGATGCGCATCAATATGGGTGCACCTTTGCTGAGATCTCTGTCAGCCAAGCGCTGGCTTAGCTGTGACACATCGGGTTGACCGGGCATTGGCAGGCCCAACGAGGTCCGCCAGCGCCGTTGTGTGCGCTCCAGTGAGATTGCTTGGTCGTCCAGTTCGGCCGGGAGCGGAAACCAGTGCGGCGCAATCACTATTGCAAACGCGACGAAGGCAATAATCGCGACGAAAAAAGTCTTCAGAGGTTTGCGCCTCCGCGGTGCGTGCAATGCAGGCTGTTTGCGATCCTTGGGAACGCTGATCACTGGCACGCGGCATTCCTCACGTTTGGACACACGACGGGCAACGAAGGCGGAAAACGCTAGCGCGCAGTGGCCACAGGATTTAGCGTTGTGCCGGCACCTGCTGGCACTGTTGATACCGATTGGCCGGATTTGGCAGCGGTGATTTCGGCAAGCGTCGGCTCAACGTCAGAACTCACAAGGCCTTTCAGCTTATTGCCTGTGGCGACGGTCGGTAGTTCGGTCGGCAATGGCGTGAATGCCGCAATAATGGGGCGTTGGAACGCCGGGCATGCACCGTCAGCGTCAGGTTTGCTTTGAGCAACGACATTGACAACGTACCTGCGCTCGCAGACGGCAATGCCAGGAGGAATGCGATGCGCTTCGAAGTGGTCATACCCCTGCTTCAGGGTCTTCCAGAACGGGAACCACTTGTGGGTCTTCATTTGAGCCATGCGCGCGTCCGACATCCGGAACGGATAGGCGTGCAGCTGGAAATTTTGCTGGCCAGCTTTCAAGGCTTCACGCGTGACACCATAAATTTCTTCCATCAATGCGTCGGTCATTGCGTAGCAGCCAGCCGAACGGCATTTGCCATGGACCATAACCGAATCTCCGGTTCGGCCGTGGATTTGTCGAAACTGTTGGGATAACCGAGATTGAAGGACAGATAGAACTTGGAATTCGGATTCATAAGCGTTGGCGTTATGGAGTAGAAACCTTCCGGCGCCTGCTTGTCGCCCTGCACGAGTTTCGGACCGAGTTCGCCGGACCAATTGCAGATCGGGTAAGTTTTGAAATGGTAGAAGCGGCCGTCGTCGCGCTGCTTCCAAATTTCGAGTTCTGATTCTTCTTTGAAGATGCGCACGAAAACGGGTGAGCCGGGCTGCATGCCCTTCTTGGCGAGCAGTTCGAGCGTTTCTTTGCCAAGCGGAACTTCGGAGGGGGCGGGAATGACAGGCGCGTTGGAACATCCGGCCAGTGCTAGGCCAGCTGCAGCCAGGAGTGCTGGCCAACGGTTCAGCTGGCGCGGGTTCACCTTGCGTTGGCCGGAGAGTTCCCGTTTCATCGTCTGGCGCCGTCTCATCGTCTCGCGTTCTGTCTTGTGACAGCCTTCAAGCAAAAGCTTCGGAAACGCAAACACGCGGGAGCTTATAACCCCCAGAAAACATTATTACTTATTTCGCCGTCATGGCGTTCCTGTGACGCCAGAAAAGGCTAACATTGCGGCTGGAGCGCGGCCAGACTCGCAGCCTCCCAGGCTTACCGGCCGATCGACAGGAATCTGTCGTGGCGCTGACGGCGGATGTCCTCCGGCGATTTGCCGTCGAATTCCGATAAGGCCCGTGCGATGGCGTTGCCTGTCGAAATAATCACCGAGTCGCGATCACGATGGGCGCCACCAACCGGCTCTTTGATGATCGCGTCGATTACGCCCAGAGTGTCGAGATCTTGGGCGGTGATCTTCATGTTGGTCGCGGCTTCTTCTTTTTTCTTGGCATCGCGCCAGATGATGGAAGCAGCGCCCTCCGGCGAGATCACCGAATAGATGGCGTGTTCCAGCATCAAGATGCGGTTGGCCGTTGCGATGGCAATTGCGCCGCCCGAGCCGCCTTCGCCGACGACGACGGTGATGATCGGCACGCCAAGTTTCAAGCAGCAGTCGGTTGACCGGGCAATGGCTTCGGCTTGGCCGCGTTCTTCAGCGCCGATGCCCGGGATAGGCGCCCGGCGTATCGACGAACGTGATGACCGGCAGGCTGAACCGGTCGGCCATTTCCATCAGTCGCACGGCTTTGCGATAGCCTTCGGGCTTGGCCATGCCGAAGTTGTGCTTGATGCGGCTTTCGACGTTATCGGCGCCCTTTTCATGGCCCATGACCATGACCGAGCGGCCGCGGAACCGGCCGATGCCGGCAACGATGGCTTCGTCTTCGGCGAAATATCGATCACCCGCCAGCGGCGTGAAGTCTTCGATCAGCGCGCCGACGAAACTCGAGGCAGTGCGGACGCTCCGGGTGGCGCGCGACAAGCGTCTTCTGCCACGGTGTCAGCTTGTTATACGTATCGATCAGCGCGAGCTTTGGCCTTCTGCTCAAGCTTGGCGATTTCGTCGGCAATTTGCGGACCCTTGCCGTTCTTTTGCATCGCCTTCAATTCGG
>CAWHPE010000016.1:0-173098 GCA_963831185.1 uncultured Alphaproteobacteria bacterium
GCTGGGTTCTGTCCTTATGTTTTTGGAACTAAAGGAGCAGATGTTGATAAAGATGGCTTGGCTTTCATGGATACAGTTATTTAAACGAATCATTAGAGACAATATATGTATTAGAGTTTGTCAGGCTTGATAAGAATGGCAGAGTATGATTCAACAAGAAAACATACCAATAGACAATGGCATCAATCCTATCTCAATCCCAATATGGAATGATACAGATAAGTATATGTATTGCTCAGTAAAAGCCTTAGCTGCTGTTGAAACAGAAGACAATGAGAAGTCAACCATACGAGCTCAAGACCCTGTACTTATGGGTAGACATATCAATCTATCAGGAATGACTTATGGAGAGATACTTGCTAAGATGGTAAAACTCTGCTGTGCAAATCTTTATATCAATCCTGATCTATCTTCAGCAAGCTTACAGCATCATGCGCTCGACCGCTCGTGCGATTCCGATGACAGCGTCGCCGGCGCCATGCGCGCGGGTTCCGCGCTGGTCTTCATTGGCTCAGTCACGCATGGCGCCGGCGCCAATCGGTCGCCGTTTCCGCGCACCGGTATCATTATCTCCTATTGCTTGGGCTGGTTGCGCACGTACGAGAACCAATATCTCGCCTATGCGCCTGAGATTGCCGCGCGCTGGCCAGAGCCTTTGCAACGCTTGATCGGGTATCAGATTCACCGCCCTAACCTTGGCGGCTGGGAGGGGCGCGATCCCATTTTGCGTCTGCAGGGCGCCCCGCGCATTGGGCCGCATGTCGATGCGCTGCCAGCTGAGATCGAGGCTGAGCTACGAAGTCTCTATAGCGCGGGCGGCGGCGCGCCCGATGGCTGAAGAGAGCTCGGTCGCCGAGCACATCTATCAGGCCATTCGCGACCGGCTGCTCGCGGGCTTGTTTCGCTATAATGAGCGGCTCGATGTCGGCAGACTGGCGCAGACTTATGCTGCAAGCACCACGCCTGTACGTGAGGCGCTTACGCGGCTGGCGAGCGAGCGGCTGATCGTGAGCCGCGCCAAACGCGGCTTCTTCGCAAGCTTGTGGAGCGCTGAGGATCTGAGGGCGCTCTATGCATGGCGCGGCCTTTTGCTCGCACATGCCGCCGCCGATAAAGGGCCGGTCGCGCTCGTGCTGCCGGAGCCATCAGCCGATCATGGCTTCAGCGTGCGCGGTCTGTTTCGCGCCGTCGAAGTTGGCGCCAACAGCGAATTGCGTATTGCGGCCGCCAATGCCGACGACCGCCTGCATCTCGCGCGCGCGGTGGAGGCCACGATGCTGGACACACAAGCCGATCTTGCCGATCTCATTGCGGGCTTGGCGATGAAAGAGGCGGGCGAACGGCAAGCAGCGATCGGGCGCTATCACAGCGCGCGCATCGCTGTGGCTGGGGAATTACGCAACCGCGCCGTGCTCAATGCGGTTGGCCGCGATGGAATTTAGCGAGCAGGACAGAATCGCGGCGCGACTTGGCCGCCGCCGGCGCGCGCATGCTTGTTGCGTAATATTCACGACAATAGACCAGCTTATCGCGCGTCACGCGCTCATCATGAGCATGCCGGTATGAGCCGGCGATGCAAACAGAGGAGGCGGATATGGAACGCCAGCAACACGACGATCAGTCCCGCGACGAACTCATCGACGATCTCGGCGCCGCGAGCATTGAGACCAAGGGCGTCGAGCAGGAGTTCGCGATCGAAGCGCTTGAAAAGCCGAACGCACGCGACTGATCGCGCCGGCCGGCGCGGCGCAAATCGGCGCGCCGGCCATTTCGCAAAGGCCGCTCTTTACGGCCCACAATCTTAATCTCCAGCGGCGGCGCAGGTGGTGCTCGTAGCGCTGGATCGAGGGACAACAGGAAAGGATACCGACATGCAAAGCAGAGCCACACGTGACGCAGCCGCAAACGGCGCGGTTACAAAGGGCCCAGTCACCAGCGGCGAAGTGCTGCTTGATGATCTCGGCGCGGTGAGCGTTGAGACCAAGGGCGTGGAGCAGGAATGGTCGCTCGAAGCGCTTGAAACGCCGAATGCGCGCGACTGAAGAAGCGGCCGGCGCGGGACCTGTCCCGCGCCGGCATGCGCTTGGCGAACGGGCCGTCATCATGCCTTCACAAACAGTGGCGCAAGCTGATCACGACGTGCTGCCCGCTTGGCGTCTGCCGCGCGCGGTTCACGCCTGCAGCGTAGGTGATCGCGTGATTTTTCTGGACCTCGTCCGCGACCGCTACAGAGCCGCGCCCGCTGGCTTGTTTGCCGAGATGGGTATTTCCGTGGGCGGGGTATCTGTCGAGCCCAGCCAACAAACCGAACCCGGCGCCGCGTTGCGCACCGCGCTATGCGCCGCCGGATTGGTTGAACCGTGCACCGCGCAGGCGCCGAGCGGCTTAGCGCTGCCCGTCACCTCTAAAGAGCCCGCCAGACGCTGAGAACTCTCCTGACACATCTCGTCAGACGCTTGCGCCAAGCCCGCTGCGTGCGTCCGCGAAGGCAGGGCGTATGTTCGTTATACAGACGATATGGTCGCTCACGCGCGCGCAGCATGCGCTGCGCCGGCCGCGCATGGACCGCTTGATTGAACGCGTCTCACAGCGACGTCGGTCTCTGCGCGAAGGACGGTGAGGCGCTGGGCTATGCAGCCGCGTTCGAGTGGGTGAGGCCTTATTTTCCCGCGCAGCGCGCGTGCCTGCTGGATTCGCTTGCGCTGATTGATGCTATGGCTGTGCAGGGATGCGCCGCCGATTGGATATTCGGTGTCCGGTTGCAGCCCTTTGGCGCGCATTGCTGGGTGCAGCATAGGGGCGTCGTGCTCAATGACGAGCTTGAGCATGTCGCGCTCTTTGTGCCCATTCTGTGGGTGTGAGATGGAGCGCACCTTCGCGGTCATCTGGGATGCCCAAAACAACAGCGCCGATGCGCGCGCCCAAGCGATCATGGTGCGGTTGCGCGTCAAGGCGCCGTTGCTCGCGCTGACCTTCTCCGCGCCGGGTGTCAGCGTGTTTCATAGCGGCAAGGCGGTGCGCCCGCTGCCCGACGAGCGCGGTGTGCTGATTGGGCATGTGTACGCGAAGCCTTCGACAGGCGCGTTTGCTATGGCGGGACTATTAGAGCGCAGCACTAACGCGCCGGCGTTCGGTTCTGCGCCGCAAGAGGTCGCCGCCAAACTCGCAGTGGAGTGCTGGGGCGATTATCTTGCCTTTGTCCATGATGCGCGCGCCCAAACGCTCTGCGTGGCGCGCGACCCTTCCGGCGCGCGCGACTGTTATGTCGGTTCTTGTGCGGATGTGACGGTGGTTTTCACCCATGCGGACGATGTGCGCGCCTCGCATGCGTTGCCGCTCGTTGTCGACGACGGGGCCGTGCTGCTTTTCCTGATGCGCCAGCACCTGCAGACGCGGCGCACCGGTCTGTTGGGGGTCGAGGAAATCCAGCCCGGAGAATGCGTTACGCTCTCGCCGCGTGAAAAACACTGGAGCACTTTGTGGGCCCCGCAGCTTTTCTGCGGCTCTGATGAGCCGATGGATTTCGCGCAGCGCGCCGAGGTGCTGGAACAGACTGTCGTGGAGTGCGCGCAAGCCTGGGCGAGCACAAGCACAAGCGGCGCCATTCTGCATAGATTGTCGGGCGGACTTAATTCCGCGCTGGCGCTCGAAGCGCTGACGCGCACGCGGACGGCTGCCGTAACAGCCGTGCATTATTTCGTAGAGGATATGGCCGGCGCCGATGAGCGCGTCTATGCGCGCCAAGCGGCAGCAGCTGCTGGCGTCGAGCTCATCGAAGTCGCCATGAACGCGTCCGCCATCGACTATCGGCGCGCGCGCGGACCGCTACACGCACGCCCAAGCGCGGCGCTGCTTAGCTATGCCGATGAGCGGCCCGCGGAGATCGCCGCCCGTACTGGCGCGGATCTTACGACCTCGGGCGCGGGCGGGGACAATGTGTTTTACAGGATCCGCAGCGCACTCATCGCTGCGGATGCGGTGCGCGCGGGCGGGCTCAACGCGGCGGCGCGAGCGGCCTTCATGAACGCCGCGCGCGCCACACGCCGGTCGGTGTGGGACGTCACGCGCGATGCGTTGGTTTATGGCGCGCTGCGCAGGCCCGCGCCACTCGATGAGATGTTTCCGGCGCACACCCGTCTCATCGATCCCGAAGCGCGGGCTTCGGTGACGCCAGATGATCTGCGCCATGCATGGGTAAAGAGCAGCGATGACCTGCCGCCGGGCAAGCTCGTCCATATCTGGATGCTGGCCGATGCGCTCAACTATCGCTGGCCTTCCATTCTGACGCGCGCGAGCGCGTATCGGCCGATCCCGCTGTCGCAGCCGATCATCGAACTCTGCCTGCAAACGCCGAGCTTCGTGTTGACCCAAGGCGGGCGCGATCGCGCGCTGGTGCGCGCGGCCTTCGAGGGGCGATTGCCGCCTGCGATCGCACGGCGCGAGAGCAAAGGCGTGACCACGCAATATTTCGCGGACGTCCTCGTGCATAACCGCTTCTTTCTGCGCGAGCGTCTGCTTGATGGCAGCTTGGTCTGCAAGCACTTGCTCAGCGCGCCCGCCTTGGAGGCGGCGCTGACCGATGCAGCTTTGGCGCGCGGGGACGCGGCCGCGCATCTGCTGACGTGTCTCGCCGCGCAATTATGGTTCGATGATGTCGCCAGTGCGCGGTGAGCCCGCTGACAGCGCGCGCAAGGCGCGCCAGCGCGCATATTGATCAGGATCGATCGGATCGGCGTTTTCGCGCCCGCGCAGCCAAAAATCGATCCAGTCGAACGCGCGCCGCTGGGCGGCGTGAAGTTGGCGCGGGCGCCATTTGAGGTGATAGGCGCCGGGATAGATTATGAGTTCGGCGGGCTTTGACGCTTGTTCCAGCGCAACACGCAGCGGCAGCGCGCTCAGCATTTCCGCGTCCGACAATTGCATGAGCAGCGGCGCATGAATGTCATTCGCGCGCGGCGCAATCGCGGACCTGCGCCACCAGGAAGCCCATGTCTGCGATGAGCCCAATGGTCCCTCCATGCCAAACTGAGCGCGTTGAAGGCCACGAAAGTCAGACGTGTTGAGCGCATAGGACATCGGATCTGACGGCGGGCTCGACGCCACCGCGACCGCAAAGAGATCGGAGTTCACGATGCCATAGAAGACCGTTTCGGCGCCGTCGCTGAGCCCGGTGATGGCAATACGGTTCTTGTCGATGAGGCCGCGCGCAGTCAGCTGCTCTATCAGTGCAACAAGCGCGCTCTGTTTGGATATCTGCTCGCGATGAGACAGCTCAGTGTCGCGCTGAACCTCAGGCCAGCGTGCCCGCGCAAGCAGAGCGCGCGGCTCGGGCCGGTCAACGCTCAAGACGAAATAGCCGGCGCGGGCATAAGCGAAGATGGGGTATTCGCCGCCCGTGCCCCCGCGCAGAAAGCCGCGCGAGCGATATTGCACGATGACGAGCGGATAGGTTTGACCTTTGCGGTAGTTCAGCGGGTGGACGAGGTGGGCAAAGCTGTCCTCGCCATATTTGTCGGACACATTGAGGCGTTCGATCGCGGGGAGCGCTTTCACATCCCAGGTCGGATTAGGATCGTAGAGCAGGGTCATGGCGCGCGTGATGGCGTCGATGCGCACGAGCGTGCGTGGCCGGCGCGCCGTCTCGGCAAAGCAAATCAGCGCAGCGCCAGTGCGCGCGCAGCCATCGAGCTCTTCTTCCGCGCTGCGGATGAGGCGAAGCTTGTTTCACGCACACGCCACGCATAGAGCGCGCTGACGGCGGCGCCGTGACCTTCCGCGCGTTGAAACAGAATTGTGTTCTCGGCAGCCCACACCGCTTGGATAGAGCCTGCGCAGGCCGCAAGGGTGCAGGACACGCGTTTGCCGTCCACAAGCGCCACGACACGCCGAGCCGGATATTCCGCGTCGATCTCCGGCTCGACCAGGTCGAGTTCTGCGGGGCCGGCGATGCGCGGTCCGCGCAGCGGCGCTCCTGGCAACAGCTGAGCGTCCGACGCTGACGCGCGTTCAATGCTGGCGCTGCGCTGTTGCGCGCGAAGCGTCACGCGCCAGAGCGCAGCGCCGCTGGCGAGATCATCACGCGGCCCCCGATCAAAGCCGGGCTCGTAAGGGCGGTCCGCAACAAAGCCTAAACTGGCGGCGCGGCGGCGCTTCGCGTCGAGCGCGTCATAGGCGGTGGCGGTGCGCACGATGAGCGTGCGCACGTCGGGGGTCCACGCAAACGCGGTGACATCGCCGGGCCCCGCAAGCACTATCTTTGCCTTGGCGGTCGGAAGATCGAGCGCGCTCAGAACGGTGCGCCCGCCTTGTTCGCTGATATAGGCGAGCGTCTTTAAATCGCTCGACCAAAGTGGCGTGCGCGCAAGGGGCGCCCCGTTGCGCCGCCCCCCGGCGCCGCGAACAAAAAGCCGCCCGCATCACTCTGCGCGCGCACCTCACCGCTGATGGCATCGACGACGATCACACGGTAGCGGTAACAATCGCAGGCAAGATCAGTGCGGCGTGCGAAGAAGGCCGCGCTTTTGCCATCGGGCGAAAGCGACAGTCCATCGCTGGGGTTGCCGATATCTGCGAGGCTCAGCAAGCCTTCAATCGACAAGGGGTCTACCTTCAGAGGTCGAGGTTCAGGCGAGGGCGCCGAACCGCACGCCGTAAGCGCCAGCGCGGCGAAGAGGACGCAAGAGACGACGCGAAGCGTAGCGCGCCACGCGCACGCACAATGCCGCGCAGCGTCCAGCGCATGGGCTCTGGCGATACGCATCATTACCAGCGGCGGCTGATTTCAATGCCCACAACGCGGCCTTGCGGCGCGGCATTGCTGGAATCAAATCCGATGCCTTGGGAGGCGTTTACGAAGGGCGGATCTTCGTCGGTGAAGTTAAGCGCGGAGAGCGCGACCTGCACGCCCTGAAGCGGCGGCGGCGCGCTTTCATCCCAGCTATGGGCAATGCGCAGATCGAAGGTCGTCCAAGAGGCGATCGCCCGCTGCGGCGCCGATACGGTGTCACGGTAATCGTCGACATAATTGGCGGACAGCGCCGATCGCCACGCGCCGGCTTGCCAGCTCAGCCCAACGCGGGCGCGCAGGTCCACGGGATTGAAGATGGTGTCGACGACATCGACCGAGAGTGAATTGGCGTTCGCCTGGCGGTCATAGGCGAACAACAAGCTCGCGCCGAGATCAGCCCCAAAGGCGCCCCAGTCGGTCTCCCATTCGTATTTGAGGGCCGCGTCGAGCCCACGCACGCGCAGCTTGGCAAGATTGGTCAGCCGGCTGTCGAAGACGAGTTCGATCTCGGCTGGCGCGACGCCAGTGAAGGTTTGCGGCAGCGCGAGATAGGAGGTGAGCTGCTGAGGCGTGGGATCGCGGATTAGGAGGCCCGCAAAATTCTGCGGCGCGGCGATCGCCTGCAGCACGCTGCCGGGCGTGCCGATGCGGTCCTTGAAATCGATATCGAAATAGGTGGCGTCGAGGCGCAGACCCTTGCGCCAGCCCGGCGTAAACGTAAAGCCCGCCGTCCAATTGGTTGCCGTTTCAGGCTTGAGATCGGGATTGCCGCCTGCCAGCAGCAGGGCGCCCGTCGAGCCGCCATCGGCAAGCGGATCTTGCGCGGGCGTGAGCGTTGCATAAGTGCCGCCAATGCCGCTCAAGGTCTGCCGAAACTGCGGCGCCTTGAACGACGTGCCATAGGTGCCGCGCACGCTGAAATCGCGCAGGGGCGACCAGAGCAGGCCGATCTTTGGATTGATTGTCTCGCCATAATCGCTGGAGCGTTCAAAGCGCACCGAGGCTGTCAGAGCGAGCTGCGCGATTGCCGGAACAGCATTGTCCTCGCCGATGAGCGGCGCATAGAGTTCAGCAAAAGCCGCATCTGTGGCGCGTTCGCCGGGCCGCGGGACGGGACTGACGAACAGAGCGCCCGAGGCGGCGGTCTCCAGACGCCGGACCGAAAATGTCTCTTCGCGCCGCTCCACGCCGAAGGCGCCGCGCCACACGCCGCCGCGTGTCTCAAAGAGCGCGCCGTCGGTCTTAACAGCATATGTCGTGAGATCGGAATCGTTGCGTGTATTCTGGCGCAGGGTGAGCCGAGACAAAACTGAAGCGGGCGTCGCGCCGCCGTCCGAGAAGGGATTGAACGCGGTTGCGAGCGATGCGCTCGCCAGTGGCGCGCTGATGGACGCGGAATCGAAAATGTTCGACGCGTCATTCTCGTCTTGGTGCATGGCGCGCGTGACCGACGCTTCTGACCGCCATGTCTCGCCAAAATTCACGCCCGCGCCGAAGCTCGCCCAGAGCGTTTCGGCGCTTGTATCATAGCGGATCGGCCCAAGATCGTTGGCGAACGAATACCGCATCTGTATAGCGCCTAGACCGGTGAAGAGGCCATTGAGTTGGCGATAGGCATTTGTCTCGGGGATGGTGAGTGTGGCGCCGAGCTGCGCATCGCGGCTGCTCGCCTCGCGCCGCGACGCCAGAATGTCGGCGAACAGATCAATGGTGAGCGTCGGCTCAAACCGCGCTGACAGAAACGCGCTGTGCTGTTTTTGGCCGGGTAAGAGATCAGCGTTCGAATTGCCGTTCTGAAAATTCGTCTGACCGGCCAATAGATCGCCGGCTGTCAGACTTGTGCCGTCCTGACCGGCGGGAACGGCCAGCGTTACAGGCGTGGCGCCAATGCGAATGATGTTGCCGGGCACGGCATTGGGACTGGAGAAATTGCCGCCGCCAAAGGGGCGCAGATCGGTGTCGCGCGCAAAATCGCGATCGGCGTTCGCGAGCGCCGCGCGCTCGGTATAATCGTAAGCGCCGAGCACAGAGCCATGCTCCCACGCTTTGCCTGCGACCTGCGAAAAGCCAAAATTCTCAAACTGGCCGGTGGTCGCAGAGCCATAGCGTATGCGCGTGTCCGCGCCGTCGTACTTGCGCCGCAACACCAGATTGACGACGCCGCCAACGGCATCCGCGCCATAGGTGGCTGACGCGCCATCGGCGAGCACTTCGACGCGATCGAGCGCCACTAGAGGCACGGCCGATACATCGACGAAATTCCCAAACCCGGCAGGCGCAAGACGGCGTCCATTGAGCAGGGTCAACGTGGCGTCTGCGCCTAAACCCCGCAGATCTATCGTCGAGCCAAACGCCACATTGTTGTTCGAGTTGAGCGAGTTGAGTTGGGTCGCTTCATTCTGCGAGCCTAGGAAATTCTGCGGCAAGGTCTGAAACAAATCGGCGATGGTCGCACGGCCGCTGTCTTCGATGCGCTGCCGATCGAAACTGAGAACATGCGATCCGGTCGGCGGTGCGTTGCGAATGTTCGAGCCGGTGATCACGATGGTCTCATCCGTACCCGGGCCAGTGGCGGCGTCGGCTGCCGACGAGGCGTCGGTAGAGGGCAGCGCCAGCGCCGAGGGCAGAGGCCTCGGCGCTGGCAGTTCGCGCGCCTCAGAGTTGGGATCAGACTGAGCGCGCACGATGTGCACCGCGCCGCGCGCATCGAGCGCGGCGCGGAAACCGGAATTGTTCAGCAGCGCTTCGAGCGCGGCCGCAGGCGTCAATGCCCCGCGCACCGCCGGCGCGCGCGCGCCGCGCAGGTCGTCATACGAGAACAGGAGCGGCGTACCCGACTGGCGCGCAAACTCAGTCAGCGGGCACGCGCTGTCAAATCGTGAAAACATCGCGAACAAAACGTCACTAGTCAGATCTAGGACGGCCAAAGAAATGTCGACCAAGCGAAACATCCGCCGGAGCGGATCTATGCGCGCCGCCGCCCTAGGCGACATCGACGCAGTCTCTCACAGTCGTTCGCGCCGCCGAACCGCGCTGCATATCCAATTATTCAACACAGCTTGAGTTCAGCGCGGAGAGACAACGGTCGAATCGAGTGGTCCCACCAACATCAAATCCGTTCATAGCCCATACATGTAACCGGTTGTCCTATCATGAAAACTTGAAAATCGGCTGAGACATCCGAGGGATCAGACTTGGCAAATTCCCTGGGGAGTGTCGTCCGCCACGCAGGCTTTCCCTATGACATTATCCAACTCTCCGTTACCGTGAACGCAATCGCATCATGTCTCGTGACATCAGGAGTGCCCTCGTGCAGCAACGACAATCAGCAGTGATAACCAGAGACCTCGCGCGCGCCTTGTTACTTGGCGTTGCCGTTATCGCCGGCGCATCGGCTCTCGGCTCGACCGGTGCAGACGCACAGCCGCTGACCAAAGAACAAATTGAAGAAATGAAACGCCGGCAGCAGCAAAAACAACCGCCGCAGCAGCAACAACAGCCACAACGTCAGTTCATTCCCAAGCAGCAGCAGTCGCCGCCGCCCGTAGTCAAGCGCGAAGCGCCTCCGGTCGTGAAACGTGAGCCGCCGCCGCCACCCAAGAGCTTCACGCCACCGCCAGTGGTGAAGCGCGATACGCCACCGCCGCCACCACCGGTCGTGAAACGCGATGTCACACCGCCGCCGCCACCTGTTGTGAAGCGTGATACGCCGCCACCGCCGGCCTTACCGCCAGCCGTCAAGCGCGATACGACAATCCCACCGGCCAACAAGGGTTTTGTGACGCAGCAGCCGCTCACAAAAGGTGCGACGCCGCCACCACCGCCGATCCGCAAGGTCGACCCGATTCCGGGCACACCGCCGCCTGCCATCAAGAACGCCGTCCCCGTGCCGCCGTCAGGCACAACGACGGTGCCGCCTCCGGGCGGCCAAACAGGTTTCAAAACCTCACCGCGCGTGATCGGCGTCTCGCCGACCGGTCAAGTCCTGAAGCCGGGCACACCGAATGTCGGCCGCAAAATTGCGCCCGTGACCGACACATCGAACATCACGCAGCTGCAGTCGTCGCGCGTGCGCACCACCGACACACGCGGCCGCCAAGTGATCCAGGAGCCGGGCAACCGCACCATTATCAAGCAGGGCAACGTCAACTTCATTCATCGCAGCGAGCCCTCGCACATCAAGCACTACTATCCCAATGCGCGCACCACGCCATTGCCGAACGGGATTGCACAAACCGTTTACGTGCGCCCCGATGGCGTCCGCATCTTCACTGAAACCGATCGGTCCGGACGCATTATCCGTCGCTTCGGTCGCCGTCCGGGCGGACGTGACATCATCTATGTCGACAATCGCCGCTTCTATCGCAACCTCGCCATCGGCGCGGGCGTTGCAGCCATTGGCGTCGGCGTCGCACTAGCCTTGGCACCACCCGTCCTCGCCATGCCGCGCGAACGCTACATCATCGACTACGATCGCGCGTCGGACGACGACATTTACGAAGCATTGTCGGCGCCGCCGATCGAACGCCTGGAGCGCGGCTACTCACTCGATGAGATCCGCTACAACGACAACCTCCGTGCCCGCATGCGCCGCGTCGACGTCGACAGCATCACCTTCGACACCGGCTCGTTTGTGGTCACCGAGGAACAGTATCCGAAGCTCGAACGCATCGCCCGCGCCATCGCGCGTGTGATCGAACGCGATCCGGCAGAAATGTTCCTGATCGAAGGTCATACCGATGCTGTCGGCAACGACGAAGATAACCTCAGCCTGTCGGACCGCCGCGCCGAAGCTGTGGCTCAAGTGTTGACCGACTACTACTCGATCCCGCTCGAAAACATCGTCACTCAGGGCTACGGCGAGCAGCACTTGAAGGTCAATACACAGGACCCCGAGCGCATCAACCGTCGCGTGTCCATGCGCCGCATCACGCCGCTGTTGAGCAAAGCCGACTGATCAGCCACGAGACCTGACACAACACCACTCCGCTGCATCACATCGATGCGGCGGAGTTTTTTGTCCCTGAACCGAAGCGCCGGAACGCTGTCCGGCAGGTGCCGTCACCGAAAGCCGCAACGTGTGCTATCCTGCAAACGAAAATGCCGGGCATGCTGGTCCACGCGAAACGATCCGTATCACGAAACTCAGTCAGCAGCCCATCAAGGAGGACACATGACACACGCCATCAAACACGCCGTCAAAACCATGGCCGCAGCTCTATGTGCAGCCCTGCTCAGCGCTGGCGCGGCGAACGCAACCAGCGCAGGGCACGACGCCAAACATCACGGCATGAAAACGGATTCCAAACACCACGCCATGATGATGAAGCATCACGGCATGAAACCCGATGCCAAGCACCATGCCATGATGATGAAGCATCACGGTATGAAACCCGATGCCAAGCACCATGCCATGATGATGAAGCATCACGGTATGAAGCCAGATGCCAAGCACCATGCCATGATGATGAAACATCACGGTATGAAGCCCGATGCCAAACACCACGCCATGATGACGAAGCATCACGGCATGAAGCCCGATGCCAAGCACCACGCCATGATGATGAAACATCACGGCATGAA
Organism: uncultured Alphaproteobacteria bacterium; assembly: GCA_963831185.1. Classification (GTDB taxonomy): domain Bacteria; phylum Pseudomonadota; class Alphaproteobacteria; order Rhizobiales; family Hyphomicrobiaceae; genus JABFRJ01. Next base: position 12,371 of record CAWHPE010000016.1, read on the forward strand.
ACCCGGCGCCAAACATCATGCGATGGCGCCAAGCCCCGCCCACGCACAGAAGCCAGCAGCTAAGGCACCAACGCGAATGGCGTCCGGCAAAACCTGTGGTGCTTTCATGTATATGAAGGCCGGCACGTGCCGCGATGCGCGGAAGCCCAAGTAAAAACCGACGTGCGCTGCGGATCGCTCAAGATCCGCAGCGCACGAGTACCCCACCGGAATAAAATTGGCTGAACGATCAAGACCTACCGCTTCGGCACGGCTGCCAGCCACTCTTTCACTTGAGGCGCCCAGAGCTTCGCCATGCCGCCGGTCGTGCCGTGACCTCCTGTCGTCGGTGAAGCCGGGATCAGATAGAGCTTGCCGTTTTTGACTTTCTTCATGGCGTTTTCCATGAGCCCGGTCGCAACCGGATTGCGTTCATCATCGGCTGAATTGATCGCCAATAGATGGGCTTTGATGTTCTGCAGCTTCGGCTCCGGATTGTAGTCCGCCGACGATCCCCACTGATACAGGAAGTTGTTTGCATCCAACGGTGCGGGAGCAGCAAGTCGCTGTTCGAGCAACTTGTCGGCCGCATCGCGCGTCGGCGCTAGTCTCTGATAGGCAAGATCGCCGCCGTTGGTACCCGTCGAATAAAACACGTTCGCGATCCGGAGAAACTTCGGCTGCTCCGTATAGTCGCCGCCCTTGTACTCGGGATCCGCTTTGATCGTCTCGATCATGAGCCGCCGCATCATCCAGTTCCGGCTCGACATCTCGGTGGGTTGCGACGCCATCGGTACCAAGGCGTCCATCATGTCGGGATAGCGCACACCCCAAACCCACGTGTGCATGCCGCCCATTGAGTTACCGAGCACCAACCGCAGCTTCTTGATGCCGAGCCCCTCGGTCACGAGACGGTACTGCGCGTCGACCATGTCGTCGTAGTTGTATTTCGGAAATTTCGCTTTGAGCCCATCCGAAGGTTTCGTCGATTTTCCCGCGCCGAGCGCATCGGGCAATATAACGAAATACTTCTTGGCATCGAGCGCTTGGCCCTCACCGAACAGTTCGCCGCCAAAGCCCGGCGTCAACATGCCTTGTGATGAACCGCCGGTGCCATGCAAAATCAGGATCGGCTCGCCAGAAGGATCGCCGATTGTCTTGTAGGCCAACTTCACCTCCGGCAGTACCTCGCCGGTGCTGAACTTGAAGTCCTTGGCGATATACACACCCTCTTTCGGCGCCGGAAACTCTGCCGCCTGTGCTGTAAGCGCGCCAAGCGCAACCACAGCACCGGCAAGTCCGAACCGGACCAATCCCAATCGAAATTCCGTCATCGTCGCTTCCTCCATTGTCAGACCCCGTCTTGATCGCGGAGCATTGAGAACCGTCCAAGGCATTGAAGGCTCGGGAAATCAACGCCGCCAAGTCACGAAACTGTCACAAAAGCCGGGTCCCAACCGCACCAGCCCTGCAGCCGCCCCCCTTGACCTCGCGCGCACATGTGCTGCGCGCTCGAACCCGCTTGCCAGCGCTACCTCCAGCTTGCAAGTCTGCACCGAGAATATAGGACCCGGAGATCAGCGCTATGAAAGTCAGTGAATACGCCAGTTATGACGGCGTCGGCCTCGGCAAGCTCGTCGACAAGAAAGAGGTGAGCCCGAAGGAAGTCGCCAAAGCGGCAGCGCAAGCCATCGCACTCGCAAAACCGAAAGTCGGCGCAGTTGTCGAGACCTATCCGGATCGCATCGAAAAGCTGAACGAGAAAACCATCGGCGACGGCCCGTTCAAGGGCGTGCCGTTTCTGATGAAGGACGTGTTCGGCCACGAGAAGGGCCGCTTGATGGAGTTCGGCTCGCAACTCTGCAAGGGCATGATCACACCGGCCGACACCTACATGACGACGCAACTGCGCGATGCCGGCGTCAACATCATCGGCCGCTCTGCAGCACCCGAATATTCGATGTCGGCCACCACCGAAAACAAGTTCTACGGCAACACCTCGAGCCCCTGGCAACAAGGCTTCTCGGCCGGCGGATCATCAGGCGGCGCCGCAGCGGCGGTCGCCTCAGGCATGGTGCCGATCGCTCACGGCTCCGACATCGGCGGCTCGATCCGCATCCCCGCGAGTTGGTGCGGCGGCGTTGGATTGAAGCCGTCACGCGGACGCGTCTCAGTCGGTCCGGTCGTCGATGAAGGCGGTCTCGGTTACTCCGCCAACTTCATCCAGTGCATGACGATCCGCGACGCCGCTGTCATGCTCGATTGCCTATCGAACCCGCAGATCGGCGATCCTTTCGTGATCCCGAAACCAGAAGAGCCTTACGCCAAAAACTACAAGAAACCGAAGAAGTACAAAATTGGTCTCGTCCTCAATTCGTACTTCGGCGCGGCCGTCGATCCTGAAGTGAAAGCCGCCGTCGAGAAAACCGCCAAGGTGTTGCAAGGCCTCGGCCACAAGGTCGATATCCACAACGTCGAAATCGACAAAAGCTTCCTTGCCGTGATGAACAAGCTGTTCTTCTACGGCTTCGATGCGCGCTTGGACGGCTACGGCAAACGTACCGGACAAAAGCCGAGCGAAAAGACGCTCGAACCTGCCATCTGGCAAGTCTATCAGTGGTCGAAAACGCTGACGGCGGCCGACTTCTTCTCCGCGATGGCTGCTGCCAATGTCGCGCGCCGTTCGTGCGCCAAGATCTTCGAGAAACACGACATCTGGCTCTCACCGACGACGGCGCGAGTCTCGGAAGCGTGGGGCAAATACCATCTCTCCCTTCCCGGCATCGACCTCGAAAATTTCACCGGCAAACTCTTTGCCGAACCCTGCCAGTTTACCTTACCGCACAACCTGATGGGCACGCCGGCCATCTCGCTGCCGCTGGCGATGCACTCAACCGGCATGCCGATCGGCGTGCAGTTGGCGGCTAAGCCCGCCGACGAACATGTCGTCTTACAACTCGCCCGCCAACTCGAAGAAGAGATGCCGTGGAAGAAGCGCGTCGCGCCACTCCACGTTTCCAATCTCTGATTGCTTCACACGACGTCGAGACCGCTGAGCACGGACGTCCTGCCACCTCGTCGATGCGCCTCTCCCTTGAGGGAGAGGGCAGCATCATGATCGGTGATCCACGGCACAGCGCCGGATGCGTGTGGGCATCCGAGGCGCAAGCACCGTGAGCGCCAACATACACGATCCACCTCTCCCTTGAGGGAGAGGGCAACATCAAGACCGATGACCAACGCCGCAGCGCGGTGAGGGTGACTTTCTTTCCGCGAAGAAAACACCCTCATCCGGCCCCGGCATCTTGTCCCTCAAGGGAGAAGGGGCACGCCGCGCGCCTGCGCGGGTAGCACGTGGGCAACGCGAGCACCGCGCCGGATGCGTGTGGGCATCCGAAGGCGCAAACAAAGAGAGCGCGGGTGGGCAACCGAAGCGCCAGCATCATGTCAACTAGGTACCTACCTAGGTGACACGAGCGCCGTATGTGCGGCGATGATCGGCTCACTTCCGCTCACCCAGGGGCACCTCGAGAGCTTGCCGGGGCTGCGGCGGAAACCGTGGACGCGAAATGGTTGCCGCGCTCTGAAATGGGTTCGGCGTCCCCTTAAGCGGGCCAGTGACAATGAGACTGGAGTAGCGGGTACAGCGCTGTGATCGAGCAATCGAACGCGCCGCTGCCGTGATGCCAGAACCCCAGGAGAATAGGATTACCTGGGTCGCGGTTGGCCGATCCGCGCTGAGAGAGTTGTCACATCCGTCCACGGTGCGCGGTTGACGCCGGTGTCGGAATTTCCCTCGCGGGAAATTCCCTCCCCCAAAGGCTGAGCGGCGACAAACCGCGCATCCTGGGTTGCTCATAACCACACGAGCCCGCTCGGTGTGGTTATGGGCGCGAGACCGCGCCGGATGCTGGTGGGCATCTGAAGGCGCAAACAAGAACAGCGCGGTTGCTGGTGGGCAACCGAAGCGCCAACAAGAGACCTTCCACCTCTCCCTAGAGGGAGAGGGCAACATTAAGACCGAAGCAACGCACCGCAGCGCGGTGAGGGTGACTTTCTGACTTCGAAGAAAACACCCTCATCCGGCCCCGGATCAAGTCCGGGCCACCTTCTCCCTCAAGGGAGAAGGGACAACGCGAGAGCGCACCGGATGCTGGCCCGGTTGCTGGTGGGCAACCGAAGGGCCCAGAAAAAGGTCTTATCTGAAGGCGCCACATCAAGAAACGAGCGCGGGTGCCATGTCGGCACCTGAAGCGCCCGCGCCGGATGCGTGTGGGCATCCGAAGGCGCAAACAAGAGAGCGCCCGCACTATACATCGGTGTGAAAACACCTGTAGAAGCGCGACCTATGATCTCCGCACGCGCCACGGACCGCAGCCGAACATGAACGTCGTCACCATTGTCGCGCCAATCTTTGCGCTGATCGCCATCGGTTTCGCCGCCGCGCGCACGCGCTTGATTAGCGAGAGCACGCAAAAAGGACTATCGGAGTTCGCCTTCAACCTTGCGATGCCCGCGTTGCTCTTCCGCACGATCGCCGGCGCGGCACCGATGCAGGGCAGTCCGTTTGAGTTATGGCTCGTATACTTCGGCGCGTCCGCCATTGTCTGGCTTATCGTATTGCTTGCCACACCATTCCTCTTGCGCCGGCCGATGATCGACAGCGCAGCCATCGCCATGTCGGCGGTCTACGGCAACACCGTCATGATCGGTATTCCGCTCTGTCTCGCCGTCTACGGCCCCGACGCGGCCACACCGATTGCGATCATCCTTTCGATCCACTCACCGCTCTATTGGTTCGTCGGCACGCTGCATCAGCAGTGGGCGACACGCGAGAGCAGCAAGTCGGCAACCAAAATCGCCACCGAACTCATCCTCAGTCTCGCAAAAAATCCACTGATGATCGCCATCTTCGCTGCGGGGCTATGGCGGCTCGCCGGTTTGGGCGTACCTAAATCACTCGATGGTGTGCTGGCACTGCTGGCACAAGCAGGCATTCCGTGCGCGCTGATTGCCCTGGGCGCAAGCTTGATCCGCTTCCGCATCGCGGGACAATTGCCGACGCTCTCGCTGATGCTGGTCCTGAAGCTGTTCGTTTTTCCGTTCGTGACGTACTGGCTCGCAACACGCGTCTTGCACTTGCCGCGCGTTTCCGCCGGTGTCGCTGTCATCTTTGCGGCTATGCCATCAGGCGCCAACGCCTACATTTTTGCTGAGCGCACCGGCCGCGTGCTCAACTCGACGTCGGGCGTTGTCGCTCTTGGAACCGCCATTGCAGCAGTCACCAGCGCGGCACTGATTGCCAACATCGATTGGCTCATAAAATAAGCAGAAGCATCAGTCCAAGCGGACTGCGCACGATCAGGCGGCAAGCGCCGTCGACGCGCGCCGGTATCGGCTGAGCCGGACGCGGCAGATCGAACGATCGCATTGGCGTCACTGGCATCACGTCGGCCATCTCGAGGACCAAACGGCGCAGGGCCAATTCCGTGGCATCAAGCCGCTCACGCGCCGCGTTCTGCGTGCGCACGACGACATCGGCGCGCGCCATGCGGCCGACCACGACCGACGCGACCGCGTTAAATTGTTCGCGTGGCGAGAGGCGCACCAGAGATGGCTGCGAAGCAGACGCTACAGATGCAGCCTGTGTGTGCTGTGCGGCGCTCGCCGAGGCACGGCGGCGCGCCAGGCGCGAGCGCAGGAGCATCGCAAAGGCAGCCATCGCCACGGCGGCACCAAGCAAGAAAACGACGGCAGGATCTAAATTGTATGCGGTCATGGGTTTCACCGGCCACTGAGGACGCCTGTCCAAGCCTTTGGAGAATCATGTGAATATTCGATCGCCAAAACAAGATTTATTCTGGCGATCTTCTTTGAATGCTGTCGCAACTGCGACAGAATCACAACGTTTCGAGCAAGTATTCGCTTGGGTTTCGAAATAAACCATGAACAGGGCAGGCCGGGTCGACAGGTGCGCCGGCACTAGAACCGCGAAGATTAACGGAGGCTTCCTGGCGCAGACCGCACGCCCAAGGCCATCGGCGGCGGCAATCCAGTCAACCGGGCAGACTGCGGACGCGGCACGCGGCCAGTGCGCTGTCCGAACTGAGCCGTTACGCCACTCGGCCCTGGGTCACTGCTGACCGGGCCCGCAGTTGCAGCAACATCACGCGCCGTCGCTTCGGCCACGCGCCCGCGCAACCGCTGCGCTGCAGCGGCAAGCCGCGACGACTTCGGCAATGCCGCAACCGCCGCCGTACTCAAACCTTGGAACCGGTAATGCCCTGTCATCTGGTCGACAAACAGCGCATCCTCGACCTGCACGCCCCAACCGCGATTGTGGACGATCATCGGCCGCCCGGACGGCGCAATTTGATCGCTAACAATCGCAATGTGCGCCGTCGACGATTTGTTTTGCGGCCGGTAATACGTCACGATGTCACCGGGCAAATAATCCTCGACATGTGGCGATACCGGAAGCGACGCGCCGTGCTGCGCAAAGAACGCGCGCAACAGTTCTGTACGGCGATGATCGATATTGCTGTCCGCAGCACCGGCACGGCTCAAGTGCACAAGTTCCTGTAAATCAATATTGAGTGCGCGATAGGCACGGATGATAACATCCGAGCACACACCGAATTGCGTCGTCACATCGCCGCGCGGATAAGCAATCCGCACGTACTTAGCATTGTAGATCGACAGCTCTTTGACTTGCATCTGCGCCGCTGCCGCAAGGGCACGCCCGAAGACGGTCGCATCATCGGCAGCGCCAGAGGCTAGTACGGCAGATGCCGCATGCCGCGCGCTTTCAGCGCCGGAGGCGTCAGGCGCACGGACGCACTGCGCCGCATCGGCGGTTTGCGGCAAAGGTACCGCGACGGCGGCGTCCCCAACGGCATTGGCAGGTGCGGCTAAGACTGGCTCTGACGGACGAAGCGGCACAATCGCAGGCGCTTCCGCCTTGAGAACAATCTCAGGCAAACGCAGGAGATCGGGCGCAGCAGGTACGGGCGTGACAGCCTCGATCTGCGGCGCAATCGCCGCGAGCCGTAAACTCGGCACGTCGAGACGGCCAAGCGCAGGCAACGCTGGCAACGCCGACACAACCGGAAACTCGGGTAATCGGGCGATGATGGACTGCTCCGTTGCCCGGTCGCGCGCCACGGCCAATGCCCGCACGGCCGGACCTGGCTCCATCACCTGGCGATCCCACGCCACAAGCGTCGCACCGAATGAACTGTCGGCAAGACGCGGCGCAAACACAGTGTTGATCAGCAGCGCGCCCGCCAACAACACCATCGGCAACACCAGCGCCGCAAAAGCACCGCGTTCACGGACGAGCAGCGCCTGCGCGTGTCGCGCGACCTCGGCAAATCGCTTGGAAGCCTGCACGACGCCAGCCGTCTCAGCGGGTGTCGCGTTGAGCAATTTTGCGAGATGCGGCGCGAGTTTCGTCGTCTGAGCCGCGCGCGATCGATGCGACGCCCGTTGCACGTCGGCAAGTGCCTTCCGGCGCGCGTGCTGATCAGAGGCGAGCGCTGCAACCGGCGGCGGACCTTTGACGCGCCTCACCGGCTGTTTGGTATGAGGTGACGCTGTTGCCCCGTGCCGCCATTGCCACTCTGCGCCCGACGGAGCGCCGTGCGCCGCACGATCCAGATGCTGCGCCTGCGGTTGAGCAGCAGGCACTTTCGCCGCTGCTCGCCGCTTTTGCGCGCGCGTCTTTGATCGAGGCTTCTTCACGAAACTCCATTCCCGCAAATAGGAGGTCGTCACCGGCTGAAGTTCGAACAGACACCAACCACGCGGCAACAAAAAGGTGTGCCAGAAAGTTAGGCCGAATCATAAGGTACAGCAAGGCTTTAGACTGAAAGGTTAAAGCCGAGCCGTCGCGCCAGCGATGGCCCGTCCTCGCCGGCCAGCCGCAGGGCCGCAAGTGCCGGGGCCCGCTCGGATTTCGCCAGTTTTCGGCCATCTGGGCCGAGCAAAAGGCGGTGATGGCAATAGCGCGGCTCCGGCAGGTCGAGCAGCACTTGTAACAGACGGTGTAAATCCGTCGCGGCGTATAAATCCATCCCGCGCGTCACATGCGTCACACCTTGGCGCGCATCATCGACCACCACAGACAGGTGATAGCTTGTCGGTGTTTCCTTGCGCACAATCACCGTGTCGCCCCAACGCTCGGGGCGCGCCACGACCGTGCGATGCGCCGCGCCGCCGTCAGCGTCCAGACCGGCTTCGACAAACGTCAGCGCACAGCCACCAAGTTTGCGCCGCGCGAGATCGAGTGCGGCAGGCATATTTAGCCGCCACGCACACGGCTCACCGCGCTCCAACCGCGTTCGCTGCTCAACCTCGGACATCGTGCGGTGCAAACCCGGATAAAGCGGCGCACCATCGGGATCGACCGCATCAGATCGAGCCGCTGCCGCAATCTCGGTCCGCGTTGCAAAGCAGCGATAAAGCACACCCATCGCCCGCAACCGGTCTGCAGCCGCAGCATAGACCGGAAACTGCTCCGACTGCCGCAACACAGGCGCTTCCCACGAAAGCCCGAGCCACGCCAGATCGTCAAAAATACCGGAAACAAACTCCGGCCGCGTCCGCGTCACATCGATATCCTCGATGCGCAGTAAAAATCGCCCGCCGTGCCGTCGTGCAAAATCCCACGCCGACAAAGCTGAAAAAGCATGACCAAGATGCAGCGGGCCATTGGGCGACGGCGCAAACCGCGTGACCACTTGCGCGACATCTGCCGTCACGACGCTCACAGGTTCAGCACTTGATGTTGGCGAGCGCCGGCCTGTACTTCCGCGCCATGTCCTCGACCACGCGATCGAAGAAGGCGCGCTCGGCCACGGGATAGCTCATCTGCCACACATCGATCCGCCGACCGCCGCACGTGACGGTCACCCGCTCATAGAACATATCATCGGCCCGACGCCCGGAGAGCACGAACCAAGTCGACGTTGAGCGGTCATAGTCGACCTTTGCTTCGGCGTAACTGGTCTTCAGGGCGCGGCTCCGCAGACCCGCAGCATCGAGTCGGTCGACGTTTTGAAAAGCGCCAACCTGCAGCGTTGCACGCCCATCCTCCGTCGAAAACGTCCGCCCGGAGCGGTTGACGATGCGTGGCTCCAGCGCCGTGGTCGGATCTTCCTCGACCACCGTGAACACCCGCGCCGGATAGTCGAACGTCAGGTCAAATCCGTCCGAGCGATACGTCGTCCATCCGAGATCGCGCCCAACCGGCGCCGCGTTAGAGGCGGTTGCAATCGCCGCCGAGATAAGCGCGATGGCAGCAACCCATAATTTCGCGCGATGAAGCGGCGCAGACGTCCGGAATGTGATCATGATACGCACCTTTGGCAACAGACTGGATTGCGGCCGACCGCGCGATGCCGCATGCTTGCCGCTTCGCTCTCAGCCCCTATCAAATACGTGTCCCGCCGTGAAGAAGTTTCAACCTATCGCCACGACGAAACAGCGCTCCCCAGCGCCATGTAAAGGGCCCAAACGTAGAGGGCCAAAGAAGCCCGTGGTTCTAGCTGCATCGGCATCGAAAACTGTCACAGGCAAAAAGTCCGCCGCAAAAAAATCAGCGCCTGCAGTACACCGCATCATCGAAGGCGAAACCGACATCAAAGACGGAATTCGTGCGCTCCGCCGCCTCTGTCCGCACATGAAAAAGGCGCACGACCTCATCGGCGATCCACCCTTGCGCCGGAATGAAGGTGGCTTCCCGGGACTTGCCCGCATCATCGTCGGCCAACAACTCTCCGTCCTCGCCGCACGCGCAATCTGGACGCGCTTGGACGCCCACGTCAAACCTATGACGGCGGAGCGTCTGTTGGCTGAGAGCGACGAGGCCTTGCGCGCCTGCGGCCTCTCGCGCGGCAAGATCAAAACGCTGCGGGCCATCGCAGAAGCCGTGGTCGCCGGACTCGACCTCGACAACATCGCCACCATCGAAGAACAACACGCCCGTGATCAGTTGACGGCGGTATCTGGCATTGGCCCGTGGACCGCCGACATCTACTTGATGTTCTGCATCGGCCGCGCGGATATCTTTGCGCCGGGCGACCTCGCCCTCCAGATTGCAGCTCAGATGGCTATGGGTCTGGATAGTCGCCCATCAATCAAGGACATGACCGCGATCGCCGAACGCTGGAGTCCGTGGCGCGGCGTCGCCGCCCGCTTGCTTTGGCATTACTACGCGCACGCCAAAGCCCAGAAGAACCTAACGCCTGTCTGACCAGTAGAGCCAACTCTCCATCACCCGATGGTCGTGCCGCCATCAGCAACGATGACTTGGCCGGTGATGAACTTCGCCGCTGGAGACGCCAGGAAAGCCGCAACACCACCGATATCCTCGGTATCGCCAATGCGGCGCAACGGCGTCGTGCGCTCATAGTGCTCGCGGCGCTTCTGATCGGTCCACAATGCCTTCGCGAAGTCCGTCTTGATCAGCCCCGGCGCGATGCAGTTGATGCGGATATTGTACTGTCCCCATTCCACCGCGAGCGCACGCGCCAGACCGAAGTCCGCCGCCTTCGAAACCGCGTAACCGCCAAGATTTCCGCCCGCACGAATGCCCGCGATCGACGAGATAATGATGACGGTACCGCCGCCTTGCTTCTCGAAATGCGGCCGCGCAAGGTTGGCGAGCCAGAAACAACTCTTGACGTTGACGTTCATAAGCTTGTCGAACGCGTCGTCTTCAAGACCTGACATCGGCCCGAAATAGGGCGATACCGCCGCGTTCGCTACCACACAATCGAGCCGGCCGAACTTTTCGACCGTCTTTTGCACCAGCGCCTCGACTTCCGCCTTGCGCGAAATATTGGCCGCAATTACATGCGCCGTACCGCCGCGATCATTGATGCCTTTCGCCACCGGCTCGCAGCTCTCTGCCTTGCGGCTCGAAATCACGACCTTCGCACCCATCTGCGACATCGTCTCTGCGATCGACTGCCCAATCCCGCGTGACGAACCAGTTACGATCGCCACCTGGCCTTTGAGATCGAACGGCGATGCCTGCGTTTGCGTCGTCATAGAACGTGTCCTCTGAACGGTTGGGGTCTGTCGCGCAAGTTCGCTCTTGCCGAGCCTCGCCTTGATGCCTAGCCTCTCCGGAAATAACGTGGCGCACAAGCCCACAAAAGACAAACCGGAAACGCCTTTCGCAACTGCAATAAGGGCCGAGGAGCACGCTTAACATGCCAATTATTTCAGGGATCGTTGCATGACCGAGATGTCACGTCCCTATCCCTGGGAAAAAAGTTACCCAGCTGGCGTCACATGGGATGCACCGCTGCGTGCCGGAACCCTCAACGACATTCTTCCCCGCACAGTCGCACGCTTTTCCGATAACCCTGCGGTCCACTACGGCGGCAACGTCTGGACCTATGCTGAATTTTCCGATCTCGTCGCCCGTGCCGCCGCAGGCTTAGCCAAACTTGGCGTCCAGCGTCATACGCCGGTCGCGCTGTTCTTGCCAAACACGCTGTGGCATCCGGTTTTATTCTTCGCCACGCTGAAACTCGGCGCCCGCGTCGTCCACCTCTCCCCGCTCGATGCCGAGCGCGAGATCGTCCACAAACTGAAAGACTCAAGCGCCCGCATCATCGCCACGACCGACATCGGCGCAATGGCCGGCGCGGGGCAAAAACTCGCGGCCGGACTTGGCGCAGCCGGTCTCATTGATCACGTTATTATTGGCGAGGATGCCCTTTGGCGGCAGGGACCAGCGGCACCACGCGCCGAGACAGCAGGCCGTATCGTTTCCGGCGCATCACTCTTGGATCACGGCGCAATTTCCGCCGATCAGTGCCCATCCGTCGCCCCGAGTGATGTTGCCGTGCTGCAATTTACTGGCGGCACCACTGGGCTGCCCAAAGCCGCCATGCTGACCCATGGTAACTTCGCCTCCGCCGTCGAGATCTACCGCGTCTGGAGCGAGCCTCAGGGCATGATCCAGTACGGCACCGAGAAGGTGATCTGCGTCCTGCCGTTATTCCACATTTACGCGCTTACCGCCGTGCTGCTGCTCGGCATGACCATCGGCTCGGAGATTTTTCTTCACCCGCGCTTCGATGCGGCCGCCGTTATCGACGACATCGAGAAACACGCAATTTCCTCGTTTCCCGGCGTCCCGACGATGTGGATCGCCATCGCCAATTTCCCGGGCATCGAAACCCGCAACCTGTCGTCGTTGAAACTTCTCCGCTCCGGCGGCGCGCCATGCCCCGTCGAGATCGAGGCCCGCATCCAGAAACTCACCGGCCAACGGCTGGGCGGCGGCTGGGGCATGACCGAGACGGCACCCGCCGGCACCAACATTCCGACTTACGGCCCGAACCGCTACGGCACCATCGGATTGCCGTTACCGCAGATCTACATGGACATCGTCGCCCTCGACGATCCCAGACGCGTTTTACCCGTGGGCGAAGTCGGAGAAATCCGCATCAAGGGTCCAAACGTCATCGCCGCCTATCACAACCGACCTGACGACAACGCCAAAGGCTTCATCGACGGCTTCTTGCTCACCGGCGACATGGGCTTCATGGACGCCGACGGCTTCTTCACCATCGTCGACCGCAAGAAGGATATGATCATTTCTGGCGGCTTCAATGTCTACCCGCGCGCCATCGAGGAAGCGATCTACGAGCATCCCGCAGTCGCCGAAGTCATCGTCATTGGAGTGCCCGATAGCTATCGCGGCGAAGCCGCCAAGGCCTTCGTCACGCTGAAACCTGGGGCGGCTCAATTCACCCTCGACGGCTTGCGCGCTTTCCTCGCCGACAAAATCGGCAAACACGAACTCCCCTCGCATCTCGAATTTCGCGATGTCCTGCCAAAGACTGCGGTCGGAAAACTTTCCAAGAAAGAACTCGTCGCCGAAGAGCGTGCGAAGGTTTCAAAGTAGCGCGGGTGATCAGCAGCCCATCATCGCGCCCAACATAAAAGGCCGGCAATGCGCCGGCCTTTTCTAGTTCAATCCGTTACTGCTTCGGTGCAGCAGGTGGCGTCGGTGTGGGTGGGACAACGGCTGGAGGTGTCGGCACTGGCGGGGTTTCAGCACCACCTTTTGGCGTGCCCGGTGCCGGCGGACGCATCATGCCGCCTGTCCGCTGCTTGCCGCCGCCAGGATCGTCTTTTTCCGCCCGCTTCGCTGCGCGCTTGTCCAACGCCGTCGCGCAGTCGGCCGACAACTTCGGCTTATTGGTTTCGAGGCATTGCCGCCGCGCGGCGCCTTTGCTTGTCCCGCACAACGTCTCCGCTTCAGCGGCGCACGTTGTCTTTTTCGCCTGACGGCCAGCCTTGGCCTCATCAATCACAGCAACACACTCCGGGCTCAACTTGGCCTTATTGTCGTTGAGACACTTCATGCGGCCACCCTTGCCCGTCTCAGCCGTCGCGCAAAACGTCGCCGCATCAGTCCGGCAGGCCGCCATGCGGCCTTTACCACCGCCCTTGCCTGCAGCAGTCGGCGCGATCACGCCCTTAGCCGGTGCGGCGCCTGCGGCCGGTGGTGCTGCCGGTTGCGGTGCTGGCGTTCCCGCCGCCTGGGCCACATCCACACCGCCCATGCGCTGCGCGCGCGTTTCAAGACGTTGCTTCACCACCGCACCACATTCGGCACTGAGCTTGCTTTGGTTCTCGCTTAAGCAGCGCACCTTCTTGCCGCCACCAGCTTCGATGCCAGCGCAATAAGTCTGCAGGTCCCCACGGCAGGCTGCCATCGCACCACCTTGACCGGGCGCAGCCCCAGCCGCGCCACTCGCCAGCATCGCGCTCAGTCCAAACAGCACGCCTGCGCGCTGCGTCGCTCTGAAACTCGTCATGCGCATGAATAGTGTCCTTCTCAATCGCGCTCTTCAACAACGGTCCCACGGCAAAGCCGGGTCCACACGACAGTAACGCGGCGCATCGGACGATCCGTCTCGCCCTCGAAATCGCGTTTGAAGAAATGCAACCGCCAACACGGCGAGATCATGACGGCACGGCGTTCAACCGCCAATGACGACGGTCACGATTTGCCCGTCCTTGACCGTCACAGCAAGCTGACCTTCTTTGACCAGCAAAGCATCGGCCCCAAACATCTCGCGCCGCCAGCCGCGCATGGCCGGCACGTCAGGCACTTTGTCCATCACGATGCGTTCGATATCGGCCGTATCCGCAATCAGGCGTGGCGCCACGCCATGCCGCGCCGCATTGCCTTTCAGCAGAACCTTCATCAGTTCCACCATCGCCAGTTTCTCCGGCGGCACAACAACGGCCTGTTCCTGCTGCGGCAGCGCCTTCGGATCGCGCTCAAGACCCGCCTTCACCGCCTCGACGATCTCTTTAGCCCGCGCCGAACGCGCAAAGCCGTCGGACAGCGACCGGAGTTCACCGAGCTGCGCCACATCGGTCGGCATATGCGTCGCGATATCGACCAGCACTTCGTCGCGCAGCACGCGATTGCGCGGCACATCCTGCGATTGCGCCTGCCGTTCGCGCCACGCCGCCAGCTCAATCAGCACCGCCAGCGCCTTGCGTCCGCGCACGCGCATCTTCACGCGCCGCCAGCTATCCTCCGGCTGCGTCTCGTAACTGCGCGGGTCCGACAGCAGCGCCATTTCCTCTTCGAGCCACGACGCACGGCCGGTGCGTTCAAGATCCGCTTTCAGCCGCAGATAGACGTCGCGCAGGTGCGTGACGTCGCCCAGCGCATACTGCAATTGCTTGGTCGAAAGCGGCCGCCGCGCCCAATCCGTAAACCGCGAACTCTTGTCGAGATCGGCTTTGGTAATCTGCTTGACCAGGTTCACATACGAGATGCTCTCGCCGAACCCGCACACCATCGCGGCGACTTGGCTATCGAACATCGGTTTTGGGATCACCTTGCCCATCACCCAGACGATTTCCACGTCTTGCCGCGCCGCGTGAAACACCTTGGTCACCGCGTCGTTCGCCATCAGATCGAAAAAAGGCTGGAGATCGAGCCCCTTAGCCAACGGATCGACAATCGTTTCGACGTCCGGTCCCGCCATCTGAATGAGGCAGAGCTTCGGCCAAAAGGTCGTTTCCCGCATGAATTCGGTGTCGACAGCAACAAAGGCGTGCTGCGCCAAGCGCTCGCACACCGCGGCGAGGTCGGCGGTCGTCGAGATAATTTGCATGGGCCTGCATATAACCTAGTGTTTCGCGCCTGTCGCCAGGGAAAAGAGTTATACGGCACGAACCTGAAAGCCGATCCAAAAGTCGCGATTTCCCGCCCGGATCCCTGGCCCACGTGGGGGAGCCGAGCCTTGACAAACCGGGGGCCAAGTGCGCTTGTCCGACCCCGATCACAACTGAAAACATGAGGATTTCCGGCCATGGCCGAGGCGGCACGTCATCGCTATCGCACCCACACTTGTGGCGCCCTGCGAGCGACCGATATTTCGACAGAGACCCGCATTTCCGGCTGGGTTCACCGCGTCCGTGACCACGGCGGCGTGCTCTTTATCGACCTCCGCGACCATTACGGCATGACCCAGGTCGTGGCCGATCCGGACAGCAAGGCCTTCAAATCAGCTGAAAAAATCCGTGCCGAGTGGGTCGTCAAGATCGACGGCCGCGTCCGCGCGCGCCCTGACGGCACCACCAACGCCGACCTGCCGACTGGCGCCATCGAAGTCTACGCCGACGACATTGAAGTCTTGTCCGAAGCCAAGGAATTGCCGGTCCCGGTTTTCGGTGAACCCGACTACCCCGAAGACTTGCGTCTGCAATACCGTTTCCTCGATCTGCGCCGCGACACGCTGCATAAGATCATCATGACGCGCCTCGCGATCACACGCGCCATCCGTGACCGGATGCACAAGGCCACCTTCAACGAATTCCCGACGCCGATACTTACGGGTTCGTCGCCCGAAGGCGCGCGCGACTTCCTTGTCCCTTCGCGCATCCACGCCGGTAAGTTCTACGCCTTGCCGCAAGCCCCACAGCAGTACAAACAGCTCCTGATGATGTCGGGCTTCGATCGCTACTTCCAGATCGCGCCCTGCTTCCGCGATGAAGACCCGCGCGCCGACCGTTTGCCGGGTGAATTCTATCAGCTCGATGTCGAGATGAGCTTTGTCGAGCAGGAAGACATCTTCTCGACCATGGAACCAATTCTGACGGAGTTGTTCGAAGAGTTCGCCGGCAGCAAGAAAGTCGACAAAGGTTGGGCCCGCATCCCGCACGAGGAAGCCATTCGCAAATATGGCTCCGACAAGCCCGACCTCCGCAATCCCATCGAAATGCAGGACGTGACCGAGCACTTCCGTGGCTCGGGCTTCAAAGTCTTCGCCGGCATGATCGAAAAGGACCCGAAGGTCCGCGTCTGGGCCATTCCAGCGCCGACCGGCGGCAGCCGCGCCTTCTGTGATCGCATGAATGCATGGGCACAGAAAGAAGGCCAACCCGGCCTCGGTTACATTATGTGGCGTGCGGACGAAGGTCCCGCGGGCGCCGGCCCCATCGCCAAGAACATCGGCGCCGAACGTGGCACTGCGATTTTCCAGCAAATGGGTCTCAAGATTGGAGACGCCTGCTTCTTCACCGCTGGCGATCCGTCGCGCTTCTACAAGTTCGCAGGCCTTGCCCGCGATGAAGTCGCGCGCGAGTTGAAGCTGATTGACGAAAACCGCTTCGCCTTCGCCTGGATCGTCGACTTCCCCTTCTACGAGTGGAACGAAGACGAGAAGAAGATCGACTTCTCCCACAACCCGTTCTCGATGCCGAAGGGCGGTCGCGAGGGTATCGAAGCCGCCGAAAAACTGGGCCGTGACGGTCTTCTCGCTCTCAAAGCCAACCAGTACGACATCGTCTGCAACGGCTACGAGATCGCGTCAGGTTCCGTCCGCAATCACTTGCCCGAAACCATGGTCAAGGCCTTCGAAATCACCGGCCTCACCCGCCAGGACGTCGAAAGCCGCTTCGGTGCACTCTATCGCGCATTCCAGTATGGCGCGCCACCTCACGGCGGTATGGCGGCAGGCATCGAACGGATGGTCATGTTGCTGACAGGGACCAAAACCGTCCGCGATGTAGCCCTGTTCCCAATGAACCAGCAGGCCAACGACTTGCTGATGGGCGCGCCGTCGTCCGTCACCAACAAGCAGCTCCGCGAACTCCACATCCGCGTCGCCCTGCCCGATAAAGATGAAAAGAAGGCCTAAGCTGAACAGTGTGAGACGCGTCCACGCGTCTCACATCAGCCTCAGCCCGGCGGCCGTCACCACGGCAACATACAGCGCCGCCAGCATCAAGCCGCTGCGCAACGCCATGCGCTCGTCCGCTGCCGTTCGGTCAGGCAGCGCCGCAAGCAAAATCGCGACCACCGGCAGTGATGTCATTGCCGTATGTCCTGCGGCCGAATTGGACACCACGGCAAACACCTCGCGCGCGCCAAAAAATGCGCCCGTCGTCGCAGCACTCGGCAGAAACAGCGCGTTCCCACTGACGCCAGAACCCGTGACAAAACCACCGATAGCACCGAGCACGGCTGTCGCCACCAGTGCCGCGCTGCCACCCAGATGCGCCACAGTTGCCGCCAGTGCATCAATGCCACCCGCCGACACGAGTAGTCGCGCCGTCAGCATAAACAGCAGCGTCGTCGCCACCGCCCGCCAACAGCGTTTCACCGTCGCACGCATCAGACCGCTGTCGAGGGACCCACGCTGCACCAACAGCACAGCCGCCAGCAGCGCCACGCCCGGTGAAGTCAGGATCGAAAACGACACCCGCTCCGTTGCCAGCGTCAGATGCACGCCACGCCGCGCCAATGCGACCACCAGCACCTTTTGCACCACCACCGCCACAACCAAGATCGCATACGGCATGAGGCCCGGCGCACGTACAGCCGATACAAAATCCGGCCCGCGCACGGCAACCATCATCATCAAACCGAGCACAGCAAGCCCGCCGGCGACACCCGCAAGTTCAACGCCCGCGATGCTGGAAATCAACCCAATCGCAGCCCACAGCACAGCGCCAGCGGCAATGGCCCACATCACATCCTTTTGCGTGAATGCTCCGGCGGCAAGCACCGCCAGCAACGGTAGCACCACCGCAACGGGGCCACTGATCTGCCACAACAACCGCGCGAAGGTATCGATTGGAATGTCGCCGAGCTTCGCGCCCACGGTCGCCGAAAGACTGAGCGCGCCCCACGGCATCAAACTCATGCCGATCAGCGCCAAAACGATGGCCGCGCGGCGCGGCATCAGTCGAGACAGCAGCGGCACTGTGACCAACAGCGACACGCCCATACCGGTCAGGCTTTCGACTGTCACACCGATCCCGAATGTGATGAGCAATGCGATCTGTGCCGGCGGCAACTGAAGCGCTGCGACCAGCCGATTGATCGCGGCATCCGCGTCCAGCTTCCGCGCCGCTTCGACAAATAACACGCCCGGCACCACGGTCGCCGCCACAAGCAACGTCAGCACTGCACCATCGGCCAAGGCCGCAACCAGCGGTGCGCCCGCCGGCGGCCCAAACATGCCCGCGCCAAAAAGGACAAGAGCAGCTGTCAGCGCCGCGCCTGCCGCCTGCAGACCCGACGCCCGAAAACCCAAAATCGCGACAATGACGACCAAACACGGCAGCAGGGCAAAGACGGCAGGCGAGGGCATGAGGGTCTCGGAGCAAAGCGTCGCACCCTGTGACAAGGCGGGCTTTGGCCTCATGACGTCAAGCCACAGGCGAGCGCGACCCAAGTTCTTTGGCGATTGCAGCCAGCGCTAGGCCGCGCAATGCGAACAACGGCGTGGAAAGTCGAAAGCAACCCAAAATCGCCCTTGCACTCCCAGCGCCGAGCGAATAACAAGTCCTCGTTCGCCCCGCCGCGAGACGGCTGGCGCTGACAACCCATGGATTAGGGGCCGTAGCTCAGCTGGGAGAGCGCTTGCATGGCATGCAAGAGGTCAGGGGTTCGATCCCCCTCGGCTCCACCAACCCTCTTCCACACCCTTAGAAATATTGAGATTTTTTGGCAAAATTCCCAAACCTCTCGATACGGTTTGGGAATTTGCATTCGGTTTCGAGAGTCGAAAATCGCTTCATCGCCGACTGGGCCAATGTTCTCTGTTCCGCTGTTTTGGTGTAGCGCAACACTTCCTGCAGGGTGACGTGCTCCCCTGATCCAAGGCCTGCGCAAGTTTCGATTCCGGCTATTTTCAAGATCTCTACCGGAGCGACGGACATGGGACGGAAAGGCAAATCGACCGAAGAGATCTTCGCGGCGCTTCGCGAAGCAGAGGCGCAGCTCGCCCAGAGCGAGACTGTCAGCAAGATCTGTCGCACACTCGGGGTGTCGAAGTAGACGGACTACAAATTCCTGTCGACGACGTCGCGCTCGCGTTGGTCGAGCGGAAACAGGAAGAACGCGCTGCCGTCAAAGATAAGATTGCTGCCCTCGCCGCATCCAGCTGGTTCGCTGCAACGGTTAAAATCGATGTGAAGGCGGGGACCCAGATGATTAAGTGAAGGATCAAGAGGTAAAACAGGATAGCAAAAGCGGTGAGAAGGCCTGCTGGTAGCCCATCGATGCCGTCGTGCCTATCGCGCCGCCACTCGCTTCGAGATGCGTCGGATGCGCGCGGCAATTTCGCTCGCGTCCGTCTCTATCTCGGTGGGCAACTCAAGGCAAAGCGATTGAGCGCACAAGCAGGCGCAGCCTGATGCCGCAGTTGAGGTGTCCGAACTTGGGTTCTTAGTATCGCTCGTCGCCGAACATGTGGCCACTGCAGCTTCTAACTTTGCGCGCCAATTACGGTTCGAGGAATGGCACAAGACCTCCATCGCATCCTTTCCTAACTGCACCGACCCCAAGAGGATCAATGCCGCATCAGCTGCCGAGATTTTGAGCAGATTCGCGAGTTCCAGCGGCGTCACATCAGATGAGCCCAACACCGCGGCTGCCGCGCACCCGATGTTACTGCGCTTGGTTCTCCTGATATGGGGACCTTTAGCCCAGCGTCGTGAACGGCTTTGAAATTGAATCGAGGTCATGCGCACCAGAACCGTAGGGTCTCATCGAACGCAGTAATTGCGTGCAAGCGGCATCGGCAAATTGCCGATACCCATGTTGACCCTAGTGACATCTAGACGGCGGCCAGCCTCCCCGCTATCCAGTTTGCGAAAATCGACAAATGGATAGGCCGTCCAAGCAATTGCGAAGATGTCAGACGTTTAGAAGGAGAGTCTTCGTGTCGCGCCGCATTGCCTCGACTTCATTGACAACGCTTCGGGGCTACGCTCCGGTGGAAGTGACCTCAGATCAAGAGGCCCACGCACTATCTGAGCGAACATTCTCGCAACTGGAGAAATTTCGATTTGATGCTGCCAATGATCCGAGAATGACAAGCTCCGGCCCTCGACACAACGGGTGGTCAGTAAGGCTCGTCAGTTCCAGTGGTCATAGTATTACTCTGCGAGATGAAAGCCGCATCAGTATTTTGTTCCCGTACCGTGGAATTATCGAGGTGCAACACGGAAAGCAATTAACACGTGCTGAGCCGTCGCAGGCATTGATTGTTGGACCAGGCGTGCGAGCGACAGAATTGAGCAGAAATTACTTCGGCGTTCTTGTTCAGATTCCGGTCAACGAGATGAAAAGAATGGACGAAGCGGCAGAACATCGTGCTACCGCGCTTTTTGATCAGAGCGCATTGCATTGCCTCCGTGCCAGCGACGCCGTTATGAACGCGCATCGGATTGTTCTGGACGTCGAACGACACACGTTTGAGCCCCATCAGGCAGATCAGTGGGTATCTCTACTCACGCCGTTGTGGCGCTCATTGGGGCGGGCGGAGGAATCAACGAAGAGACCCGAGACTCTTCCTCGCTCGATGCACCGATTGCAACGAGCGGAAGAGCTCATTGGGAATGAGTTTAATGGCGCTCTTACACTGAGTTCGATGGCCCGGACCATAGGATCAAGCCCGCGATCCCTTCAAGTCGCTTTCCGACTGCACCGCCGAAGCACGCCAGCAGCGCATGTTGCCGAGCAGCGTCTTCGCGCTGCGCGCGAGCGTCTGCTGCGCGGAGGACTCTCTGACACCGTTACTGATATCGCAATGGCGAGCGGCTATTCCCATCTTGGGCGATTTGCACAACGATATCGCGAAATCTTTGGCGAGAGCCCTTCGCAAACATTGAAACGTGTGGCGCGTCGTGAAGGTTAGAACGCCGTTCGCCAACCTTTCCCTGCCATTTCCGCGTCTCTTTCAGAGAGCTGAGAAATAGCCGGATTCGAAATCTTACGCCTGGGCTCAGTTCAGGGGAGCAGGCCAGTGCAAAGCTGAGACGGAGACTCACCGGCCAGAAGCATATCCGTGTCGCTTCGATCTTTAAGCCCCACACCCGTCATGCCGAGCGCACGCGCCTCCCGCAAAAGCCACGCCAATGTGGAGGCAGCCGCCGCCGGCGGAATGCCATGCGGACGAATATTTGAGATACAGTTCCTTTCCGCATCGGCACGCCCAATTCGCGGTTCCCACGTCAGATAAATACCGAGGCTGTCAGACGCCGAAAGCCCAGGCCGTTCACCGATCAAGACGGCCACGCAGCGCGCCCCAAGCAGCGCACCAATCTCATCGCCAATCGCTACCCGTGCACCATCCACCAACACGACCGGACCAACCGACCATCCCAAACGAACCAAATGCGGCATGACCGCCTCGACCACGGCCGGCGCCTGCGTCTCAACTGCAGTTGCAGAGAGCCCATCACCGATGACAAGGGCAACATCGCACGGTGCATCAACGGCCAGTGCTTTCAGCCGCGCGCGCGAGTCAGCGTCAAGCCGCCGCCCGAAATCCGGCCGGCGCAGATAAACCGCGCGATCGCGCGCGTCACTCGCAACCACCACGTTCTGGAGTTGCAATCTATCGAGCACCTTCCCTACGCCACTCCAGTCCACACGCGCATGAATGGCATCGCGCGCTTTGGCATGGGCCAGCGCAAACGCCAAAACTTCTTCGGTTGGAAGTGACGCACCTGCACGGCCGAGCGCAATACGCGCCGGCGTTCGCTCCGCTAAGTCCAGCCACGGATCGCGCCGATTAGAGGTCATAGAGCCCTCCGCGCCGGAAGACGACGCGCGCCCGCAACGAGGCGGTGGTCGTTGCCCGGCGGCAGCAGCCGCCCTCCAGGCTCTGCAATCCCCATCTCACACAGCCACGCCTCGAACTCCGGCGCACGCTTCAATCCAAACGCCTCACGCACGAAAAGCGCATCGTGAAATGATGTCGATTGATAGCCGAGCATGATGTCATCTGCGCCCGGCACCCCCATGATGTATGTCACGCCGGACGCCGCCAGCGCTGTCAGCGTAACATCCATGTCGTTCTGATCAGCTTCCGCGTGGTTCGTATAACAAACATCTACGCCCATCGGCAACCCCATCAACTTCCCGCAAAAATGGTCTTCAAGGGCTGCACGCAAGATCTCCTTGCCGTCATAGAGATACTCAGGCCCGATGAACCCAACAACCGAGTTGACCAAAAGTGGATCGAATGCGCGCGCGACCGCATACGCACGCGCCTCGCAAGTCTGTTGATCAACCCCGTGATGCGCGCCGGCAGACAACGCCGAACCTTGCCCGGTTTCGAAATACATTACATTTTTCCCGACCGTCCCGCGTCCGAGACTAACGGCCGCTGCCTGCGCTTCCCGAAGCAAATCCAGCGTCACACCAAACGACGCATTCGTCGCTTGCGTGCCGCCTATCGATTGAAACACCAGATCGACCGGCGCCCCTTTCACCATCAGGTCGATCGTCGTTGTCACATGCCCCAGCACACAGGATTGCGTCGGGATCGAGTATCGTGTGATCACGTCGTCAAGTAATCGTACCAGACCGTCGATCCGTGCTGGCTGATCGGTCGCCGGGTTGATGCCGATAACGGCATCGCCACACCCATACATGAGGCCATCGGCGATCGACGCCATGATCCCATCGGCGTCATCCGTCGGATGGTTAGGTTGCAGCCGAACCGACATGGTGCCGGGCAAACCAATGGTATTGCGAAAGGCCGTCGTCACGCGGCATTTTCGCGCCGCCAAGATTAAATCCTGGTTCCGCATCAGTTTCGAAACAGCCGCCGCGATCTCTGGTGTGACCGCACCTTTCAACCGTGCGAGCGTCTCCCCGCTGGTTCCGTGATCGAGCAGAAATTCGCGAAATGAGCCGACCGTCAGATGCCCAATCTCGGCAAATGCACGCACATCATGAGTGTCCAGGATCAACCGCGTCACATCATCGGATTCATAGGGAATGAGTGGTTCGGCAAGCAGCGCTTTCAGCGGCAGGTCGGCCAAAGCCATCTTCGCGGCAACATTTTCCTCGGCACTTTCCGCGGCAACTCCGGCAAGCCGGTCTCCTGCGCGCGGCGGCGACGCCTTCGCCAGCAGCACCGCTAGCGATGCAAACGCGTAGGTCGTCGTTCCTATCCGCTGACGGAAACTCATTGCCGCTCCCTGCAATATTTGTCGCCGCGTCGCATCAGGCGTGTGCGGCATCGGCCTGTCAAGCCACGCCGCCCTAAGCCGCACACTGGAAAAAGCGAACAAAAGTGGTCATGATAGCAGACGACGGGGTGCAGGCTGTCGCCTCATCGCCAAATTGCGCGGCAGTCCCGCGCCACTGCAGAGAATATATTGTTTGCCGGCACGCAGCCTCTCGCTAATCTCTCGGCAGCGAAACTCTTACAGAACAGATGACAGATCATGCGCACCATTCGCATCGGCTGCGGGGCCGGCTTCTCTGGCGACCGGATTGAACCCGCTATCGATCTGGCGCGGGACGGCCGTCTTGATTATCTCGTGTTCGAATGCCTCGCCGAGCGTACCATTGCACTGGCTCAACTTCGCCGCTTGCATGACCCTGCGGCTGGCTTTGATCCGTTGCTCGATGACCGCATGCGGGGCGTACTTGCCTTGTGCCGTGGCAATGGAACAAAAATCATCACCAATATGGGCGCCGCGAATCCTGAGGCTGCCGCCCGGCGCACGCTCGAAATCGCAGCCGAACTTGGCATGACTGGATTACGAGTCGCCTGCATCACTGGCGATGACGTCCTGGACCTTTGTCGCACAGGCACTCACAAAATCGAGGAAACCGGCGAAACCGTCGCCGCGATGCGAGACCGAGTTATTTCGGCAAATGCCTACATCGGGGCCGAATCCATCGCCGCTGCATTGGCTCGGGGCGCCGATGTCGTCATAACCGGCCGTGTCTCAGACCCGTCGCTCTTCCTCGGACCACTGATGCATGAATTCGGATGGGCGCCCGACGATTGGGATCAACTCGGACAAGGGGTGCTCGTCGGCCATATGTTGGAGTGTGCAGGACAAGTCACGGGCGGTTATTTTGCCGACCCCGGTAAGAAGGACATCCAAGGTCTGGGCCGCCTCGGCTTCCCTATTGGCGAAGTCTCCGAAGATGGGGTCGTCGTCATCACCAAACTTGAAAATGCCGGCGGCGCTGTCACACCCGCCACCTGCAAAGAGCAATTGCTCTACGAGATCCACGATCCCGCACGCTACATCCAACCCGACGTGACGGCTGATTTCTCCGCCGTATCCATCACCAGTGTAGGCCAAGACCGAGTTCGTATCGCGGGTGGTCGAGGTCACAAAAAACCACCAACTCTCAAGGTCTCGGTCGGTTACCGCGAAGGGTTCATCGGCGAAGGCCAAATAGGTTATGCGGGTTCCGGAGCCGTCCAACGTGCACGCCTCGGCCTCGACATTGTACGCGAGCGTTTGGCAATCATGGGCGTGAAAACCTCAGAACTTCGCTTCGACGTACTCGCACTCAACTCATTGCACGGCGGCAGTGCGCCCCGCACCAACACCGACCCCTACGAGGCGCGCATTCGCGTGGTCGGCCGAACAGAGAGCCAAAGCGATGCTATCCGCATCGGCAATGAAGTCGAAGCGCTCTATACCAACGGACCTTCCGGTGGCGGTGGTGTCACGAAGTCCGTGCGCGAAAACATTGCCATAGGCTCCACGTACATCGATGCGGCCGCAGTCAAGCCGAAGGTCACATTTTTGGGCGGGGAGCGCTGAGCCATGAAACTTCGCGATATCGCCCACGCCCGCAGCGGCGACAAAGGCGACACGTCAACGATCTCGCTGGTTGCCTACGCCGCAGAAGACTATCCGCGCCTCGCCGCTTACGTCACGCCAGACCGCGTCAAGCAGCACTTCGCATCCATCGTCAAAGGCAACGTCAAACGCTTTGAGTTGCCACAACTGGGCGCACTCAATTTTGTCTTGGAACGTGCCTTGGGTGGTGGTGTGACGCGCTCACTCGCCATTGATGCGCATGGCAAATCTCTCAGCAGCCTTCTACTGGAAATGGAAGTCCCGGATCGCTAACGCGCTTGGCAGGCCCGGAAGCCTCTCGCACGCGCGTCAGCTGTTCGGATCGTCGATCGTCGACGACGGCTGCGCCAATTTCTTAAGTGCGTCGATGTCGTTGAGCTGAATAAGCGGCCCTTTGACCACCACGTGATAGGCCGCCAAGGCGGCAAACGATCGCGACAGAACCTCAGGCGCCATTCCCAGCCGAGACGCAAGCACCTTCTTGTCGAACGGCAGTTCAAACGTCACCTTCGCTCCGCTTTCATGGTGCCGCACCAACAACCAGTTTGCGAGCCGCTCGAGACTGGACCGGAGTTTTTGGTTTTTGAGCTCCTTGACCACACCGCGATACGCCAGTGCCAACTCGAACGCGAGCGCCCGGGCAAAGACCGCATCTTCACTGAAGTGCTTCCGCACAGCGTCCGCCGGGATCATCAGGATGCGCGATGGCGCCAGCGCCCGCGCCGATTTCAAGTAGACCTTATCGAGAAGAACGGCTGCAACGATGAAGCTATGACCTGGCCCGAGCACGGACACAGTCGTCTCCCTATTACGGTATGCGGCAAAAACCTCAACTTGCCCATCGACGATGACATGCAGAAAGTCAGCCGGTTCTTTTTCGCGAACCAGTTCCACATGCGCTGGAAATCGCTGAAGAAATGAAACGCGCAGCAGTTGCTCAACGGTGCTCGGAGCAACGTCCTTGAACAACGGCAGCGCACGCATTTCGGCAAGATCTTCAGTGCGCAACGGATCGGCCTCCTCGCTCACGCATCAAATTTTGGTGTTCGCGTACAGTAACGCAGAGAAATGACTTTTGTCATGTCCAGAATTGCTAAGTGCGGCAACGACACCACCAATTCACAAATCGACTGGCTGATCAACATCTTCGCAAGCTTTGAATCGTAGCGCCGCAACAGGCGGTTTGATCCGCATCAAATAAGCCCGGCACCTCAGATGTCAGCGTCCCAGTCCTCGATTGCATCCAACTGGATCTGGGGGCCGTTATGGCAATATCTACGACCATTGATAAAGGAGACCAAAGCCGCGCGCTTTGGCTTTCTACCATCGCATTCACCGTGTGTTTCGCGGTTTGGACAATCTTCGCGATTATCGGCATCCAGATCAAAAAGGACTTGGGCCTTAACGATACGCAATTTGGCTTGCTCGTCGGCACACCAATTCTGACCGGATCGTTGATCCGCCTCATGCTTGGCATCTGGTCTGACCAGTACGGTGGCCGCATGGTCTACACCTTCACGATGCTCTCCGCAGCCGTGATGACCGTCCTGCTAACGTTCGCCTACGACTATACAACCTTCCTGATTGCCGCTCTCGGCGTCGGCATCGCCGGCGGATCGTTCTCTGTCGGTGTGGCCTACGTCTCCAAGTGGTTCCCCAAGGAAAAGCAGGGCACCGCGCTCGGTATTTTCGGTGCAGGCAACGTGGGTGCCGCCGTCACTAAATTCGCGGCTCCCGTCATCATGGTCGCCTACGGCTGGAAAACAGTCGCGTTGATCTGGGCAGCCGTCCTCGCGGCAACCGCCGTCATCTTCTTCCTGATGACCAAAGACGACCCCGATCTCGCGCGCCGCCGCGCGACCGGCCAAAAGCCCGAACCACTGTCAGCGATGATGGAACCGCTGCGCAACGTTCAGGTCTGGCGCTTCTCGCTCTACTATTTCTTCGTATTCGGGGCCTTTGTTGCACTCGCCCTGTGGCTGCCGCGTTACCTGATCGGTGTCTACGGCCTCGACATCACGACCGCTGGCATGATTGGCGCCGCTTACTCAATCCCTGCGTCAGTGTTCCGCGCCTATGGTGGTCACCTCTCCGATAAGTTCGGTGCACGGCGCATCATGTACTGGACCTTCCTCGTCTCAGTCGTTTGCACCTTCATCCTCTCTTACCCGCCAACCCAATACGTCGTCGAAGGCATTCGCGGCCCCGTCACGTTCTCGACGCGCATGAGCGTCACCGGCTTCGTCGTCGTTGCTTTCGTGCTCGGGTTCTTCATGAGCCTCGGCAAAGCAGCTGTCTTCAAGCATATCCCCGTCTACTACCCTGACCGCGTTGGCGCAGTCGGCGGCGTTGTCGGCCTCGTGGGCGGTCTTGGCGGGTTCATTTTGCCCATCGCCTTCGGCGCTCTCAACGATCTCACAGGTGTCTGGCAAAGCTGCTTCTGGCTGTTGTTCCTGATCGTCTCCGTGTCGCTTCATTTGGATGCACATGGCGATCCGTAACATGGAGCAAACCGCTCTCCAGGAAGGCGTCCAGATCAAGAAGTTGCCTGAACTTCCTGAGATGAGCCCAATCCATGGACCCACGCAAGAAGGCGCACTCGCAGCATCTGGTGCGCTGCAGGACTGGCGCCCAGAAGACAAGGGCTTCTGGGATCGTGAAGGCCGGGCAATTGCGCGCCGCAACCTTTGGATCTCCGTTCCCTGCCTTCTCCTCTCCTTTGCGGTTTGGATGGTCTGGTCGGTCGTTGTTGCCAAGCTCCCCAGTGTCGGCTTCGCCTTCACCAACGAGCAGTTGTTCTGGCTCGCGTCCCTTCCCGGTCTATCCGGCGCAACGCTACGCATCTTCTATAGCTTCATGCCCGCAATCTTCGGCGGACGGCTTTGGACGACGCTGGCAACCTGGTCGCTTCTGATCCCAGCGGTCGGCATGGGTTATGCCGTGCAGAGCCCAGGCACACCCTACTGGATCTTCCTGGTCCTCGCGCTGCTGTGCGGATTCGGCGGCGGTAACTTCGCCTCCTCCATGGCCAACATCTCGTTCTTCTTCCCGAAGGCCGAGAAAGGCAATGCCTTGGCCATCAACGCCGGCCTCGGCAACCTCGGCGTCAGCGTCGTGCAGTTCGTCGTGCCCCTCGTCATCACTTCCGGCATCTTCGGCTGGTTGGGTGGCGATCCGCAAACCGCCACTGTTGCCAACGTCAAGACAACGCTTTGGCTGCAGAATGCCGGTTACGTCTTCGTCCCCTTCATCATCGCATCCGCATTCGCGGCCTGGTTCGGCATGAATGACATCGCCACGATGAAGGCGTCGTTCGCCGACCAATCGGTGATCTTTAGCCGGACGCACAACTGGATCATGTGCTGGCTTTATACCGGCACCTTCGGCTCCTTCATCGGATTCTCTGCAGCATTCCCATTGCTCTCGAAAATCCTCTTCCCGGAAGTCGAAATCCTGAAATACGCGTTCCTCGGCCCGCTGGTTGGTGCCGTGGCACGCGCCCTCGCTGGTAAAGCCTGCGATCGCATCGGTGGCGGCCGCATCACCTTCTGGGTGTTTATCGCCATGAGCTTCGGCGTGCTCGGAATTCTTTATGCCATCGGCATGAAGGGCAGCGCCTCGGCATTCCCAGTCTTCTTCGCGAGCTTCTTGTTCCTCTTCGCCGCCACCGGCGTGGGCAATGCGTCCACCTTCCAAATGATCCCTGCGATCATGCGCAAGGAAATCGCGCGCCTGGAACCGGGAATGACAGCTCAAGAGCGCGTCAAGCAATCTGACAAGGAAGCCGCTGCCATTATCGGCTTCACCTCCGCCATTGCAGCATACGGTGCCTTCTTCATTCCGAAGAGCTTCGGCACCTCCATCGCCGCAACCGGTGGACCACAAATTGCGCTCTACGGCTTCCTGCTCTTTTACGTGAGCTGCATCGCCATCACGTGGTGGTTCTACACCCGTCGAGACGGCCTGCTCTACGACATCGAGCACGGTGGCACATCGATCGCAAAGCCCGCGAACTGAAACCAATCACGTCGACAGACTTTACTCATAGGACCGGTAGCAATGAGCCATTTCCTCGACAGACTGACATTCTTCAACCGCCCGGCTGAAGCGTTTTCCAATGGTCACGGCATCACCACGCAGGAAGACCGGCAGTGGGAAGACGGATACCGCAAGCGCTGGCAGCACGACAAAATCGTGCGCTCGACACACGGCGCAAATTGCACCGGATCATGTTCATGGAAGATCTACGTCAAAGGCGGCATCGTCACCTGGGAAACCCAGCAAACCGATTACCCGCGCACGCGCCCTGATCTCCCGAACCACGAACCGCGTGGCTGCTCACGCGGCGCCTCTTACAGTTGGTATCTCTACTCCGGCAACCGCGTGAAGTATCCGCTCGTCCGCTCGCGCCTGATCAAGCTCTGGCGTGAAGCGCGGGCAACGATGACACCGGTCGCGGCTTGGAAATCAATCGTTGAAAATCCTGACAAACGCGCCAGCTACGTCAAAAAGCGCGGCCACGGCGGTTTCATCCGCGCCTCCTGGGATGAAATCACCGAGATCATCGCTGCAGCCAACGCCTACACCGTCAAAGCCCACGGCCCCGACCGCATTTTCGGCTTCTCACCCATCCCGGCCATGTCGATGGTCTCGTACGCTGCGGGCTCGCGCTATCTGTCACTCATCGGCGGCGTTTCAATGTCGTTCTACGACTGGTATTGCGACCTGCCACCGGCCAGTCCGCAAACCTGGGGTGAACAGACCGACGTTCCAGAAAGCGCCGATTGGTACAACGCTGGCTTTATTATCCTCTGGGGCTCGAACGTCCCGCAAACCCGCACGCCTGACGCACACTTCTATACCGAAGCACGCTATCGCGGCATGAAGAGCGCCGTCATCTGCCCTGACTACTCGGAAGCCTCTAAATTCGGCGATATCTGGCTCTCCGTGAAGCAGGGTACTGACAGCGCCCTCGCAATGGCGATGGGCCACGTCATCCTCAAAGAATATCACGTCAATCGTCAGGTCCCGTATTTCCGCGATTATGTTCGCCAGTACACCGACATGCCGATGCTGGTCCGCCTCGTCAAACAGGGCGACAATCTGGTCCCGGATCGCTTCATCCGCGCCTCCGACTTCACTGACAAACTCGCCCAAGACAACAATCCGGAATGGAAGACGGTCGCCTACGATGAGACCTCGGGTCAAATCGTGGCACCGAAAGGCACAATTGGCTTCCGTTGGGGTGAAACCGGAAAATGGAACCTTGAGGAGAAGGACGCCGCTGGCAAAGATACCAAACTTCGTCTGTCTCTGGCAGACATCAAAGACGAATTCGCCGACGTCGCCTTCCCCTACTTCGGCAACACCGCGCCAGAGAGCTTTGCCTCCACGGCTCACGACAGCATCCTTAAGCGCCGCATCCCTGTCAAAAAGCTGAACCTGTTGGACGGCGAGACATTGGTCGCATCCGTCTACGACCTGTTCCTCGCCAATTACGGCGTCGACTGCGGCTACGGTGGCGCCAACGTGGCCAAGTCGCTCGACGATGAAACACCCTACACACCGGCATGGGCCGAAAAGATCAGCGGCGTCAGCCGCGACAAGATCATCCATGTCGCACGCGAGTTCGCAACAAACGCTGAAAAGACCAAGGGCCGCTCGATGATCATCATCGGCGCCGCTATGAACCACTGGTATCACGCCGACATGAACTACCGCGGCGTCATCAACATGCTGGCCATGTGCGGTTGCGTCGGTCAGTCTGGAGGCGGCTGGGCCCACTACGTCGGCCAAGAAAAACTACGCCCGCAAGCCGGCTGGGCACCCCTCGCCTTCGCGCTCGATTGGGGCCGTCCGCCACGGCAGCAGAACTCGACATCTGCCTTTTATGCCCACACCGACCAGTGGCGATATGAGACCGTCCGCGTCAGCGACCTTCTCTCTCCAACGGCACCAACTGGTCCATGGAACGGTGCCATCATCGACTACAACATCCGCGCCGAACGCATGGGATGGCTCCCGTCGGCGCCACAACTTGAAACAAATCCTCTCCTCATCGCGAAGGATGCAGCAGCAGCCGGCCTAGAGGTCAAAGATTACGTCGCCAAATCCCTCAAAGACGGCACGCTCAAAATGTCGTGCGAGGATCCCGACAATCCGAAGAATTGGCCGCGCAACATGTTTGTCTGGCGCTCAAATCTTCTCGGCTCCTCCGGCAAAGGTCACGAATATTTTCTCAAGCACTTGCTGGGCACAACCCATGGCGTCCTCGGCAAGGACCTCGGCGCCGAAGGTAAAGCGCGTTCAACCGAAGCCGTTTGGCACGAGCACGCACCGGAAGGAAAGCTCGACCTCCTGGTCACGCTCGACTTCCGCATGTCGACGACCTGCGTTTACTCCGACATCGTTCTGCCGACCGCCACGTGGTATGAGAAAAACGACCTCAACACCTCCGATATGCATCCCTTCATCCATCCGTTGACCGGTGCGGTCGATCCGGCGTGGGAAGCGCGTTCGGATTGGGAGATCTACAAAGGCATTGCCAAAGCATTCTCCAAAGTCGCCCCTGAAGTTCTCGGCGTTGAAAAAGACGTCGTGCTCAACCCCATCAAACACGACAGCGCAAACGAGATCGCCCAACCGTTCGATCCAAAAGATTGGAAGAAGGGCGAATGCGAGCCGATCCCCGGCAAAACCATGCCCGTAGTCGCCGTCGTCGAGCGCGACTACCCGCACATCTACGAGCGCTTTACCGCACTCGGACCGCTCATGGCCAATGTCGGCAACGGCATCAAGGGCATGACCTGGAAAACCGAACATGAAGTCCAACATCTGAAAGACCTCAACGGCGTCCACACCACAGGAGCCAACAAAGGTCTCGCACGCATCGTTTCCGACATCGATGCCACCGAAGTGATCTTGATGATGGCCCCCGAAACCAACGGCGAAGTCGCCGTAAGATCCTGGGCCGCTTTGAGCAAGACCACAGGACGCGATCACACCCACCTCGCCCTTCCGAAAGAAGACGAGAAGATCCGCTTCCGCGACGTTGTCGCTCAACCAAGAAAGATCATATCGGCTCCAACGTGGTCGGGTCTTGAGAGCGAAAAGGTCTGCTACAACGCTGGCTACACGAACGTCCACGAGCTGATCCCGTGGCGCACGCTCACCGGCCGTCAGCAGCTCTATCAAGATCATTTGTGGATGCGGGCCTTCGGCGCGGCGCTCTGCATCTATCGGCCGCCGGTCGATCTGCGCTCCACCAAACCGGTCATCAATCTGCGGCCAAATGGTGAGAAGCAGATTGTCCTGAATTTCATCACACCGCACCAGAAATGGGGCATCCACTCCACATATACCGACAATCTTCTCATGCTCACGCTTTCGCGCGGTGGACCAATTGTCTGGCTAAGCGAGAACGACGCGAAGAAGGCCGGCATCGTCGATAACGATTGGGTTGAGGCCTACAATAGCAATGGCGCACTTGTCGCCCGCGCGGTCGTCTCTCAACGCATGAAGGACGGCACACTCTTCATGTATCACGCTCAAGAAAAGATCGTGAATGTGCCTGGATCCGAAATGACCGGCAACCGTGGCGGCATCCATAACTCCGTTACACGCACGGTGCTGAACCCGACACACATGATCGGTGGTTATGCCCAACTCGCCTACGACTTCAATTACTACGGCACCATCGGCGTCAATCGCGACGAGTTTGTTGTCGTACGCAAAGTGAAAACCGTCGATTGGCTTGAACGTCCTTACGACGAAAAAGCCCACAAACTCGCACCCGCGGCTGAGTGAAAGGAAACACAACAATGAAGATCCGCGCTCAAATCGCAATGGTGTTGAACCTCGATAAATGCATCGGGTGTCACACCTGCTCTGTGACCTGCAAGAACGTCTGGACCAACCGTGAAGGCATGGAATACGCTTGGTTCAACAACGTCGAAACCAAACCCGGCATCGGTTATCCAAAAGAATGGGAGAACCAAAAGAAATGGAACGGTGGCTGGACGCGCAAGCGCAACGGCCGCATCGAGCCAAAGATTGGTGGCAAGTGGCGCATCCTCGCCAACATTTTCGCCAATCCCAACATGCCGGAAATCGACGACTACTACGAACCTTTCACCTTCGACTACGAGCACCTGCAAAAGGCGCCTGAACTCGAAGCCTTCCCGACAGCGCGGCCACGCTCGTTGATCACCGGCCAGCGCATGGAAAAGATCGAATGGGGCCCGAACTGGGAAGAAATCCTCGGCGGTGAATTCTCCAAGCGGTCTGCCGACGCCAATTTCGAAGGCGTGCAGAAGGAGATTTACGGCCAGTTCGAAAACACCTTCATGATGTACCTGCCGCGCCTCTGCGAGCACTGCCTCAATCCGGCATGCGCCGCAGCTTGCCCGTCAGGCGCTATCTACAAGCGAGAAGAAGACGGCATCGTCCTTATCGATCAGGACAAATGCCGCGGCTGGCGCATGTGCGTATCCGCTTGCCCGTACAAGAAGATCTACTTCAACTGGTCGAGCGGAAAATCCGAGAAGTGCATCTTCTGCTACCCACGCATCGAAGTTGGTCAGCCGACCGTCTGTTCGGAAACCTGCGTCGGCCGCATCCGCTATCTCGGCGTGATGCTGTATGACGCTGACCGTATCGAAGACGCGGCAAGCGCTCCGGACGAGAAGGATCTCTACGCGCAGCAAATGAGCGTATTCCTCGATCCCAATGATCCGAAGGTCATCGAACAAGCGCGGCGCGACGGCGTGCCGGATGCTTGGCTTGAGGGTGCACGTAACTCTCCCATCTGGAAAATGGCGATGGAATGGAAGGTCGCATTCCCACTCCATCCGGAATACCGCACGCTGCCTATGGTCTGGTATGTCCCGCCGCTGTCGCCAATCACCGCAGCATCGGAAGCCGGAAAGATGGGTACCGATGGCGCCATGCCGGACGTACGCTCTTTGCGCATCCCGCTCCGCTATCTCGCCAATCTGCTGACCGCAGGTGACGAAGAACCTGTGGCAGCAGGCCTGGAACGCATGTTGGCGATGCGCGCGTACATGCGCTCAAAAACCGTCGATGGCGTCATCGACGAAGCCATTGCCAAACGCGTTGGCCTCACCGGCGCTCAGATCGAGCAGATGTACCACATCATGGCAATTGCGAACTATGAGGACCGCTTCGTCATCCCGACGACACACCGCGAAATCTCGGAAGACGCCTATGAGCTCCGCGGTCAATGCGGCTTCTCCTTCGGCGATGGCTGCTTGCCGAGCGACGACAAAGTCAATCTGTTCGGCGGCATCAAGCTGAAGAACGACAAGCCAAAAGTAGGATCTTACTGATGAAAACCCTCAAAGTTCTCTCAGCGCTCCTCTCCTACCCGACGGCGGATCTTATCGCGGCACGCGATGAGCTTGTCGCTGTCATTGAACGCGAAGCAGTTCTTCGCAAAAAAGATCGTGCAGCCATCGTTGGTTTGATCGACGATATCGCCGCAACCGATCTGATGGATGCACAGGAGCGCTACATCCTGCTGTTTGATCGCACGCGGTCTCTTTCGCTGCATCTGTTTGAACACGTTCACGGCGAAAGCCGTGATCGTGGGCAAGCCATGGTCGACCTCATCAAGGTCTACGAGGATGCCGGCTATACGCCGACAACCAAAGAACTGCCCGATTTCCTGCCACTTTTCCTTGAGTTCGCAGGAACTCAACCTCCGGAGGCGGCAATCGAACTGATCGGACAGCCGGCACATGTCTTCTCGGCTCTTCAGCAGCGGTTGCGCAAACGGAGTTCGCCCTACGAGGCGGTGTTTGCTTCCCTCGCCAACCTGTCGAAAGCACAGCCAGACGCCGAAACGATCGCCCGCCTTCTCGCCGAACCAGATCCAGAGCCCGATGACCTCGAAGCTCTCGACGCGGCATGGGCTGAAGAAGAAGTATTGTTCGGACCAGGCGCCGCAAGCGACGCCTGCGGTAAAGACGGCCTCGCAGCCAAGTTGCGGCAAGCACGGCGCCCCGCGCCCGGCCTCGAAACACCTACCACTGACGGCACCCCGCACGATCGTAACGACATCAGGCAAAACCACGCGACCCGGAGCTTGATCCATGCGCGACACAATTTTCCATATCTTCTTCGTCTGGTACCCCTACGTATGTATGTCCGCCTTCATCTTCGGCAGCATCATCCGCTTTGACCGCGAACAATACACTTGGCGCGCAAGCTCGAGCCAATTGCTGCGTAAGCGGCAGCTGACATGGGGCTCAAATCTGTTCCACTTCGGCATCCTCTTCTTGCTGATGGGACACACCGTTGGATTGCTCACGCCGAAGGCGATTTACACCCTCTTCGTAACGGTTGAGCAAAAGCAGAGGCTTGCCATCATTGCAGGCGGCATCGCCGGCGCTGTCTGCTTCCTGGGCCTCACGCTCCTGCTGCATCGCCGTCTGTTCGACGCGCGCGTGCGCCAGACCTCGACCTACATGGATCTCGCAATTCTGATCATCCTGTGGGTTCAGCTGTGCCTCGGCCTGCTGACCTTGCCCTTCTCGTTTGCACACGCGGACGGCGACGTGATGCTGCGGCTCTCGCATTGGGCACAAGGCATTCTAACCGTTCAGCCCGTTGACGCCCGGACATTGCAGGGCCTGGATTGGCCTTATCTCGTGCATCTAGTGCTCGGGATGACGATCTTCCTGCTCTTCCCGTTCTCACGCTTGGTCCACATCTGGTCGGCACCCGTGTGGTATCTGGGCCGTCGCGGTTACCAAGTCGTTCGCACGCGGCGCCCCTTGGACAATGCTGCCGCCCGGCGCGCTAACCAACATCCAGCGGAGTAACACGCCATGGACGTCACATCATCCTGCGGCATCAAGCCAGTCACCGGTATTCCAACTGGAAGGGTCTATATCAATGGCGTTGAGATCACGCGCGACGCCATTGCTCAAGAGATGCAGAACCATCCTTCGGAAAGATCAAACGAGGCGTGGACGTCTGCAGCTCGCGCCCTAGCCATCCGTGAGTTATTGTTGCAGGACGCAAAGGCAATCGGACTGCAGGCCGAGCCCATAACTGACGACGAAGGTCGCCGGGAGACCGAGGACGAGGCACTGGTGCGCGGCGTCATCGAAACTCAAGTCATCACGCCGGAGCCAGACGCAGCAACCTGCAAGCGTTACTACGATCAAAATATTCGCCGCTTCCGCGCACCGGACCTTTACGAAGTCGATCATATTTTGCTGGCGGCGGCGCCGGGCGATGAAGAAAATCGCGCCATCGCTCAAAAGAAGGCCACCAGCATCATTGCCGAGTTACAGTCCGCCCCATCTGCATTCGCCACATTAGCAACTGAGTACTCCGCCTGCCCGTCACGCGACCTGGGCGGAAATCTGGGGCAAATCGGGCCAGGCCAAACGGTGCCGGAATTCGAAACCGCATTAGCCACGATCGAGCCCGGCTGCATCCATAGTACGCCCGTCGAAACACGCTACGGCTTCCATGTCGTCCGCGTAAACCGCCATCAAGCCGGACGGCAGATTCCTTTCGAAATCATCGAGCCAAAAATCGCAGACTATCTAACGGAACATGTCCGCAACACCGCAATTCGCCAGTACATCGGGTTGCTCGCGGGCCGTGCAGTCGTCAAAGGTATCGACCTCGCGAGTTCTTCGACACCTCTCGTGCAATAGGTGAAGTCATGCTCCTCGGCACCATCATGCAACAATTGAAAAACGAGGCAACGTCGTCGGAAGCTTTGCTATCCCTCGGCGATATCGTGTTGATCGCAGAAGTCGATGCGGCACGCGCACCGCATGACGAGACTGTCGGAGCGTACGTCTCAGGCGCGGTAAAGCGTTTCGCGCAGCTGGCGGGTGACGACGATTGGCTCCGCCTGATGACAGCACTCGAAAAATCCGATCGGCCGGCCGCAGCATGCCTCACCAATATGCTGCGCTGGTCAATCTCGCGCGACACCCGGGAAAACGAACCAACGAGCGGATGCTCATGCAAGGGCGGCGATGGAGGCTGCCATGACCAAGCGTAAAGATGGACTTGAGAAAGTGCTCGATCAACCGCCGTTGGTGATCGACATGCTGCCATTCGCACTACTCGATCAGCCGCTTGAATACATCTTTGCCGACCATGCCCGGCAGAGAGCGGTGTGTGCTGCACTTCAAAAATTCGCAACAGAAGGTCACGCTGCCCGCCACGACGCCGACATGATCACCGCATTTCTAACGCAGGACCGCGTCCTGCACCAAGCCGACGAAGACGAAGATCTATTTCCCGCTGTTCGCCGCCGTGCAGTTCCGGCTGACAACCTCGGCGCCGTACTCGCGCGCCTCGGCGACGACCATCGCCGCAGCCAATCGATGATCGATAGCATCGTTGCGGCGCTGTGCCGGCATCCTGCGCGCGATCAAGAGCGGCTCGGCGCAGCCGACTGCGAGTTGATGCAATCTTTCGCTACCGTCGAAAATCGCCATCTTGCCATTGAGAACAGCGTCATTCTCGCCATCGCTAAGATCCGCCTCTCGCAAAACGACATAAAATCCATGAGCCGCGGCATGAAGGCCCGGCGGGGAGTTGTCGCCTAATGTCTCGGAGCCTCGACCATCTATTCGACCAGAATGTCGAATGGGCCGACCGCAAGAGCCGTGAAGATCCAGGCTTTTTTCGGCGAATGGCCGAACAGCAGTCGCCACGATATCTGTGGATCGGGTGCTCCGACAGCCGTGTCACCGCCAACGACGTCCTAGGATTGGACCCGGGTGAAGTCTTCGTACATCGCAATATCGCGAACATAGTCCACACCAGCGATCTCAACATTCTGTCAGTCCTCGAGTTCGCCGTCGATCATCTACAGGTCGAACACGTCATCGTCTGCGGACACTATGGCTGCAGTGGTATCAATCGCGCCATTTCCACAGAACGGGGAGCGATGCTTGATCATTGGCTTCAACCCGTCACCATGTTTTTCCGCAAGAACCATACAGAATTTGATGCCATTACCGACGTTGAAAAGCGCATCGACAGGCTGTGCGAGATCAATGTCGAGATGCAAGTCCGTCGGCTCGCTGCAACACCCATCGTCGAGAACGCCTGGGCCCGAGGACAGAAATTACATCTTCACGGATGGATCTATGCAATCGCAGACGGCCTCATTCGCGACCTCGGACCGCATGTCTCAACTGCCGCAGATCGCGATGCACTCCCCTCTATTGATACGCGTGTGATCACAGCATCCGAGCCAATCAGTGCAAAGCGCCGGCAGGCAATTGCGGCGTTTAGTGGCAGCGATGGGATTCCGCCTTGCACAGCCGCATGCTGTCACGATAGCTCGGGCGTGCAGCAGACACCGCACGCGAAGGAAGATCAATCGTGACGGAAATTCCCATTGGCATACTGGTGAGTTCCGACCGGGCCTTCACGGGCGTCTATCAAGACAAGGGCGGACCCGCCATTGCCGCCTATCTCGCAAATGTGTTGACGACGCCATGGCGGCCCATCACGAGAATTGTTCCGGATGAACAAGCAATTATCGAACAAACGATGATCGAGCTGGCCGACGCGGAAAACTGTCCGCTCATTTTGACGACCGGCGGTACAGGACCAGCACCGCGCGATGTCATCCCCGAAGCGACAATCAACGTATGTCATCGCATCTTACCGGGCTTCGGCGAAGCCATGCGTGAGGCGAGTTTAAAAGAAGTCCCGACGGCCATTCTATCGCGACAACTCGCAGGAACGCGCAACGCAACATTGATCGTGAACTTGCCTGGCAAACCTACTGCCATCGCAACATGTCTCGACGCGGTCCTGGCCGCTATTCCCTACTGTATCGACCTGATCGGCGGGCCGCGCATCGATACTGATCCCGCAAAATGCAAAGCCTTCCGCCCCGTGGCTTGATATGCGTGCTGAGACTTGGAGACACCCGATTATGCCGGCTTTAACCGCGGCTTCGCCGATTACTGCGATCATCTATAACGACGGCCGCCAAATCGACACGACAATGCGGTCGATTTCCATTTGGCTGAAGGAACGCAATCACGCGCTTGCAGGTTTCGTCCAATTGAACGAGGCAAAGCCCGGCCGCACACGCTGCAATATGATCCTCGAAGAACTCGCAAGCGGCATGCGCGTCGGCATCTCCGAAGACCGAGGCCCCGAAGCCCGCGGTTGCATGCTAAACATGGCCGAGCTCACACGCGCGTCGATGCTCGCGACCGCAGCTCTTGAACGCGGCCCCGATGTCTTGGTCATCAACAAGTTCGGCAAGACCGAAGCCAACGGTGGGGGCTTCCGGCCCCTCATCGCTGAAGCTCTCTCACGCGGAATCGCGATCCTCATAGCTGTGCCGGAAGCAAATCTCCCCCAATGGCAACTGTTCTCCGCGGGCCTTGCGATCGATCATCCGATTGCTGGAATCCCATCGGATCCAGCATCCGCACTGCGGCAGTTGGGCTTTACCGTCAGTGACACCGCCGATGACGCGCGCGCTCAGAGCGCTGCCACGTTGGTTGGATAAGCGCGATGCCATTCGCCAAGCAGATCAACGTGCCGAGCCATGAAGCGCCCACTCCGAGCGACAGCGCGAGCCGAGGTGTCGCCAGGACTGCAGAAGGGCTGACATGACTAATAGCCAAGAAATGCCCCAGCGCCCGGCGTCACAAACCGCAGCAGCCACATTTGAGATCCACCTCGTCTGGTCCGAGCGCACGTTGATCGTGCCACCTGACAAAACCGCGCTGCAAGTGCTGTTGGATGCGGGGGTGCCAATTGAGCCGGGCTGCCAACTGGGCGGCTGCGGCATGTGTGCGACCGCTTACGTCGAGGGCGATCTTATTCACAAGGACGCCTGCCTGACCGCGGTAGACAGAGCACGTTACTTTTGCCCGTGCGTCTCGCGCGCGCAAACACGCATAGTACTCCTCGCCTAAGGCGCAGCACTGAATCGACCTAACTCCTTGAAAAGACTGGTGCCGCAAGAGGGAATCGAACCCCCGACCCCATCATTACGAATGACGTGCTCTACCATCTGAGCTATTGCGGCAAACCGGCGAGACGGCCAACGAAGCGGCAAAAACCGCACCCGGACCAACGCATTGCTGAGCAGCAACACGCCTCGACGACGGCTCTTAAACCATGGGGTTCGGACGCGCAAGGCGCGATGTGAAGATCCAACAAGCGTCCCCAGCAACCGCAGGAGCCCCGGTCTACCGCGTCAGCGAGTGGCCCTCCCTGAAGAAAAGGCCCATTTTCGCGGCCATTTACCTCGAACGGACCGTTGCGAAAGCCGCGTGGACCCCGTATAAGGTCGCCAATCCTTCATACTTAGAAATGTTGGCTTGTGCGCTAGTCTGACGCATGAGACCGGGAGCGCCTTTATGACTGATCGCAAACCATTGATGCCCAAAGCGACCGCCGTCTGGCTGGTCGAGCACACAGCCCTATCGTTCGGGCAGATTGCCGAATTTTGCGGCCTGCATCCACTTGAAGTCAAAGGCATCGCCGATGGCGACGTTGCTCAAGGCATCAAAGGCGCTGACCCCATCAACAACGGTCAATTGACCCGCGATGAAATCAAGAAAGGCGAGGCCGATCTCGATTATCGGCTGCATCTGGCAGAGACGAAGGTCTCCCTGCCGCCGGCCAAACCGAAAAAGGGACCGCGCTATACCCCGGTGTCACGCCGGCACGACCGGCCCAATGCCGTTCTGTGGTTGTTGAAAAACCACCCGGAAATGAAGGACGCAGCGATTATGCGCCTCGTTGGCACGACCAAGCCGACAATCGCTTCAATCCGCGACCGCAGTCACTGGAACACCGCCAACCTCGTTCCACAGGACCCGGTAACGCTGGGCCTTTGCTCGCAGATCGATCTCGACGCAGAAGTCAGAAAGGCCACCAAGCGCGGCGCACCGGGCGACGCAACCACTGGTTCTGGAACCTTGTTGCCAATGGAAGAGACCGTTCCCGGCCTTGGTCCGCAGCCGATGCTGCCGGAAGAACCCGCAATGTCTGAAAAGCAAGCCCACGCCGAAGAAGAGGCGCGGATGCTCGAGACTTTGAAAGGCATCAGCGGTGGTACGAAAGAGGAAGTCGAAGAGTAAATTCGACGCCTAGCAACGATCCAATCTGCACGACGAATGGCGGCCAACCAGCCGCCATTTTTTTGGCTGCGGACCACCATCCATTGAAATAAATATGCAACATCAAAAATTTAGGTGCGTCAGACATCAGGATCTCAACGCCGCCAGTTAACCATAGGCACTCTCAAAGCGTGCCGCATTAACTGATTCTTGCCACCAGAGGGCCGTGAGAGCCCTTCAAGGTGCTTGTCCGGCCGCTTCCCGCTGACAGGGGAGCCTGCAATCTAAAAAGTGCCGAGACGATCTTTTCAATGTCCTGTGCGACCAACGCAACGAGGCCAACAATGTTCGACGTGAAATTCCTTAGCCGCATCCTGACAGCGGCTGCCACCCTCTTCTGTTTTCTCACTCTGTCATCCACCGCAGATGCCAGCCGCACTCTCATAAAGTCGGCATCAAGCTGGACCTACCAACTCAAAGGCAATGTCGGCGAAATCTCAGGCACTTCGGCCGATGTCGCCGTTATCGACTGGGATCACGTGAACAACCGTGGCACCGTCGAGAAACTCAAGCATAAAGCCAACGGTGGCCGCCGGCTCGTCATCGGTTATCTGGCCATTGGCGAAGCCGAAAATTGGCGCGGATACTGGAAGAGCTGCTGCGCGGGCGGCAACCGGCCAAGCTGGCTCACATCCAAGACACAAGGCTGGGCCGGAAACTATGCCACGCGGTTCTGGGACCCGGCCTGGAAGGCCATCGTCATGAACCGGTTGAACCAACTGATCGACGCCGGCTTTGATGGCGTTTATCTGGACCGCGCCGACACCTGGGAGACCATGCGTGGCGAAAACAGCAACGCCCGTGGCGCCATGATCCAATTGGTCAAAGAGGTTGCAGCCGCCGCCCGCAGCCGCAAAGGTGATTTCGCGGTGATGGTCCAGAACGCAGAAGAGCTTCTCACAGACGGAAGCTATGTCGCTGCCATCGACGCCATCGCCAAAGAGGATCTGTTTCACGGCATCGATCATCGCGGCAGCCGCAACAGCTCAAGTGACGTCAGCCACTCCGTCAGCCTGCTCAAAGGACTGAAATCGCGTGGCAAAGCCATCTACGTAATCGAGTACCTCTCCGGCGCGACCGCCGACAAGGTGCGGTCAGAAATTCGCGCGCAGGGCTTCATCCCGTTTTTCGGCCCGCGCGACTTGGGTCGGCAGACCAACTAACCTGAGCTGCAGATTGTCATACATGACTGCAAGTGGCCCGGGCGGGACATCCATCGCCCGGGCCACTTTTTCTTCAAATTTCGGGCTGAACACTTGCCA
The DNA here is from genome assembly GCA_963831185.1 of uncultured Alphaproteobacteria bacterium. Classification (GTDB taxonomy): domain Bacteria; phylum Pseudomonadota; class Alphaproteobacteria; order Rhizobiales; family Hyphomicrobiaceae; genus JABFRJ01. The sequence goes on from CAWHPE010000016.1 coordinate 54,909, forward strand.
TTGGCTATAGACCCTGCACTCTGCCAAACAAATGCCGCGAAAGCAGGTCCTGAAAGGCTGGAAGATCCAGCCCACGCCCTGAAAGAACCTTCAACTTCGAGCACTTGAATTGATGATGATCAAAAGCCGAGCTGTTGCATGCATGTGGGCCGCCATCATCGTGGCAGCAGCCCCACATCGTCCCGCCGAGGCCAATCAGCCATGGCCCGCTCAGGTTAAGGCCAACTACGAGATTCGTTTCAATGGCCTGAAAGTCGGCGGCTTCGAGTTCAACTCGAACACGAGCGCACAGACTTACGCGATGAACACCACTGGCAAAGTGTCGGTTCTGCTCGGCGCATTGAAATGGAACAGCACCGCGAGCGCCACAGGACAACTTAAGGGCACCACCATTCGGCCCGCAAACTTCGACTTCGACCTCAAGGGATCGACAAAAGCCGGAACTACCAAAATGGCCTTCGCTGGCGACACCATCGCCAATGTGGAGATGACCCCGCCGCCAAAGCACAAGCCGGATGAAATCCCAGTCGAACAGGCCCACTTGAAAGGCGTGCTCGATCCATTCTCGGCAATGATGGCGATGACACAAGGTGGCAGCAATCCCTGCGTCCGCAAAATTCCCGTTTATGACGGCAAACGCCGGATCGATATAATCATGCAGCCAAAGGGCGAGGTCGCGTTGCCGAACGCAAAACCGGCCGATCAGCCAACCACCGGCGTCGTCTGTCGCGTCACCTACAAACTCATCTCCGGTCATCGCCCCGGCGACGAAAACACGTACATGAACAAAAACCAGCACATTGAAATGACACTGCGGCCAATCCCGTCGGCGAATGTCTATGTGCCCTATCAGGTGACCGCGTCGACACTTCTGGGCAACATTACGATCTTCGCCAAAAGCGTGACCATTACGCAGTCACCCAATCTGCAGATCGTTCTGGCGCACTGAAACACACTCAGGCCCATCGCATACCGGATGATGTGCCCGCTCTCAGCTTTAGACCAGCTTACCACGACCAGCGACATCATAGACGTCCACGATTGCGTTGCCGCGCACCGCAATCAGTTTGTCGACCATGTTGACGACAACGCAGACATGGTTCGGCACAACACGCACGATGTCACCAACCAACGGCCGCGAATTGGTTCGGCTGAGATCCAGAAAACCGTGCTCTTCTGCAAACGCACCGATCCGCGCTTCAGGATGCTCGAGGATCAATCCAAATCCATCCAGGCCGCCGCCGGGATCAACCGTCAGTGTCTTTGATCCGGCATCGAGAATGCCGCGTTCGGGCCCAGCCCGGCTTACCACCGTGGTGAAGACGCTGAGCGCACAGTCTGCAAGCGTCGCCACGCCCGCAGCAACTTGCATGCGGTCATTGAAGATATACGTCCCCGCGCGATGCTCCGTCGCCCCCTTCAGGCGGCCCACATTCGGCAAATTAGGCGACCCACCGGTCGACACGATGGCACATTCCAGACCAAGTGCCGCGATCCCCGCCTTGGCTTCATCGAAGAACACTTGTGTTTCCGGCCAAGTCTTCTCATGCGGGTAGAAAATGAGCCCCCGAAACGATAGCCCCGCCGTCTGCTTGATAAGTCCGGCAAGCTGAATAGCCTCGCGCGCGGTCTCGACGCCCGCACGTTTGCGGCCGGTATCACATTCGATCGCCACGCCGATTTCGAGACCGGCATCTCGCGCCGCCTCAGCATAGGCTGCAATGGTCACTGGGTTGTCGGCCGCAACCGTGACATCCACGCGTCGGCGCAAAGCTGCAAGCCGTCCACTCCGGGCCGCGCCTATCAAATTGTAGGTCACAAGAATATCGTCAATGCCGGCGTCAGCCATCACTTCGGCCTCGCCCGCCTTCTGACAGGTAATGCCCCGCGCACCCGCACTGATCTGATCAATCGCCAATGCTGGCACCTTGTGCGTCTTGATATGCGGCCGGTTCGCTACCCCCGCAGCATCACAAATTTGCTGAACGCGTGAAATATTCCGCTCGACGACATCGAGATCAATCACGACCGAGGGCGTACCAAATTCACGTGCGATCTGCGTTTTAAGTGCTGCGAGGTTCATGGCATTATTTCCGACGTTAATTTCAAGCCAGATTAGGCATGAAACCGGTGCCCCGCAAAGATCGAATATTTCGCCACCGGAAGAGGCAAGCGCACTCCTTTCAACCGCTGAAACTACTGCAGCCATACCTCGTTCGAAGCACAACCGTAGAGCCCGGACTTCAGGTCAACTGGTTCACCTACGACGCTGGCGGCACAGGCGGCCCAACAGCAGTTCAGCAAATCGGCGAACTCATCACTATGATCGCCACGCATGGGCTTACGATCCTCCTTGGCGAGCAAAAATTGTCGATTGCACTCGACATCTCCAACCACGTCTTACGTCACGCGGCGCGGCAAAGCTGTGTTCGACGGCACACCCAAAAAGCTGCTAGCGAATGCCGACATCCGCCGTGATTGGCTCGAGGTCTAAACCGGCACAACGAAATCCAAAAAATGATGGAAAAATCGGCACGGCACGCCCGCTGCACGGACGGACGCGCACACAAGCCCCGCGCTATCCGCAGTTGGAACCGGCTCCAAAGCGGCTATTCTTCGGCGCGAAAAAACCGCTGAGGACCTAGCCGCATGGCAACTGCACAAATTTCCGCGTCCGAATGGCGCGAAGGCATCTTCAAGGCAATCAAGGCCGCCGATGTCCGTCAAATTTCATATGTCCCCGACGCGGGCCACACCGACCTCATCCGCCGCGCTCACGCCGATCCTGAAATCTCCGCCACGGCGCTGACGACCGAAGAAGAAGGCATCGCCATGTCCTGCGGCGCCTGGCTCGGCGGACAGCGGCATGTCGTGCTCATGCAGTCTTCCGGCGTCGGCAACTGCATCAACATGCTAAGTCTGATCTCGAGTTGCCGCGTGCCTTTCTTTACCCTCATCACGATGCGTGGCGAATGGGCAGAGTTCAATCCCTGGCAGGTGCCAATGAGCCGCGCCACCCAAGGCTCACTCGAACTGATGGGCGTCTCCGTGCGCCGCGTCACAGATCCTGCCAAAGCGGTTGCCGAAGTCGAAGCTGGCCTCGATGACGCGTTCCTCTCCGAACAACCCGTCGCCATTCTCCTTTCCCAGAGCCTGCTCGGCCGCAAAGTCTGGAACAAATAATCATGACCGCACAAAAATCAGATACCAAAGCTGGCCCCGGCACGCTCGATCGCCGCGCGGTTGTCAAAGCACTGCTCCAAGATCGCAAAGAACTGATGGTCGTCACAGGCCTTGGCTCATCGTCCTACGACACCATGGCGGCAGGCGATCACGACAGGAACTTTTACCTGTGGGGTGCCATGGGCGGCGCCGCGGTCACTGCTCTTGGCCTCGCGATTGCACAACCGACAAAGCCTGTCGCCGTCATCACCGGGGACGGCGAGCAACTCATGGGCATCGGCGCTCTCGCCACCATTGGCGTGAAAAAGGTCAAAGAACCTGACCATCATCGTGCTCGATAACGCCCATTACGGCGAAACCGGCATGCAGGCGAGCCATACCGGCCTCGGCGTGGATCTTGTCGGCATCGCTCGCAACTGCGGCTTCGACTGGACCGAAACCATCACCGATATGGCCGGCGTCGAAAAACTGCGGCCCCGCCTCCAAAAGCCCGACGGCGCAGGCCTTGCCCTGATCCGCATCGCCGCAAATGACCCGCCGCGCGTACTTCCGCCACGAGATGGCGTATACGTGAAGAACCGCTTCCGGCAATCGCTGGGATTGTCTACCATCTGACCAGCGCCGCGCGCGGGCAAGACCCGCGCATGAGCGGCCCATCATCAGGAGACGCACGCATGACCATCTACTTGAGCCGTCGCGACGCCCTTAAAGGCGCGGCAGCCCTTGCCGCCGCCCTTTCCGCAGGTGCCGGCAACGCATTCGCGCAAACACAGTTCTTCCGTATCGGCACGGGCGGCACCGGCGGCACCTACTATCCGATCGGCGGCATCATCGCCAACGCGATATCGGGAGGAACTTTGAATGCAAGCGCCGTGGCCTCGAACGGCTCGGTCGCCAACGTCAACGCCATCGTCGGCGGCGCCATGGAATCAGGCTTCAGCCAAGCTGACGTTGCATCCTGGGCTTACACCGGCACCGGCATCTACGAAGGCAAAGCCAAGGTCGACCGAACTGCGCGCAATTGCCAACCTCTATCCGGAAAGCGTCCATATCGTTGTCAAAAAGGGCCTCGGCGCCAAGTCGGTCGCTGACCTCAAAGGCAAGCGCGTCTCCATCGACGAACCAGGGTCCGGCACCCTTATCAACGCCAAGGCAATCCTCGCGTCGTTCGGCATCACCGAACGGGACATCAAACCGGAATACCTGAAACAGCAGCAGTCCATCGACAAGCTGAAAGACGGCACGCTTGACGCCTATATCCAGACCACGGGCTATCCGCAGGGTGCGTTGACTGAGCTTGCCACCACCAACGGTTTCGAACTGCTGCCGATCGATGGCGCTGGCGCTGAAAAGCTCCTCAAGGAGTTCAAGTTCTTCTCTGCCGACGAAATCCCCGATGGCACCTACAAAGACGTCAAGGGTGTGAAGACACTGTCCGTCGGCGCCCAGTGGGTCACAACCGAAAAGGTGCCGGTCGACGTGGTTTATGCAGTCACGAAAGGCCTCTGGAGCGACAAAACCCGCGGCGCACTTGATGGCGGCCACGCCAAAGGCAAAGCCATCCAGAAAGCAACCGCATTGAGCGGTATCGGTATCCCGCTGCATGCCGGCGCCGAGAAGTTCTACAAGGAAGCCGGTCTCGTTAAGTAAGCGCATCCGCGCATCGTCCGCAGTCCAAAGGGCCGCCACTCGATGGCGGCCCTTTTCACGTTGCACCAATGCCGGCAACGGTGTCTCCTGCACATGATCCGTCGACAAACATTCTCACGCGAGCGACCCTTGACCAATAAATCGGCCGCCGAGCTGCAGAAGCTCGAAGAAGACCTCGATCCAGAAATGCAGTTCCGTCCGCTGGCGCCGCGCGCCGGGTGGCTGGTCGCCGCCGCTGCTGTTCATCTTGTCGGCCTTCCACTACTACACCGCCGGCTTCGGCCTGTTACCCGAGACGACGCACCGCGGCATTCACATGGCCTTCGTGCTTGGCCTCATCTTTCTGGTCTTCGGCGCCGCCAAGACACGCTCACCCGAACCGCTGCCTGCCTCAGCCGCCAGTCCGCTCGGCATTCCGCTCTATGATTGGTTGCTCGCGCTTGCGGCCGTGATCTCGTCGCTCTATGTGCCGTGGATCTTTCACGATCTGCAGTTTCGCGTCGGCAATCCCGAAACCATCGACTGGGTGATGGGCACGCTGCTCATCATCGTGCATGCTCGAGGCGACGCGCCGCGCCGTCGGCCCGGCGCTGCCGATCATCGCCATCGCCCTCATGGCCTACGCACTTTGGGGACGTATCGTTCCCAAGCATTCTCCAGCATCCCGGCAACACCTGGAAGAGCGTCGTCAATCACCTCTACCTGACGAGCCAGGGCATTTACGGCATCGCGCTCGGCGTCGTCGCGACCTACGTCTTCCACTACGTCTTGTTCGGCGTTCTCGCTACGCGCATCGGCCTCGGCCGCCTCTTCATCGATCTCGCGACCGCACTGGCCGGACGCTTCTCAGGCGGCCCAGCAAAGGTCTCGATCTTCGCCTCTGGCCTCTTCGGCATGATCTCTGGCTCGTCGATCGCCAATACGGTGACGGTCGGCTCGCTCACCATCCCGATGATGATCCGCATCGGCTACCCGCGCCACTTCGCCGGCGCCGTCGAAATCGACCGCCGCAACCGGCGGCCAAATCACGCCGCCGATCATGGGCGCCGCCGCGTTCCTTATGGTCGAGTACCTGAACCTGCCCTATCAGACCATCATCCTCGCCGCCGTCGTTCCGGCCTTCATGCACTTCTTCGGCGTTTTCTGTCAGGTGCATTTCGAAGCCAAGAAACTCGGCATGCGCGGCCTCAACCCATCCGAGCTGCCGGATTGGCGCGGCATCCTGAAGCGCGATTGGCCAACGCCGATCCCGCTCATCATCCTGCTCTTGGTTTTGTTCTCAAACTACACACCTTACCTTGCCGCCTTCTGGGGCATCACAGCGTGCGTCGTGATCGGCCTCACCAACCGCAATGTGCCAGTTGCGCTTGCCCTACTCGCGGCCGTCCCGCTCGCGATCAAATTGGATCTATTGACGGAATGGTCCGGCTTGCTCGCTATCACGATCCCCGCCTTCGCGGCTTGCGCATGGTGGACACTCAAAACCGACGGTGGCCGCGATCGGTTGCTCGATGTCGGTGACGCGTTTGTCATGGGTGCAAAGTACGCCATCGGCGTCGGCGCGGCAGCAGCAACCGTCGGCGTCATCGTCGGCGTCGTCACGTTGACCGGCGTCGGCTTCAAGCTCTCGGACGTCATCACCTCATCCGCCGCTTACATGGCCTCCGGTCTCGGTTCATTCCTTCCAGAGTGGATCTTCAACCAGGTCGGCATGACGCTATTTTTCACGCTCGTCCTGACGGCCCTCGTCTGTTTGCTGCTCGGGTGCGGCGTGCCGACGACACCGACCTACATCATCATGGTCACGATCGCTCAGCCGGCCCTCGGCAAACTCGGCATCGAACCCATCGTGTCGCATTTCTTCGTCTTCTACTTCGGCGTTCTGGCGGATATCACGCCGCCTGTCGCACTCGCCGCCTATGCCGGTGCCAGCATGGCGGGAGCTGATCCATTCAAGACTGGCAACACAGCGTTCCGCCTCGCCATGGCGAAGGCGTTGGTGCCGTTCGTCTTCGTGTACTCGCCTGCGATGTTGATCGTCACCAAAGAGTTCACGTGGCCGCTATTCCTTGAGACCACCATCGGATGCCTTGTGGGGATCTTGATGCTCGCCATTGCGCTGACCGGCTACGGCCTGACCGTGATGGCCAATTGGCAGCGCTGGATTCTGTTCTTTGCATCGATCATGGTCATCATGCCAAACCGCATCGCCACCATCGCCGGGTTGATCATCGCAATACCGATCATCATGTCGCAGTTGGCGCTGCACCGAAGTGAACAGAACAAAGCCGTGACCTGATCTAAACCGGACGCACGCAAAAAAGGCCGGGCAACGTGCCCGGCTTCGCGGTGAAAGCTGTCACAAAACGGAAACCCTACACCCGGTCACGTCCAGCGACGTAGGGTGTCAGTCGGCCCGACTGAGTGAGCGTCTCTTCGTAGTCGCGGCGCACATCGCCCAATCGGTCTGCCACGTCGACGAGTAAGTAGAGGCAAGCTTCCCCGTCGCCGGCGCGCAACAGCGACATCGCGCGCCGCACATCGATCACATAGCGATTGAGCGCATCGCCCTCGATCACCACGCCGGGTTGCGAACGCTCACCGACTTCGACAACTGCGGTCGCCCGCGCGCCACGTTCAAAAATCTTGATCGCTGATTGCGTCATGTCACGCGCTCCCATCTAACAGTCGCGCAATATAGGCCGGAACAATCTCTGTTGCCGGTCCATGATGCCGCTCTTGAAAGAGCGACGCGCCTTCGCTGGGCTCAAGATTGAGTTCGACCGTATGTGCGCCCATGCTGCGCGCCTCTCGCACAAACCCAGCCGCTGGATAAACATTCCCCGATGTACCAATGGAGATGAAGAGATCGCACGCGCCGATCAGCCGCGCAATGTCGTCCATGTGATACGGCATCTCACCGAACCAAACGATATCCGGACGCAATCCACCAGAGCCACCGCACTGCGGACACGCTGTGCCAACCTCCATGTCGTCCAACCACGTCATGCGCCGGTCGCAATGGGTGCACCAAGCTTTGAGCAACTCGCCATGCATGTGCAGAAGCTTGCGCGACCCTGACGCCTCATGCAGCGCATCCACATTCTGCGTCACAATCGTCACATCGGCATCACCGCCGGCAAGCGCAGGAAGCGCGCGCTCAAGGTTTGCCAATGCGGCATGCGCAGAGTTCGGCTTAACAAGCTGCGCATCGCGCCGCCGCATATTGTAGAAGGCATGCACCTTGTCGGGATTGCGCTCAAAACCTTCGGGCGTCGCGACCTCGCGATAGTCGTATTTCGCCCAAACGCCACCCTTGTCGCGAAACGTCGCGAGACCGCTTTCAGCGGAGATACCTGCGCCGGTTAGAATGACAACGCGCTTGAAACGAACTGACGGCATGAAGCGGACCTCACCTGCGAGATGCGCTGCAGTTTACGCCGAACTGTCCGCCGAAATCACCCGCGATAATGCGCGTACTGTCCCTTGGCTTGGAAGCGCTCAAGATACTGCGGCACCGTACCGGCAATGCCTTGCGCCTGCGCCACGCCGAGACGCAGCCAACGTGCGGCCTTCAGATTGTGCCGCACTGCTGACGACATTGTCGGACTGCAGCATGCGCACCTGATCAACCGTCAAAGGCCGGATGGAGTTGGGCAGCGGCGCGGTCAAAAGCGCACTCAACTTCGCAAGCCAGAACGGCATCGGAAAATACGGCCGGTCACGCCCGGACCATTCCTGCGTCTTGTCGAGCAACTGCCGGAAACTAAGGACATCAGGACCGCCAAGCTCATAAACCGTTCCAGCCTTGGCCTTACCGTCGGCTGCCGCAACGATCGCCTGCGCCAAGTCACCGACGAACACGGGTTGAAACTTCGTCTTGCCGCCAACCAGCGGCATGACCGGCGACATTTGCGCCATGCTTGCAAAACGGTTGAAGAATTCATCTTCCGGTCCAAAGACGATCGACGGACGCAAAATGATGGCATCGGGGAACTCGGCCAACACCGCACGTTCCCCTTCAGCTTTGCTGCGGCCATAGTTGCCCGCCGATTTCGGATCAGCACCAATGGCCGAAATGTGCACCAGCCGCTTTACGCCAGCCGCTCGGGCGGCTTTTGCGACCGCGCGCGCGCCCTCGACGTTGACCGCATCCAGCGTCTGGGCACCGCTTTTCGACATCACCGCGACCAGATTGATCGCGACATCGGCACCTTCAAGAGCGGCTGCAAGCGACTGCGGGTAGCGCAGATTAGCTTGGACGGCATGGATCTGCCCCACGGAACCCATCGGCTGCAAATAGCCCGCCAGATCAGGACGCCGCACTGCCGCACGCACGCGCCACCCAGCCTTTGCCAGAGCGCGGACCGTATGCCGGCCAACAAAGCCAGAACCGCCAAAGACCGTTGCCAAAGAACCGTTGCTCTGTGCTGCCGTCGACATGCCGTACGTCCTCGTCAATGAAACCAGCCGGACACCGTGACCCCGTGGGCGGTCACGAACCCGGTTCAAATCGCGAGCCCATGCTTTACTCGCCGATCCTAGCCCTGTGAAGGGTAGCTGAAGTATACGCCAACTCGATCCCCCTGGGGATAACTAGGAGATTACCTAGGTCTCAGACCTTGACCCCTTGCGGTGGCGCTGCCTGGAGCAGTTTAATCGGCGCGCAATCCGATGCCGCCCGCGCGAAGGGGCCAGACGTGTTTTTTGTTATCGGGATCATGGTCTTAGCGACCATTGTTACGGCTGTGTGGGTGTTGGCCCCGCGCATCGCGAACCCGCGCGTCATCTTCGACGTCGCCCCCGATTTCCCCTTAGGCTTTGGGTACAAAATGGCATGGCTCGCCGTCCGCACGCGCGACACCATGGCCGTCGTGGACGCCTTGGCTGTCACCCAGGCCGAAGCCGCCAATTGGCGCTCGGGATTAGGCACGGTTTACGACGACCGCCTCGGCGAATCCCGCGTATTCATCACGCCGCCGGTCAACGGTTGGACGTTTGTCGTCGGCCTGCCGCTCCCGGCTCCCGTCGGCCGCCGATTTACCGACAAATCGTTGCCGTTCCTGCTCGATCTCGGCCAGCAGTTCATCGAGGTTCAATATTTCTTCTCGTATCCAATCATCGACTATTACGCCTGGGCCCGCGTCATCGACGGCAAGGTAGCTCGCGCTTTCGCCATCAACGACGATGGCGTGGTCTGGAACAAGGGCCGCCCCAGCAAAGAAGAAAAAGCGCTTGGTTTGAAGCTTTTCGAGTTTCGCGGTATTCGCGGCCGCAAGGGCGATGCCGGCGGCGAAATGATGCTCTACCCGACCGAGGAACACGTTATCGAGTTGGCCTCGAAATGGAGCCTCGACCCCACCAGCTTGGAGCGTCAACCCGCGTCCGAAGGTTTGGGCGTCATCGCAGTCGCGCCAGCCCGTTGGCGGGCCGAGCGGTTGAGCAAAGCGGCCTGACAGACTTAAAGGTTATTCGGCCTCGGCCGTTGCAGCCGTCCCGCTCGGTGACACCACCGCACCCCACGAGGCAAGACCAGCCTGCGGAGCTTGAGCGGTTGCGCCAGAGCGCGTTGCCCGTGCCGGACCGACAGCACGGTAAGGAGCAGCAGCCGCACCCGGCGTGCTCTTGGCATCCAACGACGCCGGCCGCTCGGCCGCCGCGCGCTCGCGCGAGCCAGGTGACAACAGCACCGCGTTGACGAACCCCCAAAACCCGATCAGGTGCCAAAACGCCATCCCGAGCACAAAGCCCGCAACGCCCCAGTACCAGGACGACCAGCCGCGCTCAGGCGCCCGCCGCCGTTTTGCGGCCGGCCGCTGCTCTTTTGGGCTGCGCCGGACCACCAGAGGCTCCATCGGGACTTCGTTGTGGAAGCTCGACGCCTGGATCGGCTGATACGGCAGATAGGGATCAGGCAAAACCGGCTCAGCGCCAGCATAAGGCGAAGCAGGCAGCGGCGGCGGCTGAACCGCAGACCGCGGCTGACGCGCGCGCCCCGCATCCGAATCAACGAATGACGGCTCAATGGCCTCGTGTGCCCACGTCCGGTGCTGCAACTGCGACAGTGTCGCCTCCAAATCCGATCAGTACAAACCCGCACGTCATACCGCTGAGATTCGCGCCATTTCCGCAAGCGTTTAGAGGGCACGCCGGCACCCCAAAAATGAAGACGGCCGCCCGTGGAGATCCACGGGCGGCCGCAAAACGCTGTCGAAGAGGAGTGGCCCTTATGCAGAGCTGAGCAGGAAACTAGAATTCGCTGTCCGGTGCCCTGCAGAATTTTCGGCTGCGGTTGGCCACCGCCACCTGTCGACGCGTCACGCACCGGCGGCACGTAAACGCGCGGCGCCGAACACAAGCGGCTCTGGCTTTCGTTGCGTCCGCAGCTCCGGAATTTGCCCTCTTTGTCGAAGCAGATCCGCACTTCTTTGAGACGCGGCCCCGGTTGACCACACTCCACAAAGATACCATCCGGCTTCATCTCCGGATTGAGCTTGAGGAAGTCCTGCACCACCTCTTGCGGCGACGTGAACATCCGCTGGTCCGTGACGTTGCGCAGTTGTTCCGGAATTTTGACCTTCTCAAAGAGCTCACGCGACAGCTTGAAATAGCCATCAACACCGAGCCCCGAACAGGTGCCGTGCTTCCGGTACTCATGGAACACGAGCTTATCGCTCGGCATGATATCGGCCATCTGATTGGCCACCGGACGCGGAACAAAACCGCGATCCGCCGTCGGGCAGCTCTCGGGCCAACCGCGTTCAAACTGCGGCCACAAACCATGCAACACGAACGAATACCGCTTGCCGTCGCGACGGTGGCATTGCGGATCATAGCCGTCGCGCTGCAGCGAGGCGCAATAACTTGGGCTCCAAGAGAGCGCCATCACGTAGTAGTCGAATTGCCCTGGCTGCGTCACCACTTTCGGGCGGCCGCCGAACGACTGCGACCGGTCGCGGTCAGACCCGCCATAGGGACCCCGCTGCTGCGCATCGGCCGTTGCCAACGCCGCGATCGAAATCGCCGCAACGGCCAAACTGCCCCACAGTTGTTGGCGGCGCTTCGCCCCCATCTGTTGATATTTCGCAAGTAGGCGCGAGATCATCGTCATCCTCATCCAATCGCTTTATTGGCCACGCCCAGACCGGGCGCGCAGCAAAGTGCTCAGCCCACGAACAAGACCGCGCATCAGCGGCCACCATATCGGATTGCCGCCCTCGCGCAACACTCTGAGATGCGGGAAAAAAGGCTGAATTCGTTCAAAGTGAAGGAGATTTGCTGCACGTCACATCTGCGGTGCGGGCCATCGACGTGAGCCCGGTGCCTAGGGCAAGCTCTGAGCCGGTATGACCTCGCCACGGAGCCACTCGCCATGACCACCACCAGCGCTGACGACATCTACGAAATTCTGGCTTTCCGTTACGCGACGCACAAGAACCGCACGCGCGCCGACAATTTCATGTCCCCCGATGACCATGCCCGCCCAGAGCCAATCGACTACTTCGTCTGGATCATCCACAACGCCAAACGCGCGATCCTTGTCGACACGGGCATGGATCACACCGAAGCCAAGCTCCGCAATCGTGAAATCGAGATCGTGCCGTCAAAAATGCTCGCCGAAGCGGGCTTTGATCCGGCCAAGATCGACACTGCCATCATCAGTCACTTGCATTACGATCACGCGGGCACCTTCGACGACTTCCCCAAAGCGCACTTCCACATCCAGGAAGCCGAGATGGCGTACGCCACCGGCCGCTGCATGTGCGACGAATTTCTGCGCAAGCCCTTCACCGCCGATCACATCTGCAGCTTCGTCAAAAAGGTCTACTCTGGTCGCGTTGCGTTCCACGATGGCGACGGCGAAGTCGCGCCAGGCATCACGGTTCACAAGACAGGCGGCCATACGCTCGGCCTGCAATGCGTCCGCGTGAAAACCGCTGGCGGCTATGTCGTCCTCGCAACCGATGCAGCGCACATGTATGAAAACTTCGAACGCCGCAAACCGTTCTCCATCACCGTCGATGCTGCCGAAACCCTCCGCACCTACACCCGCCTCGAAAAGCTGGCATCATCACGAGCGCAAGTCGTCCCCGGACACGATCCGTTGGTGCTGAAGCGCTATCCAGCTTGGAAGCCATCGACACAGAACCTCATTCATCGCCTCGATCTTCCACGTCTCGATGTGAAATGATGGCGCGCGTCAGGTTCGCGTAAGCCAGCGCATGGCAACACCATCAGCACGGATCTCCTTGGTCCGCGCTGATGGGTGAGAGCGCCATGGATGGCTCGACACAAACAACATCAAAGCCATTTCGTGGACCGCACGCGGGCTCTGACGCTGCAGCACCTATGGCTCGTTCAGGTGGTGTTTGGGATCTCGGTGTCCGACTCTTTCATTGGGCTTTGGTCGCAAGCGTTTCCGGCGCACTCATCACAGGCTTTGTAGCGCCGCGCCCATGGCTTGATTTACACCTCGTCTTCGGCGGCATTATCACCACACTCATCGTCTATCGGCTGGTGTGGGGCTTCACCGGTACGACCTACGCTCGCCTCGCGAGTTTCGTGGTCGCACCCTGGACCGCGCTGAACTACGCCGTTGCACTTCTACGCGGCCGCGCACCGCATCACATCGGCCACAATCCACTCGGCGCAACCATGATTATCGCGCTCGGAAGCGCAATTATCGCCCTGTCAGCAACCGGACTCATCGCCTTGGGCGGCGTACTCAAAGACGGACCTCTCGCGCCGATCACCAGTTATGCGGCCGGGATCACAGCGAAAGGCACCCATGAAGCATTGGCCTTCGCGCTTCTCACACTCATCGCCGGTCATCTCATTGGCATCTTCGTTGAAAGCTTGCGGACACACGAAAATCTCGTGCGCAGCATGATCTCCGGTCAGAAGCGGCTGCCGGATGAATCCATCCATTACCCGAAGCGTCACGCATGGCCAAAACTCACGGCAGCCGTAGTCCTCGCGCTTGGTACCACCGCAGCGATTGCCATCACGACAGCGTCGCAGCAATGGCCCCACGGAGTTTCCACCGCAGCCCTCGACGCAACCTATGTCAAAGAGTGCGCGGCCTGCCACACGGCCTACCACCCGAGCCTTGCAACCAAACCGGCTTGGACACTCTTGATGGCCGATCTTGGCAATCACTTCGGCGACAACGCCGAGCTCGACCCAGCGCTCGAAAAGGCAATCACGGCTTACCTCAGCGCCAACAGCGCAGAAACCGCTGACACCCAGGCCGCCCACATCGTGCGCGGGCCCGATGACGGCACACGCCTCCGCATCACCGACGCCAAGGCGTGGCGTCAAATCCATACAAACATAGCGGTCGACGTATTCGCGTCAAAGCCCGTCAGCGGCAAACACAACTGCGCCGCCTGCCACGCCGATGCCGCGTCAGGTCTTTTCAAACCACGATCAATCGCCATCCCCAAGGAGCCTTCGAAATGATGTCAGCAAAAATCCTACGCGCCGCTGCGGTATCTGCCGCCGTAGCCATTACTGCCACTGCAGCGCTCGCCGAAATGTCCGCCCCGCAAAAGGCGCTGATGGACGCACACGCCGCCGCAGCCAAAGCCGCCGACCCAGCATTCCAAGGTTTCTCCGCCGAGCGCGGCAAGGCCTTCTTTCAAGGCACCCACAAGGGCGGCAAACCGGATTCGCCCTCGTGCACATCCTGTCACACGGCCGACCTCACAAAATCCGGACGCACACGCGCCGGCAAAGATATCGGCCCAATGGCGGCGTCGAAAGCACCGCAGCGTTACACCGATCCCGCCAACGTCGAGAAATGGTTCAAACGCAACTGCGGCGACGTACTCGGCCGTGAATGCAGCGTCACCGAAAAAGGTGACGTGCTCGCCTACCTCTTGAGCCTCTGACGTTCACACAGGAGTATCCGATGCCCCACGCCATCAGAAGTATCGCCGCCGCCGCCCTCACCACGCTCGCACTTTGCGCAAGCAGCGCGTCCGCCAGCCGTGCCGACGGCATGACCATACCGCCCGTCAAAGACCCCATCGTCGCGAAGGAATGCAGCGCCTGTCACATGCTCTATGCGCCCGGCCTTCTCCCCGCGCGTTCCTGGACAAAGCTCGTCACTGGCCTGAAAGAGCATTTTGGCGAGAACGCCGAATTGGACGCCGACACGGCCGCGAAGATTTCGGCCTACCTTGAGCAGAATGCCGCCGACCAGGCCGGTCGCAATGCCAAGGTCCTCCGCGACCTGCCGAAAACGGCAGAGCCGCTCCGCATCACAGAACTGCCGTGGTGGCGCCGCAAGCACGAGCGCAAAGATCGTGTGGCCGCCGCCACCTTGGTGCGGAAGGGCGCAAAATTCAAAGGTGACTGTGCAGCCTGCCACAAAGGTGCTGAAAAGGGCATCTTTGATGACGACTGATGCCGAAACCGTCAGCCCGGTCACTGGCACCGGGCAGTCCTGAGCCAGCCAAGTCCGATACCCACTTCCCTGCAAGGCCAAAGGCTGCGACAAAGTCGTCGCACCTTTGTCGCAGCCGGCGAAATGGGAAACTGTCATGCCCCGCTCGTATTCCCTCGCGTACCTCACCGCATTGGATCTCATGCCGCCAGACATGATCCGGCTCGCAGCCAAACTTGGCTATAACGCTGTCGGCATCAGAATTTTACCGGTCGCGCCGGGTGCCGATCACGCGCCACTGCTTGAAAATCCCGAACTGCTGCGTGAAACCAAAGCCGCCATCGCCGAGACGGGCGTCGGCATCTTCGACGTCGAAATTGTCCGCATCGGCGAAACCTTCGACGTCAAAAACTACGCTCAATTCCTCGATACCATCGGGTCTCTCAACGCCCGCGCGATCCTTGTCGCCGGTGACGATCCGGACGAAAGCCGGCTCACCGCCTCCTTCGCGAAATTCTGTGAAGCCGCCCAGCCCTACAACATCACCGCCGATCTCGAACCCATGCCGTGGACGATGGTGCCAAACGTCCCGACCGCGTCACGCATCGTCCAGAACGCCGCGCGCAACAACGGCGGTGTCCTAGTCGACGCGCTCCACTTTGCCCGCTCGAAATCAACCTTGGACGACGTCCGCGCAATCCCGCGCCATCATCTCAACTACGCGCAAATCTGCGACGCGCCCGCAGAAATCCCGGCCACCAACGAAGGCTTGATGTACACGGCACGCAGCGCGCGCCTGCTCCCCGGTGACGGCGGCATTGAGTTGCGTGCCCTGTTCGCAGCCCTGCCCAACGACATTCCGATCAGCATCGAAATTCCGCACATCGAATGGCGCGCGAAAGTCGGCACCGAAGAATGGGCCCGTCGCGCCATTGCCGCAGCCAAACGCGTGTTGGAACCTACGGCATAAGCGATCAGTCGGTCTCTTCCGCCACTTTCCGGAACGGCAGGTAATCCGCCAGCATCTCGCGCTGCTCCGCCATGTGCGCGCGCTCTTCGGTCAGATACCGGTCGACAGCTTTTCGGAAACCCGGATCTCGAATCCAATGCAGTGAGTAAACCGGCACCGGCCGGTATCCGCGCGCGAGCTTATGATCGCCCTGCGCACCGGCCTCGACACGGGCGAGCTTCCGCGCTAATCGCAATTTCGATCGCTTGATAGTAACAAAGCTCGAAATGCAGGCACGGATGTTGCTCGATCGCACCCCAATAGCGGCCATAGAGACAATCGCCGCCAATCAAGTTGAGCGCCCCCGCAATCGGGCGGCCATCGCGCTCCGCCACGATCAACAAACACGCATCTCCCATGCGCGCGCCCAGCAATGAAAAGAAGGTGCGATTGAGATACGGCCGTCCCCACTTGCGGCTGCCGGTATCCAAGTAAAACTCATAGAAGGCATCCCAATAGGCTTCGGTGATCTCCGCGCCCTGCAGGCATTTCACAGTGATCCCGGCGGCAAGGGCCGTCTCGCGTTCCTTGCGGATAGCCTTCCGCTTCCGCGACGACAGCGCCGTCAAGAAATCGTCGAACGTCGCGTACCCCGCATTGTCCCAGTGAAACTGTTGGTCACTCCGTTGCATGTAGCCGAGTCCTGCGGCCGCCCCGCCCAACCCCGCCCATTCCGCTTCGCTGCAGAAGGTCACATGCAGCGACGAGACACCGCTTTGAGCCGCGACCTCGACCGCACCGCGCGCCAAGAGCCGCCGCATCTCGTCCGCATCAGCGCCATCGCCCACCAAAAAGCGCGGCCCAGGCACCGGCGTGAACGGTACCGCAATCTGAAGTTTCGGATAATACTGCCCACCGGCGCGCTGATACGCCTCCGCCCAGCCATGATCGAAGATGTATTCACCCTGGCTGTGACTTTTCACGTAACAAGGCGCAATCCCTGCCACCGCGCCAAGAGACGTCTCAAGCACCAGATGATGCGGCCGCCACCCGGAGCGACCGCCGACACACCCCGCCTCCTCGAGCGCCCGAATAAAGGCATGCCGCACGAACGGATTGGACGTCGCAGCCGATGGGTTCGCCAGCCGGTCCCACGTCTCCGCGTCCACGCCCCCCGCATCCGCAATGACCCGGACTGTCAACGGTTCTGCCATGTAACTCCTAGATGACGGCGCCCAACCCAATTCTGAGCCAACTGCCAACTGCCGGCACAGAGTATTTACGATATCCGCCCGGACTGGATCATTAAATTCAGGATTTCCAGTTGAACCCTCGCAACCAACGTCCAGGCTTGCTATTTAAGTGCCATAAACCTATGCGATCCAACTTAGAGTGGAACGCAACCGGTACAATGATTGCGAGCGTGACGGAGAGAACTATGTCAGTGAGCCTCAAAGCCCTGAAAAACGGCAGCCTGGCCGCAGTCATCGCTGTGGTCGCCACGTTCGCCCCCGCGCTCGCTCAAGATGGCGGCGTTTCCGTCTCGCGCAAGTCGATCTTCCGCAATGTCGTGTCCGCCTCCAACATCGAGCAACAGGCCGGACTCCAATACGAACAGATGACGCGGCAGGCCTTCCAGAAGCGCGCCTTGGTCGATGCGAACCATCCGCAGGTCGTTCGCCTGCGCAACATCTCCCGCAGCTTGCTGCCGCACGCCAACAAGTTCAACGAGCGAGCTAAAGACTGGAAATGGGAGGTCAATCTCATTGCCAGCCCGCAGATCAACGCGTTCTGCATGCCCGGCGGCAAGATCGCCTTCTTCTCCGGCATTCTCGAGAAGCTGCAACTGACCGACGACGAAGTTGCCATGGTGATGGGCCACGAGATCGGCCACGCCCTCTGGGAGCACGCTCGTGAGCGCGCGGGCAAACAGATGGCGCTCGGCGCCGGACGCGTCGTGGCGGGTCTGCTCTTCGGCCAGTTGGGCGACGTAGTTGGTGCTGGCGCCGGCAGCCTCGCGAGCCTCAAGTTCAGCCGGAATGACGAACTCGAAGCCGACCTTATCGGCCTCGAACTCGCCGCCCGCGCCGGTTTCGACCCGCGCGCCGGCATCACGTTGTGGGAAAAGATGAGCCGCGCTTCGAAGGGCGCGCCGCCGCAGTGGATGTCGACCCATCCATCCGGGCAGACCCGCATCGACATCATCAACAAACACCTGCCCGAAGTGATGCCGCTCTATGAAAAAGCCAAACTCGGACGCGGCTGACGTGACAGACCAAGTTGAAAAGCAGTGGCTGGTCGCGGCCTTCTACAAATTTGCGCCACTCGACGACCTCACCGGACGGCGGCAGCGGTTGCTTGATCGCGGCAACGCGCTCGGCATCGTCGGCACCATTCTTCTCGCCAACGAAGGCATCAACAGCACCATTGCCGGCAGCCACAACGCCATGTCCGCCATGCTGGCCGAACTCCGCAGCGATCCGCTGTTGGCGGGCCTCGTAGTCAAGACGTCGGTCGCTGATCACCAGCCCTTCGCCCACTTCAAAATCAAACTCAAGCGCGAGATCGTCACCTTCGGCGTTCCCGAGGCCAACCCCAACACCATGGCCGGGACCTATGTCGCGCCCGAGGACTGGAACGCCCTCATCTCCGATCCCGCCGTCGTCGTCGTCGACACGCGCAACGACTACGAATATGCCATCGGCACGTTTGCGCGCGCCGAGAACCCGCACACGCGCTCCTTCCGTGAATTTCCCGCCTATGTCGATGCCACGCTCGATCCGGCCAAGCACCGCAAAGTCGCGATGTTCTGCACCGGCGGCATTCGCTGCGAGAAGGCCACCGCCTTCATGCGCGCGCGCGGCTTTGACGAAGTCTACCACCTCGACGGCGGCATTCTGAATTACCTCGAACGCATCCCGGCCGAGCAATCGCTCTGGCAGGGCGAATGCTTCGTCTTCGACGAACGCGTCAGCGTCGACCACGCGTTGGCACCTGGCTCATACGCGCTCTGCCGCTCCTGCGGTGGCCCTGTGCCCAAAACTGCAAGCAGACGGTGGCACGGCAACGCTTTGCCCGGCCTGTCACAGCGACCCATACGCGCCAAGCCACAACAGTTGGCACAATCAGCCCTGATACCGCTGAGTGTGCCAAGCTCGTGACAGAGTTTCAATCAGCTCTGATCCTGCGCGATCACTTCGCGTTTCTGCGCGAACGACGGCATCAGCACCGCCAGCAGAATAAGCAACGCCAGCACCAGACACGTCGCTGAAATCGGCCGTGTCACGAACACGCTGAAATCGCCTTGGCTGAGAATGAGCGACTTTCTGAGATTATTTTCGAGCATCGGCCCCAGCACGAACGCCAACACCAGCGGCGCAGGCTCGTAACCGAACTTCCGGCACAAATAGCCGAAGACGCCGAACCCGATCATGACCAGAATATCGAACACCGAGTTGCCCGACGAGAACACGCCGACGATGCAGAACATCACGATCAGCGGGAACAAGACGTTGTAGGGCACCCGCAACACCTGCACCCACAATCCGACCAGCGGCATGTTGAGCACCAACAGCATCACGTTGCCGATATACATGCTCGCAACGATGCCCCAGAACACGCCCGGGCTGGTCGTCATCATCATCGGGCCCGGTTGCAGCCCGTGCACGATAAAGGCGCCAAGCAATAGCGCCATCACCACATTGGGCGGAATGCCGAGCGTCATCAGCGGAATGAAAGCGCCGCCCGCCGCAGCGTTGTTGGCCGCCTCCGGTCCGGCCACGCCTTCGATCGCCCCCTTGCCGAACCGCTCGGGCTCAGAGGAAAGCCGCCGCTCGATCGCATAGGACGCGAACGACGAAATCACCGCGCCCCCGCCAGGCAGAATGCCGAGAAAAAACCCGAGGATCGTACCGCGAACGATCGCCCACTTGCTCCGCATCCAATCGTCCGCCGAAGGCCACAAGCTGCCAATCCGCGCAGAAATGATATCGCGCTCGACCTTCTTCTCGATGTTGGCGAGGATTTCCGCGATGCCAAAGAGCCCCATCACGACTGGCACCAAGCCAATGCCATCCAACAGTTCGAGCCGGTCGAACGACAAGCGCGGCGTGCCCGTGAATACCGTCGATCCCGATTAGCCCCAGCACCACCCCGGCACACGCCATGATCATGGCTTTCGCCATCGAGCCCTGGGTCAGAAAGCTCAACACTGTGAGCCCCAGCACCATCAGGCTGAAATATTCAGGCGGCCCAAACGCCACCGCCACGCGCGCCAGCGACGGCGCAACCAGCATGAGCAGAATGATCGAGAACGTCCCCGCCACGAATGACGACATCGCCGCCATGCCGAGCGCCGGACCCGCACGGCCGCGCTTCGCCATCTCGTGGCCGTCAAGGCAGGTCACGACGCTCGCAGCTTCACCCGGAATATTGACGAGGATCGAGGTCGTCGAACCGCCATACATCGACCCGTAGTAGATGCCGGCCATCATGATAATTCCGGCTTCCGGCGTGCCTGACAATGTCACCGGCAACAACAGCGCCATGGCTGAGACCGGCCCAATGCCCGGCAGCACGCCCACCAACGTCCCGATGAACACGCCGAAGAAACATGCGAGGAGATTGATCGGCTGCAGCGCCACCGAAAAACCCAAGCCGAGACTAGAGACAACATCCATTGTGCGTCCCTCAGCCGAGCCACGATGCCAACAACCCTGCGGGCAGTTGGATTTTGAGCCATTTCGTCATGACGAACCAGATGCCGGCCGGCGCGCCCACGGCAATCGCCACCGCGAGTGGCACCGCAACGCGATCCACCGCGAGCATCAGCACGAGCAGCAACAGCGTTGTCGAAATCAAAAATCCAAGGCTCTCGAACGTCGCGCCATACGCAATCAACAGCACAACGACCGCTAACACGCGCGGCCAGCGCGCTCCCGCCCACAACTGGGACAGACGCGCGCCTTCGCCACGAGCCGACGACACGATCACAGATAGCGAAAACAGCGACAGCAATATTCCGATCCAGAACACTGCAAAGCCGGAGCCGGGATCGTTGACGCGGCCCAATCCGAGAACGTGGCCTTGCCAGACAACGAACAGCCCCGCCAACAGCCACGCCACGCCGCTCCAGAAATCAGCCTTGCGTATCATCAGATGTACCGCCGTTTTCTAAGCATCCGCACCACAGAATACGATGGCGCAGCGGCCGGATTTTCCCGGCAACTGCGCCAATCGCAACAGGCAGTGGCAATCATTCTTTCTTGGCGAGGCCCAAGTTCTTTGAGCGCCTTGCCTTCGTCCGCGACGAGTGTGACGATCGACTTCTGATAGTCGGCGGTATCGAGATAGCGCGGGAACATGTCGTATTTCTTCAACGCTTCGATGACAGCCGGCTCTTCGAGTGCCTTCTTGAACGCCGCCGACAACGTTTTCACGATAGCCGGATCCATGCCTTTCGGACCGGCAACACCAAAGGGGCTGTCGAAGACATAGGGGTAGCCAAGCTCTTTCAGCGTCGGCGCATCCTTCCAGACCTTGCTCCGCTCTGCGGTCCAGATCGTGAGCAACTTCAGTTGCCCGGAATCGACCAGCGGCTTCCAGCCCGACGAATCGACCTGCAACATCGTATGTCCGCCAAGCACAGCGGCATTCGTTTCAGCCGCCCCCTTGAACGGCACCTGCGTAACTTTGATGCCTTCTTTCGCCGCGATCATCTCCATGCCGATGTGCAGCGACGTTCCTGTGCCCGGTGTGCCGTAGGTCAACTTACCCGGGTTTTCCTTGGCAAACTTGACCACATCGGCCCAGGTTTTGAACGGCCCGTCAGCCTTCGCGGTGATGCCGAAGGTGTACCCGGTCAATTGCGCGATGTAGCTGAAATCCTTGACCGTATCGAACGACGTCTTCTGCATGATCGGGATACGAACGACGCTGATCGGCATCTGCGACAGCGTATAGCCATCCGGTTTCCCGGTCGCCGCCATGGTCGCGGGCCCAAGGGTACCCGACGCGCCCGGCTTATTGTCGACGACGACAGGCTGACCAAGCGTTTTCCCGACAGCATCGGCAATCGCGCGCATTGCGATGTCGCTCGACCCGCCAGCCGGCCACGGCACGATCAGCGTAATCGGTTTCGTTGGATATGCCTGAGCAAAGGCGGTGACGGGCGCGGCAAACAGGGCAATCCCTGCGGCAAGGGCGAGAACGAGACGACGGTTCAATGTTTCCTCCTGGACAAGACGGGCTGAAACGCCCGTTCGTTTGTTGTCCCAAGAGTGGCCTGCCCTAAGCCTATTGTCTAGTCTCAGGCCCACGCGCGGCTGTGAGTGCAGAACACCACATGACACGGGGCCGGCGCTCGCCGCAAATTAACCGCGCGTCTCTTTCGAGATCGGCTCAGCGTAAGCAAGATCGAGATCCCATGGAAAATAGATCCAGGTATCCTGGCTGACTTCGGTCACGAACGTATCCACCAGCGGCACGCCCTGCGGCTTCGCATATACCGTGGCGAAGTGGGCGTTCGGCAGCATCTCGCGCACGACCTTGGCCGTCTTCCCGGTATCCGTCAGATCATCGACGACCAGCACGCCTTTGCCTTTACCATCCCCAATCGCTTGAATGTTCGGCGCAATCGATTTGATCACGCGCAACTCGCCCTGGCTCGAATAGTCGTGATAGCTGGCAACGCCCACGGTCTCGATCAGCCGCGTGCCCAGTTCGCGGGCGACAATCGCCGCCGGGACCAAGCCGCCACGCGTGATGCAGACAATGGCCTCGAACGGCCCTTTCTCGGCCAGCCGCCACGCCATCGCTCGCGCATCGCGATGGAATTGATCCCACGAAACCGGAAATGCCTTGGGTGATGCTGGCTTCGACATGATTTTGGCCTCGTGGCAGAAAGTTGAGGCCACTGCTTAGCGCACCACACCCCAGCCGTGCAATCGGCGCCACGCGCCGTGCCGTGGGCACCGAGAAAAAGCAAAGGGCGGCACGGCCACAGCCGCACCGCCCCTAAATTTCAAGCCGAAACTTCAGCCCTTCACGCGTTTGCCAAACACGTAATTCTCATACGTGTTATCGCCCACCCGGTAATAAAGCTCATTCTCATCCAGATGCTTTTTCCAAGCCGGATAGATCTTTGCGAACGCCGGGCTCTTCGCCGACAACTCGTCGAATGTCTTGAATGCGGCGTCGTAGCTCGCATCCATGATTTCCTTGCTGAAGTACCTGAGCTTGACGCCGGCACCGATCAGCTGCCTGAGACCACTCGAATTCAAGACATCGTTCTTGGCATTATGCGTGGTGCAGGTCGCAATGCAGGCGGCCTCAAGCACCGCCTTGTACGTCTTCGGCAACTCGTCCCACTTTTTCTTGTTCACATGCACCCAGATGCTGGCCTGTGGCTCCCACCAGCCTGGCGCATAGTAGAACGGGGCCACCTTATAGAAGCCGAACTTGAAGTCGTCATAAGGCCCAGCCCATTCCGCAGCGTCGATTGTCCCGCGCTCGAGCGCCGAATAAATTTCACCCGGGCTAATCTGCTGCGGCACCACGCCGACCTTCGCCATCACCGCGCCGCCAAGGCCCGGAATGCGCATTTTCAGCCCTTGCAGATCCGCAACCGTATTGATTTCCTTACGGAAGAAGCCGCCCATCTGCATCGTCGAGTTACCGCACGGAATGGCGTGCGTACCTTTCGATTCATAGAACTCGTTGAGCAGTTCCATACCGCCGTTTTTGAACAACCAAGCATAGTGGCCACGAATAGTCGGCCCGAACGGCAGCGTTGACCCGAAAGCGTACGCGGGATCCTTGCCGAATGAGTAGTAAGAGAGCGTGAAAGCGCACTCGACGGTACCTTCTTCGGCCGCATTCAAAACGGCCGGTCCGCCTGGCACAATTTCACCCGCGCCAAAGAGCTGGATCTGAAATTTGCCGTCAGTGAGTTCGGCAACGCGGCGAACCACATCGTTTGCGGAATCCATCACACTCTCGACGGTCTTCGGCACGAACATGGGCATGCGCCACTTGATCTCAGGATTGGCTTGCGCAATGGCCGGCGCCGCAAGCGCCGATCCCGCCGCCGCAATCCCAGCCCCTTTAATCAATCGCCGCCGCGTAACGGCACCGTGCGTCTCCGATTTCGAAGTCATGCGTCTCTCCCTTGTTTATGCAGTCGGACCGCCCTTGGCGGGCGCCATCAAAGCACCGGACCGAGGCCTCTACGGGCCTCTTCGAACGGCAACAGTTATAAACTATAACAATAAGGCTTATCCCATCGTCAAGGTGATTTCAGATCAGATGATCATGTCATGCCCATGGTCGCAACAGCCATCGCACGCGGCGGCGCACACCGCAGTCTCGCCCGCAGCCGCATCCAAACCCTCGACAAAACTTCGAAAAAGCCGCTTTCTCAACGCCGGAATAATCGGGCCGCCAATTTCAGCACATCGGTGATCATGACCACAAATTTCGACGCACTTTTTAAACCCTGGCAACACGGATCTCTGGCCCTCAGCTCCCGCATCGTCATGGCGCCGATGACGCGCTCAAAATCGCCCGGCGGTGTCCCCGGCGCCGATGTCGCCGCCTATTACCGCCGCCGCGCTGAAAACGCCGTCGGGCTAATCATCACCGAAGGCACCGTCGTCCCCCATCCCGCCTCGGCCAACGACCCGAACGTTCCGCACTTCTACGGCGATGCGGCATTGGCCGGATGGAAACACGTCGCCGATGAAGTCCACGCCGCCGGCGGCAAGATCATGCCGCAACTCTGGCACGTCGGCTCTGTCCGCCGCGCCGGACAAGAACCCAATCCCGAAGCCAAACCTGTCTCTGCATCGGGCTTGTTCCGGCCCGGCAAGCAAGTCTCCGAGCCGATGACCGAGAGCGAAATCGCCGACGTCATTGCAGCTTTCGCCACCGCCGCCGCCAGCGCACAACGCCTCGGCTTCGACGGCATCGAAATTCACGGCGCGCATGGCTATCTCGTCGATCAGTTCTTCTGGGACGGCACCAACGTGCGCACCGACGCGTGGGGCGGCGACGCCATGAGGCGCGCGCACTTCGCCGCCGAGATTGTCAAAGCCTGCCGCCGTGCCACGGCCGCAAATTTCCCAATCGTGCTGCGCTACTCGCAGTGGAAGCAACAGCAGTACGAAGCAAAGCTCGCGACGACACCCAGCGAACTTGCAAACATTCTTGCGCCCCTCGCCGACGCGGGCGTCGATATCTTCCACGCCTCCAACCGCCGCTTCTGGGAACCGGAGTTCGACGGCAGCGACATGAACCTCGCCGGGTGGACCAAAAAATTGACAGGCAAACCGGTGATAACCGTCGGTTCGGTCGGCCTCGATACCGATTTCCTCCAAACCTTCGGCACCAAAGGCGCGGACGTCGACCCGGCCCACCTCGACCGCCTCATGGCAATGATCGACGCGGGCGAGGTCGATCTCGTCGGTGTCGGCCGTATGCTCATCGCCGATCCGGCCTGGGCGGCAAAACTGCGCGACGGCCGTCAAGCTGAGTTCAAGCCCTACAGCAGGGAAGCGCTTGCCACGCTGGCGTAGCGGCTACAGTCATCGAATTTTAAAAGCGCACGCGATAGTCAGTCTGTGCCAGCAGCGCTAATCGCGCCCATCTTGAGGATGCATCCTATGAGCGGTTCCGTGCCCAGCATTATGAAGCCAGCCCAACGCCGCTCAAGCGCGGCGGATGATATCGAGTACGAAATCAAGGGCTCGGAGATGCAGTTCGTTGAAATCGAGCTGGACCCGGGTGAAAGCACCATCGCCGAAGCCGGCTCGATGATGTTCAAGCCGGCCGGCATTCACATGGACACCGTCTTCGGTGACGGCTCGAAAGCTGACACCGGCTTCTTCGGCAAGTTGGCAACGGCAGGCAAACGCCTCCTCACCGGCGAAAGCCTGTTCATGACGGTGTTCTCCAATCACGGACAAGAAAAATCACGCGTGGCCTTTGCCGCTCCCTACCCGGGCACCATCATCCCCTTCCATCTGCGCGACATCGGCGGCACCATGATCGCTCAGCGCGATGCGTTTCTCTGCGCCGCCAAGGGCGTCTCGATCGGCATCCATTTCCAGCGCAAGATCGGTGCTGGCCTATTCGGTGGTCAGGGCTTCATCATGCAGCGGCTCGAAGGTGACGGCTGGGTCTTCATCCATGCCGGCGGCACCATCATCGAGCGCGAGCTTGCCGTCGGCGAAGAACTGCACGTCGATCCAGGTTGCCTTGCGGCCATGGCGCCGACGGTCGACTTCGACATCGTCCGCGCCGGCTCCGTCAAATCGATGGTCTTCGGCGGCGAAGGCTTCTTCTTCGCGCAGCTCCGCGGACCCGGCAAAATCTGGCTACAAAGCCTGCCCTTCTCGCGTCTGGCCGGCCGCATGATGGCCTCCGCCGCCGGCTCCGCTGTCACAGGCGGTTCAGGTCTCAGCGGTTGGAGCTGGGGGTCGAGTGGCAGCTTCGGTGACAGCGGCGGCAGTGACGGCGAGTAACCCGCAGCACTACCAACGAAAAACGGGGCCGCGAGGCCCCGTTGTCGTTGATCATCCGCGTGGTGTGCGGGATCAGTAGGTGAACTTGAGCGTGCCCATGAAGCGGCCATCGCACTGCAGAACACCCGTTGCGCTGCCGTCACAGAAACCGCCAGTGTTCGAAATGTTCGTGTCCCAGTAGCGCAGATCGAGCGAGAACTTCTCCCAACCGAACGTCATACCGGCGTTCCAGTAGATGTAGTCGTTCGAGCCGTTGGCGATGAAGGTCCGGTAAGCGGCGGTGTCGCCCTTCTGGTAACCGATGAGCGCGCTGAAGCTTGGCGTGACCGACCCGAACTTCGGCAAGGTCTGCGAGAACGAACCTTCGAGCGTCCAGGCTTTGCCCGTTTCGCCCGTATACTCCGGCGAGAAGAACACAGTCGCGCCGAGCGTTGCGTCTTTCCACGGCGAAGCGCTCGCGCCAGCCTTGAGTTCGAGATAGTTCAGTTCGGCTGCCGAATCCCGTGCGCCGGGGTAAGCGTAATAAATCAGACCGAGATCGAAGGTCACAGGACCGACGACAGGCTTGAAGCCGAAGTAGAGGTCGAGTTCAGCATTGGCGATATTTTTGCCGCCAACCTGACCGAAGTCGAGGCCCGATGCCCACGCACCCGCGTAGAATGTCCCGTAGGTCAGGTCAACGCCACCCTGCCCCGTCGGAGCACGTGCCGTCTGCGAAATACCGCGGAAGATATAGTCGCTGGTGATGCCGAGGTTGAACGAATAGGCGAGTTCGCGCTTCTCTTGCGCCTCGACCGTCTGCCCAACCGTCAAACCGCCCGCAAGCGTCAGTGCTGCTGCAAAGATGCGTCCAACCCGTGTCATCTGTCCCCCGTTGCGCCCGTGGCGCCTTGCTGAATTTCACCGCGCCGTAACGCGAAAAGCACTGCTTGAGGTTGATATTGAATCAGTCTTGACCGCATTCAATCGCATTCACGTCAAACTGTGACGGTTGTCGCAATTGCGTTGCAAATCCACAACAACGCGTTGATTTGACAGATATTTTTCGATGCAGGATGCATCGAAACTAGGCAGCAGCTGCCGCATCTCTAGGCAGTGCGCGTTGCACTGTCCGGCCGCATGCAGAATTGCCGTTCGAGCTTCCCAAAGATTCGCGCTAGACTGACGGTCACACACACGCGATCCGAGTTACAAAGACCGAACCAACTGCCGCACGCAAACGAACGCCAGCACCTCGGAATGCTGTCGCCAAGACTGCTCCGGGACCACTCGGATTAGATCGCAACACAACGAGCCAATTCGCGCATGACCTCATCCGCCAAACCAACTGTCTTGGTGACGGGCGCCGCGCGCCGCATCGGCCGCGCCCTCGCGCTCGATTTCGGCCGTCGCGGCTGGCAAGTCGCCGTCCACGCCCACACCTCGGCCGCTGACGCAGAAAGCGTCGTCGCCGACATCAAGAAATCAGGCGGCAGCGCAGTAGCCGTAACAGCGGACCTCGCGGACCACCGCGCAGCCACCGAACTTGTCCGTCGGGTCAATGCCAACTTCGGACCGATGTCGTGCCTGATCAATAACGCCTCGCTGTTCCTCTATGACGACGTCGCGACGCTGGATCACGACCTCTGGGACCGGCACATGGCCATCAATCTGAAAGCTCCGGTATTCCTGGCCAAAGAAATGGCAGAACATCTGCCGGCAGGGACGGCCGGAAACGTCATCAACATCATCGATCAGCGCGTCTGGAAGCCGACACCACACTTTTTTCGTACGCCGCCTCGAAAGCTGGCCTTTGGGCCGTGACTCAAACCCTCGCCCAAGCCCTTGCGCCGCGCATTCGCGTCAATGCGATCGGCCCCGGCCCCGCCCTCAAAAGCATTCACCAAGACGCAGCCGATTTCGACGCCCAGGCGAGCGCCACCCTGCTCGGCCGTGGCACCACACCCGACGAAATCGCAGCCGCCGTCCGCTTCATCCTTGACGCCCCCGCAATGACCGGCCAGATGATCGCGCTTGACGGGGGCCAACATCTCGCATGGGCCACACCCGACGTCGGCGATGGCCGCGGGTGAGTGAGCAATGCCTCAGGGTGCAGCACGTACCCGCCAATATGACACCTGTGACGCACTTGAAAGCCGCGGACATCCTTCATGCCTCAGACCAACATCACCCCGTCGCTTACAGCGCTCACAGCACGCCCACCGCGTCGCGTCTTCGTCACAAACCTTGAGTTAATCGCTAGCGTCGGCGTGTTTGAAATCGAACACCGCTACGAACAGCGCATCATCGTCTCACTCGATCTCAACGTCGACGACACCTACGACGGTCGCAGCGAACGCTTGTCCGACGTCGTCGACTATTCAGAACTCGTCCGCGCCACCGAAGCCATCGCTCAGTCCGGCCATTTCAAGCTGATTGAAACCTTGGCCGAACGGATCGCCGAGGCCGGCCTCAAAGACGCGCGCGTGCGCGATATCCGCGTCAGGATCGAGAAGCCCGACATCATGCCCGGATGCCGGTCCGTCGGCATCGAAATCGTACGGCACCGCGCCTGACCTCGCGCCAATGCCGCGGCCCCTCAGGGCAGATCGCGAACCGCCACCATCTTTGAAACGAACGCCGGCGCACTTACTCGCACTGCGAGAAATGACAGGTATCACAGGTCCAACAACCGCCGTGCCGCCGGTACGTCGGCCGGTTGCATTTGGGACACGTCCGCCCGAGCGCCGCACGCTCCGGTCCCCCAGCAAGCCCCTCATCGGCAAACGGCGCGCTGCCGCCCGTGTCGGAAGAACCTGGGAACTGACTGGACGCCCGCTCCGGCCCCGTTCCCGCTGATTGACGGCGCGCCTCATCGACGCCGCGCAACGCGCCATCCAGCCGGTTCAAATGCTTCTCAATCACATCACCGATCGCCGCCAGCAAGCTCGGCACATAACGGCCGTCGATCCACGCGCCGCCTTGAGGATCGAAGACGGCTTTCAACTCTTCGACCACGAATGACACATCGCCGCCACGCCGGAATACCGCGCTGATCATGCGCGTCAGCGCCACCGTCCAAGCATAGTGTTCCAAGTTTTTCGAGTTGATGAAAATCTCGAATGGCCGAAGACGGCCGTCGATCTCGACGTCGTTGACGGTGATGTAGATGGCATGCTCGCTGCGCGGCCAGCGCAGCTTGTAGGTGAACCCACTCAACACCGGATCGCGCTCGACCGGCTTCGTCATGTAGACCACCGCTGCATCGCGATTGCGCACTTCGCTCGTTCGCTTCGGCAACACAGGCAGCGTCAACCGCACCTCATCGCGCGCGCTATCAGGCGCTTTGATAGCCGCCGCTTCCGGCACACGAGGCGAACTCGAAAGCGCTGCGGCGCCTGTCGATCCCGGCGCGTCGTCGGCCATGAGCACCGCACCCGTCACCGCATTCGGCCGGTAGGTGGTGCAGCCTTTGAGCCCCAAGTCGAAGGCATCGAGATAGATCGATTTGAAGGCATCGAACGCAATCGACTGCGGCACATTGATAGTTTTTGAAATTGCACTATCGACGTGCGCCTGCGCTGCCGCCTGCATCTCAAGGTGCTCACGCGGCGACAGTTGCTCGGCTATCACAAAAGCCGCCGGCAGTTCGGCACTCTCGCCCGCGCGCGCGCGAAAGAGGCGATAGGCATTGTCCTCCACGTGCTCGATATGCGGCGTTCCATCCGCGCTCAGCACACGGCGCTTGTAGTGAAAGCCAAAGACCGGTTCGATCCCGCTCGACACATTCCCGGCGAGCAGCGACGTCGTCCCGGTCGGCGCAATCGTCGTCAGACAACCGTTGCGCAAGCCATGCGCGCGGATCTTGGTTTTGAGCGCCTCCGGCAAGTCAACCAAGTTGGGCCGCTCCACCATCAGCGCCCCGTTGCACAGTGGAAACGCGCCTTTTTCCTGAGCCAACGCCGCGCTCGTCGCATACGCCGCCCGCTTGAGCGCACCAAGCCAAGTCCCCGTCAGCGTCTGCGCCTCCGCCGAACCGTATCGCACGCCAAGCATGATCAAGGCATCGGCAAGTCCCGTGACGCCAAGACCGAGACGCCGCTTAGCAACGGCCTCCCGCTGCTGAGCCTCCAACGGATACCGCGACACATCGATGACGTTATCGAGAAAACGTACCGCAGTACCCGTCACCGCCTCGAACCGCTTCAGATCGAAGCGCGCCTTCGGCGTGAACGGCGACACCACGAACGCCGCAAGATTGAGCGCCCCCAGCAAGCACGCGCCATAGGCCGGCAACGGCTGCTCGCCGCATGGATTGGTGGCCGAAATCGTCTCTGTGTAGTTCAGAGAGTTGCGCGCATTGACGCGATCGATGAATACGACGCCGGGCTCCGCCACATCGTAGGTCGCCCGCATCAGACGATCCCACAACTCGACGCGCATCGACCGTCCGCACCACCGCGCCGTCAAACATCAACGGCCACGGCTCCCCCGCACGCACCGCTGCCACGAAGGCATCCGTCACCAGAACAGAGAGGTTGAAGTTCCTGAGCCGCGCCGGATCGCGCTTCACATCAATGAACTCTTCGATGTCGGGATGGTCGCAGCGCAGCGTCGCCATCATCGCACCACGCCGCTGCCCCGCGGACATAATCGTCCGGCACATCGCATCCCAGACGTCCATGAATGAAACCGGACCCGATGCATCCGCACCAATGCTCTTGACCAGAGCACCCTTGGGCCGAAGCGTCGAAAAATCATGCCCGATCCCGCCGCCCATTTGCAGCGTCAGCGCAGCTTCCCGGACATGATCGAAAATCGACCCGAGATCATCGTCGATCCGGCCCATGACGAAGCAGTTGAACAGCGTCACCGAACGGTCAGCACCAGCGCCGGCCAATATGCGGCCGCCAGGAATGAACGCCATCGAACCGATGGCATCGGTAAAGTCCCGCTCCGCCGCCGCCGCTCGGTCGCCCGTCTCGACCGACGCTGCCGCCCGCGCGACACGCGCAGCGGTATCCGCCCAGGTCCGGTCGCGCACACCGCCGTCGCCGTTCCGCAGTTGATACTTTTGCGCCCAGATTTCCGACGAGATCTGCGGCCAAAGCGCCATTTCAGGCGGCAAAAAACTGAATTGGGTCACGAGGTCACCTAACGCAAAACACTCTGAAACATAAGCACAACGCCGCCATATGTCAAGAAATGTTCTTATTAAGTTCCCTTTTTAGTCCCACTTAAGCCTCGGTCGTCGGAACCGGCAGTGGCGGTGGCGTGGGGCCAGACAACGCTTCTGATATCAGCCGCGCCGACGCCGCCTCGATGCGGGCTTCAACCTCCCGCCGGAATTGCGCGCGCGGCATCCCCGCAGCCACAGGCTCCAAGAATTCGACAATGATGGTGCCGGGATAACGCTGCAACGAGCGCCGCGGCCAGTAGAGACCGGAGTTGAGCGCCAGCGGCACACACGGCAATTGCAGCCCCTCGTACAGGGCGACGTAACCTGGCTTGTAGTCAGGCGGAGCGCCGGGCGGCCGACGCGTGCCCTCTGGAAAGATCAGGATCTCGCGTTTGTCCTGCGCACGATCACGCGCATCGGCCACCATCGATTTGAGCGCCACGGCCGCACGATCACGCTTGACCAGGATGTGCTGGAACTTGACGCAAAACCATCCGTAGATCGGGATATATTTGAGCTCGTCCTTGAGCACGATCGCGACGTCGTCGAACAACGGTACCAGCGCAAACGTGTCCCAGGCCGACTGATGCTTCGCGACGATCAGATAAGGGCGCTGCGGCAGACGCTCCCGGCCCCTGCACCTCGATCCGCGTCCCGCAGATCACTTTCAGCAACCACGTCGCGATGCGTCCGTGCAGCTTGAGCCCCGCCATGGCCCACGAGCGCGGCGCCAACAGCAGCCACAACCCGCCGATCAGCATGATCGCAGTCACGAGGTAAAAAGCGATGGCGTAAAGAAGGGACCGAAGCATGAAGGAGATATCAGCAGCAGAACGGACACGTCACGCCACGATCACCGCCAGCGCAGCCCGGATGCGCTCCAGATCCGCAACTTTTGCCGTACATCGCGTGAATTTCAAAGTCCTGAAATTTTTGGCCGCGCTGCGCCTTGTGCGGGCAGCGGTTGGTCATCGGGTGTGATGTCGAAGTGCACGGTGGCTGCAGAGACCGGCCCCAGAACGCGCCCCAAGGCCCATCGCCCAGCCGCCGGCAGCACTTTCACGTACTCGCTCAGCATCAACCGCGCTGCGCCGAACGACAGCCACCATCCCGGCGACCGCGCCTTCTGCGACAGCACGGGATACGGCGTCAGATCGACGCTCGGCATCGTCCGCCCAAACTCAAGCAGGCTCCGCGGCATGTGGTACTGCGAAGTCACGATGATGAGATGCTTGAAGTTCCACGTCTCGGCCCAGATTTTGGCCTCGTCCGCATTGCCGATCGTGTCGAGTGCTTCGTAGCCAATGTCGACGCAGCAATCGAACAGTACGGAATTGATGTCGCTGAGGCGCTTGAGTTCGTCGCGCTTCGTCGAACGGTTGACGCCTGAAATCAAAATGCGTTTGACGCCACCGCCGGCGAACAGTTTCAGACCTTCCTGGATGCGGTGCTCGCCGCCCGTCAGGACGACGATACCGTCAGCCTTCGCGATCGCCTGCGGCGACGAGCGCCAGACAGCAACCGTGAACACGACGAAACCGGCGAGCAACGCAACAGCGGTTGCGCCTCCAAGTACGGTCAGCCGTCGTATCCAGCGCCTCACAAAATCGATCTCCAGCTACCTCATGACGACAGCCTTGCAGCTTGTGTCGCACGGCCAATCGAGGTCAAGCAGCATCGTCGCCGAATAAAGGTTGCCCAACCGTCAACAATCGGCCGAACGCATCGGAGACAGACCTGCAACCGAAACGTCAACCAGACGAAACCTGCAACCACATGGCGAAACGAACCACCTCCGGCATCTCGCCCGCGCAGCGCTCAATTCTGGCTGTGCAAGATGCGGTAAACACCGATACGAGACGTCAGCATACAGATGGCGGCAATCACCACGACCGACAACGCCAGGAATCCATAACCATAGGCATCGAGCGATCCCGTTCCGATCAACCGCTGCAATTCCGCCAGCGTGACGGTGCCGCCACCCATGCAATTCCATCACGAACGGCAACACTAAAAACGTCAGCGCCGCCAACGATGCACCGAGAATGCCGGCCTTCACGCCAAGCCGCAGGAAGTGCTTCTCGAACTCGCGCGCGATGAATTTATCGGTCGCACCGACGAAGTGCAGCACTTCGACAATCTCGCGGTTCGATGCGAGCGCACTGCGCGTCGCCGAAATGATGATGGCCATCGTCGCCGCAGCCACCAGCGCCAGAATCGCGAACCCGCCGAGACCAAAGGAGCGCACCACGGTCCGAATCTGCTGTTGCCAATGACGATGGTCGTCGAGCGAAGTACCTTTGAACTGCTGTCCAAGCTGCACCCGCAGCGCATTAAAATCCGGCGGCGTCGATTGATCAATATCGATCGCAATCAGTCGTGGAACCGGCAGCGACTTGAGCGCATCGGAATTGCCGAGCCACGGCTCCAGCAGATTAGCCGAGACTTCGAGCGAGAGCGGCTTCACACCACGCACCCCCGGCTGCTTCAGCAGATACTGCGACACCTCCCGCACCTGCCGGTCAATATCGATCTTCTCGCGGGCCTCAACCTGCACCGTCACTTCGCTTGAGATGTCACGCATCCACGCCGACGCCGACCGGTTCATCATATAGACCGCACCCACCGTCAGGCAGGCGAGAAAACACATGATCGCGATCACCATCGTCAGCGACTTACCCGTCACCGATCCAGCGGGAACAATAGGTGCGTGCGCCCGCTCTTTACCGACCACGGTCTGCCGGGGTTGCCCACCGAAACTCTCGCCCCGGTGATCCAACGTCGGTGGCGGCAAGGTCGACGCGCGCGGCGCTTGCGTACGCAGTTGCGGCGGCTCGTTGACATAGGGCTCAAGCGCTGCATCCAGCGCCGCCGCATACGGGTCATGCCGCGATCCGCCGTGCGACGGCCTCAACGGCGATGGCTGGAAATCGAATGCTGGCGCTTGTGTGCGCGGGTCCTGCGTGTAGGGATCGCTCGGCCACGCTTCGCCCGTGCGTGGATCGAAATCGGGATAAGCGTCATGTTGCGGGACACGCTGCGTATAGCGTCGGTCGCACCACCGCTCCACCGCGCCCGCCGCGGCCATGCTCAGATGAGCTTGACATGACCGTGCTCCAGTTCGATCCGCGGCGCTTTGAATTGCCGCATCAATTGATGATCGTGGGTCGCGATCACCACCGACGTGCCGAGCCGGTTCAGCTCGATGAAAAGCCGCAGCAAACGCCGCGCCATTTGCGGGTCGACGTTACCGGTCGGCTCGTCGGCCAGCAGCAGTTCGGGCTTGGCGATCACCGCGCGCGCAATCGCGGCACGCTGCTTTTCACCACCCGACAACACGGACGGAAAAGCGTGCATCCGGTCACCCAATCCCACCCACTGCAAAAGATCCGTCACGTCTTCCTTGTAATGCTCGACGCTCTTGTCGAGCACTTTCAATGGCAGCGCCACGTTCTCCCAGGTCGTCAAATGATCGAGCAGCCGGAAGTCCTGAAACACGATGCCGATGCGCCGGCGCAGCAGCGCGCGCTTCGCGGGATTGATACGCGACACATCCTGATCGAACATGCGGATCGCGCCGCGCGTCGGATGGATCGACATGAAGAGCAAGCGCAGCAGCGACGACTTCCCCGCGCCCGACGGTCCGGTCAAGAAGTGAAACGACCCCGGCTTCAGATGCACGTTCACGTCGCGCAGCACTTCGCTGCCCGTGTCGTACTTCAAACCGATGTTCTGCAACTGGATCACGTCGCTGACCGTTCTACTTTGCACATCTCAGTGGCGGCTCATGCGCAAGGTTCGCCCATCGCGACCCCCACGTGGCTGATGCCACCCAAACCTTTAACTGCTTCGAATCGCTTGCAAACATCTAATGTGTGCCCGGCGCGCCGTCACCGATCAATTGGCCAATCATTCGGCCCGATTTGTGGCGCTGCAGCGGCCCCTCAGCCAGAACAGATCCTCGGGCATTTCGCCGCGTTTCCCGTTGGGTTCCGCGTCGAGCCCGTCTACACTAAGAGGAAGCCGCCATTGCGTGTCATCAGGCACGGAAATGGCCCAATGACCGAGGAGGAACCGGCGAAATGACGAGCGAGATCAAGGCCGAGACGCGCATCGAGCAGGTTTATTCCGCCGACGAGATCGCAGCGCGTATCGATAGTCTCGCCAAGTCCATCGCCGCCACCAAGCTCGACGGCTTGCTGGTCGTCGCCATCCTCAAGGGCAGCTTCGTCTTCGCCGCCGACTTGATCCGCGCCCTGCACCGCAATGGCCTCGCCCCGGAGGTCGATTTCATGACCCTGTCGAGCTACAAAAAGGGACTGACCTCGTCCGGCACGGTCGCCATCGCACGTGATCTCGAAACTGACGTGACAGGCCGCAACGTGTTGATCGTCGATGATATTTTGGAATCGGGCCGCACGCTGGCTTTCGCCAAGGATTTGCTCACCGCCCGTGGCGCCCGGTCTGTTGCCACCTGCGTCCTGCTCGACAAGCCAGTGCCGCGGGCCGCCACCATTGCAGCCGACTTCAAGGCATTCGACTGTCCGCAGGCCTTCGTCGTTGGTTACGGCATGGACGCCGCCCACCGGTTCCGCGAACTGCCCTATGTCGGCCGACTTGTTGATCATTGATCAGCAACCAAAAGAGTGAGTCGCCAAACCGCAATCGTCAGAGGGATTGAACGCCATGGCCCGCATCTTACTTGCCGATGACGACGCTGCCCTGCGTGACGTGGCCCGCCGCGCCCTGCAGTCCGAAGGCCATGACGTCTCAATGGCTCAGGATGGTCAGGAAGCCCTCGATCTCGTGCTCGCCACCCCCGGCGCGTTCGATCTGCTCTTGAGCGACGTCCATATGCCGGGCCTCGACGGCCTAACGCTCGGCAAAAAAGCCATTGCCGCCGCCCCCGCCCTCAAAATTGTGCTGATGACCGCCTACGCCGACGGCGCCGAAAAAGCCGGCAGCCTCAAGCCCAACCTAAAAGCAGTCCTGACCAAACCCGTGACCCTCGATCAGATCCGCGCCGCCGTCCGCGCGGCACTGGCCTCCTGACGGTCCCCGCACCCCATCACACCAGCGCCTGCATATCGCCGTCGATGCTGATCGCCTGCCCTGAAATCGTCCGCGCCCTGGGCGACGCCAGAAACACGGCCATGTCGGCGATTTGCTCAGGCTGCACCAGTTCCTTGATCGACGTCAGCTGCATCCATTCGCCGAGCGTCTCGGCATAGGACTTGCCCAGCATCTGCGCCTTGGCTTCGATCACCCGGCGCACACGGTCGCCCTCGACCATCCCCGGCAAAATGGCATTGCAGCGCACACCGAATGGCCCCAGTTCCCGCGACACCGATTTCGTAAAGCCGACCACACCCCACTTCGCCGTCGCGTAGGCCGAGCGGCCGGGAAAACCAAACTTGCCCGCCGCCGATGCGAAATTGATGATCGACGCATTCTTGGACGCCTTGAGCGGCGCGGCGGCAAGACGCGTGCAATTGAACTGGCTCGTCGTGCAGACTTCAAGGCAGCGGTCCCAGTCCTCAGCATTGATTTCGTCGACCACGCCTGTGGGCCCGGCTATGCCCGCATTGTTCACGAGGCAATCAAGCCCGCCCAGTGTCTTCAAAGCGTCGTCGAACAAACGCGTCACCTGCGCGCGATCCGACACATCGCAAACACTGGCGCCAGCCGCCGGATGCGCTTTGCGAAACGCGGCAAGCGCCGCGGTATCGACGTCACAAATATAGACACGCGCGCCTTCCCGCTCGAACGCTTCGGCCATCTTGAGCCCGATGCCGCTCGCCGCCGCCGTCACCAGCACCCGCAAACCTTTGATGCCCAAATCCATGCAGTCATCCTCCCGATGCATGATTGTCCAACGCCCGCGCAAACGGCAGGCATCAGCTTCAGACAGTAAGGATGACGGAAAACGGCGGCCGCACCAGACGCGAAAACCGCGCATCAATTATCGATTTTGCGCGCCCAAACGCCGTCTGCACGCGAAATTACGGCCGCGGCTCGGCGTGACCAATGGCGCGCTCGATATCGGGCATATCGCGCCGCACGGCTTGCTCGATGGTATCGACGTGATCGTGCATCACCGTAATCGAGAGCGCCGGATCAACGTGACAATGATAATTGACCACGATGCCTTGTTCGGTCAGCCGCGCACGCACGTCGTGGATGTCATCGATGGTGCCCGTCTCCCGCGCCCGCGCTTTGAGCGCGTCGGTGATCGCCGCCACCCGCGCCGCCGGAACATCAACACCGGTGAGCCCCTGCACATCCAACGGCTCGATGTGCGTCTCGACTTCCACATCCGGACCAAGTTCGTCCATGATCGCCAATTCCAAGCGCGTCCGCGATATCATGCCCTTCTTTGACGGGCATCCGCCCATCAAGTTCGAGATCCAGACTGACGGAGAGCTTCTCACCCACCCGCTGCACCATGACGTGATGCACATGCCGGCGCTTCGCCGATGCAACATGCAGCACGCGCTCCAGCACGGTCTCATCGCTCAGCATGACCGGATGCGACACGATCGTAACCGTCGCGTTACCAAGCGCCTGCGTCACCGCAGCCGTCACACGCTCTTTGATCCTGACCACACGATTGAGCGGCAACGTCCGCGCCACGCCAATTTCGATTTCGGCAAGATAAGATGCCCCCATCGGCCTCAGCCGCACGGCTTCCACCTTGGCCACACCGGGAACATCGTCGACCGCCGTGCGCACGCGGTCGGCAAGGCCAGCCGGAACCGCATCCATCAAGGTATCAATCGTGCGCCGCCCGAGCCGGTATCCGGCAATCGCGATGAAAATCGCCACACCAAACGCCGCCAGCGTATCGCCGTGCACAAAGCCAAACCGTCCGGCAATCAATCCCGCCAGCACCAAGGCCGAGCTGACGAGATCCGACTGGAAATGCATCGCATCCGCCGCCAGCGCTTCACTGCCAGTTTCCTTGGCAATCTTTGACAGCTTCTGCGAACGCACCACATCGACCACAATCGAACCGATCAGCACGCTATAGACAAGCCACCCCGCCTCGACGTGGTAGGGGCCACCTTGCAACCTGCGGATTGCCTCGAACGACGACGTAGCCCGCGACGCCGAACAGCAACCCGGTCTCGATCAGGGCTGCCACCGACTCGACCTTGCCGTGACCGTAGTGGTGCGTGTCATCCGCCGGCCGCCCGCCAATCCGCACCGCCACATAAGTCAGGATCGTCGCTCCGACGTCGAGCAAGGAGTGGAGCGCATCAGACAACAGCCCAAGACTGCCCGAAACGAACGCCGCCACAAATTTCGCAATCGCAATCCCGGCGCTGGCAAGGATCGAACTCAGAGCGGCCTGTTCTTTGATGTCGTGCATCCGCGCTGCCTAACTGATCGCGTCTGCCGTGTCACGGCCAGGGATGGCACCTTTCCCCGATCAGAACCTGGCACCACAGGACCGCCACCGGCCAAATCCGCACAGTCGACCGCTCAGCCACAGAACATAAAAGGAACAAACCGGCTGCAGTTTCCCCTCGCCATTCCCGCCTTTTCGTGTATAAACCGCCTCGCTGGCGCAGCAACGCGCCACACCTGACCCGGCTGGACGACATCCCGGCCGCGGCCATGAGGCAGCCCCCGATCCCTCTGATCTTTCCGCATACGAAAGAGCCAACCGTGATCGACGGGCGCGCCATACGTCATCTCATTTGAAAGGAGATCCCGATGTCGCTGTCAGTTGAACGTAAAGCTCAGATCGTCAAAGATTTTTCGAACAAGGCCAACGATACCGGCTCGCCCGAAGTGCAGATCGCGCTTCTGACCGAACGGATCAACAGCCTGACCGACCACTTCAAAATGCATAAGAAGGACAACCACTCTCGCCGTGGCCTTCTGAAGATGGTCAGCCAGCGCCGCAGCCTTCTCGACCATCTCAAGAAGTCTGACGCCCCGCGCTATCAGAAAATTATCGAACGCCTCGACCTGCGCCGCTAAGGCCGGACCGAGCTTGCGGTTCTGATACCAAAGGGGCCGGCCTTCCCGGGAAGGACCGGCCCCTTTGACTTTATAGCCTTCCCGCCGGTGGCAAGCCTGCACTCGGCGCTTCATCTGGAAATCTATTTTGGCCCCGACAATGGGCCTGCATGAGGGGCCGCAACGACAGCCGGCCCGGCTCCCGTAAGGGGGCAAATGTCAGCAGCCGCGCATGGTGCCAACCACCGCCGGACGCGCGCATCGGCTCTTGAGCAAGCCAATGCAAGCAGGCTGTCCCGACCGATGTACGACCGTTATGACCGAAGAGAGAGACAATAGAATGTTCAATATCCACCGCGTGGAACTCGACTGGGCCGGGCGCAAGCTGAAACTCGAAACCGGCCACATGGCGCGCCAAGCTGACGCCGCCGTCGTCGCCCAATATGGCGAAACCAGCGTTCTCGCGACCGTCGTCGGCGCCAAAAGCGCAAAGCCTGGCATCGACTTCTTCCCGCTGACCGTGAACTACCAGGAAAAGACCTACGCAGCCGGCAAGATCCCCGGCGGTTATTTCAAGCGCGAAGGCCGCCCGACCGAAAAAGAAACCCTGACATCGCGTTTGATCGACCGTCCGATCCGCCCGCTGTTCATGGACGGCTTCAAAAATGAAGTCCAAGTCGTCATCACCGTTCTCAGCCACGACCTCGAAAACGATCCCGACATCCTCGGCATGGTAGCGGCCTCCGCCGCCCTCACGTTGTCCGGCCTCCCGTTCTTGGGCCCGATCGCAGGCGCCCGCGTCGGCTTGATCAACGGCCAATACGTGCTGAACCCGATGGTCGACGAAATGCCGAACTCGGACCTCGACCTCGTCATCGCCGGCACCGCCGACGCTGTCATGATGGTGGAATCCGAAGCCAAAGAACTGTCTGAGAAGCAGATGCTCGACGCCGTCGTCTTCGGCCAGCAGGGCTTCCAGCCGGTGATCGATGCAATCATCCGCCTCGCCGAAAAAGCAGCCAAAGAGCCGTGGAACTTCACGCCTCCGGATCTCTCTGCTGAAAAGGCCCAGATGGGCGCACTCATCGCCGACGATCTGCGCAAAGCCTTTGCTCAGCCCTTGAAGCAAGAGCGTTACGCCCTCATCGACGCCGCCAAGAAAAAGGCGATGACAGCCCTGGCGCCGGAAGGCACCGAACCCGCAACCGTCGTCAAACTTGGCTCGGTCTTCAAGCAGCTCGAGCAGGACGTCGTCCGTGGCGACATCATCCGCACCTCGCGCCGCATCGATGGTCGCGATCTCAAGACGGTCCGCCCGATCCAGTCCGAAGTGCACGTTCTCCCGCGCACCCACGGCTCCGCGCTGTTCACCCGTGGTGAGACGCAGGCGCTTGTGGTCGCAACCCTCGGCACCGGCGACGACGAGCAATACGTCGACAGCCTCGAAGGCACGAAGAAAGAGCGCTTCCTGCTGCACTACAACTTCCCTCCCTACTCCGTCGGTGAAACCGGCCGCATGGGCTCGCCCGGCCGCCGCGAAATCGGCCACGGCAAGCTGGCATGGCGCGCCGTGCGTCCGCTGCTGCCAACCGCAGAAGAGTTCCCCTACGTCGTCCGCGTCGTCTCGGAAATCACCGAGTTCGAACGGCTCGTCGTCGATGGCAACCGTTTGCGGCACCTCGCTCGCTCTGATGGACGCAGGCGTTCCGCTGAAGCGTCCGGTCGCCGGCATCGCCATGGGTCTGATCAAGGAAGGCAACGAGTTTGCCGTTCTCTCGGACATCCTCGGCGACGAAGATCACCTCGGCGACATGGACTTCAAGGTGGCTGGCACCGAGAAGGGCGTCACCTCGCTGCAGATGGACATCAAGATCACCGGCATCACCGAAGAGATCATGCGCATCGCGCTTGATCAGGCACACGCTGGCCGCCAGCACATCCTCGGCGAAATGTCGAAAGCGATGACCGGCGCCCGTGAAGAACTCGGCGAACATGCGCCGCGCATCGAAACCATCAAGATCCCGGTCGACAAGATCCGCGAAGTCATCGGCTCCGGCGGTTCGGTCATCCGCGAGATTGTCGCCGAAAGCGGCGCCAAGATCGACATCGAAGACGACGGCACGATCAAGATCGCATCCGCCAACAAGGAAGCGATCGAGAAAGCCATGGCCCGCATCAAGGGCATCACGCAGGAGCCCGAGGTCGGTCAGATCTACAAGGGCAAGGTCGTGAAGATCA
This sequence comes from uncultured Alphaproteobacteria bacterium, assembly GCA_963831185.1. GTDB lineage: Bacteria > Pseudomonadota > Alphaproteobacteria > Rhizobiales > Hyphomicrobiaceae > JABFRJ01. Next base: position 96,965 of record CAWHPE010000016.1, read on the forward strand.
TGGAATTCGGCGCCTTCGTGAACTTCTTCGGTGCAAAGGACGGTCTCGTCCACATCTCGCAGCTCACCTCGACCATGCGTCCGAACCATCCGAACGAAGTCGTCAAGGAAGGTCAGGAAGTTTACGTCAAACTCTTGGGCTTCGATGATCGCGGCAAGACGCGTCTGTCGATGAAGATCATCGATCAGAACACCGGCCTCGAACTGCCACGCGCCGAAGGCGAGCCTGACCCGATGGAAGGCAACACCTCCGAGCGTCCGCCACGCCGTGACGGCGGTGGTGGTCGCGGTGGCCGCGGCGGCGGTGGTGGTGATCGTCGCCCACGCCGCGATTGATCGACAGCAGGCATAAAATAAGAAAACCGCCGGTGAGCACCTCACCGGCGGTTTTTCATTTCTGGGAAATCGCGAAGTGTCAGCGGCGAACGATAATCGGAACCGGACGATCAAACCGCTGCCGCAGCTCTTGAGTGCGCAAGTAGCGCGCCCGCATCATCGGTGCAATCGTCCACGCCAAAAACGGCGACAGCACAAAGCTGAGCACGATGACGGCCGGCAACAGAATGTGCGCGTAAGCCGCGAGCGCTGGAACAGACAAAACAACGACCGCGCCCGTTCCAAACAGCACGGCATTGACAATCATTGAGATCAGAAGCAGCAATCGATAAACGCGTTGTCATTGCAGCCTCCTACCGAAATTCTCGGCTCTTGAGGCTACAACGCCCGCTCACACCACTTGGTTCCGCCGCAGGCTTAGGCCCAGACGTCACGATTCCGCGCCCCAATTACGTTCGATGCGCTGGTCCGGCACCAGCCACATGACTGCTACGCCGGCGTAAATCAAGTTCGACAGCAACGGCGCAAAGAATGAGATGACGATCCCTGCCAGATAGAGAATCGGCGAAATCTTACCTTTGAAATCCGAGCCGAGTGCACGTGCCAACGCGCCAGCTTTGCCTTGTTGCCGAATGATCGTCTGCTGCAACAGATAATAGGCGAGTGCAGACGCCAGCAGCACAACGCCATAGAGCGCTGTAGGCTGCCGCGCGAAATGGTTCTCGCCAAGCCAACCAGACGCAAACGGCAACAACGACAACCAAAACAGAAGATGCAAGTTGGCCCACAAGATCGGCCCATTCACTCCAGACGCGGCATGCATCAGGTGATGATGATTGTTCCAATAAATCCCAACGTAAACGAAACTCATCACATAGCTGAGAAACACTGGCAGCAATTTGCCCAAAATGGCCCAGTCCGTTCCGTGCGGAACTTTGAGCTCCAGCACCATGATGGTGATGATGATCGCCAATACGCCATCGCTGAAAGCGAGTAGCCGTTCCTTACCCATTCGCATCTCCCAATCGAGGCCACTGGCGGCGCACGCACCAAATATTTTGATTGCTCCACTCAGAATTTTATTCAACAATCGGACGCTGTTGCCAATGAAATATCGGCATGGGCTTCAACCCGATGTGAGAAATCACATATGCACACCGCAACAATGATCGCCGCCGGACTAGCCTTGCTGGCAATCTTCACAGTCGTCGGCAGATCACGCGGAACCGTCGCGTCGGCAATGCTGGCGTTTCTGGTTGTGTGGTTATTAGTAGCGATCGGCAATCTCTGGGTCGGCGTTACGCAAGCGGGCTACACCGTCGCACAAGAACTGCCAATCAACGCCGTAGTCTATGCTGTGCCCGCATTAGCAGCGCTCGCGGTCCGCAAGTTCTTGCGTTAGCCACCAGAACCATAACCGGCGGACGCCTTGCGATACTGCGCCGGGCTCTGGCGGAACACGGCGCGGAATTGCCGGTTGAAGGTCGAGAGATCTCCAAAGCCTTCTCCAAACGCAATCTCAGAGATAGGCATCTCCGTCTGCCGGATTCGCGCCGCTGCACGCGTGAGACGGCGGCCAAGCACGTAGCGGTACGGCGTCACACCAGCTATCTTCTGAAACGTCCGCAAGAAATGGAACTTGCTCATCGCCGCCACCTCCGCCAAGCCATCAATCGACTGCGGATCACTTAACGTCGCATCGATGTGCCGGAACACACGGCTGATCCGCTTCGTATCGTTCGCTGACGGCGTCATCACCCGGCTACGCGCTCCGGACATATGCCCCACCAAGTGCTCAACATAGGTGAGAACCGCTTCATCCCGCAGCATCGCATCCGCTGCGCCACGGGTCCGCGATGTCGGAACATCGACGAACCCCAGCAGCAGGTCAGCGTTGAACGGCGCCACATCCGGCGTCGCGGGTAACATCGAAACTGGAAACTGAAATGACGCTCGCGCCAGCCGCAGTTGCCGCCACTTCTTCGAATAGCGCCGGTGAGATCTGCAAAGCGACGCAACGGTCGCCACGGCTATGACTGTGCCCGCATGTAAAGCACCGCCCAAAATTGCCGAGCAACAGCGTCCCAGCATGCAAGAGATACTGCCCCGTGTCCGCGTGATAGTTGAACGAGCCATGGACGACAGACGCGATCGTATAGGTGTCGTGCCGTTCTTCGAAGGGGCGGTCTTCAGGCCCCGCGTCGCAGACCAAATCATGCAGCGACCAATCACTCCCCCGCGCCAGCACGCGTGATTTCGGCGGCACGGTCTGCGCGGTGACATGAGGATCAGAGGTGTGCGGTTCAGTCGGCATGCCGAAGTTTAGCAATTTTTCCCAAGTGCGACAGCCCCGCACTCGCCATCATCACATCATTCTGATTGCCGGTTCGGCACACGAATACGGTGAACGAGCAGCAAGGATACCGGACATGATCAATCACCTCTCGTTGGGCGTGAAGGACATCGAACGCACCAAAGCCTTCTACGACGACGCCCTGAAGCCGCTGGGATATACGTGCCTCAGTGCGGATGATGGCTCACTTGGTTATGGCGCAAAGTCTGTCGCGTTGTGGTTGCTGAAATCGACGAAGCCGGTCACGGCCGACCCGAATTCCGGGCTGCATATCTGCCTCGATGCCGCGGCGCGAAAGAGTGTCGACGCGTTCTACGAAGCGGCACTGAAGGCAGGAGGCAAAGACAATGGAAAGCCTGGATTGCGCACCGACTACGGTCCCAACTACTACGCCGCATTTGTCATCGACCCAGACGGCTATCGCATCGAGGCATACTGTGGCAAATCTGCGTGACGACCGCTGATTAGCCCCGGGACCAGACATCGCATGGCCACGATCCGCAAAGAATTCATCACCACCGCAAGTGTAGACGCAGCATGGGACGCCATGCGCGACGTCGGCGCACTGCACACGCGTCTCGTGCCGGGCTTCGTCACCAATACGACGCTGGAGGGCGGAACCGACGCTGGCGATAAACCACATGCGCGCATCGTTACGTTCGCCAACGGCATCACCATCCGCGAGCCGATCATCACCATCGACGACGGCACAAAACGAGTGGTCTGGTCGGCCGAAAGCGCAAACACCACGCACTACAATTCGTCGGTCACCGCCATCGCCAGCGACAGTGGCACGCGCGTCATTTGGACGTCAGATTTTCTGCCCGATACAGCCGCCGCCACCATCGACATCGCCATGACCATGGGCAGCCGCATCATGAAGCGCACGCTCGATAAACTCGCCGGCTGATCAGACGTGCGATGGGCTCTGTGGCGCCGGCCGTGTATCATCGATGGTCCGCAACACCATCAGAGCGAACGACACGTATTCCTCGATATCCGCCGCGCTCACACGCCGCGCGGGATCGAGCAGATGCGTCACCATGCGATCGCCCATCAGCATGAAGAAAAACACGCCGACGGCGGCATGCACATTCGGAAAGCGCACGACGTGCCGCGCCTGAGCCTCGCCGAAATAGGCACCAATCGCCATGGTCGTCGCGTGCGTGCCTTGCTTGAGGAGCGTTTGCCCAAGTTCCGGTGTCTGCTGCACCTCAGCAATTGCGAGGCGATAAAACTGCAAACGCTCGGGCGACAGCATGTCGGCGAGAAACTTGGTCCCGAACGCGGTGAGCCCCGCATAAAACGCCTCGCGTGACACCGGCGGTTCAAGACGCACTGGCTCCAGCATCTCCTGCACGCCCTCAAGGACGAGCGCCGCAATAAGCGCATCCTTGTTCGCAAACCGCGCATAGAGATCCCGCTTCGAAATTCCGGCGGCCTGCGCCACCTCAAGCGTCGTCATCCCCGCATAGCCCTTGGCGCGCATAACCTCGCCTGCAGCCATCAGGATGCGTGCCCGTTTCGGGTCGTCGGCCAGCGCGCCATCCTGCCGCCCAAGCGGTGAAATGCCTCTGCTAGGCCCCTCGGGCGCGCCTCCCGCCTCACCGCCCGCTTTGCCAGACCTTTTCACCATTTCACCCTCGAACACCTCAATGGTACTTGACGGTACCGATATGGTACCATATAGTACCACACATCGAAACGGGACGGCAATTTAAGTTTTCAGCCCAGCTATCAAGGTGTGCCCATGTCCTTTGAACCCATCCTCACAGCCGGTCCCGCCATCCAGATCCACGCCGCGGCCGCCATCGGCGCCTTCGTTCTCGGGATCGCGCAATTGACCGGCCGCAAAGGCACGTTCAGCCACCGCACGCTCGGCTGGGTCTGGGTGATCCTGATGACCATCGTCGCCGCCTCAGCTTTTTGGATCCACCAAATCAAACTTTGGGGACAGTGGAGCCCGATCCATCTGCTCTCGATCGCAGTTCTGATCCAACTGCCGATCGCCGTCGTCGCAGCACGCCGCCACAACATCTCCGTCCACAAGCGCTACATGACCGGCATGTTCGTGGGCGCACTCCTCCTCGCCGGCTTCTTCACCCTCATGCCTGACCGCATCATTGGCCGCATGATCTTCGGCTAACCCCCAAAACCACGTCCCAGGAGTTCAAACATGCAACCGTCTTTGACCGACATCCTCACCCGCACGCCACCGCAAGTGTGGGCCATCCTGGCCGTGATACTGATCCTCGGCGCTATGCAAATGCGCCGCCGCCAAATCTCTGAATCCAACCTCACGATCATGCCGTTGGCGATGGCCGGCCTGTCGCTCTACACTGTGGTTTCAAGCTTCACCGCGACCGGCTCCACGCTCGGCCCCTGGTTCGCAGCCTTCGGCATCGCCTTTGCGGTCAACGCCGTGCTCCTGCGCTCACCGGCACGGGCAACGTACGATCCGGCCACGCGAAAGTTCGACGTGCCCGGTTCCATCGTGCCGCTGCTGGTTATGCTCGCTATCTTCGCAACCAACTATGCTTTGGGCGTTACCCGCGCCATCGCGCCAGAACGTCTCGCGGATCGCAGCTTCAGCACCACCGTCTGCGCCGCCCTTGGCCTGCTCACAGGACTACTTTTTGCGCGCGCCGCCCGGACGGCCAAAGCCAAGAAGCACAGCCGTGACGTCAGAACTGCGTAAGATCAAACCGCCGCGGCACCAGTGACGACTGAAACCAAGTGACGAAGCTGTAGATCGAATAGACCGGCAGCTTCGTCGCGCGCCGAATGTCCGCCGCGTAAGGGATCATGTTCGTGCATTCAAGCACGATGGCGCCAAGATCCGGATGCGCTTCGACGAGCGCCATCGCGCCCGCGACATTCTCCGCCCGCGCCAAATCCACATCGAGATCCAACGCATTGCCGAGAATTTTGCTGACAAACTCGCCATTCGTCGCGAGCCCTCCGATCGGCGTATCGGCAGCAACACCGATCTTGCTCAAATGCTCCGGCGTCAAAGTCGCCGACGAAATCGTGAGCACGCCAACACGTTTTCCAGGCGGCAAAGTTGCCTGCACCATCGGCACCTGCATCAACGATGATGCCGCCACCGGCACGCCAAGCGCCGCCGCAAGCTCCGGCTGATAGATCGAAAGAAATCCGCAATTTGTCGTCACGCCATCGGCGCCATGCCGGACAAGGTCGCGGCCTGCATCGATAAAAGCATCGAGCAATCCTTCCGCGCGCTGGCGCACCACCCGATCCGGCGATGCGTTCTTCACCACGCGATAATGCACGGGAAACGGCCATGTCACCGCGTTCCCCATATCACCCGGGATGCGCGGAAACTGCGCTTCGAGCATCAAGATGCCGACACTTGCACCGAAAACCGACTTGCCGCCCTGCACAACCGTCATCGCCGCCCCCAGTGTCCTATCATTACGGGCGAACCTGTCCGGTGCCGCGCACGATATATTTGAAGCTCGTCAATTGCTCGACACCCACCGGCCCGCGCGCATGCATGCGGCCTGTCGCAATGCCGATCTCCGCGCCCATCCCAAACTCGCCACCATCGGCAAACTGCGTCGAGGCATTGACCAGAACGATCGCGCTATCGACGCGTGCGATGAACCGCTCCGCCGTGCCATGACATTCCGTCACGATGCAGTCGGTATGCTGCGAACCGTACTTAGCAATGTGCGCGATAGCCTCGTCCACGCCATCGACGGTTTTCACCGCAATGATCGGCTCAAGAAACTCTTTGCCATAGTCACTCTCGGATGCAGGCTTCACGCGCGGGTCAGCCTTCTGCGTCGCCGCATCCCCACGCACTTCGCAACCCGCATCGAGCAGGGCTTTCACAAGCGGCGTCAGGTAATCCTCATGTGCGCCGCGATCGACCAGGAGACATTCGGTCGAACCGCAGACGCTCGTGCGCCGCATCTTGGCATTGACGACCAGCGGCACCGCCACGTCGATGTCCGCACCGCGATCCACGTAGGTGTGACAGATACCCTCCAGATGCGCGAACACCGGTACGCGCGCTTCTTTCTGCACGCGCTCGACCAAACTCTTGCCCCCGCGCGGCACGATCACGTCGATGGTGCCGCCAAGCCCGCCCAGCATGAACCCTACCGCCGCGCGATCCGTCGTTGGCACCAATTGAATGGCAGCCTCTGGCAACTCCGCACTGCGCAAACCCTCGACCAGGCACGCATGGATCGCCGACGCCGAACGGTGCGCATCCGATCCCGTGCGCAAGATGGCGGCATTACCCGCCTTGAGACACAACCCGCCCGCGTCCGCCGTCACGTTCGGGCGGCTCTCGTAAATCACGCCGATCACTCCAAGCGGCGTCCGCACCCGCGAAATCTTGAGGCCGTTCGGCCGCTCCCACTCGGCAATCGTCGCCCCAACCGGGTCAGGCAACCGCGCAATATCTTCGAGCGCCGTCGCAATGCCATCGATGCGCCCCGCATCGAGCCGCAACCGGTCGAGAAACGACCCGGTCACGCCGGCCGCTTCCGCCGCCGCAACATCGGCAGCGTTGGCCGTCAGAATTTTCGCGCAATCCCGGCGCAGCGCGGCTGCAGCAGCCGTCAGGGCAGCATCCTTCTGCGCGGTCGACGCGATCGCGAGCGCACGGGCCGCAGCGCGCGCTGCACGGCCAACCGCCATCATCTCGGCCTCGATACCGGCCGCCAGCGCTGCCTGCGCGCGATCCAACGTCGTCATCTGAAACTCCTGCGGCGCCGCGCGCCAACTGCATGTGAGCATTCAATTGATACCCCGGCCGCCGGGTGTCAAGCGCGCCAGGGTAAACAAAAAGGGCCGCCCTGCCGGCAGCCCACCCAAAAGCGCGAAACACGGACACAGCCGGCGCTTCACCCGCCGTCATGGTCCCCGGCACGCGCCAAAGCTGGCCCATAGAGATCGAACGCCGTATCGAGCGCATCGAGAAACGCCGCGATCATGTCCATCAACGGCCCAACTTCGATCACTCCGGCAACCGGATATGCCTCCGTCACCGCCAGCATCGCGATGTCATCAAGCGACCGCACATCAGCGTCGACAACCCCGCGCAAGCGCAAAAACCGCAACGCCTCCGGTCCGGCAAGCACTGTATCAGATCGCAACAAACCCTGCCCGCGCGCTTCCGCCTCGATCACATCCGACAGCAGCGCCGTCCCGCCAACGAACGAACGAATGAGCAATTGAAATTGCGTATGAGAAACCTCGATGGCCACCGCGCGCTTCCGCGCCTGCACCACACGAGACTGCAACCCGAGTTCGAGCGCCCGCACATCCTGCGCAAACCGAGCAAATAACGCATTCCGGCGCTCGATCACCGCTGTCGTCGACGCCGCCGCGATCTCCGGCAACTTGACGGCTGCATGCGTCAGATCTTCGGCCAGCGCCAACGTCGCATCGAGATGATCCGCCAGCAGCAACACCGGACCCAAGCCATGCACGCGCGCGCGCGCATCCGCATCGAGACGCCGCCACGCCGGCGTCGCCGCATCCGAAGCAGAGAAAAGATCATCGGCCACGGCGCGTCTCCTCTCTCAGTTGCGGGCACGCGGCAAGCGCGCCAGAATGCTGCCTAAAGCTGTATTCACATCGCGGCCTGTCGCGATCAGCGCGCGCCCGAGGGGCGACGAAAATGCCCGCACCCAACGCTGCCGGTCTGTTCCTGCCGCCACAATCGCCGTCAACGACGCCAGCACATCTGCGGCACTGATGACACCGTCAAGCCGGTACGCCATCCGGATGTCGGTGACGATTTCGGTCAACGACAACTCGACCGCAGTCCCCGTCTCCGAAATGCCGAAGTCCGGCGCACTTTCGCGCGCCGAAACTTCGTCTGTCACGTTCGTTTGCTGCTGAGTGGCAACAACGCGCATCAGCTGCAACCGCTCGTCGAACCGCAGGTCTCGCACTTCAGGCAGGTGCCGTTACGCACCAGCGTAAAGTTCTGGCACTCGCCGCAGGCTTCGCCTTCGTAGCCCTTGATGCGTGCTTCCAACCGGCGATCGGAGACCGTGCGTGCACCCGAACCGCCGCCCGTCACCGTGGTGGCTTGCGTCGCACCGATCGGCGCCGACACGGCAACGACCGTTTCCGTCTTGTGGAACGCCGTAGCAACCTGCCCTTGCAAGTGCGACACGGTATCAATGGCGAGCGCCGTGTTGCCACGTACCACCATCATATCGCCGCCTGCAGCCAGCTTGCCGCGGGTGAAGCCATGGCTGACGACGCGTGCCGCAGCCAATGCCGGTGCAGCCTGCACGCCTTCCTCGTCTTCCCCGGCGCTCATCGCTGTGGCCGAGAGATCTTCCGGCTCGACATGCGCAAGATCGTTACGTCCGAGATACGACACGGCAAGTTCGCGGAAGATGTAATCGAGCACGCTGGTTGCGTTCTTGATCGTCTCATTCCCGGTCACAATGCCAGCCGGTTCGAAGCGCGTGAACGTGAATGCGTCCACGTATTCTTCGAGCGGCACGCCGTATTGCAGACCAAGGCTGATGGCGATGGCGAAGTTGTTCATCAACGAGCGGAAAGCAGCGCCTTCCTTGTGCATGTCGATGAAGATCTCGCCGATGCGGCCATCTTCGTACTCACCAGTCGTCAGGTACACTTTGTGTCCGCCAACCGTGGCTTTCTGCGTGTAGCCCTTACGGCGGCCCGGCAGCTTTTCACGGTCGCGCGCCCGCTCGATGATGCGCTCGACGATCTTCTCTGCAACCGCAGAAGCGCGTGCAGCCTGCGACTTCGAGACGATGTCGTCAGCCACGTCGGCCGCTTCCTCGTCGTCATCCGACAACAGTTGCGAATTGAGCGGCTGCGACAGCTTCGAACCATCGCGATAGAGCGCGTTGGCCTTCAGCGCCAGCTTCCACGACTTCATGTACGACTGCTTGCAGTCTTCCACCGTCGCGTCGTTCGGCATGTTGATCGTCTTCGAGATCGCGCCCGAGATGAACGGTTGCGATGCCGCCATCATCAGAATGTGGCTGTCGACCGACAACGACCGCTTGCCCTTACGGCCGCACGGGTTGGCGCAGTCGAACACATTGAGATGTTGCTCTTTCAGATGCGGTGCGCCTTCCAGCGTCATCGCGCCGCAAACATGCTCGTTGGCAGCTTCGATGTCTTTCTTCGAGAAGCCCAGATGCGGCAGCAGTTCGAAGGCCGGATCGTTCAGCTGTTCAGCCGAAACCTTCAGCGTGTTGACGACGAAGTCCTCACCCAGCGACCACTTGTTGAATGCGAATTTGATATCGAATGCGCTCTTGAGACCGGATTCGAGCTTACCGAGAACGTCGTCGGTGAAGCCCTTGGCGCGCAGCGTGGTGTGGTTGATCGCGGGCGCTTGCTTGAGCGAACCATGACCGACCGCATACGCTTCCATTTCGGCGATCTGCGCTTCCGAGTAGCCGAGCGTGCGCAGAGCCTGCGGCACAGCCTGGTTGATGATCTTGAAGTAACCGCCACCGGCGAGCTTCTTGAACTTGACCAGAGCGAAGTCCGGCTCGATGCCGGTCGTATCGCAATCCATCACGAGGCCGATGGTGCCGGTCGGTGCAACGACGCTGACCTGCGCGTTACGGTATCCTGCTTCCTGACCGAGTTCGATAGCACGGTCCCAGGCTTTGCGTGCTGCGGCGATCAGTGTCTTGTCGGCGCAGTTGGCATGGTCGAGCGGCACCGGCGTGATCGAAAGCTTTTCATAGCCTTCTGTCTGGCCATAAGCCGCGCGGCGGTGATTGCGGATCACGCGCAGCATATCCTGTGCGTTCGGCTCGTAGCCCGGGAACGACCCCAGTTCGCGCGCCATTTCGGCACTCGTCGAGTAGGCGACGCCCGTCATGATGGCCGAGATCGCACCGCAGATGGCGCGGCCTTCGGGGCTGTCATAACCGATGCCGGATGCCATCAGCAAACCGCCGATGTTGGCGTAGCCGATGCCGAGCGTGCGATAGCGATAGCTGAGTTCAGCGATCTGCTTCGATGGGAACTGCGCCATCATCACAGAGATTTCGAGCGCAATCGTCCACAGGCGGCAAGCATGCTCATACGATGCGATGTCGATTTTGCCTTCTGGCGAGGCGAAGCGCATCAGGTTGAGCGAAGCGAGGTTGCACGCCGTATCGTCGAGGAACATGTATTCCGAGCACGGGTTCGACGCGCGGATCTGGCCCGACTGCGGGCAGGTGTGCCAATCGTTGATCGTGGTGTGGAATTGGATGCCGGGATCAGCCGATGCCCATGCGGCATGACCGATCTTCTCCCACAAGTCGCGTGCCTTCAGCGTCTTGATGACCTTGCCGTTGGTGCGGCCGGTGAGGTTCCAATCCTTATCGGTGACGACGGCGTTGAGGAACTCGTCCGTCACGCGCACCGAGTTGTTCGAGTTCTGACCCGAAACCGTGAGATACGCTTCGCTATCCCAGTCGGTGTCGTAGGTCGAGAAATCGATGTCAGCGTAGCCTTGACGCGCGAACTGCATGACGCGGCGGATATAATTATCCGGCACCATATCGCGGCGGGCTTCTTTGATCGCCTGCTTGAGCTTTGGGTTCTTCGCCGGTTCGAAGCAATCGTCGCCGTCAGCTTCGCAGTTGACGCACGCCTTCATGATCGCCTTGAGGCGCTTCTGGCAAATCTTCGAGCCGGTCACGAGCGCCGCAACCTTCTGCTCTTCTTTCACCTTCCAATCGATATAGGTCTCGATATCCGGATGATCGACGTCGACGACGACCATTTTGGCCGCGCGGCGCGTGGTGCCGCCCGATTTGATCGCACCAGCGGCGCGGTCACCGATCTTGAGGAAGCTCATCAAGCCGGACGACTTGCCACCACCCGCCAAACGCTCGTTTTCAGCGCGCAGCGACGAGAAGTTCGAGCCAGTGCCCGAGCCGTACTTGAACAGGCGCGCTTCACGCACCCACAGATCCATGATGCCGTTTTCGTTGACGAGATCGTCATCGACCGACTGAATGAAGCAGGCGTGCGGCTGCGGATGCTCGTAAGCCGACTGCGACTTCGTCAATTCGCCCGTGCGATAATCGACGTAGTAGTGGCCTTGGCCCGGACCATCGATACCGTAGGCCCAATGCATGCCGGTGTTGAACCACTGCGGGCTGTTCGGCGCAGCGAACTGCATCGCCAGCATGTAGCGGTGCTCGTCGAAGAATGCGCGCGCATCGTCTTCGGTGGTGAAGTAACCACCCTTCCAGCCCCAGTAGGTCCAGGTTCCGGCGAGGCGATCAAACACTTGGCGCGAATCGTTCTCACCCACGATGCGCTCGGCCGGCTTGAGATCAGCCATTGCCTTGTCATCAGGGATCGAGCGCCACAGCCACGACGGCACCTGCGTCTCTTCCATTTTCTTGAGACGCTTCGGCACGCCAGCTTTGCGGAAGTATTTCTGCGCCAGAATATCGGCGGCAACCTGGCTCCAGTGCTCGGGCACCGCGAAATCAGCGCAACGGAACACGACGGAACCGTCGGGGTTCTTGATTTCTGACGTCGCCTTGCGGAACGGAATGCTGTCGTAGGGTGATTTGCCCGCTTCGGTGAACCGCCGAGAAATTTTCATGGATGACCCCTGGATCGTCTTTGGATCCGGGCAGACACTCGCGACACTTCGACACGCGACAGACGACATGACTACGCGAGACAAGATGACAAGCAGAACCGGACAGCGTCACTGACTGCCCGTCGAATTGAGAAATTGGGTGAAGATAGACGGCGGCGATCCCTGAAAAACTGGGCACGCATAACCACCGGAACGCAAAAGCTACAGCACAAGAAACAACGAGGACACCAACCACAACTGAGCCGCAAAAAGCCCCTCGCTCGTCTTCATCATTCGAGCGCAGCACTGCGTTCTTTCAGGAGGGCGACCGGCATCAACTCGCCGTTCGTCACAAATCCAAATTGCAATGATTCGGACCCACCGTCACTTGTTCTTGTAGGTTTCAGTATCAACCCACCACTACATGTAGATGGCTGTGGTCCACCCGGAGTAACCTGTGCATGACCACCCGCCAACCCTATGCCGGATCTTAATTTTCCGGATCGCCGCCCAAAATGCACGCTGTTAGCGAACGGTGATCAATCCTGTTGCCGAACAAGTTCGCCCAGCAACACCATGACGGGTTGCAACAACTCTGTGACACGAAAGCCGCAGCTCGGCTCACCATAAGTCAGACCACCGATCACCTACGGTTCGATGGTTGCCGACGCGTCCAAAAGCGGCGCATTGAGACGCCCCAACGAGCATTCAGCGCCAGTGAAGTGGCGGGCTCAGGAAGAGTTGCCGAGGCAAGTGCTCCATTCATGGCGGCGGAGGCGGCACATCTGCTGGCTTGAAGGTCTTCAGTGGCGGCTCGATCAACCGCCACAATGTCCGGTCAGAAACATGCGGCAGAAAACCTTCCCGCACCGCGCGGGCTTCCAGCGCCGCAATCTTCTCGAGCGCCGACACATATTCGATCACCAGCACGGACTTTTGCGCGCGCCGCGCTGCCCTCAGATGTCTGAGGGACGCCGACACATCCGACGCGCGATTGTCAGCCTCCGTGTGATCGAGCCCGAACCACAGATCTTCTTTGGCAATCCCATCGATGGCATCCATCACTGCGCGATGCCGCAAGAGCTCTTCCGCATTTTGCAGCACCACCAAAAACTCCGGCCGGCCGTCACGCGCCACAGCCGCAAGGCGCGCAATAAACTCCACCATATCCGCCTCGGCCTTCGGCCGCTCGCGCTGCCATTCCTGAAACACATCGGCGCGGTCGAGATAAATACCATCGAATCCTTGCGCACGGATCTGCGCGAGATAACTCGCCGCATCGCCCGCGATTAGCGCTTGCCAGGCCGGTTCCCAAAACCGCACGGGATAATTCCCCACCCATTGCGGGTTCATTGGCCCAAGCCATGCGGGTGCCGTAGTCGGATCCTCCCACTCCGGCCTCCAATACGGCCGGTAACGCTCTGCCTCACCGATCGAAAGATAAGCGAGCACGATCCGCCGCGACCCGTCCGGCTTAATCTTGGCGCGCGTAATCTCATCCGCTGAAAACGCCCGCACGAACCGCTGGTTTTTGCTCAGTCCGAAATCGATCACCACCAGATCGTGCGACGAGGCCGCGACGTGATCGAAATCGATGCGTCTGAGCTGATACCCCCAACTCTTCACGCCTTTCAAAAGCGCCCGCCGCTGCGCAGTACCGCCAGCCGGCCGCGCCACCGTTTGCGCGCCTGCCCCCGGTGCAGCTGCCCCACCAAGGACGGCAGCCATGCCTGCAACCACACACCGTCGCGAAACCACGCTCAAATCCCGCACCTCAAAAGACCGTCGCCCGCCGAAGCCCTATCATTCTTGCCCGGTTACGCAGCGGCATGACAGTCCGTCCACCGCAAAGCGCAGCCTCGGTAATACTACGGATTGAGCCACCCGGATGCTCCATGCGACCAAATTCTCAAAAAAGCCGCCAGATCACACGAGCCTGCGCACGTATTGAGGGATGAGGGTTCAGTGAAAGTTTGCGGTAGTGGCGGCCCTCTCGAAGGTTCGTCCGTTGGCGTGTCCAATCCTGGGTACGGGCAGCATGCGCGCGGCGATTCCAACCCCGCCACACGACCCATCGGCACTGGCCTTGCCAACGCGCGGCGCATCAACAGTGCGCTCTTGTTGCTTGGCACTGTCTTGGCATTCGGGATCTCCCCCACAGCGACCCGCGCACAACCCGCCGCAGCCGTCACGGATCATTCCGTGACTAAGGCCGATGTCGACGCCATTCTCAATACTTTGAAATACGGATCGTTCACGCTGACTGGCGCTAATGGCCAGATCATCGCCAAACGTCAGCGCACGTCCTCGGCCGTAGAAAATTTCTCAGAGACGTCTGTAGCCGCCACATTATCCCGCGCGCCCCTGACGACGGCCCAAGCCGAGACCGTTTGGGACTTCCTCGCCGACGACGACAACTCAGATCTTCTCACGCTCCCGGTCATCACCGCGGCCGTCGGCGCTACCAAGACACCAAAGGCGCGCGAGGCTATGTGGAATGAGTTGGCCGGCCTCGCCAAAGAACTCCCCGCAGACAAAGGCTCTCCAGAGCGTCAGCGCTCGCTCCTTACGCACTTCGAACGTCATCGCGCTGCCCTGCGCCCGCATCTGACCGAGATCGCGGAGACTGAGTCCTCCGGCGACGAAATGGTCGACATGCTCGCCACAACCAAGGTCTTCGGCGCATCGCTCACTGAAAGCGTGGCACGTTTGAGCGAACTCAATCCCGCAGCATTGGCTCGCCGCATGGAGCGCGAGCGCGGCCGGGGCAAACCCGTGTCATGGGAAAACACCGCCTTCGACGCGATGCTGAAATGGAAAAGCGCGCACCTCGTCCCCGGTGCTCCGAAAGCTCCACAGTCTCTGCAGGGACTTGACGCCGCCGGCGAAACGTTCGCGACCATCTTCAACGCGCTCCACGACTTCGACACCAAATATCGCGAGACCATGCTGAGCGGCCTCGGCCCCACCGAAATCTTCAACATCGTCGTTGGTGGCGAAATGGAGCTCTATCGGATGGGCACATCCAGCTACCGCGACCACCTGCATGCGCATATTATGCGCGGCATCAAGGCCGCCGGCTCCTTCGAGGCCTTCATCCAGCAAGCCGCACCCGCACGTTTCGGCGACACCGCACTGCGTGAGACCGCCAGCCGCGGCATGGTCCATCTCAGAGTCGTGTCCTCGTTCGGCTTGCTGGAGCCCGTCCTCGAAACTGTGCGTGACCGGGAGCGCTTCATCAACAATGCCCTGGCATCATTGGGTGACATCACCGCATTCGAACGCAACAGCACCGTTGTCATGGATATCTTGACCGCGTCTGCCACAACATCATCGGTCCAGACGTTCAAACGGCTTTTGCTCGACAAACTTTACGCCCGCTACGCCGCCGAAACCGACGCACGCGCTCGCAGCGTTTACGGCAGCATGCTTTCTGTCTACCAAACGATCAGCGACGATCGCCGCGACAAAAGCATCGACAGGGATTTTCCTCTCGACGATACGATGATCCGCATCCCGTTTGACCGGCTCTTCAGCGATAGCGGCAAACGCCAACTGGTCCATCGCATGTTCATGCGCCTCGATCAGGATGTCGACGCGACCGCGACCTACGCCAGCTTCCGCAATCTGATGAAATCGCGCGGCGCGTCTCTACGCGAACACCGCAATTACACGCTCTACCGCATCACCGCGCGCGACCGTACCATCGAAATCTACGCCAACAAGCCGACAGCCGTTGGCGTGCGGCGCGGGATCGACGATATCGCCACCGCTCTGCGGGGACTACGCGTCGAGACCGTCCTCGGCCGAGGTCACACGTCGATCGTCAAGCCACTGCAAGACAACTCGAAACAAATTCTCGGCGCCCGCGTCAAAGACGTATCCGTCGTCCTCGTCGGCACCTGCGGCGGCGATGCGTCAATCCGCGAGATGATTGCAACATATGGCCACCGTTCGTTCGTCGCGACGCGATCGACCGGCCGCCAAGCCATCAACAATGCCTTCATCGAAATGTATATCGCGTCACTCCTGTCGCTGCCGCCAAATGCGCGGCTGCCGATCGACGAAGTCGTCTACAAAACGACCGCGCCGTTCCTGCGCAAGGGCGCTGACGAAGACCTGCGCGACGACGCCACATTTTATGGCGTCAGCAAAGCGACCGTGCTGACTGCCCGGTTGTTCGAAGCGCATGTCCGCAAGCACATCAGCCCGCAGATCGAAATCGCCAAGCAGTAAGAACCAACGCAAGTTTGACCACAGCGATCAGCTGAGCGCATCCGCCAGCACCTCGACCACATGCACAGCGTCGCGGTCAGCGAGATCTGTGATCTGATGCCGGCAACTCGTCCCATCCGCAACGATCCACGCCTCGCGTTCAGCCTTTTTCACAGCCGGGATCAACGACAGCTCCGCCATCGCACGCGACGCTTCCGCCGTCTCCGCCTGATAGCCAAACGCGCCAGCCATGCCGCAACAACTGCTCTCGATCACCTCGACGTTTTGCCCCGGCACCAGCTTCAACGCGGCTTCCACCGCCCCCATCGCACCAAACGCCTTCTGATGGCAGTGCCCGTGGAGATAGGCTTTGCGGGCCGACGGGCGCAGTTTCGCTTTCAACGCCGCCGCAACCTGCCCGTCGGTCGCCAGAAACTCTTCGATGAGCTTGAATTGCTTCGCCACCGCCCGCGCATCGTCTGAGATGATCAAGCCTGGGATCTCATCCCGGAACGAGAACACACAACTTGGCTCGAGCCCAACGATCGGCACGCCCCGCTTCGCAAACGGCGCCAGTGCCGCCAGTGACCGCTCCGCTTCGTCGCGCGCCTCTTTCATCGCGCCGACCGCCAGAAACGTCCGCCCGCAGCACAGCGCCCGCCGGTCACCATCGACCGGGGCCGCCACATGCACCCTGCACCCCGCCGCATGCAGAACCTTGAGCGCCGCATCCAGCTTCTCGCGCTCGAACGCACGATTGAACGTGTCAGCAAACAGCACGACTTCGCGCCCGCCCTTGGGGCCTGATGCCATTTCGACCGGGTCGAACACGTCGCGCCGCCATTTCGGCAGCGTCCGTGTTTGACTGAGGCCCATCAGCTTTTCCGAAACCAGCGCCAGTCCCGGCACTTGGTCGCGTAGATTGAGCAGCCACGCGATCCGCCCCGCAGGCCGCGCATAGCGCGGCATGTAGGCGATCAACCGGTCGCGCAGACTGAGCCCTTGCGTGACACGCCGTGCCGCCAGCGCTTCGATCTTCAACCGCGCCATATCGACACCCGTCGGACACTCGCGCTTACACGCCTTGCACGACACGCAAAGTTCGAGCGCCTCTTTGACCGCGGGACTATCGAGACCGTCTTTTCCAAGCTGCCCCGAGAGCGCAAGCCGCAACGTATTTGCCCGTCCGCGCGTCACATGCCGCTCGTCGCGCGTCGCCCGGTAACTCGGACACATCGCGCCGCCCTGTAAGGCTCGGCAGGCACCGTTGTTGTTACACATCTCGACCGCCGCCTGCAGGCCGCCAGCCGCCCCCGGATAGCCCGGCCAATGAAAGGCCGGTGCCACCGTCGCATCGCCATAACCGCCGCTGTAACGCAACAACGCGCGGTCGTCGAACTTGGGCGCACGCACGATCTTGCCTGGATTGAGCAGTCCCTCCGGATCAAAGCGGTCCTTGACCTCCTCGAATGCCGAAACCAGCCGCGCCCCAAACATCGGCGCATGAAATTCACTGCGCACGATCCCATCGCCATGCTCGCCCGAGTGCGAACCTTTGTACGCGCGCACCAGTGCAAACGCTTCTTCCGCAATGCTGCGCATCGCATTCAAATCAGTGTCGAGCTTGAGATTGAGCACCGGCCGCACATGCAAACAGCCCTCTGACGCATGCGCATACCACGTGCCGCGCGTGCCATGCTTTTCAAAAACCGCCGTCAGCTTCGCGGTGTACTCCGCCAGATGCGGCAACGGCACGGCGCAGTCTTCGACAAACGACACCGGCTTCCGCGCATCCTTCATCGACATCATGATGTTGAGACCGCTGGTGCGCACATTGGCGATCCCCGCCTGCAGCTTCGCGTCAAAAACTTCGACCACGCCGCCCCAGCGCGCACCGCTCTTGTCCCAACCGAACCCAAGATCTCCCATCACCTCGGCAAGCTGTTTCAGCCGGCGTGCGTTTTCCGCATCGTCTTCAGCAAATTCAACCAGCAGCAACGCGGCAGGCGTCCCCTTCACGAACGCATCCAGTGTCGGCCGGAACATCGCGATCTCGCGCGCCAAATCCAACAGCGTACTGTCGACGAGTTCCACCGCAATCGGCTTCAGCTTGACGATGTGCTGCGCCGCATCCATCGCCTCATGAAACGAGCCAAAATGGCAGACACCCAGCGCCTTAGCGCCAATGATCGGCCACAACTTCAATTCAATCGCCCGGCTAAACGCCAGCGTACCTTCCGAGCCGACCAACAAGTGCGCCGCGTTGATCTGATTTTTTCCAGGTGTAAAGGCGTCGATATTATAACCGCCGACACGCCGCTGCACCTTGGGGAACCGCGCCGCGATTTCATCGGCCTCGCGTTGACCGAGCGCTAGCATGTCGCGCAAGAGTGCCTGGTGCGGCGCGCCGTCCGCGACGTCGGATAAATCCGGCGTTATCAATCCGAAATGCGCGTCACGCCCATCGGCCAGCGTCGCATCGATCGACAGCACGTTGTCGCGCATCGTTCCGTACCGCAGCGACCGTCCACCACACGAATTGTTCGCCGTCATGCCGCCGATCGTCGCCCGCGACGCCGTCGAGACATCGACCGGAAACCACAACCCGTCCTTCTTCAAACGCCGGTTGAGCTCATCGAGCACGAGCCCGGGCTCCACCACGCAGCGCGCATTCTTCACATCGAGATCGAGCACCGCATCGAGATGTTTCGAGCAATCAACGATCAGCCCCGTATTGATCGTCTGCCCGCACTGCGACGTGCCGCCGCCGCGCGCCGTCACCGGCACCTTGTGTGCCCGCGCCACATCGTAGGCAGCCCGTGCCGCCGCCATCGTTGCCGGCACCGCCACCGCCGCCGGCATCATCTGGTACATCGACGCGTCAGTCGCATACCGCCCGCGCGCCGGCAGATCGGTAAATACCGCCCCGCCAGCACCTTCCACCGCCCCGCGCAGCTCCCGCTCGAACACAGGGACCTCGGCACGCGCCGTCCGCCCCCCGCCGAGAAGTGCAGCCGCCGAGCCCTGGAGCGCCTTCTGAGCGTCGTTTACCAGTCCCATACCCATCACCCTGCCATCACAACCAAAATGCTCTAAAATCGCACGCCAGCCACCTTGGCGTGCATTAACCGAAACCACCCGAAAATTCGCTGCCGATCCCGAGCCCACACATGGCCCAGGCATCACGCGCGACACCTACTTGACGCCACCACCTTCAATCTGCATTTTGTATTCAAAATTCAAAAATGCGCAAGCGGGGCCGATCCCGCAACATGGGAGCAACAATTTTATGTCCGCCAACACACCGACCCGCACCGCCGGCCGTCACTTCCTGCAGATCCCGGGCCCCTCGCCCGTGCCGGATCGCATCGTCCGCGCCATGTCCGCCCCTGTTCTCGACCATCGCGGCCCCGAATTCCAGCGCTTGGGCCACCGCGTACTCGACGGCATCAAAACCATCTTCAAGACCAAGAACCCGGTCGTCATTTACCCAGCCTCCGGCACCGGCGCCTGGGAAGCCGCTCTCGCCAACGTGCTCTCGCCCGGCGACCACGTCCTGATGTACGAGACCGGCCACTTCGCCACGTTGTGGAAGCAGATGGCGGAAAAGCTCGGCCTCAAAGCCGAGTTTATCACGTCGGATTGGCGCTCCGGCGTCGACGCGAACAAAATCGAAGCCCGCCTGCGCGACGACAAATCCCACAGCATCAAAGCCGTCTGCGTCGTGCACAACGAAACCTCGACCGGCTCGACCTCCCGCATCGACGAAGTGCGCAAAGCCATCGACGCCGCTGGCCATCCGGCATTGCTCATGGTCGACACCATCTCTGGCCTCGGCTCCGCTGACTATCGCCACGACGAGTGGGGCATCGACGTCTCGGTCTCCGGTTCGCAGAAAGGCTTGATGCTGCCACCCGGCATTTCCTTCAACGCCGTTTCCGACAAGGCCATCGCCGCCTCCAAGCAGTCAAAGACGCCGAAGCTGTTCTGGTCGTGGGACGAAATGTTGCCGCACAACAAGAACGGCTTCTTCCACTACACGCCCGCCACCACCATCCTCTACGGCCTCGCCGAAGCCATCGACATGCTGCACGAGGAAGGCCTCGACAACGTGTTCGCGCGCCACAACCGGCATGCCGAAGCCACCCGCCGCGCCGTCCGCGCTTGGGGCCTGGAAACACTCTGCAACAACGACCGCTATCACTCGCCAGTGCTGACGACCGTCCTTCTCCCCGAAGGCCACAACGCCGATCGCTATCGCAAAATCGTGCTGGAAAACTTCGATATGTCGCTCGGCACCGGCCTTTCGAAAATCGCCGGCAAAGCCTTCCGCATCGGCCACTTGGGCGACATCAACGACCTCACGTTGCTGGGCGCTCTTGCAGGCTGCGAAATGGGCCTGAAACTCGCGGGCGTCCCCCACACGGCGAACGGCGTCAGCGCCGCCATGTCGTACCTCAGCGAAACCGCACCCAAGCCATCCGCATGACAATTGGCCGGCTCACAATCGAACCTCGGTCGGTCGTAGCCGGACTGTCTGGAACGCATGCGCAAACCGGACACGGCGCGTGAGGACAAAATGACCGCCACCATCACCCGCCGCATTCTGGCCGATGAACTCGCCGACCGCGTGCGCGACTTGATCATCGCGGGCGATTTGAAAGCCGACGAGAAAATCGCCGAAGCCGAGCTCTGCGCGCGCTTCGGCGTCTCACGCACGCCGCTGCGCGAAGCCATCAAGATGCTCGCCGCCGAAGGCCTCGTCACTCTCACACCCAACCGCGGCGCACGCATCGCCTCCATCACGGCCGCCGAAATCGCCGAACTCTTCCCCATCATGGGCGCGCTCGAAGCCTTCGCCGGCGAGCTCGCTGCCGCGCGCCTCTCGGACCTCGATCTCGCCAGCCTCGAAGCCTTGCACGCCACCATCCTCGCGACGCGCAAAGCCAATGACTGGATCGGCTACTCCAAGGCCAATCGCACCTTCCACGAAACCATCTTTCGCATTGCCGCCAACGCCAGCCTCCGCCAGCTCTATGATCAACTCATGATCCGTATTCACGCCGTCCGCTTTGTCGCCCAGCAGCCAACCACCGCCTGGGACCAAGCCGTCAGCGACCATGAAGCCATGATGCAGGCCCTCCGCGCCCGTGACGCCAAGGCCATCGGCCCCATTTTGCGCACCCATCTCGCCAACAAAGCCGAGAGCGTAATTGCAGCCCTTGCCCACCCTTGACGCCCACGCGCCTATCCCGTAGAGACAACGCGCTGCTGCCGGGCTCGCGTCCGGCGGTTTCCCATGAATTCACCAAGTCTTTCGCCGGTCCGACGACCGCGAACGCCCGCCATCCGGCCGGAGCCGCTCGCGTCCACCCAAAAAGACTTGCAACATCTTAGACTTACGCTCGCCCTGCGGGCCACCAGGAGACTGACGATGACCCGCCGTTGCGAATTGACCGGTAAAGGCCCGCTCTCGGGCAACACGCGCTCTCACGCTGAAAACGCCAAGCGCCGCGTCTTCCGTCCGAACCTCGTCAACGTCACGCTGATGAGCGACAAGCTCGGCAAAAAGGTCCGCCTCCGCGTTTCGGCCAACGGCCTGAAGTCGGTCGAACATAACGGCGGCCTCGACGCTTATCTGACCAAAGCCCGCGCTGAGGACCTCTCGCCGCAGCTCCAAACGCTGAAGCGCGAGCTGGCCAAGGCCGCGAAAGCCGCCTGACCTGAGCCGATTTCATTTGCCGACAGGCAATCGCACAGCCACCCGTCGCAGCCCTGCTGCGGCGGGTGGTTGCGTTTGCAATGCG
Organism: uncultured Alphaproteobacteria bacterium; assembly: GCA_963831185.1. Classification (GTDB taxonomy): domain Bacteria; phylum Pseudomonadota; class Alphaproteobacteria; order Rhizobiales; family Hyphomicrobiaceae; genus JABFRJ01. Next base: position 119,255 of record CAWHPE010000016.1, read on the forward strand.
GTCACCGCCTAACAAAACGGCAGAATGAGGCAATTGATGCATAGATAAATAAGCATTCATCTAATTGATATAAATAGAATTTTTAGACTTGATCGACATTTGGTGCATAGCTGAAACGACGAGATGGCCGTTGTTCGCAACTGCGATAGATCTTAATTTCCATGCTGCACAGCACAACGCTGGCACACCCGGCTTCGGCCCCTGGTTCAAACCAGTGTCGAAGACGGTCGCACCCGGCAAGAGCAGCCGGGCCACGCAGGTTGAGATGATCGTAGCTAACGCGCGGATCCGGCAACGGTTCTCGCCGCGTCACAAAGGAGCCAGTCAGATGGCCAAATATATCGCATTCGATGACGTTTCGTTCGACAGCACGGCAGTTGCCGGCAAGCCCAGCATGGCGCCAGTCGTCGGCGGCATCAAAGGTCTGTTCAAGCGTTTCGCACTCCGCGCCGCTCAGAAGCGCCAAGCCGAGAATGAGTTCGACGTCGCCCGCTTCATCAACGAGCACGGCGGCGTTTTGACCGACGATCTCGAGCGCCAGATCAGCCGCGAGTTCGGCACCCGCGTCGGCCGCTGGTAAGCTGGCGAGACGTTTAAAGCTTTGAAAATAGAACGAGGCGCCCTTCCCCCGGGCGCCTCGTTTGCATGTGTCCAACCGCAATTGAGCGCTGGCCGCCGGCATCATCCCAGCTTGAACTGCAACAGCAACGTCCGCTGCAGCAGCGCGTTGAAGTTGTCGTCCGACATGACCGTCACGATCGTTTCGCCCTTAGGCGCCCATGTGCCAAGCAAGCGCTTCCATATTGTCGATCTCAGACGACATGCCCGCTTCAAGCAGCAACGTCCCCACCAGCCGCCCGCCCGGCTTCACCTCGTGAGCCGGAATCCGCCGGATCTGCATTTTCACCCCCTCGGTCCACCGGAAACGCCGCTCCAAAATAAGCAGCGACCCATCCGGCAGTGACGAAACATCGGTGATCTCGAAGCCGTTCTTGTCGTCGAGGTTGAACTTCTGCGGCTCGCCAGCAATCCAAATCCAGCCGGTGTGATTACCCGTCGGGTCTGAAAACCGCTCCGAAATCGCAAGCACCGAACCTTTGAACGGCCCTCCAGCCAAAACGGTCATTGCTTCGAGCCCGCGATTGGTGCCCATGCGCCGCGCCTCCGCCGGCATCTTCAGATAGCCCGTCGGCACGCCGACCTGCCGGTTCACAACCGGAAAACGCCCGATCCGCTGATTGCGCTCAAACGCCATCAGCAACGTGCCCCGCGTCAGCGTTCCCTCCAAAAGCGCGACCGCCTCGCAATCCTGGTCCCGCTTGCGCCAGAGCGTCTTCCCCGTCATCGCCACGATAGGCCCGAGCAGCGTTGTCTCCATGCCCGAGACGCCCTCGGCGTCGTACGTCAGAAACCCAGAAAGCCAATAGCCTTCGTCGGAAACGGCAAGAAATCCGCGGCCATCCGGCTCTATGACCAGACCAGAAAATCCGCCAAAATGTGGTGACTGTGACGTGAGCACCAGGCCACCGAGAAACGTCAGAGACCCGGCCGCAGAGCTTGCTGACACGCGCGAGAACGACCGGAGACGCTTGGCTGTCACCGCGATCGCTTCGACAGACGGCGGCGAAGCCACGACCGGCGCCGCCGAAGCGACGCGCTGCGCCAACACCGCTTGCGCCCACGTCACCCCACCCGCAGCACTCAAGCCGCCGAGCACACCGCGCCGGCTGATCCGCATGTTCTTGAACTTCACCGGTCGTCACCTCGAGCCAATCAGCGCATCACTGAGCGGGCTCTATCTGGCAGAATAATGATCGGCGTTAAAGGGTCGTCCACAGCCCAATCCGGGATCAGTGCGCGCGGCAAACGTGAGAGAGTGTGAACGTCACCGCGTCGGCAATCGCCGGCGTCGAATGCGTGGAATGCGAGTACCCGCCGGGAATAAAGTGGAATGCGCCGTCTCGCCGGAACCAAATTCCGCGCAAATGGCCCTCCCAAAGTACCAGCACCCCAGCCGGCCGGTCGCCATGCGCACTGCACGGCGTCGTGCAATTGTTCGCAAATGCCCGCCGCAAAGCATCCAGAAGCACATCTTCGTGCTCGGCGTCCGTCATGGTTTGCCCCGAATTTAGAACTGTGGAGACCCCATCCCCCCACAGCCCGTAACGGATGCAGCAAAACGACACAAAACACTTTGGCTAAAGCGCAACGGCCTAACGGCTTCGTATCGAAGTCGAGCGCAATTTTATCGGCATTCGACGAAATTTTTACCGGTCGCGACGATCGCAGCCGCCCTTACCGCAAGGCCGCCGCAGAGCTCCGCGCACAATCGACCACCGCCAGCGCCGAAATGTTCAACAACCCGCGTACCGTGACCGACGGCGTCACGATGTGCACCGGCTTGGCCACACCGAGCAGGATCGGGCTGACCGCAACCCCATTCGAAACGGCCTTGAGCAGATTGAAGGCGATGTTAGCCGCGTCGAGCCCTGGCATGACCAGCAAATTGGCCGCGCCTTTGAGCCGCGAATTCGGGAAAATTTCCTCGCGAATGAACGGCGACAGCGCCGCGTCGGCATGCATTTCGCCTTCCGCTTCGAGGTCGTGCGCCCAGCCTTTGAGCAACGCCAGCGCCTGCCGCATCTTCACCGACGACGGCGTATCCGCCGACCCGAAGTTCGAATGCGAAACAAACGCCACTTTCGGCTCGATACCAAAACGGCGCACTTCTTCCGCCGCCATCATCGTCATCTCGGCCAGTTGCTCCGCCGTTGGGTCGTAGCTCACATAGGTATCGGCCAAGAACAACGGACCCGTGTTCATGATCAGCGCCGAGAGCGTGGCGTAGTCCTTCACGCCCGGCCCTTTGCCGATGATCTGATCGATGTGCTGCAGATGCCGCTGAAACCGTCCAATCGGCCCGCAGATCAGCGCGTCACCATCGCCGCGCCGGAGCAGCAACGCGCCAAGCGGCGTATTCGACGTCCGCGCCGTGCGCTGCGCCTGCATCGGCGACACGCCACGGCGCTCCACCAGCCGCATATATTCTTCGCCGAGATCGTTCATGCGCGGATCGGTTTTCGGATCGACGATATCGAACTCTTCGCCGATCTTGAGACGGATGCCGAGATGATTGAGGCTGCGTTTGATGTCCTCGGTGTGCCCAATCAGGATCGGCCGCGCGATACCCGTTTGAATGGCCTGCGCTGCGGCCTGCAACACGTAGGGATGCGCACCCTCGGCAAAAATCAAACGCTTCGGCGCGCGGCGCGCGGCGTCGAACACCGGCTTCATCAGGAAGCCTGAACGATAAACGAAGGAGCTAAGCTTCTGACGGTAGGCATCGAAATCGGTAATCGGCCGCACAGCGACGCCGGTCCGCATCGCCGCTTCCGCCACCGCCGGTGCGATCTCGAGAATGAGGCGCGGATCGAACGGTTTCGGCAGAATGTAATCTGCCCCAAACACGAAGGTGTCGGCTCCATACGCTGACGTCACCACGTCGGAAGCTTCCTGCTCCGCCAACGCCGCCAGCGCAATGACCGCTGCCTTCTTCATTTCCTCATTGATCGTCGTCGCGCCGACATCCAGCGCGCCACGGAAAATAAAGGGGAAGCACAACACGTTGTTGATCTGGTTCGGATAGTCCGTGCGCCCCGACGCGATAATGGCGTCAGACCGCACCGCCTTCACATCTTCCGGCAAAATTTCCGGCGAGGGATTGGCGAGCGCGAACACCAGAGGCTTCGGCCCCATGCTCGCCACCATCTCTTTCGACACGATATTCCCGGCCGACAACCCGAGGAACACGTCAGCCCCCGGCATCACGTCGGCGAGCGTGCGCGCGTTGGTCGCTTGCGCAAACGGCTCCTTATAGGGATCCATCAATTCCTTGCGGCCCTTGTAGACCACGCCCTTGATGTCTGTGACCGTGATGTTGTCGCGGCGCAGCCCGAGGCTGACCAGCAGGTTGAGACACGCCAGCGCCGCCGCGCCCGCGCCCGACGTCACCAACCGCACGTCTTCGAGTTTCTTGCCCACCACCTTGAGGCCGTTGAGAATACCCGCCGCAACCACGATGGCCGTGCCATGCTGGTCGTCGTGGAACACCGGAATATTCATCCGCGCCTTGAGTTGCGCCTCGATTTCGAAGCACTCCGGCGCCTTGATGTCTTCGAGATTGATGCCGCCGAACGTCGGCTCGAGCCGCGCGACCGCTTCCACGAAGGGCTGCACGTTGTTCTCGGCCACTTCGATATCGAAACAATCAATACCGGCGAATTTCTTGAACAGAACCGCCTTGCCTTCCATCACCGGCTTCGACGCCAGCGGTCCGATATTTCCGAGACCCAACACCGCCGTGCCGTTGGTGATGACCGCGACAAGATTGCCGCGCGCCGTCAATCGCGACACCATCGTGGGGTCTTCGGCAATCGCCGTGCAGGCGTAGGCCACACCGGGAGAATACGCGAGCCCGAGATCGGCCTGATTGATGACCGGCTTGGTGGGACGGATCGAGATTTTGCCCGGCGGATCCGCTTCGTGATAATCGAGAGCGGCTTTCTTTGCTGTGTGATCGATCATGGCGTCCGTGCATCGGGTCAAAAACGGCGGCGCAAAGAATAGCGCCGGCAAGCCTCCACCCCTAACACGGATCAGCCGCTGGGCGCGAGTAGCTCTGCGCCGTTTGCGCGCGAAGCCGCCTCGCAATTGCGAAAAACCATGCTAGTTTTGGCGCAGAAAAGAGCACACATGTGCTCACAAATAACGAGGAAACGGGACGTCATGATCAAGGTTTACGGCCGCGCCAATTCAATCAACGTTCGCAAAGCCTTGTGGATGATCGACGAGGTCGGAGAGACCTACACGCGTGAAGACTGGGGACGCGGCTATCGCCCGACCGACGAAGCGGAATTCCGCGCGCTGAGCGAGTTTGGCGTCGTCCCTGTCATTGATGATGACGGCTTTGTCCTGCGCGAAAGCCAGGCCATCGTCCGCTACCTCGCATCCAAACACAACCGCATCGACCTCTACCCGGCCGGCCTCAAGGAGCGCGCCACCTGCGAAGCCTGGATGGACTGGGCCGCCACCGATCTTTACCTCGGCGTGCGCCCCGTTTTCATGGGCCTCGTTGTTAAAAACCCAGTCTATGCCGACCCCAAGGTCATTGCCGCCGCCGCGTCGGAATGGAACGGCCAGATGCAGCGGCTTGAGCAACATCTGACCAAGCATGGCCCTTACCTAATGGGCAACGCCTTTACCGTTGCCGACATCCCCGCGGGTCTGATCGTCAATCGCTGGTCGATGATCGACTTTGATAAACCAAAGCTGCCCGCGGTCGCCGCTTACTACGACCGCCTCGCCACCCGCCCCGCCTTCAAAACGCACGGCCGCAACGGCACACCGTAATCTAGGCGTGAGCCTGCGCTATCCTGCAGTGCAGGATAGTTCATCTTTGCGCTGAACTCTGCCTTAGAGCCGCTCGCAACTGAAGACGTAAGACAAAGGGCGGGAGCGATTTTTCACGCCCGCCCCTTGCATTTATGTGGCCCTCGGGCAACGCTGAAAAAAGAGTGCGTCTGCGCGTCAACGAATGCGCGGACGCGTTTGTATGCGAACAGATCCAACAAGCAGAGCAGTTAAGGGAGCGGAATATGACGGATAAGAAGCGCGTCGTCCTCGTCACGGGCGGAATGGGTGGCCTAGGCGAAGCGATTTGCAAAAAGATGGCCGCGATGGGCCATGTCGTCGTGACAACCTACTCCCCATCGAACAAGACCTCGGCCCAGTGGCTTGCCGACATGAAAAAAGAAGGCTTTGATTTCAAAGCCTATCCGGTTGACGTGACCGACCTCGACGATTGCACCAAACAGATCGGCAAGATCGTCGCCGAAGTCGGCCCGATCGACGTGCTCGTCAACAACGCCGGCATCACGCGCGACACCACCTTCAAGAAAATGACCAAGGTCGATTGGTCCGCCGTCATCAGCACCAACCTCGACAGCGTCTTCAACATGACCAAACCGGTCATGGACGGCATGGTCGATCGCGGCTGGGGCCGCGTCATCAACATCTCCTCCGTCAACGGTCAGAAGGGCGCCTTCGGCCAGACCAACTACTCCGCCGCCAAGGCCGGTATGCATGGCTTCACCAAGGCTCTCGCGCTCGAAGTCGCGCGCCGCGGCGTCACCGTCAACACCATCTCGCCGGGCTACATCGGCACCAAGATGGTAACGGCCATCGACAAGACCGTGCTCGACACCAAGATCATCCCGCAGATCCCCATGGGCCGCCTCGGCAAGCCCGATGAAGTCGCGGGCCTCGTCGCTTACCTCTCGTCCGAAGAAGCCGCCTTCCTCACCGGCGCCAACATCGCCATCAACGGCGGCCAGCATATGCAGTAAGCGCGCGCATCACGCTCCGCAGACGACAAAGGCGACGCCCCAAGCGTCGCCTTTTTTTATGCCAACGAACCTGCCTACCGTCTGCCGATGACCAAAGCGACCGGCGCATCTTCATTCCGCCACCAAACGAGATCGTCCAACATTTTTAGGACTTTAGTCCGAGACAGAAGGACCAACGACCGTCCGACCTGTCGGCGTTGACGCCCGTTGGTGGGCTCACTACCAGTCATTAATGCGAATACTGATGTTCAGCGTATTGGGAGAACGGACCACATGACAAAATTTTCCATCGGTCGCGCCTCGGCGATTGTCGGCATCGCCGGTGTCGTCGGAGGGGTGGCGCTCGGTTGGTCAGATGCGTTCGCCCAAGGCTCCAGCCAGCCCTCTGCAGCGGTTCGCAAGGCCGATGTCACCGTGACGATCCTTGAGGTTCGATCGATCGAAGCCAAAAGCCCCGAGGACCTCTTCGCACGCGTCACCATCGCCGGCGACACATCGCTCTCACGCGTTGCCCCTAAACCGAGCTTGCGGGTGACGATGCCCGCAGACGGCATGATTCCGGTCCGGCTCGAGTTGTTCGAAAAGAGACCGGCGACGTTCGATGGCCAGCTCGATATCAACCAGGTCCCCGGCAAGCGCGATCTCGATTTCGTCGTCGATCCGGCGACGTGCACCATCACGGGCTTCTCGCAAACCTACAAGTGCGCCGATGTCATCACGCGATCCGGCCAGGATGCGAAACCGGGCGAGATCGCATTTCGCGTCGATGTTGCGCGCTGAGCGCCCGACAATCCACTCGCCCCGCACAAACCAAAGGCGACGCCCCAAGCGTCGCCTTTTTTCATTGCCCCACCTTGCACGCGCTGTCCGTCCGCAACGCGCACCGCTCCCGGCAAGTCAAATGCGAACAACTAAAAATGCGTGTCGGTAGCGACCTCATTCGACCGCGCCTGTGCTGCTTCCGGAACGAAGCCCAATGGCTCGCGTTACCATAGAAAGAACGACAACACCGCATGTCAGGAGGCTCCCATGCCCCGCCCCTCGCCAGATGACAAAATCACACCCGAGGCCATACGCCCCATCGTCACCTCAGACCGCGCAGCCCACGGTGGACCACTCTCGGGCCGTATCCTCTGGGTTCTGCTGCTCTCGCTTGCGCTTGCCGCCATCGTGTTTTTTGCGCTGATGGTCTGGTGGTTCAACACGCCCCTCGCATTGCCGCGCTAACACCTGATCGGGCAGCATCCAAATCACGCGCGAGCGCAATCACCAAGCTCAAGCTTTTTTGCAAGCACGCACCGTCACTCTCTCCACAGATCCACGATTCCTCTGGATCAAACCCATCCGCAACTTGGATTCCCCTCCCGCCCCGCCTAGCGTCGACCCAGTTCCATTGCACACCAAGTACGGGATTTTGGGCCATGTCCACGTTGCAGCAAGCCGCGCAAAACCAGCTCCGCCAGTTCATCGAACAGATCGAGCGCCTCGAAGAAGAGAAAAAAGCGCTCTCCGGCGACATTCGCGACAAGTATCTTGAAGCCAAATCCACCGGCTTTGACGTCAAAGTGATGCGCCAGATCATCCGCTTGCGCAAAAAATCCAAGGTCGAGCGCCAGGAAGAAGAGAGCGTGCTCGAAGTTTATATGCACGCCCTCGGCATGCTCGACGGCATTGTCACCATGCCGCCATCGCAGTCGGCTGCCGCCCGCACCCAAGCCGCCTACGACGAAGGCTCCGACGACAGCGCCACCATGGACGCCGCCGAGTAACCCCCTTCATCGGCGCCTCGCAACTTCCGAACACAAAAAAAACGCCGGAGCATCGCTCCGGCGTTTTGTCGTTCCCCTCGCGCGCCGCTCGAGCGCGACACGCCAAATTTCACCCGAACCGCTTCGCGCTTTCTTCCTGCACGTCCTCGAACGAGCGCATCCCGGTCGTCTGCGCGCTAACCAAAACAGCCATGTTGCCCGGCTTATGCTGGTTCTTCAGCATCCGCATATGCGCTTTCGGAATTTGATCCCACGAGAACACTTCGCTCATGCATGGATCGATACGGCGCTCGACGACGAGCTTGTTCGCCTGGCTTGCTTGCAGATAGTTGGCGAAGTGCGAACCCTGCACACGCTTCTGATGCATCCACAAATACCGCGCATCCATCGTCAGGTTGTAGCCCGTCGTGCCAGCGCAGATGACAACCATGCCGCCGCGCTTCACAATCAGCACCGACACAGGGAAAGTGCTCTCGCCAGGATGCTCGAACACGAAGTCGACGTTGTTGCCCTTTCCGGTAATTTCCCAGATCGCGCCGCCAAACTTCCGCGCTTCCTTCATCCACGCCACATACTCGGGCGTGTTGACCTTCGGCATCTGCCCCCAGCAATTGAAGCCTTTGCGGTTGATCGTACCCTTCGCGCCAAGTTGCAAAACGAAATCGCGCTTGTCGTCTTCCGACACCACGCCGATCGCATTCGCACCAGACGTCGCAATCAACTGCGTCGCCATCGAACCGAGGCCTCCAGAGGCGCCCCAGACGAGCACATTGTGCCCCGGACGCAGCACATGCGGACGATGACCGAACAGCATGCGATACGCGGTCGCTAACACCAGCGTGTAGCAAGCGCTTTCTTCCCAGGTCAGATGCTTCGGGCGTTCCAGCAACTGCCGGTCCTGCACGCGAGCGAACTGCGCAAACGAACCATCCGGCGTCTCATAACCCCAGATGCGCTGGCTCGGCGAAAACATCGGATCGCCGCCGTTGCATTCTTCGTCGTCGCCATCGTCTTGGTTGCAGTGAATGACGACTTCGTCGCCGACCTTCCACCGCTTCACCTTCGAGCCGACCGCCCACACGATGCCCGACGCATCAGAACCCGCAACGTGGTAGGGGTTCTTGTGCACATCGTTGATCGGCGAAATCGGCGTGCCGAGCGCAGCCCAGACGCCGTTGTAGTTCACGCCGGCCGCCATCACGAGCACGAGCACGTCGTGGCTATCCAATTCCCAAGTCGGAATCACTTCGACCTGCATCGCCTTGTCGGGCTCCCCGTGCCGATCGGCGCGGATCGTCCAGGCGTACATCGTCTTCGGAACATGCCCGAGCGGCGGGATCTCGCCGATTTCGTAAAGATCTTTCTTAACGCCCGAGCCAGCTGAAACCGCTGATGCGCGAGAAACTGATGAATTGGCCATGGCTGGTCTCCACCCCGTGCGACTGGCAAGAAATTTTGCGTCGAATGCCTGCGGAACCGGCATTTGCCAGTCCTTCGCGCATGACAGCCCCGTGACTATCGCATTGCCCAAAATTTTTTGCACTGCAAAAAAGTAGAATATCACCTGCCTGCACGCGGCAAATGTTTGCAGTGCACCCGGCGTCCCGTCAGGCGGTAAATATCGCTTAACCGCTTTAGGTTAGGCTTGCGCCAAGGCGAAAATTGCCGCGTCCGGCCGGTGCGCCACAACCAAGCAACTGATTTAAAAGGGTTTCCGAGCATGGAAATGATTCTGGAGCACCTTCAAAAAATCCGCGACATCGACAACGTCACCTTCACGGTGTTGATCATGATCGCGTTCATCGCCTCCATGTCGGTCCGCAAGCACCTCGTGGTCCCCGGCCTGATCGTGATCCTGATGCCGCTAATGTTGGGCGTCTCGATGCTGGCAAACTACATCCTCGTGGCCAACGAGGTGTTCATCCAGACCAAGGTCGACCAGTGGCTGCTCGGTGTAGTTGCAGCCGGCACCGTTGGCGCCATCCTCAGCATCGGATTGGCCGCAGTCCTCGCTAAACTCATGGACGGCAACAAAACGCAGCACGCCTGATCGCGGCCGTCCCGTTGCAGCACCACCATTAAAGTCCGCCCGTGTGCGCCCCGGCCGTAAGGTTCGGGGCCCTTGGCGTTGGCCAAATCTCTGACCGAGCGCAAAATTTCGCCATCTGACGAATTGTGCGCCGCACAAGCCCCGGTTAAAGAAGAACACCGACACCTGACCGCGACCGAGAGGGGCCACATGTCTCAGAAACCCCAAGCCGACACATCCGCGCCCGCCGTGGCCGCAGCCAAGAAGCCCGACGCACCCTGGTTGTTCCGGACCTACGCCGGCCACTCGACCGCCGCCAAGTCCAACGAGCTCTACCGCAAGAACCTCGCAAAGGGGCAGACCGGCCTCTCGATCGCCTTCGATCTGCCGACGCAGACCGGCTACGACAGCGACCACGAACTCGCCCGCGGCGAAGTCGGTAAAGTCGGCGTCCCCGTTTCCCATTTGGGAGATATGCGCACGCTGCTCGACGGCATTCCGCTCGCCGACATGAATACGTCGATGACCATCAACGCCACCGCCGGCTGGCTCTTGGCGCTCTACGTCGCCACCGCCGACGCCACCAATCAGCCGCGCACCAAGCTCACCGGCACCATTCAGAACGACATCATCAAAGAATATTTGAGCCGCGGCACTTACGTCTTCCCGCCAGCCCCATCGCTCCGTCTGATCAAAGACACGATCACCTTCTGCACCGCCGATGTGCCGAAGTGGAACCCGACCAACGTCTGCAGCTACCATCTGCAAGAAGCCGGTGCGACGCCCGTCCAGGAACTTGCGTTTGCGCTCGCAACCGGCATCGCCGTTCTCGACACCGTCAAAGCCTCGGGCGAAGTTACAGACGCTGCGTTCGGCGCTGTGTTTGGCCGCATCTCGTTCTTCGTCAATGCCGGCCTGCGCTTCGTCACCGAAATCTGCAAGATGCGCGCCTTCACCGAGCTCTGGGAAGAAATTGGCCGCACACGCTACGGCGTCACCGATCCCAAGCAATTGCTCTTCCGCTACGGCGTCCAAGTCAATTCGCTCGGCCTCACCGAAAACCAGCCGGAAAACAACGTCACGCGCATTCTACTTGAAATGCTCGCCGTGACCTTGTCGAAACGCGCCCGCGCCCGCGCCGTCCAGCTCCCCGCCTGGAATGAAGCACTTGGTCTGCCGCGTCCGTGGGATCAGCAGTGGTCACTGCGCATGCAGCAAATCCTCGCCTACGAGACCGACCTTCTTGAATACGGCGACATCTTCGACGGCGCGCCGGAAATCGAACGCAAGGTCGAAAGCCTGAAGCAAGAAGCGAAAGCCGAGCTTGGCCACCATCGATCGCATGGGCGGCGCCGTCGCCGCCATCGACTACATGAAGCGCCGCTTGGTCGAGAGCAACACCGACCGCCTCCGCCGCATCGAATCCGGCGATCTGACCGTGGTCGGTGTCAACCGCTTCGTAGAATCTGAAGTCTCCCCGCTCGCCGGTGGCACCGCGTCGATCGAAGTCGTCGACCCCAAACTCGAAGCCGAACAGATCGAAAAGCTGAAGGCGTGGCGCTCCGCGCGCGACGCCAAGGCCGCAGCCAAAGCTCTCGCCGATCTCGAAGCCGCAGCGCGCGAAGGCCGGAACGTCATGCCCGCCTCGATCGACTGCGCCACGTCCGGTGTCACCACCGGAGAGTGGGGTACAACGCTGCGCAAAGTCTTCGGCGAATACCGTGCACCAACCGGCGTCGGCGGATCATCGTCGGCGTCAGCAACCACCAACGACAAAATTGCCGCCGTCCGCGTCAGCGTTGAAGAACTCTCCGCAACCCTTGGCCGCCGCGTCAAATTCCTCGTCGGCAAACCCGGCCTCGACGGCCACTCCAACGGCGCCGAACAAATTGCCGTCCGCGCCCGCGACTGCGGCATGGACGTTGTCTATGAAGGCATTCGTTTGACGCCAGAACAGATCGCCCGCGCCGCTGTCGATGAAGCCGTCCACGTCGTCGGCCTTTCGATCTTGTCCGGCAGCCACGTGCCACTGGTCAAAGACGTGCTCGCACGCATGCGCAAGGAAGGCATCGGTGATATCCCGCTCGTGGTCGGCGGCATCATCCCGCCCGAAGACGAAAAGTTGCTCAAGGCCGCAGGTGTTGCCGCCGTCTACACGCCCAAGGACTTTGACCTCAATGCCATCATGGCCGACATCGTTCGCCTCGCAGCCAAGTCGCCGCAAGCCGCATAGCCGCCAGCCGCGCCACATTCGAACGCCGGCGTTCTTAACGAATGAGTAAGGTTTACGAAACACAACGTGGTTTCGTTATTCAAACGTTGAGACAGTTTTAAGCATCCGAAGGGTAGTTGTGGTCCCGCAGGAACACGCTGGGGACCGCTCCGTATCATGTCAGCCGAAGCCACCGAAACCCGTTTCCGGACGCATCCCTTGACGTCCTGGGGATTTGCCGCTGTCACCAGCGCTATCGTCTTGTCCTACCTGATCAGCCTTGCGACCCGCACAGGATCGATAAACGGTTCCGAGTATCTCATCCCGTTTCTCATCGTGCCCATGCTAATGGCATGCGCCGTATGGCTCGCCGTGCGCCCGTCCTATACGGTTGCTGTCGACTATCGCAACAACACGCTGAGCGCCGTGCAGACATGGCCCGTGCAAAAGCTGCTGAACTCCGTCACCATTTCCGATATCGCATCGATCAAAGTTCTTGACCTCTCGCCGCGTGAAGGCGCGGCCTACTGCGTCATCGCAAAAACCAAAGCCGGCGCAGAGTTCCCATTGACCGCAGAACTCGTCAATCAAACGCGCGCCCACGACCTCGCGCAATCCATCGCCCTAGCAATCAAACGCTAACATCACAGCAAGTCCGACGCGCCACTGCGATCAGCTGCGCGCACGCGACGGCAGGCATTGTCATCACCCCCTTGCCGCGGCATGGCGGTTTATCTGCCATCAACCAATTTCGCGCAGGATCACCTCCGCTGACGAAAATTCAAAACTTCCTGGACGTGATATGCAGTCGCAAGGGCATGTAGCCACCGAAGGCCGCAACGTCGGCCTCGACATTGTCCGCTCTGCAGCCATCTTGATGGTCATCGGCTACCACACGTGGCTGACCTCTCCCCTCGCAGAACAATTCGGCTTTCTTGGTGTCGAGATCTTCTTTGTCCTCAGCGGCTTTCTCATCGCGCGGATTGCCTTCGAGCAGTTTCAGGGCGTCCAAACCCCGCACGCGCTCGTGAGCTTCTGGGTCAGCCGGCTGTTACGGACATTGCCGCTCTACTATCTGTTCGTGGCGGTTTTTGTTTGGGCCGCTTACAACCCGTGGCTCTTTCACGCGGCCACCTCACCGTTCGCCTCACGCGTGGTGCTGCCAGACATCTGGCCCTTCCTCACCTTCACGCAAAATCTCACCGGCAACGAGGGTAGCCATTTCGGCTGGTTCAGCATCTCTTGGACCTTGGCCATCGAGGAATGGTTCTATCTCGCGTTTCCAGTCTTGCTCTGGCTCACCCGTCGCCAAAATGCCAATCACACGCTGTTCGCAGCAGCGGCGGCAGTCGTTGTCGCCGTGATAACGCTCCGCGCCCATCGCTATGCGATCAACCCTGCCGCAGATTTCGACATCCAATTCCGCCGGCCGGTAATCTTCCGCTTCGACACGTTCTTCTACGGAGTGCTGACTTACGTCGCCACCCATCGTTGCGGCATCGACACACGGCCCTATCACGGCAAACTCGCCATCCTTGGGCTCGCAGGTCTGCTGCTCTCGACGCTTCTGGTCATGCATCCCGCAACCCGGGATTTCCATCTGCATGTCACGTACTTGTCGCTGACACCGTTCGTGGTTGCACTGATCCTGCCGTCGTTGTGGTCACTCGACGTCACTTCCAAGACCGTCCGCGCCTGGTCAGGCTTCATCAGCACCCGCACCTACGCCGCCTATCTCTGCCACTTGCTTGTCATCGACATCTTTGCGACCCAGATTGCGCCAATGTCGGCCAGCACGCGCATCGCGGTCGTCGGGCTCACGTTTGTTGTCGCCGACGTCATCTATCGCACGGTCGAACGGCCAATCCTGCGTTTGCGCTCGCGCATCCTTGCTAACCTTGCCAGCCGTCAGGCCGAACGGTCACACTCAGCGCCAGTCCTCACCACAACTTCATCCCTGGCGGGATAGGCAGGCCAGCCGTCGCGTCCTGCATCTTGCGCTGCATTTCCGCCTCGGCTTTGCCCTTGGCGTCGGCGATGGCGGCGATGATCAGATCTTCGACAATTTCGGCTTCGTCCGGCTTCATCAGCGACGGATCGATTTTGAGCGCCTTGACGTCGCCCTTGCCGCTGAGTGTCGCCTTCACCAGCCCGCCGCCAGATTGGCCGGAGACTTCCAGCGCCGCGAGATCGGCCTGCATCTGCTGCATCTTGGCCTGCATCTCTTGTGCTTTTTTCATCATGCCCATGAAATCAGCCATGTCGTCCTCGCTTCTTGAGAATGGACCGCGCCGTCAGCCGCGCGCGGCATCGTCTTTTTTCGCGCGCGGGAGTGCCCGCACGCTTGAGATTTTAGCCTGCGGAAAGGCTTTGAACACTTCGCCGACCGCTGGATGCTGTTTCAGCTCTTCGAGTTCCGCCGCCGCCCGTTCGCGCATCACTTGACCGACCGGCTTGTCGCCCATGCGCGGCGCCAGCGCCACCATCCATCGACGCCCGGTCCAGAGGCTGAGCTTCTCACGCAAGTGATTGGCGATCTCTTTCGGCGCCTTCGGCAACAGGAAAATTTCGATGGCTCCCTGCCCCGCGTCGAACTTCACCAGACTGATGTTGTCCTCGAGTTGCAACTTGAGCATGGCATCCCGTTTGACGCCCGCCAGCTCCACCACGTCATCGAACGAACGCACAGTTGCGAACTGCGGCACCAAGCCAGCTGCCGGACCGATCTCGGCCTCGACTTCGGCAAGATCCTCGTCGATCTCGATCGCGGCAATGTCGTTTTCCGAGAAGCCGCCGTAGTCATCCGCCGACATCACCGGAGGAGGCTCCTGTGCAGCGTGCGCCGCTGCGGCAACGTCAGCGGCCACGTCGTCTTCCCACGGTGGCGGTGGCGCTTTGACACCACTCCGCTGAGGCTGCACTGCCGATGGACGGTTGCCCCCGCGGCGCATCGGCGCGTGGCGCCGGCCGCGCCACTTCGTTCAAGGGCGCGCGCCGCTCACCACCGCCCCCGGCAGGCGGCGCCACAGCGGGTCCGCCACGATCAGATGCACCCGCACCGCCCAGCGACTTGATAAGCTCGTCCGGCGTTGGCAGATCGGCGGTATAGCTCAACCGGATCAGCACCATCTCGGCCGCCGCCAGCGGATTGCCCGCCGCCGCGACTTCCTCAATACCTTTGAGCAGCATCTGCCACGCACGCGACAGGATCGCGACCGAGAGACGCTCGGCGAACGCCACTGTACGGCGCTTTTCATCCGGTCCCAACTCGTCGCTGACAGCCCCCGCGCCTGCCACTTTCACACGCGTGATGAGATGCACCGCTTCGCTGACATCGGTCAGCACTTGCCGCGTTTCCGCGCCATCCTTATGCAGCGCCGCCAGCGCTTCGATGGCCTCCTTCGCGCGGCCGCCAAGCACATGATCCGCAAGATCGAGAATGCGCCCGCGATCCGCCAAGCCGAGCATGGCGCGCACATCCGCCGCCGTCACCGTCCCCGACCCCATCGCAATGCCTTGATCGAGAATCGAGAGACCATCACGCACCGACCCTTCGGCCGCTCGCGCGATCAATCCCAGCGCTTCCGGCTCGGCTTGCGCGCCTTCTGACGTGATGATCCGGTCGAAGTGCTGCGCCAATGTCGGCACATCGACACGCCGCAGATCGAACCGCTGACAGCGGGACAGCACCGTCACCGGAACCTTGCGGATCTCGGTCGTCGCAAAGATGAACTTGACGTGCTCAGGCGGCTCTTCGAGCGTCTTCAGAAGCGCGTTGAACGCGTTCTTCGACAGCATGTGAACTTCGTCGATGATGAAGACTTTGTAGCGCGCGATGAGCGGCTTATAGCGCGCGTTCTCGATGATCTCGCGCACGTCGTCGACGCCGGTATTCGACGCCGCGTCCATTTCGATCACATCGGGATGCCGGCTCTCGATGATCTCGGCGCAGTGCTTGCCCATCTCGGTCAGATCGACCGTCGGCCCCGTCACCCCGTCGCGCTCATAGTTGAGCGCCCGCGCCAGAATGCGCGCCGTCGTCGTCTTGCCGACCCCGCGCACACCAGTCAGCATGTAGGCCTGCGCAATCCGCCCCGTCTGGAAAGCGTTGCGCAATGTCGTCACCAACGCCTGTTGGCCGATCATGTCATCGAAGGTACGCGGCCGGTATTTACGCGCCAGCACCACGTAAGGCTTCGCGTCCGAACCGGTCTTCCCGTCAGCTGTCACAGGTTTTTTAGCCATGCTCGCTTGTGGCAGGGAAACACGGTTCAGAGCAACCCCTCGAACTCCAACCTGCCAGCGGTCATGTGGGCAAATGCAGCATCAGGCCAAGCGCCGGATGCGCAGTGGGCATCTGAAGGCTCAACCTAAGGCGCCGGATGCAAAGTGGGCATCCGAAGGCGCAAGCAAAGACCGCGCCGGATGCACGGTGGGCATCTGAAGGCGCAAGAAATAAGGAGACCGGCACGACCCGCATCGAAACTCGTTGGGGCTGCTTCCTTCCGGACCTGACCCGGTTGGCGAGGGACACGCCCGCACCAGCCTCCCGGCCGGGTATGTAGCCTCTGGCACAGCCCCGTGCAACCCAGCCGCCGCCTGTTCCTGTAAAGAAATGTGCCCCCACGCCGGTCCGCAGCCCCAAGTTTGCGCGCACCCTCCCCTGATCCGCAGCGGTGCATGGCGAAAAACCACCGTTGCGTGCAGCGCCCCCTAAAGCCATAAAGACAAATCGACACATCCAGGGGCCCAGGCTTCATGAAACCGACCATCGGCACGACCAGCTTGCTTGACCGCCAAGGCATGAAGCGCTCGGACGAGAAGTATCTGAGCGGCCTCCTGGCCAAGCCCGACACGCTCTACCTCGTTTTGGCCGATCAGAAGCCGGTGATCCGCTCCAACGCCGAACGTACCGAAGCCGCCTTGCGCTGGCTCACCCGGACAGAGATCGAGACCGCCGGTCTGCCCATCGTCAGCGACGAAACCCTTTTCCTCGGCGTCGACCGCGCCTCCGGTGTGGCCCACTTCGCCATCGGCGTGACCGAGCACCGCACGCGCAATGCCCCGGGCGTGCTTGAATTCCTCCGCCCCGTCGTCGACCTCCGCACGCTTGCAATGCAAGGCATCATGAGCGCCGAAGACCTGTCGATTGCCGGGCAAGCGAAGGCTTTGATCCACTGGCACGAGAACGCTCGCTGCTGCGGCCATTGCGGTGGCACGACGCTGGTCAAGGACGGCGGCTGGAAACGCAAATGCTGGGCCTGCGGCCTTGAGCATTTCCCGCGCACCGATCCCGTCGTGATCATGCTTGTCGTCGACAAGAAAACAAATCGCTGCCTGCTCGGCCACGAAGCCCGCTTCGCCAAAGAGCCACGTATGTACTCGACGCTCGCCGGTTTCATCGAACCCGGCGAAGACATCGACCACGCCGTTCAGCGCGAAGTCTTCGAGGAAGCAGGGCTCCAAATCGGCGATGTCCGCTATCACTCGACGCAGCCCTGGCCATTCCCGCACTCCCTGATGATTGGCTGCATCGGCTACGCCGAGACGACCGAAATCAAAATCGATCCCAACGAAATAGAAGAAGCGCGCTGGTTTAGCGTCGACGAAGTCCGCCTGATGCTCGACGGCAACCATCCCGAAAAATGGTGGGTGCCAGGCAAGCAGGCGATCGCCCGCGCGCTGATTAAAAGTTTCGTCGGCGGTGAAGTTTGACACGCGCGCCGTTCAGCGACGTGAAGAACCCGCTTGAAAGTCAAACCTCGTGGTGACGGCACCAACCGGCGACAGCGCATTTTCTCTAACGCGTAATCCATCGCTGTTCGCAATCTGGCAATCGCGCTTTCTGTCCGGCACAGCCGTACAGATGTTGTTCGTCGCCATCGGCTGGCAGCTCTATGAATTGACCGCCAATCCACTGGACTTGGGTCTCGTTGGCCTGGTTCAGTTTGTGCCGCTGTTCATCGCCAGCCCGCTGGCCGGCTACGTTGCCGACACGCGCGACCGCCGCCGCGTCGTCATGATCTGCCAAGCCATCGCCGCTGGTATCGCGTTGCTCCTGACACTCAGCGCCATGAGCGGAAGCATCGGACGCGGTCAAATCTTCCTCCTGGTCGCATTGCTCGGCCTGTTGCGCGCCTTCGAGTTCCCAACCCTTTCCGCATTGGTCCCGCTGGTCGTCCCGCGTGAGCATATGACCCGCGCGGTCTCGCTCTACTCCAGCGCCAACCAAGCCTCCATTGTTCTCGGCCCCGCCATCGGCGGTATCCTCACCATGGCCGGCCCCGAAGTCGCCTATGCCGTCGCGACCGTGTTCATTGCCGCCGCAGCATGGCGCACATCGACGCTGCGGCCGGGAGCACAGACCCTGAATACGGCGCCATTCTCTGTCGCCACGTTGCTGGCCGGTGGACAATTCATCCTCAAGACGCCGGTTATTCTCGGCGCACTCTCTCTCGATCTCGTCGCGGTGCTGCTCGGCGCCGTCGTCGCGTTGCTCCCGATCGTTGCCAAGGATATTCTACAGGTCGGACCTTGGGGGCTTGGCATTCTGCGCGCGAGCCCTGCAATCGGCGCCCTCGCGATGGCCTTTTACATTGCGTACAACCCCATCTCGACCGCTGCCGGCCGCAAGATGTTTTGGGGTGTCGCGGTCTACGGTGTTGCGACCGTATTTTTCGGCCTCGCCAACTCGCTGCCGATGGCCGTCATCGCACTGGTTGTCATGGGCGCGGCTGACGTCATCAGCGTGGTCGTCCGGCAAACACTCGTGCAACTCCGCACGCCCGACGAAATGCGCGGCCGGGTTGGCGCCGTCAACACCATGTTCATTGCCGGCTCAAACCAGCTCGGCGATTTCCGCGCCGGGCTCGCCGCCAGCGCCTTCGGCACGATTCCGGCCATCTTGCTGGGCGGAGGTTGCGCAATTGTTATAGCCGGCCTGTGGGCCGTCCTGTTTCCATCGCTGCGCCAGCTCCATCGTCTCGACGACGATCAGAAGCACGACACGTAACCGGCGCCACGCGCTCGGCTAAAGCGGCTTCACTTTCGATTGGATTGTCTCGCCGCGGTTCACGCCGCGCACCAGCTTGGCCACGACCGCCACACTCGCAAGCACGGCCAGGATCGTCAGTAACTGCCGGCGATTGTTACCTGGTCCGCCGCGCCCGCCTCGCCTATTCCGCATCACACCCCCCATGTCCGCACTTCCATAAGACGCGCCGAACGAAAGCGTCTTAGCGCATCGACGTGTAGAATTTCCGCCCCGCGAAAATGATAACCGGCAGAAGTAAACCCGCCAGCGGCAACGATGCCATCAGCCCTTCACCACAGTTTCCACCAGATCCACCACCCTTGCACAACAACACCGGGCTCATCGCTATAAAAGCGAACGCACCGATGCAGCCCGCGGTGCATAAAACTGCCAATCCGTAGTCTGCAGGTTGCACTGAACGCCTCCGCCCCACGAACTGAAAAAACTCAGGCGGCGACGCGCCAGCGCGCATCACCACATTGAAAATTTCAGGCTCAACCGCCCTGGGTGCCTCACCCGTTTGCGCAAAGACATACGCCCCCGTCCGAAACACCACACCAACGGCCGATATCAAACACATCGTCAGCAACAAGTAACCGCCCAAAAAGACAATTAATGGCAAGATCAGGCCGCCCTCAGACAGGATTTTGAAGCCCCACAAGGTTGGTAAAAACATCACCGGCAATGAGATAAGCAAACCGATCAGACCAAGGCCAGCTTCACCGCCTGCAGCATCTCCCCATGTTGACCGTATAACGGTCGACGATTGCTTCACAGCATCAACCGGTCCAGCTTTCTCAACAACAATGATGGGCAGCACAAAATAAGTCGCAGCCATCCAACCTATTTCAGCCAAACCAAAAACAAAGCCAACAAGCCTGCCAGCCCCACCGGCAAAGCGTATCTTGAGCGCGCGCAGCAACGCCCCCACCGAGGCTGCGAGCAAAGCCCAAGCAAGAATCTGTGGCAGCCGCCGCAGTGCATGAGCCAGTCCCTCGCCCAACGACGGCTGCTCATGAGCAAAAAACTGCAGGGCGCAATACGTCAACGCCGCATTAAAAAATGTGAAGATCGAGACGCAGACAAAATACAACGTGAACGCAATAGCAAAAATCACAAACATCTTGGTGTCAGGCGCATCCAATATGGTGCGCACGCCATCAACGCTCCTTAGCGCCAGTATGAAGGGTCTATACAGTAGCGCCAGACCTGCCACCAAAACGAACGACGCCAACGGCAGCAACAGCAATTTCTTATGCAAAGCAAAGACCGACGCACTCGTCCGCACCATGGCCCAGCTTCGTTCCAATTGCTCAAACACCTGGCTCGTCCTGAAATAAAAGTGCGATTTATCAATCTGGCGCACTATCGAAATAGTCAGCCTTTAAGAATTTGTAATTCTAAGTCTTTTTGACAAATATTCCGTAAACCGATGGATCGCATCATTCGCGCCCAATAAACACAAACCGCGCGCCCTTGATGGACGCGCGGTTTGCAAACAAGTCTTCGGAAACGAATTAATTCGCCGCCGTAGGCAACCTGTGCGCCATACGCTGGCGCTTCGTCTCGAGATAACGCACGTTGTGTACGTTCGGCTTGCAGATGACCGGCACCTGTTCGACAACACGGATGCCTTCTGCGCGCAACGCATCGGTTTTCGCCGGGTTGTTGCTGAGCAGCCGGATCTCCGGGTAACCGAGATCAAACAGGATATGGGCAGCCAGATCGTACTCGCGCGCTTCAATCGGAGCACCGACCGCCACGTTCGCATCGACCGTATCGTAGCCCTGCTCTTGCAGGGCATAGGCACGGATCTTTGCGACAAGTCCAATCCCTCGGCCCTCATGATAGGGCAGATAGATCAGAACTCCGAGCGGGCTTGATGTGATCTTCTCGAGCGACGCCTGCAGCTGCGGGTAGCAGTCGCATTTGAGCGAGTGGAAGATATCGCCCGTGACACAGCCGCTGTGCACACGAACGTAGGGAAGCTCATTCCCTGCCTGGCTCGTCCTGTTGATAAGGACGAACGCTTGATTGTGAGGATCGGTACCCTGGTAGGCTCGCGCCTCCAGATGCAACTCTTTCCCGTTCAACTCAATTGGCAGCATAGTTTGTGCTGACCAGTCGAGATCAAGCGCGTAGGACTTAACCGCGTTCGACTTCATTAAACTCTCCAAACGGATACCAGTGCAAACTGCACCGGCGATTTGGGACTTGCAAGCTTTGGCCAGGATTGGCCAGGCCCGACAAGTTGTGACGGAGATTTGCTCTCTCTTCCCCAAACAAAACGCACCGTGGGTTTCTCAAGTTCCCCCTTCGAAACCCATGGCCCAGGAACAACGGGCGTGACGTCGCCGCTCCAGGTCCACCAGCAATAACCGGTGATCACAGTGGTACGGTGAGACCGCACCCCCGGATGAGATGACGGTTACCGCTTTCAACATGAACACTGGATGTATGACACAAAGGAGACCGCCCCGCGTACACCGGCAAAATTAGGCTAAATCTAACCATGTTTTGATAATTATTTCAGCATGTTACGTATTTTGCGTCCGCACCCGCCATTGACTTGCAGCCGCAAGACGGTCGCGATGATTTTCATAAATCCTCAGGCTACTTGGTCTGTCGCCGGGCGCTGTTCAGATTTCTGGTCCCGGATCACATGCATTCACCCACCAAAGATTAGACGCCGACGCCGTCGAATGCCTTGAGGAAACCACTTCACTCGTGGTTCATGCGCACTATGTGAAAGATATGTGACGGTACGGTCCCGGCAGGTGCAGCCGCGGCGGCCTATCCCTGCGCGACCCTTTCGAAAGGCCAGCCGGAAACTTGTCCTGAGGCGTTTAGTAGCATGCTGGAAGACGCGGCATTACCGAGCCTGCTGACACGCATCTTCGGGCATGCGCGGGCTGCAGCGTCGTGGCTGCAACAGACGTTGGCCAAGCGCCAACGCGCGGAATTGGCCGCAGCCGTCATCGTCATTGGCCTCTGCACCTACTTCTGGATGACCGAAGGCACGCTCTCTAACATCACCTTCACCGTCGGCGTCACAGCAGCACTCATCGCCGTAGTCACAATCGCCACACGCCGCGTGTTCTTTTCGGCCGCGCTCGTCGCCGGCATCGTCGCCGTCATTGCCTGGTCGTCGGCCGTCAAACGCAAGACGATGGACATGGTCGTCCATGCTTATGACCTGTTCTTTTACCTGAGCTCCTGGTCGACGATCTCATATCTGTGGAACGATCATCGCGGCATCGTTCTCACCTTCGCCTCAAGCCTCGTGCTGACGGCACTCATCGCGCACTTCGCATGGCGCTACGACACCACCCGCGTTTCGTTGCGCCGTAGCGCCGCCGTTTTCGTTGTCGCCTTTGTCGCAGCCGTCTTCGGCGCTGCCAACAAAGGCGAACGCCGGCATATGCAGTTCTACTTCGAGAACCTCTACGTCTCATCGTTCTACGCGTCGTGGGCCGAGACACTGGTCACGCTGTGGCAAGGCACGATGATCGAAGCCCAGGCGAAGCTGCTCTATAACCAGCCGAACTTCATCATCCCAACCGATTGCATCACCACCGAAAAGCCGCCGCACATCGTGCTCGTGCATCAGGAATTGATTGTCCCGCCGGCCATTTTCCCAACCTTGCAATACGACAAATCCGTCGACAGCATGTTTAAGTCCGACGACGGCAAGCTGCATGGCTTGCGTGTCGAAACCTTCGGCGGCGCGTCGTGGCTCTCTGAGTTTTCGATCCTGGCGGGCGTCTCGTCCCAGGCCTTTGGCGGCATGCGCCAGTTCGTCCAAACCTTCACCGTAAACCGCCTCAAAGATACCCTGCCGCAGAACCTTGAGCGCTGCGGCTACCGCAACGTCGTCTTCTACCCGATGCTCAAGAACTTCGTTTCCAATCAGAAGTTCTACAATTCCATCGGCATGAATGAAATCTTCGATCTGAAGGATCAGAAGGCGCCCACCGCCCAGGAGCGCGACCGTTTTTATTTTGCCAACGCGCTCGACGAAATGCAGCGTCACGTCGCAACGTCGAAAAAGCCCATCTTCACCTACATCCAGACCATGAGCGGGCACTGGCCCTACGATTGGAAGTTCGCCCCCGAGATGGACGTGCCGGGCGGTGGTCCAGGCTTGCATCATGAGATGAACGAGTACCTGCGGCGCATCTCGATCGCCAAACTCGACTTCGATTATCTGATGGCGGAGATCAAACGCCGCCTGCCGGGCGAGCGCGTTCTCATCGTCCATTACGGCGATCATCATCCGACCGCCACCCGGACGCTGCTTGGACAACACGAAGATCTCACCGAACCGGAAGACGTCGTCATGGCTCCAGAAAGTCTGGGCTATCAGACCTACTTCGCCATGCGCGGACACAATTATCGCGTGCCGGAGTTGCCGCAACAGGACGTCGTCGACATTCCCTATCTCGGCACGCTCATTCAGAATGCGGCACGGTTACCGCTGTCAGGCGCCAACAAGTACCGCCTCGAACTGCTCAACCTCTGCCAAGGCCGTTACTATAGCTGCTCAAACCGTGAAGCCATCCTGGGCTTCCACCGCCGCCTGATCGACAGTGGCATCATCCTCGCCCGCTGAAACACCGCACCATGCGTGCATACCCCAACCAAGCGCCGTCAAAAGCGTTGCCGCCCCGCCTATCCTCGCCTAAGAACCGATCATGACCGCCAACTTGCCCACGTCTGGCCGCTGATGCTCAACACGACCGAACCCAACGCAACCACCCAGCCGGCCGAAAAAACCCGCGTCGTTTCAACGCGTGGCCGCGCGTTGTCGGTTGTCATCCCCTGCTACAATGAAGAAAAAAGCCTCGACGCGCTGATCCAACACCTGAAGCCGGTGCTTGAAGCCACCACGCTCGATTGGGATGTCGTGTTCGTTGACGACGGCTCGCGTGATCGCACGCGTGAAATTCTCTACAATGCCCACGCCTCAGACCCACGCTTTACCGCGATCTGTTTCAGCCGCAACTTCGGCAAAGAAATCGCAGTCGCCGCAGGCCTCGGTTACGCCAAAGGCGACGCCGTCGTCATCATGGACGCCGACCTGCAGCACCCGCCGGAATTGATCCATCAGTTCATCCAGAAATGGCAGAACGGCTACGATGTCGTTTACGGCCAGCGCGAAGATCGCGACGCCGACAGCCCTGTCCGCAGGCTTTTTCAGCCGCGGCTTCTATCGCCTGTTCGAACAGATGAGCGGCACCACACTGCCCGATGGCGCCGGTGACTTCCGTTTGATGGACCGCCGCGCCGTCGACGCCATGAACCGCATGAGCGAGCGCGCACGCTTCAACAAGGGCCTCTATGCCTGGATCGGATTCAAATCGACCGGCGTCACCTTCGTCGTCCCTCCGCGCTTCGACGGCGGTGGCTCGCGCTGGCGCCCGCGCCAACTCTGGCGCTTCGCCCTCGATGGCTTGATTTCATTCTCGACCGTCCCGTTGCGGATATGGTCGTACATTGGCCTCTTCGTATCGGGCCTCGCCTTCGGCTACGTCGTCTTCTTCCTGATCAAGACACTGGTCTTCGGCGTCGACGTGCCCGGCTTCCCCACCTTGATCATCTCGGTCCTCTTCCTCGGCGGCATGCAACTCATCTCGCTTGGCGTCATCGGCGAGTATCTCGGCCGCATCTACGAAGAGGTCAAAAATCGCCCGCTCTACTTGGTGTCCGACGAGATCGGCATCACCAAGCCACCGTTAAATCGTCGCGCCTCCGACCGCCACGTCAACTGAGCACTGCACATATGCGGCCGATCCTCAACGCCGATGACTACGCCATGACCCAGGAGGTCTCCCGCGCCATTGAGGAACTTGCGCGCGACCACCGCTTATCCGCCACCAGCGTGATGACATCCATGCCGGCATGGCCGCAGCTGGCGCCACGCTTGCGAGAGTTGCGCGGCCATATCGCGACCGGACTGCATCTCAATCTCACACTCGGCAGTGCGGCCACCCCAAGCGCGACGCTGGCACCATCTGGGCAATTCCAGTCTTTGGGATCGCTCATCAAACGCGCCGTGACGCGACGGCTGGAGATGGCAGCGATCCGCGCCGAGATCCGGCACCAGCTCGACCTCTTCGAGCGTCATCTCGGATATGCACCAGATCACATCGACGGCCATCAACACGTCCACGCCTTCCCCGTCATCAGACACGTCCTAATCGGCGAAGTCCGTGCGCGCTACGCCTCAACGCCGCCCCTTATCCGCATTCCGGTCGTCACCGCTTCAGGTTTGACAAGCCGTGGCATCGCTGGGTTGAAAGGTCTCACCGTCAAAGCTCTCGCGGCAGGCTTTGCTGGTGCCTGCCGTGATAACGGACTACCGGTCAATCGCCACTTCGCGGGTTTCTCCGATTTCGATCCAGCAAAATCCTTTCGCGACGAGATCGACGCGGAATTGCGCACAGCCTCTGCAGGCAACGGGCTTTCAATCGTCATGTGCCATCCCGGATACCCAGACGCCGAGCTACAACGTCTCGACCCCATCGTCGGCCGCCGTCAAGACGAAGTAACCGCACTCAAAGAAACGCCGGATCTTGCAGCACGAATTTGGCACCCAGAGCGTGCGGCCAACGGGCCGCCGATCGATTGGGCGCGCCTCGAGACGACATCATGAGTGCGCACCCAGACGTTCGCGATGCCAAACATTGGCTTGGCTTCCTGATCTCGGGCGCAATCGCCTTCGCCGTCGATGGCGCAACGATGAAGCTCCTCACGCATTTCTTCGGCATGCCAATTCTCGCCAGCCGCTTGATCGGCATCACCTTGGCAATGGTTGCTGGATGGCTGGCGCATCGCCACTTGACGTTCCGCCTCGCAACGCCACCGTCGATCACCGAGTTTGTGAAATACGCGGGCGTCGCCTGGACTGCGGCAGCCATCAATTACGTGTGCTTTGCCGGCATCTTATTCGTGTGGCCTGCGCTAGAGCCGCTTATTGCATTGCTGGCATCTTCCGCCGTCGCAATGGGCGCTGCCTATCTCGGCATGCGCTTCGCAGCGTTCCGGCGTCCAAAAGTTTAGCAAAGCAAAACGCCAGACATCTGCCCCCGCGAGCAGGATGTCTGACGTTGCGGGCGGAGCCGCCTGGGCGTTAGTGCAGGCTAACACTCGGGCTGCTGCCGCCTACATCGGCGGCAAAAGCCGATTGCTTCGCGACTTCGCCATTAAACGTCAGAACGCCGTCCCGCACATTGATCTGGATCGTATCGCCATCCTTGATGCGCCCTGCGAGCAACAATTCAGCAAGCGGATCCTGGATCGCCTTTTGTATGACACGCTTGAGCGGCCGCGCGCCGTAGGCAGGATCGTAACCGCGGTTTGCAAGCCACGTCCGAGCGTCCGCGTCGAGATGCACGCTGATCTTCCGGTCGGCGAGCAACTTCTGCAGACGCACCATCTGCACATCGACGATGGCAGCCATTTGCTCACGTTTTAGGCGGTGAAACACGATAGTTTCATCAAGACGGTTGAGGAATTCTGGCCGGAACTTTGTTTTAAGTTCCGCAAGCACCAAAGCCTTGGCCTGCTCGAAGCTCGCATCGTCGGATGCAGCCACCAGATATTCCGACCCGATGTTCGAGGTCAGAATGATCAACGTGTTCTTGAAGTCGACCGTGCGGCCTTGGCCATCCGTCAGCCGCCCGTCATCAAGCACCTGCAAGAGTATGTTGAACACATCCGGATGCGCCTTCTCGACTTCGTCGAACAGCACGACTTGATAGGGCCGCCGCCGTACCGCTTCCGTCAGCACGCCACCTTCTTCGTAACCGACATACCCAGGAGGCGCGCCGATCAACCGCGCGACAGAGTGCTTCTCCATGAATTCGCTCATGTCGATGCGCACCATCGCGGTGTCGTCGTCGAAGAGAAAATTCGCGAGCGCCTTCGTAAGCTCGGTTTTGCCGACGCCGGTCGGACCAAGAAACAGGAACGAACCAATTGGCCGGTTCGGATCCTGCAAGCCCGCACGCGCACGCCGCACAGCCGTTGACACTGCAATAACGGCTTCTTCCTGGCCGATCACGCGCTTCGCGATAGCCTGCTCCATGCGCAGAAGTTTACCCTTCTCGCCTTCGAGCATCTTATCGACCGGCACACCGGTCCAGCGCGAGATCACACCCGCGATGTGATCTGCCGTCACTTCTTCCTCGACCATCGACGGTTGCGCGCCATTTGCGCCCCGGCCTTCGTGCTCCGAGAGCTTCTTTTCGAGCCCTGGAATGACGCCATACGCAAGCTCACCCGCCTTAGCGAGATCGCCGCGCCGCTGCGCCATCTCAAGATCTGTCCGCGCCTGATCGAGCGCTTCCTTCAGTTTACGCGCGTCACCGAGTTTCGCCTTTTCGGCCTGCCAACGTGCGGTCAGACCGCCCGTGGTTTCCTCAAGTGTGGAAATCTCCTTCTCCAGGCGCTGTAAACGGTCGCGCGAGGCCTGATCCTGTTCCTTCTTCAGCGCCTCACGCTCGATCTTGAGCTGGATGAGACGCCGATCGGCTTCGTCCAACGCCTCGGGCTTGGAATCGACCTGCATCCGCAGCCGCGATCCAGCCTCATCGACGAGATCGATCGCCTTGTCGGGCAAAAAGCGATCCGTGATGTACCGGTTCGACAGCGTCGCCGCCGCCACCAATGCGTTATCGGTAATCCGCACGCCGTGATGCAGTTCGTACTTCTCTTTGAGACCGCGCAAGATCGAGATCGTATCCTCGACAGTCGGCTCTGAGACGAACACCGGCTGGAACCGCCGCGCCAGCGCCGCGTCCTTCTCGATGTGCTTGCGGTACTCATCCAGCGTCGTCGCGCCGATACAGTGCAACTCCCCGCGCGCCAAAGCTGGCTTCAGCAGGTTTGATGCATCCATCGCGCCTTCCGATTTGCCGGCCCCGACAATCGTATGCAGCTCGTCAATAAAGAGAACGATACCACCAGCAGCCGACTGCACTTCCGACAGCACCGCTTTCAGACGTTCTTCGAATTCGCCGCGATACTTCGCGCCCGCGATCAGCGCGCCCATGTCGAGCGCCAGCAGCTTCTTGTCTTTCAAGCTCTCCGGCACATCACCGTTGATGATGCGCAAGGCGAGACCTTCAGCAATCGCGGTTTTGCCCACGCCAGGCTCGCCGATCAGCACGGGGTTATTCTTCGTGCGCCGCGCCAAAACCTGAATTGCGCGGCGAATTTCTTCGTCGCGTCCAATCACCGGATCGAGCTTACCCTCGGCCGCAGCCGCGGTAAGATCGCGTGAATACCGCTTCAACGCATCGTAAGCGTTTTCTGCCGTTGCACTGTCCGCAGTCCGGCCTTTGCGCAAATCGTTGATCGCAGAATTGATGCCTTGCGCCGTCACGCCAGCGTCCTTCAGAACGCGCGCCGCATCCGACGACGCCTCTAACGCCAAAGCCAGCAGCAGCCGTTCCGCCGTGACGAACTTATCGCCGGCCTTCTGTGCAATTTTTTCCGCTTGATCGAACACGCGCCCAAGTTCCGGCGCCATGTAAACTTGGCCAGCGCCACCGCCCGAAACCTTCGAGCGCTTCGCGAGCAATCGCTCGGTTTCCTGCAGCGCCTGTTCCGGCCGCCCGCCGGCCTTGCGGATCAAACCCGCCGCCAGCCCCTCAGGGTCATCGAGCAGTACCTTCAGAAGATGATCCGGACTGAGTTGCTGATGCCCCTCGCGCTGCGCCAACGACTGCGCCGATTGGACAAAACCTTTGGACCGATCCGTGTAATTATCGAAATTCATTGTTTTTGCTCCACTTTCCCGGCCTGCCCCGAAGCGGCAAGACGGCGTGCTTCCCTCGCGCCCCCGATTGGGCAGCGCTGTTGAAAGAGACATGGGCATGGTGCGGCGGCCGTGCCAGGGGGCACGTCCGTAAAATTGGGGTTCGGCCCCCTGCGACAAACCCGCCGTGCGGGCTACCCGCGCCAGACGCCGTCGGCAACCCGTGCGCTCTCATCAAGCGGCCGTTGGTAGAAGTAGATCCAAGTCGGCACCTGCGAGCCGTCGGCAATCCGCGCCATCGTCTCGGTCCGGATGTATTCATCCGCTTCCCCGGCGCTCAATGCGCCCCGCCGAATGCCTTCGTACTCGTCGAGCCAGGCGAGCGAGCCAGCGGGATCGGCCAACCGGTAGACTTCGCCGCGGACCACGTCACGCACGTCGTCGCTCGGCATCAAACCCGGATACCAACTCACGCGATAAAGCCGTCCGGTGACCATCGCAGCGCCGACCAGCGTCGCCTCGCGCCGCAACCGCTCTCCCATCGGATGCGCCAACGCCGTCGTCAGCGAGCCGTAAACGAAGATATGGGGGTTCATGCACGCCTCATAAAGTCAGACCACGTTCGACGGTCCCTGCTCCACCACAGTCAGCGCATCGCCGACCGCGATAGATCCTGCGGTCATCGGAATGAGATTTTGTCCGAACATTATCCGTCCTTCGCCGTTGCGCCGGAACGTCCCAAGTGTTCGGAGAGGCTCATTCTCTTCAGAGCGCTGCGCCGTGTCTGGATCAAGTGTCGTCAGCACACAGCGCTCACACGGCTTGACCACACGAAAGCGCACAGAGCCGATGGTGATGACCCGCCACGTGTCTTCCGCCCATGCCGGCGCGCCCTCAATGACGACATTGGGCCGGAAGCGCGTCATGCTGCAGGGCGCACCAAGCCCGAGTGTCCGTTCTGCCATCCGCCCGTTGAGATCGTCGAGCGACGCAGTGCTCGCGAGCAAAAGCGGATACCCGTCGGCAAAACTCACGACATCGTCCGGCCCGCCAAATTCAGGATTGACCGACCGCGACGCCGGGTCGGCCATGTAAACCAGACGCACATCTTCGCCAAGCGCCTGCGACAGCCAACGATGAGCGGCAGCATCACAAACCCGCGCGGGCACGTCACTGCGCCACACCCGCACCCACTGCCGCTCGGCATCATCAGCGGGAAATGCGACATCGATAAAGTCGCCCGGCGAGCGCGAGAGACGAATACCACCGCTTTGCGCCGTCGCAGCGATCAACAACAATGCTGGTAACTCACGCGCGGTTTTGAACTGCCCGCTGGGCGTCACCACCATGAACCGGCGGTCCGCCTTAAGCCCCAGGCGCTCGACATCTACCCGCTCCAAACCTTCGCCAGCGAGGCTCTTCACCGGGTAGCGAAAAAGCCCTGCGAGCCGCATCGCGCTCATCCTGCGATCTTCGAGAAATCGGCCACGGTCAGCGTTGCCGCACGGATCTGCGCCAACAACCGCAACCGGTTGAGGCGCAACTGCGGATCATCGGCGTTCACCGTGACTTTCTCGAAGAAGGCGTCGACCGGCTTTCTGAGCTCCGCCAGTGCATTCATCGCGCCGACAAAACTTTCCACATTGATCGCCGCGACGGCATCCTTCTTCACGCTTTCAATTGCAGCCGCCAGCGCCTGCTCTTCGGGCTCTTTCAACAGCGCCGCATCGTAGGCGTGCGCGTGGCTCGTCTTGTCTTTCTTTTCTTCGATACCGAGGATGTTCGACGCGCGCTTCACCCCCGCCAGCAAGTTCACGCCGTCATCGGTGCCAAGGAACCCACCCAGCGCTTCGACGCGCTTGACGATCAAAGCCAGATCGTCCTGACCGCCAAGCGCAAGCACGGCATCGATCAGATCGTGCCGCGCGCCCTTGTCGCGCAAGTAGACCTTGAGGCGCTCAAAAAAGAACGACATCAAATGCGTCGCGATCTCGCGCTCGCCTGTCATCGCCTCAGTGGTCTTCGGGCGCGAACGGCGGTTGTTGTCTTTGAGCTCGTCCTCAAGATCGGCAAGGCCGTCCCACTTCGCCAGATCGAGGCCTTCCACGCGCAAGTCCTTGGCACACCGCTCGATCAACGGCAGCAGGGACAAGCGGAAATCATTCTCGAGCACGATGCGGATCACCCCCAGCGCCGCTCGGCGCAACTGGTATGGATCGCCCGATCCCGACGGCTTCTCGCCAATCGCCCAAAACCCGACGAGCGTGTCAATCTTGTCGGCCAGCGCCACCGCACACGCCACCGCGTCGCCCTGCGCTTCGAGCGGAACCGTATCGCTCGGCCCCTTCGGCTTGTAGTGCAGCTCAATCGCCCGCGCGATCTCCGGCTTGATCTTACCGGCTTCGGCATAATACCGGCCCATTAGCCCCTGCAATTCGGGGAATTCACCGACCATGCCGGACACCAGATCCGCTTTCGCCAACTGAGCAGCGCGGCGCGCACTTTCCGGATCGGCATCCACCGCGCCGGCAATTTTGAAGGCCAGCTCCGCTACACGTTCGACGCGTTCCGCCTGCGTCCCGAGTTTCTCGTGGAACGTGATCGACGACAACGCCGACGCCATCTCGTCGAGTGGTTTCTTGAGGTCCTGATCCCAGAAGAACTTCGCATCCGATAGCCGTGCGCGGATCACCTTCTCGTTGCCGTGAACGATCTCTTTACCGCCATCTGGCGCGACCAGGTTCGAAACCAGCAGGAACTTGTTCGCAAGTTTCCCAGTCTTCGGATCACGCAGCGAAAAGCACTTCTGATGGTTTTTCATCGACGTGGTCAGACACTCGCCCGGCACCGCCAAAAAGTCCTTCTCGAAGGTGCCCGCGAGCACGGTCGGCCATTCGGTCAATCCCGCATTCTCATTCAGCAGCGCCTCGTCCTCGACGAGTTCGAGCTTTTCTTTAGCCGCGATCGCACGCGCCTGTTCGCCGATCCACTGCGCCCGCTCGCTCGCAGGCAGCAGCACCTTGTGCTCTTTGAGCTTGCGTCCATAGTCCTCGAAATTCTTGACCGCGAAGGGCAGATTGCCATGAAAGCGGTGCCCACGCGTCATGTTGCCGGCTGCGAGCCCCGCCACCTCGAACGGCACAACCTTCCCGCCCAACAGGCAGATGATCGATTGCAGCGGACGCACCCACTGGAAATCGCTCGCACCCCAGCGCTGCGACTTTGGCCACGGAAACTTGCGCATGATCTGCGGCACGAGTTCGGCAATGATCTCCGCAGCCGGCCGCCCAGCCTTCTCGATGCGCGCGACGTAGAAGTCACCCTTCTTCGGATCGCGGACAATCTCGGCGTCTTCGATCCGCGCGAGCCCGGCACCTTTGAGAAATCCAGCCAACGCCTGCTCAGGGGAGCCGACACGCGGCCCCTTGCGCTCCTCCGAGATGCCGGGCGATTTCGCGGGCACCCCCGAAACGACAAGCGTCAACCGGCGCGGCGTTGCAAAACTGAGCGCGGGCCCCGTCACCAGTCCTTGCGCCTTCAGCCCATCGACAACCAGCCGCTGCAGATCTTCCGCCGCACGCGCCTGCATCCGGGCAGGAATTTCTTCAGAAAAGAGTTCGAGGAGCAGTTCGGCTGACGTCGTGGGCATGGGGACCTGATATCGAAGAAAAGGCTAAGGTTCGCCCCTTCGTAACCGGTTGGCCCAGAGAGTGAAAGTCTCAATTGCCCTTGAGCCGTAGCCAGCCTCACATTTCGGGCTGTCCGTCGCCCGTCTCCGTCTCGAATACGTTTAAAATGGCCTGCATCACGCGCGCTGCGTCTATGTCGTCTTTGTGCAGGATGTCCGCGACACCCAGCTTCCGCAATTCAACTTGCCGCACCCGGGTTAATAGACCCGACATAACGATCGGCAAGCGCGTCACGCCATAGGTTTTGAGTTGCGCCAAACTGGTTTCAGCCGTGACCGCATGGCCCAAGCGGTCGTCGAGAAAAATAATGTCCGGCATACCGGCAGAGATATGCTTTTTGGCATCCACAAGTTTGCGCGCAATATGAACCGCAACGGCGTCGCCGAGCACGATCCGCACCATGACCGCAATGCGCTGAGCCTCACCCGCATTGTCTTCGATGACCAACACCGACGTTATTGGGGGTGCCTGCCTCAAGCGCAAAGCCAACCGGCTTCGCTCCTTCAAAAATTCGTGCCCTGAACGGCGCGGCGGCGCCGCCCGAACGAGCGAAGGGAGTTGCGGCACTTCGGTGATCTCCGGCATCAATTGAGCCACGCGGTGCTTGTTCTTCAATAAAATCAAGCGCCATGCTGGCATCAATTGTAGTTTAAAAGAGACTTTCTTCACGCCGGGTCGGCACGAAACAATTGTTCTGCGAGCCTCAGCAAAGAGTTGACGTAAACGTCATGGCATTTGACGTGGCCCTCGCACGACGTAAAGTCCGGCGGAACCAAACCGGGGAAACGCAACACGATGTCATTCGATCCGACCAAGGCCGCCGCATTCATCGCCGACGCGCACAAAACACGCGCGACCTATCAAAACCTGCCGGACGCCATCGGCCCAAAGACCGTGGCCGATGCCTACGCCGCACAGGAAGCACTCGTCGCGCTCTGGTCGCCGATCAAGGGAAAAATCGCAGGCCGCAAAATCGCAACGACCACAAAAGTGATGCAGGCACTGATGGGCATCGATCATCCCTGCGGCGGCCTCATCTACGAAAAAACCGTCCACCAGTCTCCGGCAACGATCGATAAATCCCGGCACATGAATGTCGTCGTTGAATGCGAACTCGCGGTTCGGCTGGCAAAGGATCTGCCGAAAAAGGCCACGCCTTACACGCGCGAGGAGGTCCATGCCGCCATCGGCGCGGTCATGCCAGCGTTCGAACTCATCGAAGACCGCCACGCCGTCTACAAAGAAAGCCGCGCCTTGTCGCTGATCGCCGACAACGCTTGGAATGCTGGCATCGTCATCGGATCAGAAGCAACGCCGCCCGCCACCGCCGCTGCATTCGACGGCATCGAAGGCACCTTGAAAATCGAAGGCCAGCCAGCGCGCACCGGAAAAACCGATGATCCACTCGGCGCCCTCGCCTGGGTCGCCAATCTTGCCATCGAACGCGGCGCGCCGATGACAGCCGGCATGGTCGTCATAACAGGAAGTGTCATCCCGACACTTCCCATTGAAAACGGCCAAACCTTTGAATTCACGCTTGCCGGCGTCGGGTCTGTCCGCATGACAGGCAAAGGCTGACATAGCCAAGCCTCGATCACGCGAGCCGCGCACCAGGGCTCTATGCGCGAAAGCCGTAGAGCCAATCCATCCGCGCTTCCAGCGCCTGCGCGGGCAAAACGCGCAAGGTGGCATCGCGCGCTGTCTCCATCCATCCGTCGAGATGAAAGATCTTGCCGTTCTGCGTTGCGCCGTCTTGCACACGCGCCACCCGCGCCATCCGCGCGCGCTCGAAGTTCTGAAACGCTTGTGCCAGATCACCGCGCATCGCCCCGGCAGCATGGCCGAGGACGACGGCATCTTCGATGGCCATCGCCGCGCCTTGGGCCAGAAACGGCAACATGCCATGCGCCGCGTCACCGCTGAGCGCGACCGGACCTCGGGCCCAACGCGGCAACTTCACCGACGCCGCCAGCGCCCACTTGAGCCACGTCACATCGGCAAACGCACGTGCCAGCTCCGGTGAAAACCGGTGCAACACCGCGTCGATCTCGCGCCGCTCGACCGGACCGCTCCACGCCTCACTCACCCACGTCGATCCCGCGATCACGACGACATTCATCGCCGCACCGCCACGCACGGGATAATGCACCAGATGCGCATCCGGCCTGAGCCACGCACCGACATCGTCGACCGCACCCAACATCCGCCCGACAGCCAGAGGCACCACCGCGCGATACGCGACGTACCCCGACTGCTGCGGCACGATCGCCCGGCGCAACATGACCGCGCACAACGCTCCAAACGCCATCGGCACCGATCAACGCCCGGCCCGCCGCCGTCGCACCTGAACTGAGCGACAGCGTAACACCGGCCGCCGACGGCTCGACGGCCGTCACTCCGGCGTTGTACGTGATCGAAATCGCGGGCTCCCGCGCCACCCGAGACAACAGCGCCGCCCTGCAGGTCCGCCCGGTGCACCACCCAATAGGGCGCGCCATGCCGTCGCTCGATCGCGGCGCCGAGCGGCATCCGCGTCAAGACCGCACCATCGCGCCCACGCTTGACGGTCAGCGCCGCCGGCGCCACGGCCACACGCGCGACGTCATCAGCCGCATCTAGGGAACGAAGCGCATGCACGGCATTGGGACCGAGCTGCAACCCGGCACCCGCCTCGGACGGCTCGGCCGTCCGTTCAAAAATAGAAATTGCAAAGCCCTGGCGAGCAAGCGCCAGCGCACACGCCAGCCCCGCAATTCCGCCACCGGCGATAAGAATTGTCTCGCGTCGATCAGAAGGCTGCGCCGCCTCAGCGCGCTGCGGTGACATCGGTCACAACCGCCCCTTTGGGATCGGTCTCATCGTCATGCAACCGCTCGTCATAGACATAGAGGGTCGAGCAATACGGGCAGAGCGTCTGCGTATCCTGCCCCATGTCGAGAAACACGTGCGGATGGTCGAACGGCCGCCGCGCGCCCATGCACTTGAATTCTTTTACGCCCACAAAGATCTTCTCCGCGCCCTGATCATTGGCAAGATGCGGAACCGTGTGCTGCGCCATAACTCGCATATCCTATTGCATTGCCCGGACGGAGCGGCTCGGCCTGCTGACTGAGCGCTCTTGCCACGGGCCTTCCGACCGTGTTGAACGGTCCGGACCATATCCCCTGCCCCCGCCCCTGAACAGGGGGTGTGGCATCGCGCCAAAGTAGGGCCTCACGACCGAGCGTCCACGGGAACATGACATGCAGACATTCAATTCCGACGGCGTCAGCATTGCGTACCTCGACGAAGGCCCGCGTGACGGCGAACCGATCCTGCTGATCCACGGCTTCGCGTCGAATTCCAAGGTCAATTGGGTCGACACCCTATGGGTCCGCACCCTGACGGCCGCCGGCCGGCGGGTGCTCTCGATCGACAATCGCGGCCACGGTAAATCCGAGAAGCTCTACCGGCTCGAAGACTACAGCGCCCCCATGATGGCCGAAGACGCCCGCCGCCTGCTCGACCACTTGGGCATCCAGCGCGCCGACGTCATGGGATACTCGATGGGTGCCCGCATCACGGCTTTCCTCACCCTCAATCATCCCGAGCGCGTCCGAAGCGCTATCTTCGCCGGCCTCGGCATCAACATGGTCCGTGGCCTCGCAGGCACCGGCCCCATTGCACACGCTCTCGAAGCTGAAAGCCTGGACGAAGTCACCAATCCGACCGCCCGCACCTTCCGCGCTTTCGCCGAAGCGACAGGCGGTGATTTAAAGGCGCTGGCGACCTGTATCCGCTCCGCGCGCGCAGTGCTTTCGGCTGAAATGCTGGCGACGATCACGCGCCCGGTTCTCGTCGCTGTCGGCACCGACGACGTCATCGGCGGCTCAGCCCAAGAGCTGGCAGATATCATCCCGGGTGCCAAAGCCCTGCCGATCCCGAACCGCGACCACATGCGCGCCGTCGGTGACAGGGCCTACAAAGAAGGTGTGAAAGCGTTCTTGGCCGCGCGCCCCTGAGGGCCAAATTCTTGCAAACGGCAGCCCACAAAAACGCGGCCCCTGCGTCGGGATCAGCTGGATCTCTCTGCCGAATGGCAGATCCAAGCAACTGAGCGCCGCAGGGGCTGGATGATGGTGTTCTATTACGCGATCCACCGGTACGCAGACTTTGGATCAGACGAACACTGATACGCATACAAACATCAACAACCCTAGGTTAGCGCGCTGTAGCCTTGCATTCCACAGCAAAACAAGTCGCGCCAATTTTATCCACAGCTTCGTTGCGATGAGCATCTGCGCAAAAACAGAGCAATTTCCTCGCACTAATGTGATCACGTCCAGGCTTCCCTCGACCTGCAGCCATCGGCGACACTAGAACGCTTGACCACGAGGGCGCGCGTCCTGTGCGCAGCCGGTGATTCTAGAGGGGATGTCTCATGGGGTCGATGCTGAGCCGCTTGACTGCTGTCACAGCCATTCTCTTGACCATAGCGACCGGCCTGCT
Organism: uncultured Alphaproteobacteria bacterium; assembly: GCA_963831185.1. GTDB lineage: Bacteria > Pseudomonadota > Alphaproteobacteria > Rhizobiales > Hyphomicrobiaceae > JABFRJ01. The sequence continues at coordinate 156,642 of CAWHPE010000016.1, forward strand.
TGCCGGCGCAGCCGCGCAATCAGCCAAAGGCCCGCGTGTCGATCTCGAACTCATTCTCGCCGTGGATATTTCCATGTCGATGGATGTCGACGAGCAGCGCTTGCAACGCCAGGGCTACATCGCCGCGCTGCGCGACCCGGAACTGCATCGCGCCATTGCCACAGGTCCGATGCGCCGCATCGGCATCACCTATTTCGAATGGGCTGGCCAAGCCTACCGGACCGTCATCGTGCCGTGGACCATCATCGACGGTGCCGACGCCGCCAACCGCGTCGCAGACGCACTCGATACCGCACCCATCTCGCGCAATCGCTTCACCTCGATCAGCGGCGCGCTCTATTTCGCGCACCAGCTCTTCGCCGCAAGTCCGTTCACGCCCTCTCGCCGCGTCGTGGACGTCTCCGGCGATGGACCCAATAACAATGGCGGCCCGGTGCTCGAAGCACGCGCCGCCCTGCTGCGCGATGACGTGACCATCAATGGCCTGCCCATCGTCATCAAACGCGGCAGCAACACCTTCGATATTGAAAACCTCGACAGCTACTATCGCGAGTGCGTCATCGGCGGCGTCGGCGCCTTCGTCATCCCGATCCGCGACGAGGCCGATTTTTTCATCGCGACCCGCACCAAACTTCTGCGCGAGATCGCAGCCGCCGATCCGCCCGCACGCCTGATCCGCACCCAAGCCGCCGCATCCCCCGCAACGCCTGAGACCACCTACAACTGTCTCATCGGCGAGCAGCTTTGGCAGCGTTATATGGACGGCCGTTACCCGAACTGACCGAACCCGCAAACCGCCGCTATTCCGCAGCAATGGCGCCGCAAAGCCGCGCTATATTTCGATCCATGGACCAACGTCCTTAATCGAAATTTAACCATAGCGCGCCACTGTCCTCCCCATGCGTTTGTTCCGCGTTGCAGTGGCTGCCCTTTTGTTCGTTCCGATCATCCTTGTCGGCTGCGGCAAATCCCCCACATTTATCGCCAAAGAAGAACCGTGGCGGGCCGACGCCGAGCGCTTCTGTCTCGGCCGATACGATCTCGCCAAATCACCCTTCATCACGCCGCGTACCGGCCTCGGTGGACCGAGCGTCTGCGGAGCGATCAAACCGTTTGACGTGGCCGCGACAGCCTCCGGCCGCATGCGCTTGAAGCCGTCCGCCACGCTGCAGTGCGCCATGATCCCAGCCATCGACAAATGGCTTGAAACCGAAGTGGCCGTCGCCGCGCGCCGCCACCTCTACGCCGAAGTCGTCGAAATCAAAGTCGCCGCATCCTATTCATGCCGGCCGATGAACGGCATTGCGGGCAACAAGCTCTCCGAACACGGCCACGCCAACGCGCTCGATGTTTCAGCTTTCCACTTGAGCGACGGCCGGGTGGTGACCGTCAAAGACGGCTGGCACGGCGGACGCGGGGAACGCGAATTCCTCCGCGCCGTCCACACGGCGGCCTGCGAACACTTCACCACCGTATTGGGTCCAAACGCCGACAAGTTCCACTTCGACCATTTCCATATGGATCTGGCCCGCCACGGCCGCAACGGCGACATGCGTATCTGTAAATAACGCTGACCGCGCCGGATGCGGGTAGGCATCTGAAGGCGCAAAAAAGTAAGCGCCGGATGCGGGTGGGCATCCGAAGACGCAAAAAAAAGCGCCGGATGCGGGTGGGCCATCGAGCATCAATACGAGTGCCTGAAGGCAGTTTACGCCCCGGCTTGCGCCATCACACCGCGATAGCGCTGGATGCTTTTCGTTAAATGGATGCGCATCGCGCGCCGCGCCTCCGCAGCGTCGCCTTCGATGATCGCATCGGCAATGCGGGCATGCTCCGCCTGGATTCGCTCCAGATACTCAACCGCGTTATCACCGAAGATGATCTGCGTCCGGATGCTCTGGCGCGGAATCAACTGCTGCCCGAGAAACATCAAGAACTGTCCGAAGCGCGAATTGCCCGTCGCCGCAGCAATCGCCTGATGAAACGCAAAATCCTCGTCAATCGCCGGCTCGCTGCGCTTGAGCGCCGTCGCCATGTCCTGAACCGCTTTACGAATGTAGGTGTGATGTTTCGCGCCAGCCCGTTCCGCCGCCAAGGCCGCCGCCTCGACCTCGACTGCAAGCCGCAACTCCATCACCTCGAGAATGGTCTCGACGGTGCTGAGCTCATCAGGATTGATGCGGAAGGGAACACGGCTTGCATCCGCCGCAACGAATGCCCCAGCACCCTGACGCGTCGTCACCAAACCTTCCGCCTTGAGTGCCGCAATGGCTTCACGCACAACCGTGCGGCTGACGCCCATCGCTGACATCAATTCGTACTCCGTCGGAAGCTTCGCACCCGCAACAATACGCCCTGCCCGAATCTCGCCGGTTATCCGTTTCACGACCTCGTCTGCAAGATTGCGCACGGGACGCACGGGCTTCAACAACAGATCCTTGTCAGTCATCGTGGGGGGTGCTACCTGTTCGCATGTCTGGTTGTCGTACAACTTCGTAGCACCTGCCTCTACCGCATGCAAGGCAATCAGCCCCGCCGCTATTCAGCCCGAAAATGCAGGGGCATGAACGGTGCGCGGAACATCGAATTCCGAAGCAAGCTGCCGCCAAGACAGCACCTTCAAAGCCTGCAAACACAACACTTGATACTCAACGTGGAGGATGCCCATGCAACGTCGTAAATTTCTCAAACTGAGCGCCGCCGGAGCCACCGTCGCCGCCACCGGCCTCGGCTCGTCATCGGTCTTCGCCCAAGCCAAAGTCGTCCTGAAGGCCACCGACGTGCATCCGACCGGCTATCCGACGGTCGCCGCCGTCGAGGCGCATGGGCAAGAAGCTCGAAGCCGCCACCAACGGCCGCCTCTCGATCCAGATGTTCCCGTCGATGCAGCTCGGCGGCGAGAAGGAAATGATCGAGCAGGCCCAGGTCGGCGCACTGCAGATCGCCCGCATCTCGGTCGGCCCGATGGGTCCGCTGGTGCCCGAGTTCAACGTCTTCAACCTGCCGTTCGTGTTCCGCGACGTCGCCCACATGGAGAAGGTGATCGACGGCGAGATCGGCACGGAGCTGCTCGACAAGCTCGTCGAAGCATCCGACGGCCGGCCTGATCGGCCTGTGCTACATGAATGCCGGCGTCCGCAACGTCTACAATTCCAAGCGGCCGATCACCAAGCTCGAGGACCTCAAGGGTCTCAAGATCCGCATGATGGGCAACCCGCTGTTCGTCGACACCATGAACGCGCTCGGCGGCAACGGCGTCGCCATGGGCTTCGACCAGCTCATCAACGGCATGCAGACCGGCGTCGTCGACGGCGCCGAGAACAACGAGCCGAGCTACGACAGCGGCCAGCATTACCGCTACGCCAAGTACTACTCGAACACCGGCCACCTGATGATCCCGGAAATCCTCGTGTTCTCGAAGAAGACCTTCGAGGCGCATGTCGAAGGAAGATCAGGCGCTGATCATGAAGGTCGCCAAGGAAGCGCAGCTGGAGCAGCGCAAGCTCTGGAACGCGCGCGAAGCCGAAGTCGCTCAAGAAGATGAGTCGAAGCCGGCGCCGTCATCAACGACGTCGCCGACAAGAAAGCCGTTCCAGGACGCGGTGAAGCCGGTGTGGGACAAGTACGGCGCCGCCGCACAAGGCGCTGATCGAGCGGATCCAGGCCGTGAAGTAAGCGCCAACCGATGCAACGCCGGCCGCGCATGTGCCGGCCGCCGCGGCCGGCTACATCGCTCTCGCCGGGATCGCCGCTCATGCGTCGACGCCTACTTCGCGGCGATGGACAAGCTCCATCAGGCCTGCGTCTTCATCGCCGGCCTCGCGCTCGTCGTCATCACGCTCATCATTCCCTACGGCGTCTTCACGCGCTTCGTGCTGAACAGCGCCTCGTCGTGGCCGGAGCCGCTGGCGATCCTGCTGATGATCTGGCTCTCGTTCCTTTCGGCGGTCGTCTGCTATCGCGAGCACCTGCACATCTCGCGTCGGCATGCTGCCGAACGCGCTGACCGGCGCGGCGCGAACCGCCCTTGGCGTCGTGATCGAAGCCGGCATGCTGGCCACCAATGTGTTCCTGCTCTGGTTCGGCACCAAGCTGGTGCATGAAGACCTGGTACCAGTCGCATCGCCGAGTTCCCCGATCGTCTCGGTCGGCATCTCCTATCTGCCGGTCCCGATCGGCGGCCTGATCACGGTGCTGTTCATCATCGAGCGCTTCCTCAAGGGCAACTGGTTCCCCGAGCCGCATGCGCCGGACGACATCGCCGCCAAACCGTCTCAACCGAATAAGGCGAGCGCGGACCGACCGTCATGGACGCACTCGTACTCATCGGCACCTTCACCGTCGCTGTGCCTGCTCGGCATGCCGGTCGCCTACGCGCTCGGTCTCGCCGCCGTCGCCGCCGCGCTGTGGATGGGCATTCCGCTCGAGGCCATCGCGCTCAAGACGTCCGACGGCATGGACGACTTTCCGCTGCTCGCGATCCCGTTCTTCATCCTCGCCGGCGCCATCATGGGCGAAGGCGGGATGGCGGAGCGCATCATCAATCTCGCCAAGATCTTCGTCGGCTTCATCCGCGGCGGCCTGGCGCTGGTCAACCTGCTGGCCTCGACCATGTTCGGCGCGATCTCCGGCTCGTCGGTCGCCGACACCGCCTCGATCGGCTCGGTGATGATCCCGCAGATGATCAAGGCCGGCTATCCGCGCCTGTTCGCCGTCAACGTCACCATCTCGGGCTCGCTGCAGCCGCTGCTGATCCCGCCGTCGCACAACATGGTGATCTATTCGCTGGCCGCCGGCGGCACGGTCTCGGTCGCGCATCTGTTCATCGGCCGGCATCATTCCGGGCCTGCTGCTCGGCGCGTCGCTGATGGCGCTCGTGCTGATCTATCGCCTATCGCAACAACCTGCCGAAGGGCGAGCCGATCCCGCTGCGCGCAGGCACTCAAGATCGCCGTCGACTGCGATCTGGGGCCTCGTCACCGTCGTCATCATCATGGGCGGCATCCTGTCGGGCATCTTCACGCCGACCGAGAGCGCCGCCGTCGCCTGCGTCTGGGCCTTCTTCGTCACGATGTTCATCTACCGCGGCTACAAGTGGAGCGAGCTGCCGCTGCTGGTCGGCCGCGTCGTGCGCACCGTCGGCATGGTCATGATCATGATCGGCTTCTCGGTCGCCTTCGGCTACATGATGGCGCTGATGCGCATCCCGGCGCATGGCGGCCGAATTCTTCACGCGATCTCGTCCGACAAGTACACGTTCCTGCTCTACGTCAACATCCTGCTGCTGATCCTCGGCACGTTCATGGATCTGGCGCCGATGCTGCTGATCTGCACGCCGGTCTTCCTGCCGGTGATCCAGAAGTTCGGCATCGATCCCGTGCACTTCGGCATCATCATGATCTTCAATCTCGGCATCGGCCTGCTGACGCCGCCGGTCGGGCCGACGCTGGCGGTCGGCTGCGCCATCGGCAAGGTGTCGATGGAAGCGGTCTCGCCGCTCCATCATGATGTTCTACATCCCGATGCTGATCGTGCTTGCGCTCGTCACCTACATCCCCGCGCTGACGCTCTGGCTGCCAAGCGTCCTGCTCGGGAAGTAGGGCCCACGTTGCCGGGCCAAGCGCCCGGTATCTGTATCCATGCCCCCGCAAATGCAGAAGAAACTAGCGCGGCCGTTCCATGCCCGCGTGTTGCGCGATGAGGTCGAGCGCTCGCTCGATCTTGTGGCCCTTCACGCTGTCGGACAGTCCGCGCACCACGAGAATTGGTCCCGCCAGCAGGACCAAACTTCTCAACCGCCTTCGTACGCGCATCTTCCCGGCTGCCGTCGCTGACGCGATAAACATCACCGGTAAATTCGTGCCCGCGCGCGCCATAGACAAGATTGGCGATCTCGCCGTCGACAACATAGTTGGTGACGAGAAACTTCGCCCCCGCCGGTAGTTTGCCGGCCGCGATCGGATTGACCACCACCGCGCGCACATTGAGTTCGGCCGCCGCATAGGCGCACGCGCCGCCACCGAGACTATGGCCCACGCACTCCGTCGTGAAACCGCGCATCTGGTAGCGTTGCATCACCGAGCGAATGTAAGTCTTCGCCAAAAAGAACTGCTGCGGCATCTGCGAACGGATCAACGCATCCCAAATATCGGCCTGCAGAAAATCCCGCCGCAAGTCCTGCGACCCAGCCACCGCAACCACGATCGTCCGCGTCATCTCGTTGATATAGGCATTGGCTTCAAACCCGGCCGCCTGCGCCGCTGCAAGTTCGGGCCCCGACAGCGCATCCCTTGCCCGCTCCAGCACGCGCCAATCGCTGCGAAGGTCGAACGCCGCTTGCCCGGAAAGGCGCGGCTCGTCGTAAGTCCGGTTTGCAAGTTCGAGTTTGACGAGATCGCTCCGCGCCTGCGCGCGCTCGGCCGCTTGCACCAGAGCTTGGCTCGCATCTGGCGTCACAACAGGTGCTGCCGGCACATTCGGCCGCGCCATCGGCAACGACGCGAGACCACCGGTGATGATGTCATTGGCCTTGGCCGCAGGCTTCGCCGCTTCGATCGTCACCGGACTAGCGGGCACGGCGACCGGCGCCACGGGCTGCGGTTGTTGCTGCGGCGGCATGACCGGAGCCGCGGGCGCTATTGGCGCCATCGGAACGGCAACGACATCGGCATCGATGGGCTTGGCATTAGCGCGCGGCACAAGCGATGGCATCGTAGGCTGCGGCGGTAATACCGCAACCGGACCGGCGACAGGCGCCGTAGCCGTCGCCACTTTCTGCGCCGGAGGCAATGCAGGTTTCGCCGTCCGCTGCGCGAGCGCGCGTCCTGCCGGCCGCACTCGCTTCGCGGCCTCCGGCTCCTTGTCGAGCAACCGCCCGATGTAATCAAACAGCCACCCCGCATCGGAGGTTTCAGTCGTCGCAGTGGTGCGCCGCGTGGCCACACGCCGGGTCTTCACTTTCGGCAGCGCTTTCGCGCCAACGAGTTCGTCGGTCGGCACAAACCGCCCTTGCCGCACGATCGTCTCTGTCGCCAACGCTTGGTCTTCGGCGCGCACGGACGTCGCTTGCAGTGTCAGGCAGAGCCCAATCGCCAGCATCGACGGCGCATACCAGCGCGCGAAAGCGGCGTCTTGAACCTTGGCCAGTTGAGCCCTGCCCGGTTGAACCCTGGAGGTCACGCGTTTCACTCCCAAAATCGGTATGTTTTTGCCCGCAAACGGCAGGCCAGGAGCAAAACACCAGACAGGAAACGCAGCGCCCGAATCGAAGGAACCCTAGCAAGCGGCCAGCCGCGCCGCCGCATCCGCCCCGCCACTTTCAACAGCCATTGTCACAAACCCGAAACCATGTTGCCGTTTATCGGGCCTCGACTTGGAAAACCTCGTCTAACTGTGGAAAACTCCAACGATCCCCGCCCGCTGTCGATTGATCCATGCCAACCGCCCCCGCCCGCTTATCTGCGCCTGCCATTGATGGCACAGACGCCGGCCCGCCGCGACGCCCGCTCAGGCTCGGCCGGCAAGCAGCAAAGCCGTGAAGGCAGGCCCGAGCCTTGTAACCGCCGGCCTAACCGTGCCCGAGGCCTTCGACCTGTTCTTCCGCTCGGCCGTCCATCAGGTCACCGCCAATTGGGATCTCGCCGCCGCACACCAATACCCCGCAGCCATTCACCAGCTCCGCGTCGGCATCCGCCGTTTACGCACTGTGCTGCGCATGTTCCGTACCAGTGAAACCCTCGCCTCCGCCCGCGCGCTCAACAAACGCCTCGGCAATCTCAGCCGCCGCCTCGGTGAAACCCGCGACCTCGACGTGCTCGCAGCTGACATCCTCCCTATCCATCGCGGCAAGGGCTTCGATAATGGGCTGGACCGACTCGCAGCCATCATAGCTGCTGAACGCGCCGAAAAGGCCAAGGACCTGACCGTCCTCCTCGCATCGCCCGACGCGCGCCGTCTGCGCCAACAATTGGAAAACATGGAACTGGCGCGCGCCCGCTATTTCGATCAGGTCCAGGCGCAGCAGTCTCTGCCGAAACACGCCCGCCGCACTTTGACCCGCATCACACGCCGCCTTGAAAAGCGCGCCGCACTCGTCGACCGCGCCACCATCGCGGAGCTGCACGAGATCAGAAAAGCCACCAAGACGCTGCGCTATACCTTTGATTTCTACGCTGCACTCTATCCGCTACGGCGGCGCATCGAATTCCTGACGCGCCTCAAATACATGCAAGAGATCTTCGGCCACTTGAACGACCTGACACTCGCGAGCCAGATCGCAGCCATCGCAGCCGCCCATCCCAATGACGCCGAACTGCATCACGCGGCAGGCTACCTCACCGGCTACCTTGCCGCGCAGAGTATCGACATCCGTGCCGATGCTCACGCCTGCTGGGATACAACGCGCGCGACCAAACTCTTCGCCAAACACTTCAAGGCCGGTTGAGCAGAGCCACCACCACGGCACGCCGAAGCCTCAGCCCACGATTGCTCGTTTGATCCAAACGTGCGTGTCGTGGAACGGCGCACCGCCGTAGGGCGCGCCTTGGTCCGTACTCGTCAGCGTGTTGATGCCCCAGCCGTCGGCAAAATCGGAATTGGGCGCAATGCCTTCGACGATCACCACGCCACGTTGCACGCCCTCGTACCGCTCTGCCCAGAGCCCGATCTCGCCACGTTGGTTGCCCATACGGATAGCGTCTCCATCCGCCAAGCCGAGCCCCGCCAGATCGTCCGGATGCATTTTCGCGCGCGGCTTGCCCTCGCGCGACCGGCTCGACGGCATTTCATTGAACGACGAGTTCAAATAGCCGCGTGAGGGGCTGGTCGACAGCCGGAACGGATGCTCCGCGTCGGCTTTCTCGATCACATCCCAGTAATCCGGCAGCTTCGGCATCGCCGCACCGAGCCCCCAGTTCGCACTCCGCGGCGCCGGCACGGCATCCCAGTCCGGCGAGAACCGGAACTTACCGTCCGGATACCCGAAACCTTTGATGTAATGCGCTGTCTCGAAATCTGGCTGACAATCGATCCACTTTGATTGCTCAATCTCCGCCAGCGTCCCCCAACCCGAGGTCTGCAGCGTCCAATCAATCAGTTCGCGCGGCGACATCTCGAAGCCCGGATGCTGCGCGCCGACGCGCGTGGCCAACCCAGCGATCACCTCGTGATTGCTCCGGCACTCCCCCGGCGGCTCGACCAATTTCGGCCCAAGCACAATGTGCTGCTGTCCGCCACCCTGATAGATGTCGTCATGCTCGGTAAACATCGTCGCCGGAAGCACGATATCAGCCACTTCGGCCGTCGCAGTCATGAATTGCTCGTGCACCATCACGAACAGATCATCGCGCGCAAACCCAGCCTTCACCTTGCGCTGATCTGGCGCCACCTGCACCGGATTCATGTTCTGAATGAAGATCGCATGCACCGACGGCCCGCCTTGCAGATCGCGCGGAGAGTTGGTCAGCACGTCGCCGATGCGGCTTTGATCGAAGGTCCTGACCGACGCATCGGCGGCATCGAGCCCCTCGATCATCGTCTTGTTCCAATGAAAGATCGCGCCGTTGGTATGAAATCCGCCACCACCTTCATGCAGCCATGCCCCCGTCACGGTCGGGATCGACAGCGCCGCATGCATATTGACGGAACCGTTCCGCTGCCGCGTGAAACCATAACCGAGCCGGAAATAGGATTTCGGCGTCGCACCAACGAGCTTTGCAAAGGCTTCGATCTCGGCGACCGTCAGCCCGGTAATCTCCGCGGCCCACGCTGGAGTTTTCGTTGTGAGATGCGCTTCCAGCGCGCGCGGGCAATCTGTGTAGCGTTCGAGATACGGCCAGTTCGCATACCCGTCGCGGAACAGCACGTGCATCACGGCGCACGCCAGCGCACCATCCGTACCCGGACGCAAACACAGCGCCATGTCCGCCTGCTGCATCGTCGCATTCTGATAAACATCGATAGCGACAATCTTCGCGCCACGCTCTTTCCGCGCCTTGATGGCATGGGCCATGACGTTGACCTGGGTATGAACCGGATTGGTCCCCCAGATCACCACCACATCAGCCTTACCGATCTCGCGCGGGTCCGAACCCGCAAGCTTTCCTGTCCCCGCTGCGAACCCGGTCCACGCCAGGGTCGTGCAGATCGTCGAATACTGATGCGAATACTTTTTGACATGACGCAGCCGGTTGATGCCGTCGCGCATCACCAGCCCCATCGTCCCGGCATAGTAATAGGGCCAGACGGATTCCGCGCCGTGCCGTTGCTCCGCCTTGAGCAAACCTTCTGCCGTAATGTCGAGCGCGTCACTCCACGAAATGCGCTCGAACCGCTTCGATCCCTTCGGACCCACGCGCCGCAAGGGGTGCAGCAACCGGTCAGGATGCTGCGCCCGCTCGGCATACCGCGAGACTTTGTTACAGATCACGCCGTCGGTGTACGTATTGTCCTTGGCTCCGCGCACGCGTCCGATCTTGTTATCGCCGGGGAGTTCGATTTCCAACGCACACACCGACGGACAATCATGCGGACACGCCGAGTGACCAATTTTCACGCGCTGCTGCATCGCAGTCTCCATCGGTTCCTAGGGCTCGCATGGAAAAGGACTCGGAGTTAGTGTTTCCAACCCCGAGACATTCCATCCGGCGCGAATGCGAGGACATCAAAGGTTGACGCGCGTCACGCCCCTGGCATTGGTCCCATGAAATCACCCTTGCCCAATTCAACGCCATTCGCGCGCAAGATCGCGTACGCTGCCGATACATGGAAATAGAAGTTCGGCAACGACCACATCAGCAGGTACGGTTGACCTTTGAACATCACCGCCGCGCCGCGCAGCTTGATCGTCACATCGCGCATTTCAGACCCGTTGATCTTGTCCGCACCAATCGCCGACACATAATCGATGGCCTTCTGAATGCGTGCTTTCAGTTCCGGGATGGTCTTCTCGGTATCGTCCCACGCCGGTGGCTCTTGTCCGGCCAAGCGTGCCGTTGTCCCTTTGGCGAAATCGGTCGCGATCTGCACCTGGCGCGAGAGTGGGAACATGTCTGCAATCAACCGCTGCCCCGTCAGCACTGTCTCGTCGAGCTTCTTGGCTGCGCAATGCGCCGCCGCCTTGTCGAGGCAAACCGATAGCGCCTTCAACTGCCGGACGAAAACCGGAACCGACGCGTCGTACATGGAGAGTTGTGTCATCCGAACCCCTGCAAATTGCGAAATATTGGCGCCGCCAGCACAGGCCGTCGGCTGGTCACGCCGCCTTCCTACCATGATCCACGGCGGCGTCACACTCTCCGCGCAGGTCACAGCTCTCACCTCCAGCAACGGCAGTTGCGACCGGGCAGACTGTCATGCTAGCAAACTTGTCTGACAACCACACAACCGGCCAACCGTGTGCCGGCTGCTCTCGGAGTTGACGCCATGAAAAATGTCCTTCTCACCGGCGCCGGCGGCGACGTGGGCAAACGCATCACGCCGCTCTTGAAGGCGATTTATCCCAATCTCATCCTCTCCGACATGACCCCGATCGCCGACACCAAGGGCTGCGAATTCCGCCTCGCCGAACTGACCGATGTCGCAGCCGTCGAAAAATCAGTCGTCGGCATCGACGGCATCGTTCACCTCGGCGGCTTTTCCGTCGAGGGACCGTGGGACACGATCCTGAATTCCAATATCGTCGGTTGCTACAATATGTTTGAGGCTGCCCGCAAAGCTGGCGTCAAACGCCTGATTTTCGCGTCGTCCAATCATGCCGTCGGCTACTACCCGCGTTCTGAGAAAATCCCGACCAACGTCAACGTCCTGCCCGACAGCCGCTACGGCGTCTCGAAAGCGTTCGGCGAAGCGCTCGGCGCCATGTATGCGATGAAACACGGCATGGGCGTCACATCGCTCCGCATCGGCAATGTGGGCGAACAGCCGCTAGATGTGCGCCGCCTCGCCATCATGCTCCACCCAGAAGACCTCGTGCAGTTGATCCGCATTGGCCTCGAGCATCCCGACATCGCCTACGAAGTCTTCTACGGTGCCTCTGGCAATTCGCGCGCCTGGTGGGACAACTCCCGCGCCGCGGCCTTTGGCTATAAGCCGAAACACAACGCCGAGACGCAGGCCGCCCACGCCGAGGCCGAACAGAAAAAGGCCAGCCCCCATCCCGTCGGCGACTATTATCAGGGCGGCACCTTCTGCTCGGCGGAGTACACCGCAGATCTACAGACCCAGAAGGACACTGTGGCCCGCGCCAAGCGCCCATCGAGGTCATGATGCGCACCGCGCGTCCTTCTCACCCATCCGAACGGGCCGCGCGCCAACTATTTCGGCGCCCAAGCGCTTGCGGAACTCCAGGCCATCGCCGACGTCACCGTCAACGACAGTGACGTCGAGGTCCTCGATACACCCCGCCTGCTCACGCTGGCAGCCGGTTGCAGCATCATAATCTCGGACCGCACCTGCGCGTTCGGCACTGAGCGCTTGGCCGCGCTGCCAGATGTCGCCGCCATCCATCGCGTCGCCGTCGACATCCGCAATATCGATGTCCCGGCCGCGTCCGGCCTCGGCATCCTCGTCTGTCAGGCCAGTCGCAGCTGGATTCCCGCTGTCGCAGAACTCGTGATCGGTTTGATGATCGACGCCGCGCGCGGCATTTCCCGCGCCAACATCGCCTACAAACAGAACCGCGCGCCTGAGATTAGCATGGGCCGCCAGTTGCGCGGCAGCACCGCCGGCATCATCGGCTACGGCCCTCTTGGTCAGCGCGTCGCCGAACTCTGCTTAGCGTTCGGCATGGCCGTCCTCGTGCACGATCCCTATACCGCACCGTCCGACCCAGCCTTAATCGCAACCTCGCTCGACGATCTCTGCCGCCGCGTCTGATTTCGTCATCCCCCTCGCCGTTGCGACACCCGAAACCGAGAACCTCATCAACGCCCGCACCCTCGCACTGATGCAGCCGGCCGCGTTTCTCATCAATCTCTCGCGCGGCAATCTCGTGGACGAAGACGCCCTCCGCGCCGCCCTCGACCGCAACGCCATTGCCGGTGCAGCCCTCGACGTCGGCCGCGCGCCCGATCAAATGCCGATGCCTGACATCGCCGCCCGCCCCAACGTCTCAGCCACGCCGCACATCGGCGGCCTCACGGTCCCGGCCATCGAAGGCCAAGCGCTTGAGTGCGTGGCCCAAGTCCGCGCCCTCATCGCCGGTCAAATCCCGCCCGGCGCCGTCAACGCCCCCGCCGCCCGCCGCCTCGCGCGGCTGCAACGCGCATAAGCCGCACCGGCCCCTGTTCCGAACCCGGCGAACCCTGCGCTACGCTTCTGCGGTCAAAGTCGATCGCAACGGAAACGCGCCATGTCCACCATCCCACGCACGCTCTTCAATTCCGACCACGAAGCCTTTCGCGATAGCGTCCGCGCCTTCGTGCAGAAGGAAATCGCGCCGCATCACGCCAAGTGGGAAGAAGACGGCGCGTCAGCCGCGACGCTTGGCTGAAAGCCGGCGAAGCCGGTCTTCTGCTCCCGGCATTCCCAGAAGAATACGGCGGCGCCGGCGGCGACTTCCTGATGAGCACCGTCATCATCGAAGAACTGGCGCGCGGCGCATATTCCGGCCCCGGCTTTTCGCTGCACAACGACATCGTCGCGCCCTACATCCTCCACTACGGCTCGGAAGAACAGAAGAAGCACTGGCTGCCGAAGATGGCGCGCGGCGAAGTCATCACGGCCATCGCCATGACCGAACCCGGCACCGGTTCCGACCTGCAAGGCGTCAAGACCACCGCCATCCGCTCGGGCAACGAGATCGTCCTCAACGGCTCGAAGACCTTCATCACCAACGGCCAACACGCCGACCTCGTCATCGTCGTCGCCAAGACCGATCCAGCCAGCCGGCGCCAAGGGCACGTCGCTCATTCTCGTCGAACGCGAGCGCGCTGGCTTCAGCCGCGGCCGCAACCTCGAAAAGCTCGGCATGAAGGCGCAGGACACGTCGGAGCTGTTCTTCGACAACGTCCGCCTGCCGACGTCGAACATCTTGGGCGAGGAAGGCAAGGGCTTCCAATACCTGATGCAGGAGTTGCCGCAGGAACGCCTCACCATCGGCCTCGGCGCGGTCGCCGTGATGGAAGGCGCGCTCGAATGGACGCTCGACTACACCAAGAACCGCAAGGCCTTCGGACAGCCGATCTTCGAGTTCCAGAACACGCGCTTCCAACTGGCCGAGATCGCCACCGAAGTCGAAGATCGCCCGCGTCTACACCGATCGCTGCTTGGCGCTGCATCTGGAAGGCAAGCTCGACGCCGTCGGCGCCGCCAAAAACAAGTGGTGGACCACCGACCTGCAAGGCAGCGTGCTCGACCGCTGCCTGCAGCTGTTCGGCGGCTACGGCTACATGTGGGAATACCCGATCGCCCGCGCCTACGCCGACGCCCGCGTCCAACGCATCTACGGCGGCACCAACGAGATCATGAAAGAACTGATCAGCCGGAGTTTGTGACTCGCCCTCCCTCTCCCTCTGACGGGGAGGGGTTGGGGTGGGGTGATAGGCAAGCGCGATTTTCCATCCAACCGGCCAGCAGCAGCAAAGATAAAAAGACCAACCGTGCCCACACCGCCCGACGCATCTCCACCGACCGACACCTCCGCGACCATCCTCGCTGCGGCCACCGCCGCGTTGCGCGACGTGCTCGCGAAGCCGCTTGCAGCCCGGCCTCCACATCGTCGCCACGCCCATCGGCAATCTTGCCGACATCACGCTGCGCGCCATCGCCACGCTCGCCAACGCCGACATCATCTACTGCGAAGACACGCGCCACAGCCGCACGCTCGCCGCCCACTTCGGCATCAAGACGCCGCTCCGCGCCTACCACGAGCACAACGCCGACGCGATGCGCCCCGAAATTCTCGATGCACTCACTCGCGGCAAAACCATCGCCCTCATCTCCGACGCCGGCACGCCGTTGATTTCCGATCCCGGCTATAAACTCGTCAACGACTGCCTCGACGCCCACCATCTCGTCACTTGCGTACCGGGCGCGTCCGCCGTGATCACCGCCCTCGCGCTCGCAGGCCTGCCGACGGATCAATTCCTGTTCGCGGGCTTCCTGCCGCCCAAATCCGCCGCCCGTCAGACGCGTCTGAAAGATCTCGCCACAATCCCCGCCACACTCGTCTTCTACGAAGCGCCCTCGCGCGTCGAAGCCAGCCTCACCGATATGGCAGCGATCCTTGGCGATCGCCAATCTGTCGTCGCGCGCGAATTGACCAAATTGCACGAACAAGCGCTCCACGGCACGCCAGCGGAGATTGCCGCATATTTCGCCAAGACCGAACCGCGCGGCGAGTTCGTCATCGTCGTCGCCCCGCCCGGACTGCCCGAGATCTCCGACGAAGACATCGAAGACCGTCTGCAGTGGGCACTCAAAACCATGAGCCTCAAAGACGCGGTCAAGTCTGTCGCCGAAGAACTCAAGCAACCGCGCCATCACGTCTACGATCTCGCCTTGGCTCTAAAGCGCAGCGGCGCCGCCACGTATTCGACCTGCTGCGCCGCCATCCAGGCGATTTCGGCCAGCTGTTCGGCGCCCGGGTCTTCGTTCACATAGGTGTCGGCCACGAACAGCGGGCCTTTGTCGGTCATCAGCGCGTTGACCGCCGCGTAGTTGCTCACGCCTTCGCGCTTGCCCAGGATGCTGTCGATGCGCTCCAGGTGCGTCATGTAGTTGCCGGCCAGGCCGCAGATGAGCACGTCCGCGTCACCGAGCGAGACCATGAGCGAGCCGATGATGGTGTTGGATCGACGCACGGCGGCCTTCGCCACGTCGGGGGTGCCGCCGCTTCGGCGCCATGAGCTGGTGGTATTGCTCCCAGTACTGGCGGAAACGGGGATCGTCTTCCGGGTTGCAGTTCTCCACGTCCGCGCCGAGGCGCATGCGCAGGCCGGCCTTTTCGATGCGCGCGGCGATCACGCCGGGTCGCCCGATCAGGATCGGCGCGGCCAGGTGGTCGTCGATCGCCATTTGGGCGGCACGCAGGGCACGCTCGTCTTCGCCGTCGGCGTAGGCCACGCGCTTCTTGTCGTTGGGAAGCGCTTTGGCGGCGTTGAAGATGGGCCGCATGAGGATGCCGGTCTGGTACACGTACCGGCCCAGGCTTTCCTTGTAGGCGGCCATGTCGTGATCGGGCGGGTGGCCACGCCGGAGTCGGCGGCGGCTTGTGCGACGGCGGGCGCAATTTTCAGGATCAGGCGGGAGTCGAACGGTTTGGGGATCAGGTAGTCGGGGCCGAAGATGAGTTCTTGCCCGACGTAGGCGGTTGGCTACCTCGTCGCTGGTTTCGCTCTTGATTAGGTTGGCGATCTGGCGCACGCAGGCCATCTTCATTTCTTCGGTGATGCTGGTCGCGCCGCAATCGAGCGCACCGCGAAAGATGTAGGGAAAACACAGGACGTTGTTGACCTGGT
>CAWHPE010000017.1:0-171822 GCA_963831185.1 uncultured Alphaproteobacteria bacterium
CAAGACGTATTGCTATCGCGACGAATGCCGCTTTGAAAGCGGCTGGCGCTCGCAAAACTTTCGTATTGTCGCGGGCTGACGCCTACTTGGGGTCATGGTCGATGATTTGGTCTCGCGCGGCGTGAGCGAGCCGTATCGGATGTTCACGTCGCGCGCGGAATACCGGCTGCGCTTGAGAGCAGACAACGCGGATTCTCGACTGACGCCGATCGGACTTTCTACTGGTTGCGTCGGCATGAGCGCCAAGAAGCGTTCTCAGCTAAGATTTCGGCCCTTCATGCGGGCCGCGCGCAGCTCGAAAACTTGTCGTTGACGCCATCTGAGGCGGGAAAGCACGGTTTGGATGTCAATCGAGATGGGCGCCGACGCTCGGCGTTCGAGCTTTTGGCGCATCCTGGTGTCGATTTTGAGCGCTTGAGCGCGGTTTGGCCAGATCTTGTGCATCGGCGCCTTCAATAGCTGCTCAATTGGCAGTTGATGCGCGCTATGCTGCCTATGTGGACCGGCAAGACGCAGATGTTGAAGGGTTGCGGCGAGACGAAGGCGTCCGGATTCCGGAAAATTTTGACTATTCCCTGGTTATTGGGTTGTCGAATGAGGTGCGGCAGAAGTTCGAGCGGCACAGACCCGTCAATCTCGCGCAGGCCGGGCGAAATTGATGGCATGACGCCGGCTGCTCTGATGCTGGTGTTATCGACATTGAAACGGCGTGCACCCGGCGCAAAATCACCGAAATCTGAAAAAGGGCGGGCCGCGCTTTGACGCAGTCGCTCATGCAACCCGTGCGATCGGCCGCTGATTTTGCCTCAGCTTTCGGCGTTTCACGTGAAACTTTGCAGCGGCTTGAGGTCTACGCCGAGCTTTTGCAGACTTGGCAGCGGGCGATCAATTTGGTTTCGCCCAACACCTTACCGATGCTCTGGCACCGGCATTTTGCGGATTTTGCGCAGTTGTTGGCGCTCGTTCCGACGAAGCGCCCCATCAACTGGGTTGATCTTGGGTCTGGCGCCGGCTTTCCTGGGTTGGTTGCGGCGATCATGCTGGCGGAAATGGGCGGCGGTCGGATCACCATGATCGAGAGCGATGCCAAAAAGTGCGCTTTTTTGCGCGAGGTCGCCCGAAAAGTCGCGATTTCGGATTTGGTAGCAGTGGATATCGTGATGGAGCGGATCGAAACTGCCGCGGTTTCATCTAAGGTTGGTCCTGTCGACGTGGTTTCGGCACGGGCATTGGCGTCGTTGACGGCGTTGTTTGAGCTGAGTGCCGGGTTTTTCGGACCTGAGACCTGGGGTTTGTTCCCTAAAGGGCGAGATTGTCAGCGTGAAGTCGACGCGGCGCAGGAGAAGTGGGCGTTTTCGTGTGATTTGGTGCCAAGTTTGACCGAAGCTGGTGCTGCGGTTGCTGTTGTAAAGTCATTGCGTCGCCGGGTTTCGGGCTGATAGTGCCGAAAGTTGGCTTTTCTGCCGGATTCGGGAGTGCGATGTGACACAACAACCAGGCTTGAATACAGCACATGCCGCGCCGCCCGTTCGTGTTTTGGCGATTGCCAATCAAAAGGGCGGTGTCGGTAAGACGACGACGGCAATCAACCTCGGCACTGCGTTGGCTGCGATTGGCGAGCGGGTCTTAATCTTGGATTTGGATCCGCAGGGTAATGCCTCGACTGGCGTTGGGGTGCCTCCTGAAGCCCGGCCACGGACCATGTATGACGTATTGGCCGGTCATTCGACCCTGCTGCAGGCTAAAATCGACACCAAAATACCAAATCTCTCGATTGTGACCGCCAACGGTGATCTTGTTGGTCTCGAATCCGAGTTGATGGGCGATGCGAACCGGCCATATCGGCTGCGGGACGCCGTTATGGCGCTTAGGGCGCAGCAGGCCGCACCCGTGGTGCAGGGTGGGCAGAGCAAAGCCTTCACTTACATCCTGATCGATTGCCCGCCGTCGCTTAGCCTTTTGACTTTGAATGCTATGACGGCGGCGCAATGCGGTCTTGGTGCCGGTTCAGTGCGAGTTTTTTGCGCTGGAAGGTATTTCGCAGCTAAAAGAGACCATCGACCAGATCCGCGCGACACTTAATCCAAAACTCGAGATTCAGGGGGTCGTGCTGACGATGCACGACCAACGCACTGCGTTCTCGCGGGAAATCGCGGACAACGTGCGCTCGTTCTTTGGGTCCAAGGTTTATAAGACCATGATTCCCCGTAATATTCGGGTCGCAGAGGCGCCGTCGTTCGGACAGCCGATCTTGATCTACGACCATGAGTGTATCGGCAGTAAAGCGTATGTCGAGTTGGCGACCGAGGTTATTGCGCGTGAGCGCGCCTTGCGGGCTGCCTGAGCGTACGTCGTGTCAAGTGCCATTGAAAATTTGAATTCTTAGCCAAGGAATAGGTGTCTCTATGAACTCCGCACTCCCGAAAGGCCGGCTTGGACGCGGGCTTGCGTCTCTGATTGGCGAGGCGGCTATCCAGAGCCCACGTGTGTCGCATGAAGGCGAACACCGGGTCGTGTCGCTGGATCAGGTGCATGCTGGTAAGCTCAATCCACGCAAAGATTTTCGCGAGGATGAGCTGGAGGAGTTGACCAATTCCATTCGTCAGAAGGGTTTGGTGCAGCCGATTATCGTGCGGCTAGACCCGGCGGGCGGAGGGTACGAGATCGTTGCTGGTGAGCGGCGGTGGCGCGCAGCGCAGCGCGCAGGTTTGCACCAGGTCCCAGTGATCGTCCGCGACCTTGGCGATCAGGAGATGCTGGAATTTGCGATCATCGAGAACGTTCAGCGCGCGGATTTGAACGCAATTGAAGAGGCCGCAGGGTATAATGAGCTCGTCCTTCGCTACGGCTATACGCAGGAGCGACTGGCGGAGGAAATTGGCAAGAGCCGCAGTCATTTGACGAATACGCTTCGGCTGTTGAAGCTGCCGGAGTTCCGTTCAGGGTCTGGTATCTTCGGGCAAGTTGACGCCGGGCCACGCGCGGGCGCTGGTGGGCCGTGATGACGCTGAGTCTCTGGCTTTCCGGATCATCGAGCAGGGCATGACGGTGCAGGGAAATCGAAGCCCTGGTGCAGCAGATCGATGCGCAGGATGGTAAGCCGCCTGCAAGCCGTGTTCGCGAAAAGGATGCCGACACGAAGGCATTTGAGAAGACGTTGGCTGAGATGCTGGGATTGAAGGTCGATATCAAACGCGGCTCGGGCGAAAGCGGCGTGCTGATGATCAAATACGGCAATTACGACCAGCTCGATTATATCCGTGAAAGGCTTGGTGGCGGGCGTTCCGGCGGATCGCAGGAGTAATTTGTTGCGGGATTGGTGTCGGCCGTGATTGGCAATTGACCAATGCAGTCCCCGGCATGTCTGCGGACGTCCCTTTGACGACGTTCTAGGAAACTTCTGGCTCGATCTCGGATCTGCCACTAGTTGTTTTTCGATCGGCAGAATTTGTATCGCCACGCGGCTTGTGTGGCGATCATGCGGAGTGGGGACATGTCCGACGACATCATCGAGCGCCTAGCGGCGACAATATCGACACGGCGTTCTGCGGCTGCCGAGAAATCCTACACCAAGTCGTTGCTCGATGCTGGTCGCGAACGCTGCGCACGGAAGTTTGGCGAGGAAGCGATCGAAACCGTCATCGCCGGACTTTCGACGGATAAAGATTCGCTCGCAGCCGAGGCTGCCGATACGATTTATCATCTCCTCGTTCTATTGGAGGTTAATCAGGTGCCTTGGGCGAGCGTCACGGATAAATTATCCGCGCGGATGGGTACTTCTGGTCATGATGAAAAAGCTGCACGCAGTAAATCTACTGCGTCGTGACCTAGGCCGATTACTCAAGTTCCGAGGCGCGCGTGCCGGATAGCTTAGCCAAAGCGAATTTCGCGTTTTCGCCGTATCGCACTTTTTCGCGGGCGGATTGGGCAAAATTGCGCGCCGATACGCCGATGACGCTGGTCGAGCGTGATCTCGATCAGTTGTCGGGTGTGATTGAAGAACTTTCGATGGCGGAAGTTGAAGAAGTTTATTTGCCGATGTCGCGCCTGCTCAATCTTTATGTTGCGGCCTCGCAAGAGTTACATGCAGTCACAAATCGATTTCTTGGGCGCCGCGACCAGCGTGTCCCGTTTATTCTTGGCATTGCGGGGTCGGTGGCGGTCGGAAAGAGTACGAGCG
This sequence comes from uncultured Alphaproteobacteria bacterium, assembly GCA_963831185.1. Classification (GTDB taxonomy): domain Bacteria; phylum Pseudomonadota; class Alphaproteobacteria; order Rhizobiales; family Hyphomicrobiaceae; genus JABFRJ01. The sequence goes on from CAWHPE010000017.1 coordinate 4,181, forward strand.
CGCGTGTGTTGCGCGCACTTTTGGCGCGGTGGCCAGATCATCCACGTGTCGATCTCATCACCACGGACGGCTTTCTGTATCCCAACGAGATGCTCGAAGCGCGGGGAATTATGGGGCGCAAGGGCTTTCCAGAAAGCTTCGACGCGACAAAGCTGCTTAATTTTCTCCATGATGTGAAATCGGGGAAGAAAAATGTTGAGGCCCCGGTATATTCGCACTTCCACTATAATATCGTCCCCAACCAGAGCGTTGTCGTTGACCGGCCGGATATCCTCATCGTCGAAGGGTTGAATGTGCTGCAACCGGCGCGGATGCCGCGCGACGGCGAGGGTATTCCATTCGTGTCGGATTTCTTCGATTTCTCGCTCTATATCGACGCTGATCCTGCGGTCATAGAGCAGTGGTATGTGGCGCGGTTTTTGCGCTTGCGACAGACAGCTTTCCGCGATCCGGCCGCCTATTTTCATCGTTATGCGACACTCAACAATGATGAAGCGAAAGAGCGCGCACTCGAGATCTGGCGGACGATCAACCTGAAAAATCTTCAGGAGAATATTCTCCCGACACGACAGCGCGCCGGACTTATCCTCCGTAAGGGAGATAATCACCGAACCGAGTCCGTATCACTTCGCCGGCTGTGATTTCTTGCCTTAGGGCCTGCGTGGCGGCGTGAATATGGATTGCTGAGCCAAGAACATGGCCAGCCACTGGCTTGAGACGTTTTGCGCGCGAAGAGCCATGGCCATTGGTGACATCGACGCGGCATGTGTCAAACAATGCAGATAAAGGCGCGAGACTGCGGCGGCGGCTTCGGCTGAGAGCCGCATGGCTTCGACCTGTGGGTCGGGGATGCCGCTTTGGCCTTGTGCGGTTTCTTCTTTTCTCTGCTCGGGTTGCGCTTCTGCCTGTTTCTCGTGCGGTTCGGGACGGGTGCTTGATTGTGCCTGGGCCGATTCTGGCTGAGAAGGTTGCTCGAATTTCAGCGGTCCAGTGCGCGGTGGCGAGGCATCATTCGATGGCGTGACTGATGGCTGGATAGGCTCGGGCGGGAGTCTAGGTTCTGGGGAGGATGCTTCGCGCGGCGGCAGGTTGGTGGTGACGTTTGCCTGCAAAGGTCCTGCAACGGTCGCTGGGCCCGGACGTGCCGGCACGCCACGACGTTTCAATGGTGCTCGTGCGCTAGAACTGGGCACGCGTGACGGTTGATCGGGTGCGGTCTTGGGGGGTGCTACGCTGAGATCCTGATCGCCCTTTAACTTGTCGCGCAAGCGGCGCACCACCGAAGGATCGGTGATGCCAAGTTTGCGGATGGCGGTGGTCGGTTTCAGGTCGGGGTCTGATGCGCGCAGGCGCGCAATTGCTGCCAGCGTCGCCGTGTCATTCAGCCCCGTGCCTTTCGGCCGACCGCGTTTGCGCGGTGCTTCGTTCATGACGGATATCCATCCGGAGAGGTGCGTGCAATCCGGAGCGGGCGGGATTATTCATCCACCGAATCGTCACGTCTATTTTATCTCTCGGGATGAAAAAACACTTAACAACCGTCAAGTCAATTGAAAAGGCTCACGAAAAGCATTTTCGTGCTGTTACAACACTCCCTTTTGGCGCGCTAGGTCATGCAACCGCGTCGCCGGGCGGGCACCGGTGTGGCTGATAATCTCTGCGGCTGCAATGGCGGCGAGACGGCCGGATTTTGCGTGATCGAAGCCCTGGGTGAAGCCGTAGAGGAAGCCGGCGGCATACAGATCCCCGGCGCCCGTGGTGTCGATCACTTGGGTCTACGGGGTCGACGCCGACGTTGGTGCGTTTGTCGCCTTCGACGACGACCGACCCTTTGGCGCTGCGGGTCAACACGGCCAAGCGTGCGTCGGTGGCGATACGTTTGGCGGCGGCTTCGAAGTCCGATGTCTGGTAGAGCGCGGTCACTTCATTCTCGTTGGCGAAAACAATGTCGATGCCGGACTTGATCAACTCAAGGAATTCGTCGCGGTGGCGATCGACGCAGAAGCTGTCGGAGAGGGTCAGGGCAACTTTGCGGCCGGCCTTGCGCGCGATCGCACTGGCTTGGCGGAAAGCTGCTTTGGCTTCGGGGCGGTCGAACAAATAGCCTTCGAGGTAGAGAACTTTGCCGGCGGCGATGGTGGCTGGATCGAGTTCGGCTTCACCGAGTTCTGTCGAAATGCCGAGCAGCGTATTCATGGTGCGCTCGCCGTCGGGTGTGACCAATATCAGTGAGCGCGACGTCGGCGCGCCATTTTTGTGCGCGGTTGCATTGAAGGCAACGCCAGACGATTTGATGTCGTGGGCGAAGATGCGGCCGAAATCGTCGTCGGCAATTTTTCCGATGAACGCGGCTGCGCCGCCGAAGGATGCGACACCGACTGCGGTGTTTGCCGCTGATCCGCCCGAAATTTCGATGCCCGGTCCCATGCCAGCATACAAAGTCGTGATCTTGGTATTGTCGACGAGGCTCATGCTACCTTTTGGGCAGTCATGCTTTGCCAAATAGGCGTCGTCACAGCGTCCGATAATATCAACGATGGCGTTTCCGATGGCGACAACGTCATAGGTGGCAGCGACATAAGGGTTCCCTTTCAAATTCTGGTTCAGGCACGGCCGCGCGGCTCTGGTTTCCAGCGTGCGAGGCGGCCAAGATCGAGGACAAGGCGGTCGGCGACGAGACTGTCGTCGAGAACGCCACCGCGCGATTGAGCTTGGGCTTTGGCGATCATTTCGAGGGCTTTTGAGAGCTTGGCAAGTGGCCAGGTGTTGACCTGTGCGGCGAAAGCGTCGCGGCTCTTGAAGTGTAAGGGGGGGCGTAGGCTGCGAAGGGCGTCGTCGAGGCTGCCGTTCTGCTCGAAGGTGGCGCGGGCCCGGTGCAAGCGTTGGAAATGACGTTGTGCGGCGATGAGGATCGCTTGGGGGCTTTCGCCAGCTGACACGAGGCGATCGGTCGCGCTGATGGCTGTATCGATGCGGCCAGCGCCGGTTGCCAGCACGATCATGTCGATAGCGAGCTCCGAAGCGTCGCCGGTTGCGGCTTCGACGTCCTCTTCCTCGATGCGGGTCTTGCCGTGACAGTAGAGGGCAAGTTTTTCGACTTCGGCGCGCGACAGGGCGCGGTCGGCACCCAGGCGCGCGAGGAGCATTCGCTTAGCGTCAGGGGAGATTTCGAGCCGGTGCGGCTTCAAGATTTCGTCGATGACGACACCGAGATCGCGGTCGCTGTCGGCGTAGCACGCGATGGCTGCTGCGATGGCGCTTTTTTCAAATAGCGGGCGAAGGCCTTCATCGGCTTTGAGATTGCCGGCTTCGATCACCAGTGCGCCTTCAAGGGTGTTGGACGTCAACAATGGACCGATGGTGTTGGCATTGACGCGCCGGCTCGCGGTGGTTCGGACAACCTTGCGGCCGCCAAACATTGGCAATCGTCGTCAGTTCGACGACGAGGCGATCTGGATCCTGGTCGAGGTCGGAGTCGTCGAGGCGGAGGATTTCACCAGGTGGATTCGATTTCGCGGCGAGACGCTTGGCGGCATCAGCGGCTCGTTCGGCAACAAGGCCCGCGTCGGAACCGAAGACGAGGACCGCTTTGGTGTCAGCCGAAATGGTGCGCAGAAATTGATCAGCATTTTGCGCTTTGACGGCGACCATTGCGTTCAATGCCTGAGCGTTACTGCAAACACGAGTGCGGGCGTGTCCGCCGGGTTCGCAGATCTCGATGGCCGTTGCCGGCGGAGAGCGCGATTACTGCGTGGAGGAGGTGAAGTATGCCGCAAGGCGGAGGCGAATATCGTCGGCCACGCTGCGGGCGACGCGGTTTTCGGCATCCTCGCGTGCGCGAATATTGGCGTAGCCCGTCTCGAAGCGTTCGAAGGCGGCGCGACCGAGGCTACGGCCCTCGAACAACGTCTTCTTCGTTGCCATGTCGATCAGCTTATAGCGCGCTTCGAGTTGATAGACTTGGCCGGAGCTATCGCCGCGCGTGTTGACCAAGGTGGTCAGGACCGACTCGGAGACCGTCACGTCGAGGCGGCTTGTGGTCGGACCGGCATCGCCTGTCGAGTTTCGATCGAAGATCAACTCGTTGCGAATGCGCTGCCCGACGCGGCCAGGAATTGGCGCGAAGTCAACCGAGCGGAGTTTTGTCGAGTTACGCTCGCCCGTCGCAGCGTTGACGCCGTAAACCGGCTGAAACCCACCGTTACCGCAGCCAGCGAGAGCGGCGCCGAGCGCAAGCACGGCCACGCACGCCAGTCGCGACCGGCGGGACGTGTTCAGCAGGGATGCCTCAGGCGACAACATTTACAATCCTCTGCGGGACGACGATGACCTTCTTGGCTGGTTTTCCGTCCAACGCCCGTTTGACGGAGTCGAGGGCAAGTGCTGCCTTTTCGATCTCGGTCGTGGAAGCGTCGCGGGGAACCGTCAGTTCATCGCGTCTCTTACCATTGACCTGTACGGCAAGCGTCACGGAGGCGTCAATTAGCAAACCCTGTTCAGCAAGCGGCCAAGGCGCATCGGCGATCAGGGTGTTGTATCCAAGCCTCTCCCAAGACGCTTCGGCCAGATGTGGGACCATGGGTGCCAACATTTGCACCAGATGCTCCGTTGCTTCACGGATCGCCCATGCGGTGCCTGGTGCGGACTTGGCAACCGCCGAGGCGGTCGCGTTGGTTAGTTCATACAACTGAGCCACGGCGACGTTGAAGCGCAGTCCTTCGATGTTTTGACTGACGGCATGCAAGGTTTTGTGCGTGGCGCGGCGCAGCTCGAGGGCTTCGGGAGAAAAATTCTCCGGCTTTTTTTCTCCCTTTGGCCCGCCTTTGCCATCGGCAACCTCTTCAACGAGGCGCCATATGCGCTGAACGAAGCGACCGGCACCGGCGACGCCGCTTTCGGTCCAGATCACATCGCGCTCGGGTGGGCTGTCGGAGAGGACGAACCAGCGGGCGCAGTCGGCACCGTAGTGGGCGATGATGTCGTCGGGATCGACCAAGTTTTTCTTGGACTTCGACATCTTCTCGATGGAACCGATTTCGGCGGGTTTGCCGGTTGCGATCTCGGTCGCTTTGCGGTTTTCGCCCTCACCCTCGAAGCTCACTTCTGTCGGCAGCAACCATGTGCCTGCAGCGGACTTATACGTTTCGTGGACGACCATGCCTTGTGTGAAGAGCGCAGCAAATGGTTCGGCATTGTTGCTGCCGCTGCCATGGCCGGTTGCTCCCATGGCGCGATAGAAAAAGCGCGAATACAGCAAGTGCAAGATCGCGTGCTCGATGCCACCGATATACTGATCGACCGGCAACCAGTAACGGGCGGCGTCGGCGTCAACCGGCACCGAAGCGTGAGGCGAGGTAAAGCGCGCGAAGTACCAAGAACTGTCGACAAAGGTGTCCATGGTATCGGTCTCGCGGAGCGCTGGCTTCGCGCATTTCGGGCACGGTGTGTGCTTCCACGTGGGGTGACGGTCCAACGGATTTCCGGGCAAGTCGAACGTAGCGTCGTCCGGCAGTTTGACCGGGAGATCCTTGTGGGGCACCGGCACGATACCGCAGGTATCGCAATGGACGACCGGGATCGGACATCCCCAGTAACGCTGACGCGAGATGCCCCAGTCGCGAAGCCGGTAGTTGATCTTGCGTTCGGCCACGGGACGGCCGTCGAGGCGCTGGTTTTCTAGGTGTGTTGCGACTTTGTCGAATGCGGCCTTTGGGGCCATACCATCGAGGTCGCGTGAATTGATCATGACGCCATCGCCGTCGAAGGCGACGCCCTCGTGGATCTTGGCCAGGGCCTGACCACGTGCTGGTTCGTCCTTGGGGACGACGACGGGAATGATGGGAAGGCTGTAGCGACGCGCGAACTCGATGTCACGCTGGTCGCCGGAGGGGCAGCCAAAGATGGCGCCGGTGCCGTATTCCATCAAAATGAAGTTGGCGACGTAAACGGGGACCAGCCAATTCGGATCCAGTGGATGGACCGCCTTGATGCCGGTGTCGAAGCCTTTTTTCTCCGCTTTTTCGAGGTCGGCAACAGAGGTGCCCATGCGGCGGCATTCGTCGCAGAATTCGGCCAGCGCCTTATTTTTCTCCGCGGCGATCTTTGCCAGCGGATGGTCGGGTGCGACAGCCATGAACGAGGCGCCATACAGCGTGTCGGGCCGGGTGGTGAAAATTTCCAGTTCAGTATGCCCGGCTGGAGCGGTTTTAGGGTCGAGGCGCCAGCGGACCATCAGGCCTTCCGAGCGTCCGATCCAATTCTCCTGCATCAAGCGGACCTTCTCAGGCCACTTGTCGAGCGTTTTCAGGGCTTCGAGCAGGTCTTCCGCATAGGCGGTGATTTTGAAGGCCCATTGCATGCGTTCGCGGGATTCGACGAGGGCGCCGGAGCGCCAGCCGCGGCCGTCGATCACTTGCTCGTTGGCGAGGACGGTCTGATCGACGGGGTCCCAGTTGACCTTCGAGGATTTGCGATAGGCGAGGCCCTTGGCCAGCATATCGACGAACAGCTTCTGCTGGTGAACGTAATATTCCGGGCTGCAGGTCGCGATTTCGCGCGACCAGTCGAGGGACAGGCCCATCGACTTCAATTGGGTTTTCATCGCGGCAATGTTTTCGTAGGTCCACTTGGCTGGGTGGACCTTACGTTCCATCGCGGCATTCTCGGCAGGCATGCCAAACGCGTCCCACCCCATTGGATGTAAGACGTTGAAACCTTTTGTTTTTTTGTAGCGGGCGAGAACATCGCCCATGGTGTAGTTGCGGACGTGCCCCATATGGATGCGCCCCGAGGGATAGGGGAACATTTCCAGCACGTAGCACTTGGGTTTCGACTTATCTTCGGTCGTGCGGAAGGTCTGGCGTTCGTCCCAGGTTTTCTGCCAGCGCTTTTCGTTGATTTGGGCGTTGTAGCGTTCAGTGGCCATGAGACCTGGAGCTTTCACTTTGATTTTCGACGATTGGCCGGTAATGAGCCCAAAAGATGCTGTCCGGTCAAGAATAGGGTGCAACGCGGCGATGATTGATCACACTTCAGACGTGGTGCGCCGCCTCCGGGCGGTTGAGGCGGAGATTGCCGCAGCTGCAGTAGAAGCCGGCCGAGCGGCGGGCAGCGTGACCTTGGTTGCGGTATCTAAGACCTTTGCGGCGGAGGAGATCGTTCCGGTGCTCGACGCCGGCCAGCGGGTATTTGGCGAGAACCGCGTGCAGGAAGCCAAATCGAAATGGCCAGAACTCCGGCAGCGGTATTCGGATCTCGAATTACATTTGATCGGCCCACTGCAATCGAACAAGGCGGGCGAAGCCGTCGCACTTTTCGATGTCATTCAGACGGTCGACCGGCCGAAAATCGCCGCCGCACTGGCCGCGGAGATGGAAAAGCAGAACAAGCGGCTCAAGCTTTTCGTACAGGTCAACACGGGTGAGGAGCCGCAGAAGGCAGGTATCGCGCCGCAGGACACGGTGGCGTTTGTGCGCTCTTGCCGGGGAGACCTCAAATTGCCGATCGCCGGATTGATGTGCATTCCACCGGCCGAGGACATGCCGGCACCGCATTTCGCTTTGCTTGCGCAGCTGGCAGTGGCGTGTGAGGTCGATCAACTCAGCATGGGTATGAGTTCGGACTTTCAGACCGCGGTCAATCTCGGCGCCACGTATGTGCGGGTCGGTAGTGCGATCTTCGGTACACGCGGCTGAGTGCGATATGCGTGACTGCGGTATGCTGAGCTGGGTTGTTCAGCGGCGTGTGGACAGGCCGACCGCGCGACGGGCAAATTGGAATTCGTCCATCGATTGCGTGATCGGGACGTGGATGGTCTCACCGTCGATGGTGATCAGTTCAGCGACGTTTTCGGCGTAGCCGTCTTGATCATAGCGGACAGTGGCCGTCAATTTTGCAACTTCATTGAACTTGACGGTGCGCTGCGAAACGGAGAGTGGACCGGCGCTCATGATTTCGATGGCGTTCGACGCTTTGACGATGCGCATTCCGACGGGATCGCCGGGCAGAAGGATCGTTGCGATGTAGGCGATGATGCTCAAAGCCAAGACAAGGGCGAGCAACAAGAACACCATCCAGCGGGCGTGTGTGCCGCCGTTGTGGAGGAACAGTGCGGCGAGAACAGCTGGTGTGCTCAGGCCAATAAGAATTGGTGACAACCAACGCAGGGCGCTCGATTGTTCAACGTTACCCTCGCCAAGGATGATGACGTTTTCCATTGATACGGCGTACGCCACGGAAACCCACTCCAGTTTACAGAAAATTCCAATTGGATGACTGCAGAGCGTAGGTGCGATAGGTTTATGGGACCTAAAAATACACGGTTAATGTGCGGTTAAGTGCTGAAATATCGAAGAAAATTGTGGGTTTCAGACATGTGTCGGGGTTGAGCAAATGAGTAGTGCACGCGAGTTTCGGATCGAGATGGCGGCGTTTCATGACGATCCTTATCCGACGTTCGCGCGGATGCGCGCTGAAGCACCGATTGCTTTTGTGCCGGAATTGCAGAGCACGCTTTTCACACGCCGGGACGACATCTTCGTTTGCGAGAAGGTGGTCGACGTTTTCAGCTCGGACCAGCCGCAGGGTCTAATGAATAGGCTGATGGGCCGGAATATGATGCGTAAGGACGGGGCAGAGCACCTCGAGGAGCGCAAGGCTATTTTCCCGACCGTGTCGCCGAAGACGGTGCAATCGCACTGGCGCGCACAATTTGAAGCTCATGCCACGCGCATTTTGGCGACAATCCGCGATCAGCCGGCAGTGGACTTGCACGATGCTTTTGCGCTGCCGTATTCGGCCGAGTGTTTGAAGTCGATCACCGGCCTCACGAACATGCGGTTTCAGGACATGGATGCGTGGTCACAGGCGATGATCGCGGGAATATCCAACTACGCCGGCAATCCTGACGTTGAAGCGGCCTGCCATAGGGCGACCGCTGGGATCGACGCTGCGATCGACGACATGTTGCCGGTGGTGCGGTCACATCCGAACTCCAGCCTGCTCAGCGTCATGCTCGCCGGTGGGATGGCGATGGAGAGCGTGCGGGCAAATGTGAAACTTGCGATCAGTGGCGGGCAGAATGAGCCGCGGCATGTGATCCTCGGTGCAACTTGGGCGCTGTTGACGCATCCGGAGGCGCGGCGCGCGGCTGCTGACGGACGACTGTCTTATGGACAGGTTTTCGACGAGTACGTGCGATGGATGTCGCCGATCGGTATGTCGCCGCGCCGAGTTGCACGCTCTTATGAGTATGGCGGCGTGACATTCGCGCCGGAGGATCGGGTGTTTTTCATGTTTGGAGCGGCCAATCGCGACTCGCAGTATTTCGCTGATGGCGATCGCTTTGATCCCTGGCGCGACACGTCGAAAAGCATTCCGTTCGGCGCGGGGCCGCATTTCTGTGCTGGGGCTTGGGCGTCGCGGGCTATGATTGCGGATGTGGCGTTGCCGGCCGTGTTCAACACATTGACTGGGCTGCACCTTGACGATCGCGAGCCGGTGCGCATTTCGGGATGGGCGTTCCGTGGGCTTCAGAATCTGCCGGTGCGGTGGTCACGATCCTAAACAGTCACGGCTGTGCGTTGACATTGCCGAACCTATCCCCAGTTTTCCGTGATCCTTATGACGAGGTGATACAAGACGAATGGTATCGTCGCTCAGGTGATTCGCGGGTGTGCTCTGCTCTTTCCGGCTGTCCGGGGAGTGGTGTCAGGTCCCGACTGAGAGAAGGACGCAATGACATGGCTGATGGCAGTCAATCGCGTGTGATCGAGGCTGACCAAGCTGCGGCAGAGGCGGCCCGGGAAGCGCGGAACGAGATTCTTGAGCAAAAGAAAGCCGATGCGCCGGCAGCTCCAGTGAAGGCCAAAAAGGGTGCGAAGGCTGCGCCTGCGGCGAAGCCCGGGTACAAAGAATTTCTTGTCGACGTTTGGGTGACCAATCTCAACTCGGTCGAGTTCGGGTTTTATAAGAAGAGCCGTAACAAGGCCAAGTCGCGCCAGTTCACATCGGATATGGATATTTTCGCTGAGGTGATCGAAGACGGTGTGCAGACCGGACTTATTGGCTATCGCGAAGATCTCTGGAAGACAGCGACCGGCATGGATAAACGGCTGGTCTTCAAGCTGTTCAACGAGAGTTTGAACTGGCGCGCGACGCTCGACTTGATGCTGGGGCGCTCTTTGCAGCAGACGATTGGCGCGCGGGGCGTGCCGGTGACGAGTTTCGCCGCGAACGTGAATAATCATGACTTCGTGGTCTACGTGGAGCGCAGCGCCAACAAATGGCCGCTGATGCCGGAAAATTTCTCTTTCTTCATTGTCGATGACGGGGAGACGAAATTCTACCGGTTGCGCCGCGCGCTCATAAACCTTGGCGGCGATTATACGCTCTACGATCAGAAGGGTGACGTCATCGGCTATCTCGATGGCAAGTTCTTCTCATTCGGCAAATGGTATGGCCGCGTTCGCGACGATCATGCCGACCCGCGCTTGATGATGGTTTTGCAGATGTTTTCGGCGATGCTTGCGTTCAACCGAGGCTGCCGGAAACATATCAAGGCATTGGCGCGCGATATTGCGAGCGGTGCGCTGAAGCAGCCAAAACTGCAGCGGCAGGAAACTGATCTTTATATGAACCCACGGCGCGTCCGATAATGCTTTGGTTTGCGTTACCGGCGGATGTCGAGGAAGTCAGACGGCGCTGCGTGCGTGAAGATACCGGTTTTGAGCCCGGATAAAGTGCGGATCATCTCATTGCGCAGGTAGGGAATTTTCGACATCGGATCGAAGATGGCGTCACGCACTTGTGGCGCCATTTTGCTGTCGGACTGGAAGAACGGCGTCAGGATGCGGCTGGCGTAACCGTAGAAGCGCGTGTGGGCGCGGCGCAGACGCGCGTAGTGCGCGAGGGCCGTCTCGACGCTCGCGTTTTGGTCAAGGCATTGGGCAAGGCAGCACGCGTCAATCAACGCGAGGTTTGCGCCTTGACCCAACTGCGGGCTCGCGGCACGTGCAGCGTCGCCGAGGAAAGCAATACGGGTGCCGATGGGCTTTGCGATGCGCAGATCAGCATAGCGGGCGGGTGTCAGATCGGTGTGGCTGCGAAACTGACTGATAAAGGGTGCCGCAGCGGGCCATAGGCGGCACACGCGATCTTGCCATTCGGCGAAGGGATGCGCTTGCCACGCAGCAAGGTCTGCAGTGCGCAGGCTCCAAAACACCGCTGTTTTATTGCCTGACGCGATTGGGAGGCGGCCAATGGGTAGGAGCCCGATCATGACGCTGGCGCGGTCGTAGACCTGGGCCAAGCGTTGATCAGCGCCATGACCGGCCGGTTCATCGACGACGCCCCAGACTGCACCGTAGCTGTTGACGCGCTCGAAGCGCGTGTCGGCGAATTTGCGTCTGAGCTCAGACGTCAGGCCGGTGCCGTCGATGATGAGATCGAATGCACCGCGCGAGCGTCCGGTTGTGTCCGACACGATGCGCTTGTCGTGCGCGATGGTACTGTCGCCGATCGTGACGTTCGTTTCGAAACGGATCGGTGCGGCGCGGGCGGCGTCGTAAAGGCATTGAAAGAGCGCGCCACGGTGAATGCCGATGGCGTACAGGGTTGGATCGAGTGCTGCGTATGAGATGTTGAAGATCGGGCGGCCGGACGCTGTGTGACCGTCGATCCCGGAGATGCGGCGGCCGAGGATTTCGATGCGCTCTTTCAAGCCGAGGTGAGCGAGTGCGGCAAGGCCGGTCGGCTGAAGCATGAGGCCGGCGCCGAGGGGCTGCGGTGTGTCAAAGCGTTCGAATAGGGTGACGGCGTGACCGGCGTTTGCGAGGCACGCCGCAGCGGCTAAGCCACCGATGCCTGCGCCGCAGACCGCGATCTCAAGTGCGCGCATCGAGACTTATATGTCCATGGTGTTGACGGCCGCGCTGACGTTAGTTTGAGGTGCCGGTCTCGGCTATGGCGGCGGCTCGGGAGCGATTGGGTGCTTTCCTCACCGTTGCGGGGCGCTGCGCGCTTGGCCGTGCACGTGCCGGCGCAACGACGCGCGAGACTTTCGGCGACTGCGGCGGCAAAACAGCCGGTGCAGTTGCCGCTTGTGGAATTACGGCGGCTGCGGGCGTTGCTTCAGCCAGGGCCGGTGGTTGCAGGCAGTCGACCGTGAGCTTCACGCCGTCGATGGCATCAACTGGCAACGACAACTTCAATTCTCCGGTTGGGTCGGTTTCAGCTTCGGTTGCGTAAGCTTTGGCGCCGGACGCGGGTGTTACTGCAATCGTGTAGCGGCCGGGCACAAGGCCACGCCATGTCATGTCGCCTTGGCCGAATCCTGCAGCGTTGGCAGCGAATCCACAGGACTGCCGATCGAGATTGGAGATCTGCCAGCGGCTTTCGACGAGGCTTGGTGCGGGCGTTAGCGGTGCGATGGACGACGTTAGCGAGACCGTGGGCTCTGCGGCTGCCGGGTCGAGCGCTACATACAGTGCGCCCGCGTGTGTCGTCATGCCGAGGACGCCTGAACTCTTGGTCACATCGAGAGTGACAGGACCAGGTTCGTCAAAGCGTACAGTATCGAGTGCGCCGCGGTTGAGGATGCGCCAGGTTTTTGCATCCATACGCATTACGGTGACATTGAAGTAGCTATCAGCGACGGCCGCATAGTGAGACGCCGTGATCGGGATGACTTGGTTGGTGCGTGCTTTGCGGAGCAGGCTTTGAACTGCGGCGAGGCTCTCAGCCTTTTGGCCGGAGTACATATGGTAATAGACGTTGGCGCCCTTGAGCCGGCGCGGCGCGTCGGTATTCGCCCAGGTCTCGGCAACAGTGGCAAATGCGCCGTAGTCTTTACTCCAACCCGACGTGTAGGTGTTTTCGTTGCTGTTGACGGCATGGATCTGGCGTTCGTTGCCGACGGGACGCGAGATCGGCGGCACGTAAGAGACCGAGGGGTAAAACTGGTCAAGGCGGGTGTCGCCGCCGTTCATGTTGTGGACGCCTGCGGCGCGGGTTGCGGCAATGGCCCCTTCAAATGGTTTGGTGTTGCCGCTCCAAAGGTAGAGCTTGGCGCGCTTATTTGGCGGCGAAAGCTGCGTCGAGGCGTCGAGTGCGCCTGCCACTTCCTTTTGCAGGTCGAAGGGCTCGACGAAGTTCGCGCGAGGCATTTCAGGCCCGGAGCTGGCGTAGGTCGCGACCAATTGCGGCCGGGTTTCGCCGGGACGATTTGGGTCGGGCGCCGTGACCGCTGCGCGTTGATTATGGAGCGCAAGTTCGGCATCACGATTGTAGTTGGCGTAGAAGCCCCAGTTGTAGGGATGGGAGTGGGTGTGCGATGCGACTTCGACATTGCGCATTTCAAACAGTTCGCGTGCGATCAATGACGCGCGCGCGTTGCCGCCGAGGGCGGGGGCGATGTCGCATGCGATGAGCCCGATGCTCACCGGCAGGTCGGGAAAATTTTTGATCAGACGATCGCGCACGATTTCAGAAACGATGTACGGCTTGCCGCTCAGATCTTTGAATTCGGAGACATTGTTCCAGCCATCGCCATCGATGTGGCTGAAATAGAGGCGGCGGCCGGCAATCGTCGTCGTATCGGGGATCGGCCAAAGTTCGCGACCGAGTGCGCGATCCAAAAACGCAAATGGATTCATGACCCATTTAAGACGCTCGGTTGCTTTGTCGTAGATCTGACCGAAACCGTATTGGACGAAGCCGCCGCCGCGGCTGGTGATGACGGCATCCGTGTTATGGCTATTTTTCCCAGCAGCCGGGCCATCGCTGTCGATCGACAGATGCGAGACGCCGCGCCCTGGAACAGCGGTGAAGACCATGTGTCCGGGGATTTTACCGTCTAGCTTGTGCTCGAATTCCATCATGGCTGTGTCGCGCGATTTGATCGTCGCGGCCGTTGTGTCGCCGACCCAAACAGGATGTGACCGCACGCCGATATGCTTGAGGAAATTGTTGACCAGAACGGCATCGTCGCCATTCAACGGTGCGCCAACAAAATCGATGACGATGAAGCGTGACCCGCGTGATGCGGCGTCTGCCGCCCAGGTCAGGTAGGCGCGATGCTCGGGAATACGTTCGCCGAACCATGTCGCGATGGCCGCATATTTCCCGAGCGACTGCTGCGCGGGAAGGCCAGTGCGGATGTCGTGATAGGAGACGGTGTATCCTAGATGATTGAGTGGCATCTCGAGTTGTTTGTGGAGACGCGTCTGGTCTGGCGTGGCTTCTGCACCACCATCATAGAGGGCGAGAATTTCGCGCGACAGAACTTCCGGTTTGGCCGGTTGAGCTACGGCTGGCGCCGGGCGTGATTTCGGTTTGGCGGCGTCGGCATCAGGAGCTGCCGCGGCAAGTGCGAGTGCCGAGAGCCCAGCGAGCGATGCGCGGGTCAACCGCTTTAAAGTCACGTGACGCACGGAACCGAGCCTTCGGGCGTTTGCTGCAGTAGCAGCGCTTGAATTTGAAGAGTTGCAACTAGCCTCAGCTGCTGCGGAAATTCAAGCCATGAAGCTTCGTTGCATCGACAGGTGTTGCGCGAAAAAAGACCTGCTGCGGTGGCGCCGCAGCAGGTCGTAAAATTACGGATGGCAATTTACAGCCGGTCCTCAGGCTGCGCCTTGTTCCCGCTGCGCGTCGCGTGCGCGTTCGTGGCGCTTGCGCTCGTTCGGATCGAGCCAACGCTTGCGGAGGCGAATAGACTTCGGTGTTATCTCGACGAGTTCGTCGTCCTGGATGTAGCTCATGGCTTTTTCGAGGCTCATGCGGATCGGCGGGGTCAGGATTTCGGCTTCGTCCTTACCGGCGGCGCGTACGTTGGTGAGCTTCTTGCCTTCGATCACGTTGACGATCGAGGTCGTTATTGCGGCTGTGTTGACCGATGATCATGCCTTCATAGACGCGCGTTTGCGGGTCGATCAGCATGGCGCCGCGTTCCTGCAGCTTGAACATCGAGTAGACGGTCGATTCGCCGATCGCGTTCGAGATCAGCACGCCGTTGATGCGGCGCGGGATCTCGCCTTTGTAGGGCCCGTAGGCGTGGAACAGGCGGTTCATCACAGCAGTACCGCGTGTGTCCGTCAGCAAGTTCGCCCTGGTAGCCGATGAGGCCACGCGTCGGCACGTGGAACACGAGGCGATTGCGGCCACCACCCGAGGGCCGCATCTCCTTCAATTCACCCTTACGCTCGGAGAGCTTCTGGACGACGACGCCGGAGTGCTGCTCGTCGACGTCGATGATGACTTCTTCGATCGGTTCGAGGCGAGCGTTGGTTTCTTCGTCGGTTTTCATCACAACTTGCGGACGTGACACCGTGAGTTCGAAACCTTCGCGGCGCATGTTTTCGATCAGAATACCGAGCTGAAGTTCGCCGCGGCCGGCGACTTCGTAAGCTGTCACGGTCGGCGCTTTCTGTGATGCGAATAGCGACGTTGCGTTCGGCTTCTTTCATCAGGCGGTCGCGGATTACGCGGCTCTGCACCTTGTCGCCTTCTTGGCCGACGAACGGACCGTCGTTGATGCGGAACATCATGGCCAGGGTCGGCGGATCGATGGGCTGTGCTTGAATTGGCGTGTCGATGGAAGGGTCGCACAAGGTGTCGGCGACGGTCGATTCCGTGATGCCGGCAATTGCGACGATGTCGCCAGCAAAGGCTTCGTCGATGGCTGTGCGCTCGAGGCCACGGAAGGCGAGAACCTTGGTGACGCGTTGGGTTTCAATCAGAGCGCCGTCGCGGCGGAGTGCTTTGATGGTCTGGCCGGGCTTGACCGAGCCCGCACGGATGCGGCCGGTGAGAATGCGGCCGAGGTAGGGATCGGCTTCAAGCGTTGTCGCCAACATGAGGAATGGCCCCTCTTCGGCGACGGGCGGCGGCACGTGTTTGAGAACGAGTTCGAACAGCGGGGTCAGGTCGCCTTTGGGGCCCTTGGGATCTTCTGCCATCCAGCCGTCGCGGCCAGAGCCATACAGCGTCGGGAAATCCAACTGCTCAGGGGTCGCGTCGAGGCCGTCGAACAGATCGAAGATCTCGTTCAAGACTTGATCGTGGCGTTCGTCGGGACGATCGATCTTGTTGATGACGACAATCGGGCGGAGGCCAAGTTTCAGGGCTTTTGAGAGCACGAACTTGGTCTGCGGGAGCGGTCCTTCCGAAGCGTCGACAGAGCAGGACCACACCGTCGACCATGTTCAGGATGCGCTCGACTTCGCCGCCGAAGTCGGCGTGGCCGGGGGTATCGACGATGTTGATCCGGGTGTCGTTCCAGACGATCGAGGTGCACTTGGCCAGGATGGTGATGCCGCGCTCGCGCTCGAGATCGTTGCTGTCCATCGCTTGGTTTTCGACCTTCTGATTTTCCCGGAAGGCGCCGGATTGTTTCAGAAGTGCGTCGACGAGGGTCGTTTTGCCATGGTCGACGTGCGCGATGATGGCGATGTTGCGCATCTGCATTGGGTGTCAAGTCCTTGACAATAATAGCCATTTTCGCTCTCCGCCGGTGGCGGGAGCGTGCTGCGGCGCAGCATCGGGGCCTGATATTGGCCCGGTGGGTAGCACATAAGACCCGTGCCCGCCAGCCACGGATGACGGATGGCCCTGCGGCAGGTCCGTCGATAGCACGATCTTTGCGAGGTGGTGGATCAGACCGGCCAGATGTGCCGAAACGCGACAGAACGAGGACATGCATGTTCGACCGTACACGGCAGCAAACGGAGCAGGGTGGCATTTCGGTCGAAATCACGGGGGAGGATGGCCGTCCCGTGGGCGGGCGCTTGGTTATTCCGGCCGGCCGGCCGATCTTCGATGTTTTGAATGGGCCATCACTGTTTCTGGAGTTCGAGCCGTTCGAGGGCGAACGGCAGTTTATCGCCAAAGCCAGTATCAAGGCTGTGAAACTGCTGGCGGGGCCAGGTGTCGCCGGGCTCAACGCGCGTTTGCGCGATCTTGATGGTTTCGATCCCTATTCGATCCTTGGCATCAAAGCCGGAACGCCGTTCGAGGCGGTTCGGGCACAGTATCTGACGCTTGCGAAGTCCTACCATCCAGACCGGTATTCGACGGTGGACTTGCCGCAGGAAGTTGCGGCGTATCTCGAAGGGATGTCGCGCAAGGTCAATTCGGCTTACGCGGCGCTTGAGCCTGTCTTGATGTCGCAGCGCGCACGGCAAACCGTGAAGGCGGACGTCGTTTATGTGAGTCCGGCGCGCGCCTAATCAGGCGCGGCGTGGTGGATGGATAAATTCCCACGGTGAAATTTCGCTGCCTTGGGGAACATCGACTTCGATCAAAACCGGCGCTTTCGCTTTGAGCGCCTTGGTCAATACGGGTTTGAGTTCTTCCGGACTGCGGACAAGATAGGTGTCGGCACGGAAGGCTTTGCCGAGCATCTGGAAATCTGGATTTTCAAGGACGGCACCGATGGTGCGGTTGCCGAAGCCCATCCGCTGGTCGCGGAGGACATTGCCGTAGGATCTATTGTTGAAGAGTATGGTGACCAGATTGATCTGTTCCTGGACCGCCGTCGCCATATCCTGCACGCCGAACATGAAACCGCCATCGCCGATGATCGAGACGACGGGGACGTCGGGATGCGCGGCCTTAACCCCGAGCGCGGTTGGATAACCGTATCCCAACGTGCCTTGATAACCGGGTGAAATGTAGGTGCGCGGCTCGTAAACTGGGTAGCCGAAATACGACGCGAAGCCGAC
This sequence comes from uncultured Alphaproteobacteria bacterium, assembly GCA_963831185.1. Classification (GTDB taxonomy): domain Bacteria; phylum Pseudomonadota; class Alphaproteobacteria; order Rhizobiales; family Hyphomicrobiaceae; genus JABFRJ01. The sequence goes on from CAWHPE010000017.1 coordinate 21,898, forward strand.
TTGGCAGAGTTCTTCAACCAGAATGCCGTTGCGCGGCAGACAGGCGCGGATGACATCGAGATAAGCCAGTTGTGGTTGGACTTTTTGTATTTCGGCAGTCGTCGACGCGCGGACTTCGGCGATCCGAGCGTTGACGCCGGTTGCCGGCGCTGCGGTATTTGCCGCGGAGTTTGGTGACGGCCAAGCGGAGCGCCTGTGCGCCATCGGCCGCATCGGCGACCACTGGTCCATGGACCTGCAGGCGGCGCATTTCGGCGGGGTCGATGTCGATGCGGACGATATGCGGTGGCGCGACGGGTTTATCGACCAGCGTCATCATGCCGGTCCAGCGCATGAAAGGCAGCTCCATGCGTGTGCCGATGCCAATTGCGGCATCGCACTCCGGCCAGAGGCGGTGCGCGGTGATGGAGGATACAGAGAGTGGATGGTCTTCTGGCAGGACGCCGCGGCCCCCCCGGAACGCGGTCACAGGCGCGTTGAGAGTTTCCGCAAGCGCTTGAACTTCGGCGGCGGCATGTTGGGCGCCGGAGCCGACGAAAATCATGGGACGTTTGGCGGCAGCGATGAGTTGTGCTGCGCGATCAATTTCCTCGGGCAAGGGCGGCAGCGCGCGCGTGGGCATGGCTTTGGGCAATGGTGTGACGTGGCCTGAACCGGCCATTGTGTCCCATGCCATTTCGACGGCGACCGGGCCAGGGCGGCCGCTCGTCATCTGGCGAAAAGCCTCGTTGATGATGGCTGGCGCGTCGGCCGGGCGCTCGATGCGGGCGCACCACTTCACGAGTTTTGACAGGAGGCCCAATTGATCGGGCAGCTCATGGAGGTGTCCGCGCCCGCGATCGAGAAATTGGGAGGGGACTTGGCCAGTGATGCAGAGCACGGGCTGGCAGCAGCCGAGCGCGGTGGAAAGTGCGGCGGTGGTGTTGAGCATGCCCGGACCGGGCACAACCGCGTAGACGCCAGGCTTGCCGGTGGACCGCGCGTAGCCGAATGCCATGTAAGCGCAGGTCTGCTCGTGCCGTGCGCCGTAGGTGCGAATGCGGTCCGAGCGTTGCTGTAGCGCGTCGAAGAACGGATACATTTGCGCGCCGGGAAGGCCGAAAACGGTATCGACGTTGTTGGCGATGAGTTGTTCGACGATGGCCATGCCGCCGGTCATTCCGCCGGCCGTGGCGGTGATGCCGTAGAGGCTCTTTTGTTCCTGTGGGTTTGCCGGCTTAGTTTTGGATGCGCGTGCCATGAGATCGCCTGACGACTTAGGGTGTACCTGCTTGTTCGCCGATCCTGACACGGGCGGGCGCGTTGCCCAAGGGGGAGCGTTGACTGGACTGCTCAGACATTATCCGGCGATGCAGTATCGCCAAGCCCGAGTGGCCGTTGCATGAGAACGCCATCGAGCCACCGGCCATGCTTGTAGCCGATGGCGTGCAAGGTGCCCGCGAACTGAAAGCCTGCCGTCCGGTGCAGACGGATCGAAGGGTTTTGCGCGCTGTCGCCGATGACGGCGATCATCTGCCGAAAGCCTTGAGCCGTTGTTTGCCGAATGATTTCATCGAGCAGGCGGCGGCCGATACCGGTGCCGTGGGAGGCCGGGTCGACGTAAATCGAATCCTCGACGGTATAGCGATAAGCCGGTCTCGGACGGTAGGCGTTGGCATAGGCGTAGCCGGCGACTTTGCCGTCGATCGTGGCGACAAGGTAGGGGAAGTTCGCGGACGTGATGGCGTCGAAACGACGGCGCATTTCGGTTTCGTCCGGCGGGTCGACTTCAAAGCTTGCGGTGCCGGTGACGACGGCGGGGCGATAGATGGCGGTAATGCGTGTGAATATCCGGAGGCCCGGCTGGGCGGATCTCAATGTTCATCGTTTGGTAACCGTGAATTGGTGAGCGCTACGAGCTGGCGACCCGAGATGTTGAGGTTAGCGGCGGTTTAACCCAAGCCGTGTACGTTGCCGGAAGATTAGAAGTCTCACATACGGGTGTCTATAATGGCCGCGGCAGACATATCAGCTTGGCGACGTCAGAACTCAGACGTTATTAAAGTCGAGATCGTGCTTGCTGACGGCTCGTTACTCAATGGTAGCGTTCTGAAGCCGCGCGATAAGCAGTTGCGCGACATTTTCAATTTGACCAACGAGTTGTTTATCGAGTTCGAATGTGCGCTGCGCGGCACGACGATCTTGTCCAAGACCGCTATTCGCGAAGTGCATCCGGAAGGCGTTCAGGCCGCATCAGATCAAGATGCGATCGAAAAATTTGACCGCAAGCAAGGGATGATCGACAAGACCGATCCCTTCACCATCCTCGGCGTGACCACGGCGGTCAATCTCGACGACTTGCATAAAGCCTACATCAAGCGCGCCCGGCTTTATCATCCGGACCGGCTGGCGGAACTTGAGTTGCCTGAGGAAGTCGCCACATACATGAATGCGATGGCGCGCCGCGTGAATTCGGCCTATGCCGAAGTGTCGGCACTGCTCAAGCGGCAGGGCGTGAACTAAAGTACCCGGGTGGCATTTTCGTTATTGACCGCGTTCGCTGTCGCATTGGGTGCGGCGGTGCCGTTGGTCTTGTTCACTTCTTTTTCGTAGAGTTTTCGCAGCAGGATGGCGATGTCATCGTCTTCCTTGACCTCGTTGCGATGCCGTTTGATTTGCCGGTCTTGGGCGTTGCGCGCGCCCGTCGTGGCACCAGGTTTACGCAACCGGCGGGCACCTGACATCAAAATCGGTTTGTCGGGTTCATCAAGTTCCAGTTCGTCTAAGAATCCGTCCCGCAGCGCGTAGAACGATTGCAACATCGCATCGCGCGCGAGCTGGCGGCCATCGGATGTCGATGGGCCCTTTTTCGGATCCAGGGTCTGCAAAACGCGACGCATGTCATGGAGCGGCGCATAGGGGAACAGGCCAATGTCAGCAGATGTCTCGCCAACGTTGCGGTAAACGATGCGCATATTGTCGATCGTGGCGGAGAGCCGCGTGTAGGCGGAAATGTAGTCGGCATGCGATGGCGCATCCATGTGCATGTAGGTCAGCACTGCGCTTTTGGCGTCAATGATGTCCTGCCACTCCTCTTTCAGACTATCGATGAATGCATGCCGACGCTGAAACACGTTGCTGATGTAGGCAACGCCGCAGGTGGCGATGAGCAACGCCATATCGCGGATAAACTCGTAGAGGTCCTTCAAGACCTTCTCGAAACCGGTGTCGTTCAGAAACGTCACGTGGTCGGCGATCTTGGACAGAAACGAAATCGCCAAAATGATTCCGAAGAACCAGTAGATGCGGCGCATTGTTCGTTTGAGATGGGATCGGGTCATGTTGTGATCTCTGACGACTGGGTTCGGATCATTTCAAGGCGATGCGCACTCAGGCGCTCAATGTGGAAGGCTGTGGTGGACGGAGGGGCGATAGCCGGCTGCCATTTGCGCAACCATCGCGGACGGGGTGAGGACTTCAACCGTCCCAGGCGAGGGGAGAATTGTGGCATTGCCATAGCCATGCAGCGACCAAGGCCAGAATTCACGCTGCCATTTTAAGTGGGGTTTGCCATCAAGACTGATGAAGGCCCCGTCGGGCAGAGCTGCACTGTCGGCTTGGTGGGTGATTTTGCGGTAACCGGAGCTGATGCGGTCTGCGTGAAGGACTGCATCCATTTGAGGCGCCGACGCGCGCAATGCAGACATCCCAGTGCGCTTCGCCCAGAGTTCAGCGAACTTCGTCGCATCGGCGCGGCGGCATTCAAAGCAGGGGCGGTGGCCTGCGGCTATCGCGGTCACTTCGTCGAGGAAGAAGAGTTCGGTGTAGAGTCCGGGGCTCATGACACGGCGGCGGCGGTTCTTGAACTGGAGCACGCAGCAGATCCACTGGGTGGTGGCATACGGACGGCGTTTCAGGCGTTGCTGAGCATCGTGAAAACAGCCGCCGCGATTGCCAAACATCGTGCCGCGTGCGGGCGATGCAACAATTTCACCGGCCGGAGTCACTCTATTTTGCAGAGGCATACCAGAGGGTCCGTCAGTTCCAGCGTTGCCATGGCGGGTTGTTGGCGTTTTGCAGGGCGGCCCAATTGGTGAGACCGAGCAGCACCGCCAATACCAGCATCCACATGTTGCCGTTGATTGCGAGGTAAGCGCAGTAGGCAGCCAAGCAGAGGCCGAGAACCGAAACAATGCGGGCCGCGTTGGCATTGGAGATGAATTTACCCAACAGTGCGTCGAGCGCCTTGCCGCCATCGAGCGGATAGGCGGGCATCATATTGAAGACAAAGAGCCACCAGTTTGCGAATGCCAGGGTCGAGACGACATGAAGCGCCATGCCGTTTGAGCGCAGCACTGATAGTTCGCTCAACTGACTGAAGAGAAACCAGAGGACGAGGTTGGCTGCAGGGCCGGCGAGTGAGATGGCGATGCGCGGTCCCGCCTCGGGCCGCATCGACGAGGCCCAATGGCACGCGCCGCCAAGGCCGTTCAGTTCGACAAACTCCGGCCGTACGCCCAATCTCTGACCAACGACGGCGTGCGCGAATTCGTGGAGCAAGATCGACGCTGCGAGCCCAACGACGATGATGAAGCCCGCCGACATCAGGCGCGTATTGCCACTCGTGAAGTAATGCTGGCCCCAGAGCACGATCAGGATAATGAACGAGATGTCGATCAAGACGGGTAAACCTCGAACGCGGAAGAGTTCGAATTTGCTACCCATGTGCTGCTCCGGTGAAAATGAAATGATCGCTGCTGAGCTTAGAGCTATCGCACGGACTTTTCATGACGGCCAGATCTATGACCGGCAGCACAGGGCTCAGGGAGATAGGTCCGATAACCGGAGGGTCATCGGCGAGGAATTTATCCGGGCATCCTGGGTCTGAGGCGATTGCGCTAGCCGCCGCGTGCAGAGCGCCAGAAACGCCGATGCCAGAAGCGATTTCGCTGACTGAGTTGGCCGAAGAGCAAGGGCGCGGCCGCTTGCGATGACGCAGAAATCCTTGTGAATCGCGGGTTTTTGTGTCGCGGACGTCAAAAATAGCGTGTTTCCGGCCTAAAATCGTCATTTTTTCCGAAACGAAATGCCTACTGATGCCAACGAGTTACAGTCAATCGCTCGCAAATCACTGTATCTCCACAGTGCCCAATTTGACGCGCCGCCCGCGTCTTTGCTCCCAACCCTGACATCTAAAGGACCATCCACCATGGCTAAAAAAGCCGCGAAAGCTCCCGTGAAAGCCCCCGTTAAGGCCGTCAAAGCAGTGAAGGCCGTCAAGGCCGTGAAGGCTCCGACGGTTACTCTGAAGAACCTCGGCAACGATCTCGCCGAAGCTCACCAGATGAACAAGAAGCAGACGAACTTGATGCTCGTCGAACTCGTCGAGCGCATCACGAAGCACCTCAAGAAGGGTGACCGGATCCGCATGGCCGGCCTCGGCATTCTGCAGGTTCGCAAGCGCCCGGCTCGCATGGGCCGCAACCCGGCAACCGGCGAAGCCATCAAAATCAAGGCTTCGAAGAAAGTTGCTTTCCGCGCTGCAAAGGAACTGAAGCAAGCCGTCTAAGGCGCGCTTCCGGTCTTTGGATGAATTCAGCCAGCTTCTCACGAAGCTGGCTGTTTTCGTTTTGATGGGCAGCTTAGGTTAAAGAGGAGAGCAGGCGTGCGAGGAGCGTCGTGCGTGGGACGAGTGAGGAGACGAGAATATGCTCCTCGTGCGTATGGGCGCCGTTGCCCATGACACCAAGGCCGTCGAGTGTCGCGATGCCGAGGGCGCCGGTGAAATTACCGTCTGAGCCACCACCGTGCTGGCCATGCGGAAGGTCGAAGCCGATCTCGGCGGCGATGCTCTTTGCCCTTTGATAGAGGTCCATGGTCCCGGCTTGCGCTGTCCAGAGCGGGCGCACGGGGCCGCGCTCGACTTCGATGCGGACGTCATTGCGGACGCCGACGATGCCGTCCATAACGCGGCCGATCTCGGCAAATTTGGCATCGTCTCGCGCGACGCAGAGGGCCTGAGCGGTGCAAGTCATGGGGACGCAATTCACCCATTGGCCACCGTGGAAGACGCTGACGGCGTAGGTCGGGCTGTTGTCGTAGTCGGATTTGCTTTCCAATTCTTCGACGAGTTGCGCCATGATCCGAACAGCAGAGCGGCCGTCTTTGTTGGTCCAGCCGGAATGCGCTGGGCGTCCGTGGGTGGTGAGAACGAAGCGTTGGAAGGCGTGGCGTCCTGTGGTGACTTCCCCAGTCAGGCCTTTCGCGGGCTCGGGAACGAGAACGTACTTGTTCTTTTTTGCTTCGGCTTCGATTACGGCGCGCGACGTCGGGCTGCCGATTTCCTCGTCGGGATTGATGATGATGGTGACGGGCAGCGCACAGGTGCCAGCAGCGAAAACGGCTTTGAGGGCCGTGAGCATCATCACTGTGCCGCCCTTCATGTCGTAAATGGCGGGGCCGAAACATTTGTCGCCGTCGCGGCGGATCGGAAGTTTGTTGGCCAGAGTTCCAACGGGATGGACGGTGTCGGCGTGGGCGATCGTGAGGATACCGGGGCCGGAGGACTTACCCGCGCGTTTGGCGACGAGAATGTCGCCGAGGCCATCCCGGCCTGGGATGCGTTCGATGGTAAAGCCGAGCGCGGCAATGCGGCCGGCGACGAAATCTTCCATGCGATTGACCGCAGCGGCGTCATAGGTCGGGCTTTCGATGCGCACCCACTCCAAGAGTTCGGCCAGCATTGCGTCGGTGGAGAATGCGGTTGTCGGTATCATGGCGGGATCCGTCTGGTGGCGTGGGCGTGCGCGTTAGCGCACCTCAGGTCAGGTTAAGGTCCAAGACCAATCGCGACAATTTGAAAGTCAGCGAGCAAACGGAGGGCTGTATTGCATCTGGCATGGATGACGCAGTTCACGGTTTTGCCGTTTTGTTGCCAGCCGGGCGCGCTAGTGTGTGAGCATGATCCGTCGAACACTGCTGCTTTTCGCTCTTCTGTTTCTCTTGCCGCTCGCTACGCACGGCGCGTGGTGGTTGTGGCGCGACCATCCCCGCTCTTGGTCAGACGCCAATTGGTCGTCGGCTGGACTCTTGCCTCCCAGCAGCGCGTGAACCGGGTGCGGTGGTGCATGTGCTGGCGGGCCGGACGGGCCGCTGGAAAGGTATCTTCGCGCACCACTCCTGGATTGTGGTCAAGGCAAAGGGGGCGGCATCGTACACGCGTTACGACGTCGTCGGGTGGGGGCGCGCGCTCAGGGTCAACTCGTATGCTGCGGACGCGTGGTGGTTTGGGAACCGGCCCGAGATCCTGTTGACACTGAAAGGTGCGGAAGCCGAGGCGGCACTTCCGGCGATCGAGAAAGCGATTGCTGCCTACCCGCATGCCGGCGCTGGAACCTACGTCATATGGCCGGGGCCGAATTCCAATACGTTCGTTGCGAGCATTGCGCGGGATGTGCCGCGGTTGGCATCGGCGTTGCTCCCGACGGCGATGGGCAAAGATTTCGCTGGCTGGCCTGCCTATGCCGGACGCGCGCCGAGCGGTACGGGTGTTCAGGTCTCGGTGGGTGGTCTCATCGGTGCGACCGTGGCACGTGTCGAGGGGCTGGAGCTGAATGTGCTTGGGCTCGTGACGGGCTTCGACGTCCTGCGGCCGGCACTCAAGTTGCCGGGTTGGGGGCGGGTCGAGCTCAGCGCCGCAGGATCCGCGATGGCGGGATCACGGTAACTCTTGATCCGTGGAGACCTGCCTCAATCGTCAGAGGCCGACTTCAGAGGCGATCACAGCCAGACCCGCTGTGGTCGAGCGTGTTAGCCGTGACGCTGGCGCGTCAGTGACGACAATGGTTGCGCCGGCATGAAACTGGTCAGCGATTGCCAATGCGCGTGCGCGGTCCCGGAAAGCTATGCGCCGCAGAGTTTTGTCGCCTTGCCAGGTGACGACGTGCGATTCCGACTGCGACTTGCCCACACCAAACGAAAGCCAGTTTAAACCCGAGCCATCCGCCGCAGGTCCCACGAGGGTGTAGATGTGGGTGCCCAAAGGTCTTTTGGGATCAACAATTGAGATCGGGAATGCGCCTTGCTGACGGCCATCAATGGCAAGGTAAGCCCTGGAATCGGCGCGCGAAACGACGACGGCCGATGTGCGATAGTTGACGTGCGGTTCCCAACCGGCAGCGGGTTTGCGGGTTGCGGCGACGGCCAAGATGGCGTTGGCTTCGGCCGCAGCGACAGCGCTGAGCAATGCCCCGGGATGGATGACTGAGTTCGGTTGCGTATGTTCGTCGGCGATAATGACGACAGTGCCGAGATGCGTCACCTCATACAGGAGTTGCGAAAATTTGTTCGGCAGCCGGATGCAACCGTGTGACGCCGGGTAACCCGGCAGGTTGCCGGCGTGGAGCGCAATTCCGCCCCAGGTTAGGCGTTCCATGTTGGGCATTTGGGCGCCCTTGTAGATGGAAGAGACATGCTTTCGCTCTTTCTCCAAAATCGTGAAGACGCCTGTCGGTGTGCGGTGTCCGGGTTTACCTGTCGAACAGCTTGATTTGCCGATTTCAATGCCATCGCGATAGACGTGCGCGGCCTGCTCTGGGATGGAAACGATGATGACGACTGCGCCTTGTGGCGCGCGTTCCGGCGTCCACACGAAATCGCCTGGCCGGAGCAGGTTCGTCGGCTGATAGCGCGCTGCGTGGGCTGCGTTGGTTAGCGGTGCTGCGAGTGCGGTGGTGGCGAGTGCCAAAAGTTGCCGGCGCGAGAGGCGTGTCATCAAAGGCATGGGTGCAAAACCTCAACGCGCAGATTTGGGGCGAATGGCTTCGAATGCGCCACGCGCACGATGGATGCCGACGAGCTCAAACTCGATGCCTCGCGGGTCGTCCGGTAGGCTTATAACCATCACGCGCCGCTGCTGCATCTGCTTGAAGATGTTGGCCGAAATGTCGTCGGGTCCGATCACGAGACGATTGCCTTTGAGGAGCGGGGCGATTGGTCCGGCAGATACTTCGGTGCCGTCCATATAGATCGTCATGACGCCGGATTGAGGCCATGAGGCGCGTTCGATGATGAGGGTCGGCTCGCCGGATTTGGCAATGACCACACGCAATATTGTCCGCTTACTCGGTACCGCCTCCGGTTTGCTCGATGGCGCAGACGTCAGAGATACAATTGACTTGCCAGCGATCACTGGCGGGTGTTGCGGCGGAGGGAGCGGCAGCTGGCGCGGGTGGCGTTACCGCCGGTTGTGCGGCGCCTTCGGTCAGATAGCGGCCAGCCACCCAACCAGTCTTGCCTGCGAACGTGATGCGGCACCAGCGTGCGGCGGCTGCGGCTGTCCGTTGCCGCTCAGTGGCTTTGCTCCAGGCGGCAAAGTTCAGCCCACCTTTGCAGCCCAAGTTTTTTAACCCGGTGGCGTCGTGGGGGATGCGGGCGAGGATGCGTGTCCGCTGCGACGGCGCGCTGTGCATGCGCAAGGTGTCGGCTGGTTTGACGCCGGTGACGCGGTAAAAATCGGGGCCATCGGCGGCGGCGTGTGCGGTGCCGACCGACGATGCGATTGCTACAATGACGGCGCACACGGCGGAAAATTTGCGAAGCATTGCCGAGCCTGACGCAACATGGTTGGGCGGTACTATCGTAGCAAACTTGGGCCTGGGACAAAAGCACCAGCACTTGCGGTATGCCGCTCAAAGTAGGCACGACCGAGGTCCGGATGATCGCGGCAGACGTGTGGTTAAGACTTTGCTGGCGCTGCTGGACGCTTTGGCAACTCTTCGCCGGGTGGGGGGAGAAGCGGCGTCAGGTCTTTGCGGCGGAGGCTCTCGATGTAGGTGAAGAGGTTCAGGATCTCTTCGCGTGTGAGTTGAGTGTCCGGCATCGGTTTATGCGGCTGCAAGAGTGTGCCGACGATGCGCTCGTAGGTTTGATCAGGCCGGTTGGCGATGCCGAGGAACGAGGGGGAGCCGGCCGGAATGGTGACGCCGGGCTTCTGGCTGTCGGTGATGTGGCAGTTGGTGCAGAGGCGTTCGGCGATGGCGCGGCCCTGTTCGGGCGTCACGGGGCGCGGCTGGGCCGAGGCGGTGGTTGCCGATAGTGCCAAGAGGGCAGCGGCGATTGTCGCTGCGCGGGTCGTTTGGCGAGATAGGGTGGCGCGGTGATGGGACACGGTGCGATCTCGGGCCATTGCGGGGATCGTTATCGTGTCAGACGGCTGGGCGGACGCCAATGATGTGGGTCAAGGGGAAAGGCGCACCGCGCACTCACTTTGTGGCGTAGTTTCGCAATTCACTGGCATCCCTACCAGTGCGGTTGTCCCTCTCCCTGACGGGAGAGGGGATTTGGTATAGCGGCGCATTGCTGCGGTTTAATCGGTCAGTGCTTCGAACCCTTGTTGCGCATGGCGAGGGTGCGGAGGCGGAGGGCGTTGAGGCGGATGAAGCCTTCTGCGTCCTTCTGATCGTAGGCGCCCTTGTCGTCTTCGAAGGTGACAAGGGTCGAGGAGTAGAGCGACTTCTTGCTGTCGCGGCCCGTGACGATGACGTTGCCTTTGTAGAGCTTGAGGCGGACTTCGCCTTCGACGTGCTCCTGGCTCTTGTCGATCATGGCTTGCAGCATCTCGCGCTCTGGCGCGAACCAGAAGCCATTGTAAATCAGCTCGGCGTAGCGCGGCATGAATTCGTCTTTGAGATGTGCGGCGCCGCGGTCGAGGGTGATGCTTTCCATGGCGCGATGGGCGGTCAGCAGGATGGTACCGCCGGGCGTTTCGTAGACGCCGCGTGACTTCATGCCGACAAAACGGTTTTCGACGAGGTCGAGGCGGCCGATGCCGTTGTCGCGGCCAAGGTCGTTCAACTTGGCGAAGAGTTCAGCCGGGGACAGCTTTTGGCCATTGAGCGAGACGGCGTCGCCCTTGGCGAAGCCAATGGTGATTTCGGTGACTTTGTCGGGCGCATCCATCGGCGAGATGGTGCGCTGGTAGACATAGGGCGGTGCTTCGACATTCGGATCTTCGAGGACTTTGCCTTCGGATGAGGAATGCAACAGGTTGGCGTCGACCGAGAACGGGGCTTCGCCGCGCTTGTCCTTAGCAATCGGGATTTGATGTTTCTCTGCGAACTCGATCAGGTGTTCGCGGCTCTTGAACGCCCATTCGCGCCAGGGCGCGATGATTTTGATCGAGGGTTCGAGCGCGTAGTAGGAAAGTTCGAAGCGGACTTGGTCGTTGCCCTTGCCGGTGGCGCCGTGGCAGACGGCGTCAGCACCCATTTTGCGGGCAATCTCGATTTGCTTCTTGGCGATGAGCGGGCGGGCGATGGAGGTGCCGAGCAAGTAAACGCCCTCATAGACGGCGTTGGCGCGGAACATCGGGAAGACGTAGTCGCGGATGAACTCTTCGCGGATGTCTTCGATGAAGATGTTTTCGCTTTTGATGCCGAGAAGTTCGGCTTTCTTGCGCGCCGGGTTCAGTTCTTCGCCTTGGCCTAAGTCGGCGGTGAAGGTGATGACTTCCGCCTGATAGGTCTCCTGCAGCCACTTCAGGATGATGGAGGTGTCGAGGCCGCCCGAATAGGCGAGGACGACTTTCTTGACTTTACCTTGGGCGGGCTTGGCGGACATGGACGAAACCTCGGGACTGTGTGCCCCATTGCAGGGCGGTGAAAACGCGGCGCACTATAGGCGGAAACGGCGGGGCGGCAAGACTGGGTGCGTCCGCCGCCGTCTACTTTGAGGAGGGTCTGCAGTGGCTGAGGGCAAGGTTCCAAGGGCTTTGGGGCAAGTCGAGCGACTGAACGAGGCTTTCCATGCGACGTTGCGTCCCGTGGGTGCGCTACTTGTCGATGTTTTTCACTATGCCGGACTGTTTCTGATTGGTGCGGCGACGGTGTGGGCGGCGGGGTGGTCGTTTGCCGGCATGATGCAGAAGCAGCCGCATGCGTCGATCGAGGATCTGCTGCTGCTGTTCATTTTTCTCGAAATCGGCGCGATGGTCGGGATCTATTTCAAGACGAACCACATGCCCGTGCGGTTTCTGATGTACGTCGCGATCACGGCGGTCACGCGGCACATGGTGGGCGTGGTCAATCATCTGCCGACGAATGTGACAGAGCTGATCGCGACAGCCGGTGCGATCTTGCTGTTGGCCATTGCGCTGTTGTCGATCCGGTTTGCGTCCTACCGGTTTCCTTCGGGGCCGGTGCGCGAGCCGTCGTTCAAAACGGACATGGATAGTCCTGCAGGGTGAAACTTTAGCGCGGGATACGGTGAACCTTTTTGGGTGATGGCGCGACGAAGTTGATGTGCGAGGCGTCTCGCGGAGCGAGCGCCAACTCAACCCACATTGATGGAGTTCTCCGATGTCTACGATTGCGAAAGTTTTGTCGTCTGCGGCTGTGATCACGGTTGTGGCGGGTTTTGCGGCCTCGGTTCAAGCGGCGACGAAGAGCCCGTTCTGCTTCGCTGGATCGCCGACGCCGAAATATGTCTGCGATGCGATCAAGGCCAACACCAAGCCGAAACCCGCACAACGCGTGCGGCATGAGACCAGCAAGAGCATCGTTTCCAACGTGCGCTGAGGCGCGCAGTTGCGATACGCGCCCTGATGAGTCTCAATAGGGATCGTCGAGGCTCACGGGGCGCGGATGGCATGACCCAACGTCAGATCGAATTCTGGTACGATTTCGCATCAACGTATTCGTATCTGTCGGCGATGCGGATCGACGCTCTGGCGGCGAAAGCCGGGGTGACGGTTGTGTACAAACCGTTTCTGCTCGGACCGATCTTCAAGGCGCAGGGGTGGTCGTCGTCGCCGTTCAACATCTACCCGGCGAAGGGCCGGTATATGAATTCGCGACATGAAACGGTTGGCGGCCGAGCGCGGTCTGATTTTCCACAGCCCTATGCCGTTTCCGCAAAACAGTCTTCATGCCGCCCGGATCGCCATGGTGGCTGCGGAGGAGGGGTGGATCGCGCCTTTTACGGCGGCTGTCTACCATCTCGAGTTTGCGGCGGGGTGCGATATTTCGCAGGTTTCAACGCTCGAACGGGCGGTTGCGCTCGCCGCATCAGAAAATGAGCTAAGCCTTGATTTCGCCGGAGTTTTCGGGCGCAGTCAGGATGAGATTTTCAAGGCCCGTTTGCGGGAGCAGACACAGGCGGCGCAAGGTGCGGAAATCTTCGGTGCGCCAACGTTCAAGACCGCCGACGGGGAGCTCTTTTGGGGCGATGACAGGCTCGATCAAGCGATCGCCTGGGCGGGAAGGTTGTGAACAACTATTCATCACACCGCCGTGTTTTTGGCGTGAGATTCAGTTGTATAACTCCCGAGGCATCAACACCATGGGAGATGACTGCCGTGAAATTCAAAACCGCATTTGCTTCGGGCGCATCGGTTCTCGCCGCTTCGCTTTTCATGATCGCTACGGCTTCGGCGCAGCTTGCACCGGCTCCGAAAGCTGCACCTGCTGCTCCGGCTGCAACCACCGCCGCTCCGGCACCAGCAGCTAAAGCACCGGCTGCCGCTGCTGTGAAGGCTCCTGTTGCTGCAGCTAAGAAAGCTGCTGCTCCGTCGGCCTGCAAGGGCCTCGAAGAAGCTGCCTGCAAATCCGACGCCGCTGGTTGCGGTTGGATCGTGCCGAAGAAAGTGAACAAGGCAACGGGTCAGCCCGACAAGCCGTACTGCCGTAAGGTTGCTGGCGTTGCGAAAGCTGCCGCCGACAAGAAGGCTGCTGCTGCGAAGGCTGCTGCGCCTGCTACCCCGGCAGCTCCCGCTGCAAAGGCAACGCCTGCTGCTCCGGCCGCACCGGCAAAGAAGAACTAAATCTACGAACGTTCGTTCGTCAGGTTTTACCAAACAAAGAGGCCGTCCAGCGATTGCTAGGCGGCCTTCTTTATTGTTCTGACTATGTCTGCTGTAATTAGTGTTGGCGCGGTTGGGGTGTGTAATCGGCCTGTTTTGCATCGACGAGGCGACCGGAGAACAGCCAATAGGTCAGGCCTGCGGCGAGGCCCGTTGCGATGAACGCCATCAGCGGGTAATTGCCGTTGACGACCGACCAGGACTGATTGGTCTGCTCGCTTTGGGCCTGCGCAAAGAAGCCCATCATTGCGATGACGATGCCGGCGAGGCCGTAATAGAGCCAGGTGTTCGACTTCCGCCATTCGCCCAGGGCGATCGCGATCAAGGCGAATGGGGCTGAGAAAATGGCAGCGTGGGTTGCCAGAGGTAAAGTCAGCGCGATCTTGTCCATGGGATCGCCGGGCATGCTGGCCAAATCTGACGGTGTCCAGGCGAAGAGGACAGTGGTCAATCCTGCGGCAATGCATGCCAGCGCGAAGCCGACCAAAACTCTGAGTATAACGGCCATGACGAACCCCCGGTTTGTCGTGCTGATATTTGCCAGCAATTAAACCGGATAAGCCGCATAGCTCAATGGCAAATTAATTTGCCGTTAACTACGCCGTACGCACGTAGCCTTTGAACGCGGATCAATGCGAGGATCGGCGATTGCCCCCAATCACGGCGCATCTGCTGTTGATGATTGTGCGACTTCGCTGGCACGGAGACGTGTGCTCTCGCTTTTCAACTGGCCGCAGGCGGCCAGGATGTCGCGACCACGAGGGGTGCGCACGGGGCTCGCGTAGCCGGCGCGATTGACGACCTCGGCGAAGCGCTCGATCTGCGCCCAGTCGGAGCATTGGTATTTGGAGCCCGGCCAGGGATTGAACGGGATCAGATTGATCTTGGCGGGGATGCCGGACAAGAGCCTCACGAGTGCGCGCGCGTCGTCGAGGCTATCGTTGACGTCTTTCAGCATCACGTATTCGAAGGTGATGCGGCGGGCGTTCGAAAGTCCGGGGTAGGCGCGGCACGCGGCCATCAACTGCTCGATGGGGTAACGCTTGTTGATCGGCACCAATTCGTCACGCAGATCGTTGCGGGTGGCATGAAGCGAGATCGCGAGCATGGTCGAGCTTTCGGCGCCCCATCGCGGGATTTCCGGAACGACACCTGACGTCGATAAGCGTGATGCGGCGCTTGGAGACCGAAAGGCCATCGCCGTCGGCCGCGACGTCCATCGCGCGGCGGACATTGTCGAAGTTGTAGAGCGGTTCGCCCATGCCCATGAGCACGATATTGGTGATTTTTCGATCTGTTTCGGGCAGCAGGCGGCCGTCTTCGGGTGCTGCAGCGCCTGGCCAATCGCCGATGCGATCCCGGGCCAGCAGGATCTGGCCGACGATTTCTTCGACTTCGAGATTGCGGACCAAGGGCTGCGTGCCGGTATGGCAGAAGGAGCAGTTGAGCGTGCAGCCGACTTGGCTCGAGATGCAGAGTGTGCCGCGGTCGGCCTCGGGAATGTAGACGGTTTCGATTTCGGGGGCGGCGCGTTCGCGGCCGCGGCGCGGCAGCCGCGAGAGCCACTTGCGGGTGCCATCAACCGAGACTTGTTCGGAGACGATTTCGGGCCGTTCGAGGGTGTAGGCTGCCGCAAGGCGGGCGCGCAGGTCTTTCGATACGTCGCTCATGTCGTCGAACGACCGCACGCCGCGCACGTAGAGCCAACCCCACAGTTGCGCGACGCGCATGCGGCGCTGCTTTTCGGGCACGCCGATCGTCGGCCAGTGCGTCGGCCAAGCCTGTGCGATCCAGCCCGGCGATCGAACGCTTGGCGGCGGTTGCGGGCAATTCTGCCGGTGTTTCTGGCAGGGCGTTGAGGATCGTGACCACGGTGCTTCCGATACTTGGCGGCAAAAACTGGCATGGAGGGTGGTGGGAGCGATTGTTTACAGGCAATTGTGGTCAGCGGGAAGGCTTAAACCGTTGCCGTTTCTGCGACTTTTCCGTCGATCGTGCTCAGGAACATAGTGTTGCGCCGCTACAGGCGGACATGCCAGTGTCCGGCGTCTTGCAAAGGGGTCAACATGCTGAAGATTTATGGTGTCTATCGTAGCCGCGCGACGCGGAACATCTGGTTGGCTCTGGAGCTCGGTATCCCGTTCACGCATGTGCCTGTCATTCAGGCTTATCGTGTTGCGCAACCGGATGCGCCTGACGCACCGCTCCACACGCGGTCGGCTGCATTTCTCGCGGTTAATCCAAACGGGCATATTCCATCGATCGATGACGATGGGTTCAGGCTGCACGAGTCGCTGGCGATCAACTTGTACTTGGCGAAAAAGCACAAAGGGCAGTTGGGCCCGCGCGACGTGCGTGAAGATGGCTTGATGACGATGTGGGCACTGTGGGCGGCGACCGAAGTGGAAACGCCCGCGCTCAACGTCATGTATCATATGGCGGCCTATCCGCCGGAGAAGCGCGATGCCGCCCTTGCGGCGACGTCGCTGGCGGCACTCAAGGCTCCGTTCGCGGTGCTTGAGCAGGAGCTGGCGGGGAAGGACTACATCGTGGGGGGCCGCTTCACGGTTGCTGACATCAACACGGCGGAGATTTTCCGTTATGCGATGCCGGCCAAGGATTTGTTTGCGGCCTCGCCGAATGTGACGGCGTGGCTCAAGCGGTGTCAGGAGCGGCCCGCGTTCAAAGCGATGATGGCGAAACGAGATTCTGAGCCGGCCTGAGCTGCACCCCCACCCCTAACCCCTCCCCGCAAGGGGGAGGGGGAATTCCATGCGGACCGTCACTACGAATGAACAGTGGATCAATTCAGATCTATGTCGATGCGGACGCTTGTCCCGTCAAAGACGAAGTGGTCCGTGTCGGCGAGCGGCACGGGCTTCGAATGCATTTCGTGTCGAACGCGTGGATGCGCTTGGCGGAGGGGCCGTTGATCCACCGGGTCGTCGTGCCTGACGGTCCAGATGTGGCGGATGATTGGATTGCCGAACGCGCTGGGCCGCGTGACGTGGTGGTAACCAGCGATATTCCTCTGGCGGCGCGCGTGTTCAAGAATGGCGCACGGATCGTGACCCAGTATGGCAAGCGCCTTAGCGACAAGAATATCGGCATGGCCATCGCGTCACGCAATCTAATGGCGGACCTGCGCGAGGCGGGCGTCGTGACGAGCGGCAATGCCAGTTTTTCGCGCGCGGCGCGGTCGGATTTTTTGCAGGCTTTGGAACAAGCCGTGCAGGAAATTAAGCGGGCGGGGTGACGCGGAGGAAGGTCGGGTTTTGACCCGCAGCGGACTGTCACTGTTTGTTTAGCGACTGTCCGCAGGTCACCGGAAGCGGCCGTGAAGTGGCGCAAGGCATTGTTAAGATGCACCGCGTACGCTCTGTTCCACGGACCTACGAGTGAAAATCGGTGCCTGTCCCAAATTCAGCCGAGACGAATGCCATGCTTTTTCGCGGACTGTTTCGAAAGCCAAAGGTCGTCACCGCTTCCGAACTTCTGGCGACCGAGGCAGAACTCGCGGGCATACTGCAACACGGCGTCGGGAACACTGAGCATGCGTTATTGCTCGACAAGCTCCGCCCGTTGGGTGGGGCTATTGTCTATGAGTGTTTAGCCATCGCTGATCGTTATGTTGCGGTCGATGGCTGGGAAAACGTCTTCGCCGACATGGCTGAGCTTGAGGCGCGTGGCACACGAATCAGCGCCATCGGCATTGACGTCAGCGGTCACGGTGACGGCAAAGAGCCGAGTTTGGAAGTCAGCATGTACAATGATGCAGCGTTTTCGTTTTCTACTACGGATCGCGATGCGCTCATCGAGGCGGCGACGACAACGCCGCCCTGGGCTGGAGACTTTCTCAGCCTCGAACACTCCTTGGTGACGCGGAATTTGGGCAGGCTTCACGCTGCGATCCGGGCATGTCCAGTGCGTTACGCTACCATCCATGATGC
Source organism: uncultured Alphaproteobacteria bacterium (assembly GCA_963831185.1). Lineage (GTDB taxonomy): Bacteria > Pseudomonadota > Alphaproteobacteria > Rhizobiales > Hyphomicrobiaceae > JABFRJ01. Next base: position 39,685 of record CAWHPE010000017.1, read on the forward strand.
CACTGCGCCATTGCCCACAGACTATGCGGCGTGTCGCCTCGGTACGCTCTATCTTCAGTTTCGCGTGCACTGGGCTGTGGCGCAATTCGTTGCGAAAGCGGGCACACCGCGCGCATTGCCGATCGTAGTCGGGCAGCATGACTTCGGCGCGCCCTCGTTTTCCTCCGCTTATATGTCGCCAGAAAGTCGAAAACTGGACGGTGCTGTCGACGCGATTCTCGCAAAGCGTGGCAAGATACGCGCGGCCGCGTTCGACACGCAAACTGAAGCGATCATCAAGGATCTCAAGGAGCAGCGTAAAGCCATCGTCGGTTGGCGCCTGGATCACAACCCCGACAAGCGGATGCAGTACATGGAGTACGTCCGTGCCAAGCATGCGGTCACGTATAACCAGCTCGGTCTTGAGCAGATCAAGCAGGTTTGGGAATTTGGCGACAGCGATTTTCGAGCGGAACTCGAGCGGGTCCGCCGCGCCCGCAATGTCAATTGCGCTCAACCTCCGTCTCGCTAAGCAGCTGATAACACCGCTTCAAGCGGTCAGCATCTTCACGCAACCAAGACCCGGAGCGACCGTTTATTGAATATTCCGTGGGCGTCCGCTTCTAATCCGCTCGCGTCAGTCAAGGGACTCTTTCGACAAGTTGTATTGGGGCGAATGCACCCCTGACAAACGCTAATAGATCTTTTACCACAGCATCGTAACATGAGATGAATACGGAGGAGTTTCTGATGGCGCGATTCAAAGTAGCAGCGATCTTTTTCGCGTTCTTCGGCTTGCTGTCCGCGAACACATTCTATCGCTTCGATGTCCCAAGCCGACCACTTCACGTTCTGCAGAATATCGTCGACCTGCTGCTGACTTCATGGATGGGGAACTCGATTGCTGCGGCGGCACTCGCGATGATTGGCGTTCTCGCCATCGCACTCGTGCTGAGAAGGTCTTACGAAGCAAATGCAGACTTGGTGCTGGACAGTACGACGGCAGCATTGAGGGGGAAGGTTCATCGGCCGGCTGCGCGGGCGGATGCGGGCAGGACACATTTCGGCAAGCGGTAGTTTGAAACTCAGATCGTAATTCTGGACCAGAGCAGGCAACCCGCGGGCGGTCCGCTCTGCCCCAAAGCCGACCACTGCTCAGTTCACGCCCAAGCACCAGGCGAGGATGGCTTTTTGGGCGTGGAGGCGGTTTTCGGCTTCGTCCCAGACGACGGATTGCTTGCCGTCGATGACTGATGCCGTGACTTCGTGACCGCGATAGGCGGGCAAGCAGTGCATGAAGATCGCGTCTTTCTTGGCGCGTTTCATCAACGCATCGTCAACCGCGTAGGGGCCGAGGAGCTGCTTCCGTTTCGGCGCATCCGACTGACCCATGGAGACCCAGGTGTCGGTCACAACGCAGTCTGCGCCTTTGACGGCGACGTTGGCGTCGTCGGTCAATTCGATCTTGCCGCCTGCAGACTTGGCCCATGCGAGGACCGCGCGATCTGGATTGAGCTGCGGCGGGCAGGCGAGGCGGAGTTTGAAGTCGAGCAACACTGCAGCGTGAATCCACGATGCCGCGACGTTGTTGCCGTCTCCGGCCCAAGCCACCGTTGCGCCTTTGATTGAGCCGCGCGATTCTTCGAACGTCATAAGATCGGCGACGATTTGGCAGGGATGCGACACGTCCGACAGGCCGTTGATGACGGGGATCGAGGCGTGTTCGGCCAGTTCGGTCAGCGTTTTATGCTCGTTGACGCGCAACATCATGGCGTCGGCGTAGCGTGACAAGACCTTGGCCGTATCGGACAGTGGCTCGCCACGGCCCAACTGCGTGTCGGTCGTATTGAGACCGATGGTCTGGCCGCCCAACTGACGCATGGCGACATCGAACGACACGCGCGTGCGTGTCGATGGTTTTTCGAAGACCATGACGAGGATCGCGTCCTCGATGCCCTTCGGTTTCAGTTTGGCAGGGGGCCGTTTGCCTGCCTTCTTCATGGCGTGCGCCATGTCGACGATGCGGCGCAGGGTGGCCGCATCGAGGTCGGCGAGGTCAATGAAGTGGCGCACGGCCGCTTTGGCTTTGGTCGATTTTTGCATCGTGGCGACTTACGCTTTCGGGGCGGATTTTGCGGCGGCGTGCGCTTTGGCGACAGCTTTGACGGCACTGGACGAGGCGGCGCACGGCGTCGCCAAGCTCCGCATCGGTGACGTTGAGCGGCGGCATGACGCGGACCACGTTGTCGCCCGCGCCGACGGTGAGGAACTTCTCTTCGGTGCAAGCTTTGACGATGTCGCCCGACGGTACGGCGGCTTTGAAGCGGACGCCCATGAGCAATCCGGAGCCCCGGATCTCTTCGATCATGTCGGGGTGCTCGTCCTTGAGAGCGGCGAGGCTCTGTTTGAAGAGGTTGGCCTTGCGGATGACCTCATCGAGGAAGCCGGGTGCGAGTACCTCGTCGAGGACGGCGTTTGCCACGGCCATGGCGAGCGGGTTGCCGCCGAATGTGGAGCCGTGGGTGCCCGGGACCATGCCCTTGGCGGCTTCTGCGGAGGCCATGAACGCGCCAACGGGGAAACCGCCGCCGATACCTTTTGCGATCGCCATGATGTCAGGCGCGATTCCGGCCCACTCATGTGCGAACAGCTTACCGGTGCGGCCGACGCCGCATTGGACTTCGTCAAAGATCAGCATCAGGCCGTGTTTATCGCACAGCTCGCGCAGGCCTTTGAGGCACTGCAGCGGTACCGGGCGGATGCCGCCCTCGCCTTGGACCGGCTCGATCATGATGGCTGCGGTTTCTGGCGTGATGGCTTTGTGAAGTGCATCGTGATCGCCATAGGGCAGCACATCGAAGCCGGGCGCGGGTTCACCGAAGCCTTCCAGATACTTTTCGTTGCCGGCCGCGGCGATGGTGGCCAGCGTACGGCCGTGGAAGGCGCCTTTGAAGGTGATGATCCGCCACTTCTCGGGATGACCGTTGGCGAAATGATAGCGGCGCGCGACTTTGATCGCGCCTTCGCAGGCTTCGGCGCCGGAATTGCAGAAGAAGACCTTGTCGGCGAAGGGCGCGGCGGCGCAGAGCCGTTCTGCCAGGGTTTCCTGGCCGGCTACGCGATAGAGGTTCGAGGTGTGCCAGAGCTTGCCGGCTTGCTCGGTCAGAGCTTTGATCAGTTTCGGGTGTGCGTGACCGAGGGCGTTGACGGCGACGCCCGATGCGAAGTCGAGGTAGCGCTCGCCAGTCGTCGAAATCAGCCAGGAGCCTTCACCCTTTTCGAACACGACGTTCTGGCGGGCATAGGTGGGCATCACGTGGGTGACGGGGAGCGGGGCAGATGTGGACGGGGGCGTGGAGGTGGCTTTGGATGACATCGCGCGAAGACCTTCGAGAGGGGTAGAAAAAAATAATGCCGCGCTTTGGCGCGGCATGCACGTACGAACCTGCGGTCAGCAAAAGTTCATCGTCGCAGCCGCGCGTGAGCGCAGATGCGGCGGCGTCGGTTCGCGCTGGCAGGTTTCGTTGTCATAGAGCGTGTATGAGGTCGCCGCGTGGTGCGTGTCAACGGGCGCAACATGGGTGGCCGGGACTTTTTTTGCAGCACTTCAGCGCGCGGCTTGGCGGCTCGGGGCCGAGTTATCCGCAGTTGTCCCAAACCATCCACACTCCGACTCAGTGAAATGTTTTTGCGGTGGGCAAGAGGTAAACCCCGTGTTTGTTGGGGTCTTCAACGATTATTTGTGGCGAATCGGCCACGTGCGCGTGTCAATGGTTGTGTTTTAGTTAATGCGCTCTTGAGCGAGTGAGTCTGCGTGTTGTAGCTTCCCGTTATCGAGCACGGGCCGCAAGTGTAGCGCGGCAGTTTTCTTGTAAATCCGTGTTGTTGGTCGGCATGGCGCATGTGTTCGCGCCTCGTAAGTGTTCGCCAGACCTCTGCGTCCCCTGTTTTGCGTTTCCAAACCCTTGTAGTTCCGCCGGTCGATCTCGTCCGACAGTCCGTTTGTGTGCGTCTGCCGCACCGAATGCTTGTCGGGGATTGTCTTGGCCTGTTGTGCGCCTGGCTTTTGCCAAGGTCGCAGGAGGTTGTCGTATGCAAGCTGATACCGCTAATTCCTGGTCTGATGAACGCGTCGAGACGCTGAAGAAGCTCTGGCAAGAAGGCCTCTCCGCTAGTCAGATCGCTGGCCGTTTGGGTGGTGTCACCCGGAACGCCGTGATCGGTAAAGTTCATCGTTTGGGTCTTTCAGGCCGAGCCACGACGAGCCGCATGAAATCGCACCGGCCGCGCCGTACGGCGGCTGCCGCCAATCCGAAACGCCTGCAGAAGCCACGCTTTGGGCAACTCTCGAATACGCCCCTCCAGCGACTGTATCAGGGTGATGCCGAGCAGCCCTATGTGCCGCCGGTTGAAGAACTGGTGATCCCTGAGAAGGAGCGCAAGTACATTGCGACACTGACCGAGAGCTGCTGCCGTTGGCCGATCGGTGATCCTCAGCACGACGATTTCCACTTCTGTGGCAAGGGCAAAGTCGCGGGCTTGCCGTATTGCGAATTCCACGCTCGCCGCGCATTCCAGCCGCCGCAAGCACGCCGCCGCGAGGCGCAGTATGTGACGATGCCGGCGGCGTTGACGGACCAATCGCAGTCAAACGACGCGAACAAAGAAACGGCGTAACGCCGATCGGAATACCCTGCGGAGGGCTCTGGGGGAGCGCTCTGCGGGACTGGGGGAGGAGACCGGAAGCCTGAGGGCGGCTTCCGGTCTCTTTTTTTCGGAGCGGGCATACGGCGGTGGGGATTGGGTTGTGCGCGGCTGCGCCTGCCGTACACTGCCGGTTTGAGCTGTTCGACCGAGCGTGAGGACTACTGTGGCTAAATCCGACAAAACCGAGAAAAACGAGAAGAAGGGCAGTGTGGCCAAAACTGCGAACGCGGCGTCTTCGGCGGCGATAGTTACGTTTGGCGATATGACGTTCAATCTCGACGATGCGAAATTCCCAAAAGCTCTGGACGAGGCTGCATTTCAGAGCGGCGGCTATCCTTACGAAAAGAAGCTGAAGCGGGAAACGTACGAAGAGGAACTGCGGCTGTTGCAGATCGAGTTGCGGAAGCTGCAAGACCATATTCAACGCAAGGGAGAACGGCTTGTTTGCGTGTTCGAGGGGCGCGATGCGGCGGGCAAGGGTTCAACGATCAATCGCTTCATGGCGCATCTCAATCCGCGCGCGGCGCGGGCGATTGCGTTGACGAAGCCGACCGAAACTGAGCGCGGCCAATGGTATTTCCAACGCTACGCGGAGCATTTGCCGGCGTCCGGGAACATCGTGCTGTTTGACCGCTCTTGGTACAACCGTGCGGGCGTTGAACGGGTCATGGGATTCTGCACACAAGCGCAGCTTGCAGATTTTCTGCGTGAAGCGCCGCAGTTCGAGGGCATGCTGGTGCGCGACGGGGTGCACCTGTTCAAGTTCTATCTTGAGATCGGCCGTGAGATGCAGCTCAAGCGGCTTCATGCGCGGCGGCATGATCCGCTGAAGACGTGGAAGGTCACAGACATTGATCTCGCAGCGCTCGGTAAATGGGATGACTACACGCGCGCGAAAGAGGAGATGCTGCGTTTCACGCACACCGCAGCGTCGCCCTGGACGATGATCCTCGCCAACGACAAACGCCGCACGCGACTCGAGGCGATACGCGTGGTGCTTTCAGCGCTCGAGTATGATGGGAAATCGAGCAAGATCGTCGGTGAGGTCGACCGTTCTATCGTCGGCAGCACCGACGCATTTTTGTTTGGCGGCGATGTCAAAGCCACGGCGTAACCCGGTGGCGTTCGGCCTCGCGTTTTGGCTTACGGCCGGCGGTTGCGGCGGAGATCATCGCTGTCGTTCCACATCAGCAAGTCTGAGGTGAACTCCGAGGTGCGCGTCGTACCTAGCTGACGCATGACGGCCGTCAGTTGGTTTCCGATCATTTGCACGGCGTGGTCGCCACCTGCCTGCCCTGCTGCGGTGACGCCATAGAGGGTCCAGCGGCCGACGAAGCAGAACTTGGCTCCCATCGCCATCGCCGTGATGATGTCGGCGCCATGTTTGATGCCGCTATCGAACATCACCGTCATCTTGTCGCCGACCGCATCGACGATGGCCGGCAAAACCTCGATGGGTGAGGGTGAGCGATCCATTTGGCGGGCGCCGTGGTTCGAGACCATGATGCCATCGACGCCGGCGGCCGCGGCGCGGCGCGCGTCGTCGGGATGCATGATGCCTTTGACGACCAGTTTGCGCGGCCACAAATCACGAATCCATTTGATGTCGTCCATGGTCGCGGGTGCGGGTACTTGCTGGGCGAAAAATTCAAGCACGTCTTCTTCCGAGCGGGCGGTCGGGATGTATTTGGCCCAGTTCGATACGGTCAGCTTCGGTCCGGTGTAGTAGGCGTACATCCATGCGGGATGGGTCAACGCTTCAAATTTGGTTTTCCAGGTGGGCCTCATAGGGCGGCTCATGCCATTGCGGAGGTTGCGTTCGCGGCGCGGCTGGACAGGCACGTCGACTGTCAGGACGAGTGTGGAAAAGCCGCAAGCATCGGCGCGGCGGACCATGTCTTCGGAAATCTTACGATCTTTGGCGAGGTATAGCTGATACCAGCTGACGTCGCGTGCGACCGTGGCGATCTCTTCCATTGTTGCGGTGCTGGCACCGGAGATAATGAAGGGGATATTGGCTTTTGCGGCAGCGCGCGCCAGCATCATGTCGGCGCCTTGACGGAACAACGCGGCGGCACCCGTCGGTGCGATGCCGAAGGGGCGCGCGTAGGTTTTGCCGAACAACTCGGTTTCCTGATTTGGCGCGCCGGGGTCGCCCATGTAGCGAGGTACGAGTGCAATTTCGTTGAGCTTGTCTTTGTTGCGACCGAGCCCGATTTCTTCATCCACGCCACCTTCGATGAAATCGAACGCGATCTTTGGGGCATAGCGTTTTGCCCGGCGACGCAGGTCGTCGAAATTAATGGCGGAGGTAATCGACATGGCGTGGTCCGAATTGGCTGAAATGGCTTACGGCAGTCTGCCGATGCCGCGCCCGTTGTCGAGAACGACTTGCCCTCGATGCCCGCATAGACCGCAGATCAGACTATTGCCTGAGGCTCAGCTCAATTGAGAACGATGAGATGATTGGTCAAGATGTTGTCTGGGCCGGTTCCGGGCGGGAAGTGCTTGGCAAGAAGGTCGCCGGTCTCATTGATGGCGAGGATGAAGCCATCGGCGGTTTGACCTGCGCTGATCTTGGCCGTCATCTGATCGACGATCCGTTGCCATGTTTCTGGCGGGACGGCTTGGTGGATAGCGCTATCGGCGAGAATTTCCGCGAACCGTTCGGCGACTGACACGAAGATTAACACGCCGGTCCGGCCTTCGGTCGTGTGCAGGTTTTGGACGAGGAATTGCTCGACGGCGCGGGCGTGGGCGCGCTCGATTTTCATCGATTTCGGAACGAGCGCATACCGCAGGGGCCGCGTTGAGAGTACAAGTGCGAGACCGGCGAAGACCAGGATCTGGATGAGATAGATCCATTGCACAGGCATCCACGTCAGATAGATCAGCGGCCACGCCGTTATGAGTGCGATGAGGGCTGCGCATAAGACAGGGGCAAACAGGTAACTGTCGCTTTCTGAGGCGACGACAGCAACGACCTCGCCTGACGTACGGTTCTCGGCGTCGTTGATAGCCTTGTTGACGCGGCGTTCGTCGTCGCTCGGGATAAAGTCCGCGGCCTTGGGAATTGGGCGTTCGGCGCGACGCATCGTCATTGTTTTTGGTCTCCGAATTTCGTCGTCAGGCGTGGTGTCGTCGCAGGGGATGACCGGGCGCTACCAACTTCCAGATGCGCCGCCGCCGCCGAAGCTGCCACCGCCACCTGAGAAGCCGCCGCCCGAAGAGCCCCCACTCCACCCTCCACTGCCGCCGGACCAACCGCCTGAGCCGCCCCAACCACCGGGAACGACGATGACACGGCCGTCGCCCAGCCGCCGGTTGCGGACGACGTTTCCCGGGTAGCGTTGCAGCCGTTGCGCGTTGCGTACAAAGACGAGATAGAAAAGGACCAAGATAACGATGAAGACAAGAAGCGGGATTTGCCCGTCGTTGCTTTGGTCACGCTTTTTGACGTAGCGGGCGCGTTCTTTCACCGCCTCAGCATCGCCCAGCAGGACATCCTTGATGTCGCGGACACCGGCTTTGATGCCGGCCGGGAAGTCGCCGCGCCGGAAGCCGGGCAGGATGGCGTTCTCAATAATCAGCTTCGACATTAAGTCGGTCATTTGCGGCTCGAGACCACGCCCGACTTCGATGCGAACCTTGCGTTCGTTGGGCGCGACGATCAGGACAATGCCGTTGTTGATGGGGGCCTGACCGATCTTCCAGAAGCGTCCGAGGCGGTAGCCGAAGTCTTCGATCTCGTAACCCTGCAGAGATTTGGTGACGTAGATGACGATTTGGTCGGAGGATTTGCCTTCAAGCTCACGCAAGGTCGATTGCAGTTCGGCCAAATCGGACTGAGATAAAATCCGGACTTCGTCGACGACGCGTCCGGTCAACGGCGGGAATGTTGGCTCGGCATGCGCGGCGAGGCTCCACAGGAGTTGCACGGCCGCAATGATGGCGATGGCGAGCCATCGAAGACGGAAGCGGCCACCACTGCTGATGGCCGCCTCCAGTTCTGGGTTGTCGCGGTGTGCTGCCGATTGATGCACGCGCCGTTCCTTCAGTGCGTCACAGCGGATTGCCGAGCGATCCGCTCAGCTCAGTTCTTCTTGGTACCGAAATCGACCTTCGGCGTTTTGACTTCCTCGGCAGGGATGTCGAACGTCGCCAGTTCTTTCGATTGCGGGTACATGAATGACCGCCACCAACGGCCGGGGATGGTCGTGATCTCGGTATTGAAGAGGCGGACGGATTCGATGTAGTCGCGGCGCGAAATTGCGATGCGGTTCTCGGTGCCTTCCAGCTGCTGCTGAAGGGCGAGGAAGTTTTGGCCAGATTTCACATCCGGGTAGCGCTCGGCAACGACCAAGAGTTGGCGAAGGGCGCCACTCAAGGTGTTCTGAGCGTCCTGGAACTTCTTCATGGCTTCCGGGTTGGTCAGGACGTCGGCCGGCAGTTGAATGCTGGTGGCACGCGAACGGGCTTCCGTGACCTGGGTCAGGACGGACTTCTCTTGCTCGGCGAAGCCTTTGACGCTTTCGACCAGATTCGGGATCAGGTCGGCGCGGCGCTTGTACTGGTTGAGAACTTCCGACCATTTCGCTTTGGCGTTCTGTTCATAGGTCGGGATATTGTTGACGCCGCAACCTGCGAGCGAGACGGCTGCCAGTAGCAGCAGCACGCGTGCGAACGGGCCTCTCCATGCAACATTGGCCATTACATTCATCTCCTAAGCTGCGGTTGAATTCGGCAAAGTCTTCTTCGGCCGTGGTTGGAACGTCGATTTGTGTTCCGTACGCTGCGAAAATGGCTTTCGCAAGCGTGGATGGTACGTCCTGTCATCGGACTTTTACCGTGAATTTCGTCACTTGCACAGTTAACCCAGTTTCTCCGGTACACTGAATTACTGTCGCATTCATGACGGCTCCGGCGGGGGCGGTGGTTGCGGATTGAAATGCAATTTGAGGGCCGGAGTTGAAGATGCCGTTGCGTTTGTCGAGCGTTTTGCAGAGTATTGCAGTTGGGGCGTTTCTCGTCGCCGTGCAGGCGGCGATGCCTGCCGTGGCCGGTGGGGCCGGATGTGGTGCCACGCATCAAGAATGCTACGAAAAGGTTGTACGGCCGGATACATATGCGACCGTTGAGCGACAGGTCGTCGTGCAGCCTGCTCGATCAGAAGTCGTGCGCGAACCGGCTGTGGTGATGAACCGTCTCGAGCGCGTAGAAGTCGCGCCCGGACGCTTCCATGCCCAGCATATCCCGGCGCAGTACGGTTCAATCGAGCGGTCGGTGCTGGTGAAGCCCGCCAGCGTCCAGTATTCCGTGGTTCCAGCACAGTATCGCACGGTGCATGAAACCGTCGTGGTTCGTCCGGCCTCATGGCGCTGGGAGCGGCAAGTGGATCGCCACGGCCGCGAGACGATGTGCAAGGTTCAGATTCCCGCTGAAACGCGCACGGTAGCACGGCAAGTGATGGTTGCTGGCGCACAACGCGTCGCTCATACCACCGCGGCCGTCTATCACACCGTGCGCCAGACGGTTGAAGTAGCGCCGGCGCGGGTGCGGCATACGCACATTCCCGCAACCTACGCTTATGTCGATCGTGCTGTTGTCGTGCGGCCGGCGACCACACGCGTTGTGACGCATCCGCCCGTCTTGGGTGTCACGCATCAAAAAGTGCTGGTCAACAAGGGTGGAGCCGAGTGGCGCCGCACAAGTGGTCACTGGCGGTAAGTCCCGCTGCTGACCCGGTATTCCGGCGTCTCAGCACATTCATTGCACGTTTGTTCTGACTTGCCATGAGGCGTCCGCCGCATACAATCATCCCAGTCGCGTCACATTTGCGTTCCAAGGTTCGGTGCTTTAATGGCACCAAGTCTTTCGATGACTTGGACGGACTGCACGGCGTGACAGCGCTGGTGCGCGGGGACTTCGCGGCGGATGAAGCGAAATACAATTGCGGTGATGAACACCAAGGGCGGGGTTGGCAAATCCACGCTCGTGCTGGCATTGGCGGAGACGCTGACCGCGTTACACGGCAAAACCGTGTTGATCATCGACTCTGATGCGCAGGCGAGTGTCAGCGCCATGCTCATGACGCCGCCGCACCTGCACAAATTGCAGAATGAAGCCGCGACGATTGTCGATTATCTCGCTGCGTCCGTGCTGAAGGGTGAAGATCCCGACTGGACTAAGTTTGTGGTCGGCAATGTGTCGGATGTGGATGATGCCCGCCGACTGTATCTCATTCCAAGCGACATGCAGTTGACGCTGTTCGAACGTGAGGTGTCGCGTGAGAGCCAACATGCGGCGCTGCGTGCGACGGTGCGTAAGCTGCTCGATGCTGCGCGTGATATTTTCGATTATGTGCTGATCGATTGCCCGCCCGGACTTTCGGTGCTGACTGAAACATGGTTGCGTGACGCGGATTGGTACTTATCGCCCACGAAGCCGGACTATGTTTCGGTCTGCGGGCTGGAGGTTTTCAGGCGCTTCCGCACGCTCAATCCTGAGATGGGCTTTGCCGAGAATATCGGCGTGGTGATCAATCTTGCCGACGCCAATTCTGCTGCTGATCGCGATTATGACGTCTGGCTGCGCTCGCAACCGGAGAATAATTGCTTCGGGCCATCGATCTTTCGGACCAGCGCGCTGCAAAGTGCGGCAGTGTTCTCGGTCGATGGACGGTCCTGGCTCGCGAAATATCCCGGCAACGTCGGTCAGGCGATCCGTGGCTTGTCGGCCGAATTGATCGCGCGTGCAGAAGCGCCTTCAAAGGTACTCAGCGAAGCGCCACCCTCCGCCGAGGCTAGCGCCTGAGTTTTATTGCAGCACTGGTAACGCAGTCCAGCCCGCGCGTTTGAGGGGGTAACCTCTTGGCGCGAGCGGACGCGGATGGCAGAATCTCAGTTTCCACGGCATTCCTGGTAGCGTTCCCACCAGTATTCGCTGCCGGTATTCAACGCGCGCACCTTCATCCAGTAGCAGCTGCGGCTTGCGGCGTAGGCGGTCGCACCCGCGACGAAGAGCACGGGGCCGATGTGGCGGCGGTGGAAGTGATGGCCGTGATGAATATGCTTTTTGACCAGGATGAGTTTCTTGGCTTCCGCCGGGGTTACTGACCCGGGGATGGCGGCGCCGGCAATTGCAACTGCAACAGCAGCTGCGGCGATTTTCAGGGTACGTGTGGTTTTGACTGACATGGCGCGTTCTCCTTTGGCGTTTTTGGGGGGCTGTCTCGGCCTCGCATTGAGTTCGTCGCGGTGAGTGCGGAAAAGGTTCAAGGCTCTCGGGATTTTTTGGCAGATTTTGTTTTTGACGGCCGCTGCCTTGGTTTTATTGCCGCCTGGCCAGTTGAAGCGGTGTGCTCGCATTAAGAAGTTCATGGTGTGATTGGTCAGATCGCTGGAATGCAGCGGACCTCCAGACTAAGCTGGGGCAGCCGACTTCATCTGCGGCCCTTTTGCCGGGGTCGAGACGCCAAGAATTTCGTTGAACCTTTTTCCTGCTCGCTGCGACTTACGCTCATGCAGGTCGAAAGCCGGTCGTTAACGCATGACCCTATCCACCGAGGATCGCCTGCTGATTGGAAGGATCGCAACTGGTGATCAGTCTGCGCTCCGCTCGTTGCTGGCCTTGCATCAGGTCCGCGTGTTCCGGTTTCTCGCCCGTCGTGTCCGCAATGACGCGCTGGCGGAAGATCTGACCAACGAGGTTTTCACGGAGGTGTGGATCAATGCGAAATCATTCGAAGGCCGCTCCAGCGTTTCGACGTGGCTGCTCTCCATCGCTCACAACAGGATGGTCAGCGCGCTTCGTAAGCGGCGCGAGGAGAGCTGGGACGATGACAAAGCCCAGTCACTTGCCGACGACAGCGACGATCCGGAAGTGGCTGCGCAGAAGGCCGACAAGAGCAAGATGCTGCGCCTGTGCATCGACCGGCTGTCGCCACAGCATCGCGAGATCATCGATCTCGTCTACTACCACGAGCAGTCGATTGCCGACGTGAGTGCCGTGCTCGGTATTCCGGAAGCGACTGTCAAAACGCGAATGTTCTATGCACGCAAGCAACTCTCTGAGTTGATGAAGGCGGCAGGACTCGATCGAGGTTGGCCATGACCGAAGTAAATGCGCCGCTTTCAGAGCGCGATGAAATCGAGATGCTGTTGCCGTGGTACGTAAGCGGCCGTCTTGATGCTGCCGACAAAGAGCGTGTCGAGCGCTGGATCGCGCGTGACAGCGGCTTGGCGCGTCAACTCGTTGTGCTGGAAGACGACCGCCGCGAGGCTGTGCTGGCCAATGAAAACGTGAGGCTGCCGGATACACTCTCTGTCCATGCTTCGATGGCCAAGATCACCGGCACTGGAATCTCCGGATCGCAGGCTGTGGCAGGCGGATTCTTCGACCGGATTCGCGAGTTTTTTGCTATGCCGCAAATGCAGACGGCGCGCTGGGCGTTGGCAGCTGGCGCCGCCATTATCTTATTGCAGTCGGTATGGTTGGGTTCGCTTCTGGTGGGGCGCGAGCCTACCTCCTATCAGACTGCATCCGGCGGCTCGACGGTTGCTGCGGATGGCACATTCGCTTTGGTGCGGTTTGCGGATGGCGCAAGTGCCAAAGACATTGCGAAGGCGCTCTCTGGACTAGAGATGACAATTGTTGACGGGCCGAAGCCCGGCGGCTTGTTCCGGGTGCGCATTGGTGCGCGCGGACTGAGTGATGCAGTCCGTGATCAGCGTCTCTCGTCTCTGCGGCAGCAGAGTGGCCTAATCGTCCTGGTGACCCCGACAACCGAGAGGTAATGCGTCATGGTTGGTGTTCGTGGATTGAGTACGATCGTGACGTGCAGTGTCGCCGTAGGCGGGATGTTGGTTGTGTTTTCTGGCGACGCGGATGCCGCGCGGCGCGGCCGCGAAGTCTTTCACTATTGCCGCCTCGGGCGCTGGTCTGCAGCGCGTTGCCGAGCGGTCACGGGCAGCAGCACCAGTGGTGCGACGGGCACAACAGGGGACGGTCGGTGCTATCCGCCCTCCCAAGAAGCGACCCGGCTCAGATAGTGCAAACAGCGGTGGGCAGCGACCGGATCGTCCGAAGCCTAAACCGGATCGTGATCCTCCTAGTTCCGGAAATGCGGGTGGCAAACCCCCACGGCCGCCGAGCGAGGCGACCCGTCCGCCGCCGAAAGTCGTGTGCATTGGTGGACGTGTAGTGCGCGGCGCGTGCCTTTGCCCGACGCAAACGCGCCGTGCGTCGCGAGGCGACGGATTTGCCTGCATCGAAATCGTGCGCAATCCACGGCCAACATTCCCGGTTGTTGTAATTCCACGCGGGCCCCGGCCTGATGTCAGCACATTTGTGCCGGTCGAACGGCCGCCGTTGGGAAATCGCGGCGGTGTGACTGACCGTCCACCGCCGCCGCCGCATGGTCCGCAATTGCCGCCGGTTGGGCGCGGGCCGCAGCCTCTGGTGCCGTTCGTGCCCACGGCTCAGCTTGCCGATGCGGTCCTGGTGCCTGACGAGGTGATCTTTACGATTGCTGCCACCGCGCCGCAGAGCATCGAAGATGGCGTGGCGCAGCGGTTTAATTTGACGCTTCTGGACCGCGTGCCGATCGCGCTTCTTGGTCAGCGTGTGGTGCGGCTGCGCATTCCGGATGGACGATTGGTTGCAGCCGTCGTCGCAGCGCTTCAGCAAGACGGTGCCGTCGTTGGGCCGCAACCGAACTATCTCTACCGGCCACAGCAATCTGTTGCGACGTCCGGTGACCAAGTACTGCAGTATTCACTTGGTAAAGTCGAACTGGCGGCTGCACATCAGATTGCGACTGGCCGTGGCGCTGTCGTGGCGATCATCGATACAGGCGTCGACACGAACCACGCTGATCTCAAGGATAGCGGCATTCGGTCATTCGACGCGGTGGGTGGAGATGGTGCGCCGGATACTCACGGCACAGCGATCGCTGGTATCATCTCGGCGCGTGGATTAACGCGCGGCATTGCACCGGGCGCGCGTGTTATCAGTGTTCGCGCTTTTGCTACGAAAAGGCAGGCCATCCCGCACCTCACAACGACATTCGTGTTGCTCAAATCTTTAGATTGGGCCATCGGCGAGCAAGCACGTGTGCTCAATCTCAGCTTTGCTGGCCCTGAAGATCCGTTGTTGCGGTCGAGTATTGGTGCGGCCGCCGCCAAAGGCGTGATCATGGTCGCAGCCGCAGGCAATAATGGCCGCGCGGCACCGGCGGTTTATCCGGCTGCCTATGATGGAGTCATTGCAGCGACGGCAATTGACGCCGATGACCGGCTTTATGCAAAGGCGAACGTCGGCACTTACGTTGCCATCGCAGCGCCGGGTGTCGATGTGCTGGCAGCATCGGTTCGTGGTGCACATGATCTCCATTCGGGGACATCGTTCGCAGCGGCGCACGTATCGGGGGTGGTTGCTTTGATGCTCGAGCGCAATCCAGCGCTCGACGCGTCTGAGGTTCGGGCGGCCTTGATGCGCGGTGCGCAGGATCTCGGCGCCGAGGGCCGCGACGACGAATTCGGTGCCGGGCGTATCAATGCGGCCGCCGCGTTGAACAATATCAGCGCAAGTCTCAAGCCGTAAGCCACCGGGCTGACGGCAACGTGCCTTGGCATGTCGAGGCCACTTGCGATTATGCTGCATTGCACCCAAGATGCCGTATGCGCGATAAGCCGCTTAACATCCTCGTTGTGGACGACGACCGCATCCGGGCTTCGATCTTCGAGGACGGACTGCGTGACGTCCCTCATGCGCGCGTAACAATTCTCGACGACATGACGCGGTTGATCAGCCGGATCGTCGAAATTGATCCAGATGTCATCATCATTGATCTGAAGAACCCAAACCGCGACGTGCTGGAACACATGTTTCAGGTGTCGCGTGCCGTGAAGCGGCCAATTGCGATGTTCGTCGATCAGAGCGATCTGTCGTCAATCGAGGCGGCGGTTGATGCCGGCGTCTCGGCCTACGTAGTCGACGGCCTCAAGAAGGAGCGCATCCGCTTCATCTTGGATACGGCGATCAGCCGCTTCAATGCGGTTGACCGGCTGCGGCGGGAACTTGAGCGCACGAAGACCGAGCTCGAAGGCCGTCGCGCGATCGATCAGGCGAAGGCCATTTTGATGCGGACACGCGGTATCGACGAAGCGCAGGCTTATACGCTTCTACGTACGGCGGCGATGAACCAGGGCAAGCGGATCGCCGTCATTGCGGAAAGTTTGATTGTGGCAAGCGGGCTTCTGGATGACGAGGATGCATCATGAGTGTGATGTCCGGCGATGACCGTAAAAGCCGACGGGTACGCGCGAGCTTTTTGCCACTGGTCGATGCGGCACCGCTGATCGCCGCAGTACGTCTTGGCATTGCCGCTGATGAGGGATTGGACGTTCAGCTTGAACGTGAGACGTCGTGGGCGTCGGTTCGAGACCGACTTGCGGTTGGCCATCTCGACGCCGGGCACGTGCTTGCGCCGATGCCAATTGCGGCAAACCTCCAGCTTGCGCCGCTTTCGGTTCGCATGGTTGCACCGATCGCTCTTGGTTATGGCGGAAACACGATCACCGTTTCTCTGATGCTTTGGGACGACTTGCGGGCGTGCGGCGTAACCGATGATCTCGATGCGCATCGTGCGGGGACGGCACTAGCGGCCGTGGTGCGGGCGCGCAGCCTAAGTGGCCGGCCCAAAGTGCGGTTGGGTGTCGTGCACAGCCATTCCGCGCACTATTATCAAGTCTGCTACTGGCTTGCCGCAGTCGGTATCGATCCCATCAATGATGTCGACATACTGGTGGTGGCTCCGCGGCTGACGACTGAAGCGCTTTCTGCACAACAGATCGACGGCTTCTGCGCGGGCGAGCCGTGGGGCTCGCTGGCTGTTTCTCATAGTGTCGGGCACGTTTTGACGACGAATACGCGCATCTGGTGGTCCAGTCCGGAAAAGGTTCTCGGGCTAAGACAAAGTTGGGTCGAGGAAGATCTGGAGCGCACGTCGGCGTTGATTCGCGCGATCTACCGTGCAGCGCTTTGGTGTGATGTTCCAGAGAACCGACCAGAATTATCGCGCTTGCTGAGTGCACCCGAAGTGCTGGATCTGCCGGCGCCCCAGGTTGAAGCGTGTCTGTCACATCGCGGCGGCGGGTGGACAGCGGGGCGTGATCTTGGGGATGGATTTCTTTCATTTGCTACGCGCGGTGCATCGTTTCCTTGGACGAGCCACGCCGTTTGGTTCTACTCGCAGATGGTCCGGTGGCGGCAGGCCGCGTGGAGCGAGAACAATCTGGAGATTGCCCGCTCATCCTACCGGCCGGACATTTATCGCGCGGCCTTGAAGCCGCTCGGTGTCGATCTGCCGTCGGCGAACAGCAAAATCGAAGGTGGCCTGCCACAAGTGACAGCGGTCGGATCAACCCTGGGCAAGCTGTTCCTCGGTCCCGATACTTTCTTTGACGGGGTCAAGTTTGATCCTGATCGCGTTGCCGACTATTTGCAGGAGCAAGCGCGCCGCGCGTGATCTAGTCTGAGCGCGCCGCTGTGCCGCGCCGGCTATGATGCATTGCACAATAAACTGGCGCTTCGCTCAAATCGGTGGCGGACTTCCGGTTCGCTGAAGGGCCCAAGGTCCCGGCTCAAAGTTATTTAATCGATTGTTTTTGTTGTCAAAAATAAGTTTAACGGAAACTGGCACGGTTTGTGCTGTTGGGTTGTTGTGACCCAACGACGGGTTTTTGACGACATCCACGCCCTCAGGGCAACGGCAGCGCCGCCGGCTTGAACCACCACTCATCTGTAGTGGGCCGTTCAAGACGCGGCGCTTTTTGTTTGACCGGGTTGTGAACCCAGGAGACCGAGCATGAGCAAAAAAGTGCCCTCCAGCATCGTCGCCGCAGGCGCGATCGACCGCCGCGCTTTTGTCCGCCAATCACTGGCAACGGCCTCGACCGCAGCACTGATCACCGCAATCAAGACTGCGTTTCCCGGCGGCGCCTTTGCGCAAGGCGCTGGCCCCGAGGTCAAAGGTACCAAGCTCGGTTACATCGCACTGACTGATGCGGCGCCGCTCGTTATCGCAAAGGAGAAGGGTTTCTTCGCCAAATACGGCGTGCCCGATATGGAGGTTTTGAAGCAGGCTTCGTGGGGTGCGACGCGCGATAACATGGCCCTCGGCACTAAGGCCAACGGTATCGATGGCGGACACATTCTCAGTCCGAAGGTGCATCTGTATTCGACCGGGAAGGTAATGCAGAACAGCCAGCCGTTGCCGATGTACACGCTGTTGCGGTTGAACGAGGATTGCCAAGGGCTCTCGGTTTCCAACGAGTACAAGGATCTTAAGGTCGACACCGACAGCTCTCCCTTGAAAGAGGCGTTTGCCAAGAAGAAAGCTGCCGGCAAAGAGGTCAAGGTCGCTATGACCTTCCCGGGCGGTACGCATGATCTGTGGCTGCGTTATTGGCTCGCCGCTGGCGGTATTGATCCCGACAAAGATGTCTCAACGATAACAGTGCCGCCCCCGCAAATGGTCGCCAACATGAAGGTCGGGACGATGGACGCGTTCTGCGTCGGCGAGCCTTGGAACGAGCAGCTCGTCAATCAGGACATCGGCTTCACCGCAGCGACGACTGGTGAGATTTGGTTCAAGCACCCGGAGAAGGTTCTTGGAATGCGCGCTGATTGGGTTGATGCCAATCCGAAGGCCACACAAGCGATCTTGTTGGCCGTCATGGACGCGCAGATGTGGTGCGAGAAGATGGAAAACAAGGCAGAAATGGCCGAAATTATCGGTCGCCGCCAGTGGTTCAACGTGCCTGTGCCCGACATCATCGGCCGCATCAAAGGCGATATCAATTACGGACGCGGCAAGGTCGTCAAAGGCAGCAATCTGTTGATGAAATTCTGGGGTCAATCGGGCGAAGTTTCCTATCCTTGGAAGAGCCTCGATACCTGGTTCATCACCGAGAACATCCGTTGGGGCAAGTTCGAGCCGACGATCGATATCAAAGCACTTGTCGACAAGACCAACCGTTCGGATCTCTGGCTCGAAGCTGCCAAGACACTCGGCGTGTCGTCACCACCCTCAGGCGACAGCCGCGGCGTTGAGAAGTTCTTCGACGGCAAGGTGTTCGATCCGGCCGATCCGATGGCCTACCTCAAATCCCTTTCGATTCGGCGCGCGCAAGTCTGACGCCCCTCCACGATCAGGTTCGCATTTTTTCGAAGGAGTTGCTGATGTCGGCCGCGACACTGAGACTGAAGATTGTCGAAACTCATGCCGGACTGGTGCCTGCGGCAGTTGCTGCGGTAACTGTGGACGAACACATCAAGAAAGTCCGGCTTATTCCGACATCGCAACCGACGCTGGCTGTCCGCGTGGGGCGGCGCGTGCTGCAAGGATTGATCAATGCGGTGCCAGCACTGCTCGTCGTCGGCTTATTGCTGATTGTTTGGCAGTTTTTGGCGTCGGGTCCGAAGTCGAGTTTGCCGTCGCCGATGAAAGTGTGGGCGGATTCGAAAGATCTCATCATTGATCCATTCTTCGTCGCGGGCCCGCAGGACATCGGTCTTGGATGGCGTGTGCTGACGTCTTTGCAGCGCGTCGCCATCGGCTTCGGCTTGGCTGGCGTCGTTGGAGTTCTGCTTGGAACATTGGTTGGGCAGAGCCAGTGGGCCATGCGTGGTCTCGACCCGATTTTTCAGGTGCTGCGCACAGTGCCGCCGCTGGCATGGTTGCCGATTTCTCTCGCAGCCTTTCGAGATGCGAATCCATCGGCAATTTTTGTGATCTTCATCACTGCGATTTGGCCCGTGATCATCAATACCGCTGTTGGGATTCGAAATATCCCGCAGGATTACCGCAACGTCGCGGCTGTTTTGCGGCTCAATCCGATTGAGTTTTTCATCCGCATCATGGTGCCATCGGCCGCGCCTTACATCTTTACGGGCCTGCGCATCGGCATCGGCTTGTCGTGGCTCGCGATTGTTGCGGCTGAAATGCTCACGGGCGGCGTCGGGATCGGCTTCTTCATCTGGGATGCTTGGAATTCGTCGAAGCTATCCGACATCATTGTCGCGCTTATCTACATCGGTGTCGTCGGCTTTGTGCTCGACCGGCTTGTTGCGGCGGTCGGGATGATTGCGACCCGCGGCACGTCAGTTACTTAAGGAGAGAGCCATGATTGCTCCCGTTAACAAGAAGCTCCATACCGATGTGGCGACACCCCGCAGTGGCCGGCCAATCCTCAATATCGATCATGTCGACAAGTCGTTTGAACGGAACGGCACGACGAACGAGGTGTTGAAAGACATCTCGTTGACGATCGATAAGGGCGAGTTTGTTGCAATTATCGGTCATTCCGGTTGCGGTAAGTCGACGTTGCTCAATCTTATTGCGGGGCTCACGCGCGTGACAGCGGGTGCGATCTTGCTTGAAGACAAAGAGGTCAATGAACCCGGTCCGGATCGCGCGGTCGTCTTTCAAAACCATTCTCTGCTGCCATGGCTTAGTGTGTACGACAACGTTCGCATTGCGGTCGATAAGGTCTTTCGGGATCGCAGGTCGAAGGCTGAGCGCCACGATTGGGTCATGCATAATCTCGATCTCGTGCAGATGACGCATGCCAGCGACAAGCGTCCGGCCGAAATTTCCGGCGGCATGAAACAACGCGTCGGCATCGCGCGCGCTTTATCGATGGAGCCCAAAGTATTGCTGATGGATGAGCCGTTTGGCGCGCTTGATGCGCTGACGCGTGCGCATCTGCAGGACAGCGTGATGCAAATCCATGCGCGTTTGGGCAATACGGCGATCATGATCACGCACGATGTGGACGAGGCGGTCCTTCTTTCCGATCGCATTGTGATGATGACGAATGGTCCGGCTGCACGGATTGGCGAGATTTTGCAGGTGGATCTCCCGCGTCCCCGGAAGCGTCTCGAACTGGTGAGCGATCCAACCTATATCGCCGCGCGCGAGTCGGTTTTGCGCTTTCTGCATGAACGGCATAGTTACGTGGAGGCTGCTGCATGACGACGATGGCCCCAGATGCACTCAAATTCGATGCTGACGCTGCGGTGGAGTCGGTGCCTGGAAAAGGGCGGCAGAAGCTTGTGGTGATCGGCAATGGCATGGCGCCAGGGCGGGCACTTGAAAAACTGTTCGAACTTGCGCCCGATGCTTATGAAGTCACGATCTTTAACGCTGAACCCCGCGTCAACTATGACAGGATCATGTTGTCGCCGGTGCTCTCGGGCGAGAAGTCGTTCGAGCAGATCGTTATTCACGGTGACGGCTGGTACGTGAAGCATGGCGTGACGCTCTACAAGGGCACGACTGTGACTGGGATCGATCGCGTCGCGAAGACGGTGACGACTGCGCGCGGTGTTTCGGTGCCGTACGACAAGTTGCTCATCGCGACCGGTTCGTTGCCGATCATCATTCCGGTGCCCGGCCACAGACTTGCTGGTGTTCTCAGCTATCGCGATCTCGATGACGTCGAGGCTATGCTCTTGGCTGCGAAATCACGCGGCAATGCCGTTGTTATTGGCGGGGGTTTGCTTGGACTTGAAGCCGCGGTCGGTCTCAAAGAGCAAGGCATGGATGTGACCGTCCTGCATCTAGCGCCGACGTTGATGGAGCGGCAACTGGATGCACCGGCTGGACATCTTCTGCAGCGGGCGATGGAGGCGCGCGGGATCCGCGTCATCACAAAGGCGAACACGAAGTCAATCCTGGGCGAGAAAAAGGTCGAAGCCGTCGTATTGGAGGACGGCACGCGGCTGCCGGCGGATCTGGTCGTGATGGCCGTTGGCATCAAGCCCAATGCGCAAATCGCCAAGGATGCGGGATTGAATGTTGGACGCGGCATTGTCGTCGATCCGCAAATGCGCACGAGTGATCCGGATGTGTTTGCGGTTGGTGAATGCGCGGAGTCGCATGGGCAAGTGTTTGGTCTCGTTGCGCCGCTGTATGAAATGGCGGCTGTGATCGCCGCGCAGTTGGCGGGTGACGCAAGTGCGTCGTTCTCACCAAGTGCGGTGGCAACGAAACTCAAAGTGACCGGTATCAATCTGTTTTCGGCTGGGGACTTCGCCGAGGGCAAGGATCGCGAGGAGATCGTGCTGCGCGATGCCGCACGCGGTGTCTATAAGCGCGTCATTCTTCAAGATGACCGCGTTATCGGCGTCGTGATGTATGGCGACACGTCGGATGGAGCTTGGTTCTTCGATCATATCCGAAGATCGACGGACGTTTCAGCGCTGCGTGAAAACTTGATTTTTGGCCCTGCCTTCGCAGGAGGTAGCCCGCTGGACCCTACGGCGGCCGTTGCAGCCTTGCCGGATGAGGCAGAGGTCTGTGGTTGCAACGGCGTCTGCAAAGGCAAGATCACCAGCACCATCAATGCGCTTGGATTGACGACGCTCGACGATGTGCGATCGCACACCAAGGCGTCGGCAAGCTGTGGCTCGTGCACGGGTCTGGTTGAGCAATTGATCAAGTTGACCTTGGGCGACTCATATAATCCGACTGCGGTGCAGCCGATGTGTGGGTGCACCACCCTCGGCCATGACGACGTGCGCCGTCTTATCGTGGCGAAAGCTCTGAAGACAATTCCGGATTTGATGCAGGCGCTCGAGTGGAAGACGTCGTGCGGATGTGCGAAATGCCGACCGGCTTTGAATTACTACCTTCTGTGTACTTGGCCTGGGGTCTACCAGGACGATGGCCAGTCGCGCTTTATCAATGAGCGTGTGCACGCGAATATCCAGAAGGATGGCACGTATTCGGTCGTTCCACGCATGTGGGGCGGAATGACGAGTGCGAGCGAGTTGCGCGCGATCGCCGATGTGGTGGAGAAAGTTCAATATTCCTGCGGTGAAGTGCACTGGCGGTCAGCGGATCGACATGCTTGGTGTGAAGAAGGAAGACTTGCCGGCGGTGTGGGCTGATCTCAATCGCGCGGGAATGGTTTCTGGGAGCTGCCTACGCGAAGGGCTTGCGCACGGTGAAGACGTGCGTCGGGACGGATTGGTGCCGGTTTGGAACGCAGGATTCGACTGGGCTCGGTATCAAACTCGAGAAGTTTCTCTGGGGCTCGTGGACGCCTGCGAAGCTCAAGCTTGCGGTCTCAGGATGTCCGAGGAACTGCGCGGAGGCGACATGCAAGGATATTGGCGTCATTTGCGTTGATAGCGGCTATGACATTCACTTCGGTGGTGCGGCCGGCCTCGACATCAAAGGCACCGAGGTCCTTGGGCATGTCGACACCGAAGAAGAGGCCATCGAGGTCATCGCGGCGTTGACGCAGCTCTATCGAGAGCAGGGGCGCTACCTTGAGCGCATCTATAAGTGGGCCAAGCGTGTCGGTAGCGACAGCATTCGCGCGAGTGTGCTGACAGACACCGTTAAACGCAAAGCGCTCTACGAGCGGTTCGTCGTGTCGCAACAATTCTCACAAGTCGATCCATGGGCCGAGCGCGTCGCTGGCATGGCGGCACACGAGTTCAAAGTGCTGGCAGATACGACCCGACCGGAGGCTGCGGAATGACCGATCGCTCGACAGGCCAATGGCTTGATATTGGTGCGCTCAGTGACGTGCCGCAGCAGGGCGCGCGGATCGTGAAGACGGCTCACGGTTGCATTGCAGTGTTCCGCACGAATGAGGATCGCGTGTATGCGCTCAATGACCGCTGTCCGCATAAAGGTGGGCCGCTCAGCCAGGGGATTGTGCATGGAGACTCCGTGACCTGCCCTATGCACAATTGGGTGATCTCGTTGAACACTGGAATGGCGCAAGGTGCGGATAGCGGATCGGTAAAGACATATCCGATCACTGTTGCCGAAGGGCGATTGCTACTCGACGTGTCGGGCGCCGAAGCGAGCAAGGTTGCGTGATGCGCGACGATCTGGCTTCGCAACCGGTGAAGACGACCTGCCCCTACTGCGGCGTCGGTTGCGGCGTACTGGCAACCGCACGATCCGATGGCTCGATTACGATTGCTGGCGATCCTGAGCATCCCGCAAACTTTCGGGAAGCTGTGCTCCAAGGGTTCTGCGCTCGCTGAAACATTGGGACTTGATGGTCGGCTATTGCAGCCCACGATCAACGGCGTGAAGGCCGATTGGGAGTCCGCGCTCGGACTGGTGGCGCAGAAGTTCTCGGACGCGATCCGCGAGCATGGGCCGGAGTCCGTTGCTTTCTATGTTTCCGGTCAGCTTTTGACCGAAGACTATTACGTCGCCAACAAGCTGATGAAGGGTTTTATCGGGTCGGCCAATATCGACACGAACTCGCGACTCTGTATGGCGTCGTCGGTTGCAGGGCATCGCCGCGCGTTTGGCTCGGACACGGTGCCCGGATGTTATGAAGATCTGGAGGAAGCGGATCTCGTCGTACTCGTGGGATCGAATCTTGCGTGGTGTCACCCGGTTCTGTTTCAGCGTCTCGCGGAAGCGCGGAAGGCACGCGGTACCAAGGTTGTTGTGATTGATCCACGGGAAACTGCGTACGTGCGCCATTGCGGATCAGCATTTGAAGATTACGCCCGGTTCAGACGTCGCACTCTTCAATGGTTTGTTGGCGCGCCTGATCGAGCGCTCAGATTTTGATGCAGACTATATCAGCGCGCACACATCCGGTTTCGAGGATGCGGCGCTTGCTGCTCAGGCATGCTCCGAGGAGGAGATTGCGGATATTACCGGCCTTAGTCTTCAGCAGCTTCATACGTTTTACGACACCTTTATTGATACTGCGCGCACGGTCACCATCTATAGCCAGGGCGTGAATCAGTCGTCGGCCGGTACTGATAAGGTCAATGCGATCATCAACTGCCATCTCGCGACCGGCCGTATTGGTAAGCCAGGGTCTGGACCGTTTTCCGTAACTGGTCAGCCGAATGCAATGGGTGGCCGGGAGGTCGGTGGTCTGGCGAATATGCTGGCGGCGCATATGGAGATCGACAACGTCGAGCATCGCGGCATTGTGCAGACGTTTTGGGGTTCGCCACGCATTGCGCAGAAGCCTGGATTGAAGGCTGTCGAGCTTTTTGATGCTGTTCACGATGGGCGGATCAAAGCTCTTTGGATCATGGCGACCAACCCTGTCGTCAGTCTGCCGGAGGCGGACAAAGTACGCACGGCATTGGAGCGTTGTCCTTTCGTCGTCGTTTCCGACGTTGAGCGGTCGACGGATACGGCGGATCTCGCACACGTTCTGCTGCCATCAAGTGCTTGGGGCGAGAAGGATGGGACGGTTACAAACTCGGAGCGGCGGATTTCCCGGCAGCGCGCCTTTACAGCGGCGCCGGGATTGGCACGCGCGGATTGGTGGCAATTTGCTGAAGTTGCGAAGCGCATGGGCTTTGGGCCGGCGTTTGCATGGACCTCACCCTCTGAAATCTTTGCCGAGTACGCAGCGCTGACTGGGGTTGCAAACGGCGGCACGCGTGACTTAGATCTTTCGCGTTACGCAACGTTGCAAGACGACGCGTATGACGCGTTGCCGCCCACCCAGTGGCCGCAAGCTCAGGGCACAACCGACACATCGGCGCGGATGTTTGGAGATGGCCGCTTTTTCACGCCGGACCGGCGGGCGCGATTTATCCCCACGACCTATCGTCCTGCGCGGTCGCTGGCGACGACGGCGTTTCCCTTCATTCTCAACACCGGCCGACTGCGTGATCAGTGGCATACGATGACGCGAACGGGGCGATCAGCACGCTTGGCGGCACATGTCGCAGAGCCGTTCGTCGAGATCAATCCTGCTGATGCGACGAAACTCGGTCTTGATGCCGCAGGATTGGCGAGGGTCTGGAGCCCGAGCGGCCAGGCTGTGCTTCGAGTGCAGGTGACGGATCGAATTCCCGAGGGCCAGGCTTTTGCGCCCATCCACTGGACGGCGCAGACCGCGCGGCAAGGCCGCATAGGGACAGTGATTGCTGCTCACGTTGACGGCGTGTCGGGTCAACCTGAGTTGAAACATACAGCCGTCGCTCTTGAACCGTTTCCGGCCCGCTGGTTCGGGTTCGCAACATCGACGGCGCAACCTGAGATGCAAGGGTTCGACTACTTTGCGACGGCGCGTACGGAGGCCGGCTACCGAGCGGAGATCGCTGGTCTCGATGCGCTTTCTGATCCTGCGGACATCGTTGCGCGCTTGTGGCCGAATATCAGTGATGATGCTGAAATCCTGAGCTATCGCGATGCGACGCGCGGCGACAGCCGCATTCTGGCGTTTTGGGGCACGCGATTGATCGCGGCATTGTTTCTGGCATCGAATCCCGTTTCTTGCGCGCGCACATTCATCGTCGGTGAGATCGGCAAGGATTATGACGATGCACACAGCCGATTGCGGTTGCTTGCCGGACGCGCATCGGGGGCGACTGCAGATATCGGACCGATCGTCTGCTCGTGCTTCGGTGTCGGACGGAACCAAATTGCGACGTGTGTGCGATCGGGCGGCGCCGACAGCGTCGAACTCGTTGGAAAGCTCACGGGTGCGGGCACAAATTGCGGTTCGTGCCGCGCGGAAATCGGAGGCATCATCCATGCAAATCGTATCGCGGAAGCCGTCTGACGCAGCGCCTGAGCGTATGGGGGCATTGGCAAAGTTGCCGGTGTTTCTCGATCTTGCGGGCAAGCGAGCTGTGGTCGCAGGCGGAACGGCCGCGGCTGCGTGGAAGGCAGAATTGCTGGCAGCAGCAGGCGCTTCGGTTGAAATTTATGCCCTGAATGTTTCGCCGGAGATGGAAGCGTTGCTCGCGCGCGGCGCGGCGCAAGGATCGATCCAGCATGCAGGCGACCAATGGTCAATCGATGTGTTTGCGAATGCGTCGGTCGCGCTTGCGGACGCTGAGACGGACGCCGAGGCTAAGGCGTTCCAGTGCGCGGCGCGTGCTGCGGGCGTACCGTGCAATGTGATCGACAAGCCTGCCTATTGTCAGTTTCAGTTTGGGTCTATCGTCAATCGTTCACCTGTCGTGATCGGAATTTCGACAGACGGGGCTGCGCCAATTCTCGGACAAGCCATTCGGCGGCGGATTGAAACTTTGCTGCCGCCTTCTCTTGCGGCCTGGGGCCAAATTGCGCGTGATATGCGGGCGGTCGTTTCTGGGCGGCTTATGCCAGGGGCGGCGCGGCGTGCGTTTTGGGAGCATCTGGCCGAACGCGCATTTGGTCCTCCGCCGACGAGCGACGAACCGTTGCGGTTGTCAGATCTCGTGTCGACCATTGCGGACGACCGGCAGCGTCGTGAGGGCCGTGTCACGCTCGTGGGTGCTGGACCTGGTGATGCCGAACTTTTGACGCTGAAGGCGGTGCGTGCGCTGCAGTCTGCCGACGTTATTCTCTATGACGATTTAGTGTCGAGCGATGTGCTCGAACTCGCGCGACGTGAGGCCAAACGAATGATGGTCGGTAAGCGCGGCCAGCGAGAGAGTTGCGCGCAAGACGATATCAACGCGCTGATGGTCAAACTTGCCGCGCAGGGCAAGCACGTCGTCCGATTGAAATCGGGTGATCCCATGGTGTTTGGCCGCGGTGGCGAGGAGATTGAGCGGCTCGATCTCGAAGGTATTCGCGTCGACGTGGTGCCGGGTATCACGTCCGCGTCTGCGATGGCTGCGACGTTGGGATTGTCGCTCACGCACAGGGATCACGCGCAGTCGGTGCGGTTCATCACAGGACACGCGCGTTCGGGGGAATTGCCGGCGGGGTTGGATTGGCGCGCTTTGGCTGACCCTAAGTCGACGTTGATTGTCTATATGGGTGCCAGGACGTCGGCGGACATTGCGCAGAATTTGATGGCGTCGGGTCTCGACGGTGCAACGCCGGTCGTTGCCGTGGCCTCTGTATCGCGTGACGAAGAGGAGCGCTGGTGCGGCTGCGTCTCAGATCTTGCGGCTGGGCGACTGCCGAAGCTTGCGAATCCCGGTGCTTATTGGGATCGGTGATGCGTTCGCACCGCGACGTGCTCACCTTGGACGCGCAATCTTGCAGTCAGATAGCACTTCCGCGCACGCGGGCGTCGGCGCGTGACGCGGACCGCTTGACGTCGCGCCGGTGCTTGCACGCAGAACGCGTACTGATGGAACCAACTGAGGGGCACAGACGTTGATTGAGCGACGGCGAATGACCTCCGTCGCTCATTTGTCCCCCAAGATTGGAGTCCTTAAATGTCGAGCACATCAGACAAAGCTAAAGGCATGGCGAACGAGGCCATCGGCAACGTCAAGCAAGGCGTCGGGAAAATCATTGGATCCCCTGAACTGGAAGCCGAAGGTTTCGTTCAGGAACGCCAAGGCGAAGCACAGCAGGCCGTTGGCAAAGTGAAGAAGAAGGTCGCCGACGCGGTCGAAAGTGCCGAGACGTCTTCGACGGCTGATACGATCAAAGGCCATGCCAACTCAATCGCCGGTAAAGCGAAGCGGATCATCGGCAACGCCGTTGGTTCTCCGGCGCTGGAAGGCGAAGGTGCAGCACAAGAGGCCGAAGGCGAAGTTCAGAAGACGACTGGTGCCATCAAACGTAAACTCGGCGGCTGATGTCCGGTTTCGAAGCTTGAAATAATGCTCACGCACCTGCCGGTGCGTGAGTTTTTTGTGTTTCCCGAATTCCATGACCGATATGCTGCTGCCGTTATTAAACGGCCGCCGTTGGTACATAAAGAAACCCCACGGCCGGGGGAAGACCGTGGGGTGCAATGGTGCGAACGTGAGGGGACAGCGTGCGCACCTAGCTCTTGCTAAGCCGACACTATGTGCGCTGTTGAACTTTGCTGAGTGCGTCGCTCACGCCCGCCTGAATGCGGCCAATCCAATCGGTCGCGAAATTTTGGTAGGCTTGCACATATTTCGGATCCGCAGTCAGAGCGCGCGTGACGGCACCTGAGATCGTTTCGAGTGCTTCAGACCCCGCGGCACGTTGCTCGGATGCCAGACGACGGACTTGTCGTTCGAGACGCGTCACCGACGTTTCGCGCGGCGCGGCACTTTTGGCCGCCAGCACGACAATTGCGGCCAGAGAGGCGACGCCAACAACTGCCGCCGTTGGGTTTTCTTCCACCAACTTGCGGCCGCGTGACAGAATATCTTCGAGAACCGCCATGACATGAACCGGTGCGTCCTGAGACTGACCGTTGCCGTGATCTCCGTTCGAGGCCGCATGATTTGTGGTTGCAGGCTCGGTATCGATCGCTTGGTGCATGGAATTCTCCTTCCAAAGTGTTCGGAAGGACAACGCGTTGCGGGTCTTATGAGTTCCGTCTCGGATGAGAAAATATTGGGACCACCGTGCGGTCAAACTTGAGGTGGTTCGCGCCGGGACCGCAGGCCACGCTTGACCAAGGAGACCAATCCAGACATCGACAGGGCTGCGGTGGGTGTTGATCGAACGGCTCCACGGTTGTCGCCTTTGTCGATGACCAGCTTTCGATCATGGAACTTCTGCAAACCCTGCCGGTGCGCGACATTCAAGATGGTTGCATCGGGCAGTGCGTCGACCAGTGTTTGGAAGATTTCGCTTTGAGACGCATCGTCTAGTGCGCTGGTGGCTTCGTCCAAAACGATTATATCCGGCATTTCAGACAGCACGCGCGCGAAGCCGATGCGTTGACGTTCACCACCGGAGAGGATGGTGTCCCAAGATGCTGTGTCGTTCAGCTGCGGAGCCAGGTGCTCAAGACCCACGAGTTTGAGGAGGCGGGTCGCTTCTTCGTCCGGCATTTCAATGTCGCGCGGGTAGGTCAGAGCATCGACCAAGCGGCCAATCGGAATATATGGACGCTGGGGTAAGAACGAAATCTTTGCGTCCTTAGGGAGCGACATTTCACCTTCGGCCCACGGCCAGAAACCAGCAAGGGAGCGGAGAAGTGTCGATTTACCTGAGCCGGAGCGTCCCTCGATCAAGACGCGCTCGCCCGGCATGACCACAACATTTGCTTTTTGAATGAGCGCGCTGCCGTCCTGCTTGCGCAAGGTGACGTCGCGCAGTTCGATGGCATTGCCGAGTGCGGCGGCGGCTGGACGCCCTGAGGTGACGTGGCCGACATCGACGGCCTGCAATGCTTCTGCGAGCTCGCCGGCGCGGGTCGCGGCAGCGTTCAGATCGGACAACCGTAGGAAATTGTCTGAGAACCAGTTGAGTGCCCCGAGCACTGCAGCGAAGGCGGCAACGATCTGCATGACGCCGCCGAGCGTAAGCTCTCCGGATATATACTTGGGCGCTGCGAGAACGGCGGGTATGACCGGGGCGAGGAATGAATTGGCGTTGGTTACCCAGGTGACGTTTCGCTGAACTTTGATGACATCAACGAACGCGGTGCGGAGTGCCGCCCAGGTGGTGTTGGCGGCGGCAAGTTCGCGGGCGTCACCGCGCAGGAAGGCAATGCTTTCGGCGTTCTCACGGACACGGGTGATTTCATAGCGGAACTGTGCTTCGCGCTCGTTTTTTTCGGCAACTTGTGCGGCGAGCCGGCGTCCGATTGCTGTGACTGCACCTGTGACGGTCGCGGCGTAGAGGAGCGAGGCGACGGCAATGTATCCTGGAACAGTTACGCCCATGATCGACGCGCTGCCACCGACTGTGATCAACACGCCGATAAACAATAGCGCGTTTGTTACGGACCAGACGAAGCCGACAGACAGTTCAACCGCGGGCTCGACGGCTTGGCGGACATCTTCAGCGATGCGATGTTCGACATTGTTGAGCGGATTTTGCATCAAGCCGATGCGGTAGTAGCGTTGGTCGCCGAGCCATAGCGCCATGAGGCGGCGCGTCAAGTATGTGCGCCACTGCAACTGTAAAGTTAGCTTTAGCCAGGACATTAACGCGGCCAGACCGGCACCAACGATGACAATGGCCGGTAGCCAGAGCAGTGCCTGCCAGATGGCATCAGCATTTTTGCTGCCGATGGCGTCGAAGAATACCCGGTTCCAGAGGTTGTAAGCGTAGTTGATGCCGAGTGTCAGCGCGAGCGTAAGCGCAATGCCGACAACGAGCGTTATGGACGAGTTGCGACCGCTGTCACGCCAGTATCCAAGAGCAAAGCGCGTGAAGGTGGATTTTGGTGCCGCGACGGTTTTTGTTTCCGTCGCGGTATCGTCGCTTTGTGGTGCGCCCTCGCGCGAGACGCCAGTCGCACTCTGTGGCATTTGGATGAATACCCCTATGCGGCTGCGGGCTGCCCGGCGCTGAAGAAGAGAGCTTGGCTCACAATCGCCTTCACCATCGATGGCTGAAATGGCTTGGTGATGAGGAATGCTGGCTCAGCGCGTTCGCCCGTGAGCAAGCGCTCTGGATAAGCGGTAATGAAGATAACGGGTACATTGAGCACCTTGGAAATATCTGCGACGGCATCAATACCCGAGCTGCCGTCGGCGAGTTGGATGTCGGACAAAATCAAGTCCGGCCGCGATGATTTTGCCAAGGCAAGCGCTTCATCGCGTGTTGTCGCGATGCCGGCCGAGGTGTGGCCAATGTCCGAGATCAAGGTTTCGATGTCTAAGGCGATCATCGGCTCGTCTTCAATGATCATGATGCGTGATGATATTTGTGCAGAGATTTCGGTTGCAGCACTTTGGATCAGATTGCGGACGTCAATTTCGGATTTGCCGAGGATGCTGGCGACCTCGGGTTCGGAAAATTCTTCAACGGCGGTGAGCAAGAAGGCTTGACGTGGCACTGGCGTGATCTGCTCCAAGCGTTGGTCGGTCGACGTCCTAGGGCCAGGTGACAACGGCTCGGTATCGCGGTTAAGCGGCAGCGCGTTCCAGATTTTCAGGAAGACTTGATACAGTGCGACTTTCGGAGAGAGCTTCGTGTTGAAAAGGCCGTTGTCGGCGATGATCGCTTCCAACGTCTGCACCACAAATTGATCCCCGCTGTCCTGCGTGCCGCAAAGAGCGCGGGCGAAACGGCGGAGATAAGGCAGTTCAGGTGCAATTTGGTCGGCAATAGCGCTACCAGACATCGTTGTATTCCTCTTAAGGCCTGTTCTTCGTGGCATTGTCGCTGGTTGATTTGGCGCAGTGTCCCGTCTACGGGTTGATGCGGCGTACAATTGGAATGTCTTAGCGCGAGATCTCCTCGACGAGTGGCTCATCTTGGAGCCGCAGCAATTCTGCAAGTTTTGCACGGGCGCGATTGACGCGGCTTTTCATCGTTCCGACGGCGCAGCTCGCACATCGCGGCCGCCTCCTCATAAGAAAAGCCTTCGGCGCCGATTAATAGCAGCGCCTCGCGCTGGTCTGGCGGAAGTTTCGAAAGTGCGTCGTTGAAGTCCAGCATGTCCATATGGGATGTCTGCGACTTGGGCACAGCGACTTTTTCGGCGTGCATGCCGTCCGCATCTTCGATCTCAAAGCGACGCTTGCGAAGATGGGAGAAATAGGTATTGCGCAAGATCATGAAGAGCCACGCCTTCATGTTCGATCCCGGTGTGAATTGTGCCATGTTCTGAAACGCTTTGATCAGCACTTCCTGAACGAGATCGTCAGCCAAATCCGGGCGGCGCGTGAGAGAGTTCGCGAACGCACGAAGATTTGGAATGTAGGTCGTCAACTCGGTCTGGAAGCTGCTGGGGAAGCGCCTGACATACATCAACCCTTCTTCGCCAACTGCTCGAGCAGTTTGTTGAATTTTTCGGGCACGGGCTCATTGAGTTTGTTGCTGTATGTTTCCCGCAACTTCCGTCCGATGAGATCCTGCGCGGCGCTGGTCAACGGAGGAGCATTTTGTGCGGCCGGTGGGTCGTCGCGATGGGACGCGGCGTGCGGCCCTTTCGACTTGTCGTGTTCTTCGATCATTCGCTTGCCTTATCAACTTCGTTCTAGGGAACGCAAAAACACATTGCGGACGTATTTTATCACGCAACCGGACTGGGCTCCATGCCGGCATTCGGCTGCGGCTGGCCGGATTGCCGGGTGAAAACGTAAAGTGCTGCCGCCAGGACGGCGACGATCGGCAGGTTCTTTGAAGATCATGCGCACAATGGCCGGCAACGCGATCGGGGCGACCGTTGACAGAGCCGCAACCATCAAGTCGGGATCGAGATCGGGTGCGGCGCTGCCGGATGTTTTCGGTTGATGCTCTTTTCGGCGGTTTGGTCGGCCGTTGCGGATGCGGATCGGAGGCGGTCGCAGTGGCAGTGGAGGGCTGCATCACGAGGGCAGCGACGAGCCCCACGATGACGAAGATTCCGGCGATTGCGAGATAGCCGTACTCGTCACCGAGAATGCGCGTCAGTCGAATCGTCAACGCAGCTGTGGCGAAGGCACCCGCGATGACGAAAGGCACTGCCACGATTGCGCGATTTATCGCCTGACCTATCGCGTTATCGACAGTTGCTTGAGCTCGATTGAATAAAGCGGCAAACATGGCAGTGCCCTCAGTCTACTTAAGCGCGACGTGGCGATTAGATGCCAGCAAGGCTGGAATTACGATTTCCAGATGGCGCCGATCACGAACCCGGCGAGGGCGGCAACAGCAAGAGTTGCCATCGGCTGTTCAGCGATGGATTTGTCGACAGCGCCTTTGAGATTGCCGGCGACAGCGTCGATCTGTTGGCCGGCTTCACGGCCCTTTTTCATCGCGTCAGATGCGAGATCACTGGCGGCCGATTTTGCCTGATCAATCTTCGCATTCGCTTTGTCCGCGAGGTCGGCGGCTGCATCAACGGCGGCTCCGGTTGCGTTTTGGGCAATGCTGGCTGCGTCGTTACGAACTTCGCGTGTGTAGCTCATACTCGTCTCCTTCGGGGGCTTGCGACAGACTTGTCAGGCGGGCGCCTGATTGGGTAGAAAACGCGCGGTTGCGGCGAATGGTTCCGTGTTGCGTTGGTTTTTCTGAGGTTAAGTTAATGTCCTGAAATGACATTGTATTTTTGGTTTAGGAGCCCGGCCGGCGAGCCAACGAGCGAATGGAGTTTTTTAATTGGCGGAGGACCGGCACTTTGGGCTGGGCCGCAGGCCGCGCTGATTGATTGGTAGATGGAGTCTGGACGAGCGAGGTCGCCAGCCAATGCTTCTGTCGGCCGGAGGCGTCCGCCGTAAAGATCGATCGCTGCGCGGCCGACTTCCTCAACGTAGGCCACAAGCAGACGACGCGAAACCTGATCGCGTCCCCATGTCATGACAGCTTTTGTCAGCCGTTCGCGCATCTCGTGTGTGATTGCGGTCGCGGGGTTCGCCATGCGGATCACGCGCCAAATGTCATAGACTTTGCCGGCGGTATCGACGACAGAGCGCGCGCGATATATTTGAAGCATTTGTGAGACCGTCATGCGGTCGCCAAAAGGGACATGTGTTGCGACGAATTGCGACAACCGCCGGCTGACGCGTTCACCGATTGCCAGCGCTTCCGGCACGGTAAATTGCCAAACGGCGTTATGTGTTTCGGGGTGCAGGCGCCGTGCGACAGTTTCAATTGTTTCGCGTGCCAAGTTTAGCGCTGCATCGTGATCCGCAATCGTTCCTGTGTCTGCGCGCAAGGACAGGGCCTGCACGTCTGCCCAGGCTAGCTTTTCAATCGGCGTCCATGACTGAGGAGGTGACGCCGCGCCGACTTCGCCAGATGGCGTTCCCTGCTCAGACAGAACCGGCGTCCGGCGGTTAGCACGCGACAAGGTTATGCGCTGTGCGAGAAAAACAAGCGCTATCAGGGCAAAGGTCGCAATCGCCCAGTTGAGAAATCACCCGCGTTCCCAGAGGTAAAGGCTGCCCAAGGGCAGAAGAGTGAGCGTGGGTAAGAGCAATGCGGATAGCGTGAGAAAGGCGACTTCCGCGCGACGGGCTGGGGTGCGAACAGACATTGTTTTGAACCTTTCGCTCGTGCAACGCGCTACGGCCGGACGCTGATTTTCAGCGCCGGCCGCAGCGATTTCTTCATTGGTCCGCGTCAGTTTCGCCGGATCATGCGCGGCGACGGCTGAGATCGCAAACAAGACGATAGCGACCCAGAACAAGATTTTTGCGCCGTCCATCGCAGTACCAGCGATGCCACCGAAGCCGAACAGGGCAGCGACAAGCGCGACGACGAGAAAGATGATTGCGTAGTGCAGAAGATTGCCCATGGGGAGCTCCAAGTGGCGTGGGGATCAAATTATTCAAGCTTTGCGTCGTTGGCCGGTCGTCTGGCGCGACACTGAAGAGATGCGTGTTTTGGCCCGTGGAGCCGTCACTCTTCCGCGTCACCTCTGCAGTGGAAACGCGGAGTTGCGATTTCGGTTCCCCTAAGGTGGAACTTTTTTTCTGCCGGTGCGTCTTCTGTTTGTGTCAGTGCGCGCGACGGCGCGCGCTGATGCTGGAATTTGGCTGGGGCCGGACCCCTCTCAGCGCCTGCGTCGGGTTTGCGGGGTGGGGCAGCAGATCGGCCACGGGGGAACAGTTCTTATCGGAGCATGTCGATGCCTCTTTTGGCCGATAATATTCGAAGCCTCTATGGTGCTCTTATCATCGCCGCACTTTCGATCGCGGGCTTAGTCTATGGACGCGATTTGTTGATGCCGCTCGCTATCAGCACATGTCTGACGTTCATTTTGTCACCTATCGTTACAGGTTTGGTGCGGTGGCGTGTGCCGCATGGAGCAGCGGTTGTCGGTGTTGTTATCGCACTTGTGGCGGGGCTGGTGCTGCTTTCGACTGTGTTTGCGACGCAGGTTCTTTCTCTTGCAGGTGATCTTGGCGGTTATAAGGCCAATCTGCTGGAGAAGGTTCGCTCTGTGACGCATTCGGCAAAGTCGGACGGTGCTATCAAGCGTGCT
This sequence comes from uncultured Alphaproteobacteria bacterium, assembly GCA_963831185.1. Lineage (GTDB taxonomy): Bacteria > Pseudomonadota > Alphaproteobacteria > Rhizobiales > Hyphomicrobiaceae > JABFRJ01. Next base: position 75,135 of record CAWHPE010000017.1, read on the forward strand.
ACCGACGCGATCGACGACGATCGGATCCGATCTCAGCAAGGAAATTGACAAGACCGTCCGGCACTGTACCCGCCGGTGATGCGTCACAGCCGGGTCCAACTCAACCGTCCGTCGTTGTCAGAGTGGATGATGGACGAAAGGACAGCATCCTCAACTATCTCGGCAATCTGATGCATCCACTTGCACTCGGCGGTCTTACGTTGTTGTTCACGCTGTTCATGCTGTTGCAGATGACCGATCTTGAGAGACCGCATTATTCGCGTCGCCGGTATTGATAATGTGAGTGGGACGACTGACGCGCTCAACGATGCTGCGAGCCGCCTATCACAGTTGTTTCTGGCACAAGCACTGATGAATATTGCATTTGGCGCAGTCATCGGCACTGCTCTGTGGCTGATCGGTGTGCCAAACAGTTTATTGTGGGGAGCACTCACGGCAGTGATGCGGTTTGTTCCCTATGTTGGATCGCTGCTCGCTGCGATTCCGCCGGTGTTGCTGGCTGCCGCTGTCGATCCAGGATGGGCGATGGCAATTGGCGCATTCGCGGTTTTTGCCATCGCAGAGCCGATCATGGGACACATCGTAGAACCAGTGGTTCTTGGTCAGAAGGCCGGGCTATCGCCGTTCGCAATGCTGACTGCGACGAGTTTCTGGGCACTCGATTTGGGGGCCTGTAGGACTGATACTAGCTGCGCCGTTGACGCTGACGCTGGTTGTGCTTGGGCGTTATATCAAAGGACTGGAGTTCGTCACCGTTCTTCTGGGCGATGAGCCGGCGTTGTCGCCACAAGAGAAATTTTATCATCGGTTGTTGGCTGATGATACGCTTGGCGCAACGCAGCAACTCGAGAGCCAGCGATAGCGATACAAATCTCGTCACCGTTGGCGATGCCATCGTGTTGCCAGCCCTTCATCTCGCAGCGAACGACTTCGATCGTGGCCAATTCGATCGCAGTCGTGCTGATGGCTTGTTGAGAATATCGTGGAGATCACGCGGCAGTTCGAGCCGGCTGACGCACAGACGACTGCGGCCGCTGTGTCAGCAGATACCTCAGCGTTCGGTGGATGTTAAGCGTCGCGGTCAGATTCTGGTGATTGCGGCACGCAGTCAAATCGACATGGCTGCAGCCAACTTCATCGCGCAAGCCATCGACACCAATGGTGTCGGAGAAGCGACGGTGTCAACCCAAGCGACGGGTCTGACAGCGATCGGTCAGTCTGCCAGTCATGTCAAAGACATCGGCGCTGTGGTGCTGGTTACGGCCGGTGGAAACGACGGGCAGTATTTGCCGTTGATTGCGCGCCGGGCAGAAAAGGCCTTTCCGGCCGCGCACATCACCATCTTGGACCTGAGCGGGCAGCCGCTCGATGATGGAACTTTGCAGCGGCTTGGAAAGGCACGCTGGAGTGCAAAACTGGTTGATTTGATGGAGCAACTGAAACATGCACCGATGCCGACGATCGCTCAGGTGTCGTAACGACACTGCCCCAAAAGGTTATGATTCTCAAAAATCAATCTAACCCTTTGGAAAAGTTAAAGTTTGTTGGATCCCGCTTTTCCCAAAGAGCTTGGAACCTTTGTTGTTTCTGATGCGTTTAGCCATGTCGAGGATGAGGCGATCGGTGCGGGGACTGGGTTGAATGCGTGACTGGACTGTGGTCTTTGACCGCCAACAGGCTTATTGCCAACGGGATGCTCGATGACGGGAGTATTTCATCGCATCCTTGCCAAGTTCTCCGAGCATGTGGCGGGATGGCCGCTGATTTCATCGCCCGGCATGGCCGCGACGTCTCTTGATCTTCGCGTTGTCGATGCTTGCGACCGGCCTCTCTGCCTTCGTTACATATCAATCGGTGGCAGGCGCGAAAGCTGACCGGTTCCGGTTGCAGACATTGCGTGCCGCAGAGGAAGTCGGCGACGTCATGGCGACCTATTTTCACATTCTGCGCGCGGGTGCCGGTTTATTTGATGCTGCAGACGGTGTGACCGATCAGAAATGGCGTAGATTTGTTGCCAAGCTCGATCTTGAGAAAAACAATCCGGGTGTGCAAGGCTTAGGCTTTGCTGAAGTGGTGCCGGCAGCGCGCGCGGGAAAGCGGCTTGTTGATCCGTCGGGCTCTGCATCAAAGGTGTCGGCGAGTGTCGGTCATAGCCGCGATATAAAAACATCGATCGTTTATATTGAGCCGCGTGATTGGCGCAATACGATTGCGCTTGGTTACGATATGTACTCGGAGCCTGTCCGCCGAGCGGCGATGGAAGACGCACTCAATGCGAATGCACCTCGGATGACGCGGTCGGTGACGTTACTGCAAGAGGAGCAGAGTGCCGGGCAGAAGGGTGTGCTCGTCTATGTTCCGATCTTTTCCCGGGATGCGCCACTCGACACGCTCGAGCAGCGCGCTGCCGGCCTTACAGGCTTTGTTTATGCAGCATTTCGCATGCAAGACATGTTTGACAGCGCTATTCGTCAACAAATCCCTGCGCTGCTGCAAACTATTTCAGTGCAGCTTCTGGACGGGCCATCATCGCAAGGCGGCAGTCTTTTGTTTGATAGTCTCGGCGCGGCGACGCGGTCTGCTGAAGCGCAAGTTGCGCGTCCAGACCTAACAATGGCGCGTATGGTGACGCATGCTGGACAGAGTTGGGAACTTCAATTTGCAGTCCGCCCAAATTATACCACGCCCATGGAGCGGTGGTTGCCGTGGTTTGTGGTTGCGGGTGGTACGGTGATCAGCCTTCTCATCACGGGAATTGCGGGCGCAATGGCGACAGCACGCATGCGTGAAATGGAGACAATGCGCGCTCTGGAACATGAAGTGACGGTACGGAAGAGTGCGCAACAGGCGCTCCAGCAAGCCAACCATGAAGTCCGTATTTCAAATCAAGAGCTGGTGCATCGGGTGAAAAATATGATGGCGGTCGTGTCCTCCATCGCAACGCAAACCGCGCGTTACACGCCGGACCCAGATGACTTCAATACCGTTTTTCGCGAGCGGCTCGCAGCACTGGGGCGTGTGCATGATTTCTTAAAGCCAAATCCTGTGTTCCGGCCCGATCTGAAATCTTTGCTGCCAGAAATTCTTGCGCCTTACATACATTCAACCCGCGAGGCGTTACATCTCAACGGACCCTCAGTCGAAATTTCTCAATCAACTGCCGTGATGCTAAGTTTGGTTGTCAACGAATTGGCTGCGAATTCGGTGCGTCACGGGGCTTGGTCCCGAGCGAGCGGATCGGTGGACTTCGCGTGGCAGATCGGAAATGACGCGTCGGATGTGCCGAGCGTCGTTTTTCAGTGGCGTGAACGCGGAGGGCCAACAGTTACGGTTTCTCCGAAGCGTGGATTTGGAAGCAATGTCTTGACGTTCTCGATCGAGCGCGTTTTGCGCGGTAAAATCGAGCGGCGGTTTCCACCGTCAGGCTTCGAATGTGATTGGAGTATTCCGTTGCGTCACGGCGAGCAGGAAGGTCCGACCCGCGAATTTTAGGCTCTACTAAAATCGGAAAGCGTGATTTGCTGATGTCTCTACGATCCGCTCGATCGGGCCGTCCAATTGCCAGATCAAACCTTCGGGCGCGTACGAGAGGGACACTTCGGCGGCGAGTGACATCTTGGTCATGACTTCGACGACAGTTCTACCGAAGCCCCGACGGCTCGGTGCGGTGGCGATGGGAGGACCGCCGGTTTCGGTCCAAGAGATCTTGAAGCGTGTACCGGTTATGCTCCAAGCCAAACGAATGTGTCCGCTATCGTTGGCAAGTGCGCCGTATTTTCCGGCGTTGGTTGCAAGTTCATAAATCGCCATCCCAAGGGATTGCGCCGCTTCTGAGCGGATACGGCATGATGGGCCGTCGAAGGTGATGCGGGTACCGATCGAGTTGGCAAAGTGACCGAGCTGGGATTTCAGCAATGCTGTAATTTCGACGCTGTGCCAGTTACCGCGGACGAGAAGATCCTGATTTGCGGCCAAGGCGCGCACGCGGGCACTGAAACGCGCGACAAATTCCTCATTGGTCGCGGCGGTGGTTTGGCGGGCGATGGCGTTGACCACACCTAAGATGTTCTTGGCGCGATGGTTGACCTCGTTCATTAGAAGTTTGCTGCGCTCTTCGGCAAGTTTCCGGTCCGTGATGTCGACGCCGGAGGGCACGACACCGATGATCCTGCCGAAGCTATCGAATAGTGGGGCGGCTTGAAAATCCACCCAACGAAGTTCGCCACCGATGGCCAGATACTGCAGATCACAGCGCACGGTTTCGCCGCGCAAACACCGGCGCACCGCATCATTTATTTGGGATTTGACGTCGTCGCTGTGCTGCCACCACGGCGAGTCCTGGAACACCTGACCGATCAGATCCGCGTGGGAGACACCAGAGACACGCTGTGCCGCCGAATTGACTTCAACGATCCGTGCTTGGTCGTCCAAGAGGCACATGAAGGCGAGTGAGTTGTTCAAGATCTGCAGTTGGCGCTGCCGGCTCTCCTCAAGGTCTCGTTCGGCGCGTTTGAGTTCGGTGATGTCGTGGCCTTCAGGAACGAGAAGCGTAATGTTGCCGTCCTCGTCTTTGACCGGAGACATGGAGAAATCGACGATCGATTCTTTCCCATTGAGTGGCAAATATTTGGCTTCGAAGCGGACAAACTCGCCGGAGGCCGCACGGCGCACAGCGTCTTTGATGCGCTCCTGTTCTTCGGGATAGTGTGCCCACCATGGCGTCAACCAGAACGGCAGGCCAATTGCGTCAGATGCTTTGGCGCCGACGACTTCCAGAGCGGTGCGATTGACTTCGAGGACTGTGCCGTCAGTTGAGAGCAGTCCGATATACTGAAATGTCGCATTGAAAATGCCCTGAAAGCGCTGCTCGCGTTCGCGCGCTTCATGCAGTAAATGCCTGAGCTGCGAGATGTCCCGGAGGATCTTTGAAGCGCCAATTATTTTTCCGTCACGATCGCGTATCGGTGACGCGGTGATCGAGACATAAACTGGCCGGCCGTCCTTCGTGATGCGGACTGTCTCAAAACTCCTGATCGTTTCGCCGCTTCTGATGCGGGCGAGGATAACATCCTCCTCGGATTGCCGGTCTGCGGGAATGATGCGGCGTATGGAGTGGCCTACCATCTCTTCTGCCGTATAGCCGAGCAGACGCGCTGCACTCTCGTTCCAACTTGTTACGATCCCGCAAAGGGTCTTGCTGATAATTGGATCATACGATGAGGCGACGATGGCAGCGAGCAAGCTCTCCGCTTCCGCGACCGGTACCGTCGTTCCAGGTAGCGTCGGCGCGGGGTTATTTTGGGTGGTGTTGCCGGCATCCATCGTGGACGTTTTTCCTAAGTGTGCACACGTTCTTGAGCCGATGCTAACAAGAGCCGCAGTTTTCTGGTTGTTCTTGTTGTGATGCGGCGTTTCGGGTGCAGATGAAGTGTAGCGCGTAAGCAATTGAATTGCAGCTTATTTTGGGTTTGATGTTTGGCGTGATTAACGGCGGCTCTGCTGGGAAACTGGGCAGGCGAGATGTCGATTTGTCATATGATTGGCCGCTGGCGGGCGTCTTCATCTTCAAAGTGCGCAATTTTGCGGAGTTTCTTTTCATCGAGCAGTTCGACCGTCTCCGGCGTCCACCTCAAAAGTTGCGCGTGATGCAGACGGCGAAGAGTCTTGTTGGTGTGGACAAGCGACAGCCCAAGTGCGTCGGCGATGTCTTGCTGTGAGGCGGGCAAAGTGAATTTAAGTCCTTCGGTCATCTGCAAAGTTTTGCAACGATAGAAAAGATGAAGCAGCAGGTAGGCGATGCGTTCTGTGGCGGAGCGGCGTCCGACTGCCAAGAGATGTTCGTCGACCATACTTTCGCTGCGTGCGGTCAGCCAGGCGACGTCATATGCCAATTCGGGATGCTCGTTGAAGAGCTCCCAGAGTTTTGCCCGCGAAAAGACGCACAACGTGAGCGGTGTTAGTGCATCAACGGAATGCTGCATTTCCTGGAACACGGGGCCTTGGAGCCCAAGAAAATCTCCTGGAAGTGAGAAGCCTACGATCTGACGGCGATCGTCGGGCAAGGCTTTGTACCTGATCGCCCAACCGCTCAGAACTGAGAATAGATGCGGGCTATTGTGCCCCTCGACTAGAACGGTGGTGCCGATCGTTGCGGTGAGCTCGGCGGTTTTAAAGCGTTCGATAAATTTGAGTTCCTTCGCTGTGAACTTTCGGAATACCGGAAGTCGACGGAGTGGGCATTGAGTGCAGGATGTCTGCGCTTTAAGTCCACCGGCCTTCGTTATTTTCGCGACCATGATTTCTCCGTGTTGGCTCATGGTGCTCGTCGGTCATCGACGACACAATGCCCAAAGTATCCTCGAATTGCTATGTCGTATGACATAGGTCCGCGCGCTGATGGATGATAGCAAAGCTTTGCACACTGTGGAGCCGATCTCACGGTGACGTGGAACTTTATCGACGATGCCAGCGTTAAGATTTTGCGTCCGGTTTATTTCGCCACGGTGTCTGCTGCGCCTTGAGGCGGCTCCGTCTAACAGCCAGCCGTGATGCATGTTCGCAGTTCACTGGCCATGAGCCACAGAGGGCTAGTGTTTCGCTACACGCTCTCAGAGCGCCTCGGTTTGTTGGCCCAACTTTGTCTTCCAGTTATTCGGAGATCGCTATGAAAACTCTCAAAGATGCATTCACCCACACTTTGCAGGATATTTATTATGCTGAGACGGCACTCACGAAGGCGCTGCCGAAAGTTATCGAGGCGACCAGCAACGGACCGTTGAAATTAGCGCTTTCTGAGCACCTTTCGGAAACGAAGGACCAGGTGGTGCAGTTGAAAAAAGTATTCAAGGCGATTGGTGAACCTGCAAAGGGTGAAAAATGTGATGCGATTGAAGGGCTGATCAAGGAGTGTGAAGGCGTTATGGAAGAGGCGAAGGGTGCGGTTGCAAAGCACGCCATGATTATCGGCTGTTGCCAGGCGATCGAGCATTACGAAATCGCGCGATATGGAACATTGCGTGAGTGGGCTAAAGCTCTCGGCGAGAAAGATGCCCACGATATTCTGTCATCGATCCTCGATCAGGAGAAAGCGGCCAACAGCAAGCTGACAGCTATCGCTGTCGATGCCGTGAATAGGGCATGACGCCTTGCCTCGGTGCGCAAAACTTATGGCATGACATCTTTCGTCCGGCGGTAGAGGTTTTTTGCTGCTGCCGGACAAGATGCCACCAATGCCGTAGAATCGCCTAATCCCGATACTGGCTTGTAATTTCCCTTCCTACATTTTCGCGCTGGGTTGATATGGTTCTTGAACAATTGACTTACATCAGCACTGCGGCTGTTGATCTCAACGCCGCTCAGTTGACGAGTATTTTGGATATTGCCAGATCGAGAAATTTGCAAAGCGGTGTCACTGGGCTGCTTGTTTTCAATGGTCTGAATTTTTTGCAAACGCTTGAAGGCCGCGAAGGAGAGGTCCGCGCGGTGTTTGCGTCGATCAATCGTGATGACCGGCATTCCGGTGTGCGCGTCATTGCGCAGCACGCTGTCGAGGAGCGCGCGTTCGAGCGATGGTCGATGGCGTTTAAGTTGATTACGTTCGAGGGCGAGGTTGCACGCGGAGTGTTCGCTCATGGTGATGCTGGCGTTGTGATCCCGAAGGATTTGTTGACGCTTTACCGGAGCTTTATTCAGTTGCGCGCTGCGGACTAATGGGCGCTGAGCCTGCCGCTCACTTTGCGATGTGCCAAACTGGCGGCATAGCAAAGCGCGGTATGCAAACCGGCGCCGCGCTTTTGTAGTGTTTAGCGTTGACGCTGATGCGGGATTTATTTCTGCGCAGCAACAGGCCGGTCAGGCGCAGTGCGGGCTGCTTCAGGTACCTTAGCCGGTGGCGGTACAGTCGGTGTGACTTGCCCATGCGGCCCGGTTTCGCGCGGTCCGCTCGAATTGGTGCTGGTGGGTGCCGTCATCACATTGGCGTCCGGCGTCGGCCGCACGGGTGTTTCCACGGGGCCGATCACGGTTTTGTCCTTGGTCGTCTCAGCGGGTGCCGGGGTCGTTGGGGTGGCCACAGTTGGCGCGGTTGAAGGTGACACGGGTTGTTGCGCGGTCGCGACGAAAGCTGCCGTGAAGAGAAGGGCGGCCGTACCAACAATAATTGGGATCGGACGAGCGAATTTCATGACGAGAACCTCACAGCTGGGATGTTAATGAGGTAACGCCGCTCGGGCTCAATCGTTCCCGCTCAGATATGGCGGAGGCGCGCACGGCGGATGGTCGATCGCGCGTTCAATGGAGACCGCAGAAGCCAAAAAGCGCTGGTTGGCAGCGTTTCACTTTGATGGCATTTAACACTGTATGTCTTTGAAAAGACTGGAGCGGGCGAAGGGATTCGAACCCTCGACCCCGACCTTGGCAAGGTCGTGCTCTACCCCTGAGCTACACCCGCTTCCAATTGCTGACCCGGCGGATGACCGCGGGACACGCGTGGGGTACGACGGCCAAAACCGTCGACGAGCGTCTTATGCACAAACCAAGGCGGGTTGGCAAGCGCGGCGAATTGGATATCTCACAGCCGTAGGTTTGGGGCCTAGGGGATGGGCGGCTCGCTATGGCCGTCCTGCCGGTTCCGGCGATATGCCACGGTAATGCCCTTTGACAGGGGGCTGCAGGCGTGGCAAGGGGAGGCTTGTTCATCTTTTATGACCCGAGGTTACTATGGCGACGGCGACCAAAGCGGCGCGCGGCACCAAGCGGACGTGCCAAAACAGCGATTGCGGTGCGCGGTTCTACGATCTCAATCGTGACCCCATCGTGTGCCCGGAATGCGAAAGCAAATATGTGATCGTGGTGCAGCCGTTGACGGCGGCGCAGATTGCTGCCGAGAAGGCCCGTAGCAAGCCTGTCAAAGCCACGGAGTTTGTCGAGGCCGATGACGCGAAGGCGGACGATTTGCCGGAAGGTGAAGAAGCCTTGGCGGATATCGAGGTGGCCGAAGAGGCTGGTGCGGTGGATGCCGACGAGACCTTCCTCGAAGAAGAAGAAGATTCTGGTGCCGACGTGACCGGTATCGTCGGCGAAGCCGGCGACGACGTCGACGAGCAATAAGGTCTACGGACCTCATTCTCAGCATTGAGATAATAGAAACCGGCGGTCTCACTCAAGAGGCCGCCGGTTTTGCTTGTTTTATGTGCTGTTTCAGACGTCGACGTAGGTGCCTGTTGCCTGGTTCAAGACCTGCAACGTGCCGGTTGAGATATCGAAGTAAGCGCCGTGGAGTTGAATGCGGCCTTTGTTTTCGAGGATCTGGATGCAGGGGAAGGTGCGCAGGTTGGTCAGCGACGTTTTCACGCCCTCGCGCTCCAGCACTGGACGCAGTTCGGCGGTCGAGGCCAGGGGATGCTGGTGCCGGATTGCGTCGCGAGCGTCGTCGAGCATCGACATCCAGTTACGGATGAAGGCTGCGTCGGTCTGACGAGCCGCATCGTGGTCTAGGCAGGCGCGGACGCCACCACAGGCGGAGTGTCCCAAAATCACGATGTGTTTGACACGCAGATTGAGGGCTGCGAACTCAAGTGCAGCCGAGACACCGTGGTATTTGCCGTTGGTCTCGAAGGGGGGAACGAGATTGGCGACGTTTCTGACGACGAAAAGTTCGCCCGGCATCGCCGAGAACACTGTTTCGGGATCGACCCGGCTATCGCAGCAGGAGACGATCATGATCTCCGGGCTTTGGCCCTCCGTCGCGAGGGTTTCGTAGTGTTCTTGGTTCGGCGCGAAATGGCGGAATTTGAAGCGCCTGTAGCGGTCCGCCAGTTGATCGGGGAGGTGTGACATGCCGACTAGCTCTCTCGAGTTCAGGCCGTCGTCACAGGGCGTGACTGCGGCGCGGTGGCAATTGCCGGCGTTGATGCGCCGTTAGTGATCCTGCTTTGGAAGCGGCCTGCCGTAAACAATCAGAACGATTGTGCCGATTAACGCCGCCAAAAGCGATCCTGCGAGCACCCCTAAGCGGACTTCGCCGCTTTTGGCAACATCGCTAAAGGCGAGCATGCCGATAAATAGGCTCATGGTGAAGCCAATGCCGCAGATGATGGCGACGCCAGCGATTTGAGGCCAGGTGGCAGCGGTCGGCAATTTGGCGATGCCGGAACGATTGGCGAGCCATACAGCGCCGATGATGCCGACGGGTTTGCCAATCAGCAAACCGAGCATAATAGCCAGCGGCAGCGGATTGAGCAGTGTGCCGAAGGACAAGCCAACAAAGGAAACACCGGCATTGGCAAAAGCAAAGAGCGGGAGAATGGCAATGTTCACCCAGGGGTGGAGCGTGTGTTCCAGGTGCGCATATCCAGGCTCGGTGGTTCGATCCTCCTTCAGCAAGGGGATCGCCATGGCAACCAGCACGCCAGCGAGTGTTGCGTGCACGCCCGACTTGAGCACGCAGACCCAAACGAAAAAGCCGACAACGACATACGGGGCATGCCGCGTGACGCCGAAGCGGTTGAGGGCCGCCAGTATCAGGCCGCCTATTGCCGCGAGACTAAGTGCAAGGCCGGACAAGCTGCTGGTGTAGAACGCGGCGATGATGAGGATCGCGCCAAGATCGTCAATGATGGCCAACGCCAACAGAAACGCTTTGAGCGAGGCGGGGACACGTGTGCCGAGGACGGCCAACAGCGCGATGGCGAATGCGATGTCGGTGGCGGTTGGGATTGCCCAACCTTTGATGTTGTCGGCTTGGCCGCCGGCGATGAGCAAGAAAATTGCTGCGGGGACGACCATCCCGCCGATCGCCGCGATGAGGGGTAGCAGAGCTTTGTCGCGCGAGGACAGTGCGCCCACGAGAAGTTCTCGTTTGATCTCCAGTCCGACGACGAAAAAGAAGATCGCCATCAGCGCGTCGTTGATCCAATGCAGCAGCGACTTCTCGAGTGCGAGATGGCCGATGCGAACGGACGCTGTGGTTTCCAGGAAATTTTCAGCGAGGTGTGCATAGGTGCTGTTTTCGATGATCAGGGCAAGTAGTGTTGCAATTGCCATCAGGCCACCGCCGAATGCGGGATGCTGCCAAATCGGCGGGGTGTGCGCGGGATGTTGCATCGGGGGCGTGGTCCATCCATGGAAAAAGTGAAGTGTGGCGAAAGGCCTGTACGCTAGCTTTTTGTTGGAACCCAAGGCGTTGTTGCCGCGCCTGGTGCAGTCATCCAATTGTTGGCGTTTGCGACGATTTGCAGTTCGTCGTGTGCGGCACTGGCGGCCACCAAGCGATCCATCATGGCCGTCGCGGCAGCGAGGGCGAATAACGGTGCGTCCGGTTGCGCCAAATGGTGTGCGCAGTACAAGGCGGCGAACGTATCGCCAGTTCCGCGCGGCGCTGTGGGGTTCATGGCAAAGGCGGCGGTGTCGACGCTTGTCTGGCTGATGCGGAGATTGTGGTCGCCGGTCAGCGGGTCGTTAATGGAGGTGGCGACGGTGACAGGTGCTGGCAGAAGGCGTGCTGCCACGACGGCGGTCTCGGCCGACGTCACACTCACTCCGGCGAGATAGGATAGTTCAAACCGGTTCGGTGTGATGATGTCGGCGCGTGCGATGAGTGTCTTGCAGATGGCCATGGCGGCCGCTTCGTCGATGTAAAGGCCCTTGGGATCGTCACCGAGGACTGGATCGACGATGATTTCAACCTTGCGTTCGGGATGGGCCCCTTTCACACAATCGATCAATTCGGCAGCGAAGGCGACATGATCCGTGGTTGGCAAATAGCCGGTGAGGATCGCATCGACGCTGGGCAACCCGTTTTCGGTTAGCGCTTCGAGCATTGCGCGCAAATCGGCTACGGGAATGCGATGTGCGGCGCAGGCTTTATGGCCTGGATGATTTGACAAAACGATGGTCGGGACCGGCAACACTTCCAAACCGAGTAAGGTCAACGCCGGACAGATCGCCGACAGACCGACACGGCCGCGAACGACTTGAGACGAGATGGCGATAACGCGTTTCATGCGCAGAGCTTTACTGCCGTCCTGAGTGAGGTCAGATCACATTTGCTTCATATATAGGCGCATTGGCGGCGACGCGCTCTAGGGCAAAGCGTGAAAGATCGATTGTCGTAAACCGGCCGTCAAGAATCAGTTCCGAGATGGCCCGCCCGGCGGCATAGCCTTGTTGCAGACCATGACCCGAGAAACCGGTGGCGACAAAGAGATTGTCGATGCCCGGCTGACGACCAATCAAAGCATTCTGATCCAGTGTGTTGTAGTCGTAGTATCCCGCCCAACTCGATACGAGTTTGAGCGACTGGAAAGACGGAACGCGCTCGGCCAGTGCGGGCCAGACACTGTCGTAGAACGGCGCTTCATCAATCTCGTCCAGGTTTTCGGCGGCCGGTTCATCGGCTTCCGATGGAGAGACACCGCAGATGAATTTTCCGCTTTCCGGCCGGAACCAGACGCCCGTCGGGTCGACGGTGAGTGGGGCACGATGCAAGGCGTCCTCAGAATTGCGTTGGTCGACGACGTAAACATAACGCTTGCGTGGTTCGACTGGGAGGTTTCCACCCGCGAGGCGAGCGATGGTTGCTGACCATGCGCCCGCCGTATTGACGAATGTGCCGCCGCTTAGTCGTTCGCCATCTTCCAATGTCACAGAGGTGACGCGGTTGGCAGTGCGATCAACGCCCACCACGCGGCCGCGCACAATTGTAACGCCCACTTTTTGTGCAGCCTTGCGGATGAGTGCCAGCAGCGCACTGGGATCGACCCAACCTTCTCCACTTCTGCCGAAACTGCCGGCGGCTAATCCTGCGCCATTGAGCCAGGGGAATTGCCGTTGTAGTTGGCCCGAGTCGAGAAGGGCAACATCGGCGCCCATTTGTGTTTGAGTGGCGACATTGGCGGCGAGGACGGACTGTCCGGAGGACGTGGCCAGGATGAGATAGCCCTGCTCACGGAAGCTGACGTCGGCATCGGGCCCGAATTCTGATTTCAGATTGCGCAGAAGGGACACAGTCGCTTGCGACATGGCAATGTTTTCGGGGGTTGAGAACTGCATTCGAACCCCACCGGCCGAGCGGGTGGTGCTTGCCGCCTGATAGCTGGTATCCTGCTCGATGATGACGATGCGGCCAGCCGAGCGGCGGCTCAACGCGTAGGCAGTGGCGCAGCCCATAATACCGCCACCGACGATAACGATGTCATTTGCGCTCACCGTGCAATGTCCTTATTCCGTGAGGTCATGGATGAGACTTTGTTGCGGCTTGCCCTTCGGCGCAATCCTCGGCAAGGCATGCCCGCGAAAACTTTATGACCGGCCTGGAGAGACCTGATGACACTTATCCCCACCCGCAGCGCGCTGTATATGCCAGGTTCCAATGCCCGGGCGCTGGAGAAGGCAAAAATCTTGCCGGCCGATGTCGTCATTCTGGATCTGGAAGATGCGGTTGCTCCGGATCAAAAGGAGGTGGCGCGGCGGCAGGTTGCGGATGCTGTAAAGGCCGGTGGATTTGGTCCGCGACAGGTGATCATCCGAATCAACGCCTTGGATACGCCGTGGGGCGCTGACGATTTGGCAGCGGCGGCGCAGGCGAAGCCCAAGGCTGTGTTGCTGCCGAAGCCAAATTCGGCAGCGGATATTCAGCGCGCCAATGACGCGTTAGGGCGTGCGCAACCGGACCCAAGTGTGAAGTTGTGGGCGATGATCGAAACGCCGCTTTCCATTCTCAACATCGGTGAAATCGCCGGGGCGGCGCGGCACGCGGGATCGCGTCTCGAATGTCTGGTGCTCGGGACCAACGATCTGGTGAAGGAAACGCGGGCGGAACTCGATCAAAACCGGACTGCGGCGCTCTACTGGTTGTCGGCGGCGGTCACAGCGGCGCGTGCGTACGGGCTGATTGTGCTCGACGGCGTCTACAATGCCTTCAAAGATGCCGATGGCTTGCAGCGTGAGTGCCTGCAGGGGCGGGCGCTGGGTTTCGACGGCAAGACGCTCATTCATCCTGACCAGATTGCGCAGGCAAACGCTGTTTTTGCGCCCGCTGCGGACGAAGTGACATGGGCGCGCAAAATCATCGCGGCCTTTGAGCAGCCCGAGGCGGCGGGCAAGGGTGTGATTACGCTCGAAGGCCGAATGGTGGAGTTGCTGCATCGGGATATGGCGAAGCGAACGGTGGCTATTGCTGACGCAATCGCCGCGCGCGGCTGATCTGACGACACGAAAGTTTGTTGAGCAAGGGATCTATTTATGAGCGCGACGGCACCTTCGACGAAGGCACAATCCGGCAATTATTTCGAAGATTTTTCGCTCGGGCAGATGATCAGGCATGCGACGCCGCGCACGGTGACGGCAGGCGACGTGGCGCTCTACACGGCGCTTTACGGTGGCCGTTTTGCCGTGCAGTCGTCGACGGAGTTTGCGAAGTCGCTGGGGTATCCGGAGGCGCCGATCGACGATCTCGTCGTGTTTCACGTGGTATTCGGGAAGACGGTGCCGGATATTTCGCTCAATGCAATTGCCAATCTCGGGTATGCAGAATGCCGCTTTTTGAAGCCGGTGTTTGCGGGCGATACGCTGTCATCGGTGTCGGAGGTGATCGGGCTCCGCGAGAATGCCAACAAGGAGAGCGGCGTCGTCTACGTGCGCACGACGGGCCGGAACCAGCGCGGCGATGCGGTGCTCAGCTATGTGCGCTGGGTGATGGTGCGGAAGCGGGACAAGGCGTCGCCAAGCGTGACTGCCGTGGTGCCGGATCTGCAGAAAGCCGTTTCGGCCGCTGATCTTGCGACCGCTGTCCCGACGCTCGATCCCGGCCGCTACGATGTGGGGCTTGCCGGGTCGCCGCACCGGTGGGGAGATTACGCCATCGGCGAGAAGATCGATCATGTTGACGGGATGACGGTCGAAGAGGCCGAGCATCAAATGGCGACGCGGCTTTATCAGAATACCGCGAAGGTGCATTTCGATCAGTTCGCGGCGCAGGGGAGCCGGTTCGGCCGGCGGCTGATTTACGGCGGTGTCGTGATTTCGCTGGCGCGCGCGCTGTCGTTCAATGGTCTGGCCAATGCGTTCCACATTTCGGCGATCAATGCTGGGCGTCATGTGGCGCCATTGTTCGCTGGGGACACGGTTTATTGCTGGTCGGAAATCGTCGACAAGCAGGAGATCCCGGGGCGGTCGGATGTCGGCGCGTTGCGTGTGCGACTGACGGCGACGAAGAATTTGCCGTGCGCGGCATTTCCGGGCCGGACAACGGGCGACGCCTATGCCGAGGGGGTTATCCTTGAACTGGACCTGTGGGTGGTGATGGTTCGTTAACGGTTCGTTGCGCCGTCGCTTCGAATTGCAAGCGATCCCTTTGTTAACGATCTTGGTCTAAGACTAGCGTGTCTCAATCCGGCTTGGCTGGATTGGTTTGCTGGTCTTTGGAGGACGCCGAGGGTTTCGTCTCGGCGGGTGCGCGGTGCCGAAAAGTGTAGCGGTCATTGGAGCAGGGCTCGCGGGGCTATCGGCCGCGCGCGTGCTTCGCCGGGCCGGTTGCTACGTTGAGGTTTACGAACGCGATCGCACGATTGGCGGACGGCTGGCGACGACGCGGCTTGGTCTCAGCGCCTTTGATACCGGCGCGCAATATCTGACGGCGCGGTCGTCGAGCTTCAGCAAATACGTCGATGAAATCGTCGGGTCGGGTTATGCCGCCCGTTGGCAGCCGCGCGGCGCGACGGGGACGGCGGCGGCGACGATGCAGCAATGGTTTGTCGGGACGCCGGGGATGAGTTCGGTGTTGCGGCCGCTGGCGGAGAGCGTGCGGATCCATACCGGACAGCGCGTTCATACCATCGAACGGCGCGATAAAGGCTGGTTTCTCTGGTTCGAGGATCAGAGCACACAAGGTCCGTTTCATGCGGTCGTGGTTGCGGTTCCGGCGCCGGAGGCGCAGTTGCTGGTTGGCCGCATGGACAGGCTGGCTGAACCTTTGACGCGTGTGCGCATGTCGCCGTGCTGGGCTGTCATGGTGCGGCTCGATGTGTCGGTGATGCCGGACCAGGACGTGTTTTCGGATATGACGGAAACGATCCGCTGGGTTTCGAAAAATAACGCCAAGCCCGGCCGGTCAGGACGCGGCGACAATATTCTCATTCACGCGTCGCCGACGTGGAGCCGCGAGACCGAGGATGTCGATCCGGAGAGCATTGCCGAAGATCTCTGGGCCGAAGTGAGCCATGCGCTCGGATTGCCGCCGACGCGGCCGGCGCAGATGGCGGCCCATCTTTGGAAACATGGATTGGTCGATAGTTCGCTTGGCGAGACGTTCCTGTTCTCTACCGAGGATATGGTGGGTGTCTGCGGCGACTGGTGTCTCGGCCGTCTTGCGGAACATGCCTTCGACAGCGGTGCGCGATTGGGCAAGGTCGTCGTCGACGCGTTGAGCTGAGACGGTGCGGCGATGATTTGCCGCGCGCATTGTCATATGAAATCCAACATTCTCCTGGCTGACCAGCGTCACTGCACCATTGTCGTGATTGCAGGTCGTGCTGCGGCGCGATAGAAGTCGCCGTCTCGGGGCGCTTACGCCCATTTCCGGGGAGAGGGCCGACATGGCCGATTCGAAAGTAGCTGATCCACGGCCGTTATCGCCGCATTTGCAGATTTATCGACCTCTGATCAACATGGTCATGTCGATTTTACATCGAATTACTGGCGCTGCGCTGTATTTCGGTACCCTGTTGTTGGCTTGGTGGCTCGTTGCTGCTGCTCAGGGGGAGACTTACTTCCGTTTCGTCAATGACATCTTCAGCAGCCTGCCCGGTAAACTTGTTTTGTTCGGTTATACCTGGGCTCTGGTCCATCATATGCTTGGCGGCGTCCGGCATCTGATTTGGGATACTGCCCGCGGGTTCGATCTCGGGACCGTCAAACTCTTGAGCTGGGGGACCATTATCGGATCGACCCTTATTACGTGTTTGATTTGGTTCGTTATTTTCGGTTTGCGGTAAGGGAACGCCATGACAACGAAGCTTCATCCGACCGCCTCGCCGACGCAAGCTCAGCTCCGCACCCCGCTGGGGCGCGTGCGTGGTCTCGGTTCTGCAAAAGAGGGCGCTGATCATTTCTGGAAACAGCGAATCACGGCGGTTGCCAACGTCGTTTTGATTACCGCTGCAATCTGCGTTCTGATTTCTCTCGTTGGAATGGACTACGGCACGGTCAAGAAGACACTGAAGAAACCTGCAGTCGCAATCCTGCTCCTGATGCTGGTGTTGTCCGGCATGATGCACATGCGCCTCGGGATGCAGACGATCATCGAAGACTATGTGCATGCGGAAGGTATGAAGGTCTTGCTTCTCATGCTGAACACGTTTTTCACGATCGGGGTCGGCCTGACCTGCGTATTCGCTGTGTTCAAACTTAGCTTCGGCGCCTGACCGGTTTCGAGAATTGGAAATTACGAACGATGGCTGACACGATGAGCGGAAAAGCGAACGGTTCGACGACACCCGCATACAAGATCGTCGATCACACGTACGACGTGGTCGTCGTCGGTGCCGGTGGTGCCGGGCTCCGGGCTACTCTTGGGTGCGCCGAGGGCGGATTGAAGACGGCCTGCATCACCAAGGTCTTTCCGACGCGCTCACACACGGTGGCGGCGCAAGGTGGCGTTGCCGCAGCGCTGGGCAATATGGGCCGCGACGACTGGCGCTGGCATATGTTCGACACCGTGAAGGGGTCGGATTGGCTCGGCGACCAGGATTCAATTGAATATCTGTGCCGCAACGCGCCTGACGCCGTCTACGAACTGGAGCACTATGGCGTGCCCTTCAGCCGTACCGAAGACGGCCGGATTTATCAGCGTCCGTTCGGTGGTATGACAACCGAGTATGGCGATGGCCCTCCGGCGCAGCGCACCTGTGCCGCGGCAGACCGTACCGGTCACGCGATGCTGCATACACTTTATGGTCAGTCGCTGCGCCATTCAGCCGAGTTCTTTATCGAGTATTTCGCGCTCGATCTGATCATGGACCAAGATGGCGTTTGCCGCGGTGTGATGGCGTTGTCGCTCGAAGACGGTGTCATCCATCGTTTCCGCTCGCAGCGCACGATCCTGGCAACCGGCGGCTATGGCCGCGCCTACTTCTCCTGCACCTCGGCACACACCTGCACCGGTGACGGTAATGCGATGGTGCTGCGCGCAGGTTTGCCGCTGCAAGACATGGAGTTCGTGCAGTTCCATCCGACCGGAATTTATGGTGCGGGCGTGCTGATCACGGAAGGTGCTCGCGGTGAGGGCGGTTACCTGACCAATGCAAAGGGTGAGCGTTTCATGGAGCGGTACGCGCCGCACGTGAAAGATCTGGCTTCACGCGACGTGGTTTCGCGGTCGATGACCATGGAAATCCGCGACGGACGCGGCGTCGGCAAGGATGCCGATCACATCTTCCTGCATCTCGATCATCTTGATCCGAAGATTCTGGCCGAGCGTCTGCCCGGCATCACGGAAAGCGCCAAAGTGTTCGCGGGCGTCGATCTGCGCCGGCAGCCAATTCCGGTGTTGCCGACCGTGCACTACAACATGGGCGGCATTCCCACGAACTATCATGGAGAAGTGCTGACGCTCAAAGGCGGCAACCCGGATCATGTCGTGCCGGGGCTGATGGCAATCGGTGAGGCAGCGTGCGTGTCGGTGCATGGCGCGAACCGTTTGGGTTCGAACTCGCTGATCGACCTTGTCGTGTTTGGCCGTGCGACGGGACTTCGGTGCTCCGAAACCGTTGAAGCGGGCGCGAAGCAGCCTGATTTGGCCGAAAGATTCGGCTGATCCAGCATTGTCGCGTCTCAACCGCTTCCGTTATGCCAGCGGCCAGACCGCGACATCGACGCTGCGGCTCAAGATGCAGCGCGTTATGCAGAATAACTGCGCGGTGTTCCGCGACGGTCCGGTGCTGCAGGAAGGCGTGTCGAAGATCAGCGAGATTTGGAAAGAGTTGGAAGACGTGCGCGTCTCTGACCGTTCTCTCGTGTGGAACTCCGATCTGATCGAAACCCTTGAGTACGACAACCTCATCTCGCAGGCTGCGGTGACGATGTACTCGGCAGAAAACCGGAAAGAGAGCCGCGGTGCGCATGCCCGCGAAGACTACCCGAACCGCGACGACAAAGAGTGGATGAAGCACACGCTGGCGTTTGCCGATATGGCCAAGAAGGACGTTCGCCTCGATTACCGTCCGGTCCACACCTACACGATGACGAACGAAATCAAGTACATCGAGCCCAAGGCGCGCGTGTACTAAGATTTCCCGTCGTCCTTATGATCGAAATGGATAGCTGAGCCATGGTGACATTGACGCTGCCTCGTAATTCGCGGGTAACTCGCGGCAAGGTTTGGAACGAGCCCAATCGCGGCAAGGGCGACTGGAAGGAGTTCCAGATCTACCGTTGGAACCCGGACGACACGGCCAACCCACGCGTCGACACGTACTGGATCGACCGGGCGTCGTGCGGTCCGATGGTTCTCGATGCGCTGATCAAGATCAAAGACGAGGTCGACTCGACGTTGACCTTCCGGCGTTCGTGCCGTGAAGGCATCTGCGGTTCGTGCGCGATGAATATCGACGGCACCAACACGCTCGCCTGTCTCAAGGCGATCGAAGAGGTGAAGGGGCCGGTCAAAATCTATCCGTTGCCGCACATGAAGGTGGTCAAAGACCTCGTGCCGGATATGACGAACTTTTACGCGCAGCATCGTTCGATCGAGCCTTGGCTCAAGACATCGACGCCGACGCCGCCAAAGGAATGGAAGCAGGCGAAGCCGGACCGCGAAAAGCTGGACGGGCTTTACGAGTGCATTCTATGCGCCTGCTGCTCGACCTCATGCCCAAGCTATTGGTGGAACCAGGATCGTTACCTGGGCCCGGCGGTGCTGCTGCAGGCGTATCGTTGGGTGATCGACAGCCGCGACGAAGCAACGGGAGAGCGGCTCGACAATCTTGAAGATCCGTTCCGGCTTTACCGTTGCCACACGATCTTGAATTGCTCGCAAGCGTGCCCGAAGGGGTTGAACCCTGCCAAGGCGATTGCTGAACTCAAGAAGCTGATGGTCGAGCGCCGCGTGTAAACGTCCGTTCCTCGCCGAAGTCTGACTTACCAGCACCGGTTGTCCATTAGCGACGGCCGGTGCTTTTTGTTGCGCCGGGAGATGTGCCGACTAAACTCGCTTCAATTCTGTGTTGCGGTGCTGGAGGTGTGCTGATGCTCGACCATGTTGGGATTCCGGTTTCGGACTACCAGAAGGCCAAGTCCTTCTATGCGGCGGTTTTGAAACCGCTCGGGTATTCGCTCATGCTCGAAGTTCAATCCGAGGAGACCGGTGGGGCGTCACAAGCGGGTTTTGGCGTTGGGGGGCGGCCGCAGTTTTGGATCGGCGGTGGTGCACCGCTCAAAGGGCGCGTGCATTTCGCGTTCGAGGCCAAGAGCCGGGAAGCGGTGCGGAAGTTTTATGATGCCGCAATGAAAGCTGGCGGGCGGGACAATGGCGCGCCGGGCCTTCGGCCGCATTATCACGAGAATTACTTCGGAGCGTTTGTCTTGGATCTCGACGGGCACAATATTGAGGCCGTCTGCCGCTTGGCGGAATAATGAGCAGCTGCGCAAAGTATTGGTTGAGTATTCGGTCTGAGATATTCTGTCGATGCAGTCCCCAAAAATTCGAAGACCGGAGCGCTTCTCAGCGATCTCCGGTCTCGAAATTTTCCGCTTTGCGGGGGTTCAGCAGATTTCGCGCGCGACCCGGTGCCCATCCAAGTCTTGTGCGAGGGGTCTGCTTCGACCCTTTTCCGCTTAACGGCGCTTAGAAGCCTTCTTCGCAGCCTTCTTGGCCGGGGCTTTCTTCGCGGTCTTCTTCACGGCCTTGACGGCCTTCTTTGCAGCAGCTTTTGCCATTTGGTTTCTCTCTCTCTCGAAACGTTCGAATCATCTCGAACTCGTCAACTATGCACTTTTTTATTTCTGCTGTTGACATCCAAAATCATTTCACTGTGCTGAATTTCGTGATAGCGGCCCAAAGTGTTGCGCAATATCCACATTTTCAATGGGTTATGAGTTGTTTGATGAGACTCAATCGCGTGAAAAGCGAGTTTGAGTGCTGGAATCGGGTCATTTATTCGATCGAATGCGCGAAATGATTCGGAAAATGCGCTGATTGATTCGCCGTTGCGCGATGCGGGCGCTTGCTAAGAGCGCTTTTGAATATCGATACAGGCGCGGCGTATATGCGATTGGAATTTTTGAATGTGACTGGGCGCAATGATTGCGACCGCCAGAAAAGGCACGGCCGACGACCACGTTGTGGTGCGCCGGCCGAGTGAGACGTTCAAGCCCTCTGCCCGGGCCCGAAATCTTCAGATGCCACTTGCGTGGGCTTAGCGTGCTTTACGCTTCGCAGTCGTCTTGCGGCGGGCAGCGCCCGAACGCTTCGCGGTGCGAACGGCTTTGACAGCGCGCTTTGCAGCCGGCTTCTTCGACTTTGCTTTGGTCTTCGTGGCTTTGGTCTTGGTAGCTTTGGCGATCTTTGCCATGTGAGTATTCCTCTCTCGTTGCTTAAGTTGAACGTCCAAACGCGAATCACTCGTACTTGCCCGTTAACTTTGCAACGAAGGTAGTTAACTGGCGGTTAACTGATGTATTGCCGGTTCGAACTCGAGAATGACTCTGCGGGCGCGCTGCGATGACTCTGGTGCGGCGGATGCGATGTCGCTGGTGCGGGCTGCTGCGGGGCTGTGGTGAGTCAAGTGCGGAATCGGTGGTGCGCAGCTGTGTTCGGCCCGGCCGCCTGTGCTCAAGGCTTGCAAACGTGAACGAGTTTGCTGCACACTTGTCATATTCATCGCAAGGATGCCGAGCGTGAGCGAACCAGAGCCGAGCACTGCACCTGTTCGAGACGGCCGCATTCTCGAACTGAATAGGCACGGCAGCGGCCACAAAAGCTCCCAACCCCATCGTGACGTTCAACAAGCAGGAGCTGAGCGCGATCCTCACCGTGTATGGCCGGATGGTTGCAGCGGGGGAGTGGCGGGACTATGCGCTTGATTTTGGACGCGAAAGTGCCGTTTTCTCGGTGTTTCGCCGCTCCAGCGAGACGCCCTTGCTCCGGATTGAGAAGGTGCCGCAGTTGGCCCGCAAGCAAGGGGCATTCGCGGTTGTTTCCGGCCAGGGGCAGGTGCTGAAGCGGGGGCATGAGTTGGCTCGGGTGCTGGCGCTGTTCGACAAGACGCTTAGAGTGGTGCGTTAACGCTGCCTTTGGTTCATTTGGCAGCTGGCTACGGCAATCGGGGTTTGTTGACCCTTAGGCGCACTTGATCCCGCGGCAATTCTGGCCCAAAAGCAGCGCGTCATTCTCGAACGAAAGCGCGCACATGGCCATTCTCGTTGACCGCTCTACCAAAGTCCTTTGTCAGGGCATTACTGGCAGCCAGGGGACGTTTCACACCAAGCAGGCGAAGGCCTACGGGACGCAAGTCGTCGGCGGCGTGACGCCGGGCAAAGGCGGCTCGAAGCATCCTGATGCTGAACTGGCCGGGGTGCCGCTGTTCAACTCCGTGGCTGAAGCTAAAGCGAAGACCGGCGCCAACGCCACGTCGATTTACGTGCCGCCTCCCTTTGCCGCTGACGCTATTCTTGAAGCCATCGACGCCGAAATCCCGCTGATCGTGTGCATCACCGAGGGCATTCCGGTGATGGACATGGTGCGCGTCAAACGTGCGTTGCAGGGTTCGCGGTCGCGGCTGATCGGGCCGAACTGCCCCGGCGTGCTGACGCCGGATCAATGCAAGATCGGCATTATGCCAGGCAATATCTTCAAGAAGGGCAATGTCGGCATTGTTTCGCGCTCTGGTACGCTGACGTATGAAGCTGTGAAGCAGACGTCGGACGCCGGGCTTGGGCAGTCAACGGCGGTAGGCATTGGTGGCGACCCGGTCAAAGGCACGGAATTCATCGACATGCTCGAGATGTTCCTTGCGGACCCCGATACGCATTCGATCATCATGATCGGCGAGATCGGCGGTTCGGCCGAAGAAGATGCCGCAGAATTCATTAAACGCGAACGCGCCAAGGGCCGTCACAAACCGATGGCTGGGTTCATCGCTGGTGCGACCGCGCCTCCAGGCCGCCGCATGGGCCATGCAGGCGCCATCATCTCCGGTGGCAAGGGCAAGGCTGAGGACAAGTTCGAGGCCATGCGCTCGGCGGGAATCGCCATTGCCGACAGTCCGGCAAGCCTGGGCACAACCCTGGCCAAGGTGCTCAAAGCTTAAGCTTATGCGACGGCCGGTGCCTCAAAACCGGCCGTTCGTCGTATAGCGACATGGGGTCGTCTGCGATACCCAGTGTGCGCGTGGCATCCAATGCCGCAAATGTACCGTTTACTACCCAGGGAGTTCGAGTTCTTCGGGTTTCTTGCCACTTTTTGGCCTCGCGAAGCAGGTTGTGGTGGCGCGCTTCGCGCCGCCTTTCGCTGGTCGGCTCCCGTCGCACTCCGTATTCACCGCGCCGCACCGATCCGAGGGCTATAAAGATGTCACGACAGGCTCAGAACGAAGCTTTCGCACTCTCGTCTTTCCTGCATGGCACGAACGCTGCCTACATCGAGCAGATGCAGCAGTTGTACGAGCAGAACCCGGGCTCTGTGCCTGAGCAGTGGCGGCAGTTCTTTCAGCAGATGCAAGACAGCGAGGCCCGGCAGGTGCCGTCGTGGTCGACGACGACAACTCCGCCCGACAAAGACAGCGATATTCTCGGTGCGCTGACCGGTGACTACGGCACTGAAGCGCAGGAGATCCGCGGCCGCATCGAGCAACGTGCGCAGCAGGCCGGCTTCGATCTGACGCCGGTTGCGACGTTCCGTGCGACGCAAGACAGTATCCGCGCGTTGATGTTGATCCGCGCGTATCGCGTCATGGGCCATCTGATCGCGGACCTCGATCCGCTGGGGCTGACCGAGCGCAAGCTGCACAAAGAACTGCGGCCAGAGACCTACGGGTTCACCGAAGCCGACCTTGATCGTCCGATTTTCATCGACAAGGTGCTCGGCCTTGAAATGGCGACGGTGCGGCAGATCCTGAAGGTCCTCAAGCGCACCTATTGCCGGCATATCGGCGTCGAGTTCATGCACATCACTTCGCCGCTGCAGAAATCCTGGATCCAGGAGCGGATCGAGGGGGCCGACAAGGACGTGTCCTTCACGACCATGGGCAAGAAGGCGATCCTGAACAAATTGATCGAGACCGAAAGCTTCGAGCGATTTGCCGACGTCAAATATACCGGCACGAAGCGGTTCGGGCTCGAAGGTGGCGAGGCGATGGTGCCGGCGCTCGAGCAGATCATCAAGCGCGGCGGTCAGCTGGGCGTGAAGGAGATCGTGATCGGGATGGCGCATCGCGGCCGTCTCAATATTCTCACCAACGTGATGTCGAAGCCCTTCCGCGCAATCTTTAATGAGTTCCGTGGCGGCTCGTTCAAGCCGGATGATGTCGAGGGTTCGGGCGACGTGAAGTATCACCTTGGTGCGTCGTCGGACCGCGAGTTCGATGGCAACAAGGTCCACTTGTCGTTGACCGCCAACCCGTCGCACCTCGAAATTGTCGATCCAGTTGTGCTCGGCAAAGTGCGTGCGAAGCAAGATCAGCATGGCTGCAAGCCGGATGATCGCCGCGCGGTGTTGCCGCTTCTGATTCACGGCGATGCGGCGTTCGCCGGCCAAGGCGTGGTCGCTGAGTGCTTCGGCCTCTCGGGCCTCAAGGGGCATCGCACGGGTGGCTCAATCCACTTCGTGATCAACAATCAGATCGGCTTCACCACCAATCCGAAGTTCTCGCGCTCGTCGCCCTACTGCACGGACGTGGCGAAAATCGTCGAAGCGCCGATCTTCCACGTGAATGGTGACCATCCGGATGCGGTGGTGCATGTTGCCAAGATCGCCACAGAATTCCGCATGCGGTTCCAGAAGCCGGTCGTGATCGACATGATCTGCTATCGCCGCCACGGCCATAACGAAAGTGACGAGCCGGCGTTCACGCAGCCGAAGATGTATAAAGCTATCCGCCAGCATCCGACGACGGTCAGCCTTTACTCGAAGCAACTTGTCGAAGAAGGCGTGATGACGCCAGCTGAAGTCGACGAGATGCAGGCGAAGTTCCGTGCGGAACTGGATAGCGAATTTCAGGCGTCCGAAAGCTACAAGCCGAACAAGGCCGATTGGCTCGATGGCCGCTGGTCGCAAATCGGGAATGATGACGATGAAGCCCGCCGCGGTAATACCGGCGTCGCTGTCGATGTCCTAAAGGATGTTGGCCGCCGGCTCACGACGGTGCCGAACGATTTCAACGCGCACAAGACGATCCAACGGCTGCTCGAACGGCGCCGTGAGATGGTCGAGAGTGGCGAAGGTCTCGACTGGGCCATGGCCGAACATCTGGCCTTTGGAACGCTGGTGCGCGAGAAGTTTGCTGTTCGTCTTTCGGGACAGGATTGCGAGCGCGGAACCTTCTCGCAGCGGCATTCGGTGCTGACCGATCAAGAGAGCGAGCGTCAATATACGCCGCTCAAGTATGTGTCGCCGGATCAAGCGCGCTTCGAAGTCATCAATTCGATGTTGTCGGAAGAGGCTGTCCTCGGATTCGAGTATGGCTATTCGCTGGCCGAACCTATGACGCTGGTGATGTGGGAAGCGCAGTTTGGCGACTTCGCCAACGGTGCGCAGGTCCTATTCGATCAGTTCCTCTCTTCGGGGGAACGCAAGTGGCTCCGGATGTCGGGCCTCGTCTGCCTGTTGCCGCACGGCTATGAAGGGCAGGGGCCCGAGCATTCCTCGGCACGCCTTGAACGCTTTCTGCAGATGAGTGCGGAAGACAACTGGCAAGTTGCGAACTGCACGACGCCAGCTAACTACTTCCATATCTTGCGCCGGCAGTTGCACCGGAAAGTGCGCAAGCCGCTCATTCTGATGACGCCGAAGTCGTTGCTGCGTCACAAGCGCGTAACGTCGCGACTCGAAGAGTTTGGGACGGGGACAAGTTTCCATCGCGTGCTGTGGGACGATGCGGAGACGCGTCCGAACGAGAAGATCAAGCTCAAGAGCGACAAAGACATCAAGCGGGTCGTGCTCAGCTCGGGCAAGATCTACTATGATCTTTATGAGGCGCGCGAGGCGGCGGGCATCGACGATGTTTACCTGCTGCGCGTCGAGCAACTCTATCCGTTCCCAGCCAAGGCTTTGACACACGAGTTGTCGCGCTTCCCGAATGCGGACGTCGTTTGGTGTCAGGAAGAGCCGAAGAATATGGGTTCGTGGTCGTTCGTCGAGCCGTTCCTCGAGTGGGTACTTGATCATGCGAAGACCAAGGTGAAGCGTCCGGGCTATGCAGGACGGCCTGCATCGGCTGCGACGGCGACCGGTCTCGCAAGCAAGCACGCCAGTGAGCAGAAGAATCTTATCGAGCATGCGTTGAAGGTTTGACGCGGCGCTAACACCAGCAGGCGCTCGTTCGATGAGCGCGGTAGAAGAGACGGGGAAGTCGTATGGCAATCGAAATCAAGGTTCCGACGCTTGGCGAAAGCGTGACGGAAGCGACGATCGGCAAGTGGTTCAAGAAGCCCGGCGACGCGATCAAAGTCGATGAACCGCTGTGCGAGCTTGAGACAGACAAGGTGACGGTTGAAGTGCCGGCACCGGCAGGCGGCACCCTGGCTGAGATTAAAGTGCAGGAAGGTGAGACGGTCGCTGTCGGTTCGGTGCTCGGCTTTATTCGTGAAGGCGCGGGAGCCGGAGCGCCTGTTGCTGCTTCAGCACCAAAAGCAGCGCCGGCTGCGGCTGCCGCCGCCGTGGCTGCGGTTCGTGCCGCTACACCCGCTGCCGCTGGTCCATCATCGATGCCGCCGTCGCCATCCGCGCGCAGGGTCCTTGATGAGAAGGGACTTGCGGCCGAGGACGTCCAAGGCTCTGGCCGCCGCGGACAGGTGTTGAAGGAAGATGCACTGGCGGCTCAAGCCCCGGCGGCACGCGCTGCTGCAGCACCGGCTGCTGCGGCACCGGCTCCTGCTGTTTATACGCCGATTACTCCGATTGCGCCCGCGCCGCAGCAACTGCGCGTGGCCTCGATCGGCAATGACGCGGCACGTGAAGAACGCGTCAAGATGAGCCGCTTGCGGCAGACGATCGCGCGGCGTCTCAAGGATGCGCAGAACACTGCGGCTATGCTCACGACATTCAACGATGTCGACATGAGCAACGTGATGAAGCTGCGGAACGATTACAAGGATCTGTTCGAGAAGCGCCATGGCACCAAGCTCGGCTTCATGAGCTTCTTCGTGAAGGCTTGCCTTCAGGCTTTGAAAGAGGTTCCGGCGGTGAATGCCGAAATCGACGGGCAGGATCTGATCTACAAGAATTACTACCACATCGGGGTTGCTGTCGGCACCGAGAAGGGTCTTGTCGTGCCCGTGCTGCGCGAAGCCGACCACCTGAACCTTGCCGAGATCGAGAAGAAGATTGCCGACTTCGGCCGCAAGGCGCGTGACGGCAAGCTTGGCATCGAAGACATGCAGGGCGGTACTTTCACCATCTCGAATGGTGGCGTTTATGGTTCGATGATGTCGACGCCAATTTTGAATGCGCCGCAGTCCGGTATTCTTGGGATGCATCGCATCGAGGAACGTCCGGTGGTGCGCAATGGTCAGATCGTGATCCGGCCGATGATGTATCTCGCGCTCAGCTACGATCACCGAATCGTCGATGGGAAGGAAGCTGTTACGTTCCTTGTTCGCGTCAAGGAATGCTTGGAAGATCCGCAACGCTTTATTCTTGAGCTGTGATGAAAAAAGCCCCCCGGAACCGTGTTCCGAGGGGCAGTCGCTCGCTGGCTGTCGTGAAGATCGGCCGATGTTTGGGGGATGGCCGCGACAGCAAGAGCGTTCATCCCTTATCGCGCATCTAGAGATGCGCTTCGAGGTGAGCAGCGGAATATCAGAATTCTGTCACGGAACGTAAACGCACCCGTCATACGTGTTGACGTGGCGACAAGTGGGAAACTCGACATGACTGCGATCTACGATTTAGTCGTCATCGGTACCGGCCCAGGCGGGTATGTCTGCGCTGTGCGCGCGGCGCAGTTGGGTCTCAAGGTTGCGGTTGTCGAGAAGGATGCAACGTTTGGTGGCACGTGCCTCAACGTTGGCTGTATCCCGTCGAAAGCGTTGCTGCATGCGTCGGAAATGTTCGAGGAGGCCGGTCACGGCTTCGCGCATATGGGAATCACGGCGGCGCCGACGTTCGATTTGCAGAAGATGCTCGCTTTCAAGGACGCTGGCGTCAAAGGCAATACGGCTGGCGTTGCGTTCCTGCTGAAGAAGAACAAAGTTGACGTACACACTGGCGTTGGCCGTGTGGTGGCCGCAGGCCGCGTGGGCGTGACGGCGGCAGACGGCGCGACGACGGAGCTGCAGACCAAAAGCATCGTCATCGCGACGGGCTCCGATATCGCGCGCTTGCCGGGTATCGACATCGACGAAACGCGCGTTGTGTCGTCGACGGGCGCATTGTCGCTAGCAGCCGTGCCGAAAAGGCTTTTGGTGATTGGCGCTGGCGTGATTGGTCTTGAGCTTGGCTCGGTGTGGCGCCGTCTCGGTGCCGAAGTGACCGTGGTCGAATATCTTGACCGTATTCTGCCGGGCATGGACGGCGACGTTGCGAAATCATTCCAGAAGATTCTGGCGAAGCAAGGCATGACCTTCAAGCTGGCGTCGAAAGTGACGGCAGTGACAAAGACTGCGGACGGCTGCTCGGTCACCGTGGAACCTGCGCAAGGTGGTGCGGGCGAAACTGTCGCGGCGGACGTCGTCCTGGTGTGCATCGGGCGTGTTCCCTATACGCAGGGGCTCGGCCTTGAGGGTGCAGGTGTCGTCCTGGATCAACGCAAGCGCATCGTGGTCGATCCATACTTCATGACCAACGTGCCCGGCATCTACGCCATCGGTGATGTGATTGCAGGACCGATGCTGGCGCATAAGGCCGAAGACGAAGGTGTGGCGGTTGCAGAAATTCTCGCCGGCATGCACGGCCACGTAAATTACGACGTTATTCCGAATGTGATCTACACCAGCCCAGAAGTGGCGAGCGTCGGCAAGACTGAAGAAGAATTGAAGGCCGCTGGCATTGCTTACAACACCGGCAAGTTTCCGTTCAGTGCGAATGGCCGTGCGAAGGTCAACCGGACGACCGATGGGTTCGTGAAAGTTTTGGCCGATGCGGCGACCGACCGCGTGCTCGGCGTGCACATCATCGGCCCGCATGCGGGCGAGATGATCGGTGAAGCTGCGGTGCTGATGGAATTTGGAGGATCTGCCGAAGATCTCGCGCGCACCTGTCACGCACATCCGACTTTGACCGAGGCTATCAAGGAAGCGGCGCTCAGCGTCGACAAGCGCGCCATCCATATGTGAGCTGGAGCAAGCACGCCGTGGCGGGGACGAGACGCGTTTCAGCGCCCGGGTTTGCGCAGGCTTTGACCGGTTTTGATATCAAACAAGTGGACGGCCTCTTGTTCGGCGATCACGCGGGCGCCAGGTTTGGGGTCTGTCGTGGTTGATGCGGCGAGGGCCACGATAATGGGCGCTGCGCCGCTCATGCCATGAAACAGGCGCGTCGCGCCGAGCTCTTCGACGAATTCTGGCTCAAACGCGAGGCCACCGCTGGCGGCGGCAGGTGGCACGTACTGCAGGTCTTCCGGACGAATGCCGACTTCGACCTCGGTGCCGGGCGGGATGCTGAAGCGCGCCGGATCGAACGGCAGTTTGCCGCCTGCGGTCTCGACGATGGTGTTGGCGGTGACCTTGCCGGGCATCAGGTTCATCGCGGGTGAACCGATGAAGGTGGCGACGAACTTCGACGCGGGGCGGCGATATACGTCGGTTGGCTTTCCGACTTGTTCGATGCGCCCGGCATTCATGACAACGACTTGGTCGGCCAGCGTCATCGCTTCAACTTGGTCATGCGTGACGAAGATGGACGTGGCTTTCAGGCGGTTGTGCAGGCGGCGGATTTCGAGGCGCATGGTGACGCGCAACTTGGCGTCGAGGTTCGACAGCGGCTCGTCGAAGAGGAATACGAGTGGCTCACGCACGATGGCGCGGCCCATGGCGACACGCTGGCGCTGGCCGCCCGAAAGAGCGCGCGGTTTGCGATCGAGATAATCGTTGATAGCGAGAAGGTTCGCGGCCTCGCGCACCCGCTTGTCAATCTCATCCTTGGGTGTGCCGCGATTGCGCAAGCCATAGGCCATGTTGTCGTAGACGCTCATGTGCGGATAGAGCGCGTAATTCTGGAACACCATAGCGATGTCGCGGTTTGCGGGCTCGATGTCGTTGACGCGGCGATCACCAATGGTGCAGTCGCCTTCGGTGATGGTTTCGAGACCAGCGATCATCCGCAGCAAGGTGGATTTGCCGCATCCGGACGGTCCGAGCAGCACTGTGAACGAGCCATTCGGGACCGTGAGTGACACGCCCTTCACGGCTTCGACGCCGCCGGCGTAGACCTTCTTGACGTTTGCGAGTGTTACGGTGGCCATTTTTACTTCTCGGTTTCGACGAGGCCGCGCACGAACAGGCGCTGCATAAGGACGACGACGGCGACGGGCGGGAGCATGGCGAGCACGGCTGTCGCCATGGCCAGTTGCCATTCCGTCAAGGCGTCTTGGGTCACGATCATCTTCTTGATGCCGATGACGATGGTTTGCATGTTGTCTTTTGTGGTGATCAGCAACGGCCAGAGGTACTGGTTCCAGCCATAGATGAACTGAATGACGAACAAAGCCGCGCAGGTGGTGAGCGAGAGCGGCAGCAGGGTGTCCTTGAAGAACTTGATGGGGCCGGCGCCATCGATCATCGACGCTTCGAGAAGTTCGTCCGGCACGGTCATGAAAAATTGGCGAAAGAGCAGCGTGCCGGTCGCCGAGGCGATGAGTGGGACGGTCAGTCCGGCGTAGCTATCGAGAAGACCCAAATCGGCGACGACTTTGAAAGTCGGATAGATGCGGACTTCTACCGGCAGCATCAAGGTGATGAAGATGAGCCAGAAAATTGCCTTGCGGAATGGGAACCGAAAGTAGACGACCGCGAAAGCGGAGAGGATCGAGATCAGGATTTTCCCGCTCGCGATGGTGATGGCCATAATGAAGCTGTTGATCATCATGCCAAGCACGGGTTCGCGCGTCGTGCCGGACGTGCCCGTGAACAAGATGCGGCTGTAGTTCTCGATGCCATGGCCGCCCGGCAGTAGCCCGAACTGGCCGTTGATGATGTTGGTCGCGGAGTGCGTCGAGGCGATGATGGCGAGATAGACGGGGAAGGCCACAACCACGACGCCGAGCGCCAGGACGAGGTGCGGGAGGATCCGGCTCCAGGTTGTCGAACGTTCGACCATCAGTAATTGACCTTACGTTCGATGAAGCGGAATTGGACCGCCGTCATGCCAATGACCATGACCAAGAGGATGACGGACTGTGCGGCCGACCCACCGATGTCGCCGCCGAGGCGTCCGTCCGAGAACAGCTTGTAAACTAGTGTTTCGGTAGCTTTTGCCGGACCACCGCCGGTGATTACGTCAATGATGCCGAAGGTATCAAAGAAGACGTAGACGACGTTGACGACCGCGAGGAAAAACGTGGTTGGCGACAGCAGAGGGAAGACGACGGTCCAGAAGCGGCGGCGTGGCGTGGCGCCATCGATCGCGGCGGCTTCAAGCACGGACTTCGGGATCGACTGAAGGCCGGCGAGAAAGAACAGGAAGTTGTAGCTGATCTGTTTCCAGGTTGCGGCCAGTACGACGAACCAGAAGGCGTGGTCGCCGTTAAGCAGTGGGTTCCAGTCGACACCGGCGCGTTGCATCATGCGAGCGACCATGCCGAGCGAGGGATGGAACATGAAGAGCCACAACACACCGGCGATGGCAGGTGCGATGGCGTAGGGCCAAATCAAGAGAGTGCGGTAGACGGAGGCGCCTTTGATGGCCTTGTCGGCTTGGACGGCGAGGGCGAGTGCGAGCCCGAAGGAGAGCCCGGCGACGGAAGCGGAAAACAGCGCGGTGGTCAGGAAAGAGCGGAAGTATTCCTGGTTGCGGAAAAGGTCGGTGTAGTTTTCGAACCAAACGAACGAGGTTTTGAGGCCGAAAGCGTCTTGTAGCAGGAACGAGTGCCAGACCGCCTGGAGTGCGGGCCAATAGAAGAAGATGATCGTGATCGCGAGTTGCGGCGCAAGCAGCAGCAGCGGCAAGCCCCAACCCTTGAGTACGACACGTTTATCCATTGCGTTCGCCTGGCGAAAAAGTTCCGGGCGGAACTGAGTTCCGCCCGGGGGATGTAGATCAGCGGCTCGCAGATTTTTCGAATTGACGCAGCACCTCGTTGCCGCGGGTGACAGCGTCGTCGAGAGCCTGCTTGGCGGTCTTTTTGCCGGCGAGAGCAGCTTCAATTTCTTCTGCCCACATATCGCGCATCTGTACCATGTTGCCGAGACGCAGGCCGCGGCTGTTCTCGGTCGGTGCCTTGTTGGTGAGCTGGAGAAGTGGCGTTTCGAGGTGCGGCTTCTCTTTGTAGAAGCCCGATGCTTTCACCTTTTCATAAGCTGCTTTGGTGATTGGCAGATAACCCGACAGCGTATGCAGGCCGACTTGACGGTCGGTGTCTGACAGGAAGGTGAAGAACTTGGCGACGCCTTTGTATTCTTCAGGCTTCTTGCCGCCCATCACCCAGAGTGAGGCGCCGCCGATGATCGAGTTCTGCGGTGCGCCTGCGACGTCAGGGTAATACGGCATCGGTGCGTTGCCCCAAGCGAACTTGGCATTGGCGGCGACGTTACCGAAGAAAGCCGAGGAGGTCATAAAGATCGGGCATTCGCCCGACGTGAAGCGGCCTTCTCCAGTGTTGGTGCGGCCGGAATAGTCGAAGGTTTTGTCCTTCTGGAGGTCGACAAGATTTTGCAGATGCTTGACGTGGAACGGGCTGTTGAACTTCAGCTCGGTGTCGAAGCCGTCCATCCCGTTGGCTTTGCTGGCGAGCGGGATGTTGTGCCAGGCCGAGAGCTGCTCGACGTTGAGCCAAGTGATCCAGGCGGTCGAGAAGCCGCACTTTTCAAAGCCGTTGGACTTGAGCTTCTTGGCTGCGTCGAACACTTCCGGCCAGGTTTTTGGCGGTGCGGTCATGCCGATCTTAGCGAGCGCGTCTTTGTTGTACCACATCACAGCCGACGACGAGTTGAAGGGGAACGAGAGCATCTCGCCCTTCAGCGTCGAATAGTAGCCGGTGATGGTGGGCAGATAATTGGCGGGATCGAAGGATTCGCCGGCTTCCTTCATCATCACGTGAACCGGCTTGATGGCGCCGCCGGCGGACATCATGGTTGCGGTGCCGACTTCGAACACCTGCATGATGTGTGGCGCGTTGCCGGCGCGGAAAGCCGCGATGCCGGCATTCATGGTGTCAGCGTAGCTGCCTTTATAGGCGGGTACGACCTTGTAGTCTTTCTGGGTGGCGTTGAATTGTTCGGCCAGCTTGACGATCACGTCGTTATTGGCGCCGGTCATCGCGTGCCACCACTGGATTTCGGTTTGCGCGAATGCGGCGGCTGACGACGCCAGCAGAGCAGCTGCGCCAAACAGCGCGGATTTCATAGGCTTGGTCATGGACGTTTCTCCAGTTTGAGACGGCGTTGCGGCACGATACCGTTCGCCGTTATTCTATGATTGCGATAGGTGGATGACAGGTAGGGGGATGCCGTCGTTCTCGATTGTCAGTTCAGGATTTCGTTCCGCGCATGAAATTGATGATGCCGGAAAAATCTTCGCCGCCGTGGCCGTTGGCGACAAAGAGTTGGTAGAGTTGGGTCGCTTCTGCTCCCATTGCGGTGACGGCACCTGTGGCACGTGCGGCTTCTTGCGAAAGCGCCATGTCTTTCAACATCAGATTGGCAGCGAAGCCGGGCTTGTAGTCGTTGTTCGCCGGAGATGTCGGGACGACGCCGGGGACGGGGCAATAGGTGGTCAGCGACCAGCACTGCCCGGATGAGGTGGAGGCCACGTCGAACAAGGCTTGATGCGACAGGCCCAATTTTTCAGCGAGCGTGAAGCCTTCGCAGACAGCGAGCATGGAGATGCCGAGGATCATGTTGTTGCAGATCTTTGCCGCCTGACCGGCGCCCGCATCACCGCAATGGACAACCTTCTTGCCGACGGCCTCAAGGATCGGCTTGGCTTTGTCGAAGGCGGCCTTGGCGCCACCGGCCATCATCGTCAGCGTGGCGGCTTCCGCACCGCCGACGCCGCCTGAGACGGGGCTATCGACCGGCATCATGCCCGCTTTGGCTGCGAGTTCGTGGGCTTGGCGGGCCGAGGCGACATCGATGGTCGAGCAATCGATGAATAGTGCGCCTTTTGGGGCTGCTTCAAGGACGCCGGATTTGCTGTAGACGGCGATCGTGTCTTTGCCGGCGGGCAGCATGGTGATGATGGCGTCAGCGCCTTTGGCTGCATCGGCGGCAGACGCAGCTGCTTTGACGCCGCGCTTCGCAGCGGCTTCGAGATTGGCGGCTGACGAGATCAAAGCCCAGAACCTGATAGCCCTTTTTGACCAGGTTGCCGGCCATGGGCGTTCCCATGTTGCCGAGGCCGATGAATGCGATATGTCCCATAGTTCACTCCACGATATCTGTGCGTTCGAATTGATCGGTCAGCGGCCCTTCCACTGCGGCGGGCGCTTGGCAAGGAAGCTCTCGAGGCCCTCGCGGAAGTCGGCGCTACCATAGGCCAGTGCGACCATGTCGTGATCGTCGGCTTTGGGGCCGTCGGTGCGGATGCGGCGGAGCAGTTCCTTGGTTACGCGCAGCGTTAATGGCGCCATAGACGCGATATCGCGGGCGAGTTCGTTGGCGCGTGCAATTAGGGCGTCGTGGTTGGGCAGAATTTCGCTGATGAGGCCGATGGCTTTGGCTTCTTCGGCGCCGAGTAGGCGCGATGTGAAAATCATCTCGGTGACGCGAGCCGGACCGATCAAGCTTTCAAGTTTTGCGAGGCTCGAGGCTGAGAGGCAGTTGCCCAGGGTGCGAGCAATGGGGAAGCCAAATTTCATGTCCGCACTGGCAATACGGATATCGCAGCAGGCCGCGATTGCGGCACCGCCGCCCGTGCAGGCGCCGGATAAGGCGGCAATCATCGGCAGCGGACAGCGTTCGATCCGATCAAAATGGACGGCCATGCGTGCTTCGTAGTCAAGCCCACTTTCAGCGCCTTTGAAGTCGCGGAAGAGGGAGATGTCGGTGCCAGCCGCGAAGGCTTTGCCGCCTGCCCCCGAGACGACGATGGCCCGCAGGGAGTTGTCGCCGGGGATGGTGCTGCAGATCTCTGCGAGGCGGCTATACATTTCGAAGGTCAGAGCGTTGCGGCTCTGAGGGCGGTTGAAGACGACGTTGCCGATGCCGTTTTCGACTTGGAAGAGTATCTGATCTGTAGGAGCGCTCATTTAGCCTAGTACCGTTTGGGTTGTCCGCGTCATTCTGCCGAGACACTAGGACGACACAGCGCTGCCGACTAGTGCTTAACCTTGTTGCGGCTCTCCGGTTCAGGACACACCGGCCGTGCGATGTTGCTAGACACTCGCTTCAACTTTAGGATAGGAGACGAATTGGACTGCAAGCTCACAACGATCCAATGACGGTCTGGGGTTTCCGGAGCGAACATCTGGGCGCGGAGCATATGGGGAGACGTGCATGTCGAGTGCTGAACAGGCGGGAGCGAGCAAGCAAACTCACGCGGGGGATCGTCAAGTCGCCGCAGGATTTTGCCGCCGGAATATTTTTGTTGTGCATTGCAGCGGTAGGTTTGTTCGGGTCGCTGTCGCTGAAGTTCGGGACGCTGTCAGGTATTGGTCCTGGTCTGATGCCGCGAGTGGTTTCCATTCTGGTGGCGCTGTTCGGCGTGCTCCTGATCGTTAATTCCTTTTTGTGGCGTGGTTCGACGCTGGAGCGCTGGTCGATCCGTGGACCACTGTGTATTCTTGGTTCAATCGTGACCTTCGCCTTGACGATCCGCCCGCTTGGCATGCTGGTTGCGGGTCCGCTGGCTGTCATGATTTCCGCGACGGCTGATACCGATACGCGTTGGAAAGAGATCATTATTTACGCAGTTCTGTTGACTGCAGTCTGCTACGGGCTTTTCAAGTTGATGCTTCGATTGCCGATCCCGGTCCTACCGCCTGTTCTTGGCTATTGATGGAAGCGGAGCGGATCGATGTTTGAGCTGTTTCAAAATCTTGGGTTAGGTATGAGCACGGTCATGAAGACCGTGTGGATGGCCGTCCCCTATCTCGGCATTACGCTGCCGGTTCCGGTCAACATTCTGCTGTGTTTCACGGGCTGCTTGGTTGGAACCCTGATCGGCGTGTTGCCCGGCGTCGGGCCGATCGCTACGATCGCCATGCTGTTGCCGATCACGTTTGGCCTCGATCCTGTCGGCGCATTGATTATGCTCGCCGGCATCTATTACGGTGCCCAATACGGTGGCTCGACGACCGCCATTCTGGTCAATATCCCAGGCGAAGCAACCGCAGTTGTAACCGCGCTCGACGGACACATGATGGCGCGCAATGGCCGCGCTGGCGTGGCACTCGGTATTGCGGCGATCGGGTCGTTTATTGCGGGGTGTATTGCGACGATCGTGATCGCTGCACTTGGGAAGCCGTTGACCGCTTTGGCGCTGTTGTTCGGCCCGGCTGACTACTTTGCTCTGATGGTTCTTGGTTTGATGTTCGCCGTTATTTTGGCGCGCGGCTCAGTGCCAAAAGCCATCGCGATGATCCTGGTTGGTGTGCTGCTGTCGACGGTCGGCACCGATCTTGAAACTGGCGAGGAGCGCCTCACCTTCGGGTGGACGGAGATCTCCGACGGCTTGGAATTCGCGGCGATTGCGATGGGTATTTTCGGGTTTGCCGAGATCATCAAAAATCTCGAAAGCCCCGAAGCGCGCGATGTCGTCAAGATGAAGGTTGGGCGGTTGTTGCCGTCATGGGCGGAGTTCAAGCAGTCGTTCCCGCCGATCATGCGCGGCACCTTTATCGGCTCGGCTCTCGGCCTGCTGCCGGGTAACGGTGCGGTGCTTGGTCCGTTCGCGTCCTACACCGTTGAAAAGAAGCTTTCGAATACGCCGGAGAAGTTTGGTACCGGTATGATCGAAGGTGTGGCTGGACCGGAGTCGGCCAATAATGCTGGCGCGCAGACAGCGTTTATTCCGCTTCTGACGCTCGGCATTCCGCCCAACGCGGTGATGGCGCTGATGGTTGGCGCGATGCAGATCCATGGCATCGTCCCGGGTCCGCAGATCATCACTAAACAGCCGGATTTGTTCTGGGGTATGATTGCGTCGATGTGGGTCGGCAACCTGATGTTGCTGATTATCAACCTGCCGCTGATCGGACTTTGGGTGAAGCTACTCAAAGTGCCGTATCGCTTGATGTTCCCGTCGATCATCTTGTTCTGCTGTATCGGCATTTACTCGGTGAACAACAATCCGCAGGAAGTGATCATGGCGGCGGGCTTCGGTCTGTTTGGCTATGCGCTGATCAAGTTCGGTTTCGAGCCGGCGCCGATGTTGCTTGGATACGTGCTCGGGCGATTGATGGAAGAGAAGCTCCGCCAAGCTCTGGTGATCAGCCGTGGATCGTTCTGGACGTTTGCTGAGCGGCCACTGTCAGCAGGATTGTTGCTGCTGGCATTGTTGCTCATCGTCATTGCCCTGCTGCCGTCGATGCAGAAGAGCCGCGAGACGGTCTTTACCGAGTAAGAAGACGCGGTGGCGACTGCTCGTTTGAGGTGACACTATTCCGGGCCAGTTCGCGAGCGTTCCGCTCGCGCGCTGGCCTTCCGCTTTAGAGGTGACTGCTATGTCCGATGTGACGAAACTTTCCGCACTCCAACTGGCCGTTGAAATCGGTCAGGGCCGTTTGAAATCGGTCAATGTCGTGCAGGCGTGCCTTGATCGCATCGCAGCGCGCGACGGAGATGTGAAGGCTTGGGTTCACTACAATCCCGATCTGGCGCTCGAGCAGGCGCGCGCGGCCGACGAAGCGGTCCGGCTTGGCTATCCAACGGGCCCGTTGCATGGGGTGCCGGTTGGGATCAAGGATATCATCGACACAGCGGATCTGCCGACAGAGTGCGGTTCGGCGGCGTTCAAGGGGCGGCAACCTGAAACCGACGCGGTCGCTGTGCAGCGGTTGCGTCAGGCGGGCGCGGTTATTCTCGGCAAAACCGTGACGACGGAACTGGCGACGCTCACGCCAAACGTGACGCATAACCCGAAAAATCTCGAGCACACGCCGGGCGGATCGTCGTCAGGCTCGGCCGCAGCTGTTGCCGACGGCATGGTGCCGGCAGCTCTCGGCACACAGACCGGCGGCTCAGTCATTCGGCCCGCATCGTTTTGCGGTATTTACGGTTTCAAGCCGACTTTCGGGCTGATCCCGCGCGTTGGTGTGCTCGATCAATCGGTCTCGTTGGATACCGTTGGCGTCTATGGTTGCAGCGTCGAAGATTTGGCGCTGCTGGCGGATGCGCTGGGCGGTAAGGATGACCGTGATAGCGCGACCTACTTCCATGCGCCGGGATCGATTTTGAAGACGGCGACGGAGGATTTCAAAATCCGTCCGAAGGTCGCATTCCTCAAGACGCCAGCCTGGGACGCGGCGTCGCCGGTGATGCGTGAAGCGTTCGGTGAATTGCTGGAAACGCTTGGCGACTATGC
Source organism: uncultured Alphaproteobacteria bacterium (assembly GCA_963831185.1). Lineage (GTDB taxonomy): Bacteria > Pseudomonadota > Alphaproteobacteria > Rhizobiales > Hyphomicrobiaceae > JABFRJ01. Next base: position 113,962 of record CAWHPE010000017.1, read on the forward strand.
CGCCGAAGAGAATCTCGACTTCACGATCGCTCGTGGACTCGAAGCACAGCGGACGATCAACAATACTGAGCTTGCAACCAAGTTTGGTCCCTTGCTCGACCGTGATCCGGCGCAAGTGTCGGAACGGCTGGCGAAGCAGATCGAGGATGGGCGGAGAATTACGGCAACAGCGTATTTCGATGCGTTGGAATCGCGGGCACGGATATACCGCTCCTTTGAAGAGATGTTCCGTGGGTATGCCGCGATCATGACGCCTGCTGCGCCGGGGCCAGCGCCGAAGGGGCTTGGGTCGACCGGCGATCCGGTGTTCAATGCCTTCTGGACCTTTCTTGGGACGCCGGCGGTGACGTTGCCATTGATGGAAGATGAGGCCGGTATGCCGATGGGCGTGCAGTTGATCGGGGCGCGGCGTCAGGATGGACGATTGCTGCGCAACGCTCGCCTGTTCGAGCAAGCCTTAGCGGTGGGCTGATCTTCTCCTGCTGCTCCGCTCGCATCGTTTGTCGGGAGGACTGTATTGAGTATCTCCAGGCGCACGACTGAGCTGGTTTGCTGTTGGGAAATTGATCGCAGTTGGGCCGGTGGCATTGTGGCGCGGTGCTGCGCCGGCAGAGGGTGTTGCGCCTCTGCCGGACAGAATTGGCACGGACCCTACGATATTCGCATTGTGCCGGCTGCGCCGGTGACGCATTCGATGGGTCGTACGAGCTATTCCTGAATGAAGTGGCTCAGTTCACGCATGATGGGTGACGGACGGAACGGAGAATAAGACGACGATGCATTTTGCGCTGACCGAAGAGCAATTGGCTGTGCAGGACACGGCGCTGACGTTCGCCAAAGAGCGGATCTTGCCGAAGGCAGCCGAATGGGACGAGACAGGTCACTTTCCCGTCGATGTGATCCGTGAGACCGCGCAACTCGGCATGGCGACGATTTACGTGCCTGAAGACAAGGGCGGTTCTGGGCTGACGCGGCTCGACGGCGCGCTCATCATGGAGGCGCTCGCTTACGGATGTCCGGCTATTTCGGCTTACATCTCAATCCACAATATGGTGGCGTGGATGGTGGGCAAGTATGGCACCGAAGCGCAAGTGAAGGCGTGGATGCCGAAACTGGCATCGATGGATTGGTTGGCGAGCTACTGTCTGACCGAGCCGGGTGCAGGTTCGGATGCCGTTGCACTCAAAACGACGGCGCGAAAGGACGGTGACAGCTACGTCCTCAATGGCACTAAGCAGTTTATTTCGGGTGCTGGCGCGACTGATTTCTATTTCGTGTTTGCGCGCACCGGCGGCGAAGGCGCGGATGGCGTTTCTGCATTCGCAATTATGAAGGATACGCCCGGGTTGTCGTTCGGCGCGAACGAAAAGAAGATGGGGTGGAACGCGCAACCGACGCGACAAGTGATCATGGACGATTGCCGCGTGCCGGCAGCCAACCTGATCGGCGGCGTTGAGGGTAAGGGATTCCGGTTTGCGATGAGTGGTCTTGACGGTGGCCGCGTCAACATCGGCGCATGTAGTCTTGGCGCTGCGGCGCAGGCCATCGACAAGGCGCGCGATTATATGTTCGAGCGCAAGGCCTTTGGCAAAAACCTTGCGGACTTCCAAGTTCTGCAATTCAAACTTGCCGATATGGCGACCGAACTCGAAGCCTCACGGCTTATGATTTATCGTGCTGCCGATGCGATGGACCGTGTCGATCCACAAGCTTCGATGTATTCGGCGATGGCAAAGCGCTTCGCGACCGACTTAGGGTTCGATATCGTCAACGAGGCGCTACAAATTCATGGTGGCTACGGCTACCTCAAGGACTACGGCATGGAGAAGCTGGTGCGTGATCTACGCGTCCACCAGATTCTCGAAGGGACGAATGAGATCATGCGCGTTGTCATCAGCCGCAAACTGCTGAGTGGAAATCGCGGATAAATCAACCACGGAGCACATCATGACGGCGCCGGCAGTTTATGCGTTCGATGCTTATGGGACGTTGTTTGACGTGCATGCGGCGGCGAGCGCGCACCGCGCCGAGATTGGCGATAAATGGGAGCGACTGTCGCTGACGTGGCGGCAGAAGCATCTCGAGTATACGTGGATCCACGCGATGACGGGCCGGATGGTGCCGTTCTGGACGCTGACGCAACGCAGCCTGGATTTTGCGATTGCGAGTGTCGGCGGGGTGCCTGCGGGTGTGCGAGAGAAGCTGCTTGGCGCCTACCGATCAATGGCAGCGTTTCCTGAAGTCGGTGACGTTCTTGCACGGTTGAAGGCCAACGACGCACGGCTGGCGATTTTGTCGAATGGCGATCCCGATATGTTGACGGATGCGGTTGCCGCAGCGGGTCTCGGCGGCGTGTTCGACGCGGTCCTTTCTGTGCGGGAGGCTGGGGTCTTCAAGCCAGATATGTCGGTTTACAGGCTCGTGACCGATAAATTCGGTTGCGCGCCCGGCGCAGTGTCGTTTCAGTCATCGAACCGCTGGGATATCGCGGGCGCGCGCGTGTTCGGGTTCAAGACGGTTTGGATCAATCGTGCTGGCGCGCCGGATGAATATCCTGATATGGCGGCGGATGTGATCGGGCGCGATCTCACCCAACTCCTGCATTCATCTTGAGCGAGGACTGCCCCGTCATGACAACGATCGACTACTACATTACTCTAAACAGTCCCTGGACATATCTCGGCGCGCAGCGCTTTCGCGATATGGTGGCCAAGCACGGCGCGAAAGTGCGTGTCAAACCTACTCGTTTCGGTCAAGTGTTCGAGAAGACCGGTGGTCTGCCGTTGCCAAAGCGTTCGCCAGAGCGGCAAGCCTATCGCCTCGTGGAATTGAAGCGCTGGGCGGAGCAAACTGGTATACCGATCGTAATCAAGCCGAAGCATTTTCCCTCGGACGAGGTCGCCGCGACACGGTTGGTGATTGCTGCTGAAATGAAAGGACTCGACGCTCTGCGATTTTCGCAAGAACTCGGTCGGGCGTTGTGGGAACTTGAACAATCGCTGGCTGATCCTGCGGCCATCGCAGCAGCGGGGCAGCGCGCGGGGATCGATGTTGCGCAGTTGAAAGCGAGCGTGCCGAGCGACGCCGAGCTTGATGCGATTTGGGACGCAAATACGACGGAAGCCATTGGTCGTGGCGTGTTCGGTGCGCCGAGCTACGTGTTTCCGGATGGCGAGTTTATGTGGGGCCAAGACCGGCTCGAGTTTGTGGCGCGGAAGCTTGCGCGCGGCTAATGCCGTCAGGGCAGATGTCCGGTCAATAGCTTTGGGAGATCGCCCGAGAGGCCTGCGGCCTCTTGGACGATCAATTCCTTCAGGCGTGGCGCGCGATCGACCAATGACAAGCCGGCGCCGCGCACGGAACGTGCGACGCGTGAGTCGTTCGAGAATATGCGATTGAGTGCGTCGAAGGCGGCAGTCGAGGCGAAGCTGTCGAAGCGGCGCCAGCGCTGATAGCGGTCGAGGATGGTGCCGTGGCCAATGTCGAGGCCGAGGCGTGCGGCTTCGGCGATGACCTCGACCAAGGCGGCTACGTCGCGCAGGCCGAGATTGAGGCCCTGTCCGGCAATGGGATGGACGCCATGTGCCGCGTCACCGGCGAGGGCGACACGATTGGCGACGAAGCTTCGGGCAAGATGCACGTCGAGCGGCCAGGATTGCGGTTTGCTTTCCAGCGTGAGTTGGCCATAGCCGTGGGCAAAGCGACGTTCGATCTCAGCCAGAATTTCGATGTTTGGGCGCGCAAGGATGCGTTGCGCCTCGGAGGACGTCTCGCTCCAAGTGATGCAGATGCGATTCTGCGGCAGTGGCAGAATGGCGAATGGCCCGCTCGGCAGGAAGTTCTGGACGGCGCGGCCGTGGTGCGGTTCCGATGCTGTCAGGGTGGCGACGATGCCGTGCTGATCGTAGTTCCAGCCGATCGTGGTGATGCCTGAAGCATCGCGCAGGGCTGAGCGGCGGCCGTCGGCTGCGATGGCAAGACGTGCGCGCAGGCGTGTACCGTCATCAAGCACGAGTGTTGCGACGTCTGTGCCGCTGTCGAGGCCTGCGATCTTGCGGCCGGATATGAGGGTGACGCCCGGGGCCTGGGCCGCTGCCTTCTGTAAGGGCGGCGCCGAGCGGCGCATTGGGAATAATCCACATCGACGGGTCGCCCGACGGCAAGACGGTGTCGTAGCGCAGCAGCGCAGGACGCACTGCGTCGTCAAGGTCGCTATCGGAAATGCAGATCTCAGAGACTGCTTGTGCCGTGTGTGCAATCGGCGACCAGACGCCAAGCGCATCGAGTAGATTTTTGGACGCTGCGGCCAGAGCAACGGCGCGCGGATCGGCGCTGGCGGACTCTGCTGGGGGCGGGAAGGCTGGTGCGACAACGGCGATCTTGAGGCCGCCACGCAAGGCTTGCGACAGCGCCAATGCAATCGAAAGGCCGGCGAAGCTGCCGCCTGAAATGGCGATGTCTACGGTTGTATCGGTCGCGGTCATCGGTCTGGCGCGGTCCCTAGCGTTGCGGGTTCCCGGCGGGCGGGCAACGCCCTTGACAGCGGGGGTGGTCCGGAGCGCACTGGTTCCAGTAGATTTGGCGCATGGACGGACACATGACCAGCAAGAAATCGTCGCAGAAGAAGCCGGCTGCTGAGAGCAACGCAAGCGGCGGCGGGGCGCTTAAAGGGCTGTTGGGTATTCTGGACCTCGAGCAACTCGAGCAGAACCTTTTTCGCGGCCGTAGCCCGCAAGAGGGCTGGCAGCGTGTGTATGGCGGGCAGGTGCTGGGACAAGCGCTGGTGGCTGCGGTCAGGACAGTCCCTGAAGAGCGGATTGCGCATTCGTTCCACTCGTACTTCCTGCTGCCGGGCGATCCCAAGGTGCCGATTGTTTACGATGTCGAGCGGATCCGGGATGGCGGTTCATTTACGACGCGACGGGTGCGGGGCATCCAGCACGGGCGGTCCATGTTTGTGATGAGCGCGTCGTTTCACAAGGTCGAGCCGGGGTTTGATCACGCCTCGGACATGCCGAAAGTGCCACCGCCTGAGGCGTTGCCGAGCGAGAAAGAACTGGCAAAGCAGATGTTGGCGCATGTGCCGGACAATATGCGCAGCTATTGGGAGCGTGAGCGGCCGATCGAGATGCGGCCGGTTGATATTTCACGCTATCTGGGGCGCGCGAAGCGGCCGCCGGAGCAGCACATCTGGGTGCGCGCGAATGGCGCACTGCCGGCGCAATTGCCGCTGCATCAATGTGTGCTCGCTTATGCCTCGGATTTCACACTGCTGGACACAGCCTTGATCGCGCACGGCAAGCTGATGTTCGACAAGGAAATTCAGATGGCCAGTCTCGACCATTCAATGTGGTTTCACCGGCCGTTCCGCGCGGACGAGTGGTTGCTCTATGTGCAGGACAGCCCGTCGGCGCACGGCGCACGCGGGTTCTGCCGTGGTTCTGTCTATACGCGTGAGGGCGTATTGGTGGCGTCGGTTACGCAGGAAGGGCTGATGCGGCGGGAGGCGTCGAAATTCACGCTCAAATAATGGGCAGGGCGGCTGCGGGTGATTAATAAACAAGCAAATTCGACCTCCGATCGAACCATCGAAACACCTGGGTCTGCTGTTTTTGTGCGCATTTTCAATTGGTTGCTGAATACTTAACGAGTTGGCACGAACCTTGATTTGAGCAGGACATCACTCCCGCTGCGTCGCAGCGGCCATAACGAGGGATGTCCATGAAGCTCATCACGACAATCATAAAGCCATTCAAGTTGGAGGAAGTCCGCGAAGCGCTGACGGACCTCGGGCTCCAGGGCATGACTGTGACCGAAGTCAAAGGTTACGGCCGGCAGAAGGGTCATACTGAGATTTACCGCGGTGCTGAATACGCGGTGAGTTTTTTGCCGAAAATCAAAATTGAGGCGGTGGTTGCCGCCGCTGATGTCGATCGCGCGATTGCTGCGATCGTTAAGGCCGCGAAAACCGGCCAGATCGGCGACGGGAAGATTTTTGTCTCGCCGATCGACAAGACCGTTCGCATCCGCACTGGGGAAACCGATTTGTCGGCGCTCTGAGAGCGCCGCTGTCTTTGCGCGCGTTCGCTCCGGCGTTCGTGTGCGCACGTCTTAGCCATCTGATTGCTGTACTGTGAGGGAGACTACTTGATGAACCGACTTTGTTTAAGGTCTGCGACCCGGCTCGCCATTGGCGCGGCCAGCGCATTGCCGCTGATGACACTTGCGGCTGTCGCCGCCGATGCTCCGACGCCCAACAAGGGCGATACGAGCTGGATGTTGATTTCCAGCGCCTTGGTGCTGCTGATGACGGTGCCGGGGTTGGCGCTGTTCTATGGCGGGCTCGTGCGCAGCAAGAACATGCTTTCGATCCTGATGCAGGTTTTCTATTCGGTTTGCATCGTTTCGGTGATCTGGGTTCTGTACGGCTATAGCTTGGCCTTCACCGAAGGCACGACCTTCAATTCCTTCTTCGGCGGCACATCGAAATTGTTCCTGGCCGGCGTGACGCCGGACTCGACGGTTGAGACGTTCACGCATGGCGTTGTCATTCCGGAATATGCGTTCATCGCATTCCAGATGACGTTCGCTTGCATCACGCCAGCGCTGATCGTCGGCGCCTTCGCTGAGCGCATGAAGTTCTCGGCAGTTGCCCTGTTTATTCCGCTTTGGGTCACGTTCGTCTATTTCCCCATCGCGCACATGGTTTGGTACTGGGCAGGTCCGGATGCCATTGTCTCGGCGACCAAAGCCATCGCGGCTGCAGGTGCCGATCAGGCGAAGAAGGCTGAAGCGGTTGCGAAACTCGCGACGGCACAGGCCAACTCCGGGCTGTTGTTCAGCTGGGGCGCCATCGACTTTCGCCGGCGGCACGGTTGTGCACATTAACGCCGGTATTGCTGGACTTGTTGGTGCGCTCATCATCGGCAAGCGCGTTGGCTACGGCCGTGAAGCCATGACGCCGCATTCGTTGACGTTGACGATGGTCGGCGCTGCGTTGCTTTGGGTTGGCTGGTTTGGCTTCAACGCCGGCTCGGCTTTGGAAGCTAACGGCACCGCTGCTCTGGCGATGGTCAACACCTTCGTTGCAACGGCTGCTGCAGCGCTTGCCTGGATGATCGCTGAGAATATCTCGAAGGGTAAGCCAAGCTTGCTCGGCGTGGTGTCGGGAGCGGTTGCAGGGCTTGTGGCTGTTACGCCAGCTGCTGGTTTCGCCGGTCCTGTTGGCGCCATGGCTCTCGGCTTCGTCGCAGGTATCGTCTGCTTCGTCTTCTGCTCGAGCATCAAGAACGCCTTCGGCTATGACGATGCGCTCGACGTGTTCGGTGTGCATTGTGTTGGCGGCATCATTGGCGCTATCGGTACTGGCATCGTCGCAGCGCCTGCTTTCGGCGGCTCTGGCATCTTCGACTACGAAGCTGGCAAGATTGCAGAGTACGCGCTGACGTCGCAGGTGTGGACGCAGACCAAAGCGGTCGGCTTTACACTCGCCTGGTCAGCCATCCTTTCGGCGATCATCTTCAAGCTCGTGGATATCATCGTCGGTCTGCGTCCGGTCACGGATGAAGAGCGTGAAGGTCTCGACATCGTCGATCACGGCGAGCGGGCTTACAACTACTGAGCCTTTCAATCATGAGCACACGGCAGTTGCAGGACTGCCGTGGTCCCCAGCGAGCCCGGTACCGGTCAACGGTGCCGGGTTCGTGTTATTTTGGTGGGTGGTGACGTCAGGGGCGGACGATGAGTTTGCTGCCGCGCCGCAGCGGCATGAGGAGCTGGCGCATCGCCTTTTCTGTGACAGCAACACAGCCTTCGGTCGGCGCAAAGTTTGGCCGTGCGAGATGGACGAAGATGGCGCTGCCGCCATTTCGCATGCGCGGGCGGCGATTGTGTTCAAGGATGAGAACGATGTCGTAGACATGGTCGTCACGATACAGACGTTCATGGCGTCCAGCGTAGGGGAGGCGCACCGCGCGATTGTAGTTTCTGTCCTCTGGATCGTCGCACCAACCATCATCAGGTTTGATATGCCGCATGGGGAGACGCGTTTGAGGTCGACGCACGCGATCCGCGCGATAGAGCACCTGCTCTATTTTCCAGGAGCCAATTGGAGTGGCGCCATCGCCTTCACGCTTGACGAAGGCGCATCCGGAGCGGCCGAGCGCACATTGTGTCACGATGCCATTTGCCGGCCGCACATATCCAGACGAAGATGCCCGGCTGCGCGCGGAGGCTATAATGTGCGGGCTCCTCGAGGCACGTTCGCGTTTCATTCGTGATCACATTTTCGGGAGGGACGTTGGCGCTTGAATCTTTTTGATGTCTCCAACAGTATGCCACATTATGGCGTTGGAAGATCCGTGTCGCCGGTGCCTAAGCCAGGGTCGCAGTTTTGTCATATCGAATCCATGAATGCACATCAGCATTCGGGTTCTTGTCGTGTGTGACTTTCCATTCTTTGCAGAAAACAGGCCTTCAACAGATGACCAATAAACGTACTGTTCTCGTCGTGGATGACGATGACGAACTCAGGGAATCCCTGGTTGAGCAGCTCGGATTATATGACGAGTTCAACGTGCGTGATGCCGCAACCGCTGCCAAAGGCATGGAAGCGACCAAGGGCGAGCAAATCGACCTTTTGATCCTCGACGTGATGTTACCGGACATGGATGGCCGCGAGGCCTGCAAGTTGTTGCGGAAAGGTGGCTTCAAATCGCCGATCATCATGCTGACGGCCAATGCGTCTGATGCGGATATGATCCTTGGTCTGATTCCGGCGCCAATGACTATGTGACGAAGCCGTTCAAGTTCGCGGTGCTGTTGGCGCGCATCCGCGCCCAACTCCGACAGCACGAGCAGAGTGAAGATGCGGTGTTCGCGATCGGTGGGTACACCTTCAAGCCTGCGTCGAAGCTGCTTGTCGACGAGAAGGGCGGTAAGTTGCGACTGACGGAGAAAGAGACGTCGATACTGAAATATCTCTATCGCGCGGGCGAGAAAGTGGTGACGCGCGAGGTGCTGCTGCAAGAGGTGTGGGGTTACAACTCCGGCGTAACCACGCATACGCTCGAGACGCATATTTACCGGTTGCGGCAGAAGATCGAAAAAGATCCGTCGAAGTCAGAGCTGCTGCTGACCGAGGCCGGCGGGTATAAATTGGTGCCGTAATGCGCGCCGATTCGCTGCGTTGACGTTGGATGGCGCGCCAGGCGGCCGAACCCGAGAATTGTGGAGCCGCATGCTCTAACGCCTATGTTTGAAGGCGTTAGAGCGCTCTGCAGCGGACATATCAACCGGTCGTCCACAGGGTCCTTGATCCGGGCCGCAAAAGGCCGGTACACATCTTGAAGTCGTAGGGCGGCGCATCGCTTTTGTTACTCTGTTCGTGCCCCGCCGAGTTTCGTTCGCTTAACGTGTTCAGCGTTCGGTACCCGGGGATTACACAGATGGCCATTGATGCGCTTATCGCGCCGCTGTTGCGCGTGGAAATTTTCCAGGGGCTTTCGCCTCTGCAGATTACTGAGATTGCTCGCCGTGCGGAGCGCATGGTGTTTCGTCCAGGAACAAAAATCACCGAAGCCGGACGAGATGCCGATGCGGCGTATCTGATCGTCGGCGGTGCGGCTGAGAGCCTCTCTTTCGATGATGACGGTATGCCCGAAGAGGTGGAGGAAGCGTCGCTTATCGGTGAGATGGCGATGTTGATTGAGCATACGTTCGGCGCGACCGTGGTGGCGCGTAGCAACGTGAAATGCTTGAAGATCCTGCGCAGCGAGATGCATGCTCAGATGCTCGACGATCCGACGCTGGCGGAGACGCTTGGAGCCAATATCACGGCCCGTCTGACGCGCGTTGCCGATGAGCTGCGCTCGATTGATAACGATGTTGCGGCGACCGAATTCGGCGACGATCTCAGCTACTCGCAAACCAGCGCGCACTGAGCGCTGGCGCGTTTCCCGCCTCAAGGGTCAATCGGGCAAAAAAAATCCCAGCCTCTTTGGGGGAAAGAGGCTGGGTTTGCGCTTGTCGCGCTCTGACACCGAGAGGGTATCGGTGTGGGGCCTTTTGACCTCCGGCTGGGGGAAACCGGTTTATTTGGTCATCGGCCTAGTGATCTACATTTAGGAAGTCAGAGACCGGTCTGCAACATCCAGAAACACGGTTTCACGGAATTGTTACGATATGTTTCATCCGTGAGCGCCACAGTTAATGGCCGTAACGCTTTCATCTCTCCGTCTAACTCATTGTTTTTGCTGCAATCCGTCAAGAGTTATGGCTGATGGCTTGAATTGGCTGTCATCAACGGCCTCAGTCTTGTTCAGGCTGGAGATCTCGACCTTGGTGTCGAGCCCTTGGGGATCCGTCGTGATCCACTCCTTGAGTTCAAGTTCCGGCTTCTTGGACAGGAACAGGCGGATCTTTCCCGGGGCGTCGGGGCTCTTGTCTTGCAGGCTGACGATGATCAGATCGTCGGCGGTTTGAACTTCGGAAATTCGGGCGTCGCGGACGAGATCGACGTCTTTGCGGAGCAAAATTCTGAACGGTGTACGGTCGAGCTCGATCCGGTCGTCTGTCTTCATATCGAGGTCCTGGATGGCGAGGTAGGTGCCGTCGGACACGATGATCATCTTGCTGCCGGTCGCGTAATCGAAGCGGAAGCGGCCGGGTTGTTTGATGGCGAATTTACCGCGGACGCGCTTGGCGTCTGGGTTGGTCTGGATGAATGTCCCCTTGAGCTGCTTCAGATCGGTGAAATACTTGCTCACGGACTTCAACGCTTCGGTCTGTGCGGGGTCCAGCGTCATAGCTGTCGAGCCTGCGGGGGCGGGCTGGCTGACGGTCGGGCTCCAGGCTTGGCCGGCGGCGCTGCCCGGGGCAGAGGTTTGAGCCCAGGCGCTGCTCGTCGCGGCGAGGAGGCCAAGCGTCAGCGCAAACGGAATACGGGCAGTTTTCGTCATCAATATCCTCGTCCTGGGTTCGTAACCCGGCCTGTTTGATCTCAAGGCACAACAAATCGGCGTGGCCGCGTCCGCGTCAGCGAATCAGCACCGCGTTTAAGTTGGTGTTGGAACATTTAGACAAAGTCTGGGCGGACGGAAGGGCTTTGGCCCTTTTTGACTTCGGAATCAGCGTCGCCAGTTCCGCAGTGCCGACTAATCGCTGTTTAGTCGCTGTCGCGCGGCAAACCGGCGCGGGCGGACGCGCTCAGCAATTCGCGTTTTCCGGCATGGTTCGCGGGGCCGACGATACCGTCACGCTCCATGCGTTCTATCAGGTCGGCGGCACGGTTGTAGCCGATCGAGAGACGGCGCTGGAGATAGCTGGTGGACGCCTTCTGGTCGCGCACGATGACGGCGACAGCACGATCGTAGAGGTCGTTGTCGTCGCCGACGGGCATGTCGTCGTCATCGCTGCCGTCGGCGTTTTCGCTCGGTGCCGCCGTCAGATCGGTGACGTAGTCCGGTGTGCCCGCAAGGCGGAGGTTGGTGGCGATGGCTTCGACTTCTTCGTCTGAAACATAGGGGCCGTGGACGCGCATCATCGGGCCGTTGCCTCCAGCGAACAGCATGTCGCCTTGGCCCAGCAGTTGCTCGGCGCCGTGTTCGTTGAGGATGGTGCGGCTGTCGATGCGCGAGGTGACACGGAAAGAGATGCGGGTCGGGAAATTGGCTTTGATGGTGCCAGTGATGATGTCGACCGACGGGCGCTGCGTCGCCATGATGAGATGGATGCCGGCAGCGCGCGCCATCTGCGCGAGGCGTTGCACCGCGAATTCGATTTCCTTGCCGGCGACTGCCATCAGGTCTGCGAACTCATCGACGACGACGACGATGTACGGCATGTGCGTGTCTTCGTTCGACACCGGCTCGCCAGCCGCGGCCAATTCCTTGAGCCGGGTGTTATAGGCGTCGATGTTGCGGACAGCGAGGCGCGACATGCGGCGGTAGCGCTCTTCCATCTCACGGACAACCCAATTGAGCGCCGAAACCGCTTTGCCGGGTTCGGTGACGACGGGTGACAAGAGATGCGGGATGCCGTTGTAGACCGAGAGCTCGAGCATCTTCGGGTCGATCATGACGAGGCGGCATTCGGCGGGCGAGAGCCGATAGAGCAGCGACAGGATCATGGCATTGACGCCGACAGATTTGCCGGAGCCGGTGGTGCCAGCGACGAGCAAATGCGGCATGCGTGCGAGATCGACAACGACAGGCTCGCCACCGATCGTCTTGCCGAGCGTCATCGGCAGTTTCATCGCGGGGTTACGGAAGGCTTCGCTTTCGATGACTTCGCGCAAGAATACTGTATCGCGTGCGACATTCGGCAACTCAATGCCGATGGCGTTGCGGCCTGGGATGATGGCGATGCGCACAGCGGTGGCACTCATTGAGCGGGCGATATCTTCGGCCAATCCAATGACGCGCGACGACTTCGTGCCGCGCGCAGGCTCGAATTCAAACAAGGTCACGACGGGGCCGGGCCGCACGGCGGTAATTTCACCTTTGACGCCGTAGTCGGCCAGCGTGTCGAGCAGCAGTTTAGTCAGGCCGCGCAGGGTTTGTGCGTTGGCTTCGAAGGTGCGGCGAACGGCTGGCGGCGCTTTCAACAGCGTGGTTGACGGTGTGCGATAACCAAGGCGCGGCGGCTCGGCTCTGGCGTTGGCGCGCGGCAACGAGTTCTGCAACACGCGGGCTCGGTGTCGAAGCGGCTGTAGCTGTGGCCGTGGCCGGGTTTAATTCGGCGGGTGCGGCTTGTGCGGTCGGCGTTGCGAGCGACGGGGGATCCATTGTGGCAGTGGATGCCGTTTGTTCGGCAATGATGCCGGGCGCCGGTGGCACAGGATTGTTTTGCGCCGAGTAATGCTGAGCGCTGGCGCGTGGCGCAAACCGTTCGGCCATGGCGCGGCTGTCATCATCTGCGGGCTCATCGCCGAGATCAGTGGAGACTTTCTGCACGTCAATGATCTCGGCGGCTGCGTGACGCGGCGCCGGTTGTGGAGGCATGAACTGGACGTGATGGGCTTGCAGCATCGCTGCCGTCATCGGGACAACAACGACCGGATGTGTCTGCACGAAGGTTTGATTGATCGGATGCAATTGCGGCTGCATAGGCTGCACGGCGGCGAGCGGCCGGTTAGCTGTCATCGGATGCGCACGCAGGAACGGATGCGGATAAACCTGCGCGCGCTGGGCGGGCGCCGGCATCGGGTACTGCGGATATTGGGCGTGCTGAGCGTGCTGCTGATATGCCATGCCCGATGCGGCGGGTGACATGGGAGTCTGGGGATAGGCTGGGTGATAGGGCTGGCCGTAACTTTGCACCTGAGGCTTTGAATCGAGGCCTGGCAACTGCGGTTCAGGCGCCGGTTGCGGTGCGCCAAAAAGTTTCGGGCCGAAGATTGGTGTGGCGGCGGCGACGGCCGTCAATTTTTTGGTCCAGGGCGCGGTGGCGGCGCCTGGCGCGCGTGGCGACGGCGTCAATAGCAGGCGCACGTCGGATTTTGTCATGCCGAGGCCGCGCACGAGCAGCGCCATACCGCAGGCGAAAAAGAAAAGGCCTGCCGCTGCTTTTGCGCGCGTGGCGTTGATCGGGGCCAGAAGATTTTGCAGCGAGGTGAGCACGAGGTCGCCGACAATGCCGCCGAAGCCATGGCGCAGCGGCCAGCTTGTGGCTGTTGGCAACGCAGACAGGGCTGCGGCCAAGCAGAGGATACTCAGCGGCACGACGAGCAGTTTCAGACGAACATTGCCGACAGGCTTGCCGCCGGTGAGTTGCAGGCCAAAGAAGGCCAGCGGCAACAACGTCAAGAGGCCTGCGAGGCCGAGTGTTTGCATCAAGAGGTCAGAGGCGATGGCGCCGAGTGGGCCCATCAGATTGCGCGTTAGGCCACCTGCGGCGTGTGTCAGGCTTGGATCGGCGACAGACCAGCTGGCAAAGCTCAATGCCAGCAACAGCGCCAGCGTGAGCATAGCATAGCCCACGACGGATCGCAGAAAACTGCCGATACGTTCGCCGAGACGGATTCGAATCCCGGTTACGGTCTCCTGCGGTGGGGCCGCGGGACCTTCCATGCCAACGCTATAAGGTGTCATACGCGACTACTGTTACAGGTTACGCCTCAACACGAACGATGCGTTCGAGAGCCTCCCTGATCGTCGCCACGTCATGCACAAGTGCCACGCGGATGTAGTCCGTCCCGGGGTTTACACCACGGGCGTCCTCGGCTGCCAGGAAGGCGCCAGGGACCACCTTGACTCCAACTCGTTGCCATAGGGTTACCGAAGCCTCTCGACCGCCACCTAAATGGGACATATTGAGCCAGAGAAAGAAGCCGCCGGCCGGGCGCTCGTAGTCAAAGCGTCCTTTGAGCATCTGGTCGCAGAGGTCATATTTGGCGCGGTAGGCCTGCCGGATGACCGAGACGTGCTGTTCTTCGCTCCAAATGGCTACTGAGGCGTGTTGTATTGGCCCTGGCAATTGCGGGGCGGTGAGATTGCGAATTTCGGCCAGGGTTTCGAGGAAGTCGCCGTCGCCGGCGGCGAAGCCCGAGCGGAGGCCAGGCAAGTTCGAACGTTTCGAGAGCGAATTGAAGACGACGAGATTTTTGAAGCGCTCGGGCGTTTTGACCGCCACTTCGAGACCGCCGGTTGGCGCGGTGTCGCCATTGTAGATCTCGGAATAGCACTCGTCGAAGAACAGCATGAAGTCGTACTTGCGGGCCAGGGCAAGCGCGCGTTCGACATAGGCGGGTGTGCATGTCGCGCCTTGCGGGTTGGCGGGCGAGCACAGATAGAACGCGGCCGTCCGCTTCAGTAGCTCGGTTTCTTTTTCCAACGCGTCGAGGTCTGGCAGGTGACCGGTCTCTTTGGTGGCGTTGAGGAACACCGGTTCTGCGTTGGTGCCGTAGGTGGCGCCGAGATAGGCTTGGTAGAATGGGTTCGGCAGCAGCATCACAGGGCGGCCGTTAATTTGCTTGCGTCCAACGGCTGGCATGGCAGCGAAGAACAAGCCTTCGCGCGAGCCGTTGATCGGCAAGATTTCGCGATTGGGCGAAATGCCGCCCGGCATCCGGTAGCGCCGGCCGATCCACTGGGCAATCGCGGTGCGTAGTTCGTCTGACCCGCGGATGGTCGGGTAAGAACTCATCGTCTCCTCGGCTTCCTTCATCTTGTCCATGACGAAGGCTGGCATTTTTTCGTTCGGATCGCCGGCGGTCATGATGATCGGTTGGGCGTGCCCGGCGGGGATGCCTTCCAGTAGCCGGTTGAGGCGCGTGAACGGGGAGAGAATGGCACCGTCGGCGAGGGCGGCGAGGCCGGAATTGTAGGTTTTCATCGCAGTGGCTTGGTCCCTGAAATGGCTGGTCCGGGCGAGTGCACCGCTCGGTCTGCTGAATTTGGGGGACAGTGCTCAGCCCCGTCCAAATTGGCAAGGGGGCTTGGCTGCACGTCACCGGTTCATTCGCGCGGTAGGGACAGCGTGATTTCGCCGCTAGACTTTGGGGCAGCGTCCGATTGCGGCGCGACTTTGAGGGCTTTGGCCTGCAACGCCTGGAGGCGCAGATGACGCGTTACTCGCTTGACGATATCAAGTCCCAGCTTTTCGTTTCCGTGTTGTCCGACTGTCTCGATGCCGTCGGTGTGATGGATCAAGCACTACCGTCGCGGATACGGCCGCTTGATGAGGACCTCGTGATGGCGGGCCGGGCGCGCACCGCCGCGTTCATGGAGGTTTATCATCATGACGCGGGGACAAATCCATATGAATTAGAGATCGCGTTGATTGATAGTTTGGGGCGCGGTGAGATCCCGGTTTTCGCTTGTTCCAATCCGGCGCGGGTGGCGCCGTGGGGTGAATTGCTTTCGACGGCGGCGCGGGTGCGGGGCGCGGCGGGTGCTTTGATGGACGGGTGCACACGTGACGTTCGCGCAATCCGTGCGATGTCATTTCCAGTGTTTCATGGCGGCATTGCTCCACTCGATAGCAAGGGGCGCGGCCGGATCATGGCGCTCGATGTGCCGGTGGAATGTGCGGGTGTTAAAGTGGCGCCGGGCGATTTGATCGTCGGGGACGCCGACGGCGTCGTGGTTATTCCGCAGCGCGTCGAGGCGGAGGTTCTGCGGCTGGCGTTCGAGAAGGTGCAGGGCGAGAAGAGCACGCTCAAGGACCTGGAGCAGGGATTGTCCCTCGGTAGCGTCTTCGCGCGCTATGGAATTCTTTGATCCGATCTAGCCTTTCAGACCGGCGCGGCCAAGGACGGTCATCATGGTGGCTGACATGATGGCGAGCGGGCGTGTGCGGTCGGCGGGGCTGCCTGCGTCGGGATGGGCGTAGGCCGTCGCTTCGGTGACTGTGATGGTGCGGCCGGGTTTGATGACGCGGCCGACAAAGAGAAGTTTCTCGCCTTTTGCGGGGGCGAGGAAGTTGGTTTTGAACTCAATGGTGAGTACGGCGGCGTCGGCAGGCATCATGGAATAGGCGGCAAAGCCGCAGGCGCTATCGAGGCCAGTCGCGACGACGCCACCGTGGACGAAGCCATGCTGCTGCGAAACGGCGAGGCTGTAGGGCATCGTCAAGATCAACTTCGCCGGGCGCGAGGCGTGCGATGGTGATGCCCAGTGTGTGCATTGTCGGCTGTTTGGAGAAGCTGTCGCGGACGCGCGCTTCCCAGTCGGAGTCGGCAGCGGTGAATTTCATCAGTTCAATCCCAGGCGTTGGAGGCACTGCCAGTTGTCGTGCCTTTCTTTGCAAAAGCGGGCGGCACTCACAAGTGCCGCCCGCGTGTGGTCGGTTGTATGTTACGAAGCAGCAGCGTGTGCTGCGTTGTCTAACTCATTACTTCGAGCGGCGCTTTTCCGGATGCAGGCTCTTGCCCAGAATATGCTCGCTCGCACCGATGACGTGGGCGCTTGAGCCGACGATCAGCGGATCGGGGGTGCCGATGACGTGCAGGTCCTTGTTCGGGTAGTCGAGCGACGACAGGAAGTGCTGCATGCAGTTGAGGCGTGCGCGCTTCTTGTCGTCGGATTTGATGATGGTCCACGGCGCGTCGGCGGTGTCGGTGTGGAAGAACATCGCTTCCTTGGCTTCGGTGTAGTCGTCCCACTTGTCGAGGGATGGCGGTCGATCGGCGACAGCTTCCACTGTTTGAGCGGATCGATCTTGCGCGCTTCGAAGCGCCGGAGTTGCTCTTCGCGCGTGACCGAGAACCAGAATTTGAAGAGCCGGATGCCGGAGCGGACGAGCATGCGCTCGAGTTCGGGCGTCTGGCGCATGAACTCGAGATATTCGTTGGGCGTGCAGAAAGCCCATGACGCGCTCGACGCCGGCGCGATTGTACCAGGAGCGGTCGAAGAACACGATTTCGCCGCCGGCCGGCAAGCTGCTCGATGTAGCGCTGGAAGTACCACTGCGTTCTGTTCGCGGTCGGTCGGCTTCTCGAGGGCGACGACGCGGGCGCCGCGCGGATTGAGATGCTCCATGAAGCGCTTGATCGTGCCGCCCTTGCCGGCACCGTCGCGGCCTTCGAACAGGACGACGATCTTTTTGTCGCGTGTTCTTGACCCAGTCCTGAACCTTCAGCAGTTCGATTTGCAGTTCCGCTTTATGCTTTTCGTAGTCTTTGGTGCTGATGTGGGTTTTGTAGGGGTATTCGCCGGTTTCGAAGAAATGCTGGATGGCGGCGCGGTCGTGGCGCAGAACCGATAGTGGCGGACGGGATGTGGCTTCCGGCGCGCTCGCGTCGCTTGGCGTTGCAGGTGCGCTAGCAGCTGGCGCTTGTGCGGACGCCTTCGCCGGTGGTGATGCCGGAGCGGCGGCTGGTGTTGCAGGAGCCGAAGCTGGCGTTTTGCTCTCGACGCCGTCAATGCTGACGCCCGTGTCACTCTGTTTGCGCATTGACTGCTCCCTTGCTCATTGGTGCGATTGATCGAGAGGTGCGGCGACAGATGCACAGCACACATCCGGGCAAGTTTAGCCAAGCTCCGGCTTGCAATGTTTGATTTAGGTCAAGAGTTAACCCGCGATTTCGCGGATTGGTTGCGATTTTGTGAGCGGGTCCGCCTCAATCGGTCATTGCTTGGTAAACCAGCTGACGGATGAGCTGCCGGTAGCGCAACCGCGCGCCGCCGGGGGTGATGGCCATGTGGACGACGCTGAGTTCGCGCGCGGGGTCGATCCAAAAATAGGTGCCGTAGGCGCCAGACCAATAATAGTCGCCTTTGGTGCCGGGAATGGCGCTGACGCCATCCTGCCGGCGTACCGCGACGCCGAGGCCAAAGCCATATCCAGCCGCCGCTGGGTCCATGGTGTCGGCGATGCGGTCTTCGATGCGTGCCGACAAGTGATCGGTGGTCATGTGGGCCGTCGTCAGCGTACCGAGGCAGCGCGTACTGCCAAGCGAACCGCCACGGCGCAACATTTCGATGAAGCGCATGTAGTCGATGGCGGTGGAAACCGCGCCTCCCCCGCCGCCGTGCCATTTCACGGTATCGGCGACGTCATGCATGAGGGCGGGATTTGCGATGCCTGTGTCGACGTCGGTTGCGTGGGGGCGTGCGTAACGTAAGCGTTGAGCTGGGGCCGGTTCAAATGTCGTGTCGACCATTGCCAGCGGGCCGCAGATGCGCTCAGCCAAAACCTGGCCGAGCGATTTGCCGGTGACGGCTTCGATGACGAAGCCCAGCACGTCGGTCGAATAGCCGTAGGCCCAGTTGGTGCCGGGATCAAACAGCAGCGGGCTTTCGGCCAAGGCGGCGATGGTTTCCGATTTGGTGAGTTTGATCGGGCCGCCGAGTGAGCTTGGCGGGTACTTTTTGTGTGCGGCGGAATTGCCGTTGTCGCGATAGGTGAAGCCAGAAGAGTGCCGCAACAAATCCTGTAGTGTGGGTATGCGGGACGGTTTGCGCGTTTCGAGCGTGGTGGAATCGAGAGAGGTCGCGACGCGCAAGTTGGCAAATTCAGGGATGTAGCGCGAGACCGGATCGCCGAGTGCAACGCGGCCTTCTTCGGCGAGTTGGAGAATGGCAACCGATGTCATCGGTTTGGTCATCGAGGCGATGGCGAAGATGGCGTCTGACGTCATGGCAGCGCCGGTTGCCGGGTCGCGTTGGCCGATGGCGTCGAGATGCAGCAGGCGGCCGCGGCGTGCGATGGCGACAACCGAACCGGGCAAGCGTCCAGCGTCAATCTCGCGCTGGAGTGCGTCGCGGATGACGCGCAAGCGCGTGGGGTCTAGGCCCCAGTCGCGCGGGCTGGCGGCGGGAAGTTCAGGTGTCGAGTAGGCGGATTGCGGCATGTGGTGGGGACCCCTTGATCGGTTCCCCACCATACCAACCGCCAAACTCAGGCGCGTCCAGTGCGAATGTCTTCTTCCGGGGTTGCAGAAATCTTGTGGATCGCCAGATCAGCGCCCATGGCCTCGTCTTCGGCCGACATGCGGAAGCCGAGGACAGTATCGACGAGCCGGTAGACGACGTAACCCGGCAGCAAAGCCGAAGAGTGCGCCGCCGAGCGAGCCGAACAGTTGTGCGCCAAAGCTGACGCCGCCCATGCCGCCAAGCGCCTTCGAGCCGAAGATGCCGCAGGCGATGCCGCCCCAGAGGCCGCACAGGCCGTGCAGCGGCCAGACGCCG
Source organism: uncultured Alphaproteobacteria bacterium (assembly GCA_963831185.1). GTDB lineage: Bacteria > Pseudomonadota > Alphaproteobacteria > Rhizobiales > Hyphomicrobiaceae > JABFRJ01. The sequence continues at coordinate 133,593 of CAWHPE010000017.1, forward strand.
AGCACGTCGTCGATCTGCCACGTGTTGGTGACGATCTGGAACATCATGACGAAGATGACGCCGGCGACGCCACCGACCACGAAGGCGCCGATCGGATGCATGACGTCGGATCCGGCGCAGACCGCCACGAGGCCGGCGAGCGCGCCGTTGTGGACGAAGCCCGGGTCGTTGTCGCCGGCGATCAGGGCTGCGAGGATGCCGCCGCACATCGCCATCAGCGAGTTGATGGCGACGAGGCCGGTGGCGGCTTTCAGTGTCTGCGCGCTCATCACGTTGAAGCCGAACCAGCCGACGCAGAGCAGCCACGAGCCCATGGCGAGCCATGGAATTGACGAGGGCGGGGATGGCTGCGGCGCGCGCACCTTTATAGCGGCCGATTGCGGGCGCCAAGCTGGCGAATGGCGGCGAGCGCAATCCAGCCGCCGACGGCATGGACGACGATGGAGCCGGCGAAATCGTGGAATTCTTCGCCAAGCCGCAGTTTGAAGAATTTCCTGGATGCCGAAGTTCTTGTTCCAGACGATCGCCTTCGAAGAACGGATAAGCAAAGCCGACGATCAGCGCCGTCGCGGCGCATTGCGGCAGGAAGCGTGCGCGCTCGGCGATGCCGCCCGAGACGATGGCAGGGACGGCCGCAGCGAAGGTGGCGAGGAAGAAGAACTTCACGAGCGACATGCCTTGACCATCGAAGCCCTTGGCGGCGCCGGAAATGGCTTCGGCGTTGGCGAAGAAATTGATGCCGTAGGCGATGGTGTAGCCGATGAGAAAATACGCGACGGTCGAAATGGCGAAATCGACAAGGATTTTGACGAGGGCGTTGACCTGATTCTTGTGGCGCACCGTGCCGACTTCGAGGAAGGCGAAGCCGCCGTGCATGGCGAAGACGAGAATGGCGCCGATCAGCAGAAAGAGGACGTCGGCGCTGGTGGCCAAGGCGTCCACTGTCAGTGGTGTGGTTTGCATGCAGTCCCCCCGAAAGCCCCGAAATCTTGCCTCTCCCGATGACGTTGTGCTGAAGGGAAAGGCAATTGGAGCCTCAAGGATTAGCTGGACGGCTTAAGTTTGGGCAATCTCCGGAATGGGTGAAAAGTTATGCAATTGTCTAAATTGTGTGCAGGGCGCGGCGCGCTGTATTGCTCAGATCGCCCGGTAGCCGCCATCGACCATCAAACACGTGCCGTGAACATAGGCCGCGAGGTCGGAGGCAAGGAAGATCGCCGGGCCAACAATATCTTCGGCTTTCCCGGCGCGGCCGACTGGGGTGTGGTCGATGAAGGCTTTGACCAGTTCCGGCATTGTCGTGCGGGCTTTTTCGTTGAGCGGAGTTTCGATCAGGCCTGGCCCGATGGCATTGACGCGGACGCCGTCTTTGCCGAGTTCGGCTGCGAGGGCGCGGGTGAAGCCGAGAACGGCGTGTTTCGATGCGGTGTAGGCGGTGGAGCTGGGTGTGCGCACGTGGACGAAGGCCTGGATCGACGCGATGTTGACGATGCGGCCCTTGGTGGCGCGCAACTGTTCGATGAAGGCATGTGAGACGTTGAAGACGCCGTCGAGGTTGACCGAGAGGATGTCGTCCCAATCTTTGGACGCAACATCGAGTGGTGAGGTGAATGGATTGCGCCGCGTGATGCCGGCATTATTGACCAGGATGGAGGCTTTGCCAATCTTTGCGGCGACGTCGGCGGCGACGGCTTGGCACTGCGCGCGGTCGGTGACGTCGAGTTCCAGTGCGCTGGCGTCGCCACCTGCGGCTTTTATGAGCGTTGCTGTTTCCACCGCGGCGGCCACGTTGGCGTCAAGCGCGACGATGCGTGCGCCTTCGCGCGCGTAGCCTTGGGCAATGGCGCGGCCGATGCCGGAACCGGCACCTGTTATGACGGCGAGATGTCCGTCGAGAAGATGGGGCATGGGTGTTTCCTCGTGTTGATCTGGATCGCTTCATTTTGAGCGAAGTCTGCCGTTGCCGAGTGGGTGCAGTCAAAGTTTGTTTTGCCGATGCAGCGTTGCAGGTTGAGCAGAGACGCGGGATGGCGCAGATGTGTAAGACTGTGCGCGCGCGGTGATCTGGCGCCCAACTTCCTCCCCGAGTAGGCATGGATACGATCTACGTTGCCGCCGCACTGCTGAGCGCCATCCTGCATGCGGGCTGGAATGCTGTGGTCAAATCGAGCGCGCGTCCGGCTGAAGCAATGTCGGCGCAAATGATGCTGAGTGCGGTGCTCTCGTTGCCGGCGTTTTTGGTGTTCGGCTTTCCCGCAAGTGAATCGTGGCCGTGGATCGCTGGCTCGACGGTGTTCAGCATGATCGCCGTGCAGTCTTTGCTCAAAGGATATGAAAGCGGCGGATTCGGTGTGGTGTATCCGGTGTCGCGGGCGGTTTCGGTGTTGGCGGTGGTGCCGCTATCGGTGCTCATTATTGGGGAGAAAATCGGCCCTGGGGCGATTGCAGGCGTTGGCCTTATTGCACTGTCGTTTGTCGTGCTGGCGCTTGGCGCGCGTGCGGATCGCGGGTTGCCGCTCAAGGCGTTATTGTGGACTTTTCTTGCGGGAATTGGTGGCGCTGGGTTCGTGATGTGCGATTCCAATGGCGTGCGTGTGTCGGGGTCTTCGATTGCATACGGATTGGTGCTGGCGGTGACGAATGCTTTGGCCATGAGTTGGCGGCAGCGGCACATTGGCTCGCCGGTTGCGATCATCAAACGAAATTGGAAGGCGGGGTTGCCGTGCGCGCTGGCGGCGATGGCGTCTTATCTGCTGATTATCTGGGTTTGGAAGAATGCTCCGGTTGCGCCGGCAGCGGCGCTGCGTGATACGAGCGCAATCTTCGCAATCATCATCGCGGTTTTGTGGTTACGCGAGCCGACGACGCCTGCGCGGCTTGTCGCTGTGTTGCTTGCTGCGGCGGCGGTTCCGCTCATCCGGTTGGGATGAGCGGAGAGTTCGGCTGATGACCCGTCAGATGATCTTCTGGCCCGTTTTGGCCCAGTCGGCGACGAACTGAGCTAGTCCCTTTTCGGTCAGTGGATGTTGCGCCAACGTTTTGAGGACGGAGGGCGGTACGGTCGAGACATCCGAACCTGCGAGTGCGGCATCGCGGACGTGGCCGACGGTGCGAATGGAGGCTGCGAGAATTTCGGTCTCAAGTGCGGGATAGTTGTCATAGATCTGGCGGATCTCGCGGATGAGCTGCATGCCATCGTAGCCCATGTCGTCGATGCGGCCGATGAACGGCGAGACGAACGTGGCGCCGGCTTTCGCGGCAAGAAGCGCCTGCGTTGCCGAGAAGCAGAGTGTGACGTTGGTTTTGATGCCTTCGTTCGACAGAGCTTTGCAGGCTTTCAATCCGTCCCAGGTGAGCGGCAATTTCACTGTCACGTTGCTGGCGATCTTGGCCAGGACGTGGGCCTCCTTGAGCATCTGGTCATAGGTGGTGCTGGCGACTTCCGCTGAAACTGGACCGGGCACGATGTCGCAGATCTCGGCAATGATGGTCTTAAAATCGCGATTGGCCTTGGCGACAAGAGACGGATTGGTTGTCACACCATCCAACAGGCCGGTTGCGGCAAGTTCCTTGATTTCGGCCACATCAGCGGTATCGACGAAGAATTTCACGGCTTTGTCTCCTTGCCATCAGCTCGCCCTTCGGGCCGCACTAGTGTAATCGGTCACGACTGATTGCAAAAGAGCGGGAGCGCACTTGGCCGATCTGTTCGGCAAACAAGATGAGCAAGTTGCAGCGGCGCCCGAAATGGCGGCCGAGGGGCGGCGTGTGCCTGTTTTGCTTCCGGTCGCGCTCGATCAAACCTATGATTACCTGCTGGCCGACGGCATGGTGGCTGCGCCTGGGCAATTCGTGACCGTGCCCTTTGGGCCGCAAAGCCGCATCGGGGTGGTTTGGAGCCGTGCACTCGGGGAGCCGAAGGCGGTCGATCCGAAAAAGCTCAAGACCATTGATATGGTGTTGGACGTGCCGCCGCTGCCGCAAGTGTCCTTAACCTTCGCCGAGTGGATCGCGCGCTACACGTTGGCGCCTCTCGGCATGGTTGTGCGGATGATGATGAGCGCACAGGTGGTGTTCGAGCCGGTCAAGCCGCGTTTCGGTGTGATTGCGGTCGAAGGGGCGCCGATACCGCCGCGCATGACGCCGCCTCGGCATAGGGCACTGGACATCGCACGTGACGGTTTGATCCGGACGAAGGCCTCGCTCGCGGAGGCGGCGGCGTGTTCGACCGGTGTGGTCGATGGCTTGATCACGGCGGGATGCCTCGCGGAAGTGGCCATTCCGGAGAAGCGGTTTCAGCGACTTGATCCGACGCATATGGATGTCGAATTTTCGGACACGCAGTTGCAAGCCGCGCAAGCGCTTGTCGCCAGTGTGCAGGCCGGTACCTATTCCGCGTCACTGCTGGATGGTGTGACCGGATCTGGGAAAACCGAGGTTTATTTCGAAGCCGTCGCGGCGGCACTCAAGGCCGGCAAGCAAGCTGTGATCATGTTGCCGGAAATTGCGCTGACCTCGCAATTCATGGACCGGTTTCAGCGGCGCTTCGGCGGAATGCCGGCGGAATGGCATTCGGCGTTGTCACCAATTGAGCGTGCGCGTGTGTGGCGCGGTGCGGCAACGGGTGAGGCGCGGGTCGTCGTCGGCGCGCGGTCGGCGCTGTTCTTGCCGTATGCCGAGCTCGGTTTGATCGTGGTCGATGAAGAGCACGACCAAGGTTACAAGCAGGATGATCGCGTGCACTATCAGGGCCGCGATATGGCGGTTGTGCGGGCTTCGCTGGGCAAGCTGCCGATCGTGCTGGCGTCGGCGACGCCGTCGATCGAGAGCCACTGGAATGCGCGCACGGGTCGCTACCGGCACTTGGTTTTGCCGGGCCGCTATTCCGGTACCGAGTTGCCGGAGATCACGCCGATCGATTTGCGTTCGGAGCAGCCGGACAAAGGAAAATGGCTGGCGCCGGTGTTGGTCGAGGCCATGCGCGAAACGATGCAGCGCGGACAACAATCGCTGTTGTTCCTGAACCGGCGCGGTTATGCGCCGCTGACGCTGTGCCGGTCGTGCGGGCACCGGTTTGAATGTCCGCAATGCAATGCATGGCTGGTCGAGCATCGTTTCCGCAACCGGCTCAATTGTCACCACTGCGGATTTTCGTTGCCGATCCCGAAAGTATGTCCGTCGTGCAAGGCGGAGAACTCTCTGGTTGCTTGCGGGCCGGGCGTCGAACGGATCGCCGAGGAGGTCAAAGAGCGTTTTCCGGAGGCGACGATGGTGTTGTTGTCGTCGGATCTCATTCCGGGACTGGAAGAGATGCGGGCCGTCATTCGCACCATCGAGAAGGGCGAGACGCAAATCATTATCGGCACGCAGATCGTGGCGAAGGGGCATCATTTTCCTGATCTGGCGACGGTCGGCATCGTCGACGGCGATTTGGGTTTGGCGCAAGGCGCCGACCCGCGTGCCGGGGAGCGGACCTTTCAGTTGTTGCATCAGGTGACCGGCCGTGCGGGGCGCTCGTTCGCAAATGGGCGCGGGTTTGTGCAGACGCATATGCCGGAGCATCCGGTGATGCAGGCAATCATCCACGGTGACCGCGAGGCATTTGTCGAGCGGGAGATGCACCTGCGGCAGGCCGGCATGTTGCCGCCGTTCGGGCGCTTGGCGGCGGTGGTGGTGTCAGCCAAGGATAAGGAGACGGCGGAGTTGGTGGCGCGCGATATTGCGCACCGCCGTCCGGTGGCGGAGCGCGTCACTGTGCTTGGACCGGCGGAGGCGCCGATTGCGCTGGTGCGGGGTCGCCACCGGTGGCGGTTGCTGGCGCGTGCGCCGCGCGAGGTGGATCTGCAGGCTTACATGCGCGCGTGGTTTGACGCGTTGCCGCCGTTCAAAGGCGATATCCGAATCAGCATCGATATCGACCCCTATAATTTTCTCTGATTTTGGGTCACGGGCCACTGCGCATCGGCCCAGCGGCAAGATTTCTGAATTCCGGATGTCAATTTCAACGCTCTGCAAATTTCACTGTTTGCGTGCAAAAGGCCAATCCGTGGCCAAAATGATTCAGTGCTTCCGCAACCTCTGGTATTTTTCGTGCTTCTGTTTGTGCGTTTACGAATTGTTAAGCAGAGTAAAAGAATCATGAACGTGAACTGTCGGGTCTGCGTCTTGCGTGTGTGTTGCGCGGGTAATGGAGCCTGATGGATTCGGTTCGGATGATGCGTGCTGACTGCAGTTGACGGTGCCGCGTCTTCCTAGTTCCGCCGGTTACGTGTCTGCCCATACGCGTCCGGTGTTGTTGCTCTCAAGCGTCGCGAGTTTCGCTTCACCTTAGTTTGCGGTGGGCGTCTTCAATCTGGGTTTGCCGGAATTGGACCACATGATGCGAAATCTCACGATTTCGCAGAGCGTTACTCCTTTGTCCGGCGCACGACACGGTTGCATCCACCGATGCAAGCCGAAATGCGGGCTAAAGCTATGCCGGAATTACTCAACGTCTCCTCCACTTCGACCTCGGCCGCACGCGCGCGCTGGCGGCGATGGAGCGTGGCTGCACTCTCGGGCCTGCTGCTGTTGATTGGCGGCGAGCGATCGAGCGCAAACGTCAATGGTGCATGGACGGCGGGCGGCACTACAACCGTCAATGGCGTGACCGTCACCGTTTCGGGTTCGGCTGTGACCGGTGGCGTTGCTCAGGTCCTCGACACCACTGCGGCGTACTTTAATTCGAACGGTTACACCGGCACTGTTGCCGGGGCAGCCTCGTTCCGTTTCACGATTCCGCAGCCGGCCGTTCCGACAAATGCCGGCACGGTCACAATTACTTTCGGTAAGCCTGTCGATAATCCTGTCATCCATTTTGACCGCTTCGGTGGGTCGAGTGGAACGGTGACAACTTCACCGCCAATCCTCGCTACAGGCTTAACAAATTCGTCGTCTTGGACGCTTTCGAGTGCTGTTGCGACGGGCGGGCCGGTTACTTTGACCCGGCTGGCTGGCAACGGTCAATTTACGCTCGCTGGCAGCACATTTCAGCGCACACCGAACGTCGCGTATACGAGTATTCCAACGGCTAACAATTCGACAGAATGCTCGCCTGTTACAACTGTTAACACGGGTTGCGGATCGATCCGTTTTAATGGAACGGGCATCACGTCGCTCACTTTTGCGATTGCGATCGTCGGTCCAAACGGTGCCGATGCGGTGGAAGTTTCGGTCAGTCTGCCTGAAACGAATGTTATCGTCCGGAAGCAGACTGTCGACGTCACTGCAGGGCCGTTCGCATTCGTGGGTACCAATGGCGTCGGCTCGCCAACGCTGAATACGACAACGACCAACCCGATTAGCTCGACCAGCTATTCTGTCACCAATCACGCCAATCCAATCACGATCGCAGAGACAGTTCCCGCCGGGTACCGCTCGGACTCAATGACGTGTCTCGACGAGAGCGGCGCAACTATTGCGACGACGGCGACCGGTACGGTTACAACGACGAGGGGCGTGAGTATTGCGGCAGCTGCGTATGAAGGCGGCGGGCAAACCATTACGTGTACGTTCGTCAACAAGTCCCGCGCAGACATGAGCGTGAATTTGGCAGGTCTTGGACCGGCGACGCTCAACACGCCGTATACGGGCACCTATACTTGCACCAACGCGGCTGCGCCTTATCTTCAGGCGACGGCAGCGGCGTGCTCAATCGCCGGACTTCCTGCTGGTTTGACATCAACATGCTCGCCTGTGCCGCCGACGGCTGTGAACCCGGCGGCAGTGATTACTTGTACCGTGTCCGGTACGCCGACGGCGGCGGGAACGGTGACTGTCACTGGTACGACCGGTGCCACGAACGATCTCAATCTGCCGAACAACACCGCAACGGCTTCGTTTGTGGTGCGCGCGTCGGATATGACGCCTGATCTGACCGGTTTGCCTGCAACGGCAACGGTGGGCGTTCCTTACTCCGGCACGGTGCTGTGCACGAACAACGCTGGCGCGGATGCGCCGGCGGCGAATGCGACCTGTTCAATTACCGGATTGCCCGCTGGTGTGACGGTCGGGACCTGTACGCCGGTGCCGCCAACCAGCGTCGCGATCGGGGCGAGCATTTCATGCCCTGTGTCGGGCACGCCGACAGCGTCTGGGTCGGTCACAGTGACCGCGACCACGGGCGCGACCAATGACAGCAACGGCGGGACGACGACGGGCGGTAACAACACGGCGACCAAGGCCGTTGTGACGTCGCAGTCTGACATGTCGATCAACCTCAGCGGCATGCCGACGACGGCCAGCATTGGCGTCGCCTTATTCCGGCACCTATACCTGCTCGAACGCAGCCGCTCCGGCGATCACTGCGACCAACGCTACCTGTGCGCTTGCCGGTTTACCTGCCGGTTTGAGTACGGTTTGTACTCCCGACACCGCCGACCTCAGTCGCGCCGTCCGGCGTCATTTCGTGCACCGTGTCGGGCACGCCGACGACGGTCGGATCGTCCTCTCTCACCGGAACGACGGGTGCGACGAACGACGGGAACTCAGCGAATAACACGGCTGTGGCGTCGATCAACGTCACGGGTTCGGACATGACGCCGAACCTCAGCGGATTGCCGACAACGGCAACCGTTGGCGTTCCCTATAGTGGCACGGTGCTGTGCACCAACAACGCTGGTGCTACCGCGCCGGCCTCCAACGCGACGTGCGCCATCAGTGGTCTGCCTGCGGGCGTGACGGTCGGCACGTGTACGCCGGTTCCGCCGGCAACCGTTGCGGCGGGCGCAAGCATCTCGTGTTCCGTCTCCGGTACGCCCACGACAACAGGCGCCGTGACCGTTACGGCTACGACGGGCGCCACGAACGATACCAACGGTGGCACGACGACGGGCGGCAACAATACCGCGACAGCGCCGGTGACGACCTCCGGCTCGGATATGTCGATCAACCTGTCGGGATTGCCGACAAGCGGTGGCGTTGGTCAGCCTTATACCGGGACCTATACGTGTACCAACGCGTCGTCGCCCGCAATCACGGCGACGTCGGCTTCGTGCGCACTTACTGGTTTGCCAGCGGGACTTTCGTCTGTGTGCTCGCCTGTGCCGCCGACCGCGGTGGCACCGAGCGACACGATCACGTGTACGGTTAGTGGAACGCCGACGGCTGCAGGATCTTCGACACTGAACGGTTCGACTGGCGCGACCAACGATCCGAATCTCGCGAATAACACTGCAACGTCGCCGCTCAACATCGGCACGCCCTCGATGTCTGTCGCGAAATCATCGACGACGACATCTTTCTCGGCGGTTGGTACCGTCATTCCTTACAACTTCGTCGTGACCAACAACGGTACGGTCACGATTACATCGCCGATCACGGTATCAGATAACAAGATTGCCTCTGTGTCGTGCCCGGCTTTGCCGGGTGGCGGCTTGCTCCCAACCCAATCCATTACGTGTACTGGTAACTATACGACTGTTCAGGGCGATCTCGATGCCGGTGGCGTGACGAACACAGCGTCAGCTACATCCGGTACGACAACGTCGCTGACGACCAATCATACCGTGCCAGCGACGCAATCGCCGGCGCTGACGATTGCCAAGTCGACTACGGCAGCAAACTTCAACGCGGCTGGGGCTTCGATTCCCTACTCGTTCCTGGTGACCAATTCCGGCAACGTCACGCTGACAAGTTCGGTTACTGTTTCCGACAATAAGATCGCGTCCGTTTCGTGCCCATCCATCGGTGCCGGACTGGCGCCTGGGGCGTCGATCACGTGTACGGGGACTTATACAACCACGCAGGCTGACGTCGACGCCGGTTCGGTGGTCAACTTGGCCTCGGCTTCGAGTGGCCCGACGACATCGCCAACGGCGACGCATACCCTCAACGCAGTGCAGACGCGGGCGCTGACGATCGACAAATCGACGACCGCCACGAGCTTCAATGCGCCCGGCGTCGCCGTGCCCTACACCTTCCTGGTGACCAATTCGGGCAATGTTACGCTGACAAGTGCGATCACTGTTTCGGATAACAAGATTGCAAGCGTTTCGTGTCCTTCGATTGGCGCCGGCCTTCTGCCTGGTGCGTCTATCACCTGTACCGGTACCTATACGACGACGCAGGCTGACGTTGATGCTGGCAGCGTGGCGAACACGGCGTCGGCAACGTCCGGGACGACCACGTCGCCCACGGATTCGCATACGCTCAATGCGGTGCAGACGCCTGCGCTCACGATTTTGAAATCGTCGACGACGACGTCGTTCTCGGCAGCGGGTGTGTCCATTCCGTATAGTTTCCGGGTGACCAACTCCGGCAACGTGACGGTCACGGCCACCATCACAGTCGCCGATAATAAGATTGCTTCGGTTGCCTGTCCCGCGCTCCCGGCCGGTGGGTTGCTGCCGGGCGCATTCATCACCTGCTCTGGGACCTACACGACGACACAAGCCGACGTGAACGCCGGAGGTGTGACCAATCAAGCATCGGCCACGTCTGGTGCGACCACGTCGCCAACACGTCGTTGACGATCCCATCGGTTCAGACTCCCGGGTTGACTGTCCTCAAGAGCTCGACGACGACATCGTTCAACGCGCCGGGCGCCGTCATTCCCTATAGTTTCCGGGTGACCAACTCCGGTAACGTGACGCTGACAAGCGCCATTACCGTTTCAGATAACAAGATTGCCTCCGTCTCGTGCCCGGCCTTGCCCGCGGGCGGACTGATCCCCGGAGCGTTTATCACTTGTACTGGATCGTACACGACGTCGCAGACGGACGTTGACGCTGGTGGCGTCACGAATACGGCATCGGCGACGTCCGGCACAACGACGTCGCCGACGACAGCGCTGACTGTGACGGCGACGCAAACGCGCAGCTACACGCTGACGAAAACGCCGTCGCCGACGACGTTCAGTGCGCCTGGTGTGCTGATCAATTACACATACGTTGTCCGTAATACGGGTAACGTCACCATCGTCAGCCCAGCGACGATCTCTGTCAGCGATAACAAGATTGCGTCGGTGTCCTGCCCAGCTCTACCCGTTGGTGGCTTAGCGCCGAATGCGACAATGACCTGCACCGCCTCCGCCGTGACGACACAAGCGGATGTGGATGCAGGTTCGATCGTCAATATAGCGTCCGCGACCGATGGTACGACGACCTCGCCGACTGTTTCGGCGACGGTGACTGCTACGCAGAGCCCAGCACTCACCATCGCGAAGTCGACCACCACTGCAAATTTCAGTGCTGTTGGCGTTGTTGTTCCTTACAGCTTCTTGGTGACCAACTCGGGCAACGTCACGTTGACGAGTGCTGTTACCGTCAGTGACAACAAGGTGGCTTCGGTGACGTGTCCGGCGTTGCCGGCAGGTGGCCTTGTGCCTGCGGCATCGATCACCTGCACGGGCAGCTACACGACCACGCAAGCCGATCTCGATGCGGGTTCTGTCGCCAACACTGCATCGGCGACCAGCGGCACGACGACGTCACCAACGACATCGCACACGCTGACTGCGAACCAGAGCCGGTCGCTGTCGATGACAAAGACGCCGACACCGACGACGTTCAACGCGGTTGGCGCGACGATCAGCTATAGCTATGTCGTCCGCAACACCGGAAACGTGACGATCGTCTCGCCGGCTGTGATCTCGGTTTCGGATAACAAGATTGCCTCTGTCAGCTGTCCGGCTCTGCCGGCTGGTGGATTGGCGCCAAATGCGACCTTGACCTGCACGGCGTCTGCTACCACGACGCAAGCCGATCTCGATGCTGGTGCCATTACCAACTTGGCGTCGGCAACCGACGGTACATCGACGTCGCCGACGGTTTCGGCAACGGTGACCGCAACGCAATCGCCCGCTTTGTCGATCGTCAAGTCGACGACGGCGACGACATATGCTGCCGCCGGTGTGAGCATTCCGTATTCGTTTCGTGTGACCAACTCCGGCAACGTGACGCTCACGGCCGCTGTGACAGTCAGCGACAACAAGGTCGCGTCGGTCAGCTGTCCGGCGCTACCTGCGGGCGGACTTGTGCCGGGTGCCTTCATTACCTGCACTGGTACCTACACGACGACGCAAGCTGACGTTAACTCCGGCGCAATCGTGAACACGGCGTCAGCAACGAGCGGTACGACCGTATCTCCGACGACGGCGCACACACTGAACGCGACGCAAACTCCAAGCATCGCTGTGCTGAAAGCGTCGACGACGACGTCATTTGCGGCACCCGGCGTGGTGATTCCCTACTCGTATCGCGTGACCAACACCGGCAACGTAACGCTGACTTCGACGGTTTCTGTTGCAGACAATAAGATTGCGAGCGTGACATGCCCGGCACTTCCGGCGGGCGGGCTCGCACCGGCAGCGTTCATCACATGTACTGGCTCTTATACGACGACGCAGGCCGACGTTGATGCGGGCGGCATTACCAACACGGCAACGGCGGCGTCCGGTGCGCTGACGACGTCGCCCGTGTCTCTCACTGTGCCGGCCACGCAAGGTCCGGGTCTGACGGTGGTGAAATCGACCACTGCCACGGGTTATGCGACTGTCGGCCAGTCGATCCCCTACAGCTTCCGTGTCACAAACTCGGGCAACACGACGCTGACCAGCGCAATCACGGTTTCGGATAACAAGATCGCCAGCGTGTCCTGTCCGGCGCTCCCGGCGGGTGGTTTGGCGCCCGCGTCGTTCATCACTTGCTCCGCCAACTACATCATCACGCAAGCCGACATTGACGGCGGTAGTGTGGTCAATACGGCGTCGGCGACATCCGGCACCGTGACGTCGCCGACGACGACGCACACATTGACTGCCACGCAAACGCGCGCGCTCACGGTCGTGAAATCAACTACGTCTACGGGTTATGCGGCTGTCGGCGCCACGATTCCGTACTCCTACAGCGTCACGAACTCCGGCAACACAACGTTGACCAGTGCAGTGACGGTCGCGGATTCCAAGATCGCATCGGTCTCGTGTCCGGCGTTGCCTGCAGGCGGTCTGTTGCCCGGCGCTTCGATCACCTGTTCGGCAAGCTATACGATTACGCAGGCCGATATCGATGCGGGATCGGTCACGAACATTGCGAGTGCGACGAGCGGTACGACGACGTCGCCGTCTGTCAGTGTGACGGTGCCTGCAACGCAGACGCCAGCGCTCTCAATTGCCAAGTCGACAACTGCGACGAGTTACACGACCGTTGGGACGATTGTTCCTTACAACTTCGTGGTGACAAATAGCGGCAACACGACGCTGACCTCGGCCGTGACCGTTACCGACAGCAAAATCGCGTCGGTCTCGTGTCCGGCACTGCCAGCGGGCGGACTGGTGCCCGGCGCTTCGGTGACGTGTACTGGAAATTACACAATCACGCAGACTGACATCGACGGCGGTAACGTTCTCAATACGGCCTCGGCGAAGTCTGGGTTGGTGCAGTCGCCAACGGTGACTTACACCCTCAACGGCACGCAGACACCGAAGTTGACGATTGTGAAGTCGTCGACAACAACGGCGGTTACGACGGCTGGCCAGTCGGTGACGTATTCGTACGCGCTGACCAACACCGGCAACGTGACGTTGACGGTCAATGCGACAGTTGCCGATAATAAAATCGCGTCGGTCTCGTGTCCCGCGATGCCGGCTGGCGGATTGGCTCCGACACAGTCGATCACGTGCTCGGCGACCTATACGGTGACGCAGGCCGATATTGACTCGGGTAGCGTCGTGAATACGGCGTCTGCGACCTCAGGCACGCCAACCGCGACGATTGTTTCGAACACCACCGCGTTGACGATCCCTGTGACGCAGGCTCCCGGCGTTGACGCTGGCGAAAGCGACAACGACTACCACCTACACCACGGTCGGTGCGGTTGTGCCTTACACCTTCACGGTGCAGAACACCGGGAATGTGACGGTCACGTCGGCGATTACGGTCACGGATAACAAGATTGCGACTGTGACCTGTCCGGCTTTGCCGCCGACGGGCTTGGCGCCTGGCGCGTCGCTCGTCTGTACGGGCAGCTATACAGTGACGCAGGCCGATATCGATGCCGGCAGTGTCGTCAACACGGCGACGTCGAAATCCGGCACGACCGTATCGTCGCCGCCAACCGTGCATACCTTGCCTGCGACGCAGACACGTGCGTTGCAGATGACAAAGGCCGCGTCGCCAACGACGTACAATCTCGCTGGTGCCACGATCACGTACACCTACGTCGTGCGCAACGCGGGCAATATTACGATCCCGTCCACGTCGCCGATCTCCGTGTCCGATAACAAGATTGCCTCCGTCTCGTGCCCGGCGCTGCCGCCGAGCGGTTTGGCGCCCAACGCGACGCTGACTTGTACGGCGACGTATGCCGTGACTCAGGCTGATGTGAATGCGGGATCAGTGACGAATATTGCGTCGGCGACCGACGGGGTTGTGACGTCACCGACGGCGACGGCGACAGCCACGGCGACACAGACGCCGGGCCTGACGGTCACGAAGAGCACGACTGCGACGAACTTCTCGACCGTCGGCGCCGTGGTGCCCTACAGCTTCGTGGTTCGGAATAGCGGCAACATCACGCTGACCAGCGCGGTGACTGTCTCGGACAGCAAGATCGCCAGCGTGACGTGTCCGGCTCTGCCCGCGGGCGGCCTCGTGCCCGGTGCGCAGATCACTTGCACGGGCAGTTACACGACAACGCAGGCCGATCTGGATGCAGGCAGCGTTGCGAACTCTGCTTCGGCGACATCGGGGACGATAACGTCGCCTGTCGTCACGCATAGCTTGCCGGCGGCACAGACGCGTGCGTTGAGTGTCGTCAAGTCGGCAACGCCGACGACGTTTGCGACGCCGGGTGTTGCGATCAGCTATTCCTATGTTGTGCGGAATACCGGCAACATCACGATCCCGGCTTCGTCGCCCATTACCGTGAGCGACAATAAGCTGGCGTCGGTGACCTGCCCGGCCATGCCCGCTGGCGGTTTGGCACCGAATGCGACGCTGACTTGTACGGCGGCCTATACGACCGTGCAGGGAGATGTTGATGCGGGTGGGATCACGAACCTTGCTTCGGCTTCGGACGGTGTCGTGACATCGCCTGTCGTCAGTGCGACGGTTACGGCTTCTCAAACGCCATCACTAGCCATTCTGAAATCAACGACCGCGACAACCTACAGCGCGGTCGGGGCGGTCATTCCGTACTCGTTCCGCGTCACCAACAACGGCAACACCACGCTGACGCAGCCGATTACGGTCAGCGACTCGAAAATTACTGGTGTGACGTGTCCGGCGCTGCCTGCAGGCGGTCTGATCCCAGCTGCATTCATTACCTGCACCGCCTCTTACACGATTACGCAGGCTGACTTGGATGCAGGCTCGGTCGTCAACACGGCGAGCGCAAGCTCTGGCCCGCTGACGTCGCCGACGACGACACATACATTGACGGCGACGCAGACGCGTTCGGTCGCGCTGCTGAAGTCGACGACGTCGACGGGGTTCAGTGCGCCCGGCGTTGTCGTACCCTATAGCTACCGCGTGACGAACACCGGTAACGTCACGCTGACGAATGCGGTGACGGTTGCGGACAACAAAATTGCGGGCGTATCCTGCCCGGCGCTGCCTGCTGGCGGATTGCTGCCCGGAGCCTTCATCACCTGTACGGCGTCTTATACGACGACGCAGGCCGATGTGGATGCGGGTGGCGTTACGAACATCGCATCGGCGACATCGGGTACGGTGACATCTCCGACATCAACCGTGACCGTGCCGGCAACGCAGACGCGTGCGTTGACGACATTGAAGTCGACGGCAACGACATCGTTCAGCACGGCTGGCGTTGCGATCACGTATAACTACCGTGTTACCAACAGCGGCAATACCACTGTCACGGCACCGATCACGGTGGCGGATAACAAGATCGCGTCGGTGACGTGCCCGGCCTTGCCGGCAGGCGGGTTGCTGCCGGGCGCCTTTATCACGTGCTCAGGCATCTACACGACCACGCAGGCGGATGTTGATGCCGGTGGCGTCACCAATACGGCGGCTTCGACGAGCGGAACAACGACGTCGCCCTCTGTGAGCGTGACGGTGCCGTCGGCGCAGACTCCGGCTCTGACGTTGCTTAAATCGACAACGACAACGGGCTTCACTGCGCCAAGCGTGGTCATTCCCTACAGCTACCGTGTGACGAACTCGGGCAATACGACGCTCACGAGCGCCGTGACTGTGAGTGATAACAAGATCGCAACCGTTTCCTGCCCCGCGCTTCCCGCCGGCGGCTTGCTGCCGGGCGCGTTCATAACCTGTGCGGCGTCTTATACGACGACGCAGGCCGACGTTGATGCCGGCGCGGTGACGAACATCGCTTCCGCGACTTCGGGCACGGTGACGTCGCCGACTTCGACGGTGACTGTGACTGCGACGAAGACGCCAGCCATGACGGTCCTGAAATCGACAACGACGACGTCGTTCTCGGCACCAGGCGTGGTCATTCCATTCAGTTACCGGGTGACCAACTCCGGCAACACGACGTTGACGTCGGCGATCACCGTTGCTGACAACAAGATTGCGTCGGTAACCTGTCCGGCTCTGCCTGCAGGCGGGCTTGCGCCGGGTGCTTTCATCACTTGCTCGGGTTCGTACACAACGACGCAAGCGGACGTCGACGCCGGCGGCGTGACAAATACGGCCTCGTCCACCAGCGGGACGACGACGTCGCCGCCGGTGTCTGTGACCGTGCCATCTGTGCAGACGCCACAGCTTTCAACTTTGAAGGCGACCACGACGACGGCTATCACGACGGCCGGTGCGGTTGTGCCTTACACGTATCGCGTCACAAACAGCGGCAATACGACTATCACGTCGCCGATCACGGTTGCGGATAACAAGATCGCGACGGTTTCGTGCCCGGCTCTGCCTGCGGGCGGGTTGTTGCCCGCAGCGTTCATCACGTGCTCTGGATCGTATGTCGTTACGCAAGCCGACATCGACGCTGGCGGCGTGACTAACATCGCAAGCGCGACGAGCGGAACGGTCACATCGCCGACATCGACGGTGACGGTGCCCGCGACGCAGACGCCGTCGCTGACCGTGCTCAAAGCGACGACTGCGACCAGCTATAATGTTGCGGGTGTGGTCATTCCCTACACGTATCGTGTGACCAACTCCGGCAATACGACGCTGACCAGTGCGATCACGGTCACTGATAACAAGATCGCAGCGGTGACCTGTCCTGCTCTGCCGGCTGGCGGACTTGCACCCAACGCTTTCATCACCTGCTCTGGTTCGTATACGGTCACGCAGGCCGACGTCGACGCCGGTTCTCTGACGAACTTGGCGAGCGCGAAGAGCGGGACGGTCACGTCGCCTACTGTCAGTGTCACGATCACTGCGACGCAGGCGCCTGGTTTAACCGTGGCGAAGTCCACGACGACAACGTCGTTCGCAGCGGCTGGGACGGTGATCCCGTTCAACTATCGCGTGACGAACTCGGGCAACACCACGGTGACAACCCCGATCACGGTCGCCGACAATAAGATTGCTGCGGTCTCCTGTCCGGCACTGCCGGCGGGCGGGTTGCTGCCCGGCGCGTTCATCACGTGCTCGGGCTCTTATACGACAACGCAAGCCGACGTTGATGCTGGCGGCGTTACGAATACGGCGTCGGCGACGAGTGGGACGTTGACGTCGCCAACGGTGGCTGTGACGGTTCCATCGACGCAGACGCCGGGGCTGACAACGCTGAAGACAACGACAGCGACAACGTTTGCTGCTCCGGGTGTCGTTCTGCCGTTCAGCTATCGCGTGACAAACACGGGTAATACGACGTTGCTGGCAGCGGTGACGGTCACCGACGACAAGATACCGTCGGTGGTTTGCCCGGCTCTGCCGGCTGGTGGTCTGGCGCCGGCAGCCTTTATCACCTGCACGGGTTCTTACACGACAACGCAGGCCGATGTGGATGCGGGCGGCGTCACGAACGTGGCATCGTCGACGTCGGGTACGGTCACGTCGCCACCTGTCACGGTGACGGTCACGGCGACGAAGACGCCGGCGCTGACCGTGCTGAAAACGTCGACAACGACGACCTTCTCGGCTGCTGGCACGGTTATTCCGTACAGCTACCGGGTGACGAATACCGGCAATACGACACTGACATCAGCTGTTACGGTATCTGATAACAAGATTGCTGCGGTGACCTGCCCAGCCTTGCCTGCGGGCGGATTGGCGCCGGCTCAATTCATTACCTGCACGGCGTCCTACACGACGACCCAGGCGGATGTGGATGCGGGTGGCGTGGCCAATACGGCGGCGGCGACGAGCGGAACTGTGACGTCGCCAACGGTGACGCTGTCGATCACAGCGACGCAGACGCCGGCACTGGCGATTGCAAAGACATCGACGACGACATCGTTCGCGGCTGCTGGCGTGGTGATCCCTTACAGCTATCGGGTCACCAATACCGGCAATACGACATTGACCTCGGCCGTGACCGTCACGGACGATAAGATCGCAAGCGTGTCGTGTCCGGCGTTGCCGGCGGGCGGGCTGGCTCCGGCGGCCTTCATCACCTGTACGGCGTCCTATACGACGACGCAGGCCGATGTGGACGCGGGCGGCATCACCAACATCGCATCCGCGAAGAGCGGGACGGTGACGACGCCAACAGCCACGCTGACAATTCCTGCGTCGCAGACGCCAGCGCTCGGCTTGGTGAAGTCTTCGACATCGACGGGATATGAAACCGCCGGCACGGTGGTGCCGTACACCTACACGGTGCGGAACACCGGTAACGTGACTTTGACGACGGCCGTTACGGTGGCCGACGACAAGATCCCGAGCGTCTACGTGCCCGGCGTTGCCGGCTGGTGGTCTTGCGCCCAACGCGACGATCGTTTGCACGGGCAACTACACGATCACGCAAGCTGACATCAATACGGGCAAGGTGGTGAATACCGCGACGGCAACGTCGGGTGCGATCTCGTCGTCGCCGGTGGTGTTCACGCTCAACGCGGTGCAGAAGCCGGATTATACTATCAAGACGACAGCGCTGACGTCGATTGCGACGCCTAATCCCGACGGGACTTACACGCAGAAGTTCCAGGTGACGTTGACCAATACCGGGAATGTCGACCTCACGAAGGTGTCGTTGCTTGATGACTATCAGGCGCAGATTCCGACAGGATCGCAGGTTCTCAATGCCGTGATGGGGACGGTGGTTTCGAGCCGCCGCGGACCGTTGCTGACCGGCAACCCGACGTTCACAGGTACGTCCGTGAATCCGTCGCTGTTGACGGGGCCGGGTGAAGACCTCGATGTGGGCGAAGTGATTACGATCACGTTCGACATCGTGTTCAATCCTGGACCAAATCCGCCGGGGCCGCTGTTCGAGAACAAGGTCATCGCGTCGACGGTGTTCAACGACGGCACGCCTATTGCTGCGGTCGCTTTGCGCGAAAGCGTGGCACCGGTGCTGTTTGCAGCGAGTTCGCCGCTGACGGTGACCAAGACCACGCCGAAGGCGGATGTGAGTGTTGGCGAAATCGTGCCCTATACGATTACGATCCGCAGTACCACATCGTTCCCGCAGAGTGGTCTCACCGTCGCTGACGTTATCCCGGCGGGCTTCAAATACCGGGCTGGTTCGGCCACGGTTGATGGTGTGCCGCGTGAGCCTGCGATCGCGGGCCGCGAACTCAGCTGGACCAACGTCACTGTACCGGGGAACGGTGTTCTCGTGGTCAAGTTGTTGTTGATCGTCGGGTCCGGCGTCGGCGCGGGTGAATTTACCAACGATGCCTTCATCAGAAGTACGGCTGGAACAGTGATCTCGAACGTCGGCCGCGCGACGGTGCGCATTGTGGGCGATCCGACCTTCGATTGTACCGATATCATCGGCAAGGTGTTCGACGACCGGAATCAGGATGGTGCGCAAGACGACAACGAGCGCGGTATTGCGAATGTCCGGCTGGCGACGGTGCGCGGTCAGTTGATCACGACCGACTCGGAAGGGCGCTATCACATCGCGTGTGCGGATATTCCTGAGAGCGAGCGCGGGACGAACTTCATCCTCAAGCTCGACGAGCGGACGCTGCCAACGGGGTATCGCCTGACGACGGAGAACCCGCGCGTGATCCGCATCACGAAGGGCAAGATGGCGAAGATTAACTTCGGTGCATCGACCTCGCGTGTCGCGCGTCTGGATCTGACGGAAGGTGCCTTCGAGCCTGGCAGCACGCGTCTCAAGGCGCAGTGGGCGCAAGGGCTGGAGCAGGTGCTGGCGGCGCTCAAGAAAGAGAAATCAGTGCTGCGCATCGGATACCGCAGAAGTGCGCAGGAAGACGTCAAACTTGCCGATCAACGCATGAAGGATGTCGAGGCGCAAATCCTCGATGGCTGGAAGCGGATCGGTGGCGCGTATCAGTTGGTGATCGAAGCGGAAGTGTTCTTCGAGCGGCGCGCGGGCCGATAGTCCGCCGCCTGTCTCGTTCGGTGTTGTTGCGTGTTGTGTGTGTGTACCCGGCGCCGGAAGCCGGGGACGGATCTGGTGATTTCAGAGACGTCGATCACTCCCATGGGACTTACGACAATGCCGTTGCCGCAATCACATCATCTGAGATTTCTGCTGTTGCCGGCACTTGCAGGGGTGCTGTCGCTCAGCGCGCCGCCGGCGTTTGCCGAGGGGCAGGGCAGCGGGCGCGTGCGCGGCGTGCCGCCGAATGCGGAGGCAATGACTGCGGGCGGATCAGCCCATGATGCGGCGTGCCGTGACAAAGGTGGTCCAGCGGCGCCCTTTTCATTCTCAATCGACGGTAAGCCGGCGAGCGCAACAACCGGCCGAAGCGTGGCGGACAGCCAGCGGTGCGTTGATCTGGCGTTGAAGCGCGCGGATATTCAAGTGCGTTACGATGGTCTCGATTTCGAGCCGCGGTTGAACGTCGTTGCTGGCCCGGATGCGGCTCTGGCAGGCGGACGCGTGGTGTTTGCCACCTATTCGAATTATGCGCTGCAATTAGTACGCGGTGAAATCCGTGTATTTGCTAAAGGCATGACGACGCGTCAGACGCCACTTGCCGTCATTCCGCTCAATGGTCCGTCGGCGTCGTGGACTGTGCCTGCTGATGTGGGTGACGAGGTCAAATACGTTTTTCGCGTCTACGATGAGAGCGGCAACTTCGACGAAACGTCGGCGAAGATCCTCGATATTGCGAAAGTGCGCGGCGGCAAACTCGATGGCCGCGAACTGAGCGCGGTCTATAACGGCGATGCACTGTCGGTGCGGAATATTCAGATTGCCGGCGGCACGGTGCTGGTTTCGGGGCGCGATGTGCCGCCCGGGCATCAAGTGACCGTGATGGGATTGCCGGTGCCGATCGACAGCAAAGGCGATTTTGCGATCCGGCAGGTTTTGCCGCCCGGGACGCACAAGGTCGATGTGGTGATTTCGGACAAGAAGGGCGTTGTCACGTCGTTTGCACGCAGTGCGACGATTCCGACGCATGACTTCTTCTACGTTGGCCTGGCGGAATTGACGGTCGGGAAGGGAACGACCAGCGGGCCTGCGGATATCTTGAAGCCGGCGGCTGCCGATGAATTCAAGAACGAGGTGTACGTCAACGGCCGTCTGGCATTCTATCTCAAGGGCAAGGTGAGCGGGGGCACGCTGCTGACGGCGGCAGCGGATACGCGCGATCAGCCCTTCCGGCATCTGTTCTCGAATTTCGACAGCAAAGATCCGCGCTATCTGCTGCGCAACCTCGATCCGAACCGGTATTATCCGGTTTATGGCGATGACAGTACGCTGGTGGATGATGCACCGACCCGCGGCAAGTTTTATGTGCGGGTCGAGCGCGGCGATAGCAATATCGTCTGGGGCAACTTCAAGACAACAGTGACCGGCACTGAATATGTGCGTTACGAGCGCGGCCTCTATGGTGCGCGGGCACAGACCAAGACGGCCGAGTCGACGCAATATGGCGAGCGGCGCGGACAAATCGAAGGTTTCGCCGCTGAACCTGGGACACTGGGTGCGCGGGACGTGTTCCGTGGGACGGGTGGATCGCTCTATTATCTGCGCCGGCAAAATATCACGATGGGTTCAGAGCGTGTGACGGTCGAGGCGCGCGATCGCGTGACAGGGCTTGTGCTCAAAACGCGGCCGCTGACGCCGACGACGGACTATGACATCAATTATCTGCAGGGCCGGGTGCTGCTGAAAATGCCGCTGTCGTCGACGGGCGAGAACGATTTCGTCGTGCAGTCAGGCGCGCTGAGCGGTACCGAGCAATTCATGGTCGTGCACTATGAATATGCGCCTGAACTCAGTGCCAACCGCGATCGCGTTGTCGGTGGCCGCGGTAGTTATTGGGTCAACGATCATGTGCAAGTGGGCGTGACCGGGTATGACCAAAATTCACCGGGTGAGAAGCTCGCGATCGGGGGCGCCGACGTCACGATCCGCGCGAAGCCTGGAACATACGTAAAATTCGAAGCGGCTCGGTCGAGCGGACCTGGCAGCGGCGAGAATGTCTCAATCGACGGTGGCTTTACCTTCGATACGCGCCAGACATCAGGGGCGCCGGCATGGGCGAAGCGGATCGAAGCGGCGGCCGACATGAGCGAGCTGTTTGCCGGCACCGAAGGGCGCATTGCGGCTTATTGGAAAGACAAGGACCGCGATTACTCCGGCCCCGGTGAGTTGTCGATTGCGCGTGCAAGCCGCGAGATGGGTATCATCTCGGCGATGAAACTTTCGGAGCGCTGGTCGGGCAAGACGAAACTTGACGACAAGCGCGACGAGTTCCGCAACTACACTGCGGCCGAACAGAATTTCACGTACAAGTTCGACGACTATTGGAAGGGGACGATCGGGGCGCGACTGGACGACAATCGCGTGTCGGCCCTCTCGGCGAGCCCGATCTTGAACCAACGTGGCCGGCGCGCGGATGTGGCGGCGAAGATCGAGTACGATTCGAATGCGGACTGGACGCGATATGTGATTGGTCAGGTGACGGTCGACCGCTCCGGCGAGCGTGACGCTGCGAACCGTATTGGGGTCGGCGCGACGCAACGCATCGATGAAAAGACCAAGCTGCTTGGTGAAATTTCCACCGGCAGCGGCGGTCTCGGCGGCAAGGCCGGCATCGAATACAAGATCGACGAGAAGCGTATCTCGTATTTGAATTACGCTTATGATCCCGACCGGACGGACATCATCAGCCGAGGCGGTGCGGGCGTGTTCGCAGCAGGGTCGCGGCACCGTTTTTCAGATAGCTTCTCGGTGTTTGGCGAAGAGCGCGTCAAGCATGGCGGCGGCTTTTCTGGTTTGACGCATGCCTTCGGACTCGACTTTGTCCCATACGAGCACTGGAAGACGGGGCTTGCTTTTGAAACCGGCCGGATCAGCGATCCGTATGCGGGTGACGTCAAGCGGACAGCGATCAGTGGTATGCTCGGCTATAGCCACGAGGGGTTGGTCTTCACCGGCAAGTATGAGTTCCGGCATGACGATATCACACGCGGCGTGCAAGAGAGCGTGCGGGATACATACCTGATGACCAATGCGCTCGGCGTGAAGGTCGACCAGGACTGGCGCTTCATCGGTAAGTTGAATGGGTCGTACTCGACATCGACGCAGGGCGATTTCTATCGCGGCGACTACCTCGAGGGCGTGATTGGCTTTGCCTATCGTCCGGTCAACAATGACCGGCTCAATGCACTCTTCAAGTATACCTACTTCTACGATCTCCCGTCGCCGGGGCAGCGGATCGGCGTCGCGGGCGTCGGTGACTACTCACAGCGCAGCCATGTGCTGTCGGTGGACGCGGCTTACGACGTGACGAAATGGGTGACGCTGGGTGCGAAATACGCCTTCCGTCTTGGCGAAGTGCGCGACAACTCTGTGCACGGGCCATGGTTCGACAGCAAAGCGCAGCTGTTGGTTGGGCGTGCGGATTGGCACGTGCTGAAGGAATGGGATCTGGTCGGCGAACTCAGAATGCTCGAGGTCAGCACGGCTGAGGACCGGCAGGTGGGCGCACTGGTGGCCGTTTACCGGCACCTCGGTGAGAACTTCAAGTTTGGCGTTGGCTACAACTTTACGAAGTTCTCGGATGATCTGACGAACCTCAATACCAACCACCGCGGCGTGTTCCTGAACGCGATCGGTAAGTTCTGAGTTTGGCGGCGGGCAACTGCTGCTGGATGCTGCATCTATGACCCTCTCTCCGCGCGTCTGGAGAGAGGGTCTTTTTTGTTTAGCCGCGGGGCGGCTTGGTGATAGCGGCCACGACGACGCGCGGTCTTGGGCGGGGTCATTTTTGACGGATGGAGGAGCCGGAAAGCAGGGCTTTGGCGCAGCGGCGGCTTGGCCCTTGTCAGCGGGCGGGATTGGGGGTAATCAACCGGCGCATTGAGCCGCGCCCACCACTGGCGCGGGTCTCTGGCTTTGTTCGGGCGTCTTCCTCGCACTGCGGGGCGCTCTGATGAGGCCCGGCTGGAGGGGTGGTCGAGTGGTTGAAGTCACCGCACTCGAAATGCGGCATACTCGCAAGGGTATCGTGGGTTCGAATCCCACCCCCTCCGCCAATTTTTCTGCTTTACTCGCGGTTGTTTCAAGGTGCCTCCGCTTGCCGGAATGGCGCTGCACGGACGCCGTTGGTTGCGTTGAACCATTTGGGCCGCCGTGCTAGGCGGGACCATGACCTCCGCGAAAGCACCTCTCAGCATCGACGACTATGTGGCCGGCTTGAAACGCGGCGACCGCGCCGTGCTCGCGCGTGCCATTACGCTCATTGAAAGCAACCGGCCTTCGCATCAGGCGGAGGCGCAGACGCTGCTGCAGTCGATCCTGCCACTGACGGGGCGGGCGCACCGGATTGGCATCACGGGTGTGCCTGGTGTGGGCAAATCGACGACCATCGATCAGTTCGGCATCAATCTCGTGCACGCGGGTAAGCGTGTGGCGGTGTTGGCGGTCGATCCGTCATCGACACGCACAGGCGGTTCTATACTTGGCGATAAGACGCGCATGAACCGGCTATCGCAATCCGACCGTGCGTTCATCCGTCCGTCGCCGTCATCCGGGACGCTCGGGGGCGTGGCGAAGAAGACGCGCGAGACGATGGCGCTGTGCGAGGCGGCCGGATTTGACGTGGTGATCGTCGAAACGGTCGGCGTTGGACAGTCGGAGACGACAGTTGCGGAGATGGTCGATATTTTTGTCGTACTGCTCCTGGCGGGCGGTGGCGACGATCTGCAAGGCATCAAAAAAGGTATCATCGAACTTGCTGACGTGATTGCGATCAACAAGGCCGATGGCGACAACGTCAATCGCGCGACGCACGCGGCGGCGGAGTATCAAGGGGCGCTCAATATCTTGACGCCGCAGGACGCGATTTGGGCGCCGCCGGTGCTGACGATGTCGGGGCGCGAGAACATCGGTCTCGACAAACTATGGGCGACGATCAGCGAGCACCGCGCGCGGATGACGGCGGCGGGTGCGTTCGAAACGCGGCGGCGAACGCAGGCGGTCGGATGGATGCGGTCGATGCTGAGCGAGCGTTTGATGGCACTGGCAGACCGGACGCCAGAGATCGCGCAGAAGCGGTTGGCGCTCGAAGCGGATGTCCGTGCAGGTACTACGACAGCGCCGCTTGCGGTCGCGGCAATGCTCGAGGCCATGGGGCTTGCCTTCGAGGCCCCGGGCAGGGTTTGATGAGGCCGCGCGCGGTGGTGCTTTAGCAACGGAGATCAGCAGTCAGATGCATCGCACGACCGTGCTTTTGACGGGGTTTGGTCCGTTTCCGGGCGTGCCGCTCAATGCCACGATGCTGTTGGTGCCGCGGTTGGCTTCCTTGGCGCGCGTGCATTTTCCTGGACTTGTGTTCGAGACCGATATCTTGCCGACGGAGTGGTTGACGGCGCCCGCGCGGACTGAGCGATTGCTGGCGGAGCACCGGCCGGATGTGGTGCTGCATTTCGGCGTTTCGTCACGGGCACGCGGCTTTGAAATCGAAACGCGGGCGGTGAATGCCTGCGCCTGGGCGCCGGATGCGGCGGGCGAGATGCCTCAGAGCGAAATTATCGATGACGATGGCGCGGCGGCGCTACGGTCGCTGGTGCCGACGGCGGCGATTGTGCAGCGCTTGCGGCGGCGCGGGATTCGCGCGTTCGCGTCACATGATGCGGGAACGTATCTGTGCAATCGCACGCTGCATTTCACGCTGGACGTCGAGATGCAGCATCCGGAACTGACGCGCGTGGGGTTCGTGCATGTGCCGGCGGCGCTGGTGCAGGCGCGGATGAGGCCGGATGCGCGCTATTTGCGGACCGCACCGAATTCGCCGCTGTCGTGGCGTGACGCGCTGGTGGGTGGTCTCGAAATCATCGGCGCCTGCGTAGCGCAACCGGTGCGGCTCAACGGTCCGGCTCTTAACCGCATTCTTTAACGCTCTGATGGGCGCGGCCCGTTGCACGAAGATTGCAGGCTGGGACTGAGGGGGAAGCGTCCCCTTTTCAGGAGCCCTCAGGATGACCGTACAGCGCACGTTTTCGCGGCGAGGGGTGGTGTCCGCAGGGCTGGCTGGTGCACTTCTGGCGCCAAATTTTCCAGGTGCGCGCGCATTGGCACAAACGCCGTCTCAGAATGGCGCTCATCGCGGCGATGCGGCGCGCGTTAACGCTACGGTTTTTGGTTTGCAGCCGTCACAGACGGTCGATCAGTCGCGCGCGTTGCAGGCGGCCATCGATCAAACGGCGGCGCATGGGTTAACGCTGGCGTTGATGCCCGGCACCTACCTTGCGCGTGACGTCACGCTGCGGCCAGGGACGCGGATCGAGGGGCAGGCGGGGGCGACTGTGCTCGGTTACGCCGGGGGTGGCACGTTTGTGTCAGGTGCCGGCGCACATGGTGCGCGACTCACGGGTCTGGTGTTCGACGGGGCGATGTTGCCGCTTGATGGCGCACGTGTGCGCGCATTAGTGCAATTGAGTGACGCACGTGATGTTGTGATCGACGATTGCGTGGTGCGGCAATCGTCGCGTGATGGCATTGCGTTCGAGCGCGTGGCGGGGCGGGTGACGCGCACGACGATTGCGGCGGTGAAGGGGGCAGGGCTTTTTTCACTCGATGCCGATACAGCGTCGGGCGCGGTTGAGATTGCGCATTGCCGGGTTCATGACGCGATGGACAATGGAATCCTGATCTGGCGTTCGGCGGTTGGCGCCGACGGATCCCGGGTGTTTGCGACAACGGTCGAGCGCATTGGAAATGTCTCAGGCGGGACGGGCGAATACGGTAACGGCATCAACGTGTTTCGTGCCGGCGGCGTTTCGGTGGCGCAGTGCCGCCTCACAGATTGCGCTTACTCGGCGGTGCGCGGCAATGCGGCCAGCAACATTCAGATGCTGGGCAATCAGGTGGCCACGATCGGCGAAGTTGCGCTCTATGCGGAGTTCGGGTTTCAAGGCGCGGTGATCGCCAACAACATTATCGATACGGCGGCTTGCGGCATCGCGGTGACAAATTTTGACGCGGGCGGACGCCTCGCTGTGGTGCAAGGCAACCTGATCCGCAACGTGTTCCGGCGCGACCATGAGCCGGTTGATACGCGCGGCGACGGGATCGCGGTCGAAGCAGATGCGGCGGTCAGTGGCAACGTGATCGAACGTGCTGCTGCGTCAGGGTTGCTGATCGGCTGGGGCCGGCATATGCGCGACGTGGTGGCGACCGGGAACTTGGTGCGCGATGCGCGGATTGGAATCGGTGTGACGGCAGTTGCTGGCGCCGGGCGCTGCTTGGTGGCGCAGAATTTGATCTCAGGCGCGCGCGATGGTGCGATCCGCGCGATGGATCACGCGACCCTCGTCGGGCCCGATCTGTTGGGGGAAACAAAATTCCACCATGTGGTTTTGGACGGGAACATCGCGAGCTAGGGGTGTCGAGTTTTTGCCCACAGATTTGCGTGCACCTGTAACGGCCCTTGCACATTGCGCGCGTGCACGAAATAGTTCTGCAATCGCTACAGGAGGCTCGCAGGATGTGGATCGTTGCTTGGATTGCGGCTGCGCTGGTGCTCGCATTGGCGCTGCTCGCGCTCGTCGCATCGCGCCGGCCAGATATGTTTCGCGTGACGCGAATGATCACCATCACTGCGCCGCCGCAAGACATCTATCCCTTGATTGCCGATCTCAAGGCGATGAACACATGGAACCCCTTTGCATTGCGTGACGAAGCGGCCAAAGGGCATTATTCGGGTGCGGCTCAGGGTGCCGGGGCGGTCTATGCGTTTGACGGCCGCAAGAGCGGGACTGGGCAGATATCGATCGTTGACGTAACGCCGCCCCGGCATGTCGAGATGCGCCTGCAGATGTCGAGACCGATGGCGTGCGACAATCGCATCGACTTTATCCTGGAACCCTCAGGAACCGGGACGACTGTGAGTTGGACCATGGAAGGCCGGGCGCCACTCTTTGCCAAGATGATGCAGACTGTGATCGATATGGACCGAATGGTCGGACGCGATTTCGAGGCTGGGTTGGCGGGGCTAAAGGCGAAGGTCGAGGCGACCGGCGAATGATTCGATCTGGGTTCTGCTCCGCCGAGAACGATATTGCTGAAGATTGCGTGATAGAGAATCGACTGAGCTTTGGTGCCTTTGCGTGTGCCGGCATTGCGGCGCGGTGCGGCTTGGTTTCGATCTCGACTAGAATGAGGGTATGATCTTGGAAATCTCCTATGTTTCTGACCTGTCGCACTGGTCGACGTATGTGCTGGCTGCGCAAAAGAACATGCGCCGTGCTGCAAAAGGGTCCGGCTACGGGACGATGATGATGTGGCTGGTGCTGGTGTTGGCGTTTGTCGTCGCCGGGCCGTGGCTGGTGGCGCGCGGCTTTGATATGAGGCATGCTCTTTCGTTCGCAATCGGAAGCCTCGGCGCCTGGCTTCTGCTGACCTACTATCTCATGCAGTGGCAAAAGTTCGCTTCGAACAAGTCGGTACGACCGGAGGGCGTGGTTCTTGGTCCGAGGACGCTGAAACTTGATGTGGATGGAATCGTGGTGCGCGGCCAGATGCACGAAGAGCGGTATTCATGGAAGGTCGTGCAAGGCACGGAGATCGTCGACGATGTCCTGATCATCTGGTTCGAGCCGATCCTCGGACTCTTTATTCCTAAGGCGGCCTTTGGTGGTGATGGCGGTCTTTCTGCAGCAATCGAGATGATCACGGATCACGCTGCGGGTGCATCGCTGAAAACTCCATAATCGCGAAATTCAGGCAGACATTTACGCAGGACTGATCGTGCGTAGCCGAATGTTTCGTTCTGCGCAGGGATTTTAGGATCGTATTTCAAACTTTCCTTGGTTCGCAGTTTCAGGCACCATCCGGCGAATTCTCCGATACCGGAAAGGGCACACGATGACGACGCAAAGCCGCACGACCGAAGGCCGCGGCCGGGTTTATGAGAGCGTTCTGGAGACGGTTGGTGACACGCCGTGCATACGGATCAATACGCTCGCTCCGAAGCACGTCACGCTCTACGTCAAAGTTGAGTCTTTCAATCCTGCGTCGTCGGTGAAAGATCGTTTAGCGGTGAGCATCATCGAAGAAGCGGAGCGCAGCGGTAAACTCAAACCCGGCCAAACCGTGGTTGAAGCGACCAGCGGCAACACCGGCATCGGGCTTGCCATGGCGTGCGCGGCGAAGGGCTATCCGCTCGTCATCACGATGGTTGAAACATTTTCCATCGAGCGGCGTAAACTGATGCGTTTCCTCGGCGCGAAAGTTGTCTTGACGCCGAAGAGTGCGAAGGCGGTCGGCATGTATCAGAAGGCAAAAGAACTCGCCGATCAGAACGGCTGGTTCTTCGCGCAGCAGTTTGAAACCGAAGCCAATGCCAAAATCCACGAGAATACGACGGGGCGCGAGATCGTCGCGGATTTCAAGGGCCAACGTCTCGACTACTGGGTCACGGGGTATGGCACGGGCGGCACGGTGACCGGCGTCGGGCGTGTGTTGCGCAAGGAGCGCCCTGAAACAAAGATCATTCTCAGTGAGCCGGCCAATGCGCAGTTGATTGGCAGCGGCAAGCCGCAAGAGCGTACGGCGGACGGCGCGCCTGCGATCGGGCACACGGCGTTTGAACCGCATCCGATTCAAGGCTGGACGCCGGATTTCATTCCGCTCGTGCTGCAGGAAACCATCGACAAGAAATACTACGATCAGCTCATTCCCGTCACAGGCCCGGCCGGAATTGAATGGTCGCGGAAATTGGCGCAGAAGGAAGGCATCTTCACCGGGATCTCTGGCGGCGCGACGTTTGCGGTGGCAATGCAGGTCGCCGAAAAGGCAGCGCCCGGGTCGGTCATCCTGTGCATGCTGCCGGATACGGGCGAACGTTATCTGACGTCGCCGCTGTTTGAGGGCGTGGCAGAAGTGATGAGCGATGAAGAAGTCGCGCTGATGAAATCGACACCCGGGTTTCAGATGGCGTAAGGGCCTTGGCATCGGGCAACGTGCGTCTGATCTTGATTATGCGGTGTTACGGAAAATGTGGTGCCACAGTATCGCAACTGGCAGCGCAAGTGGGAGCCCGCTGATCGCTAACGCAAAAAGTCCAGCAATCGGATCGGATCGCTGCAACAAAAGGCCTGCGGCGATGGCTATGCCTGAAGCTAGCGGAAGCGCTGCCCAGGCTAGCCCTTTTTTGACTTGTGATACGGCGGCTGCCCGTTGCATTGGCTGCGAGCGCATATATTCATAGCTTAACGTTAGGAAAATACTTATCGCGATGGTTGAGGTGACGATGAGAGCGACCAAGCTGAGACCAAAAAGCAAAACTACAATGTTAATTGCAGGTTCCCCTTGAGCACCGGCGCTGCCAATCGTATCGAGGATTGAGGTCGCGACCGATCCAATTGATGCTCCTGCACCAACGATAGCGGCCAGCAGGGAAAGCGTGATCACCGTTAATGTAGGTAGTGCGAAGAGCACGAATACTGTCGCAAATAACAGACGGCGCCGGGGTGCTTGATCGGTCATGCGAGGTTCCAGCATGGGAGCGGTTCGGCTCTCATGTCTTATTGTTTGTGGACTACCGTTACCGATTAGGCGCTGGTAACGCAATTGCACCCAATGCGTCGCTCGTCAGTCTGATCTCGCCGACGTTAACGCCGGCGTAGTTTTTGAACGTGCCAAGGCGGCCAAAGTTTTCGGTGATTGCGAGATGTGATTGCATGAGGCCGGCCATGACGGCTTCGGAGGCGCGCGTGTTGCCGTCGTCGATCTTGAGCGCGAAGCCGAGGCCGCTTTCCGGGAACGCACCGCAGTAGACGGCTTCGGCGCCGGTTTTCATGAGGATGCGGCCGGGATATTTCTGCATGGCTATTGTGTCGAGGCGATCGGGGCCTGCGACGAAGAATGGCTCGGCCATGCAGGCATCTGTGATGGTGCGTGCGTTTCGCGCCGTGCCGGCGTTGAGGCCGTCGCATGTCATGAGACGCGCGAAGGCATGCGCGAGATTGCGCAGAGGGATGGCCCAGTTCGGTGCGGAACAGCCGTCGATGCCGACGGGACCCTTTGTCACATCAAAACCGGTGAAGTCATGCAG
Source organism: uncultured Alphaproteobacteria bacterium (assembly GCA_963831185.1). GTDB lineage: Bacteria > Pseudomonadota > Alphaproteobacteria > Rhizobiales > Hyphomicrobiaceae > JABFRJ01. Next base: position 165,172 of record CAWHPE010000017.1, read on the forward strand.
CGCACGCGCGATGCGCTGCTGATGGGGATGATGCAGGTTGCAGTATCCTGCAATGCCGTCGCCGCAGTGGACGCAGGTTGCGATCATGCCGGAATGTTTGCCGGAGCAATTGTTGTGAAGTCGGGACGGCGCGTCACCGCGTTTGTAGAGATCTTTGGCGGATAGCAGATGCAGTGGATCGTGCGCGCCGCAGGCAAGGGCGTCTTTCGTCTGCCCTGCACGGGTGAGCATGTCGGCGGCGAGGCGCGCGTGCTCGTCGGTGCCGGAATGTGAGGCGCACAAAAACGCGATTTCCTTCTGGCCGTAACCGTAGTGCGCGGCGGTGCCTGTCTGCAGGACGGGGAGGGCCTGGAATGCCTTGACGGACGAGCGCGGGAAGATGGGTCTATCGATGTCACCAACGCTCGATGTGACGTTGCCGCGGCTGTCTGAAACCACAAGTGCGCCGGTGTGGACGCTTTCGACCAGATCGGCGCGCGTCAGTTCAACGAGGACTGGATTTGGCATTGTCGGGGTTATTCCTTCGCGAGATGCGGGGCGACGATGTCGCGGGTGTCTTTGCTCGGAACCACGGGCACGATCTCGAAGGTGACGCCGAGGCCGCGCCAATGCAGGACCCATTGTTGCAACAGGCGTGCATCATCGCATTCCATCAATTGAAAGCAGCGCGCGAAGTTGGGCTCGATCCAGCTGTCGATATATTTGAGCCCCTCCGGCAGGCCGCGGCCCTCATCGCGTACGCGCTGATAGACCGGGAGCATGTCGCCGTCTTTGAAGCGTTCGATGACCATGAAGAGCATGGGGCGCGTTCTCGCTGTTCGGTCGCTGTTACTCGTTCGCTTTTTATCTGGGCGTGAGCTTCGGCCTGCGGATTAAAACCCCATGGCGGCGCCGTCGGAGCGCGGATCGGTGGCGCCTTCGAAGATGCCTTCTGCGTGGCGGACGACGGCGCCGGCGTGTCCCATGGCTTGTGCGAATGCGGGCGTGACCTCGACGTTGTGTCCGGCCTTGGCCATGCGCTTGATGAGTTTGGGATCGAAGCGGTTCTCAAGTTTAAGCGTCATCGTCTCCTGGCCCCAGGTGCGGCCGAGCAACCAGCGTGGGCGCGTGATCGCTTCTTGCAACGGCACGCCGAGCATGGCGTAGCGTGAAAAGACAGCCGACTGGGTTTGCGGTTGACCTTCGCCGCCCATGTTGCCGTAGACCATGACGCGGCCATCTTTCAGGCGTGCGAGTGCGGGGTTTAGGGTGTGGAAGGGTTTGCGGCCGGGCGCGAGTTGGCGCGGCCCCGGTTGATTGAGTAAGAAGCTCGAGCCGCGGTTCTGCCAAACGATACCGGTTTCGGGAAGAACGCAGCCGGAGCCGTATTCGAAATAGATCGACTGAATGAAGCTGGCGGCGACGCCGTTTTTGTCGATGGCGCCAAGCCAGACCGTGTCGCCTTTATCGATCGGCGCGGGCCACGGCAGGGCGGCTTTTTTGTCGATACGCTTGGCGAGTTCGTCGAGTTTCTCTTTGACCAGATAGGCTGCTGGATCCTCGGTCATCGAGGCGGGGTCGCCGATGATGCGGTCGCGAACGATGAAGGCTTGTTTGGTGGCTTCGATGATGGCGTGCAGATACTTGAAGTCATCCGCCGTCTTGATGCGCATGCGATCGAACAGGGCAAGTATCATGAGTGATGCGAGGCCCTGTGTCGGCGGCGGCATGTTGAAGAGTTGGCCGACTTTGACTTTGACGGAGAGCGGTTTCTTGCGTTCGGCCTTGTGGCGGGCGAGATCGGCAGCGGTGACGGGTGAGCCAATTTTGGCGAGATCGGCCGCGATGTCCTTGCCGATGCTACCGGTGTAAAAGTCGGCCGTGCCGTGTTCACCCATGCGCTTCAAGGTGCGGCCTAGGGCCGCTAGCTTCATCAATTGGCCTTCGCGCGGCGGCTCACCGTTCATAAGAAAATGCTCTTTGAAGCCCGGCGCGTCTTTGAGTTCAGGCAGCTTCTCGACGCTGAGGTCGGCTTGGCTCTTGGTGACGGCGAAGCCGTTTTCGGCGTGCCACACAGCGTCTTCGACAAGCCGGGACAGCGGCAACGTGCCGCCGTATTCGGTGTTGAGGCGGAGTACTTCGCCCCAGCCGGCTATGGTTCCGGCGACGGTGTTGGCGGCGCGCGGGCCGCGCCATGGGATGGTCTTGTCGCCGTGCGATTTATAAAATGCGGTGGTGGCCTTTTCGCCTGCGGCACCACAGGCGTCGATGGCGACGACATCTTTTCCTGGCGCTGCGACGAGCCAGAAGCCATCGCCGCCGATGGAGGTCATGTGCGGATAGACGACGGGAAGGGCGGCAGCCATGGCGACGGTTGCTTCAATGGCCGTGCCACCTTCGCGGAGGACGCGCAGACCGGCTTCGCTGGCGAGATGGTGGGGCGATGTAACCATTCCACGGCGGCTGCGCGGCGTATGAAGCATTGCACTCTTCCTTGGGCTCTTCGAGGTCTACGTGTCTTTTGGTTGCGATGGCCTTGGTGTGGCCGTCAATCATTGCGATTGGTTGCGGTCAGGGGCAAATTGGCTATGACTTGTCCGGATGGTGCCACTGGCTATCGGTGCGTCAGGGGTTCAGGCGTCGCGGCGCACATTGCACGGTGACGGGCATCGACTGCAAGAATAGCCGACGCTTTCATCCCTGGTTTTTTCAGAACCAATGGCAAAAGGTTAAGGTCGATGGGACAAGCCATGCCGCGCGCGGCGCAGATGCTTGAAGAGGTGGCGCGCGCCAAAGTCAATTTGACCCTGCGCGTGCTTGGTAAGCGGTCCGACGGTTTTCATGCGCTTGATAGCATCGTCGCGTTTGCAGATGTGGGCGACACGCTGCGGTTTTTTCCGGGACTGGACGCGCGCGTCCGCGTGTCGGGGCCTTTTGCGGGTGATATCAGCGGCGAGAATCTGGTGGTACGCACGCTTGCGGCGCTGCGCGATGCCGAGCCACGGCTGACGCTCGGTGCGGTCGATATCGAGAAACGGCTGCCGGTGGCGGGTGGGCTTGGCGGCGGGTCCGCTGATGCGGCGGCGGTGATCCGGCTGGTGCGGCGTGCCAATGTGGATTTGGCCGATGCGGTCAATTGGAATGCGCTAGCGCTCGGTCTGGGATCGGATGTGCCGGTGTGTCTTGCGTCGCGGGCGTGCCGGATGGAAGGGCGCGGCGAGGTTCTGACTGAGCTACCGTACGACATTCAAGTCGCGGCGGTGCTGGTCAATACGCGGGGCGACGTGCCTGCGGATAAGACGGCGCGGATGTTTCGAGCGCTCGGCGCAGACTTCGTCGCGGATGATGCCGACGATGCACATGTTGGGCATTTTGCAGATGGCATGAACGATCTCGAAGTTGTTGCTGCGGCGAATTTTTCGGGTGTGCGTGATGCTTTGAAGCGGCTTCGCGCACTTGAGCGCGCGCGATGGGCGCGGATGAGCGGCGCCGGGCCGACATGCTTTGCGGTGTTTGACACCATTGAACATGCGCGCCGCGCGGCAACTGAACTGCAGCGGCTCGAACCGGATTGGTGGGTGATGCCGACGGTCTTGTCCTAGGCAAGCTGACTGTTTGTTGGGAGGCGGCACGGCTGAGGGTGCGGAGATGCATGGCTTCCGGCGTTGACCGGGTCGCCGACGACTGCGCAGTGTTCCGTTATGGCATTTTCTAAAGAACGATTGGATCTCACCTCCGTGTCGTCTCCTGTGGCCGCCTCCACATCGTCGCGCGTGCTTCTCGGCATCTTCTTCATGTGCCTTGCCAGTACGCTATTCCCCATCATGAATGGTCTGGTTCAGATCTTGAGTGACCGGTTTCCGTCGGTCGAGATCGTGTGGGCGCGGACAGCGTCGCACCTGTTGTTTATTCTGATGCTGTTTGTTCCGCGGTACGGATTCGATATCGTGCGGACGACACAACCGAAGCTCCAGATCGGGCGGTCGCTGTGTCTGATGGCGTCGACGCTCTGTTTCTTCAATGGCGTCAAATATCTGCCTCTGGCAAAGGCGGCCTCTATCAGTTTCATAGCGCCGTTCATTGTGGCGCTGTTGTCGTGGCCGATGCTGCGCGAGCATGTCAGCCGGCAGCGGCTGATGGCTGTCGTCGTGGGTTTCGTCGGCGTGCTGATCGTGGTGCAGCCCGGCGGCGAACTGTATCACTGGGCGTCGCTGCTTATTCTGGCGAGTGCGTCGTTTTACGCGATCTATCAGATCTTCACGCGGAAGGTGGCGGGGCATGACCGGCCTGAGACGAGTGCGGTCTATAGCGCCCTCGTCGGGACAGTGGTGCTGAGCTTCTGGATGCCGGCGGTTTGGACGATGCCGCAGACGTGGAGTGATGCGGGTTTACTGTTCAGTCTGGGCGTGCTTGGCGGGCTCGGGCATTATTGCGTGGCTCGCGCCATGACATATGCGCCGGCGAATATCGTGTCGCCGTTTGCTTACTGGCAGATGATCGGATCGGTGACGGTGGGGTATCTGATCACCAGCGCCTGGCCTGAGCCGACGACATGGCTTGGGGCGGCGGTCATCATCAGTGCGGGACTCTATATCGGGTACCGTGAAACGCGCGAGCGTTCGCAGCAGCCACGCACGTCAAGAGCGGTGTGATTGCGCTTTTGCGGCAGGCACGGTAAGCGGTCGCAGCGGTTGATCCGTTTGAAATTGGGATCACCGTGCGAAGCGCGGGAGAGACGATGTCGCGGAAAATCGCCGGTCCGGAAATCGAACGCGTCATTCAGCTTCTGGGACGCTTGCCAGGACTTGGCCCGCGTTCGGCCCGCAAAGCCGGTTTGGCGCTGATCAAGAAGCGGGAAGAGCTGCTTGAGCCGTTGGCGAAGGCGCTGAAAGACGCCGCCGATAAGATCGTCACCTGCAGCACTTGCGGCAATCTCGATACCTCGTCGCCGTGCAGTATTTGTGCGGATCAGCGGCGTGATCCGAGTTTGATCGTGGTTGTCGAGGAAATCGGTGACCTCTGGGCGCTGGAGCGTGCCGGGGTCGTTTCGGCCCGCTATCACGTGCTTGGCGGGCATCTTTCGCCACTCGACGGCATCGGGCCGGACCAACTCAACATTGGAGCCTTGGTGGGGCGCGCGCAGCCGCCGGTGATCGAGGTGCTGCTGGCGCTGAGCGCGACGGTCGAGGGGCAATCGACAGCGCACTATGTGCGTGAGCAGCTCACAGCGTCGGGCGTGCAGGTTTCGACATTGGCGCGCGGCGTGCCCGTCGGCGGCGAACTCGATTATCTTGATGAAGGCACACTGGCCGCCGCTATCAAGAGTCGCCGCAGCCTTTGAAGCCTTCGATGTTCAGTTGGGATGAGATGGTGGCGGCGGTCGCGCGAGGGGGGGAGGGCGACCGCCGCCTAACCGCCAGGGTCACCCGCATCTAGTGGGGTCACGACTGTCGGTCCTGTGGCTCGTTCAGGGGAGGAACCAGAGCCGCATGAGGCAGATATGGATAGTGGTTTCTGACGTTTCAAGCGGTGTCTTAGGAAAAAAAGTGAAGCTCACTTCTCGTGTTGATTTTCAGGGACTTGAGTGGGGCTCATGAAGAATTGAGTTCCGGCGGCAATCTGTGTGCTACAGAGCCCGGCTATGTGACTGGGAATGGCAGCTCTGCCGTCGCTTTTTGCTTTCAGAAGATTGTTCTCATCTATGGATCATGACCAAAAGGGCGCGGATAAAGACCGTGCTGAGGCTGCGGCGGACAGCACCGTGCGTGCTCAACGCGCTGCCGAAGCGCCGCGGTTTTTGACAGGGTCGATGATGACCCATGTGCTGGTGATGACCGGAACCGGCGCCATCGGATTGATGGCTATTTTTATTGGTGATTTTGCGAACCTGCTGTTTCTCGGGTTGCTTGGCGATACGGAAATCCTGGCGGCGGTCGGGTATGCCAGCACGCTACTTTTCTTTGCGATTTCGATGGGCATCGGGCTCGCCATTGGAGCGACAGCGGTGGTCGCGCCGGCGATCGGCGCCCGCGCGCGGGATCATGCGCGGCAGCTCGCAACAAGCGCTCACGTGATTGCCTTTGCTGTCAGTGTTCTGGTGGCTGTGACGTTGTGGCTGATGACGCCAACATTGTTGAGTTGGTTGGGCGCGACGGGGCGGACACACCAATTGTCGGTGCTTTATCTCCGTATATCGCTGCCTTCGATGCCGTTCTTGGCTCTTGGCATGTGTTCAGGGGCGATATTGCGCTCGTTGGGGGATGCGCGGCGCGCGATGTATACGACGCTGACCGGGGCCGTCATCAACGTTGCCCTCGATCCGATTTTGATTTTTGGGCTCAAGCTCGATCTCGTTGGTGCGGCGCTGGCGTCGGCTGCGGCGCGCGTGGGAGTGGCCGCTGTCGGTCTCATCGGGGTGGTTCGGGCGCATGAGATGATGGACCGGCCGAGCGTGCGGCAAGCGATGAGGGATGCTGGTCCGATCCTCCGCGTTGCCGTGCCTGCGGTGGTGACTAATCTGGCAACGCCCACGGCGAATGCGTTCACGACGGCTATGATGGCGCGTTATGGCGACTCGGCGGTTGCGGCGTGGACCATTTTTGGCCGCATCAACCCGGTGGCGTTCGGGGCTGTGTTCGCGCTTTCGAGTTCGATAGGGCCGATTGTCGGGCA
>CAWHPE010000018.1:0-132065 GCA_963831185.1 uncultured Alphaproteobacteria bacterium
CCTCAGGGCGCCCGCCAGACCTCCGCCATCGCGTCGAGCAGGACGTCGAGGCCCTTGTAGTAGGACATCCGCCCGAAGAAGAGCAGCCGGTCCTGCGGTGGCAGCGTGAAGGTCGCGGCCTCGGCGCCGTGCGGCACCACCGCGATCGGCGTGTCGACCACGTCCATGGCCGCCAACTCCTCGCCCAGGGCCTGGGAGTGGACGAAGATGAGCGAGGCACGTCGCCGCAGCTCGGCGCCGCACCTTCCGGCAGCGCCCAGGGCGATACCTCGTCGCCCGGATGGGGGGCGGGGTCATGCACGGTCAGCGCGTAGCGGCGCCCGTGGCAGGCCGGAGGCGAGGGCGAGGCGCAGATCGTTGGTGACCGAGTCCTGCAGGGTGGACGACATCCGGGCGCCCACGGCGCGACGCAGTCGCGGCGATCCGGGACGGCGTCCCGCAGCCCGGCGGGGATCGCGGACCCGGCCTCATGCAGCTCGACCTGGCGGGTCCCGCCCGCGGTGGGCGGCAACGAACGCGCGCATCCCGCTCCGAGCTCGTTGCCGAACTCCTGATCGTGGTCACGCGTCAGCAGGACCACACCCGCAGCCGACCTGGATCGAGCTCCCTGAGCGAGCCCAGAGACGTACTTGACGAACCAGTCGCAGGCGAGCCAGACCCGCAGGCTCATCTTGCCCGCCACCCTCAAGCCTTCGAGCTCGGGCTGCGGCGAGGCGTCTCCGGGCGAGCACAGGCGCGGAAGACCTCGTCGTAGCGCCCCACCATCACCGGGGCGTCGAAGGGGTGGGCGATCCGACCGTTCTCCGCGAGCACCCGACCTCTCCCCGCAGGGTCGGCGTCGCCGAGCAGCCGCGCGCAGGCCTCGAAGAAGGCCTCGTCGTCGCCGGACGGGACGCAGATGCCGCCGCCGGTCGAGTCGATCAGCCAGCGGACGTCGCCGACGTCGGTGGCGACGGTCGGCGTTCCAAGCGCGATCGACTCGATCAGGGATCGTACTCGTGAATCCGCCGTATTCCCAGTGGCCGTATTCACAGACGATCCGCGGTTTTGTGGTGCTGGTAGTACGTCCACACTGCTGAACAGCGGCCTGGAATATATCCATGATGCCGAGCGACGTGCCGCAACTGCCCATGTCCTGCCCTGCCGTATACATCTCGCTCGTCGGAAACTCAGCGTGGGCGATCTTCTGGGCCGTATCGCACCAGGCCCGTGTCGGCGTGCTCTCGTTCATCACCGATTCCCAGCAGACAATAGAGGGATGGTTGCGGTAATAACGGATCATGGTGCGCAGGTCGCGTTTCAGATTATTGAAAAATGTCGTGTTGGAATAACCGGTGGTGTACTGCCAGCCGACCAGGCTCGCCTGCACCATGATGCCGAGTTTGTCGCATGCGTCAAGGAATGACGGGTGCTGCAGGTAGTGGGAAAGACGCACGAAATTGAACCCGCCCCCTCTTTGAGTTTCAGGGCGTCACGGTACTGGCCGGAAATAGGGACCGCACCGCCCACATAGGCATAATCCTGGTGGCGGTTCGCGCCCCGGGCGATGACGCGCGAGCCGTTGATGATCAACCCCCCGGTCGTGGAAAACGAGATCGTCTTGATGCCGAACGTGGTTTTGACCATATCGGCCGGCGTTTCCTCGGGCGACAGGGCGCCGTCGAGCAATTGCTCGACCTCGTTCGGCGAACCGCGCAGATCAACTCCGCGTATGAACTGGGTCGCAAATTCCTCGACGAGCGCCTCGAGCGCCGGGACCGGCACAACCCCGAGCTTCGGCGATGGACCGCGTGATCTGCTTCAGCTCGTCGGTATCGAAATGCTTCAAGAGACGGCTGGCGAGCGGCCTGCCCATGGCGAGCAGGAGCGCCGCGACCTTCTCCGATCCTATCAGGGACCTCTGGCTCGCCGGGTTCATCATCGCGATGCGCAGCCCCGCTCATTCCGCCGTGCGGATGAACGAATCGGAAAGCCGCTCTACATCATTGCAACTTTGCATTTTCTCGACGCGAACCTCATCGATCGATTCCGACGGATGATACCCGTCCGTCAGATGAATCGATCGACCGGCGGCTCGATCTCGCGGGCCGACTTGTCCCGACGCTCGGGAACCGAGCGTCGGTCGGTCCACTAGGTCCGGTTCCCTGGAAAATGCTCAGGGCCGACGGAGAAACGATCTCCGTCAAGGACACGCCGAAGCGGGAATTGTCATCCTCGACCACGACGATCTCCCCACGCGCGATGATCCGCCCGTTGACCATGACATCGACCGCCTCGCCGACCCTGTGGTCGAGCGGAATCACCGCGCCACGCCCGAGCTTCAGCAAAGTCGAGACCGGCATGGTCGCCGAGCCCAGCACGACTTGGACGACGACCGAAATCTTGAGGATCGTTTCGAGGTTTCGAGCCCCGGGCGCCGGTGTCGACGCCGCGTCTCCGTCGCCCGCATCGACCCCGAGCGATATATCGTCGGTGTCGGACATGATCTTGCTCCCGGACATCGGTCCCTCCTCTCCTTCGTCGGCACCGCCGAAATGATCCAGCGCGCCTCGAGCCTAACGTCGGCTGTTGCGTACCTCATCGTCTCGCGACGGGTTATCCGCTGTTGCGCCAGCCGGCGCGCAGCGGCGCTCGTGTGTCTCCAGCACGGTCGACGCTGTCATGATTCCGCCGGCTCGGGCGGAATCCTGCACAACCGCGCCGCAGATCCCGCGATCCGCGCGTCGGGTCATCTCGGCAAGACCTCCGGCGATGAACTCCTGCTCCTGATCCACCGGCGCATCGACACGAAGCGTGTAGAAATCCGTCGGCCTGACCGAGGTGACACCAGAACAAGGGCTCGGCATTGCCTTCGAGCATGACCCGCGACTTGGCGGTGGCCTGCAGCGTGAGCACCGCGCCGACCTTCAAGCCGGCGATGTCGGCCAAGGTGAACTGGCGCTCTTCGATCACGCCTTGGACGGCGACCTCGGTGCGCCCGATCTCGGTTTCGATCTGCCGCGTCCAGCGCGGGTCGCGCGCGGCCATCTCGCTCGACCGGTCGCGCGCGAGGTCCTGGCGGATCGGGCTCAGCGCCGGCTTGCGGAACGAGAACGACCAGCTTGCGCTCGCGACCGAGAATCCGGAGCTTCAGTCTTGCCGTCACGGCGAAGGTGCTTTTCGGCGCGATGACGGCGAAGTCGAGCCGCGTCTCGACCCGCTCCAGCCTGAAACGCGTTTCGGACACGATCGCGAACGACGACTTGCAGCGCCGCGCCGAGCAGCTCGAAGAGCTTCTGCGCGAGCCGGATCTCAAGTCCCGAGAGCAGCCGACGTTCGTTGCCCGGCGCCTCGCTGCCGTCGCCGCCGAACATCGCTTCCGCCAGGTCAGGACGAGATCTGCGTCGAGGCCGATCAGAATCCGCTGGTCCCATGCCTGCACATGGATAGATGCCGAAGACGACATTGCTTTCGCACGCGTCGAGGACATCGCCGATCCGTTCGGTGGCGATCGCATCGACCGAGAAGAACGCCGGCGCCGCGGACAAGGGCCGTACGCTTTCACAACACTGCGCGGCCATCTGGTCGAAGATCACATGCAGCATCGGCATGCGTTCGACGGAAATTCCGGCGGCGCCGAGCAGCTGGTCGGCGGCCTGATCGGTTGGTTTCGACTTGGCTTCCACGGCTAGGCTCCTGCTCGCGCGGCCGGTGCCGGCGCCGCGGCGGCCTTCGTCCGGGCCGCCGGAAATCGTCTCGCTTCTCGACCACGTCGATCGACGGCCGTTCGCTGGCGACCGAGATCGTCTTGCGGCCGTGCTCGATCGCGATCTGCGGCATCGCGCCGTTCATGAAGGCGAGCAGCGTCTGCTTGACGATGACGTAGAGGCGGCACTGCTGCTCACGCACGACCTTGACCTTGCTGCGCGAGCGGCGCCACCAGGCGTAGGACAGGAAGATCCCGGCGAACGTGCCGACCAGCGCCGCGCCGATGAAGCCGCCGAGCAGCTCGGGCGACTGATCGAGCGCGCCCATCGCCTTGACGACGCCGAGCACGGCGGCGACGATGCCGAGCGCCGGCAGGCCCTCGGCGACCATCGATCAGCGCAGCTGTAGGGCTTCAGCTTGTCTGCGGCACGACGGTTTCGATCTCCTCGTCCATCAGCGCCTCGATCTCGTGGGTTCGCGCGTTGCCGATGATGATCAGACGGCAATAGTCGCAGATGAAATCGGTCAGGTCGTCGTTCGCGAGCACGTTCGGGAAACTCTTGAAGATCGCCGACTCGGCGGGATTGTCGACATGCGCCTCGACTTCGTTGCGCGCCTTGCCGCGCAGTTCGCGCATCAGCGTGTGGAGCACGCCGAGCACGTCGAGGTAGTCGCGCTCTTCGGAACGGCCATGGTCGAGCGCCTGCATCGATCGCGCGGCCGGTGTCCTTGATCGTCGCCATCGGATTGGCGACGATAAAGGTGCCGAGCGACGACGCCGCCGATGATGACGAATTCCCATGGCTGCCAGATCACCGCGATGTGGCCGCCCATCGCGGCGAAGCCGCCGAGCATGCAGCTGACCGCGACGATCATACCGATGAGAAATCCCAAGTGACGACCTCCGTTGCAATCCGATCTTTCGCAATCGTTAAACACCCGTCCTTGCTCCGAGCTGAATTCCAAACCACCAATTGCACGCAAGTGGCTCTCTCGACGCGTTCAAAGGCGTGAGCGCCGACGGGAACGACGACAGTTCTAGGCAATTCGAGAACGGTTCGGTCTCAGACTGTCTCCGCTCTATCGAGGCGGCGCGAGACGGATGCCGGCTGATCAGCTCCGGGCAAGCCCCACTTGAAACATTAGGCAGACCCGGACAGGGACGAGACCCATGCTTACGGCAACCAATTATTTCAATGCGATCACGCGCGATTACGCGCAGAGCCTGACGCGCACGGCGGCCAACACGACGGTCGCACGGGAAACCAAATATTACCTCGGTACGATCGGCAAGGTGAAAACCGTCGACGATCTTTTGAAGAACGACAGGCTCTACACTTACGTCATGACCGCCTTCGGCCTCGGCGACATGCTGAATGCGAAAGGGCTCATCCGCAAGGTTCTCGAAGGAGGCGTCGCACGCTCGAACAGTCTCGCCAACACCTTGCACGATGCGCGCTACAAGGCTCTGGCGGCCGCGGCGTTCGAATTTCGCGGCGAATGGCACCGGCCACGACGAGCCACGACGGCCGCTCGCCAAGGCACCGTCGACAAATATGTCGAGATGACGCTCGAAGTCCAACGCCGGCAAGCAAAACGAGGGCGCACGCATGGCGCTCTATTTCCAGCGCATGGCGCCCTCGATCACGAGCGCAGACCGGCCATCCTCGCCGACAAGACCTTGCTCGAAGGTTGTGCAGACCGCCCTCGGCCTGTCACGTCCGATGTCCTACCAGTCGATCGATCAGCAGGCCACGCTGATCGGCAGGCACCTCGAGATCGACGATCTGCAGAATCCCGCGAAGCTGCAAAAGTTCATCGAGCGATTCACCGCGAACTACGATGCGAAGCAACACGCGGTCGGCCGGCGGAACCTCGGCCTACGGCACGGCTCGGTCGGGATCAGCCCGGCTTGCTGATCGGCCTCGCAAACTTGAAGCTCGGAGGCTCCTGATACATGCAGTCCGGTCTCTATGTCACGCTTCTCCGGACAGGTCGCGCTCGAACGCCGCTTGACGACGATCGCCGCGAATGTCGCGAACCAGAGCACGCCCGGCTACCGCGCCGAGGAGGTCGACTTCAAGACGCTGCTTTCGCGCACGGGAGCAAGGCCCGTCGCCTATGTGTCGCCGGGCAGCCTCTATCTCTCGCGCGACCGGGAATTCCCCTCAAGACCGACAATCCGCTCGACGTCGCCGTCCAGGGCGACGGCTGGCTTGCGTTGCAAGCCCCGTCCGGGACCGTCTACACGCGCGACGGCCGTATGCGCATGCAGTCGAACGGCGCCTTGGTAAGCGTCAACGGCTACGCCGTGCTCGACGCCGGCAATGCCCCCATTCTGCTCGATCCCGACGGCGGGCCGTCGCCATTGCGCAAGACGGCATGATCACCCAGAACGGGCAGCAGATCGGCGCCATCGGCCTTTTCTGCCTCGACGACCGGCGGGAAGCTCCGGCGCTACGACAATTCGGGCGTCGTGTCGGACGGGAGCGCGACACCGATTCTCGACTTCTCCCGCAACGGCCTCGCGCAAGGCTATTCGAAGGGCGCCAATGTCAATCCCGTTCAGGAAATCGCCAAGCTGATCACCGTGTCGCGGACCTTCGAAAACATCGCCTCGGCGCTCGAAGGCGGCGAATCCTCGCTGAAATCCGCGATCCGGATCCTCGGCACCGCGACGTGACGTCGCGCAGCCTCGCTCGCCCTCGGAACCCGTCGTGGATCAGGCCCTCGACGAGGCCGCGCTCGTGCGGGTTTGCGGATCGGTCACGGAGAGTCACGCCGTCGCACGCCCGGGTGCTCGGGCTGTCGCGTTTCTTGAACTCGGGGACTGCGTGTCCTTCGATCCCGATGGGGCGACAGCTCGCCGAGGTCGTGCGCATCGACGCCGACAGCGCGACCGTCAAGAGCTTCGAGACGACATTCGTCGCCGGCCTCGGCGACAGCGTGGCGCGCCGGCCGCTGCGCCTTGCCCCGACCCGACTGGAAAGGCCGCGTCATCAACGCCTTGGGCGCGCCCATCGACGCCGCGGGACCGCTGCGCGCGGCGACCAGACGGTCGCGGTCGATCGCCGGCCGCCGCCGGCGATGCGGCGCGGCCGAGTCGCGGAGCCGTTACGAACCGGCGTACGGGTCATCGACCTCTTCACGCCGCTTTGCGCCGGCCAGCGGATCGGAATCTTCGCCGGCTCCGGCGTCGGCAAGTCGACCCTGCTCGCGATGCTCGCGGCTCGCAGGATTTCGACACGGTGGTGATCGGCGCTCGTCGGCGAGCGCGGGCGCGAGGTGCGCGAGTTCCTCGACGACGCGCTGGCCGACAACCGCGCCCGCGCCGTCACGGTCGTCGCGACCGGCGACGAGAGCGCCGCGATGCGCCGCCTCGCGCCAAAGACGGCGACGGGCATCGCCGAATATTTTCGCGACCGCGGCGACTGGGTCCTGCTCATCGTCGATTCGGTCACCCGCTTCGCCCATGCGGCGCGCGAGGTCGCGCCTCGCCGCCGGCGAGCCCGCCGTCGCGCGCGGCTACGCGCCGAGCGTCTTCAGCGACCTTCCGAAGCTGCTCGAACGAGCGGGGCCGGGCGAGGAGGGCAAGGGCTCGATCACCGGCGTCTTCTCGGTGCTCGTCGACGGCGACGATCACAACGATCCCGTCGCCGACGCCATCCGCGGCACGCTCGACGGCCATGTCGTTCTCGATCGCGCGATCGCGGATCAGGGCCGCTTCCCGCGGTCAATGTCTTGCGCTCGATCTCGCGGCTCGCCACGACGTCCTGGACAGACGAGCAGCACATGCTCGTCCTGAAGCTGCGTGGCGCTCGTCGCCCGCTACGAGGACACGCGCGATCTGCGCCTGATGGGCGGCTATCGGCCAGGGCGCGACGCCGAACTCGATCAGGCCGTCGCCCTGGTCCCGAGGATCTACGAGGCCATGGACGCAGTCGCTGCGGTCGGGGCCGAGCCAGGACGCGTTCCGCGAACTCGCGCAGGTGCTGCAAGCGAAGTAACCCGTCGTGCGAGTCACGCCGGCGTTCGCGCACCCAACTCCGCGGAGCGAGGCTCCCTCGCCTCCGGTCTCGACTGACGGATCGCTCGGAGCGCCTCGGTCCGGATCGCTCGCGACGGCTCGGCGGTTTTCGCCCCGCGCGGGGAAGCTAACTCGGCATCGCTCGGGACAATATTCGAGCGGCGGGGATGCGATGATGCACGAGATCGATCCCGACCGAGACGATCGGAGCTTCGACATCGAGCGCCCTGATCGCGCAGCGGGAGCCGGAGCGCTATCGGCTGCACAAGCAGCATTTGAACGAGATGATGGTGCGCGTCCTGCAGACGATCGGCTACGATGTCGGCTTTCGCAGCGGCCACGGCCAATATCTCTTCGACCGGACCGGGACGCGCTATCTCGACCTCCTGAGCGGCTGGGGCGTCTTCGCCGTCGGCCGCAATCATCCCGCCATTGCGCGAGGCGCTCGTCTCGGTTCCTCGACGCCGACCTGCCCAATCTCGTGCAGATGGACGTGTCGGTCCTGGCGGGCCTGCTCGCCGAGCGGCTGCTCGGCTACACGCCCTATCTCGACAAGGTCTTCTTCGCCAATTCCGGCACCGAGGCCGTCGAGGCCGCGATCAAGTTCGCGCGCGGCGCGACCGGGCGCGCCGGCATCGTCTATTGCGACCACGCGTTTCACGGCCTGACCTATGGCGCGCTCTCGCTCAACGGCGACGCCAATTTTCAAGGACGGGTTCGGCCCGCTCCTTCCCGGCTGCGTCGAGATTCCCTTCAACGATCTCGCCGCCCTGGAAACGGCCTTGTCGGCCCGCGACGTCGCGGCCTTCATCGTCGAGCCGATCCAGGGCAAGGGCGTCAATATTCCGGACGACCTCTATCTGCGCGGCGCGCAGGCGCTCTGCCGCAAATATGGCACCTGTTCGTCGCCGACGAAATCCAGACCGGCCTCGGCCGCACCGGACGCTTCCTCGCGGTCGAGCATTGGGGCGTCGAGCCGGACATGGTCCTGCTCGCCAAGGCGCTGTCGGGCGGCCATGTGCCGGTCGGCGCGGTGCTCACGCCGCAAGCATGATTTTCGAGAAAGTGTTCAACCGCATGGACCGGGCGGTGGTGCACGGCTCGACCTTCGCCAAGAACGACCTCGCCATGGCGGCCGGCCTCGCGACCCTCGAGGTCATCGAATCCGAAGGCCTCGTCGAGAAGGCGGCGCAAACCGGCGCGCGGCTCCTGCGCGCCTTCGAGGCCATGGCCGGGCGCTACGAACTCGTCCACGCCGTGCGCGGCAAGGGTCTCATGATCGGCATCGAATTCGGACCGCCGCAGTCGCTGAAACTGAAAGCGGCCTGGAGCCTGCTCGAAACGGTCAACGCCGGCCTGTTCTGCCAGCTCATCACGATCCCGCTGTTCAAGGATCACAAGATCCTGATCCAGGTCGCCGGCCACGCCAACCACACCGTGAAGCTCCTGCCGGCGCTCGTCATCACGGAGCGGATTGCGACTGGATCGAAGCGAGCCTTCGACGCGGTGATCGCCGAAAGCCATCGCGTGCCGGGCGCGGTCTGGTCGCTCGGCAAGACCCTGGCCGACCACGCCCTGAAGGCGCGCCCGCGCATAGAGCACTTCGGCCGCCATGGCGCAACAGACATGATCCTCGTCGGCCGGTTCGGCGCGCCGCACGGCGTCAAGGGCGAGGTGCGGCTCCGCTCCTTCACCGAGCAAGCCCGCGCGATCGCCGGCTACGGGCCACTGCTCGACGCACGGCCGAGCGCCGTTTCGTCGTCGAGGCCCTGCGCCCCCTGAAGGACGATCTCTTCGTCGCGAAGCTTCACGGAGTCAAGACGCGGTCCGCGGCCGAGGTCCTGACCCACCTCGACCTTTTCGTGCCCCGCGCGATCCTTGCCGAGCCCCGCGCGCGGACGAATTCTACCTCGCCGATCTCATCGGCCTCGAGGCCGTGACCGAGGCCGGCGTGCGTTTCGGCCACATCGTCGCCATCCCCGACTACGGAGGCGGACCACTGCTCGAGATCGAGCCTCCCGATGGCGGCGACACCCTGCTCCTGCCGTTCACGCGGGCGATCGTCCCGGTGGTCGATCTTGCGGCCGCACGGGTCGTCGTCGTCCAACCGGCCGAGGTATCCGGCGAGGACACGCCACCCGATGAGCCCGTTCCCCGTCGTCGGTCATCGCCCGAATAGGGCGCGGCGGGGAAATCGACGAAGGCATCGCCTCGCGCGTCGCCGTCTAAGCTGCATCCCCTGTCTCGCGGGAGGCCATCATGAGACGTCCTCGCACTCGTCTTGCAAATTGCTCGGCAATGGCGTTCCTCGCGTTGCTATTGCTTTGCGCTCGCACACAGGCGCAGTCCGACCCCCTGCCCTCGTGGAACGACGGTCCGGCCAAGCGGGCCATCGTCGAACTCGTCACGACGACCACCGACCCGGCGAGCCCCGAATTCGTGCCGCCGGAGGCGCGCATCGCCACCTTCGACCAGGACGGCACGACCTGGGTCTCGCACCCGATGTATACGCAGGTGATCTACTGCCTCGACCGGGTCCCCGCGGTGGTGGCGAGGAAGCCCGAGCTGAAGAATGTCGAGCCGTTCAAGACCGTGCTGTCCGGCAATCGCGAGGCGATCGCGAAGCTCTCGATGAAGGACCTCGAGAAGATCCTCGCCGCCACGCTCAGCGGCATGACGGTGGACGAGTTCAGCGCCGAGGTCGACGAGATGGATCGCGAGCGCCAAGCACCCGCGCTGGGACCGCCTCTACACCGAGCTGACCTACCAGCCGATGCTCGAGGTGATGAGCTATCTGCGCGCGAACGGCTACAAGACCTATATCGTCACCGGCGGCGGCCAGGATTTCGTGCGCGCCTATTCCGAGCGGATCTATGGCATCCCGCCCGAGCAGGTGGTCGGCACGGCGGGCGGAACAAAATACGGCTACGACAAGAGCGGCAAGCCGATCCTGACCAAGGAGCCGAGGCTGCTGCTGAACGACAATAATGCGGGCAAGCCGGAGGGCATCCACCTCATGATCGGGCGCCGGCCGATCATCGCCTTCGGCAATTCGACGGGCGACCGCAGATGCTGGAATATACCGCGGCCGGCGATGGCGCGCGGCTGGCGCTGCTCGTGCTGCACGATGATGCAACGCGCGAATATGCCTACGGACCGGCGCAAGGGCTGCCCGACACCAAGGTCGGCACCTTCACCCAGGCGCTCTACGACGAAGCGAAGAAGAACGGCTGGGTGATCGTCAGCATGAAGAACGACTGGAGGAAGATTTTCGCATTCGAGTAGCGGCGCGGCTCACGGCGGGGCGTCACAGCGTCCAGGGCAATCGGGCGCCTTGGTGAATGCCGGCGAGGATCCTAAGCTTTCGGCAGGGCGCGCGATTCGGCGCCACGAACGGCGGCGCGAGGCTCGCCTGATCCGACTGCCGGGCTCCTCCATGCGCTTCATCCATGCTGCGGACCTTCACCTCGACAGCCCGATGGCCGGGCTGCGGGCCCGCCACGGTGCGGCGCGGACGACGTCTCGCGCCGCGACCCGAGCCGCCTTTCGCCGCATGATCGATGTCGCGATCCGCGAGACGGTCGATCTCGTCCTCATCGCCGGGGATGTCTTCGATCGCGACTTGACGGATTTTACGCCCGGGCTCTTCTTCGTGAGCGGCCTCGCCGACCTCGGCAAGGCCGGCATTCGCGTCGCCATGATCCGCGGCAATCACGATGCGACAGGCCGCATCAGCCGCAACCTGACATGGCCCGCGCAACGTGCACGAGTTCGACAGCCGGGGACCGTCGACCTATCTGCTCGACGATCTCGGCGTCGCGATTCACGGCCAGAGCTTTCCCGACCGCGCCGTCACCGAGAATCTCGCCGCGGCCTATCCGCCGCCGAAGGCCGGCTGGTTCAACATCGGGCTCTTGCATACGTCCGCCGACGGCAGGTACGGGCACGACACCTACGCGCCTTGCAGCCTCGAGGACCTCACCGGCAAGGGGTATGATTATTGGGCGCTCGGCCATGTGCACCAACGCCGGGTGCTCGCCGAGGACCCTTGGGTGGTCTTTCCGGGAAACCTTCAAGGCCGCCATGTCAACGAGCCGGGCGAGAAAGGCTTCACGCTCGTAACCGTCGAAGGCGGCCGCGTGCGGGAGCTGGTGCACTGCCCCGCCGACGACCTGCAATGGGTGGACCTTCGGATCGATGTTTCCCGCGCGGCGTCGATCGAGGACGCCTTGCCGCTCGTCGCCGAGGCTTTCGCGGCGACGTCTGCGCCGCGCCGACGACCGAGCGATCGCCGCGCGGCTTCGCCTCGTCGGCGCGAGCGCCGGCCCATGGCGCGCTGATCGCCGAGCGCGAACGGCTCGAGGCCGAATGCGACAGCCTCGCCGAGCAGGCCATGGGAAAGATCCTGATCGAGAAGATCCTGATCGAGACGAGCGCCGGCCGCGCATCCGGACGACGCAGCCCTGCCGCGCGTCGATCTCGCGCCGCTCGTTCGGGCGATCTGCGAGGACGTGCACGAAGCCGCGGATCTCCGCGTCGGCCTCGACGACGCGATACGCCGCTTGCCGACCAACCTCACGACCCACGACGATGTCGGCCTGACCCCTCTCGGCGACGAGCGCTTCGCGAAGCTTCTCGCCGATGCAGAGGCGCTCCTCGCCCATCGTCTCGGCGCGGGAGAGCGGCGCCGATGAGGTTCGAGACGCTCCATCTCGAACGCTATGGGCATTTCACCGGCAGGAGCCTCGATCTTCGCCGGCGACGAGGTGCTTCTCCACATCGTCCATGGCCGCAACGAGGCCGGCAAATCGACGATCCTTGTCCGCGATCGCCGACCTCCTGTTCGGCATTCCCGGCGCAGACGACCTTCAATTTCCTGCACGACTACGAGAGCTTGAGGATCGGCGCGACGATCGTCTCGCAGTGCCGGAGAAAGGCTCGCCTTCAAGCGGCGCAAGGGCAATGCCCGAACCCTGCTCACGCCGGAGACGGCGTCGCCGCTCCCCGACGGTGCGCTCGTGCCGTTTCTCGGCGATGCCGATCGCAGCCTTTCGAGAAGCATGTTCGGTCTCGATCATCAACGCCTGCGCGAGGCCGGCCGCCGCATGATGGCGAACGACGGCGACCTCGGCCGCAGCTTGTTCGAGGCCGGGAGCGGGCTCGACGGGGTGGACCGGGTCCTCGCCTCCTTGCAAGCCGAGCTCGACACGCTCGGCACGCCCGGCGCGGAAGTCCGCCAAGAAGCCGCTCTGGCAGGCTGCCGAGGATTTCGCCGACGCGCAAAAAGCCAAGCGCCAGCTGGCGCTGCGTCACGAGGAGTTTCAAGCCGCCGAGACAGGCGCTCGCCGAGGCGGTCGCGGCCAAGGCCGGGATCAACGAGGAGCTGGCCGTCCATTCGCGAGCGCCGCAGCCGTCTGGAGCGAATCCGCCGCGCCGGCCCGATCCTGATCGAGATCGATCGGCTCGCGCAGGAGCTCGCCGCCTTCGCGGACGTGCCGGACCTTCCCGCGAGCTTCGAGGCGGAGAGGCTGAGCTGCGCAAGAGTGCCTTCTCGCGGCGGAACACGCCGTCGGGACGGCTCGAGCGGCCCATGACGCGCTCGCGCGCGAATTCGACGCGATCCCGGCCAGCGATACGCTTGACGCGATTTGCCGCCGAGATCGGCGCCTTGCAGACGAGGCTCGGCGAATATCTCAAAGGCGTCGCCGACGAGCCGAAGCTCGCCCGTGACATCGCCCGTTTCGACGACGAGATCGGCCGCCTCGTCGCCTCGCTCGGGATCGCTCTCGGACCGGACGAGGCCGAGCGACAGGATTCCGAACAAGCCGCTCGTCTGCGAAAATCCGTACAGTCGATCCGGGACGGCGCCATATTGCGCACAAAGCTCGACAAGGCCAGGGACGAGTTCGCGCGGGCGAAGAACGCTCTCGCCGCGGCCGAGGACGAAATGGCGCGTCTCGAAGGCGATCGCCGACCCGGCGGTCGCCGAGTCGCTCCTCGAGGCGGTGGCTCGAGCACGGCGACGTCGCCGCGAATCTCGCCAAGCATCGGCTTGCGGGCGCCAAGGCCGTCCGCGACTCGGACGAAGCCGTGGGGCGGCTCGAGGGCTGGAGCGCTGGACTCGACGGTTCTCGCCGCGACCGCTTTCCCGACCATCGAGACAATCCACGATCACGAGCAGCGCTGCCAGAAGCTCGAGATCGCGAAGGACGCCGCCGTGCGACGGCTGGCCGAGGCCGCGGCCGAGCTTCGCGACATCGCGGCCGGATGTCGAGACGCTGGAGGCCGCGGGCGAAATTCCGCACGACCGAGGCGGTTGCCGCCGCGCGCGACCGGCGCGATGCGCTGTGGCATGCGCTGCGACGGCTCGAGATCGAGAGCGTGGGCGGCCGGGGACGAGCGAATCGGAACGCGACACCGATCTCGTCGGCCGTTACGAGACGAGCGTGCGGCAGGCCGACGAACTCGCCGATCGCAAGGGCCTCGGAAGCGCAGCGGATCGCGAGGTTCGCCGAGCTGACCGGCCGACGGGAACGCGCTGCTGCGCAGCAAGCGGACGATCGGGCGACGATCGAGGGGCTCGCGCGCGAGCTCGAGGCTCACGCGGCAGAATGGACCGCGACCTGGGCCGCGATCGGCATGAAAGCCGACGCGCCCGCCGCCATGCGGTCCTTTCTCGCCGCGAAGGACGAGGCGCTTGCGCCGTCTCGCCGCCAAGAGGCATGCCGACGAGATCTCGCGCTCGCGACAGAGACCGAGACGCGCGCCCGCGAGCTCCTTTTGTCGGCGGCGCGGACGCTCGGGCTCGCCGTCGCTCCGGACTCGACCTTCGACGAGCTCGATCAAAATGTCCGGGCCGCCGCCAAGGCCCAGGAGTGCGACTGGAAGAAGCGGCATCGCTGCCGAGGAGTCGGCACGGCGCGCGCGGCGCGTGCTCCAGGAAAAGAGCGAGGAGGTCGCATGCGCTCGAGGACGCGATGCAGGCCTGGACGGAGGATTGGTCGAGCCTCGTCCGAGACGTGTCCTGCTCCGCCGATGCCGGACCGGACGAGGCCTCGGCCGTGCTCGAGATCTGGGATCAGATGCGCGACCCGCTGACGAAAAGAGCCGACACGGCACGACGCCTCGACGGCCTGCGCGCCGACACTGCGCGGTTCCGCGACGACCTCGGTCATCTCGTCGGGTCTATCGAAAGGCTGCGCCCGCGAGCGTGGAGATTCGCTCGGCTTCGACGCGGACGCCGATCCGAGAGCGAGCCTCCAAGCGCTCGGACCGAGGCTCGAGGAGGAGAAGCTTCGTCTCGCGAAACGCGAGGACGTCGGGACAGAGGCACGAGGCCGCGACGCTCGCCGCGGACAAGGCAGATGCCGATCTCGCAGCCGCACGGATCGCGCTCGAGGATCTTCGCCGTCTCCACGGTCTCGACGACGACGGTCGACCTCGCCGAGCCTCGGCCGGCGTGCCGCGGAGAAGCGCGCGGTCGACGAGAGCCTGAGGAAGCGGCGCGAGAGGATCTGCGCGAAAGCGGTGAAGGCTTCGACGAGGAGGCCCTTCGCGAGCAGTGCCGCTCCTGCTCGCCCGACGCGGCGCGAGGCCGAGGTCGCGGCACTTCGCGCAACGGGAGTCCGCGCTCGTGTCAGGAGGGGCAGGCCGCGGCGCAAGCCGAGACCCGCGCGAGGCAGGCCCTCGACGCTGCTGCGCGCGAAGACCGGCGCCGCCGAGGCCGATGCCAAGGGTCGTGACGCCGCGCTCGCCTTCGCCGGCCACGCCGAGCGCTGGCTCCTGCTCGAGACGGCACGCCAGCTCATGGTCCGCGCGGTCGAGCGCTATCGGGTCCAGAACGAGGATCCGATGATCTCCCGCGCGAGCGAGCTTCTCGCTCGGATCGCGGCCGGGGCCGAGAACCCGATCATCCGCCTCGGCGTCGATTATCGCGACGGACGCGCACCCGTGATCGTCGGCCAGCGCGGCGACGGGCGCTCCTGCGATGTCCCCGAGATGAGCGAAGGCACGCGCGACCAGCTCTTCCTCTGCCTGCGGATCGCCGCGATCGAGCTCTATGCGAAGGAGCGCGAGCCTCTGCCCTTCATCGCCGACGACCTTTTCGTCACCTCCGACGACGATCGGGTCGTGCCCGGGCCTCGCCGCGCTCGCCGAGCTCGGGCGCACGACCCAGGTGCTCCTTTTCACCCATCATCGCCACGTCGTCGAGGCCGCGAGGACACTTGCCCGCCGGGCGCGGTCAGGGTGCACGAGCTTGCCGGCTCGCGCGATCCGCCTCGGCGGAGCCGGACCCGGCCTGAGCGACTCGTCAAAAGATAGTTAAGATAGAATTAACCACATCATGGAAAGGTTGACACGAGCATCCGATCGAAGGCCCCCTGACGTTCACCGGAGCGATCCTGCGAATCGGCCGGCTCGGTCAGGAGAGCACGCTGAGCCTCTATATCGCGGCAGGCCGGGAAGACCGCGTCATCGCCGAGGTCGAGCCTTCTCAGCGTGTCGAGACCGGCTACGAACTTGTTCGATCTACTCGAGCCTTGTGGGCGGAGACCTGCGCCTTGAAGTTCACGAAGCTGCACATCGCCGGGTTCAAGACCTTCGTCGAGCCGACGGAGTTCCCGATCGAGCCGGGCCTCACCGGCGTTGTCGGGCCGAACGGCTGCGGCAAGTCGAACCTCGTCGAGGCCCTGCGCTGGGTGATGGGCGAAAGCTCGTCGAAGAGCATGCGCGCCTCGGGCATGGACGACGTGATCTTCTCGGGCGGCGGCAACCGGCCCGGCGCGCAACATGGCGGAGGTGCTGCTGCGTCTCGACAATACGGACCGCAGCGCGCCGGCGGCCTTCAACGACGCCGACACGATCGAGGTCTCCCGCCGCATCGAGCGCGAGGCCGGCTCGATCTACCGGGTCAACGGCCGCGAGGTGCGCGCCCGCGACGTGCAGTTGCTCTTCGCCGACGCCTCGACCGGCGCGCGCTCGCCCTCCATGGTGCGCCAGGGGCAGATCGGCGAGCTGATCTCGGCCAAGCCGCAGGACCGCCGGCGCATCCTCGAGGAGGCGGCCGGCGTCGCCGGCCTGCATTCCCGGCGCCACGAGGCCGAGCTGCGGCTGAAGGCCGCCGAGGAAAATCTCGCTCGCCTCGACGATGTCCTGCAGCCAGATCGACTCGCAGGAGAAAGGCCTCAAGCGCCAGGCGCGGCAGGCCTCGCGCTACCGCACCATCGCCGCCGAGATCCGGCGCGCACGAGGCCCTGCTCGCGCTCATCCATCATGCCGAGGCGACGCAGGCGCTCGCCGCCGCCGAGCGCAAGCTCGACGCCGACAAGCGCGAGGTCGTCGAGCGGACGCGGCTCCAGGCCGAGGCCGCGCGCGCTGCAGGCGGTCGCCGCGCATGAGCTTCGAGGGTCTCCACGAAGCCGAGGCGCACGGCCGCGCGCCGAGCTGCAGAAGCTGGTGCTGGCCCGCGAGACGCTCGACGGCGAGGAGCGGCGGGTCAAGGGCGCGGACCGCCGAGCTCGAGCGGCGGATCGCGCAGCTCGGCGGCGATCTCGCCCGCGAGACGGCGCATGATCGACGACGCCGCCGACGTCCTCGCGCGGCTCGACGCCGAGGCCGACACGCTTCGCGCCGCGAGCGAGGGCCAGGCCGATCTCGAGGCGGCCGCGCGGAGCAAGCTCGCGGCCGCCGAGGCGGCGCTCGCGCAATCGGAAAGCCGCTCGCGGCGGTGCAGGAGAAGCGCGCCGCGATGGTCGCCGCCCGCGCCTCGCTCGAACGTGCGATCGCGCGAGGAGACCCGGCGGATCGCACGGCTCGAGGCCGAGCTCGAGAAGGTCGGCGCCGAGCAGGCGAAGCTTCGCGCCGACGCTCGCCGCCGACGCCGACGGGACCCGCTCGCCGCAGCCTTCGAGGCGGCGCGCGAGGCGGCTGCCGCGCACGAGGCCGAGGTCGCGAACGCCGAGGCGCGCCACCGCGACGCTGCGGGCCGCCGAGACCGCAAATCCGCGCGCCGCTCGCCGAGGCCGAACGCAAGGCGCAAGCGCTCGAGACCGCAGGTCCAGCACGCTGACGAAGCTGCTGACGCGCCGGGACCGGCAAGTCCTGGCCGCCCGTCACCGAGGAGATCAGCGTCGCGAAAGGCTACGAGGCCGCGCTCGGCGCCGCGCTCGGCGACGATCTCGACGCCTCGACCGACCCTGCCGCGCCGGCGCATTGGGTGCATACCGACGCCTCGGCGGATCCCGCCCTGCCCGAGGGCGTGCGGCCGTTGTCGGACCTCGTCGAGGCCCCGCTCGCCTTGACCCGCCGGCTCGACCAGATCGGCGTCGTCGCGCGCGACGATGGCCCGGCCTTGCGGCAAGCTCCTGAAGCCCGGCCAGAGGCTCGTCTCGACGGACGGCGACCTCTGGCGCTGGGACGGATTCGCCCAGGCCGCCGAAGCGCCGACGCCCGCGGCCCGCCGCCTCGCGGAGAAGAACCGCCTCGGCGATCTCAGGATCGAGGCCGAGGCTGCGCGCGAGGCCGCCGAGGCTGCGCGGCTCGAGGCCGAACGCACCCGTGCCGAGCTGGCGGCGGCGGCGAGCTCGGAGCAAGACGCGCGGCAAAGGCTGAGGCTGGCCGCAGCGCGAGGTCGAGGCCTTGCGCGAGCAGAGCGCCGCGGCGCAGCGGCGGCACGCGGCCGCGGCGGCCGCGCGCTCGAGGCGCTCGACGACGCCGGCCGACGGATTTCGCCCGATCTCGACGAGGCGACGGACAGGCACGCGCAAGCCGCGTCGGCCCTCGGCGCGCTCGAGGCGCCGACCGACCTCGACGCGAGCCTCGAGGCCGCGCGCGCAGACGGCCGCCGAGGATCGGACCACGGCCGCCGAGGCCCGCGCGGCGCTGCAAGCCTGCTGCGGGAGGCGGAAGCGCGCGGAAAACGCCTCGTCGCCATCGAGAGCGAACGCAAGTCCTGGCAGAGCGCGAAGCTCCGGCGCCGACGGGCAGATCGCGGCTTTCGAGGCGCGGATCGCGCGAAGCCGACAGCCGAATACCGCAGCCTCGTGGACGCGCCGGACACTTTCGCCGAGGCGCGACGCAGCCTGCTCGATCGGATCGAGGCCGCGGAGGCCGCCTGCAAGGCCGACGGCCGACACGCACGCCGCGGCGCAGACGCCGCGTCAAGGAGGCCGACAAGGCGGCGCGGCTCGCGCTCGAGACCATGGCCGCGGCGCGCGAGGAGATGGCCCGCAGCGAGGCGCGGCTCGACGCGGCGCGCGCTGCGCCACGACGAGGTCCTGCGCGCGATCACCGCGGAGCAAGACGACCGCCGAGGAAAATCCGACCCGCGGCTCGCCGAGATCGCGGGCCTCGCGCCGACCGAATCCCTGCCGGAGGCCGGGCCGGTCGAGGCCCGGCTCGAGCGTCCTGAAGGCCGATCGCGAGCGGCTCGGCGCGGTCAATCTGCGCGCCGAGGAGGAATTGAACGAGATCACCGCCTCGAAGACCAAGCTCGGCGACCGAGCACGACGATCTCACCGAGGCGATCCGGCGCCTGCGCCAGGCGATCGCGAGCCTCAACCGGGAAGGCCGCGAGCGGCTGCTCGGCCGCCTTCGACATCGGTCAACGCGCATTTCCAGGAGCTGTTCACGACGCCTCTTCGGCGGCGGCACGGCCGAGCTTCAGCTCGTCGAATCGGACGATCCGCTCGAGGCCGGGCTCGAGATCATCGCCCGCCCGCCCGGCAAGAAGCCGCAGGTCATGACGCTGCTCTCGGGCGGCGAGCAGGCGCTGACCGCGATGTCGCTGATCTTCGCGGTCTTCCTCACCAATCCCGTCGCCGATCTGCGTGCTCGACGAGGTCGATGCGCCGCTCGACGACGCCAATGTCGAGCGCTTCTGCGATCTGCTCGACGAGATGCGCAAGACGACCGAGACGCGCTTCATCACGATCACCCACAACCCGATCACCATGGCGCGCATGAACCGGCTGTTCGGCGTCACCATGGCCGAGCGCGGCGTGAGCCAGCTCGTCAGCGTCGATCTCGAGGATGCCGAGCGGCTTCTCGAGGCCGGCGGGCCGAGCGGCTGCTCGAACCAGCTGATTGCGGCGAGGCGCCGCAGGCCGCCGCACGGCGATCTGCAGTCACAGCGACCGGGCGCGATCTTGACAGAAATCGCCTCCGTTCCTAGGGTGCGGCGCAACTAGAACAATTCAAGCCTCGCCGCGCAACTTTCGACGCACCTGTCACGCCGTCTCACCCCACGATCGAAGAGTTTCCGTCGCATTTTCGATGGCGGGCTCCTATAGATCGGTCTCGTGGTCTCCTTTGCGAGGCAAGAGGCGTCATCGGAGGGCGTCATGGCGGAGCGTGGCGGCGAGCACGAAGAAACAGCACGAGCACGAGAAGGACCCGGAAGACGCGAGACTGAAGGCACGGCTCGACAAGCTGTCCGAGGCGCTCGATGCGCAGGACGACGCGAGCAAGTCCGGGCAGCAGGCCGGAGGCCTCGGCGACGGCTCGGTCGGCAGCGCGATGAGCCTCGGCTTTCGCGTTCTGACCGAATTCGTCGCGGCGGTCGTCGTCGGCGCCCTCATCGGGTGGCAGATCGACACCTGGACCGGCACGGCGCCGATCTTTCTGCTGCTCTTCCTCGTCTCGGGACCGTGGCAGGATTTATGAACGTGTATCGGATCGCGACGAAGCCGACGGGCGGCGGGCGCGGACCCGGGTAGGTCCGAGACGTGAAGGCAGCGTGGGCGCCGAAGTCGACGCTCCCGCGCCAGGCGACAACCTCGAAGACGTGGCAGCAGAGCAGACGATGGATCCGATCCACCAGTTCAACATCGAGCGGATCTACCCGCTGCAGTTCCTCGGCATCGACGCCTCCTTCACCAATGCCGCGCTGTTCATGGTGATCGTCGTCCTCGCGGCGAGCGCGCTCATGATCCTCGGGACCTTGTCCGCGCGCGCTCGTGCCCGGCCGGCTCCAGTCCGCCGCCGAGATGACCTACGAGTTCGTCGCCACCACGGTGCATCTCACCGGCGGCCACGACGGGATGCAGTTCTTTCCCTTCGTCTTCACGCTGTTCCTGTTCGTGCTTGTTCTCGAACCTGATCGGGCTCATCCCCTATACGTTCACGGTCACCAGTCGCAGATCTTCGTGACCTTCGCGCTCGCCGCGCTCGTGATCGGCGTCGTCATCGTCTACGGCCTCTACCGCCACGGCACTGCATTTCCTGAACCTCTTCGTGCCGTCGGGGTGTCACCGTCTTCCTGCTCCCCTTCCTGGTCCTGATCGAGGTCATCTCCTTCGTCTCGCGGCCGATCAGCCTCTCGGTTCGTCTCTTCGCCAACATGCTCGCGGGCCACATCACCCTGAAGGTCATGGGCGGCTTCGTCGCGAGCCTGCTCGGCGCCGGCGTCTATTCGGTGATCGCGCCGCTGCCGCTCGCGATGACCGTCGCGCTCACGGCCTTCGAGCTGCTCGTCGCGTTGCTGCAGGCCTATGTCTTCGCCATCCTCACTTGCGTCTATCTCAACGACGCAATTCATCCGGGCCACTGAATAAATATTGAACAACAGATCGGTGCCCAATCACAACCCCTCAGGAGTATTCAATGGATCCGGTTGCAGCCAAATATATCGGCGCAGGTCTCACGGCTATCGGCATGGGCGCCGCCGCCATCGGCGTCGGTTTGATCTTCGGCAACTTTCTCTCCGGCGCCTTGCGCAATCCGACCGCGTCCGACGCCCAGTTCGGCCGCGCGTTCATCGGCGCGGCGCTCGCGGAAGGTCTCGGCATTTTCTCCTTCCTCGTGGCGATTCTCCTGCTCTTCGTGATCAAGTAAGAGTCAGCCTTCGCGCGCCGGGCCTGGCTCGGCGCGCCTTTCGACCGGAGCTTCGGCTCGCATCGAGATCGTTTTCCTCAGGATCGACGTGATGGCCACAAGCACCGACCACGGATTGGTCGAAGGAACCGAGACACACGCCGGCACGGGCCATGGCGACAGCCGCCTTTCCGCCTTTCGACCCGGCGAATTTTTCGCCCTTGCTGATCTGGCTCGCGCTGACCTTCGGCCTCTTCTACCTCCTGATGGCCAAGATCGCCCTGCCGCAGGTCGCCGGCATCCTCCATACGCGACGCGGCAAGATCAGCAAGGACATCAACGAGGCCCATGCCTTGCGCGCCGAAGTCCGAAGCCGCCGCGGCCGCGCTCGAGAAGACGATCGCGGATGCGCGGGCCAAGGCCCTGACGCTGGCCCAGGAGACCCAGGCGCGGCTCGCCGCCGAAGCCGAGGCCAAGCGCCACGGTGCTCGAAAGCAATCTCAATGCCCAGCTCGCGGCATCGGAAGCGAAAATCGCCGCGATGAAAACCGAGGCCATGGCCAATGTCGATGCCATCGCCAAGGACGCCGCCGCCGCGATCGTCGCGCACCTGACCGGCAAGCCCGCGGACGAGAAAGCCATCGCCGCGGCCATCACGTCGACCAAAGGCTGACCGAGGATGACTAGCCGATGAGCCTTTTGTCGTTCTTCGATGCGGAATTCTTCGTCGCGCTCGGCTTCGTGATCTTCGTCGTGCCTGCTCGGCTATCTCGGCGTGCACAAGAAGATCAACGGCGCGCTCGACCATCGCGCCGCGCGCATCAAGGCCGAGCTCGCCGAGGCGGCGCGCTTGCGCGCCGAGGCCGAGGCCCTGCTCGCCTCGTTCGAGAAGCGGCGCGCCGAGGCCGATGCCGAGGCCGCCGCGGTCGTCGCCCAGGCCCATGCGGAGGCCGAGGTGCTCGGCAAGGAAGCCCATGAGCGCCTGGCGGAATTCATCCAGCGCCGCACCAAGCAGGCCGAGGAAAAGATCGCCAATGCCGAGGTGCAGGCCCTGGCCGATGTCCGCGCCGCCGCCGCCGACGCCGCGACGAATAAGTTATTCGTATCGATCCATCCGTCGTGCGCGGGCTCGACTACTACACGGGGCCCGTGTTCGAGGCGGAATTGACGTTCGAAGTGAAGAACGACGACGGCGTGCCGGTACGGTTCGGTTCGGTCGGTGGTGGCGGACGTTACGATGACCTCGTCGCGCGCTTCACCGGCGAGCGGGTGCCCGCCACCGGGTTCTCCATCGGTGTGTCGCGGCTGTTGGCGGCGCAAAGCGCGCTGCAAACGTCGGCTGCAGAAAGCCTCGGTCCTGTCGTTGTGCTGGTGATGGATAAGGCGGAATTACCGCGCTATCAGGCGATGGCGCAGACGTTGCGCGCAGCGGGCATTCCCGCCGAGATGTATCTCGGCACGTCGGGCATGAAGGCGCAGATGAAATACGCCGACCGGCGGAAGGCGCCGTGTGTCGTGATCCAGGGCTCGAACGAACGCGACAAGGGCGAAGTTCAGATCAAGGATCTGGTCGAGGGTGCAAAGGCTGCCGCGCAGATCACCGACAACAAGGCGTGGAAGGAAGCCCGCCCGGCGCAAGCGTCCATCCCGGAAGCTGACCTCGTGGCCGAAGTAAAAAAGATTCTCGCACGGCACGCGGCGGACAAGGCGTAAGGGCGGGGATGCGTCATGACTGCTGAGAGCACGCAAAATTTCGACGCTTTGGAAGCGCAGGCGCAGCGTCTGGTCGCTAGCTTTGTCGCGTCGGGGGCGAGTTATGTCGCGCCGGCTGTCATTCAACCCGCCGGTTTGTTTCTCGACGTGGTGGGGGAAAGTCTGCGCGGGCGCACGTATGTGTTCACCGATCCGGATGGGCGCGAGTTGTGTCTCAGGCCCGATCTCACGGTGCCGACGTGCCGCGTCTATCTTGAGCGCGACCCGAAAGCGGAGACGGTGGCGCGGTTCTGTTACAACGGGCCCGTGTTCCGGTATCAGCCGGTTGGTGCGCCGCAGGCCAATGCACGCGAGTTCCGTCAAGCCGGGATCGAGCTTTATGGCGCACGCGACGCCGTGGCGGCTGATGTCGATATTCTGTCGGCGGTGGTCAGCGCGGTGGGAGCGGCCGGGCTCAAACAGTATGAGATCCGCATGGGTGATCTCGGGCTTTTCCATACTCTGCTCGACGCCATCGAGATGCCAGACCGCTGGCGCCGCCGGCTCCAGCATCAGTTTTGGCGGCCGGACGCGTTTCGCGGGGAGTTGAAGCGGCTGACGCAGTTCCCGGCTTCGACTGCGGAGGGTATCGACCGGGACTTGCTCGGCGCGATCGGCGGGAAATCGCCGGAGGCTGCGGCGGAGATCGTCGGGACATACCTTGAACAGCATGACGCGGAACTGATGGGAACGCGTTCGCTCGCCGATATTACTGCTGGGTTGCTGGATGCGGCTGCCGACCTCAAGTCGGGCCCACTTGCCGCCGCCAAGGCGCAGTTGATCCAAGACTATGTTGCGGTTCAAGGCGCACCACGCGCGGCGCTGCGGCACATCGAACTGCTGGCGAGCGCGCAGAAGATCGATCTTGGCGCGGCGCTGGCGCGGTTCCGTGCGCGTCTCGACGTGATGGCGCAGTCAGGCATTGCCGTCGATCAGATGGCCTTCGCGGCGGAGGTCGGGCGGCGCTTCGAATACTATACCGGTTTCGTGTTCGACATCGTTGCTGCGCCGCTTGGCCCGCTCAGTCCGGTGGCGGGTGGCGGGCGCTATGACGGTCTGTTGCGGGCGGTCGGAGCGCCGGTCGATGTTCCTGCGGTCGGGGCTGCGATCTATACAGAGCGGCTGTTGTCCGCGCTCGATGGAGGCCGGTCATGAGCGGGAAAATCATCCTCGCGTTGCCGTCCAAGGGGCGGCTGATGGAAGACTGCAACGCGCTGTTCGCGCGTGCGGGCTACAAGATCAGCAAAGCGGGAGCGGCGCGCGGTTATCGCGGCATCGTCGAAGGCCGCGAAGATATCGACGTGCATTTCGTGTCCGCGTCGGAGATTGCGCAACTCATTCAGCTTGGCGACGTGCACCTTGGCGTGACCGGCGAAGATCTTGATGCGTGACGCGTCAACCGAGGCGGAAGCGCGGGTGACGTTCCATCACAAGCTTGGATTTGGGCACGCTGACGTCGTCGTGGCGGTGCCGCAATGCTGGCTCGACGTGCGCCGTCTCGAGCATATCGAGCCGATGGCGATGCGCTACCGCAAGGCGCACGAGCGGCGGCTGCGCGTGGCGACGAAGTATCTGAATTTGACGCGGCGTGCGTTCAGCGAGCACGGCATCGCAAGTTACCGCATTGTCGAGAGCCTTGGGGCGACCGAAGGGGCGCCGGCTGCTGGGCTCGCAGAATTGATCGTCGACATCACGTCGACCGGAGCGACGCTGAAGGCAAACGGGCTCAAGATCCTCGACGATGGCGTGCTGTTGAAGAGCGAAGCCAATCTGGTCGGCTCGAAGACGGCGCGTCGAACGCTGCGGCAGCGCGTTGTCATCGATGAGATCGTGACGCAAATTGGGAAAGTGCTGGCGTAATCGCTGAGGCACCTTCCTTGGATGCTCAGTACCAGCCTTTACGCTTGAAATAGACGAACGGAACGATCGCGGAGAGGACCATCAGGCCGATGGCCCAGGGGTAGCCGTAGGTCCATTCGAGTTCGGGCATGTGCTTGAAGTTCATGCCGTAGATCGACGCAATCAGCGTCGGCGGCATCAGGGCGACCGAAGCGACCGAGAACAGTTTGATGATCGTGTTCTGTTGCGTCGAGATCATGCCGAGCGTGGCATCGAGCAAAAACTGGGTTTTATTCGAGAGTGCGTCGGTGTGATGCGTGAGCGAAGCTAGGTCGCGCGAGGCGGTCTTGATGCGGGCGCGGAGATACTTCTCGTCGGTGCGTTCATTGAAGACGTGATTGAGATAGGTCATCACGCGGTCGAGAGAGTGCAGGCTTTCGTGTTCGCGCGAGGTCATTTCTGCTTCGCGGCCGATCATCTTAATGGCGACGTCGAACCGGCGCGACCGTGAGGCTTGTCCGCCGCGCATGTCGAAGATGGTTTGGCCGAGCTTTTCAACTTCGGCGGTGATGCGCTCGATACGGTCGCTCTCGCGATCGACGATAGCTTCCAAGAGGCCGACAAGGATTGAGCCGGGGCCGGTGCAGGCGGCGTCTTTCTTGCGGGCGCGCTGTAAGAATAAGGTGAAGGCGCGGAGTTCTTCGTAGCGAACCGTGACGATGTGCTGTTTGGTCAGAATGAAGGTGACTGGCGATTGCTTGGGGAGCGGGTAGTCCCGGCCTGAAGCCGGAGCGGCTGGTCGCAGATCCGGCAACATGAAGTTCCGGCTGATGCAGCGTCACCGCCGTCATGAAGTGAGCGTCGTCTTCGGCGTAGATGCGGCTTGATGCCTCGATTTCCTGTGCTTCTTCGCGCGTTGGAATGGAGATGCCGATGATCTCTTCGATCAAGAGATCTTCCTCGCGTGTCGGGTTCAGCAAATCGATCCAGACGATGGATTGGTCAACGCCGATCTTGGTGTCGCGTTTGACAATGATGCCTTCGCTGGCGCCGTACATCGTGATCATGCCGTCTGTCCCATGGTCGTGTTTTCGCCGGCAGTAGCGTACCTGGGCGTGTGCGTCGAGTGCTCAGCTGTACGACAGTTTTGTGACTGGCTACTTGTTGGCGTGATGGCTCGGCTGTGCCCAGATCGGGCCTAGTTTGAGCACCGCAAAACCAATGAGCGCCAGGACTGCCAACATCGCCACGCTCCAGATCGGCGCGCCGATGCCGACGAAACGGACCGCCCAGTCGTTCAACTGCTCGTAGCGGAGCACCGCGATGATACTGGCGGCGGCGCCTGCGAGTTGTCCCATGCGTTCTATTTTGCGGCTCATGCGGGCAAGGAAGTACATCAGGATTAGAAGTGCCCAGGGGCCGATGATGAGGCTCAAGCGGACTTCGGGGGATGCCGACCAGCGGCCGTACAGCGTTTGGAGGGCTGTCAGATGCGCATAGTCCATGGCCGGCCACAACAGCATGGCGAGCGCGCCAATCAGGAGCGAGCGTTCCATCGCTGGGGCGATGTCTGGATACACGTGCTCTAGCCGGCGCCGCCAGAACACCAAGAGAATGCCAATGACCACAAGCACGATGATAAAGAAGGCCTTCGCTGGCAGGGCAATGATGTCGAAATTGGCCGAGAGGGAGCGGTTGTCCGGTTCGCGCCATTGAGTGGCAATGCGGGTCGAAAAGCGCTGCTGTGCTTCGCAGCAGGCGGCGCCTTGCAGTTTGCCGAGGGCGGGGAAGCAGAAACGCTCTTTGACGAATGTGTCCGGCACTTCCATCAACGGATCTGGTTTGCAAATTCGCGCGAAGTCGCTGAGGCCGAGGCGGGAGGTTGCGGCGGTGCGGAGTGTTTCGACGGCGGCGAGTGGGTTTGCGTTGCGGCACGGCTGGCCCGGCGCACCGCACGGCGTCGGCTCGGAGCGGAGTGTTTCGAGGCTGCGGCTACTCAATTCCCAGATGGCGCGATCCGATTGATTGAGGAGACCGAACGCAAAATACGCGGTGGTGGCCAAGACGACGAGAAGGCCCGCGAGGTAGCGCAGTGCACCTTTGCGGACATGGGTCCAATAGAAATGCGTTAAGATAATTGCCGGGAGACGAAACGCCGCGAGCGCCAACAGGCCGAGGGTGGCGAAGAAGACGTAGAGATGACTGTGCATCATCAGCAGCGGCTGCAGGTTCGGACCGCTGAACTCGTGCACGAAGATTGCGCTTGAGGCGAGGAAGATTGCACCCAGGCCGATAAAAACGAGAGTGACAAACACGTTTGCTGCGGTCATGCGCGGTGCGTCGTTGCCGCTGGCGTGCTTGGCTGATCTTACTGACATGCGCCCATCCCTTGGCATTGCCCCGCCGGGCACCTTATGCTGGCGCACCCCGACCGAGACCCGACCGCTAGCAGACCAGTGACAAGGACGCCAGATCCGCCATGACGTTGAGCGCAGAAGTTTTCCAAGGTTACCGGCAAAACTACGGGATTGAAGGGCGGGTTGCATTCGAGATGCAGCAGAATACCGGCTTTGTGCGACTTTCAGGCGACGGTGGGGAGGCGCTTGTTGCGCTCCAGGGCGCACAAGTTCTGTCTTGGCGTACGGCGGCGGCTGGCGAAATGCTGTGGTGGTCGCCGCTATCGCCGGTCACGGCTGGCGCCCCGACGCGCGGGGGTATTCCGCTATGTTGGCCCTGGTTTGGGCCCCATCCCACAGATCCGTCGCGACCAATGCACGGCTTGATCCGAACCGAGCTTTGGACGGTGGATGC
This sequence comes from uncultured Alphaproteobacteria bacterium, assembly GCA_963831185.1. Classification (GTDB taxonomy): domain Bacteria; phylum Pseudomonadota; class Alphaproteobacteria; order Rhizobiales; family Hyphomicrobiaceae; genus JABFRJ01. The sequence continues at coordinate 27,929 of CAWHPE010000018.1, forward strand.
CGCTTGGGTGGAAGAGGGTGCCGCGTGTGTCTCGTTGGCGCTTGAAGCTGCGGGCGCTCGCGTGCGGTTGACGGCCAAAGCGGGTGCGCGGTTGAGTGTGACGCTGGAGACAGAGAACGTCGGGACACAGCCCCTGACGATCACAGAAGCGCTCCATACCTATTTCGCGGTTGCCGATGTTGGGCAGATCCAGGTCATTGGGCTCGATGGTTGCAACTATCGCGACCGGACCGAAAACGATGCCGTGAAAGCGCAGCGGGGTGCTTTGACGATTGTGGCGGAAACGAATGCGCATTTTGATGTGACGCCGGATCATCTGGTGTTGATTGATCGCGGGCGCGGACATTCGATTAGCATTGATCGCACCGGCGGTGCGTCAACGGTGGTTTGGAACCCCGGCGCGTCGGCCGCGAAGATGGCAGATGTGCCGCCGGGTGGTGAGCGGCAGTATCTCTGCGTTGAGAGTGGCAATATCGGCCTTCGCGCTGTGACGCTTGCGGCGGGTGAGCGGCACAGCATTGGTGCCACCTATACTGTCGCGCCGCGTTGAGCGTGTTTTCGAGAGGGAGGTGCGACGTGTTGTCCGCCCGATGGCATTTTCATCGGCGGGAAACCATCGCGGCGGTCAGGCATTGGCGTGCCCTTGCGGGGGCGGGGTATTGGGTTTAAGCGATACGCTGCTCTTTGAGATCCGTTCTATTTTTGCGTGCCGGCGGTGCCGTCGCGCGTTTGCCTTGGAGTTGACCATGCCAGCCTCACCGTTAATGACCGTGATGATGGGTGCCGCCCGTAAAGCGGGCCGCAGTCTGACGCGCGACTTCGGCGAGGTCGAGCAATTGCAGGTTTCGGTCAAGGGGCCGGCGAATTTCGTGTCGGCGGCGGATCATCGCTCAGAAGAGATCGTGTTTCAGGAGTTGTCCAAGGCGCGTCCGGGATACGGCTTTCTGATGGAAGAGCGCGGGGCGGTGGCTGGCGCCGACAAGACCCATCGCTGGATCGTCGATCCGCTCGATGGCACGACAAATTTTCTGCACGGCGTCCCGTTGTTTGCCATCGCGATTGCGCTTGAGCGGGACAACGAAGTGGTTGCGGGTCTCGTTTACAATCCCGTGCTCGATGAAATGTTTATGGCTGAAAAGGGCAAGGGGTGCTTTTACGCAGACCGGACCGGTCGCGACCGGCGCTTGCGCGTTGCGGCCCGTAAGTCGCTCGATGACTGTTTGATGACGACGGGCATTCCGCATCGCGGGCGTCCCAACCATGACCGCTTTTTCAGCGAAGCCGGGCACATGATGAAGAAGGTCGCCGGGCTGAGACGGACCGGATCCGCATGTCTCGATCTGGCATGGACGGCAGCGGGCCGGTTCGATGCGTATTGGGAGCACAATCTCGGGGCGTGGGACATTGCGGCCGGGTCGGTGCTGGTGCGTGAGGCGGGCGGTATCGTTACCGATTTCGACGGCGGCGCTAACATGCTCTCAACTGGCGAGGTTTGCGCCGGCAACCAAACGATCCAACGCGCGCTGATTGAAGAGCTGAAGACCGCACGCGGCGAGTAGTTCTGCATCTTTTTGCCCCAATCTTGCCATTCCTCAAGGCTCGGTTTCCGCCGCTCCGGCTTTCGGCTATGGTCGCGGCGGGGATATGACCGCAGCCGGGGTGGAGATAGGTATGGCCAAAACTACGCAGGTGAGCACCCAGTCGGCGCCATTACATCGAACGCTGGGTTCGCCACGGCGCGCCATCCTGAATATGACGATTTTCTGTATTCTGATCGGGATGCTGGCGGCGTTGATCATGCCGCAGATCAAAAGTGCGTTTCTGACAAATCCCTTCCTCAATGGTCTCATCGTTTCGGTGCTGGGCTTCGGCGTGCTGTACGCCTTCGGCCAGGTGCTGCGCCTCTATCCTGAAATCAAATGGGTGAATGGCTTCCGCATCGCGGACCCCGGTTTATCGGCGAGCGCACAACCGAAACTTCTGGCGCCTATGGCGACGATGCTGCGCGACCGGACGGGGACGCTGTCGCTTTCGGCGACGTCGATGCGGTCGATCATGGACAGCATCGGGGCGCGTCTCGACGAAGCGCGCGACACAGGACGGTATCTTGTCTCGCTCTTGGTGTTTCTGGGGCTGCTCGGGACGTTCTGGGGGCTGCTCGAAACGATCACGCAAGTTGGCAAAACGATTGGCTCGCTCAACACCAACGCGGCGGAATCGTCGATGGTGTTTCAGGAGTTGAAGGAAGGTCTTGCGGCGCCGTTGCGCGGCATGGGTACGGCGTTTTCGGCGTCGTTGCTCGGGCTGTCGGGTTCATTGATCCTTGGGTTTCTTGAATTGCAGGCGAACCACGCGCAAGCGCGCTTCTATAATGAGCTTGAGGAATGGCTGTCCGGCATTACGGAATTGTCGCCGGCTGGCAGCATGGGGGCCGGCGATCTCATCAATCGCCAATTGGTGAACGTGCTTTCGGACATGCAGGTCGTTGTTACCGAACTATCGCAGCGGCTCGGCGTGCAAGGTCAAGTTCCCTCGGCGGTCGACGATAGCGTGCGGAACTTGTCGGTGGGCGTCGATCAGCTGGTCCGGCAGATGCGGGCGGAGCAAAAGGTCGTGCGTGAGTGGGTTGACGAGCAAAGCGCACAGCAGTCCGAAGTGGCGGCAGCGCTCAAAGAGCTGGCCCACAATCTCAAAAGTTCGCAACCACGCTGAACGGATAGACGGGAGGCGCGATCATGGCCCTTGGACGCGGACGACGGCGGGAAAGCTACGGCGAGTTCTGGCCGGCTTATGTCGACGTGTTGTCGACATTGTTGATGGTTCTGACGCTGCTGTTGTCGATTTTCATGCTCGCGCAGTACTTCGTTAGCCAGGAGGCGAGCGGCAAGGATACGGCGTTGCGCCGCCTGACGCGGCAGATCTCGGAGTTGACGAATTTGTTGTCGCTCGAGAAGGGAAAATCGAAAACCAGCACTGACGAGTTGGCGGCGTTGCAGGCGTCTTTGGCCTCGTTACGGGTGGAGAACGAGCGGTTGAGTTCGACGACGGGCGCGGGCGATGCGAAGGCGCGTGAGGCGGAAGCGCGGATTGCTGCTTTGACGAGTGATCTGGAGAAGAACACGTCGCTGTCGGCGGAAGCCCAATCGAAGGTGGATATACTCAATCAGCAATTGCTCGCACTCAGGCGACAGATGGCGGCAATTCAGGAAGCGTTGGCGGCGGCCGAGGCCAAGGACAAAGACAGCCAGGCGCGGATTTCCGATCTTGGTGCGCGGCTTAATGTGGTTCTGGCGAAGCAGGTGCAAGAGCTGCAGCGGTATCGGTCGGATTTCTTCGGGCGGTTGCGTGAGTTGCTCCGGGATCGCAAAGACATTCGGGTCGTTGGGGACCGGTTTGTGTTCCAGTCGGAGGTGTTGTTTCCGTCAGGACAGGCGCAGATGACGCCAGAAGGTTTGGCGGCCATCGATGCCTTGGCGTCGGCAATTGTCGAGCTTGAGAAGCAAATTCCGAAGGAGATCGACTGGTCGTTGCAGGTCGATGGTCATACGGATCAGCGGCCGATTGCGAGTGCGCAATTCCCGTCGAACTGGGAGCTTTCGAATGCACGTGCGATCTCGGTGGTGAAGTATCTCATCACGCGCGGCGTTCCACCAAAGCGGCTGGTTGCGGCGGGCTACGGCGAGTTCCAACCTTTGGAGGATGGTACTGCCGAAGACGTATTGCGGCGCAACAGGCGCATCGAGCTGAAGCTCACCAATCGCTAATTCGGGTCTTGGGTGCTGCGGATTTGACGCGACGCAGCAACGACACTTTTGATTTTGCAGTGAATTTGCGCACAGGGTTACGACTTTCGTCTATGCAACCGGGCTTCGCTGTGGCAACCTCTCAGACAACAAGAAAAGACGGATAAATCCAGGGGATTGAGGGGTAGCTGCGGTCCAGGAGGCTGAAACGATGATCGTCCGTAAGCGTTGCCCCCACACTGGTGTCGTCAATTTCTATTTCGATACCGAACCGTACCTTCCCGTTGGGTCCGTTAGTTTGTGCGGAACCTCAGCGCAGCAATCGTCATACACGTGGCGTAGTTACACAGAAGACGATGCAGGCGCAGGGCGCGCACGTGATGCGCGCACGGCTGAGAAAACGCTGCTGGAGCGGCTTGCGCATCTTGGCTCCGGCCGCAGTCTCGCCCTGGCCAATTAGTCTCCGTCGCGGCATGATCGTACCGTGCGCATCATAGCGTGCGGAGGCGTAAGGCATGGGCGGATCGTTCAACTCACTTGGTCCTGATGTGCGCCGCGCTTGGGTCGTCGGCAGCATCAATCGCGACATCGTCGGTTACGTTGCTCGACATGGGCGGGCGGGAGAGACGGTGCTCGGGACGCGTGGCGCGGAGTTTCCTGGCGGCAAAGGGGCCAATCAGGCCGTTGCCATTGCGCGGCTTGGTGGTCCAGTCGCCATGATCGGCCGCGTCGGGCGCGATGGCTTCGGTGTTGCCATGCGGGCGTTTCTCGGGGCGGAAGGCGTCGACACCGCAGGCGTTTCGGTGGCTCCATCCTCATCGACCGGCATGGCCCTGATCGTCGTCGATGCGCAGGGTGAAAACATCATCACGGTTCTGCCCGGCGCCAATTTGGATTGGCCAGATGGGGTGGATGCACGCGTGTTTCAGCCACGCGCTCGGGATGTCGTCGTCGCACAGCTTGAAGTGCCGCACGACATTGTGGCCTCAGCGTTTCGTCAGGCGCGCGCGGTTCAGGCCGTCACCGTCTTCAATCCATCACCGTTTGACGCGGCCGCGGCCGCGCTGCTCTTGCCGCTGGCCGACATCGTGGTTTTGAACGAGGGGGAGTTGCAGGCGGCGGCGGGTGGCGGTGGAATTGAGGATAACGCATCCATCCGGCAGGCGTGCGGATCGCTGTTTGAGCGTGGCGTGCAGGTTTGCGTGGTGACGCTCGGCGCGAAAGGGGCAGTTGTCGTGACGTCTACGGGACTGCAGCGTGTCGACGGCATGCCCGTTGAGGTTCGCGATACGACTGGTGCGGGCGATTGCTTTACGGGCGCGTTGGTGGCGGAACTTCTGCGTGGCAGTGAGGCCGCTGCGGCGGCTCGGTTCGCGGTTAAAGCGGCGGCACTTAGCGTGACGCGCGATGGGGCGGCAGCGTCTTATCCGCGCCGTACCGAAGTGGCGTGATGCGGCTCACGTTGCCGCTGGCAAGATCATTTGCGTCTGGGTGATGACGGCGAGCAACTTGCCGCTTTCGGTGGTGAGTTTTGTTTGCCAGACCTGTGTGGTGCGGCCTTTGTGAAAGGCCGTGGAGGTGCCTATCACGGTGCTACCCAGTGGGGCCGCGCCGAAGAAATTGGTTTTCGATTCAATCGTCGTGGTGCGTGCGCCCTTTGGCATGTTTATCACGGTCGCGACGGCGCCAAGGGTATCGGCGAACGCCATGTAGGCTCCACCATGCAACGTGTCGCCAGCGGTGCAGAGTTCTTTGCGAACCGTTAGGCGGCCGACGATGGCGTCCGGGTTGGTATCGACAATTTCTACACCTAGCGTCCCGGGCAGGTAGGCCTGCAGGTAGGTGTTGAAGTGCGCAGGCGTCAGAGGCATGACCGGCTCCGATGTTGGTGCTCGGTGCGTAACGGAGCACAGGCCGGTGCTCCGGTGCAATTCCCTGGCGGCTCAGGTTGCCGCGACGGCGGCGCGGAGGGCCTTGGAGAGGCGCAGGACGCGGCCTGATTGGCTCACCAGCACGACCGTGACTTCAGCCGCACAGAGCTCGATACCGTCGCGGAAAATCCGTTGATCAAGCACCATGCTGGCGGCGCTCATGTCTTTGAGGCGCGTTTTGATTTCCAGGATTTCGTCGATGCGCGCAGGCTTCAGGTATTCAAGGTTGAGACGGCGGACGACGAACGCCGCAGGCTCGCGTCCCGCTTCGCCATCGATCAAGCCTTTATGGTCATTGCCGAGAAGGCGCAGAAAGTCCGAGCGGCCACGTTCGCACCAGCGAACGTAGGAGCCGTGGTAGACGAGGCCGGAAAAGTCGGTGTCTTCGAAATAGACGCGGACCGGAAGCGTGTGGGTGCGCGTGCCATTTTCAGTGGCGATGCGGCCAGCCAAATCGGGCCAGGTGGCGGTGGGCTGCGGCGGGAGCTTGGTCATGGGCGGTCGTTTGGCAGAGGCCGGGACGGGTGGCAAGGGGAGACAGCAGAGGATTGAGCGTCAGATGAGGCGCGTGGGCTCAGACAGACGCAGATTTAGCCACGACTTCGAAGATCCAATCGCGGGGTGGGCCCGTTGTATTCCTTGCGCCCACTCAGTTTGAGGTAGGACATTGAACTCCGCAATGCGTTCTAGGCAGAAGATTGCCGTTATTGGCAGTGGTATTTCGGGGTTGTCCGCCGCTTGGTTGCTGGCCAAGTGTCACGACGTCACTCTGTTCGAGGCGGAGGGGCGCGCGGGTGGTCATAGCAACACCGTCGACGCGCCGGGCTCGTCACATCCAGTCCCGATCGATACCGGCTTCATCGTCTACAATACGGCCAGCTATCCGAATTTGATTGCTTTGTTCGCGCACCTCGGGGTGCCGACGACCAAGGCCGAAATGAGTTTTGCCGTTTCGCTCGATCAGGGCGGCTATGAGTATTCCGGTTCGGGGTTGGGGACGTTGTTTGGCCAGCCAACTAATTTGCTGCGTCCGTCGCATTGGCGGATGGTGGGGGACATCCTGCGGTTCTTCCGTGAGGCTCAAGAGATGGTTGCGCGGTCGACCGACGATGGCCGGACGCTGGGCGCGTATCTGAGCGCGTCGGGATATTCCGATGCGTTCGTGTCGCGACACATTCTGCCTATGGCGGCGGCCATCTGGTCGACGCCTGCACGTGGGGTGCTGGACTTTCCGCTCGCAGCGTTCGTCAGGTTTTTCTCGAACCACGGGCTGTTGCAGGTGCGCGACCGCCCGGAATGGCGCACGGTGGTTGGCGGCAGCCGGGAATATGTGCGCCGCATGCTGGCAGACTTCGATGGCACCGTGTCGCTTGGTGATCCGGTTTTGCAGATTTCGCGGACAGCGCAAGGCGCCGTGGTGCGCACGTCGAAAGGTCACCGCCAGTTCGATGCGTGCGTGATCGCGACCCACGCCGATACGGCGCTGGCACTGCTCAGTGATCCTAGTCAGGAGGAGACGCGAGATTTTGTCTCCGTTCCGCTATGTCAGCAATCATGCTGTGCTGCATACCGATGCGCGGTTCATGCCGGAGCGCCGCCGTCTTTGGTCGAGTTGGAACTATATCGGCAGCGGCACAGGTCACGAAAGCTCACTTGCCGTCACTTACTGGATGAACCGGCTGCAACCGCTTGGTGAAGGGACAGCGAACCACTTTGTGACGCTCAACCCTCAGACGCCGCCTGCTGCCGGTACTGTGATTGCGGCCTTCGATTACGCTCATCCGCTCTTCGACCAAGCGGCAATGCGCGCGCAGCGCGAGTTGTGGCGCCTGCAGGGGCAGCGGCAGACGTGGTTCTGCGGGAGCTATTTCGGATACGGCTTTCATGAGGACGGCATTCAAGCCGGGCTTGCGGCGGCGGAGGCCATTGGTGGTGTGCGCCGTCCTTGGGTTGTTGCCGATGAGTTGGGCCGGATTCACCTCGGGCCTCGGTCCAATGATGCAGCGCAGCCGGTGCGCGAGGCGGCGGAATGAGCGCGTTCAGATCGTGCATTTACGAGGGTACGGTTGTCCACAAGCGGCTGGTGCCGCAGCAGCACGGATTTTCCTATCGCGTTTTCACGTTGTGTCTCGATGTCGACGAGATCGATCATCTGGCGGGCTCGCTTACGTTGTTCTCGCGTAACCGGCGCAACGTGTTCAGCGTCTGGGATGCTGATTTCGGTGCGCCAGAAGATGGACCGGTTGGCGATAAGGTGCGCCGGATCTTGCAGGATGTCGGTTTGTCTCGATACGCCGCACGCGTCTCTTTGGTCTGTTACCCGCGCATCTTCGGGTACGTCTTCAATCCCCTCAGCGTCTATTTCTGCCGCGACGATGCGGGCGAAATTGGTGCGATGATATACGAGGTGACGAATACCGTCGGCGAGCGGAAAGAGCTATGTCTTGCCGACGGGGGTAGCCGGCACTGCGATTGCGCAGTCGTGTCAAAAGGAGATGTACGTCTCGCCGTTTACCGCACCCACTGGCCGTTACGGGTTTCACGCCATACCGCCAGATGAACGTCTCGTCATCGGCGTGAACTTTCGCGACGCGGGGCGGGCTGTTCTGAAAACCCATTTCAGCGGTGAGCGACGTCCGTTGAGCAACGCATCCCTTACGCGCCTCGTTGTGCGCTACCCACTGATGACGATGAAGGTCATCACGGCGATCCACTTCGAGGCAGCACGCCTTTGGATGAAAGGGGTGCCGGTTGCCACGCGCCGGACCTCGCCAAGTTACTCCTACACTCTTGTCGATCCTGCAGGTGAGGCCGCGCGGTATGCGTAATAAAAATGGTTTAACGAGAACTGCAGTCCGTACCGATGCGACGCTCGACTTGGCGCGTACGCGGATTGGCTATCTCGATCGCGCGCTTCTTTTCGGCGGCCGACCGTTTGCTGCGCCGGTATGAGATTGGGCGCCTTCGGCTCATCTTGCCGTCAGGCGCCGCGGCTGTCGTGGGAGATTCAACGCAGGCCATCGGCGCTGAGATTGCCGTGCGGTCGTATCGCGCGCTGTGGATGATTGCGCGCCGGGGCGCTCTTGGTTTCGCGGAAGCCTACATGGACGGGGCAATCGACACGCCTGATCTCCGGTCCGTCTTCGAGTTTTATCTTGCGAACGAGCCGGCGATCGTGCGGGCGCATCCCCGGTTGAACGATACCCGCCAGATTGACACCCGGCAGCATCGTGACCGCAGCAATACCATTGCGGGTAGCCGCCGCAATATCGCTGATCATTATGATCTGGGGAATGCGTTTTATAGCCTTTGGCTCGATCCGAGCATGCTCTATTCGAGCGGAATATATCGTGGTGGCGATGCATCGCTTGAGGGTGCGCAGCGGGAAAAACTCGGCGTCATTCTCGGTGCGTTGGATCTCAAGCAAGGACAGGCACTGCTCGAAATCGGTTGCGGCTGGGGTGCTATGGCGGAGGCTGCAGCGGAGGCAGGCGCTCGTGTTCGGGCGATTACGATTTCGGAGCAGCAGTTGCATGCGTCCCGGAATCGGCTTGCGCAAAAGGGTCTGTCGGAGCGCGCTGAGGTCGTGTTTGAGGATTACCGTTGCACGGCCGGTACGTTTGATCGCGTTGTCTCAATCGAAATGATCGAGGCGGTGGGCGAAGAGCATTGGCCGGCGTATTTTTCGACGCTTTCGGAGCGGCTCGCACCGGGCGGCATTGCCGTGATCCAAGCCATCACGATCCGGGAAGACGCCTTCGAGCGCTATCGCGACAATCCCGACTTTATTCAGCGCTATATCTTTCCGGGAGGCATGCTGCCAACGGTGCAAATTCTGCAGCAACGTAGCGATGCGGCCGGCCTAACGTTCGAGACGATCGAGCGCTTTGGTCCGTCGTATGCGGCGACGCTGGCTGAATGGCGCACGCGCTTTCTCGCTGCGTGGCCGCAGATCGCGGCGCTTGGCTTCAACGAGCGCTTCCGGCGCATGTGGCTCTACTATCTGGATTATTGCGAGATTGGTTTCGAACGTGGCTTGATCGACGTTGGCATTTATCGCCTGCGGAAGCCGCATGTTGAAACGTTGGTGCCGACGTTGTAAAGGCGAACACGTGATGCCGCACTCGGTGACGCAAGCTGGCGACGGTGCGGGCCTGTTCGAACTTACAACGTTTCTCTCGGGCCGCACGCATGCGTGGGGCGTTTTCGAGGATCGGTTCGGCCGGCTGCAACGGCGCATCGACGTTGAGATGAATGGTGCGTGGCGCGGTAACGAGTTCGTTCTCGATGAGATCTTCACGTATGACACGGGCGAGAGTGAGACGCGAACGTGGGTTGTGGCGCCGTTGGGCGGTGGCCGGTTCAGCGCGACCTGCCCGGATTGTGTCGGCGTTGCACGCGGCGTTTGCGATGCCACCAGCGTCCGGATGTCATATCAGTTCAAACTGAAATTGAAATCGCGGACCGTCGTTGTTGCGTTTGACGACCGGCTCTATCGAATGGGTGATGAAATCGCACTCAATCGGGCGACGATGCGCAAATGGGGCGTGAAGCTCGGAGAGTTGTCACTTTGCTTCCAACGTATCGATGGCAATGGACTGCCGCGGCGCGGACCACCTGTTGCCTGAACGACTAGAGCCGACTGGCGATGCGGAGATAAATGCTGTTCGGCAGCATGCGCAAAATCTTCAGCATGACGACGAGCGGCAACGGGAATGCGATCTCGAACTTGCCGCGCGACAATCCGCGCACAATCCTTTCCGCCGCATCGTCCGCGCTGATGATGAAGGGCATGGGGAAGTCGTTGACGGCCGTCATCGGTGTCTCGACAAAGCCGGGATTGACGAGACTGACGGTGATGCCCTGCGCGGCAAGTTCCAGGCGAAGAACTTCGGCCAAGGTGATGACGGCTGCTTTGCTCGGAGCATAGACGGCGGCTTTGGGCAATCCGCGATAGCCCGCCACTGAGGCCACCAAAGCGAGCTGGCCTTTGCCGCTTGTGATCATATGGGGAATGAGTGGCTCAAGCGCGTTGGCGACGCCGAGATAGTTGACCGACATGGACGAGGCGGCGGCGGCGGCGTCGTAGTCGCGCGCGCGAAGGGGTTGCCAGATTCCGGCGCATAAGACTGCGAGATCGAGCGTGCCGTAGGTCTCGATGATGCGCGCGGCAGTCTCGCTCATTTGTTCGCGCGAGGCGACGTCAACTGGGAAGGCTCGAATATTTGAGTGGATGCGGGCGAGTTCGTCGAGTTTTTCACTCGATCGCGCTGAGATCGCGACCTGGACGCCACTCTTGGCGAGGCGCAACGCGACCTCCCGCCCTATGCCGGTGCTGGCGCCAGTTACCCACGCCGTCTTCCAGGGCAAGGTCATCGTTGCCTCTCGCGTCCGCTCACATGCCGGTCCACGGTTGGATCAGGCGGCCGATGAGGCTCTTGAAACGGGCGGGATGTTCGCTTGCGATCAGGCATATGCAGTCACCCGCAGGCATCAACCACCGGCTGATGCTCGATGCCCTCGTCCACATCTTGAATGTCACCTCGCCGGTAGGTTCCGGTGATATCGCTGTAAGCACCACTGATAACAAGTGTGAGTTCGCCGCCGCCGTGACCGTGATCAGGCATCTTGCGCCCCGGACCGATGCGCAGCAGCCGGAGATCACCTGTTTCGCCAGGGCTCAGTGGTAAGCGATGGTGCCACACGCCTGGGCCTAGCCGCTTCCACGGAATGTTTTCGAGTGCGAGGCCATAGCCGCGACTGATCGGAGCGGGTAAATCCGATTGCTGCGCTGTTGTTGCGCGGTTCTGCTTTGACGATGGTGCTAGGCGTGGCTGGAACGGCGAGTGCTTCGTTGGATCCGCCGGCCGCCAGCAACAAGGTCGCGCCGAGAAGCTCAAGATCTGCGACCTCAGCCTGACAGCGCGGGCACATCGAGACGTGAGCAGCAACAACGGCCGACAAGCCTTCGGCAAGCGTACCGGCTGCGAAGCTCAGCATGGTTGCGTCGTCGGGGTGGTGTTTGATCTCTTTGCTCATTTGAGATCCTCAAGGGATGCGCGGAGTTTCTGGTAGGCAAGCCGGATACGCGATTTGACTGTGCCGAGAGGCAGGGACAGTTGGCTGGCAATTTCTGAGTGCGGCAGCCCCTCGATGAATGCGAGGGTCACGACTTCCAGCTGATCAGGCGGCAAGTCCTTCAGCACCGCACGCACCCGGAGTTGCCGCTGGCGCTCACTCACGACATCGTCTGCGGGGGGATCGGTCGGAGGGAATTGACTGGGCGTGCTCGTCGGTCAATTCGTGCCATGCGCGTTGCCGCCGGATATAATCGGTGCGGAGGTTGCGCGCGATCGCATAAATCCATGCGGTTGGGCTGCCCTTGTCGGCAGAGTAGAGCGCGGCTTTGCGCCAGACCATCAGCAAGGTTTCCTGCGCAAGTTCATCGGCAAGGGATGCGTCGGCGCCCTGTTTCAGCATATAAGAACGCACCTTTGGTCCGATCTCTTTAAAAAGGATGCGGAACGCAGCGTCGCTACGGTCAGTTGCTATACGCGAAAGTATATCGGACATGGCTTCCCTGGCCGGCCTGCGCACATTCCAACCGACGGGCCGGTACGCGATCGTGGGATGCAACATAGTTCCTCCATCCGCTTGTGAATAGTACGCGCGGACGGTCTCGATTGGATCACTGGGCTAAGGCTGATTATGATCCGAACTCATCGGGGCTGCGTTGGTAAGACAAGTAACTTAAGAGTGGGCGGCGGCTATGGGTTCGATGATTGCTATTTTGGGTGTGACCCTCGTTGCATTCGTTGCTCTTGATGCCGCCTGGATTTCGCTGGTTGCGCTCAAGATGTTTCAATCGACGATTGGGCCGATTATGCGACCCCTGCCGCTCCTTGCGCCTGCCATGCTGTTTTATGTGATTTATGCTGCGGGACTGGTCTTCCTGGCTATTCGGCCGGCTTTGCGTGAGCGGTCTGCGTTCACCGCCTTAACCAATGGCGGCGCTCTCGGGCTGGTCGCCTATGCGACGTTTGACCTGACGAATTTGGCGATTATCGCGAGTTGGACCACCACGCTCGCTGCAGTCGATATCGTTTGGGGGACTGTGGCGTCATCACTGGCGGCGTTCGTGGGGTTTGCCTTCGGTCGCCGGCGCATGGCGTGACGGATGACGATGCCTGCGTTGATCCTGTATTTGGCCTTCAATCTCGTCTGGCTTGCGTGTGCGCTTGGCGCTGCCCAAGGCTATAATAGCGTTGGCGTCTGCGCAGCGCTCCTTTTCGTTGTCGGTCACCTCTGGAGCCGAAATTGGTCGCGGGGTGAGTGGCTGTTGATCGTCGCTGCGGGGCTCGCAGGTGCAATTGCTGAGAGTGTGCTCGGTTTGGCTGGTGTGGTTCACCATAATGCGGCTTTTGCCGGTGGTGCTGTTGCTCCACCATGGATTATTGCGCTGTGGTTCGCTTTTGGTGCGACGATCACATCGTCGGCGCGGGCGTTGGGGGCCCATGCGATCGTCAAGGCAGCGCTCCTCGGAGCGCTTTTTGGGCCGTTGGCCTATGTTGCCGGAGCCAGATTGGGTGCGCTCACTGTCGGTGGACCGCCGTGGATCGCATACGCGGCATTAAGCGTCGTCTGGGCCGTCGCGTTTCCGTTGCTTATCCTGCTCGACCGCTGTTTGGCGCGGCGGCAGGACGCGGGCACCGCTTGGCCGAGGTCCTAATCCAAGACGCCGTCGATGTACGTTTATCTATATAGAGGTTTGATTGCCAAGAATTCGAGGATGGGGATGGACGACGGAAAGAAAGTGGTGCGGGACGTCGGTACAGTGGTCTCGCAGCGTATCCGGGAACGGATCGTGAAGGCGAACGCGCGCTTTCATGCCAACGACAACATCGCCAAATTCATCGAACCGGGTGAGCATGAGCAGTTGATCGAGGAAGTGGCGAGCAAGATGAAGGATTTGCTCGGCAGTCTCGTGATCGATACCGAGCGGGATCACAATACCCAAGACACGGCCCGCCGCGTCGCCAAAATGTATATCAACGAGGTCTTTCGCGGGCGGTTTTATCCAGCGCCACCGGTGACCGAGTTTCCGAACATCACCAACTTGGAAGAGCTGATGATTGTCGGGCCGATTACGGTGCGCAGTGCGTGCAGTCACCATTTCTGTCCGATCATGGGCCGTCTCTGGATCGGCATCATGCCGAACCAGCACTCAAATTTGATCGGATTATCCAAATATGCCCGACTCGCGGAATGGGTTATGGGCCGGCCGCAGATCCAAGAAGAAGCGATCAGTCAGCTGGCCGAATTGCTGGTCGACATGGTGCAGCCGGACGGCCTCGCGGTGGTGATGGAAGCGGATCACTTCTGCATGCATTGGCGCGGCGTCAAGGACACCGAAGCGAAGATGATCAACAGCGTGATGCGTGGTTCGTTCTTGAAAGACAAGGCGCTGCGCCGTGAGTTCCTTTCCCTGATTTCTCTGAAGCATTGAGGGCCCCATGCTCGTCCGTTGTCTTTATGCCAGCCGTGCCCGTTCGATTGCAGTCCCCACGCTGCTTGATCAAGTGTTGGAGCAGTCGCGCCGCAATAACCCGAAGCGCGGCATTACGGGGCTGTTGTGTTTCACCAACGACATTTTCGTGCAGGTGCTCGAAGGCGGTCGCGATCAGGTTTGCACGCTCTTCAATGCGATCGTTCGCGATGAGCGCCATCAGGATGTGCGCCTGTTGATGTTCGAGGAAATCGGCGAGCGCAGCTTCGGCAACTGGACGATGGGGCAGGTCAATGTCGATGCCATCAATCCGGCGCTGCTGCTGAAATACGGAGAGTCGGCGACGCTCGATCCGTTTGCGTCATCGGGTCGAGCGACGACAAACTTACTGATGGAGTTGGTCGCGACCGGTGCGATCAACAGGCGCGGAAGTTAAGGCCAGTTGTTTCGGTGTGTGGGCTTGGCGACGCCTGGCGGTCGCGCTTAACTGCGACGTCAGCCGAGTTCGAGCATCACGATCTCGGGTGGGCTGCCGAAGCGGACGGGGAGGATGGAGCAGCCAAGTCCTCCTGACACCAAGAGATGCCGGTTGTCTTCGACGACATGGCCGTAGGCGTAGCGATTTCCGAAGCGCGACGGGACGACGGGTGAGTATCCGAACAGGCGCACTTGGCCGCCGTGTGTATGGCCGGAGAGCGTGATGGCGACGCGGTCGGGTACGCGGGGGAAGATGTCGGGCTCATGAGCGAGCAGGATGACCGGGGCGTCGTCCGTGATCTTGGCGAGTGTGCCCGGGCAAGTCATCGATACCCTGCCATCTGCGGTTCCCGCCAGGCTGGCGGACGGTAAAAGCCTCCTGATCACCGAGGCCTGCGAGCCAGAATGGCCGACCGTCCTTGGTCAGGCGGACGCAGCTGTTTTCGTAGACCGGGATGCCGACCGCTTCCAGCGCGCGCTGTCCGGCGACGGGCCCTTTGCGCCGGAGTTGGGCGCCAGGGTCATCCCACCAATCGTGATTGCCGAGCACGGCATGGACGCCAAGCGGTGCGGTCAGATCTTTGAGGGCCGCTGCCCATTCGTCCACCGGGATCTTGCGCGACTTGCCATTTGTGGCTTGCGGCGTAGTCACCGAGCAGCAGTGTCAGGTCGGGCTTTAGGGCGTTGGTGCGGGCAACAATTTCTGCGATGCGCGCAACCGGCATATAGGGTTCGCCGGCATGGATGTCGGCGACGATGGCGATCTTGAGCTTTAGATCTTTCGGCCATTTGGGTGGTGATAGCGCGTAGTGCGTGGTGCGCAAGCGGTAGCGCGGTTCGATGCCGAAAGCATAGCCGGCGAGCGCGACGCCACTCAGCACCGTCGCACCTAGACCTTTGAGAACGTTGCGGCGGGTGAAGCCTCGTTTGCGCGGCAATGTCGGACCAGGCGTATCGCGCATCAGCGTTTTCCGGGCGAGGTGTCGTCCGGATCAGTATCGAGGTCAAAAAGGCTTGATTGCGGCACGGCGTTGCGCGGCGGGCTCGAGAGGCCAAGGTGGCGGTAGGCGCGTGCGGTGACGACGCGGCCGCGCGGCGTGCGCCCGATGAAGCCTTGCTGCAGCAGGTAGGGCTCGACGATTTCTTCGAGGGCGTCGCGAGGCTCTGAGAGCGCGGCGGCGATGGTCTCGATGCCGACCGGGCCGCCGTCGTAGTTCTTGATGATGCATTCGAGATAGCGGTGATCGAGGGCGTCGAGGCCTTCGCTGTCGACTTCGAGCATGCGGAGCGCTTTGTCGGCGACGGCGGCGGTCGATCATCGGGGCGCCGTCGACGGCGGCGAAGTCGCGGACGCGACGCAGGAGGCGTCCGGCGATGCGCGGCGTGCCGCGGATGCGGCGGGCGATTTCCATCGCGCCGTCTTTCGCCATTGGCGCACCGAGGACGCGGGCGCCGCGCGCTGACGATCAGCTCGAGTTCGTCGTGGGTATAGAAATTGAGGCGGATCGGGATGCCGAAACGGTCGCGCAGCGGATTGGTCAGCAGGCCGGCGCGCGTGGTGGCGCCGACGAGCGTGAACTTGGCGAGATCGATGCTGGACCGAGCGGGCGGCGGGACCTTCGCCGATGATCAGGTCGAGCTGGTAGTCCTCCATCGCGGGATAGAGGATTTCCTCGATCGCCGGGTTGAGGCGATGGATTTCGTCGATGAAGAGGACGTCGCGCTCTTCGAGGTTGGTCAGCAGCGCTGCGAGATCGCCGGCCTTGGCGATCACCGGGCCCGGAGGTGGCGCGGAAGCCGACGCCCATCTCCTTGGCCATGATCTGCGCCAGCGTGGTCTTGCCGAGACCGGGCGGGCCGGCGAAGAGTACGTGATCGAGCGCATCGCCGCGCGCGCGGGCGGCCTGAATGAAAACCTTGAGATTGGCGCGCGCCTGCTCCTGGCCCGTAAAGTCGTCGAGCGACTGCGGCCGGATCGTCGCCTCGAAGGCGTCGGCTTCTTTCTTTGCACCGGTGAGCAAGCGATCGTCGGTCATGGTTTGTTCGTGGCGGGATTTGGCCGCTCCGTCAAGCGGGTGCGCATGGTGTCCCGGGCGTATCAGGTGTCACCGCTGATTTCGGGGTATTTCGCGATCTCGTGCTGACTGTGCTTTTTGCAGATGAGCCAAATCTGCCGCATATCCGCTGCGACGGCTGTCACATCCAGACGATGCGGTCTTGAGGCGGCGTGCAAGCTGCACGCGCCCCCTGGCCACATCATCGACCGACTGACGGTCCAGCTCGGCGGCGAGCGCGTTCAGGAAATGCGCAACCGCATCGTAGCGCATCCGGCCGACTTCCACGGCAAGTTCGCTGAGTTGGCCCGGATAAGCAGGAATGCTGACGGCGTGGTCTCTGTCGTTCGGGGGCAAGAAATCCTCCGGTGCGTGCCGAATCTGGGGCGCGGCCAGCCTCGTGTTTCGGGCTGAGGCTCGTTCTACATTCGGGGCCCTTCTCCAGCAATAGTATCGCGCAAGCCGGTTCAAGACCTCACCCGACTATCGTCGAGAGACGCAGAAGCGAATTTCCTGTTTGAGTGTGCTAATGCGTGCACGCCGGGGCGGTCCGGCGCGTTGAGGGGACGTCATGGATTTGTTGGGACAGACGGCGCTGAGTTTTTTGGTGTTCGGGTTTATTCCCGGCGCGTTGCTGGCGGCGTTTTGCACGCGGCCGCATCAGCGCGAGATGGTGCTGTTTGGCCTGGGTTGTGGCGCGGTGGGACTAGCGGGCGCGTATTCCATGACGGGCTACGCGGGTTCAATGCAGATGGCGAGCCTGCAAGGCCCGATCACGCAGATTGCGGGATCGCTGGTCGGCGCGGTGGGTCTGTTGATGATCTTCGGCAGACTGCGCGCGCGTTGATTTGGAGCTGTCTCAGACGCGCCGAAAAAGCTTCAGGAAGATACCTAAGCCCAGACCCCACGCGCCATTGAGAGCGAGGGCGCGGGCCCAAATTTGTGGCGACCAGCCTGCGGCAAATGGGCGGCCCTTGATCGGCCCGACCAGAAAGAGTGCGACGAGCGTCGTGAGAAGGCCGCCAACGACAATCATCAACGGCCAGAAACCGATTTTGCGTTCGAGCGGTGCGCGCAGTTCTGACAATACGATGCCCCAGATGCCGCCCCAAAAGGCAGTCGAGATGAGCTGCGGCGTACCGAGAGGCGGCACAGGCGTCATGACCCAGCCGGCGGCATTGGGCGCTAATCCGGTTGCGGCAAAAATGGCCAATAGGCCTTGATGAAAGACGACGACTGCGAGACAGCCCGCAGCAAACGGCACGACAAATCGTTGAAGCGGCATCGTCGTTGTCCTCAAGCCGGCGTTGCTGCGGGCATCCGGTTTTTGCGGGGGAGAGCGCGCGAGAATAAGAAGAGCGCAATGGCCAGGTTGAGCACGTTCCAGGCGGCGCCATGAACGAACGCGAGCTGATAGGAGCCGGTGATATCGAAAATGATTCCTGAGAGCCAGCCGCCGAGCGCCATGCCTGCGACGGTGGCCATGAGAACGAGGCTGATCCGCGTGGCCGTGGCTTCGGCTCCCATATATTCGCGGATGATGACCGCGTAGCTCGGCACGATGCCGCCTTGGGCGAGGCCGAAGATGGCGGAGACGAAAAAGAGGCCGCTGAGTGTGTTGAATGGCAAATACAGCAGCAGCGCCAAGGCCTGCAGCGTCGAGCCGATCATGAGCGCTGCGAGCCCGCCCAGTTTGTCCGACAATAGCCCAGACACGAGGCGGCTGACGACGCCACCCATCAACATCAGTGACAGCATTTCAGCGCCGCGCGCGGTGCCGAGCCCAAGGTCGCCGCAGTAGGCGACGATATGAACCTGTGGCATCGACATGGCGACGCAACAGGCGACGCCGGCAATTGTCAGCAGCGTTATCGTTGTGTTTGCAGAAAGACCCAAGGTCTGTTCGCTGGTGGCAAAGCGTACACCGGACGATGTCAGCGTCGGCTGTTGCGGCGGTGGACGGCGGAACAGCAACAACAACGGCGGTAACGTGATCGCGCACAAGGCTGCCACCGCGAGATATGTCGTGCGCCAGCCGTAGTTCGAGACGCCGTATTGCAGCAGTGGCGGCCAAATGGCGCCTGCGAGATAGTTGCCGCTGGCGCAAAGGGCGACGGCGATGCCGCGACGCCGTTGAAACCAGTACGTCATGTCGGCGACGAGGGGGCCGAAGAAGGCGCTCGATCCCAGGCCACCGATCAGGATGCCGTGCAGGATCATGAATACGAACAGGTTTGGCGCGTAGGCCGTGGACAAGAAGCCGAACGACAGAGCCGCCGATACCGATGGCGAGCGGGAAGCGGATGCCGCGCTTGTCGGCAAGGCGGCCCATGAAGATGCCGCCGGCTGCGAGGCCGAGCATCGTCAGCGTATAGGGCAGCGTGGCGGAACCGCGATCAACGCCGAATTCGGCCTGCACAGCGGGCAGAGCGACGGGAATGGTCCACATGCCGATGCCGCCGATCGTGGCCACGAGCATGGCTGCAAGCAAACGGCGCCAGGCGAGACCGCCATCAATGGCGGTTGAAGGTGTAGCGTCTGACGGCATGAGGCGTGGCGCTCGCTTGGTCTGAAGGTGGCTGACCTCTTTAGTTGAGTGGGGCAGGAAAGACCATGCCTGCCGTGTCACGTCTTTCATGACGGGATGGCATGAGTGTCGCGCACGGTGTCATGTTGCGGCGCGAGATAGGGTGCGGCGGGTCACCTTTCTGCAAGGAGACCCGCCGCGGATAGGCACTGACTGATGTGGAGCGTTTATTCGGCTGGGGCCAATGGCATGTCAGTGTCATTGTCCGTGTCGCGGCGTAGTGTCAGACGCATGCGATTGAGGATGAGGTCTTTCAACACATAGTGATGGCCGAGTGCTGCTGCGGCGTGAAGGAAGGCCAGTACCAGAATGCCGATGCCCAAGGTTTCGTGAACAGAGCGGAAAGATTTTGCGTAAGCGCCGATGCTGGCTTTCAACGGGAGCGCCAGAGTGAAGGCGCCGAAGTCGATGCCTTTGTCATTGCCGAAGACATAGAGCATGCCCAGGAGTGGCAATGCGACCATTAAGCCATAGAGCGCGAGATGGACCGCTGTCGCTGCGTATCCAGCAAGGCCGGAGGCGTGGCCGTCGCGCGGGGCGCGTGTACCAAAGACGCGCCATGCCACGCGGATCATGATCAGAGCGAACAGCAGCGTGCCCAGGGGCTGATGGATCGGGCGCAGGCCTTCGCGGATGAAATGTCCGCGCGGGAATTCACCGCGAAACAATTCGAGGCCCGCGAGGGCAATAATTCCGATGCCGATGACCCAGTGCAAAAGCACTGTGATGTTGTCGTATTTTTGAACGCGCGGCTGCATGTCTCATTCCTCAGTCGACCGTTGGGTCGGTGTTGCGATGAGGCGTTGACTAGCAAATGCTCTGTGTTCGGAACCTGACGGCCTTTGTCAGGTTGTTGTCAGGTCTTGCACTCGGCGCGTGAAAATCTTCAAATCATTGATTTTGCTGTTTATTGCGTCTTGTTCGGCGGGGTCTCGTTTCGATTTGGGTTCGGCGGAATAGTTGTGGACGACGGCACGCCCGCCGCCGCGACTCGGCTAACACTCCAAGGGTTCGGGTTCGCGGGCCGGCTTGTTGGATAGTGACAATGAAAACGTGCGCATGTTGCGGTCAGGACATTCGGCCGGCGAGCGGTTTGACCGTTCAGGTTGATGCGGCCTTGCTGCACCTCTGCAATCTGGCGCATCAGGATGCGACGCAGCATGGGTTGGCGACGGTCGAAATCGCCCATGTCTGTCCTGTGTCTGGTTGCGACGCCTGAATTTGATACGTTGCTTGCACGGTTCGGCTTCGGGCATGAGGTGCTTGGTAATGCGGCGCAGGCGTGGCTGAGCGTCTGGGGGCGTGCTGGCGGTCATGGGCGTCCGCGGACGTCGGACGATCTCAAGATCCTGTTGCAGCGGGCGCAAGGGACCGCAGAGCGTCTGACGCGCAGATTTGCCTCGCCCGGCCGACGTGATCGAAGTGCTGGCGACAGAGGCTGCCGATCTGATGACGGCAGCATTTATCTCCCGTGCGCAGGGGGCTGCAACGCACGCGTGCTTGGTGCCGCCGCAAGGCGAGCCGCAGGAATTTCCCCGTCACGCGAGCGCGCATTTGCGCCGTCACCAAACTATTTGCCGCTTGCGACAGCACGGCGCGCCTGCCGATGTGCGTCTACACGTTGGAACCGCTTATGAGACGCGTGCGTCGCGCGACCGCTCGGGATGGACAGTTCGTGCAGCGGCACGCATGCCGGAGCCAAGGATCGCCGAACAACGCACCCATCATGACCGCGCGTCGTATCAGCGCCGTGTCTCTGGTTATGCGCCTGAGCCGCGCGGGTTCAGCATTGGCGGATATGAGCATGCGCGCGAGGATGACGGCGGCGTTTTGACAGCCCTGCTTGCGCGGCTCGACCGTTACGAACAGATGCTTGTGGCGCTCACAGCCCGCACGCAGCAGGGCGATTTGACTTCCGGGCGCGAACGATTTTCCGCAGGGCGCGGGACTGACGATAGCCGTGGATCGTCGAACCGGGCGCGGTCCGCGAAAAGCGAAGCGCAGCGTAGCAGTGCCGAAGGCGGTGGATCCGCGAGCGCTGCCAAGTCGAGCACCAGTACCCGTACCCGGCGGCAGAAAACGGACAGTGCGCGTGCTTCTGCGGCGCGGAGTAACGCCGATGGGGCGTCATGGGGCAAGCGTCTGCGGCGGCGCGCGGCGGGCAAGTGGCTTCCGGTTGAGGCCGACGGCCGCGCCGAGCGCAGTCCTCGCGATGTCCTGCCAATGGCCAGCCATTTCGGGCGACGCGGGCAGCTCAGTGTGGTGCGGTCGACGGCAAACGAAGACACAGCCTTTGACGAAGATGTGCTCGACGGCAAGGATGAATTTGACGCGGCCGACGAGGTGTCATCATCTGGAGAGCGGGTGAAGCGCTTTTATCTGGCGCCGGGCGATGACATCGTCGATGCGCCCGCGATTGGGCCGCGTACGGCGGAGCGGTTGCGTGCTGTTGGTCTGCATTTTGTGCGTGATCTCTTGGCGTGTAATCCCGACGATGTTGCAAGCCGGATTGCAGCGCGATTTATAACAGCGCAGCGCATTCGCAACTGGCAAGCGCAGTCGCGCTTAGTGTGCATCGTGCCCTGGCTGCGGGGTACGCATGCTCAACTGTTGGTTGGCGCTGGGTACTCCACAGTGGAGGCGATTGCGGGCGCGGATACGGGCGAGGTCTGCGCTGCGATTTTGCGCTTTGCGGCGACGCGAGACGGTCAAAGCGTTCTGCGGGCCGGTCCAGCGCCCGATATCGAGCGCGTGATGCAGTGGGTGCGGCATGCGGCCTTGGCCGAGCCTGCGCGTGCGGCCTGATGGCCCAAACCTGTTTGAACTGGCCGGTGTTGCTTACGACTTGCTGACATCCAACGTCAGGATGAGGTCAGTGCACTTCTTGCAGTGTGCCTGAGTGAACGGCAGTGGCCGACACGAACACTGGAGGAAATACCATGCGGAACATGATTATGTTGTCGGCACTTGGACTGAGCCTTGCCCTTGGTGGTTCGGCGCTGGCGGATGACCGCAGCGGCGACCGTCGCGGCGATGAAACGCGCGCCGCATCGCGGAGCCATGAGCGATCGTGGCGAGCACAGTCCGCCGTCACGACGGTGAGCGGAGCACATCCGACCACAAGCGGCATGAAGCACGCGGTTCGTCCGATGATGACTCGTCGCGCATTGATGGCAAGACGCAGGGCCGTCATGGCAAGCACTCGGACGAGCGGCACGCTGACCGCCGTTCCTAAAACGATTGCGTCGCACACCGGTTTTTGGCCGCACGTTTCCCCTGACGTGCGGCCTAAGCCGTTTTCGGCGTTGGGTTTTCGTGTTTAGCTATGCTGATCCACTCGGGCTGACGGGCAACGTGAGACCGGGACAAGTTCTTGCCCATCCGCCAATGGTGTGATTATTGGAGCTGCAACGTATACGTAAGCGGGATGGGCCGATTTTGCCGCTGGAACCGCACCCTAGCTCAAAGCGAACACGAGGACGCGTCCGATGAACCTTTCTTTCATGCTCAAAGAGCGCGCTGCGCGCGGTCAACCTGTGCGGATTGGCCAGGTGGGCGCCGGCAAATTCGGCACCATGCACCTCGCGCAGTGCCGGATCACGACGGGCATGCATCTGGTCGGCCTCGCGGATCTCAATGTCGCCCGGGCCAAGGAGCGCCTGCTTGGTGTGCAGTGGAGTGCTGAGCAGATCAACGCCACGTCGCTCGGCGATGCGATCAAGACCGGCAAGACGCACATCACCGACAACGCGATGAGCCTGATCGAGAACCCAGATATCGAGGTGATCATCGAGGCGACCGGCGATCCGGCGACCGGCATCCGTCATCGCGCTCGGCGGCGATCGACACGGCAAGCATGTCGTCATGGTCAACGTCGAGGCCGATGCGCTGGCGGGGCCGCTGCTGGCCAAGCGCGCGCGCGAGAAGGGCGTCGTCTATTCGATGGCGTGGGGCGATCAGCCGGCGCTGGTTGCGGAGCATGTGGACTGGGCGCGGTCGTGCGGTTTCACGGTCGTGTCAGCCGGCAAGGGCACGCGCTATCACCCGACCTACCATCAGTCGACGCCAGAGACCGTATGGGACATCCTCAACCAGTATCTCGTCATCCATAACAAGGAGCACATCAATCCGAAGATGTTCAACTCGTTCATCGATGGGACGAAGTCGGGCATCGAGATGACGGCGATCTGCAACGCTACGGGGCTTGTGCCACAGACCAATGGTCTGACGTTCCCGCCAGCGACGCGGTTCGAACATGCCGAGATTTGCATTCCGAAATCGGACGGCGGTGTGCTCGAAAAGGCTGGTGTGACCGAAGTCACATCGTCGCTCTATCGCGACATGAAGGACGTGCCGCACGCGCTGCTGATGGGTACCTACGTGGTCATCACCAGCGACAGCGCTTATGCGCAGGGCTGCTTCAAGGAATACTCTATGCTGCCCGACAAGACCGGCAAGTATGCCTCGCTTTATCGTCCGACGCACATGATCGGCCTTGAGCTCGGGTTGTCGGTTGCTTCGGCCGCGTGCCGCAAGGAGCCGACGGGCACGGCGCGCTACTTCAATTCCGACGTTGTTGCGACAGCGAAACGCGGCCTCAAGAAGGGCGAGATGCTCGACGGCGAGGGCGGGTTCTGCGTCTGGGGTAAGCAGACGCCTGCGGAGATGAGCCTGAAAGAGGGCTTTCTGCCGTTGGGCCTCGCGCACAACGTCAAGCTCAAGGCTGATATCAAGGAAGGTGAGCGCATCAAGTGGTCAGATGTCGAGATCGACGCCAACGATGCGACAGTCAAGTTCCGCCGTGAAATGGAGCGCGAATTCCCGAAGCCGAGTGCGTTCTGAACCGGTCAATTGTTGAAGTCACTGCGAATTTCGGCGGCCCCGCGTTGACGCGGGGCCGCTCGATGTTTCTAGGGTGCGGCACTCTTTTGGGGCGCTTCGGGTGCCGACCCGCACCCGCGCCGGTTTCTTACCGCCGGTGACGCCTGCGGGTAAAATGATGAAAGTCCTGCAATGACCGTTGAACATGATCCCGCAGTTCTTCGCAGCCCTTGGCGACGCGAAGGCGTGGCCGTTCGAGGAGGCGCGCCGGCTTATCCAACGGCTCGATAAACTTCCGGGTGGCAAAGACAAGACGGTGATTTTCGAGACCGGCTATGGACCGTCGGGGTTGCCGCACATCGGAACGTTCGGCGAAGTGGCGCGGACCAGCATGGTGCGGCACGCGTTCGAGGTGCTGACGGAAGGCAAGCGCAAGACGCGGCTGATCTGCTTCTCGGACGATATGGATGGCCTGCGCAAGGTGCCGGACAACGTGCCGAACAAGGAGATGCTGGCGGCATACCTCGATAAGCCGCTGACCAGCGTGCCGGACCCGTTCACGAATGAATATCCGAGCTTCGCGCATCACAACAACGCACGGCTGCGGAAATTTCTCGACCAGTTCGGCTTTCGAGTACGAGTTTCTGTCGGCGACCGAGGCAATACAAGTCGGGCGCGATGGACGCGACGCTGCTGCGGATGCTCGAGGTCTACGACAAGGTGATGGACATCATCCTGCCGACGCTCGGTCCGGACCGTCGCGCGACTTATTCGCCGTTCCTGCCGGTATCGCCGACGTCCGGCAAGGTGCTGCAGGTGCCGATGATCGAGCGCGACGCGAAGCGCGGCACCATCGTCTATGTCGATCCCGATACGGACCAGAAGGTCGAAACGAAGGTCACCGGCGGCGCTGTCAAGTGCCAGTGGAAGGCCGATTGGGCCATGCGCTGGACCGCGATCGGCGTCGACTATGAGATGGCGGGCAAGGATCTCATCAATTCGGTGACGCTGTCGTCGAAGATCTGCAAGGCGCTCGGCGGCACGCCGCCCGAAGGCTTCAACTACGAACTGTTCCTCGATGAGAAGGGACAGAAGATCTCGAAGTCGAAGGGCAACGGGCTGACGATCGAGCGAGTGGCTGACGTATGCGTCACCGGAAAGTCTGTCGCTGTTCATGTATCAGAAGCCGAAGAGCGGCGAAGAAGCTGTACTTCGATGTGATTCCGCGGACGCTCGACGAGTATCTGCAATTCTTGTCAGCGTTTCCGGCTCAGGAAGCCAAGGCGAAGCTGGATAATCCGGTTTGGCACTTGCAATGGGCGCGCCGCCAAAGGCGGAACTGCCGATCAGTTTCGGGTTACTGCTCAATCTGGTGGCGGCGTCGAACGCGCACGACAATGCCGTGCTTTGGGGATTTATTCGCAAGATTGCGCCGGATGCGACAGCGGAGAAGTTTCCGATCCTCGACCATCTGGTCGGCTACGCGGTCAGGTACTATGAAGACTTCGTGAAGCCGACCAAGGTGTTCCGCGCCGCGACGGCGGAGGAGCGCGTGGCGCTGACTGCCCTCGATGCAGCGCTGGCGACAGTCAAGCCTGGTGCGACAGGTGACGAATTGCAGAACCTTGTGTTTGAGACCGGCAAGGCCAACGGCTACACCAAGGAAACTCTGCGGCAGTGGTTTCAAGCCATCTATGAAGTGCTGCTTGGGCAGAGCCAGGGGCCGCGCTTCGGCGGGTTCATCGAACTTTATGGCGTCGCGGAGACGCGCGCGCTCATCCAGCGGGCGCTCAAGGGCGAACTCGCGTCGACCTGAGCCGCGCGGAACCCATTCGAATGAGCCGCGCACACCGGTTTTTCGGCTGGCGCGGGAGGTCTCAGCGCAAAAAAATATTCCAGGGTGCGTTTACGCGCTGTTAACGTCTGTCGCCGCTTTCACTCCAATTCGTGCATTTCCGCTGCGTTTTCTCCCTGACGCGCCATAAATCGTGCCTTGTTCACCTCACGGGTGCAACCGGCGCTCCGCTGCTTCTGCGAGCATTAACCGTGTCTTATGGAACGACCGCTAGAGAATAGCAGGTCGTGTGTTTTTCCATTGCGGGTCCCTGGCAGAGTCATGATCAACGGGTCATTCAATCCGAGTCGTCACAACTCACTTATGAATGAATACGCTTCGTTGCTTGGCGGCGCGGTGCTGCGCCATCGCACGCATTTGGCTGAGCATTCCGCGCGCATCGAGGCCGAACTCGCCAGCCGGGTCAAATCCGAATTCATCGCCAATATGAGCCATGAGCTCCGGACGCCGCTCAATACGATCATCGGGTTCTCGAAGTTGATCGCGCAACTGGATCAACGCCCGATCGATCAAGACGAGATTATTGGCCACGCCCATCTCATTCAGGACGCGGCCGGGCATCTGCTGGCGGTCATCAACGACATTCTCGACATTTCGAAGATCCAGAGCGGCAAGTTCTCATTGAATTCGCGCGACGTGTTCGCCGACGAATTCCTGGAACCTTGTGTGCACGGTCTGCAACTTGCGGCAAAAGAGGCAAGCATCACGCTTTCCTGTGATGTCGACCACACAATGCCGTGCCTCATCGGCGATAGCGTCAAGTTGCGTCAGGTCTTCATCAATCTCATCAGCAACGCGATCAAGTTCACGCCCGAGAACGGAACGGTTGCGGTCAGCGCGCACCGCGTCTCGGACACCGAGTTGCTGATTTCGGTCCGCGACAGTGGTGTCGGCATGACCGAAGAAGAAATCCAAGTGGCGTTGACGCCCTTCGGTCAAGTCGACGGCGGCAGAAACCGCTGGCGCGAAGGCACAGGCCTTGGGCTGCCGATTGCGCGTGCGCTGGTGCAGCTGCATGGCGGTGAATTTGAAATCAAGAGCGTCAAAGGCCGGGGTACGGACGTGCAGGTGAAGCTTCCATTCAAAGTGGAAGCCGTCGCGGAGCGGCCGGCACAGCATCTGGGTCAAAGTTTCTAGTTTTTCGCGGCGATACTGAATTCAGAAGTTAAGTTCGGGGACAAGAGAATGCAAAATTTGCAATCGCCAGCCGGTGCCGAGCATGTCGACATGACGATCGGCCGAATCGTCTCAGTGACCGGTTCGAAGGCGATCGTGCTGCTGGATGGCGGGCACAATCCGGACCGCAACGGTCGATCTTCGACGCACCGTCCAGAAATGGGGACGTTGATCGGGATCGATACGGTCGATACGGTTGCTCTTGCGGTGGTTTCAGCGCTGAGCGTGCCAGTGCCGTCGCAGAGCGAAGGCGAGCAGGAAATCTGGATTGCGGAATTGGGTCTCGTTGGCGAGCTGTGGCGTCCGAAGGACGGCAAACCTGGATCGTTCAATCGCGGCGTCACGTTCTACCCGACACTTGGCGATCGCGTGCGGGTTGCGTCGAAGCCCGAACTTGAAATGGCCTTCATGGGTGATACGCGCGGATCGGTGCGCGTTGGGTGCATTCGTCAGGACGCGACGATTCCGGCGATGATCAAGGTCGACGATCTGCTCGGCAAGCACTTTGCCATTCTGGGTACGACCGGCACTGGTAAATCGTGCACGACCGCGCTGATTTTGCGCGCAATCCTCAAGGAAAATCCTGCTGCGCATCTCGTGCTGCTCGATCCGCACAACGAATATGCGACAGCGTTCCCCGAGTGGGGTGAAGTCATCAGCCCGCGCAATATGCAGTTGCCGTATTGGCTGCTCACGTTCGAGGAACTGATCGAAGTTCTGCTTGGTAACACGAGCGAGCGGAAGCACGAAGTCGAGCTGCTGCAGGAACTCATTCCGATTGCGAAGTCGCGCTACAGCTCAGGCCGTGAAGGGCGTAAGGATGCTTCGCTCCGCCGCGGCCAGTCGGGCGAAGTGCGCTACACTGTCGATACGCCGGTTCCGTACCGGATTTCGGACTTGGTGTCGGTCTCGTCGACGAGCGGATGGGCAAGCTCGAAAACAAGCGCGATATCGCGCCTTATCGCAACATCAAGCTGCGCATCGAGACGATCAGCCAAGACCCGCGTTATGGGTTCATGTTTGGCTCGCTCACGGTTTACGACGGCATGGCGCAGATCCTTTCGCGTTTGTTCCGCGTGCCGGTCAACGACAAGCCGATCACCATTCTCGAACTCACCGGCATTCCGCATGAAATCGTCAACGTCGTGGTGTCGGTTCTCTGCCGTATGACGTTCGACTTTGCGCTTTGGAGCGAGGGCCAGGTGCCTGTCACGCTGGTTTGTGAAGAGGCGCACAGATATGTTCCGGTCAACGCCAGCATGGGCTTCGAGCCGTGCAAGCGGGCGATTGCAAAGATCGCCAAGGAAGGCCGTAAGTATGGCGCATCCCTTTGTATTGTGACGCAGCGACCGGCGGAAATCGATCCGACCATTCTGTCACAGTGCAATACGGTGTTTGCGCTCCGCATGTCGAATGATCGCGACCAAGAGATCGTGACGTCGGCGATTGCGGATACCGGGGCGGGACTTCTCGAGTTCCTCTCCGCGCTTGGGCAGCGCGAGGCCATCGCTTTCGGCGACGGCGTCACGCTTCCAGTGCGTATTCGCTTCGATGAGCTGGAAAAGGAAAACATGCCGCGGTCGTCGACGGCGCGCTTCTCTGAGAAGTGGCAGAAGTCGGTTGGCGATGAAGGCTTCCTCGAAAGCGTCGTCGAACGGTGGCGTGCATCGTCGTCTGGTGCTGCAGATCTCACCGGCAACGTGGCGCAGTTCGTGGATGCGATGGGTCTTGGCAACGGCGAAGCCGAACCGGCTCCGCCCGTGGCGCTGCCGGCCGGTGCGGCTGGGTTCGCTGGCCGCCGTGATGGGCCGAACGTGGACGCTGCCGCAGGCGAGGCGCGTGCGTCGGCACCGTCGTTGTCACAGCGGACGTCAGGCTCGCTGCTACGCCGTGACATTAACATCGGCAATCCGCCACCATCGCAAAACCAGCGGAATTCAGCCCGCGCAGCCGGCAGCAGCCGCGCCTCAACAGGCGGCTGCGCCCGCTCCGGCTCCTGCCGACAACGGCAGCGGTCTCAGATCATTGCGTGAGAAGCTGCTGCAACGCGGCCGCTAACGGCCGGCACGGCTTAGAGTTTGGATGGGCGCGGGCGCGAGTTCCGCGCCCATCGCTTTTGGGCATGGGCCCTCGACCAAAAGGGATGGGGGCTCCGCCATTTTTGACGCGGGGCGACCGTTGAAGGCGCTGTTGTTCGCAACGGCCAGCGCTGGTATTTTGAACGCCGATTCGTATGTCCGCGCATGATTGAGTTCCGACCAGACGCGGTGTAGCCGGCGGCCGGAATGCCGCGTATAGGCTTGCTGTCCGCGTGGACGCGCCTGATGGTTTAGTGACGTGTTGATGGGAGACTTTCATGCAAGCGAGTTCGTCGAGCGCGATCTATCCCGTCATTTTATCCGGCGGCTCCGGGACGCGGCTGTGGCCATTGTCGCGGGCGATGTATCCGAAACAATTCATCCGTTTCAATGGCGAGGACGCCAGCTTCCTCAGCGAGACGCTGCACCGGCTGACGGCCGATGACGGTTTTCAGAAGCCGATCATCCTTTGCAACAACGACCATCGTTTCCTCGTCAAAGCCGAGATCGAACAGAGCAAGGTCGCCTGCAAAGCGATCATTCTCGAGCCGATCGCGCGTAACACCGCGCCTGCGATTGCCATTGCCGCGCTCGAAGTGGCGAGTGAGAGCCCAAACGGCGTGATCGTGGTGATGCCGTCGGATCATGCGATCAAGGACACACCGAAGTTTGTCGAAGCGGTGAAGCGGGCCGCGAAAGTGGCGGCGACGGGCAAGCTCGTTTTGTTCGGTATCAAGCCGGACAGCGCACATACCGGGTATGGGTACATCCGGCGCGGTAGTGATCTTGAAGGCTTCAAGGGCGCCGCGTTCACGGTCGACCAATTCTTTGAGAAGCCTGATGCGGCGACCGCGCAGTCGTATTTGACGGATGGCAATTACTTCTGGAATTCCGGCATCTTCGTGCTTCATGCTCGCACGTTCCTGGAAGAACTCGCGCGGCTCAATCCGCGGATTATCGATGCGGCGAAGCAAGCGCTGGTGAAGGCGGAAGAAGACCTCGGTTTCCTGCGTCTTGACCGGCAATCGTTTGGATTGGCGCCGAATATTTCCATCGATTACGCTGTGATGGAGAAGACGACGGCGGCTGCGATGTTGCCGATTGATGTGGGTTGGAATGACGTCGGGGCGTGGTCTTCGCTGTGGGAGTTGGCGCCGCGGGATGCGGCCGGCAACTACACCAGCGGCGATACCATGCTGGAGGATACCTCGAACTGCTATGTGCACTCCGACAAGGGGTTGGTGGCAACGATCGGGGTCAAGGATCTGGTGATCGTCGATACACCGGATGCCCTGTTGGTCGCTGATATCTCGCGCGCGCAGGACGTTTCGAAGATCGTGCAGCGGCTGAAGGCGTCCGGGCGTAAAGAGCAAGAGACACATGTTCGCTCGTATCGCCCGTGGGGGTTCTTCGAAAGTCTGAACATCGGCACGCGGTTCCAGGTCAAGCTGCTGCACGTTAATCCGGGCGGCAAACTGTCGATGCAGATGCATCATCACCGGTCGGAGCATTGGATCGTGGTGCAGGGGACGGCGAAGGTTTTCGTCGGCGATATGGAGAAGCTCGTTCGTGAAAACGAGAGCGTCTACATTTTCGCGACGCAATGGCACCGGCTCGAGAATCCCGGCAAAGTGCCGCTGGAGATCATCGAAGTGCAGATCGGCACTTACCTCGGCGAGGACGATATCGTCCGGTCCGACGACGTTTACCATCGGGCGCCCGAAGAAACGCGCTGAACGCTGGATACTTATTTAAGCGGTATTTTGGACCCGGATCGCGGCAACGTGATCCGGGATTTTTCGTTTTTCCGTGGGTTCCAATTGACATGGATCAACAATTGTCAAATAAAACGAACGTTCGATTTGCGCAAAGTGAACGTTCGTTTTCTTTGTGGTGATTTCTGAGGCCGTTTCAAAGGTTCCCTGTCGACCCAAATGCCGAAGCTCAAACCAGAGACGCAACAGCTGCGCCGCGAGCACATCCTTGATGCCGCGCGGAGCTGTTTTGCGCGCACCGGATTTCACCGGACAACGATGCAGGACATCTGCCGGGCGGCCGAAGTTAGTCCGGGTGCGCTCTATGTATATTTCGACAGCAAGGAAGCGCTGATCGAGGGCCTGTGTGAACGAGATCGGGCGGAGTTTGCCGAGCGTTTTGTGATGGTTCGGGAAGCGCCGGATTTTCTGGCCGGTCTTCAAACCTTGGCTGAGCACTATTTCGTCGAGGAGTCGCGCGAGCGGTCTCTGTTCGTGGTCGAGATGTCGACCGAAGCGACACGGAACCCGCGTATTGCCGAAATTGTCAGCCGCGTTGACCGGTATTGCTGCGATCAGTTTGCGCAATTGTTCCGGCGGCTTGAAGCTGAAGGACGTATCGCGCCGACGGTCGGGATCGAAACCGCTGTGCAGGCGTTCAACGTCGTCGGCGATGGGTTGTTCTATCGCCGCGCGATGCAGCCGGATTTCGATGTCAACGCCGTGATGCCGGCGCTTCTGCATGCTGCTGAAGGATCTGCTTCGTCCTGTCGACGGAGCACAGACCGGTTTCGTTTCCTCCGCCTTGCAAGACCCGTCCAAAGAGGTCGTCTCATGAGTTATTTCAGCACCAAGAAGATCCAATACATTGCTGCCGCTGCGGTGGCTGGGCTTGGAGGCTATCTCCTGCTGACCGGCAAGCTGCCGTTCGGAAAGAAGGCGCCGCAACCAGAGACGGCTCAAATCGATGGGCAGCGGGGTGCCGATTTGTTGGCGGCCGCGGTTTCGGTGAGTAAGGCGGCGCCGATGTCATTCATCGAACAGGCGATGGTGACGGGCACGCTCGTTGCGCGCGATGAAATTCTGGTTGGACCGGAGATCGAAGGGCTTCGCATCGTCGAAGTTCTGGCCGACGAAGGCATGCGCGTGAAGAAGGGCGATATTCTGGCGCGGCTCGTCACCGATACGCTCGACGCGCAGATTGCGCAGAATGACGCGGCGCTGGCAAAAGCGTCGGCTGCGATCGCACAGGCGCGGAGCAATATTGCTGCGGCCGAGGCGAAGCAGGTTGAAACCAAAAATACGCTCGACCGCGGCCGGCCGCTGCGGCAGTCGGGCGTGATTTCGGAAGCGACGCAAGATCAACGTGAGTCGGCGGCGAAGACCGCGCAGGCGCAATTGGTGTCGTCGCAAGATGCGCTGAAACTTGCCGAGGCGGAGAAGCGGCAGGTCGAAGCGCTGCGCCGCGATCTTGATTGGCGCCGCAGCCGCACGGATGTCCGTGCGCCAGCCGATGGTGTCGTCAGCCGGCGTATTGCGCGTGTTGGCGGATATGCAGCCGGTGCGGCTGACGCCATGTTCCGCATCATCGCCCGCGGCGAGGTTGAGCTCGATGCGGAAGTTTCGGAGACCGTGATTGCGCGGATGAAAGAAGGCCAGCGTGCGACGGTTGAAGTCGCAGGGCTCGGCCCGGTGCCTGGGAACGGTGCGGCTGGTTTCGCCGGAGGTCGACCGTGTGACGCGGCTCGGTAAGGTGCGGATCTTCCTTGGCGACAATGCCAACCTGCGTATCGGCGCGTTTGCGCGCGGAGCGATTACGGTTGCCACGTCAGAGGGGCTTGGCGTGCCGCTTTCGGCGGTCCTCTACTCGGATACGACGGCGAGCGTGCAGATGGTGCGCGATGGCAAAGTCATCACGCGGCCTGTGAAGGCTGGGCTTATCACGGGCACCAATATCGAGATCAAGGACGGCTTGAGCGCGGGTGATCTGGTGGTGTCGCGGTCGGGTACGTTCCTCCGGGATGGCGATGCCGTGCGGCCGATGATGGCTGGCGACAAATTGACTGAGGTGCGTCGATGAACTGGAACATCTCGGCCTGGGCCATCCGTAAGCCGGTTCCCACCATCATTATGTTTTTGGTGCTTATCGTGCTCGGCTTGATGAGCTTCAAGCAGTTGCCGATCACGCGTTTCCCCAACATCGACGTGCCGATCGTGCAGGTGCGCGTCTATCAAGCGGGTGCTGCGCCGGTCGAGCTTGAAACGCAGGTGACGAAGAAGATCGAAGATGCCGTGGCCGCGATCAACGGCCTCAAGCACGTTTCGTCGACGGTGACGGAAGGCGCTTCGGTGTCGACAATCGAATTCCGTCTCGAAATCAATCCAGACCGAGCGCTCAACGATATCAAGGATGCGATTGCTCGCATCCGGTCGGATCTGCCGCGAACGATTGAAGAGCCGATCGTGTCCCGCCTCGATATCGAAGGTTTGCCGATCGTAACCTACGCGGCACGCGCGCCCGGCATGACGCCGGAGCAGATTTCGTGGTTCGTCGACGACGTGGTCGTGCGCGCGCTGCAAGGCGTGAAGGGCGTCGGTCAGATCGAACGCGTCGGCGGTGTGGAACGTGAAATCCGCGTGTCGCTCGATCCCGACCGTCTCAATTCTCTCGGCATTACGGCTGGCGACGTCAATCGTGTGGTGCGGGCGACCAACGTCGATCTGGCGGGTGGACGCGGCGAGATTGCGGGGCGTGAGCAGGCAATCCGGACCCTCGCCAACAAGAAGACGGTCGAAGAACTGGCCGATACGAATGTGCCGTTGTCCAAGGGCCGCAAAGTCCGTTTGGACGAACTCGGTACCGTCACCGACGCTTATGTCGAGCCGCGGACGTTTGCGACCTACAACACGCAGCCGGTTGTCGCGTTCTCGATCACGCGCGCGAAGGGCGCCAGCGATACGACGGTGTCGGCGGCCATCGAAAAGGCAATTGCGGAGTTGCGCGTCAAGCATCCGACGGTCGAGCTGTTGATGATCGATACGACGACGACGGCGGTGCGTGGTGCTTACGACAGCACGATGCAGACGCTGATCGAAGGCGCGATCCTTGCCATCGGCGTCGTGTTTGTGTTCTTGCGCAATCTGCGCGCGACCATCATCACGGCGATTGCGTTGCCGCTGTCGATCTTTCCGGCCTACTGGATGCTCGACACGATGGGCTTCTCGCTCAATCTCGTGAGCCTTCTCGCCATCACCATCGCGACCGGTATTCTCGTCGACGATGCGATCGTGGAAATCGAGAATATCGTGCGGCATATGCGTGACGGGCAAGTCGCCTTACCGCGCCGCGCTTGATGCGGCCGATGAAATCGGTCTCGCCGTGATGGCGATCACA
Organism: uncultured Alphaproteobacteria bacterium; assembly: GCA_963831185.1. GTDB lineage: Bacteria > Pseudomonadota > Alphaproteobacteria > Rhizobiales > Hyphomicrobiaceae > JABFRJ01. The sequence goes on from CAWHPE010000018.1 coordinate 62,305, forward strand.
CTGACGATCATCGCGGTGTTCACGCCGGTCAGCTTCATGGGCGGGATTGCCGGGCAGTACTTCAAGCAGTTCGGTTTGACTGTGGCGGTGGCGGTGTTCTTCTCGTTGCTCGTCGCGCGTCTCGTTACGCCGATGCTGGCGGCCTATTTCATGCGGCACGTGCCACCGCACGAGCATGAACCGGCTTGGCTCAGAGGCTACACACGGTTGGTGCGCTGGTCGGTCAAGCATCACTTCATGACGGTGGGCTTGGGTCTGGTGATCTTCGCTGGGTCGATCGGTTCTTTCTTCCTGTTGCCGTCGGCCTTCATTCCGGCGGACGATTCTGGCCGGGCGCTGCTTGCCGATCGAATTGCCGCCGGGAACGCGCCTCGATGACACGCGCACTGTCACCAATGCTCTGGCCGAGCGCATCCGGAAGCGGAGCGACGTCAAGAGCGTCTTCGTGAACGGCGGGCGTTTGCTTGGCTCGGGCTCTGAAGTCCGCAAGGCGACCTTCATCATCAATCTGGTCGACAAGAAAGAGCGCAAGCTCAATCAAACGCAGATCTCGGAAGAGATCGGGCGCGATCTCGCGCTCGTGCCGGACATCCGCTACTGGTTCCTGCGCGATAACGGACAGCGCGGGTTTGCGCTTGTCGTGACGGGCCGCGATGGCGATGCCGTCAACAAGGCTGCGGCCGACCTCACGTCGCAGGCCAAGCGCGTCACCGACAAGAAGGGCGAGCCGCTGTTGACCAACGTCGTGTCGACGGCCGAGCTCGATCGTCCGGAACTCCGGGTCAAGCCGAAGAGTGATATCGCGGCAGAACTCGGTGTGACGACAGACGCGATCTCGGAAGCTGTGCGCATTGCGACGATCGGCGACGTCGGCGCCAATCTCGCGAAGTTCAACATCGACGACCGTCAGGTGCCGATCCGGGTTCAGATCGACGACAAGGCGCGGGCGAACCGGGCGACGCTGGAAGGCTTGAAGGTTGCGACGGCCTCGGGCGCGGCAGTGCCGCTTGTCGCTGGTTGCCGACTTCCAGCTGTCGCAAGGGCCGACGGCGATCGACCGCTATGATCGGCAGCGCCGCGTTCTTGATCGGTGGCGATCTTGCAGGTGTGACGCCGCTTGGTGAAGCGATCGCGGCCGTGATGAAGCAGCCGGCGGCGCAGAAGCTGCCGGCGGGCGTCGAGATCAAGCAGTTCGGCGATGCCGAAGTCATGGGCGAGGTCTTCGAAAGCTTCGGCAAGGCCATGGGGGCGGGCATCATGATGGTGTACGCGGTGCTCGTGCTGCTGTTCGGATCGTTCCTGCAGCCGATCACGATTTTGTTCTCGCTGCCGTTGTCGATCGGCGGGGCCATCGTGGCGCTGGCGATCACGGGGCAGGCGGTCAGCTTGCCCGTGGTGATCGGCATCCTGATGCTGATGGGCATCGTGACGAAGAATGCGATCATGCTGGTCGACTTTACGGTCGAGCAGATGGCGAAGGGCATGCCGCGCGCGGATGCGATCGTCGATGCGGGCCGGAAGCGGGCGCGGCCGATTGTCATGACCACCATCGCGATGGTGGGCGGGATGCTGCCGGCGGCCTTGAATGCGGGGTCGGGTGGCGAGTTCCGCGTGCCGATGGCGATTGCGGTGATCGGCGGTCTGATCTCATCGACGCTGTTGTCGCTGGTTTTCGTGCCGGCGGTGTTTGCGGTGCTGGATGATCTTGCGCACTTCATGTGGTGGATTTTTGGGCGCTTTGTCGGTGCGACGGACGAGCCAAAGCCAGGTGAACCCGGTCACGTTCCAGTGCACGGTGCGGCACTTCCTGGTGTGGAGCAGCCTGAGGTGCGGGCGCAGCGGATGGCGGCGGAATAGGCGGGTTAGCCTTATCAGTCTTTTCCGCCCGCCGACGTTGCACTTCTGACGCCAACGTCCTACTTGTGATCTTTGAGGCCTGTGCCGTTGTGCAGGCGACGATCAAGGAGTGCCGCCATGTTTGACCCTAAGAGCCTGATTGAGATGATGATGAAGGGTGCCGCACCGCAGGCACAAGCGTCGCAGCAAGGCGGAATGGGCGGTCTCGGCGACCTGCTCGGCAAGATGATGCAGGGCGGGCAGCAGAGCGCCGCAGCAAGGTGGCGGCGGTCTCGCAGACATTCTCGGCAAGCTCGGTCAGGCGACGGGACAAGGCGGCCAAGCGTCGGCGCAGGGCGGCGGGCTTGGGGATTTGCTCGGTAAAGTTCTCGGGGGTGCCCAGGGTGGCGCTCCGGCGCAGGGGCAAGCGCCCGGCGGCGGTATGGGTGGTCTGGAAGATTTGCTGCGCAAGGCGCAGCAGCAGATGGGCACTGGTGGTCAGGGCGGCGGCGGCTTGATGGATATTCTCGGTCAAGTTCTTGGGCAGGCGACGTCTGGCGTCAAAGAAGGTGCGCGGCGCGTCGACGACATGACCGGCGCTTCTGGGCATATGCGCGAGGCGACTAAGGGCGCGACCGGGCCAGTCGCCGGAAGACATTCTGGCGCAGCTCAAAGATTGGGTGGCGAATAATCAAGGCGCTGCGGCTGCAGGCGCGGGTGGTCTCGGCGCGGTCGTGCTCGGCACGAAAACTGGCCGGTCGATTGCGGCACGCGCTGCAAAAATCGGTGGTCTCGCGCTGATCGGTGGTCTGGCTTACAAGGCCCTGCAGAATTATCAGGCTGGCCGTCCGTTGCTGACAGGTGCCGATCCGAGCTTGGTCCCGGCTCCGCAGGGTTCGGGGTTCGATGTGGGTGCGGTGACGAGTGAATCGGCGACGCTTTACATCCGCGCGATGATTGCCGCTGCTGCCGCTGACGGCCGCATCGACGAGGCTGAGCAGCAGAAAATCCTTGGCAGCCTCAAGCAGGTTGGTCTTGACGCGCAGGCGGAAGAATTCCTGGCCAACGAACTCAACAATCCGGCGACCGCAGCGGATCTTGCTGCCGGTGTGCGGACGCAAGAGGAAGCGGTCCAGGTTTTCACGGCCGCGCGTATTTCGGTCGATCTCGATAACGAGCAGGAGCATGCGTTCCTGGTTGATCTCGCGACGCAGCTTGGTCTCGACGGTAATCTGGCGCAGCACATCGATGCGGCGGCGCGCAACGCGGCGTAATTCGCCCACGCGTCTGCACCTTATGTCTGGGAAGGCGAGAGCGCGCGCTCTCGCCTTTTCGTATTCCGGGCCGGCCGATTAGTTGGTGTAGGCAGGACGCCATCCGGCCGCGACCGCTTCGTCCTCTGAGCAGAACCACCGCTTGCCGGATGCGTCCATGCGGATGCGGCTGTACCACGGGCTCCAGGGCATATGGTAGATGAGGCCGTTGCGGCCGACGTTGCCTTTGATGGCGCAGCCGTTGGGTGCTTTGTCGTCGGCCACGTTCCAGGCGCGCGCGCGATAATCCCAGGCGGGCATGTTGTCGGCCTCCCAGATGCCGCGCTTGGCAAGTTTCGCTTCCGCTTCTTGGGCGACATAGGATTTCGGAGTATTTGACGAACGCCCACGCCAGGCCTTCGCGGACCATGGCGGCACTGATGTCGACGGATGCGACGAAGCAAATGCCGAGCGTTCGGCCGTACTTGTCGAGACCGCGATCGTGACACTCGACCTCTTTGCCGCCCGCCAGTTTGGTCAGGAACGTGGTGGCGACGTAGCCGCATGGCCAACTGCCGATGATGCGGCGATGGCAGGTCTGGCCGTTTTCCGGGGCATCAATGCCTTCGAGGCGGACGCGCGTCGTGCCGACTTCGATGGTGTCGCCATCGATGACGCGCGCGATCCCTCGCAACGCCGCGTGCTGGTCAAGTGGCGCGGCGCCGGGGCGCGCGGCTTCGACCGTAGGCGGCAGGCATGTTCCGACACTGAGCGCGAACGCCACTCGCAGTACGGAACGACTGGTACATGAAAAGAAACGCATGCACCTGCATCGCCGATTCGCGGGGCGGGGCAGTGGCTTCGCGATGGCGGGATTGCGGATTGTGGTGGATGTCTGCGCGGTGTTGCAGGTACGCCATTCAAGGCGCAGCGGCATGGCTGCGCGGTTCTTGCACGTGCGCCGCATTAACGTGTGCGGCGAAGTCGTGGTGCGGATTTATTTAGACTGCGGCGGCGCTGGAGCGCGATCGGTTACGGTTGGGGCATGGTTCAATTCGCGCGGCGCGAAATGAATGACAAAACCGAGGGCTTGCGCGCGTGCGACCAGTGCGGCCTGTTTGCTGCGGTCGTTCACGTATTCGACGACGAAGACGGGCAAGCCATCCGCAGTGGCACGGTTCAACAGCAAAATCGAGCGATTGACTTCGGCCGGGGCATTTTCTTTGCCGTCGCCGTCGATGCCGTAGAACAGATCCTCTTTGGCGATACCGTCGATCAAGCGTCGATACTCCGTGCGGCGCAGCAGCTCTTCGGCATTTTGCGGGACAACGAGGAAGCCTGGACGCCGTGACTTGGCGTAACGTGACAGGCGCGCGACGAAGGCCACCATTTCGTTCTCGGCGCTGGTGCGTGTCTTGCTCCAATCTTGGAAAGCGTCGGTGCGATCCAAATAGACGCCATCGAAGCCCGCTTCGAGGATGCGATCGAGATAGGGTTTGCGCCAGGGCATGACAGCTTCAAGAATCTGATCGAGCAAGGTGCGGCCTGGTGCCGCAAGAAGCTTTTGCCAGTCGGGGTCCCAGAAGCGGACGCGATAGTTGCCCTTCCATTCCGGGTTTTCATCCGACAGCCAATTGGGACGGATGCCGGGCACGCCGGACGACAGCGACCACTGACGTTGCCAGTAGAAGCGATAGTTCTCTGCTTCGCCAATCGACATATAAGCGAGCACGATCCGTTTTTTCCCGTCGGGGCGTTGCCGGAAGGCTTCGACGTCAGCGGGCCGCCACGCGGTTTCGTCGCGTCCGTCGCGTGCGTAATCGAGGACCACCATGTCGACGTTGGCTGAAATCAGATTTGGCCGTGCGCGCTGGAGTTGATAGCCCCAATTTTGGGCCTCGCTCAGGGGCGAGCCCGTCCGCTCAGCGAGTTGCGGCCGCGGATTTGGTGTTTGGCGTGCAACATAAGCACTGCCGCCCACGGCAATGGCGAGAATTAACACTCTCAGTATTCGAACGAGGGTGCGCATCTATGGCTTACTGAGTTGCTATCATGGTTTTTGCCGCATCGGGGCGCATTGGTCAGACTACACTACAGCAAACGCGTGCAGCCCGCATACCCGTCGGTTTTGGGATTTGCGGATGTGTTGCTACAAATGACGCCTGTCTTGATGAGAAGGATCCGCAATGTCTGAGCGCCGGCACACCACACCTGATGTCATTGACGCCGCATACGAGATGAAAGTGCGGGACGGGAAAGTTGCGGTCGCCACGATCATTTCGACATGGGGTTCAGCGCCGGTGCCGGTTGGCGGGCAAATGGCCATCTCCGCCGGCGGCGATTTTCAAGGGTCGGTTTCGGGTGGATGTGTCGAAGGTGAAGTCATCGCCGAGGCGGTCGAACTTCTCGCCGAAGGCGGACAGCCGAAAGTTCTCAGTTATGGCGTCGAAGACGAAACGGCGTGGCGCGTCGGATTGCCGTGCGGCGGGAAAATACAAATCCTGGTCGAGCGGTTCGATGGCGCAGCGGAGACGGCATTTTTGAAGCAAGTGGTGGAGGCGCGCCGGTCGCGGCAGGCGCTGGTGGTGGTGACCTCGGTGGCGGATGGCGCACGCCGCGTTTACGCGCGTGGCGACGTAGCGGTGCCGGACGATATTCAGGCGCGCTTTTTCTCGGGCAAGAGTTCGGTCGAACCTGGCACTGCTGGTGATGCATTTGTGCATGCCGTGCTGCCGCCACCGCGTGTGGTGATTGTCGGGGCGACGCACATCGGACAAGTGCTTGCCGATCTGGTTGCTCTCACTGGGTTTCAAGCGATCGTGGTGGACCCGCGTTCGGCGTTCGCGGCTGAGACGCGCTTCTCCGGTGCGACATTGATGACGGAGTGGCCGCAAGACGCACTGCCGCAGTTGGGTTTGGATCCTTATACGGCCGTGGCAGCGCTGGCGCACGTTGGCCACATCGACGACGAGGCCCTGAAGCTCGCGCTCAAGTCCGAGTGCTTCTATGTGGGCGCGCTTGGCTCGAAGCGTAATCATGCGAAGCGCGTCGAGCCGATTGGCACAAGCTGGAATTACGCCTGAGCAGATCGGTCGCATCCGGTCGCCCATCGGGCTTGATCTCGGCGCGTCAACACCGCCTGAGATCGCGCTGTCGATCATGGCGGAAATTCTGCGGCATCTGCGCGGGACCAAGGGAAAAGGCGCGACCTAACGCGTGCTCGACTATTTTGCGAACAGAAGCCAAAGGCTGCGCGCGCTCAGCAGCGTTACCGTCCCGCCGACCAGGGCCATCAGTGTGCGTGCGGGCAGATGTTTCGCTGCAAGTGCTGCGAACGGCGCGGCGATGACGCCACCGATGATCAAGCCTGCGACGATGGGCCAAAGCGACATGCCGACCGCAACTAAAAGCGTGCTTGAGATCACGACGGTCACGAAGAATTCGGCGCAATTGACGGAGCCGATGGTGGTGCGCGGGTCGGCGCCCTGGCCGAGCAAGGTCGTGGTGACGATGGCGCCCCAACCGCCGCCGCCGATGGCATCGAGCAAGCCGCCGAAAAAGCCGAGCGGTGTGGTGCGGTTCGAAAACTTGCGTGCGGGCTCAAGCGGGCGCAAGGCGCGGCAGATAATCAGGACGCCGAGCGCGAGCAGGTAGAGGCTGATGTAAGGCCTGATAACGCTGCCTTCGACCGAGGCCAACGTGTAGGCGCCGAGACATCCGCCGATCATGCCTGGGATGGCCAGGCGGGCGACCAGTTTGCGATCGACGTTGCCGAGTTTCCAGTGGGATGCGCCAGAGGCGGCAGTGGTGAAGACCTCGGCGGCATGGACGCATGCACTCGCGGTGACCGGAGTTACGCCGACGCCGAGGAGAGCGGTGGTTGAGGTGATGCCGTAGGCCATGCCGATGGCGCCATCGACCATTTGCGCGGCGAAGCCAACGGCGACGTAGGTCAAGAAATCGGTCCACATCGGCGGCCACTCGATCTGTCACAGAGTTGCGTGTCACAGGTCTCCAGCGACGCCATCATGGGCGCGCGGATGCGGTCAGGGCAAGGCGGTACGCCACTATGTGTGCTACTGCGAAAGGCTTGCGATCCGACGTTTCATGGTCTTGAGGTGGAAATTAAGGCGCATATCTCACGCAGGATTGAGCGATCCCGCGTGATTGACCGATGGCAGTTCGATTTTTTCAGTTGTTATGGAGTTCAGCGTGGCCGCGTCTTCTGGCCGAGCCAAGCCCAGATGAAACAGCAGAAGAAACTCAGAACAAAAATCCCTGAAGCGGCGCGGGCATTGTTTGCGGCAAAGGCCACATGAAAGCGGGCTGCTATCCAGAGCGCGGCAATGCCAGCGATGGCGCCTGCGAAGGCTGAAATCGCCAGTTTGACCGTGTTGTCGCTGCGGCGGCCCATCAGGAATGCGACGGCTGCGGCGGCGGGGTTCAAGGCTGCCAGCACGAGCACGGCGTAGAGGCTCACGTCCTGTTGCAGCACGGGCGCATGCAGTGGCGCCGCCGATTTTGCGGCTTGGAGGAATTGCATCGCGTGCTCAGACTTTCTTTGGCTTCTCGCCTTTGGCTTCGAGATCGCTGCGCAGCTTTTCTTCTTCGTATTGGATGAACCAGCCAATCATTTGCCGCCACAGCGCTTCGCAGAGATCGGGTGAAACACCTTGTTCGGTGGCGCGCGCGCGGACCCGGTCGATCACCTGCTGGTTGCGCCACGGCACGTTGGCTTCGGCGTTCTGCTTGAGTTTAATTTGCCATGCGCGCTCAACGTAGCCGAAACGCTCGGCGATCATATCGACCAGCGCCTTGTCGCAGCGATCGATCTCGACGCGGACATGGGCAAGATCGGTGCAGTCGGCGGGGAGGCGTGGCTGGGTCATGACGGTCGTTTCCAAAGCTGAATGTCTGAGCGCACGCTTAGCATGCGCGCTGCGGGGCTGTCATGGGCCGGATGCAGTCTGAACGTCCAGCATATCTACCGGACTGGCCGCTAAAGTGCGGAGGCTTTGGAGCTGGCCGCGGCTGGTTTCAGCTTTTTGACGCGGTCGTCGGCTGCTGCGATGATTTCCTTGATCTGTTCGGCTTGCGGGCCGGCGAGATGCTCCCGGCAGATCTCCATGACGCGCGGATGCTGTGCGGCGTTGGCGATTAACGACCATTTTGCGGTTTGGGCGGTCAAGAGCGATTGCGGGTTTGTGCTGTCGCTCGCGGTCGCGAGGACGGCGATGATCTTGTCGATGGCTTCGCGTTGGCCGGTGGCGCCAAAATAGGCCCAGTTCATGTCGACGATGAGCGGGTTGTTGTCGGTTTTCAGGAGCGGAATGGGGCGACCGCCCTTCGCGGCTAAGGTTTCAATCTCTTGGGCGCGTGCCGGCCAGAGGTTTTTGAGCCGCGCCGTGTGCAGGGACCAATCCGGGCGGCCGGAATAGGCGATGGCGCGCGGCAGGCGCATGGGCTGGTCGCCGGGGAGCTTTTCAAAGAGCGGGGCAAGCCGGTCGACGACGCTCGCGTCGGTGGCGATGAGGCCGGCCATGAAGCCGATCATGACCATGCGACGGTTCTGCTGTTCGAGAAGGCCGGCGTCGAGCGCGGCCTTGACCATCGCCGGGACAGCCTTGGGGTCGGGAGCGCGGTAGTAGTTGGCGATGAAGGCCGAGATCGCGTCGGGCGTGAGGGCTGCATCTGTGGCCGAGACGGTGCGGCTGGCGATCTCAGTGCGGGCGGGTGTTTGGGCGTGCGCCGGTCCATGACTTATTGCCAGGGCCAAGATCAGGCCGGCGCCGCAAGGTGTGAGGGGGAACGCGATCATGATGCAGTCTCGGTGCGAGGCGTGCGGGCATGGAAGAGGGCGCGCACTTGAGCGGAAGATGATGTCTTTGGGCTGGCGAATGGTCGGCGGAGAAGGTTAAGCTCGTGTTAGCGCATGAGGTAAATGGGGGCGATGGATGTCTGAAATTGTTGCGGTTGATCGGGTGGAAATCGCCATCGTGGTTGATAACGTCACCGACAATCTGTCGAGTGTCCCGGCGTTCGTGACGACCGAGTTGCGGTCGCGCGACCGACGCGCGCCGTGGGTGATGGCGGGGGATTGTCTGTGCTGCGCCGCGCATGGGTTGTCGTGCGTGGTGACGACGTGGCGTGGCGACCAGAAGCATACGCTGCTGTTTGATGCGGGCCCAGACCCGGCAGTGTTCGAGCGCAACGCTACGCGGCTATCGCTTGATCTTGGTGAGATCGAAGCGATGGTTCTCAGTCATGGTCACTGGGACCATGGCGGAGGCATGTTGCGGGCGCTCGAATTGATCCGGCAGCGCAGCGGCGGACGCGAGGTGACGTATTACGCGCATCCGGAGATGTTCAATCGCCGCAGTTCGAAGTTGCCCGACGGAACTTTTCGGGAGATGGCTGATGTGCCGAAGCCAGAGGAGCTGAAATCACGGGGCGCGGACGTTGTCGTTACGCAAGCGCCGCAAGCGGCGCTCGATGGGCACGTGTACGTCAGCGGCGAAATCCCGCGGCTCACGCCTTATGAGACCGGATTGCCGGGGCAGCACCGGCGCACGCGTGATGGGCAGGGGTGGGAGCCGGACGAGTTGTTGATGGATGAGCGCTTCATTGCGATCAACGTGCGCGATAAGGGCTTGGTGGTGCTGACGGCGTGCAGCCATGCCGGTGTCATTAACGTGCTGACGGAGGCGCGCGCGAAATTTCCTCATGTGCCGCTTTATGCCGTGATGGGCGGGCTGCATCTCTCAGGGACAAACGAGCGGGTGATCCCGCAGACCGTCGAGGCTCTGGGGGGCTTCGAACTCACTCACATCGTTGCGGGACATTGCACGGGCTGGAGGGCGACGGTTGCCATCGCCAATACTTTCGGCGACGGCGTGCTCGTGCCGCTGGCTGTGGGGAAGCGGTTTTCGTTTTAGGCGCTGGACGCTGCTTCCGCAGACGCGTGCTGCGGAAGCGGCGGCTGTTCAACGTCCAGCGTGGGCGAGGTGTTTGCCCGGCGGGCGCTTGATAGCTTTGATGATTGCTTTGCCCACAGGCACCGCGACCTTTACGACGGTGGTTCCGACTTTCTTGGTCGCTGAGCCGACGCTTTTTGCTGCGGGCACAATGATTGTCTTGGCGCCGTATTTCGCGCCGCTTGCCGTTGCCTTGGCCCAGTTGGCCACGCCACCAGCGGTATATTTGACGGTGGCTTTGGCTGCTCCCTTGATTGAACTCACAATGCCGGCTTCGGCCGGCGCCGGGGTGGCGATGCCGGTGCCGAAAATGGCGGCAGCGGCTGTGCCAAATGTGAGGGTGAGTGCGACGGCGAGCTTCTTGAGTGCGAGCGAACATGTGGTGTCTCCGTTGGTCTGTGTGCTTGGACTGTTCATCGTTGCGGCGCGTGTTCAGCGGCGCTGTGGGCACACATTCGGAGATTTGGCAGCCGTGCGCTGTTTCGCAGGAAACAGGTCTGAAACAGTAAAAATGGCGGTGACGCTCTCAGGAGCATCACCGCCATTCGGCCTTGCATTGACTACACTTGTGCGGGGCGCGTGGCGCGGATCAGTGTCCGCCGCCGCCGGCAGTGCGGCTCGATTCAAACAAGAACCAGGTGCGGCGCTCGGTTTCGTCGATGAAGACTTCAAGCAGGCTTGCGGAGGCGACATCGCCGGCGTCGTCGCAAACCGTATGGGCGGCGCGCATCGCTTTGGCCACTGACTTGTTGTCGGCGATCAATTCACGCGGCATGTCGAGCGGTTCGACGTCGGTGCCGTCGTTGTCGGTAATCGATTGCAGCTGAGCGACGTGACTTATCGAACGGATGGTCATCTCGCCCAACTTGCGGACACGCTCTGCCAGTGGATCGATCGACGCGAGAATTTGGGCGGCTTGCTCGTCGAGCAAAATATGATAGTCGCGGAAGTTCGGACCGCTGACATGCCAATGAAAATTCTTGGTCTTCAAGTAGAGGGCGAAGGCGTCGGCGACGAGGGCATTCAGCGCCTTGGCGACCTTCGCCGTATCGTCGCGCTTGAGGTCGGTCGGGGTCGCGAGATCGGCGGGCGCCTTGCGCGGGGTAATTTTCTTTTCTGCGAGTGTCGAAGCCATAACTGATACGCTCCCCAAAGAGAATTGGACGCGGCGGCTGTTGCGCGGACCGCTTTTGAGGAAACGCCGTCGCGCACGAAAGGTTCCGGCAGAGCAAAGACATTCAACGCAGAGGCGTCGCGGATCAGTAGAGCAGCGATTTTGTTCGTGCGGTCTTGAAGCGTGCGACCTCATCGCGCCACGACGCGATAATTTGGACAGCGGGTGTGCCCGCCACGAGGCTTCGATGGAGCCGCTGTGTGCCGGCGATGGCGTGGAACATGCCGAGTTTTTCAGGGAACAATGTTGCGTTATTGGCTTTGGCTTGGGCTTGCAGTTCGGCGAGAACGTGGATGCCAGTTTCAAGGGGTTGGAAGGATTTGCTGTCGGTCGGGAGCACACGCACGCCGGGGATGGTCTGTCCCTTGAAGCGTGGGTCGGCGGCGACGTTTGGGATGCCGCGTGGCGTATACGTTTCGGCATTGAAGCGGACGCCGGGGAGCCGGGCGTTGTTCAATACTTCGGCGGCGCGATTGGCATCAAGCCAGGGGCTGCCAAAGAGCGAGAACGGCGTCGGTGTTCCGCGGCCTTCGTTCATGAGTGTTTCGCCGACGAGACCGATGCCGGGGTAAACAAGCGCGGCATCAAACGTCGGGACGTTGGGGCTTGTGGGCACCCATGTTTGGCGTGTATCGGGCCACCGCATGAAGCGCGCTATGTTCTCGAATTTGGAAACGGAGAGGTCGAGGCCGTCGAGACCTGGCAGCCAGCGTTCGGCCCGTATCATGATGGCAAGTTCGGCGACCGTCATGCCGTGCACGATCGGGATTGGATATTGCCCGACAAAGGATTTGAGAGCCGGCTCGAGCACGAAGCCTGCAACGTAGTCGCCGCCGAGCGGGTTGGGGCGATCGAGAACGACAAACGGCACGCGCGCCTCGGCGGCGGCCTGCATGGCGAGGCCCATGGTCGAAATGTAGGTGTAGGATCTGACGCCGACATCCTGGATGTCGAAGACCAAGGCGTCGAGGCCCTTGAGCATGGCGGGCGTTGGTTTTCGCGTCGCGCCGTAGAGCGAATAGACCGGCAAACCCGTGGCTGGGGTCGCGGCCGTCTTTGACCTTGGCACCGGCTTCGGCTTGGCCGCGAAAGCCGTGTTCGGGCGCCAAGATGGCGGCTAATTTGATGTTGGATGCGCGTGCGAGGGCGTCGACCAGATGTTCGCTGCCGAGGCGTCCGGTTTGATTGGTGATGAGGCCGATGCGTTTACCTGTGAGCGGCGCGAACGCTTGGCGGGCCCAGACTTCGGCGCCGGTGGCGAACGGCGGCTTGGCGGCGGCTGCGTGTTGCGGCATGGCGATGGCGGCGAGGCAAGAGGTGGTGAGGCCACTGAGGGCGGCGCGGCGGGACAGGATCATATCGCTCATGCTGTTGGAGACTTGCGGTGCAAGCGACGCATGCACCAGAGTTGCGGCGTGTTTGCGGCGCGTCGTTAAGCCCAAGGGGCGCCTTTGAGAAGTTCGGCGGCGAGCAATTCGGCGGCCGTGGCGAGCAGTTTTTCGCCCTTTTCGGGTGTCGCCTTGCGCGCGTCGCCAATGACGCCGGACGGCGTGAGGTCTTTGAATGAGCGCCAGACGTTGATGGCGGACATGACGCCGAGGCCGCGCGATGCGGTGAAGCTGCCGTGAGCATCTGCGAATTTCTCGCGGCGGACGCAATCGGGGGCGGCGACCATCATCATCGACGTTTCGGCTTCGCAGGCGTGGCGGACGCCATCCTGATCTTCAAGGATCTTTTTATAGGCTCCGGATTCATGCAGCGAGATTGTAGAGCGTGGTGATTGCAATGGGGGCGTCGAGTTCTTGGGCGAGGTCGGTGGCGAGTGCGTTGAGGGCGGCGATGTTGCCGCCATGACCGTTGACGATGAGGATTTTTTTGAAGCCGGCGCGGAGGATCGAGCGGCAGAGGTCGCGCAGGAGAGCGTGATAAGTCGAGATCGAGAGCGTGAAGGTGCCGCCGTAGGCGATGTGATGTTCGGCGAGGCCCATCCAGACGACGGGCGCGACGACGGCGGGGCGGCCATTCTTGAGCAAAATTTCCGCCGTGCGGCGGCAGCCGTCACCTGCAAGAAAGGTATCGACGCCGGTGGCAAGATGCGGTCCGTGTTGCTCGGTCGAGGCGACGGGGAGCAGGACGATGGCGTCTTGTTCAGCGCGCGCGTTGAGTTCGGCGGCGGTCAGACGGTTCCAATGGACTTCGGTCATCGTTGCGCTCATGTGCGGCGGGTTGCGGTGCAGCAGAATGGCGCGACGAGCTAAGACAGACAAGTGCTGTCGCACGGTGTCACGCGCGCCAGCATAGCTGGCCTGCTTGGTGCTCGTGGTTGCGCGGTATGGCGCGTGTCAGGATGCGGTATCCACGCCCAAGGAGTTTCACATGGCGAAGATCGCAAACGTCGAGGTTGGCCACTTCCGCATTCCGCTCAACCCGCCACTGTCGGATTCGACGCATGGGCTTATCACCGCGTTTGAAGTCATTACGGCGCGTGTGCGCGACGCGGATGGCGCGGAAGGTGTCGGGTATACTTATACGACTGGGCACAATGGTGCGGCGATCGCGGCCACGCTCAGGGGCGAAATCGCGCCGTTGGTGGAAGGGCACGATGCCGATCTTGTCGAGCAGCTCTGGACCAAGGTGTGGTGGGGCTTGCACTACGGTGGACGCGGCGGCGCGGCGGTGTTGGCGCAATCGGCGTTCGACATCGCTTTGCACGACTTGCGTGCGGTGCGCGCGAAGCTGCCGCTGTGGAAGATGCTTGGCGGCAATGACCGCAACGTGCCGGTCTACATGGGCGGCGTCGATCTGCATCTGACGCCAGATGAACTCGTGAAACAGAACGAGAAGAATTTGGCGCGTGGATTTCGTGCGCTCAAGATCAAGGTCGGCCGCGAGAAAGTAACCGAGGATGTTGCGCGCATCGCTGCGATGCGTAATTTTCTCGGAGACGGCTTTCCGCTGATGGTCGATGCCAACATGAAATGGACGGCCGATGAAGCGATCCGCAGGGCGCGCGCGTTTCAGCCCTACGATCTGGTTTGGCTGGAGGAGCCGACGATCCCGGATGATGTGGCGGGATCGGCGCGCGTGGTGCGGGATGGCGGACTGCCGATCGCGACGGGGGAGAATTTCCGCACGTTGTGGGAGTTCAAACAGATGATTGCCGCCGGTGGGGTGACGTATCCGGAGCCAGATGTGACGAACTGCGGCGGCGTGACCGTGTTCATGAAAGTCGCGCATCTGGCGGAAGCGTACAATCTGCCGGTGACGTCACACGGCGCGCACGACGTGACGGTGCATCTGCTGGCTGCCGCGCCGAACCGGAGCTATCTGGAGACGCACAGCTTCGGTCTCGACGCGTTCATCGCGGAGCCGCTCAAGATCGCCGACGGCTGCGCGGTCGCAGGCGATAAGCCTGGACACGGCATTGTTTTCGACTGGAAGGGCTTGGCTAAGCTCGCGCAGTAAGGGCCGCCGCAACTGCGGTTGCGAGCCAGCCGGCAATCATGGTCAAGCCGCCGAGCGGGGCGGCGTTGGGGAAGAGACGCGCGCCCGTGAAGGCGCGGAGGGCGACGTCGCCTGCGAAGAGGGCGGCACCGACCAGCATCAGTGCCGTGGCTACGCGAAACAGCGTGCGATTCTCGAATTGGAATGAGACCGCGAGCACAGCGACCGCAGCGATGGCGTGCATGATCAGGAGGTAGGCGGCCGACTGAGCGCCTTGGCCGTTGGGGATATGCGCCGAGGCGGCGGCGAGGGCGACGCCTGCAGCGCCGAGAAGGCCTGCGATGATGAGGGTGACTTGGCGGGCGGTCATGTCTGCTTTTCCTGCCTCGTCGTTTTACTTTCCCCCACTTCTCACCTCTCCCCAGCCGTGGGTTCTCGTTCACGGCCGGGAAGGGGGATTGCAGTGGTGGACTTTACTTCACGTCGGCGGCGACTTTGACGGAGATCATCTTGTCGGGGTTCTGCACGGGTTCGCCGCGCTTGATCTTGTCGACGTTGTCCATGCCTTCGATGACTTTGCCCCAGACGGTGTACTGCTTGTTGAGGAAGGCAGCGTCGGCGAAGCAGATGAAGAACTGGCTGTTGGCGCTGTCGGGCATCGACGAGCGCGCCATCGAGCAGGTGCCGCGGACGTGCGGTTCGGCGTTGAACTCAGCCTTGAGGTTCGGGTACTTCGAGCCGCCGGTGCCGATGCCCTTGGGGCAGCCGGTCTGGGCCATGAAGCCTTCGATGACGCGGTGGAAAACGATGCCGTCGTAGAAGCCTTCGCGGACCAGCTTTTTGATGTGAGCGACATGGCCCGGAGCCAAGTCGGGGCGCATTTCGATGACGACGTTGCCCTTGCTGGTTTCGATCAAGAGCGTGTTCTCGGGGTCTTTGATGGCGGCCATGGGCGCGGTCCTTTCGGGAGTGCAAGATGGAAGTTGGCGCTCCCATAGCACAGGATCGGCCGGATGGAAGGGCGGGCGTGGCCGCGGCGTCAGTAGCAGCCGCAGTTGCGGCGCATCTCCGCAGTGTTGTTTGCGGCTCGATGTTACATTGTTTCATCACGGAGACGTGTGCGTCTTAGGTCACTTAGTGATGCCGCCACGGACTTAGGTCTGATCACGGCTCCACACAGTTCCGATAGTGTTTGCGACATCAAAGACGTAGTGGAGGAACACATGGTAAAATTTTACGGTCGCGGACTTGGTTTGGCTGCGGTGGCCTTGGGCCTACTGACGGCGGCGCCGGTTGCGCAGGCGCAGCAGGCGGCGGGTATGACGTTCTTTGTCACCAGCACCGGCAAAGGTGATGGCGCCAATCTTGGCGGTCTCGATGGCGCGGATGCGCATTGCGCGACGCTGGCTAAAGCGGCTGGTGCAACGGCGACGACTTGGAAGGCGTATTTGAGCACGACAGCGCCGGGTGGCGAAGCCGGCGTGAATGCGCGCGATCGTATCGGCAAGGGGCCGTGGAAGAACGTCAAGGGCGAGACGGTTGCTGCGAGCGTCGATGAGCTGCATTCGGACAAGGCAAACCTGACGAAGCAGACGATCCTGACCGAGAAGGGTGAGGTGGTGATGGGCCGTGGTGACGCGACCAACATGCACGACATCTTGACCGGTTAGCGATCCGGACGGCCGCTATTCGACGGCTGGCGGCGATACGACCTGCAAGAATTGGACGTCGAACAATGAAGGTTCGGCGATTGTCGGTCATCATGACCGTATCGGCCTCAAGGACACGCGTCACATGAAGTCGTGGAACTCGTCGCACGGTTCGGCGGGCTGCGCGCAGGATGCGTTGAAGAAGACCGGCGGCAACGGTTACTTCTATTGCTTCGCCGCGAACTGATGCGGTGAGACCCGGATCTTCGTGCCAACATGCAGACGCCAGTCTCACGTGAGACTGGCGTTTTTTCGTGGGCAGGCGCGGTAGGAGTGCTGCGGTGGTTCTGCTATCATCGGAGTTATGAGACGCGCACCTCGCCAATACCGGGCATGGGCGTGCCCGGCGGTGGCGCAGCCGTTGGGCGGTCGTGATGCTGCTGGCGATCCTTGTCCGCTGCGCGCGCCGAAGATGCGCCGTCAGCGCCACCCGGGGAGCGGTGGAAAAGCTCGCCGTTTCATGGGGTGCCCAATGCCGCGACGGGGCAGAACATTCCCTGCATCTGCCGGTTTAAGGACGCAAGATTACCGCCTCGGACAGCGGGTCTGCATGAACACCTACAAGGGTGTCATGATCGCGGTGTGCGATCTCAATCTCAACAATACCACCTGGGAGCCGACCGGCGAGCCGTGCGAGGTGAGCTGAGCGTGTCTGCGGCGTCCGAAGGTCGCGGAGTGCGCTGCAAGAGTCTGAACTGCGGGGCTGGACAGGTGTGTTGGACGGGCGGTAACTCTGGTGCGATGGGATCAAACCGGCCGACAGGGCCTGCTATCAGGGAACGCTCATGCTTGAAGCCTATATTTACGATGGATTGCGTACGCCGTTCGGGCGGCATGCTGGTGGCTTGGCCAAAGTCCGGCCGGACGATCTGCTTGCGGGCGTGATGAAAGCTGTCGTCGCGCGTTCGGGCTTTGCGCCTGAGACCATCGACGATGTTCAGATCGGGTGTACCAACCAGGCGGGTGAAGATTCCCGCTGCGTGGCACGGCATGGCGCATTGCTGGCGGGGCTGCCCACGGATATTCCCGGTGTCGTGCATAACCGGCTCTGTGGCTCTGGTCTCAATGCGCTGATCGGGGCGAGCCACGCGATTTCGTGTGGCGAAGGTGATGTGATGCTGGTCGGCGGCGTCGAGAGCATGAGCCGTGCGCCGTTCGTGATGGCGAAGGCTGAAGCGGCCTATAGTGGCGATATCCGTATTTTCAATTCGATGATCGGTGCGCGCTTTCCCAATCCGAAGATCGAGAAGACGTTTGGCGCGGATACGATGCCGGAAACGGCGGACAATCTGGCGCGGGATCTGCAATTGACGCGCGAGCAGTGCGACGTGTTTGCCTATGGTTCGCAGCAGAAATATGCCAAAGCCAAGGCGGCTGGGTTCTTCGCGGGTGAAATTTCTCCGGTGACGATTGCGGCGGGAAAAGGCAAGCCGGACATCATCGTGAGCGAGGATGAGCATCCGCGTCCGCAGACGTCGCTCGACGATCTCAAGAAGCTGCGGTCTCTGTTCGAAGGTGGCGTTACAACGGCGGGCAATGCATCGGGCATCAATGATGGCGCCGCTGTGGTGCTTGTCGGCAGCCGTGACGCTGGCGACCGTGCCGGGCGTAAGCCGATTGCGCGCGTCGTGGCGACGGCGGTTGCCGGTGTGCAGCCGCGCATCATGGGCTATGGACCCGTGCCGGCGATTAACAAGGCTCTTGAGCGCGCCGGGTTGACGCTCAAAGAGATGGATATCATCGAAATCAATGAAGCCTTTGCGGCACAGGTTCTCGGTTGTCTGCAGCGGGCTCAATGTCGCCTTCGATGACAGCCGCGTGAACCCCAATGGCGGCGCCATTGCCGTCGGTCATCCGCTCGGTGCTTCCGGCGGGCGGTTGGCGTTGACCGTCGCGCGCGAGCTGCAGCGTTCCGGCAAGCGCTATGCCGTGGTGTCGATGTGCATTGGTGTCGGGCAAGGCATTGCGGTCATTCTTGAGCGGGTGTGAGCTGGACGACTTGTGACGCTGTGTTGGACTACGTGAGCGGACGGTGTGAACCGTCCGCTTTTTATTGTGCCGTTGCTAGTTTTTCTTCTCGGCGGCCGCCGTCTGAGCCGATCGGCCAAATTTGCGCATGTTTCTCTCCCGGAAAGATTTGAGCGGCTGGGCTAAGATAACCTCGTGCTGCGGTGCGAGCGCAATGGTGGATGGATTGGACGGGCGTGCAGTATTTGGCTGGATTTGCAACGCTGCTCAGCGGCTGCCACGCTATCTCAGCGTTATGGACTTCCGCATGACGGAGAAAAGCCTGGAGGGTGCATGATTACGATCGATATGAAGCGCGCAGGCGATCCGCCGCGGACGCTCAAGCTGCATCCCGACGACACCGTCGCGATTGTGCTCAACGATTTCGGATTGCCGGCCGGGACGGTGTTCGCCGACGGTCTGGTGTTGCTCGACCGCGTGCCACAGGGGCACAAGGTCGCCCTCGTCGATCATGCGGCCGGTGCGCCGATCAAGCGTTATGGTGAGATCATTGGGGCGGCGGTGAAGCCGATTGCGCGCGGCGCGTGGGTTGAGGAATTGCTGGTGCAGTTGCCGGCGCCGGTCCGGCTCGACAAGCTCGAGATGGCGACGCGGGTGCCGAAACCGTTGCCGCCGCTCGACGGCTTTACGTTCGAAGGCTACCGCAATGCCGATGGTAGCGTCGGCACCAAGAACGTGCTCGGCATTTCGACGAGTGTGCAATGCGTGGCGGGCACGCTCGAGTACGCGGTGAAGCGCATCCGGCAAGGAACTGTTGCCGCGCTACAAGAATGTCGACGACGTCGTACCTCTGACACACGCTTACGGCTGTGGCGTGGCGATATCGGCACCGGAAGCGAAAGTGCCGATCCGGACATTGCAGAACCTAGCGCGTAATCCGAACTTCGGCGGGCAAGCGATGGTCGTCGGGCTTGGCTGCGAGAAGTTGCTGCCCGAGCGTTTGCTCGGTGGCGAGGGTGGAGGCATGGCCGCCGATCATCCCGACATCATGCGGTTGCAGGACGAGGCTTTCTTCGGCTTCGGGCCGATGGTCGAAAATATCTATCGCATGGCCGAGGTGCGACTGGCACAGCTCGATAAGCGTCGCCGCGAGACTTGCCCGGCTTCTGATCTGGTGGTCGGCATGCAGTGCGGCGGCAGCGACGCATTTTCGGGCGTGACCGCCAATCCGGCGCTCGGAGTTGCGGCTGATCTGATCGTGCGGGCCGGTGGGACGGTGATGTTCTCGGAAGTCACCGAGGTGCGCGATGCGATTCATCTGTTGACGCCGCGGGCGAAAAATCGAGCCGTGGCCGAAGCGCTGGTGCGGGAGATGGAATGGTACGACAACTATCTGGCGCTTGGCGGCAGCGATCGTAGTGCCAACACGACGCCCGGCAACAAGAAGGGCGGACTTGCGAATATCATGGAGAAGGCGCTGGGGTCGGTCGCGAAGTCGGGATCGAGTGCGATTTCGGGCGTGCTATCGCCGGGTGAGCGGTGCCACGAAAAGGGTCTGATTTTTGCGGCGACTCCCGCGAGCGACTTTGTGTGCGGTACCTTGCAGCTCGCGTCGGGCATGACGTTGCAGGTGTTTACGACGGGGCGCGGTACGCCCTACGGCCTGCAAGCGGCTCCGGTGATCAAGGTGGCGACGCGGAGCGAATTGGCGCGGCGGTGGCATGATCTCATCGACTTCGATGCCGGTGTCGTGGCGACCGGCGCGCGCACGCTTGAAGAAACCGGCATGGACCTGTTCCAACTTATTCTCGATGTGGCGAGCGGGCGCAAGAAAGCCTGGAGCGATCAGTGGGGCATCCACAATCAGCTGACGTTGTTCAATCCGGCGCCGATTACATGATGTGTCCTCGCGTGCGCTGTTCGGATCGCTGATGCGATCCGGCGCACTCCGGACGGGGCGGCGCTTGCGCCGACGGCGGTCGCGCTCGTGGCCCTCAGGGCCAGAAGAAGTGTGTCTCACGTGCGCTGCTCGGATCGCTGATGCGATCCGGCGCACTCCGGACGGGCGGCGCTTGCGCCGGTCGCGCGGTCGCACTCGTGCTGCCTTTGGCAGCAACGGCGGTTGCGCCGGATGAGTATGTGCTGCCTTTGGCAGCACACCGGCGATGCGGTTTGCGCTGGTTGGCAACGCGTATGCTGCGATCTGCTCTGCGGTTTGTGCTCTTCTGTTTCAGCGGCGCAGGGTCAACACTTCCGGATGATGCAACGGCAACGGAGTTGAGCGCTGTGACTTGGTCACTTCACCGGATTTCTCTCGCGACACATAATCTGGCGCAGGCGGAGATGTTCTTCGGCACGCACATTGGTCTTGGCAAAGCGCGGCGTCTCGATGGGCATACGCTCGCATTTGGGCAGGGTAGCAGGGGCGTTCGCATCTCGAAGCCTGCGGCTGTGATGGCGCGGTCGGCGGATCAACTCGTGAGTGCGGCTGGGGCGCGGCATGTGGCCATCGAGGTTTCAGATCTCAATGGCGTTGCGCGTCGCCTCGATGGCGCGTCGGTGCCGTACGTCGAAGCGCTGGCGGGGGACTTCGACGTGCCGGCGATTTACACGGTCGATCCTGCGATGAACGTCGTGGCGTTTTGTCAGAAATCGCAAGATGCGGTGCCGGGAGACGACATTCAGCCGTGGGAGACGGCGTGGGGATGGGGTGTGCATCACGTCAATCTACCGGCAGGCGACGTGCGTGAGGCGGTTGCGTTCTATGTCGAGATCGGCGGGATGACGGAGGGGCAGTGGAAGGCGCCTGCGGCGATGGGTAAATTCAGCATCGATCCGAGGGAGTTGGCGGTGCTGCCGCTCGGCGAATTCAATCGCGGTTTGCACATCATCCATCCTGATCCTGGGTTTGCGTTCCGCAATGGATTTGCACACAACCCGTCGATCGGTGGGCATCCGGCGCTGTTCGTTCCGGACGTCAAAGCGGTGAAGGCGCGTCTGGAAGCGTCTGGAACCTTGGTGTCGGACGCTGGCGTCTACGCGATGGTCGGGATGCACCAGCTTTATATGCTCGACCCATCGGCGAACATGATCGAAATAAATCAGTTCATCTGAGCGGCCTTTGCCGTGCGTCAGACGCCGTGACTGCGGTCATAGGGCTGGGGCCTTGCAGGCGCCCAGCCATTGAGCGCTGCGGGGTCGGGTTTGAAGACTTCAATTTTGAGCGGATAACAGCGCGCCGTATCGCTCGAATGGGTGGTCGAACAATCGCCTCCCGGACAGGCGGAGAGACCGGCAACAAGATCGATTTCGGCGAAGAATTCGAGATAGTCGCCGGGGCGGACCGGGCTGGCTTTCATGAAATATTGATGCGTGTCGCGCGTGAAGCCGGTGCACATGAAGACATTTAGCACGTCGTGGACGAGCATCTCAGCGTCTAACAGCGATGTGCCGGAGAATGCGGACAAAGCGCGGGTGAGATTGGAGTGACAGCAGTGGTGGTAGTCTTCATTTTTTAGAAGACGATTTGTGTACGGGTCGCAACGTGTGCCGATGACGTCGTGGATGCCACCGCCATATTGGTCGAAGCCATACCAGTCGAGTGTGTCGTGGGTGATGGTTGCAAGTGGCCGCAGGTGCGGGAGCGTGCTCCAGAGGCGGTCACCGGTGGAGACATGCGTGCGATGAAGTGCGCGCGTCTTGCCGGAGTAAAAGCGCTCCGTCAGGTCGTGCGCATTCCAGAGGTTGAGATCGCCGACTTGCGGGCCGTCGATGGACACGATGCGGCAGAGGTGTCCGGCGGGCACTGAGATGCAGCGGGCGTCGCGCGGCGGCACAACAATCTCTGCGGTTTTGCTGAGACCGTTGCGCACATTGGCATAGAAGCCGCGATCAATGGGCGGCAGCATGTGCACGTCGTAGCAGACGACCGGCGCGATGGCGCGGCGCGCATCGGCATCGGGTGGCGGTGTGGTCATCGTGTGCACTCACCGTGGGCGCGCGCTTTACCTTGCAGAAAGCGCGCGCGGGGTTTCAAGCGCCCGGCAGTTTGTAAAAGCTGGTGGCGTTGAGAATGGTGTTTTCTTGTTTGACGAGCGCGCCGAGTTCGCCCGAAGCCTGCACGTAGTTGAGCCACTCAGGATCGGCCCACATGGCGGCGCGCTTGGTGCTGCGATCAGCCATATCCTTATAGGCCCAAATGTGGACGAACGTGTTGACGTCGCCGACTTCGGTGATGCCGTAGACGACAGGCTTACCGAGATGCTTCGATTGCGGGCCGAACCCCATTTTTTCATAGAGCGCCATGTGGGATTTCATGGTTCCGGGTTTTAGCGTGTAGGTGCGGACGTCGAAGATCATGATGGCGCTCCGGTTGAGACAGTGTCTGCTCAGACAGTGGAACGGAAATGCTGATCACGTCAAAGGGGCGCCGTTGCGTGGCTGTCCAGTAGCGGCGGCATGGCGGCTTCCTTGGTGCCGGCGGCGGCGCTGCGAAATGCGGCACGTAGGTGATTGCGAAAAGGTTGCGGCAACGCACGATGCAACGCCGGAAGGCGAGTTAAGCCGTCTCAGCATCCGGGACATTCGTGTTGCGCGCCGTGTCATGCCGTCGAGCTCCGGGAACTAAATGGCGCGGGTGGCGTTTCATGATCAAACCAACCATTGAGGTCCGTCATGAAACTGCAACTCATCAAGGCCGCAGCGCTTGGTACCACCTTGATCGCGGCAGCCACGTATTCGACTTTCTCACATGCCGCACCAGTGAGTGCGAGCACGGCCGGATATGGCCCGATCAGTCTTCTGCAAACCGTGTCTGATGTTGGCGTGCGTGTGGACGTTGGTCCCGGTGGCGTTGGCGTACGGGTCGGAGACCGAGGCCATCGCGGCCGTTACTACGGCTGGGGCGGTGGCTTCCGCTACTATGATGGTCACTATCACGGCAATTGCGGCTGGCTGCGTGAGAAAGCGCGCGAGACCGGTAGCCGCGTGTGGTGGAACCGTTACCAGCGGTGCCGCAACGGCTAAGACTTTACTGGAACGAAAAAAGGGGCTCACTAGAGCCCCTTTTTGCTGTCGTGCAGTTGGATCTTTAGCGGTTGCGCAGTGTCCAAAGTGCCGGAAGCGTTGCTGCTGCGAGCAGGGTCTTCAGTAGGGTCGCGGCATAGAACGGTGCGACGCCAACGGCGAAGGCTTTTTCGGCGCCGAGCAGCTGCGTCAGCCAGGCGAATCCTGATGCGAAGATGATCGCGTGCCCAAGCACCATGATGGCGAGCATCTTGGAGAGTGACCGGTCATGTCCGCGCTCGGCGAGATAGCCGACGGCGAGGGCTGCTGCGAGGAAGCCTGCGAGGTAGCCGCCCGTCGGGCCCATCATGTAGGCGATGCCGGTGGAGACGTTGGCGAAGACCGGAAGGCCGGCTGCACCCTCAGCGAGATAGAGCGCGACCGTTGCCGCACCGAGACGCGCACCGAAGGCGGCGGCGAGGGCCAGCACGACGTAAGTTTGCATCGTCATCGGCACCGGCCAGAACGGCACTTGGATTTTGGCCGAAACCGCGAGGAGCGCCGAACCCATAACGGCGAGGGCGGCGAAACGCAGCGCAGCAGCGCGTCCATCGGTTTCGCCCGCGCGGGGCCAAAGGGTGTCGATATAAGTTGCATGCATCGTCTGTAATTCCTTGATTGCGCACATGATTGCCGCGCGGTGCTGGCCTGGCGACGGGGTTGGATGCCACAGGTGGGATTTTGTTGCAACGCAGCATTGACGTGTAGGCCGCAACTCGCCGGTTTGGGCGCATCAGCCCCGGTTCAGCGACATGCCGCGGCGCTGCCGCAATGGCGGCGTGGGCCGGTCATATTGGCGGCGTAAGGCGCAAGGGTGCAGCCGGTATTGACCGGCCTGTCCTGCGGCGGCCCTCGATAATTCACCTTGCCCGACTTTTGATGCGCGTTCTCGAATTGGCGATGGCGCTGCCGGTGGCTGTGGTGCGCTTCCTGGCGGTGGGGCTGCTTTTCAACGTGAAGCTCGGGCCGCTTGCGCCACGTCTTCGTTGCGGCCTTCGGGTACCTCGCGTTTGCGCTCGTTCTTGTTTACGTGGTGGCGCCGATCCGGGGATTTGTCGGGCAGCGGACGATGGCCGAGCAATTGCGCTACGCCAGCGAGCGGTGGCTGGCGACAGCGGTCTACGATGCGGGTGGCTCGTTCGTCGGGACTTACGATGCGCGGCTCGATAGCATGAAGGACGTCAATTACACCGATGCGGCGATCACGGTCGGTGAGTACGTTGCGAACCCCGATCACAAGTCGATTCCGGTGCGTGTGGTGCCTGATGCCTACTGGCAGTGCCTGTCGTGGCACGAGGATCGTTATATCGGTGGCTGGCTCAATCCCGCAGGCATCGATCTCATTGGCGTGCTCAAAATTCCATATACTTCTATCATACGGACGATCCAGACAAAGCGGCCGCATCTCGGTGTCGGCGGGTCGACCTTGCCGATGCAGTTTGCGCGCGTGATCTACAAGACGCCGCCGTCGTCGAGCGAGGGCGGGCTGACGAAGTTGCGCCGCAAGCTCGGCGAGTGGTGGCTGGCACCGGTCATCTATCACACGCTGACGCAGGGCGGAGATGACACGCCGCTGAAACAGTGGGCGGCTAATCACATCTGGCTGGCGCAACGGACGGGCGGACAGCCGCTGCATGGCATCGAGGTGACCAGTCAGATCGTGTTCGGCAAGGAAGCGAGCGAACTTACGACTGCGGAGCAATTCGTGCTTGGCGAGCGCGGTCAACAAGCCGATCATTCTTTTGACGGGCGACGACAAGCTGAATGCGGTGCGGATGGACCGGTGGCGGTACATCACGGAAGTGCGTGCAAGGACGTGTGCCGAGAAGCTGCTGAAGGATCCGGCGGAGCAGAGCAAGGTGCTGTTCGAGTTGGTGCAGATGGCGGGGGGGCCGCCCGATCCGCGCGTCAAACGCAAGATGCAGCAGGCGCTCGAAACCTATGCGCCGTCACTGTCGCGTCGGGCGCAAGTCAATCCGAATATCCGGATGACGGCGTTGATGCCGGCCGCCCGCTTCGGGCTCCGGGAAGAGATGAAGTTGGCCTACGGTTTCGGGTGGCGCGATTACGTGCGCGGCGTGACGACGACACTCGATGCGACCGAGAACCTCGCGTTTCACGAGAAGGTCAAAGCGGAGCTCGCCAAGATCGATGTCCGTGAGCAGACGACGGATCAATACTGGCTTCACGCTCGATCCTGGGAAGGTTGCGCCGGACCGCAAGTTGCCGAACGTGGTTGTGGTTGCGGCGAATGCGAAAGGCGAGATCGTGCGCTATTTCGAGAGCGGCGAGACGGCGCCCTATTTCGGCTCGCCGATGGCGCGCGATGGAACAACGGGGCGTTATGTGCGCGGGCGGGACGGCCGGCATATCGCATCGACGGGTAAGATCCTGGCGGCAATCGGCATCGCCAACGAGCATCGTGATACGGCGGCATCGCTCTATCAGGATCAGAACGCACCGCGCGGTAATACCGATACGTGTGAGCGCGGCGACGGGACCGTTGCGGGGCCGCGCAAGGCGCTGGTGTCGTTCGCGTGCTCGCACAACAAGCCGCTCGAATGGCGCACGGCTCAGCTTGGGCAGTCGCGCGTTGCGGCCCTTGTCGAGGGGTTCGGCTTCAATCTGCCACCGGCGGATCAGGCGGGCGAAGGTGTGCCACCCTCGACGGCGGTGGTTCGCGGTTTGATCGGTGGCAGTCCGCGCCGGGTGCATCATATGGCGTCGGTGGTGCTGGCGGCGTTGATCGACAAGGGCGGAACGCCGGTACGGGCGCCGAGCCTCGTCAAGGCATTCGATTATATCAGCAAGGATGATGCGCTGGCCGCCGATGCCGGCGAGGCGGCGATCCTGCCGAATAAACTGATCAAGCCGCATGGACGCGCACTGTTGAAGACGCTGTTGTCGGCACCGTTGTGTTACCGGCATGGTGGGCAGGCGCATGGTACGCTGAAATCGCTGGCCGCGTGGTGTGCCGACGGCCGCGCCGACATGCGGCTGCATTTCGCCAAGACCGGAACGTCGACGACGACGGATGCCGACGCGACGGTCGATACGTGGACGGCGGGTGGCGTGCAGTTCGCCAACGGTGCGGCCTACTCGTATGTCGTGATGGTTGGCACAGGTTCGGCACGCGAGACGTGGGCGCGGAAGTTGCACGCGGCGCAGGCGACGGCGCCGCTGGTGTCGGCGTTGTTGGACGATCTCAAGGTGCATGGTCAGAAGCATCCTGCACCCGGACTTTTGCCGCCCGCGCCGCAGCCGGTTGCAGAGGCACCGCCGCGGTCGCCGCCGTCTGCGGGTGTGGTCGCAAAGGGTCTGAAGCCCGCGTCGGCAATCGTGGATTGGAAAGCGCGGGCGCTCGAGGCGCAGTAGTTTGTCCTCACGTGCGCTGCTCGGATCGCTGATGCGATCCGGCGCACTCCGGACGGGGCGGCGCTTGCGCCGGTCGCGCGGTCGCGCTCGTGGCCCTCAGGGCCAGAAGGTGTGGGTATCCTCACGTGCGCTGTCGGATGCAGATCGCGCACTCCGGACGGGGCGGCGCTTGCGCCGGTCGCGCGGTCGCGCTCGTGGCCGTCAGGGCCAGAGGCGGGCGTCCTCACGTGCGTGCTCGGATCGCTGATGCGCTCCGGCGCACTCCGGACGGGGCGGCGCTTGCGCCGGTCGCGCGGTCGCGCTCGTGGCCCTCAGGGCCAGAAGGTGAGGGCCGGACATGGTCAAGCGTCCGTGAACGGGTTTGGTTTAAAATTTGTTCCCAAGGCCGCACCGGTTTCACACAAAATTAACCAGGATCACGAAGGGTCGATCTCTAGCCCGACGTGCTTCGCGGCGCCTTTGGCCTTGCTCTGCCGAGATCGATCTTCGGCCGGAAAGACCTGATGCCGTGGCCTGACGCCGGGTCCGAGATTCGGTTGTTGGTCTGGGCGAGAACGGTGAGCCGGTTACAACAGTGGTGGACGCTCGACAGGAGCACGGCGGGATGCCGGCACCTGCAGCGGCACGATTCCGAGTTTATCGTCTCAGGCGGTGCCGCATGACCGTCTCTCTTCGCTCCCAAAGTTTCGGACACCCTTTTGCGGGGCATGCCGGCGTTGTTGGCCTGCTCGATGTCGGCACAACGCACATCGTATGCATGATCGTTTCGGCCGATGCGGCCGCTGCGAGCGGCTTTCAGTTGCTTGGGCTCGGGCATCAGATCTCGCGCGGGGTCAAGGCGAGCATGGTGGTTGATCTCGAAGCGGCGCAGGAGGCGATCTGGTCGTCGATCTATCAGGCGCAGCGGATGGCCGGGGTCTCGCTTGAGCACGTGCATGTCGCAGCCGGTGGCGGCCGGTTAGAGCATTTGATGGTGTCGAGCACGGTGCCGACGGGACGCGGTATCCTGACCGCCGACGATCTGACCCAACTCGATGCGGCCGGACGGGCTTATGCGCAACGTGACGAACGCGTGGTGCTGCATCTCGACCGGCTCCAACTCGGCATGGACGGTGTCGCCGTGTTGCGGCCGCAGGCTTGGCCAGAGCTGTCATGCGCTCAAGGCGGATTTTTCTATTGTCACGGGCGATCAGGTGGCGGTGCGGAACCTGCGGCACGCGATCGAGAGCAATTCGCTGCAGATTTCGAGCCTTATCGCCTGCGCCCGTGATGGCGGCGCTTGCCGTGACCACAGTTGCCGAGCGCGAGGCCGGTGTGACCGTCGTCGATTGCGGTGGCGGTACGACAACGATGGCGATGTTTGCGCATGGTCATCTGATCGGCATTTCGACGGTGCCGGTGGGCGGGAACCATTTGACCTTCGACATTGCGCGTCAGTTGCAATTGCCACTCAAGGAAGCCGAGCGAATCAAATTGGATTGTGGTAGTGTTGGGACTGCCCAATCCGACGACACAGCGGCGCTCAAGCTCCCGGTCCCGGATCATTCGTCTGCCATGACAACTCCGGCATCGAGGGCACTTATTCGGCACATTCTTACATCGCGCGCAGGCGCGCTCTTGCGGTCAATCGCTGAGCGGCTGGAGCGTTTTCAGGCGTCGGGGGCAGTGCAGGCTGCCGCGGGGCAACAGGTCGTGCTGGCGGGCGGCGCCAGCAGGCTCAGTGGTCTCGACGGACTTGCGTGCGAAATTCTGGGACGGCCGGTGCAGCACGGGCGGGTGCGCATCGCGTCAGATTTCCCGGAGGCGGTGCGGACGCTGCCGTTTGCGGCGGCCATCGGCCTGATGTCGCTGCTGCCGCGGCCAGCGATGGCTGCGCGGCCGCCGGCGCTACCTGTTGGCGGCCGCGCGAGTACGGCGTCCGCTTCATTTGTTGGGCAATAGGAACACAGCCATGAGCATCCGTTTACAGTTGCCGAAAGTTACGGAACTCAAGCCGCGCATCACCGTCATGGGGATCGGCGGGGCGGGTGGAAACGCGGTCAACAACATGATCGCGGCCGGATTGCAGGGTGTCGAGTTCGTGGTGGCGAATACCGACGCGCAGGCGCTTGCGGTTTCAAGCACAGAGCGGCGCATTCAGTTGGGCCAAAACCTGACCGAGGGGCTCGGCGCCGGGTCGAAGCCGGAAATCGGCGAGGCGGCGGCGGAAGAAGCCATTGAGGACATTCGCGCGCAGATCGACGGCTGTCACATGCTGTTTCTGGCGGCCGGTATGGGTGGCGGTACGGGAACCGGCGCAACGTCGGTGATCGCGCGGGTGGCGCAGGAGATGGGCATCCTGACGGTCGCGGTTGTGACGAAGCCGTTTCAGTTCGAGGGGTCGCGCCGTCTGCGGGTGGCGGATGCGGGTATCGCCGCGCTCAAGCCGCATGTCGATACGCTCATTGTCATTCCCAATCAGAACCTATTCCGGATCGCCAATGACCGGACCACGTTCGCGGAAGCCTTCGTGTTGGCGGACCAGGTGCTTTATTCCGGCATCGCCTGCATCGTCGATCTGATCGTCAAGGAAGGCTTGATCAATCTTGACCTCGCCGACGTGAAGACCGTGCTGCAAGGCATGGGGACGGCGATGATGGGCACGGGCGAGGCGTCGGGCGAGCGGCGCGCGGTCGTGGCTGCGGAAGAGGCGATCTCCAATCCGTTGCTCGACGATGTGACGTTGCGCGGGGCCAAGGGGCTCTTGGTTTCGATCATCGGTGGGCATGATCTTACGCTTTACGAAGTGGATGAAGCAGCGACGCGGGTGCGGCAGGAAGTCGACCCGGAGGCGAACATCATCGTTGGCGCGACGTTCGACGAGACGTTGGGTGACCGGGTGCGGGTGTCGATCGTGGCATCGGGCATGGCGCGGCATGGTCAGTCCGCTGGTGGCGGCCGGGCCGAGACGCCGCCGCCCGTCGCTGGCCGCGATGCGCGTGGGCCTGGCTCTGGGAACGAGCAAGAATGGCGGCAACGGCTGGCTGATGCCATCCAGCCGGCGGCAGGGGTGAGTGGGCGGTTTGATGGGACGTTGGCTTCGGCAGCGGTGGCGTCGGGCGGCGCTAACACCGCGGCACGCGGCGGCGGCCAAGGTAGCCCGTGGCAAGCTCCGGGTGGAGCTGTGGTCGAAGAGCGGAGCAACGACCTCTTGGAACAGATCGCCGCACTTCGTGCCGGGCAAGGTGCCGGGGCGGCCGAATCACGTTATGCGACGCCCCCCGATGCCGGTGGCCGGGGATCACGGGCGGGCAATGATCCGCACGCTCGTGTGCCAGGGATCGACGCTTTCCCTCCGCATGCCCAACGCGAATACAGGGCACGGCAGGACCAGGGTCTAGGTGGGGAGCATGCTGCAGGCCAACCGGCACGGCAGCCACATCCTGCTCCTGTGCAAAAACATAAAAGTTCTTTGTTTCAGAGGCTTACAGGAGTCGGACGAAACAAGGGCGCCAACGACGCAGACGAAGACGCATCACGCCGCGACCTGCCGGGCTTTATTGCACGCGGGCGATGACAGACCGTAGGTCTGAAGTGGGGCGGATCGGTAACAGTTGGTAAGAAAGCGTGATTTGTATCAGTTCGGGGTATGAGGGTAGCTTCAACGTTAAGAGTTGTGCCGAATTAGAACTGCGCCGGGTACCGAAGGGTACAATGAGTAGCAGACGGGTTCGGGGAAGCAGCCGGGGAAAAAGGCAGTGTGTTTTGTGGCGTTCGTTTCTATTCGACCGACCCGGAACTAGGGCCTTTTTGGGGATCGAGGGGTTTTGAATTCATGTCAAATCGCTTCATCGGCGCACGTCAAACGACGCTGGCACGTGAGGTTGAGTTAGCTGGTACGGGGGTACACAGCGGCGCTCAAGTCTCAATGATCTTACATCCGGCTGAGGCTGATGTAGGGTTTCGGTTCCTCGTGAACCGCCGCGGACGTATCATTGCCGAGATCCCGGCCGTCGCCGGGGCTGTCAAGAACCTCACTCTTTGCACCGTCATTGGTGATGAGAACGGTACGACCGTCGGCACAGTCGAGCATTTGCTCGCCGCCCTTCGTGGGCTTGGTGTCGACAATTGCTACATTGAAATCGATGGCCGCGAAGTCCCGATCATGGATGGCAGCTCTGCTGCGTTCGTGGCTGCGATCGACGAAGTCGGCATTCGTGAACTGTCCGAGCCGCGCAAATTCATTCGAGTGCTCAAACCGGTTCGCGTCCAAGAAGGCGATTGCTGGGGCTCGCTTGAGCCATACGCAGGTTTCCGTCTGGATGTTGAAATCGATTTCGACACGGCATTTATCGGCCGTCAGCATCTTTCGCTTGATCTCACACCGTCGTCTTTCCGCCACGACCTGTCCCGCGCCCGCACTTTCGGTTTTATGCGCGACGTCGAGAAGCTCTGGAAGGCCGGTCTGGCGCTCGGCGCCTCGCTCGACAACACGGTTGCTCTGGCCGACGACCGGATCATGAATCCGGAAGGCCTGCGGTCTCCAACTGAATTCGTCCGTCACAAAATGCTCGACGCTGTCGGCGATCTTGCACTTGCTGGCGCTCCAATCCTTGGTTCGTATCGTTCGCGCAAGGGCGGTCATCGTCTCAATGCGCACGTGCTGCAAGCTCTCTTCGCCGGTGGCGAAGGCGTGGCCTGGCGCTGGGAACGGGCACCGCGGGTTCTGCGCGAAGCAGCCCCGATCGATGTTTCGGCTGGTCTCATGACGGTGAATTACGCGGCGGACCGTTCGTAAGCTGCGATTGCCGTTAACCAGGGTCGATTTTGAACCGGACGCCGACGTCATTGGCGTCCGGTTTTTCTTTTAGAGACTGATGCTTGCAGCAAAATGGTTTGTGGCGGATTGCCAAAATCGCCATATTCTACGTGCAAGTTTCGAGATGCAGGACTAGAAACTTAGACGGCTCAGTTGTTGGGGACTTTACGGCTCAACTTATCGTGCGGCGGCGTGGGACGTGCGATACTTGAGGACCAAACTGAGTTCGGGTTGCTGTTCAATCGGCGACCACTTGATACGCGGCGACAGACCTTCGGGCGCTCGAGCCGATGAGGACAGGACTGATGGGTATGCCGCAACATACAGCCGATCGATCAGAACGTGACCGCACTGCGCGGACGTTGGGTCGTGCGCCGTTGGTTGTTGCGCTGGCGCTCGGCGCCGCACTCTCTGCTTGCTCGTCGTCGAATGATGCGGCGCAGAAGGCACTCAATCCAGATCCGCCTGACAAAATGTATACCTCCGCCGACACGGCCCTTGCCAAGGGCAACTGGAGCGATGCGGCGCGGCGGTTTGAAGATCTCGACCGTGATCACCCGTATGCGGCCGAGTCGCGCCGCGCGATCGTGATGGCGTCCTATGCTTATTACAAAGCCGGGAAATTTCCCGAAGCGATCGCGACCGCGCAACGCTACGTGACGGTGCATCCCGGTACGAAGGAAGCCGCACTGGCGCATCACATCATTGCGTCGGCGCACTTCGACGAAATCCGCGAACCGTCGCGTGATCAGACCGCGACGCGTAAGGCGTTGTCCGAATTGAAGACGCTGCGTCAGCGCTATCCTGACAGCCCCTATTCGAAGCAAGCCGATAACCGCATTCGCATCGCCGAAGATATCCTGGCGGCGTCTGAGATGAATGTCGGGCGCTACTATCTCAAGCAGAACAATCACGTGGCGGCGATCAATCGCTTCAAGTTCGTGGTGCAGGAATATCAGACCACGGCACACGTCGAAGAGGCGCTTTACCGTCTGGTCGAAGCAAACATGACGCTCGGTATTGTGCCGGAAGCGCAGGCCGCCGGGGCCGTGCTCGGTCACAACTTCCCGTCGTCGACTTGGTACAAAGAGGCACATGCGCTGCTGAAGAGCGGTGGCGTTGCTCCGCAGGCCGGCGGCTGGTTTGCGCAAGCGTTCAAGGCGCCCGCCGCGCAGAAGCAGCCTGAGGTCAAGCCGCAGCCGGTGCCGCAAGGATTGCCGCAGCCGGAGGATTTGCCGGCGCCGCGGAAGCCTGGGTCCGATATTCCGACCGCGAGCACGACAAAGTCAAAGTCGATGGGGCTCGGCATGGGCGCAGCGGCAGCGGCGGCGCGTTAAATCGCACGACTTAAAACGCGTGAAAGGGTGGCTTTGGCCGCCCTTTTTGTTTTCAAGCGTTGTTGACCTCGGAAATCTTTGGCAAAGGTGGTCTTTGTTTCGGCGGTCAGGCAAACTTTACGGCATGAAGCGAACATCGAAGACCAATGCAGACGATACCGCAATTCGCGCGGCGGCTGAGGTGGCGCGGCTGGAGGCGGAGATTGCGCGGCATGACGCGCTCTACTACCGGCAGGACGCGCCGGAGATTTCGGACGCGGACTATGATGCGCTGCGGCGCCAATTGGCCGACCTTCTGGCGCGGCATCCTGAGCTACGCAGTGAAGACTCGGCCGATGCGCGTGTTGGTGCGGCGCCGGTCGAAGCGTTTGGAAAGATCCGGCATGACGTGCCGATGCTGTCGCTCGGCAACGCGTTTGAAGATGCCGACGCGCATGATTTTGTCGAGCGCGTGCGGCGTTTCCTGACGTTGAAGCCAACGGATGCCGTCAACTTCACTGCCGAGCCGAAAATTGATGGCCTGTCGATTTCCATTCGCTACGAGGGCGGGCAGCTCGTTCATGCCGTGACGCGCGGCGACGGCGCCGAAGGCGAGAACGTCACGGCCAACGTGCGGACCATTCGCGAAATCCCGCATGTGCTGACGGGCAGAAATGTGCCCGACGTGATCGACGTGCGCGGCGAAATTTATTTGAGCCATGATGATTTCCGCGCGCTCAACGCCGCGCAGATGACGGCGGGGCAGAAGACGTTTGCCAATCCGCGCAATGCTGCTGCGGGTTCGCTCCGGCAGTTGGATGCGACTATTACTGCTCGGCGGCCGCTGCGCTTTTTCGCCTACACCTGGGGTGCCTGCTCGCAGCTTCCGGCAGATACCCAATCCGGCGTGATTGCCGCGTATAAAACGTGGGGGCTGCCAACTAATTCCCTGATGCGCCGCTGTGCGACTGCGGATGATTTGCTCGACTACTATCGTGAGATAGGTGAGACGCGGGCCGCGCTCGGGTATGACATCGACGGCGTGGTCTACAAGGTCGACCGCATCGATTTGCAGGAGCGGCTCGGGTTCGTTTCACGCAGTCCGCGATGGGCGATTGCGCACAAGTTTCCGGCCGAGCAGGCAACGACCGTCCTTGAAGCGATCGACATTCAAGTGGGGCGGACCGGTGCGCTGACGCCGGTGGCCAAGCTAAAACCGGTCACGGTTGGCGGCGTTGTCGTGTCGAATGCAACGTTGCACAACGAGGATGAGATCCGGCGCAAAGACGTGCGCATTGGCGATACTGTGATTGTGCAGCGTGCTGGCGATGTGATCCCACAGATTGTCGGCGTGGTCCTCGACAAACGGCCGAGTGATGCGGTGGCTTTCTCGTATCCCGACGTATGTCCTGCCTGTGGATCAGTGGCGCAGCGCGAAGAAGCGGGCGGCGAGAGCGCGGCCGTCGTGCGCCGTTGCACGGGTGGGCTCATTTGCCCCGCGCAAGCGAAGGAGCGGCTCAAGCATTTTGTGTCGCGGCTGGCGTTCGACATTGAAGGACTAGGCGACGAGCGGATCGAGCTCTTCTATGACGAAGGTCTGATCTTGCGGCCGGCGGATATTTTTACGCTCGAAGCCCGCGATGCGCGCAGTCTCAAGCGTTTGAGGGATCGGGAGGGCTTCGGGCAGAAGTCGGTTGATAATCTGTTCGCCGCCATCAATGCGCGCCGCGAGATTTCGCTTGAGCGTTTCTTGTTTGCGCTCGGCATCCGCCACATTGGCGAGACAACGGCTAAGGATTTGGCGCGGGCGTTCGGCAGTTTTGCGGCGTTTCGTGCGGCGCTCGCTGCGGCTGACAAAGACAAGCCTGGACAGGACTACACCCGGATCGTCGACATTCCCGGCGTCGGGCTTAAGAGTGCTGAAGCGTTGATCCGTCATGTGGGGGCGGGAAATGCGAAGCACGGCGGGTTGTTCGGTGACGATGCGGGGCGCAGCTCATTTGCGGCGCTCGTCGCCGAGGTCAAGGGTGTGCGTGGCGCGGTCGCCGATGCGCTCTCGCAGTCGTTTGACGATGTGGCGGCTTTTGTTGCTGTAGCGCGGAAGGCTGATCACGAGTTTCCGGGCGAAGATTACCGGGCGTTTGCAGCAATCAATGGCATCGGTGAAGTGGCAACGGATTCGTTGTTGCAGTTTTTTTCAGAAGCACACAATGCGGACGCCGTGGCTGATCTGTTGCAGCATGTGACGGTCAAAGATTTCGAGCGGCCGCGCACGACGCAATCGGCGGTGACGGGAAAGACGGTGGTGTTTACCGGTACGCTGACGCGGATTGGCCGGACGGAAGCTAAGGCGCAGGCCGAGCGGCTTGGCGCCAAGGTGGCGGGGTCGGTGTCGAAGAAGACCGACTACGTCATCGCCGGCGCCGATGCAGGCTCTAAGCTCGACAAAGCGCAGGAATTGGGTGTTACGGTGCTGTCGGAAGACGAGTGGCTGACGCTGATCGGTGTGCAAGACTGAAGCGTTGGCATTAGCGCGCGATGGCGCGGAAAGACTGAGCGTGGCGCGAAAGACAAAGATCAACCGTCCGGTCGTGGGCAAGCCTGCAGCCGTGACAGTTCGAGCGGACGGCGAATTGCCGAGCCGCGATGAGATTTTGACTTTTGTGCGCGAAGCACAGGGACAGGTCGGCAAGCGCGAAATCGCACGCGCCTTCAGCATTCGCGGTGGTGACCGGGTCGCGCTCAAGAAACTTTTGCAAGAGATGGCTGACGACGGTCAGCTTGCCGGCAATCGCAAATCGTTCCGGCAGAAGGGCTTCCTGCCACCTGTGGGCGCATTCGATATTGTTGCGCGCGATGCAGATGGCGATCTTATTGCGGAACCGGTGCAATGGAATCCCGACGACGGCGCGAAGCCGCGCGCGGTTGTGCGCGAGGGGCGTGCGAAGCGCGGACATGCCGATGTCGTCATCGGTATCGGTGATCGCGTGCTGGCGAAGACGCAGCGGATCGAGGACGACGTCTACGGTTACGCGTTGCAGCCTATGAAAAAGCTGCCGAAGGAGCGGACGCGGGCGCTCGGTATTTATCGCGCCAATCCTGGTGCCGGCGGTGGCCGTCTTGAGCCGGTTGATCGCAAGGAAATGCGGACGTGGATTGTCGATGCCGGCAATGAAGGCGGCGCCCGCAATGGTGACTTGGTGCGGTTCGATCTGGTGCGATCGGGCAAATTCGGCATTACGGCTGCGAAAATCGTCGAGGTGCTCGGCAATCCCGATGACGAGCGGCAAATCTCACTGATCGCGGTGCATGCGCACGGCATTCCAGACGAGTTTCCGCCGGGGGTTCTGGAGGAAGCCGAGCATCTGCCGCAACTGACGATGCACGGGCGCGAGGATTTGCGCGCGCTGCCACTCCTCACCATCGATCCTGCCGATGCCCGCGATCATGACGATGCGGTCTATGCGGTGGCAGACGACAATCCGGACAACGCGGGCGGTTACATCGTGTGGGTGGCGATTGCCGATGTTGCGCATTACGTACGCTCGGGATCGCGGCTCGATCGGGAAGCGCGTCTCAGAGGTAATTCGGTTTATTTTCCGGACCGCGTGGTGCCGATGCTGCCGGAGAAAATCTCGAACGACCTGTGTTCGCTGCGCGAACTTGAAGACCGGCCGTGCCTCGCTGTGAAAATGGTGTTCGATCAGCACGGCCATAAGCGCGGGCACACGTTTCATCGCGGCATGATGCGTAGCCATGCCAAGTTGTCGTATCAGGAGGCGCAGGCTGCCATCGATGGACAGCCGACGGCTAAAGCTCTGGACGTGCTGGAGCGTGCGCTGAAGCCGTTGTGGGCGGCGTACAAAGTCGTGTCGCACGCGCGCGATGTGCGCGGTCCGCTCGATCTCGATCTGCCGGAGCGGAAGATCTTGCTCAACAAGAGCGGCCACGTCGAGCGGGTGTACGTGCCGGAGCGGCTGGAGGCGCATCGGCTGATCGAAGAATTTATGATCCAGGCGAATGTGGCGGCGGCGGAAACGCTGGAACAGAACAAGGTGCCGCTCGTTTATCGTATTCACGAGCCGCCGAGTGCGGAGAAACTGCGTGCTCTTGCGGACTTCTTGGCCTCGCTCGATATGGTGTTGCCGAAGGCCGGGCAGCTGAAACCGTCGCATTTCAATGAAATCCTTGCGCGTGCGAAAGGTCTGCCGGTCGCGGATCTGGTCAACGAAGTGGTGCTCCGGTCGCAAAGCCAAGCGATCTATGCTCCGGATAATCTCGGCCATTTCGGATTGTTTCTCCGCCGCTATGCACACTTCACGTCGCCCATCCGGCGGTATGCCGATCTCATCGTGCACCGGGCGCTGATCAAGGCGATGAAGTTCGGCAGCGATGGCTTGGTGGATCAAGACATCGACGATCTCGGCGAAATCGCGATGCTGATCTCGCAAGCTGAGCGGCGCGCGATGGCGGCCGAGCGCGAGACGACGGACCGGCTGATCGCCGCCTATCTCAGCGACAAAATCGGTGCCGCGTTCGACGCACGGATTTCGGGCGTCACGCGGTCGGGCTTATTCGTGCGGCTCAAGGAAAGCGGCGCGGACGGATTTATTCCGATTTCGACGCTTGGTGACGAGTATTTCCATCACGACGAGGTGCTGCATGCGCTGGTTGGCGAGCGGAGCCGTCGTGGTTACCGGCTCGGCGATCAGGTGCGTGTCAAACTTGCCGAGGCGGTGCCGATGGCGGGGGCGCTTCGGTTCGAGATGTTGTCGGAAGCCAAAGCGGGGCATTCGGCGCCAGGCAACGGTAGCCGCGGACCGCGGCGCGAGTTGGGCCGCGGGAGTGGTGGTCCGCCCCATAAACGCGGACGGAAAAAGCGAAAATGAGCGAGATGCGGGGCTCTGGTGACAGAGGGCCGCAGCTGCGCCGCTTGACGCCGCAAGGCTAAGCTCGCAACGGTACCGGCCACGCTATTTACTTTCGAGGTTGTGATGACGCGGCAAAAGACTGAGCGGGACGATTGGCAGTCCATTCGCCGGGGCTGGCGGCAGACGTGTCCGAATTGCGGGCGCGGCCGGATGTTCGGCGCGTATCTCAAAGTCGTCGATACGTGCGCAGCGTGCGGTCAGGAATTGCACCATCAGCGCGCCGACGATGCCCCGCCGTATTTCACGATGACGATCGTCGGACACGTGGTGATCGGCGGATTGCTGGCAGTCGAGAAGATGTACCATCCGGAACCTTGGATCCAGATGGCGATCTGGCTGCCGGTTCTGGTAGGTTTGTCCCTGTGGTTGTTGCCGCGCATCAAAGGCGCGCTCGTTGGTCATCAGTGGGCTCTGAAGATGCATGGATTTGGCTCTGCGCCCGATCCGGCGCAGCCTGAAGTGTGGCCGCCGGTTTCCGTCAGCAGCAAAGCGGGCACTTCTCATGTCTGAGCCGAAGGACGAGGGGCCGCTTGGCGGCGACGCAAGCGAACGCAAAACTGCACAGCCAGCTTTACGTCCGCGCGATGCGTCGACGCTGGTCATCGTCGATCGGACCGGCGCGGAGCCGCGCGTGCTGATGGGCAAGCGCCGCGACGATCTTGCGTTCATGGCGGGCAAATATGTGTTCCCCGGTGGCCGCGTCGATCGCGCAGACCGGTTCATTTCCTCGGCGGATGACGTTCGCAGCAACGAGATTGCGAAGTTGAAAGTCGGGATGCGGGGCACGCCATCGGACATGCGTGCGCGCGCACTGGCTGCGGCAGCGGTGCGGGAGGCGTTCGAGGAGTCGGGTATTATCATCGGCAAGAGTGGCGAGCCGCCCTCGACAACCAATGAAAGCTGGCGCGAGTTCTATGCGACGGGTTTCCTGCCGGCGCTCAGCCCGCTCACTTTTTTCGCGCGCGCGATTACGCCGCCGGGGCGTCCGCGACGGTTCGATACGCGGTTCTTTTGCATGGATGCGATGGGCATTGCCGAGCGGCGCGGGATCAACGACGGCGAGTTGTCGGGCCTCGACTGGCTGACGCTCGATGCGGCGCGCGAACTCGACTTGCCGCGCATTACGCGCGTGGTTCTGGAGGATCTGCAGGAGCAGCTGGAGAATGGCTCGCTCGATAGCGGCGATAATCCGGTGCCGTTCTACTACATGCGCGGCGGCAGTTTCCGGCGTGACATGATCACGATCAACGGACCGGTTTCACCCTATTTTGCCGAGGCTGCGGCCGAAGACGGCGACGATAGCGATCCTGACGCTTGAGGCGTGTGGCTGCGCGTGTGGGGTGGCTTCAGGTGCGGCGGCGGCCTTCGAGCATGCTCCAGATAAGCACACCGACGAGGGCGAAACCGATGCGTGACGCCAAGAGCGGCATCATGATCAGCTTTGCGGTCTTGACCTGATCGGCAGCGGTGGGCCCGGCGAAGCTCGCCGTGATGACATCGGCCATAAAGAAAGGTCCAGCTACCGCGCAGAGCGTTGCGACACCGACGGCGAGCAGGCGGTTGTCGACTTCGAGCAAGCTCGATGCTTTCCACGCCGCCATCAGTGCGAAGAACGTGCCGAGGATCGGATTGGACAAGTCGGGCGTCAGGATGGGCATGGGGCCGTCCGCGATTGATCGAAGCGGCAATGTTGCGCTTTAGGCGTTGTGTTTCACTGAAAGTCTGGATGCCACCGTCGGGCATGGCAAACGCGCGGTTAATGCCGCCGATTGCCGGGGAGGGGGCAGCCTAGGTAATTACCTAGTTATCCCCACCTCCCCTTGGCTGTGGTAATCTCATGTAAGCTTGAGAATTCTGCCCGGCGTTAGAACGTCAAGACAGCGCGAATGCTTTCGCCGTGGTGCATCAGGTCGAAGGCTTTGTTGACGTCTTCGAGCGGCAGCACATGCGTGATCATACTGTCGATCTCGATTTTGCCGTCCATGTACCAGTCCACGATCTTCGGCACGTCGGTGCGGCCACGGGCGCCGCCGAAGGCGGTTCCACGCCAGCTGCGGCCGGTAACCAATTGGAAGGGACGCGTTTTGATCTCCTGTCCGGCGCCTGCGACGCCGATGATGATGCTTTCCCCCCAACCGCGATGGCAGGCTTCGAGCGCGGTGCGCATGACGTCGACGTTGCCGGTGCAATCGAACGTGTAGTCGGCGCCGCCGATCTGATCTTCGCCGCGCTTGGTCATATTAACGAGGTGGGCGACGAGGTCGCCGCTGACGGTTTTTGGGTTCACGAAGTGGGTCATGCCGAATTTGCGGCCCCAGGCGTCTTTGCCGTCGTTTACGTCAACGCCGATGATCATATCGGCACCGGCGAGACGGAGGCCTTGGATCACGTTGAGGCCGATGCCGCCGAGGCCGAAAACGATGGCAGTGCAGCCGGCTTCAGCCTTGGCCGTGTTGATCACGGCGCCGACGCCGGTGGTGACGCCGCAGCCGATGTAGCAAATCTTGTCGAAGGGTGCGTCGGAACGGACTTTGGCCAAGGCGATTTCTGGCAGCACGGTGTAGTTCGAGAAGGTCGAGCAGCCCATGTAATGATGGACTTTCTGACCCTTATACGAGAAGCGGCTTGAGCCATCAGGCATGACACCAGCGCCTTGGGTGGCGCGGATGGAGGTGCAGAGATTGGTTTTGCGGCTGAGGCAGGACGGACAGGTCCGGCACTCAGGTGTGTAGAGCGGGATGACGTGGTCGCCCTTCTTGAGGGAGGTGACGCCGGGGCCGACGTCGACAACGATGCCGGCGCCTTCGTGGCCCATGATGGCGGGGAAGAGGCCCTCGGGATCAGCGCCTGAAATCGTGAACCAGTCGGTGTGGCAGACGCCGGTGGCTTTGATCTCGACCAGTACTTCGCCGGCTTTCGGGCCCTCGACATCGACTTCAACGATTTCGAGGGGTTTGCCTTTCTCGAAGGCGACGGCGGCGCGACTTTTCATGGCGATGGGTATCCCGACTGACGTGCTCTAGATTCGGCCGTATAAAATCCGATGTATCCGGTTAAATCTAGCCTGTTCGGCGTGGTTGCAGACGCGCGCCAAGGGGATTTCGCTCTGTTCTGGACTGCGCAGCTTTTCCGCTGAGCCTTTTGCGGGGTGGTCGTGATCCAGGCGCACGAGCGCGAGTTCACCGCGCCGGCTGTCGCAGGACCTGCGTGGTTAACGGCGAACCCCGGTTTTTCTGACTTTTGCGGCGCTACCATGGTGGCATTTTTGTCGTCCGTGCACGGTTCTGTGGCTTTATCAACGAAGCCTTCATCGTTTTCGGTAAACTCTATTGAGCCGGGATTTGTGCGTCTCCGGTGCGTTTCTGGGGTTCCAATGTCACTGCAAAATAGAATTGCTGCCGCAACACGACGTCCCACCTCTGGGGCCGTGGACGAAACCGCGGAAGGCACGCGCCGCTGGGCGAAACGTAAGCCGGTCAACAGCAACGGTCAGATCCTTTTCGATGGGTCGACGACGTCACATGCGTGCCTTGTGCGCGACATCTCGTCGACGGGAGCGAAGATCGAGGTGCTGAAGACCAAGTTCAATTCGGACGGCTCGACGGGGTTCGTGCCGACCTATTTCACGCTGATGATCCCGCTCGACCGCACGCTGGTCGAATGCCAGTCGATGTGGCGTCGCGGTTCATTCATGGGCGTGCGTTTTCTTGGTGCCGTGCGCCAGATGGAAAAACCTGCGCCGCGTCCGTCGATCCGCCGCGATACTAAATAGTACTCATCGCCGCCGACTCATTTCGAAAGCCCGGACCTCGAACGAGGTGCCGGGTTTTTTGTTGTTTGGTCTCGACGAGCCAGACGAGAGCTGATGCCAGCGCACCTGCCGCTTGGTGCGGCGCTTTCCGTGCCTGAGTGCGTTGGGTCACCGTTGTCGTCGGTGTCGCCCGTCCCGGCTGTGCGGCGCATGCCGCAAGAATGCTGCAATGCCGCCTAATTTCCCTCACATCCCGCGCGAAAGTTCTTCGGGCGGGACGGTCATGAAAGTTGAGTGTAATGCGTCCTGTTCCTGTTCACTGTTCTGATTTCGGCCTTGCAAGGTCCTGTCGCAGAATCGTCGCGACGCTTTTTGTTGGCGCACTCTTTGCCGTCCTGATCTCGGGTACCACTTCGCGTTATGCGGTCGCTGCCGCGCAATGTGCGAGAGGAGGCGGCTACGATCCGCAGGAGATTGTGCAGAGCGTGTTCTTTACGTCGCGTCAGCAAACGAAGTTTGCGACAGCCGAAGGGCACTACCCGTTGGCTAAAAACGCGACGGCGCGATACTGTTTTTCGCGCGGATGCACGGGGCAACTCGTCGTAACTTGGACTGAGGACGAGCAGCAGCGGCTCATTCAACTGCGCGATTTGATCGTCAAGCAAGAGACCGCAAAGACGGAGCTGCAGTTCATCAAAATCGCCACACTGCAGATGGAGTCGTGGTTATATGCGCGACTGCGGAGCCTAGACCAAGGGACCGTTACCGCGATTATGCGCAGGATTGCGGGCGATTACGGTGGTACCAACTCTGACGAGGCGCACTGGGTCACGTCCACGCTCAGTTCCTTCGATCGCTTCAACAAAGAGTGCGCCACCTACGCGATGGAAGCGACCCAGCACCTTTTGGTTTTGGCCAATCTTGGTTTGCTCAAGCACTGGAATGTCACGGCGCCTGTTTACAGATTTGGCATTCCCGGTCATTGGACCGCTGGTCTCGAAAACCGAGAGACGTGTGAGCGGTACCGCTTCGATCTGAACACGCGGGCGTCGCAACGCTACCGTTTGCATCTTCAGGGTCAGGATCCTGCTCAACTTGCGCTCGGGAATGGTGCGGCTTACGGTTCGCTGCTTCCCGGCATGGATGGCGCCGGCCGGGGACGCCCCACCCAACACGGGCGTCCAGACACGCCTCCTGGACTGTCTGCGCTCAGAGGTCCAAAGCCGGAGCAGGTGCGCCGGCACGTTGATAGCGGAGAACGGGGCTGATCCGAATCCGGACGATGAGCTGTTACCGACAAATGCCGATCCCCAGCAGAACAACAGCGTTTGCTTACATCGTGTCTGCAAACACCGTTTGGATGGAGATCGGCATTGGGCTAGGCGGAGATTACACCAACCTCGATTGCTCAACCGCTGCCGCGATGAAGCTCGCGAACAGGGGATGAGGCTCGAAGGGGCGGATCTTCAGTTCGGGGTGATACTGCACGCCGATGAACCAAGGATGGTCCGGGATTTCGACCGTTTCCGGCAGCAGGCCATCGGGTGACATGCCGCAGAATTTCATGCCCTTGGCTTCCAGCGCTTGCGCGATACTTGGTGTTGACCTCGTAGCGGTGGCGATGGCGCTCGGAGATGTGGGTCGATCCGTAAATCTTGGCGATGCGGCTGCCGTCCTGCAACGCACGCGTCGAAGGCACCCAAACGCATGGTGCCGCCGAGATCGCCGCCCGCCTTGCGGATTTCGAGTTCGTTGCCGCGCATCCACTCTTTCATTTCGCCGACCACGGGTTCGGTGGTGGGGCCAAATTCGGTGGAGGAGGCTTTTTCGACGCCGGC
The DNA here is from genome assembly GCA_963831185.1 of uncultured Alphaproteobacteria bacterium. GTDB lineage: Bacteria > Pseudomonadota > Alphaproteobacteria > Rhizobiales > Hyphomicrobiaceae > JABFRJ01. The sequence continues at coordinate 105,736 of CAWHPE010000018.1, forward strand.
GAGAGCGCGGGCAGCTTCAACGACGGCCATTTGCATGCCGAAGCAGATGCCGAAGTATGGCGTTTTGCGGGTGCGCGCAAAGCGGGCGGCGAGGATCTTGCCTTCCGAGCCGCGTTCGCCGAAACCGCCGGGGACGAGAATGCCGTGCACGCCTTCCAAGTGCGGGGCGGGATCTTCGCTCTCGAAGACTTCGCTCTCGATCCATTGCAGATTGACGCGCACATTGTTGGCGATGCCGCCGTGCATGAGCGCTTCGTTCAAGGATTTGTAGGCGTCCTTGAGGCCTGTGTATTTGCCGACGATGGCGATGGTGACTTCGCCCTCGGGGTTGGCGATGCGATGGGAGATTTTCTCCCAGCGGGTAAGGTCAGGTTTCGGTGCGCCGGTGATGCCGAACGCGCTCAACACTTCGGTGTCGAGGCCTTCTCGATGATAGGCGAGCGGCACGTCATAGATCGACGCGACATCGAGCGCCTGAATGACTGCTTCTTCGCGGACGTTACAGAACAGTGCGATTTTGCGGCGTTCGGATTTCGGCACTTCGCGATCAGACCGGCAAAGCAGAATATCGGGCTGGATGCCGATGGAGCGCAGTTCTTTGACCGAGTGCTGGGTTGGTTTGGTTTTGAGTTCGCCCGCCGAGGGGATGTACGGCAGCAACGTCAGATGTGTGTAGATGACCTGGCCACGCGGGAGATCGTTGCCGATCTGGCGGATGGCTTCGAAAAACGGCAGGCCTTCGATATCGCCGACCGTGCCGCCGACTTCGACGAGGCAGAAGTCGAGGCCATCGTTGCCGGAGAGGACGAATTCTTTGATGGCGTTTGTGACGTGCGGAATGACCTGCACGGTGCCGCCCAAGTAATCGCCGCGGCGTTCCTTGGTGATGATTTCCTGATAGATGCGGCCGGTTGTGATGTTGTCTGACTTCTTGGCCGAGACGCCTGTAAAGCGCTCGTAGTGGCCGAGGTCGAGATCTGTTTCTGCGCCGTCGTCGGTCACGAAGACCTCACCGTGCTGGTAAGGGCTCATCGTGCCTGGATCGACATTGAGGTAAGGGTCCAGCTTGCGTAGCCGAACCGAATAACCTCGGGCTTGTAAAAGCGCTCCAAGGGCCGCTGAAGCCAGCCCTTTGCCAAGCGAAGACACCACGCCGCCGGTGATGAAGATGTACCGCGTCATGGGCTTTCACAGTACAGCCATTTGTTGTGATTCGAAGGACTTTTTTGTTTTTGCTCCACTGCGGAATTCAGATGGCGCGACGCTATGTCCTGGCTGTGCAATGAGCGATTGTTTACCTTGCTGGAAAGGGTGAAGATTGCCGCGTCCTTGGGGGATTTCAGATGATTCTGGCTGGCCGATTGAAACGGCAATCATTCGACACGACGCTCGACTGGGGCAAGGTCCTGATTGGCATCGGGATTGTGGTCGCCGTTCAATTGTTGGCGATGTCCTTCATGGGGCGTCTGACGATCTGTAAATGCGGGTACGTCAAACTGTGGCACGGAGTCGTTGCCAGTTCAGAGAATTCGCAGCACATCGCGGACTGGTACACGTTCAGTCACGTGCTGCATGGTCTCATATTCTACTTCGTGCTCAGGGTGCTGTTTCCGCGTTTGTCCTTCGCTTACGCCCTGCTCGCCGCTTTCGTCATCGAGGGCGCCTGGGAGGTGGTTGAGAACTCGGAGTTCATTATCAAGCGTTACCGCACGGCGACTGCAGCGTTCGACTATTACGGCGATACGCTCGTCAATTCGTTTTCTGACAGCATCGCGATGGCGGTCGGCTTCGTCATGGCACGCCTGCTGCCGGCATGGGTGTCGGTTTTGTTTTTTATCGCGGTCGAAGTGCTGCTGGCGCTTGGCATTCGTGACAATCTGACACTCAATATCATCATGCTCATTCACCCGATCGAGGCGATCAAAGCGTGGCAGATGGCCGGTTAGAGTGCCTGACGCTGATCGCGTCTGACCGATTAGACATGATAAAGGGCGGCCTCGCGAGATGCCGCCCTCGGTGTTTTTCGGCGATGCTGACGCTTAGAGCTTGGTTGGGAAGTTCTTGGCGTTGTCCGTCATCATGCGACCGATTTCTTGCGCTTGCAGCGAATAGGTTTGCATCATCTGTTGCGCGTAGCGGCTCTGAATGGCGAAGAGGTCTTGCAGGTCTTTTGCGGCAGCGATTTCCGTTGCCATATTGAAGGCACTGTCAGCGTTCTGTTTCGAGAAACGCAGTGCGCGGTCCTGCACCGCTTTGAAGCCGACCGTCATGTCATTGGCCGGGATGGATGCTGTCCACATGCTGGAAGCTTTGACCATGGCATCGAGGAACTGGGCGTAAGAGCTGCGCGCCTGCTCGACGTTGCGTTCCGCCAGTTCGCGCATCTGCTGCGGGATTTCAAAGGGGTTTTGAGTGTTCATGGCGGGCCTCGGGGGTCGGTTGGATCGGGAATGGGCACCCTAACGATGCTACCTGATCGCCTGTAGCCTGACCATAGTCTATGTGCCGCGCATTCGGTGGCGCTACGTTCTGGATAACGCGCGTAGCGCCGTCGTTGGCAACCTGACGGGCGACGAAAAGATCGCCTCGCTTCTGATCGAAGCCGCGCAGATGCTGGGCACGGTCATCAGCAACACGGTCGATATCCCGTTGCCGCTGTCGCGTGGCGAGATCGCCAACTATCTGGCGCTCGATCCTGATACGTTGAGCCGTCTGTTGCGCCGTCTTGATGTCACGCGCCTTGTCACGTTTGTCGGCCGCCGTCGCGTCATTGTCGACGATTGGCAGGGCTTACTGAGGCGCTCGCCCATCGCGGAAATGCTACTCCGCGCCTACACGCGCTAAGTCTGGCGCCGCAAGTCTGCGTCCGCGGCTTGTGGCTTCGCTCCGTGCAATGCTCCCCTGCCAGAACCGGCCTTATCCGCCGATGACAGCGTTCGGCCGCCCCCCTACTCTGGCGCATGAAATCCGGTCAGAATCCGGGGTGAAGGGGACGCACATGGCTGAAATCAAGGCCGACAGGATGTCGGCGTTTGTTGCAGATATTTTTGAAAAGGCAGGCTGTTCGCGCGCGGAAGCGGAGCGGATCGGAAAGTACTTGGTGATCGCCAATTTGACCGGTCACGATAGTCATGGCGTGCAGCGCGTGCCGCGTTATCTTGAATGGAAGCGGCAGGGCTTTATCCATGCCGACCGGACGGTGAACGTCGTCAGCGATACGCCGGTTCTGGCAGTCATCGATGGTTGCTACGGCTTTGGTCAGACGGTCGCGCCGCAAGCGGTCGAGATCGGGATCAAGAAGGCTCAGGCCATGGGTCTCTCGGCCATCGCCTTGCGCAATTCCGGACACATCGGACGGGTCGGTGACTGGGCAGAAATGGCTGCCGCCGCTGGGCTGGTGTCGGTGCATTTTGTCAATGCCGCCGGCAGCAACCTCGTAGCACCCTTTGGTGGTGTCGAGCGCCGGTTCTCGACCGCACCCTATTGCGTCGGCGTTCCACGCCCGGGCAAAACGCCTTTGATTTTGGACTTTGCGACGTCGGTTGTGGCGGAAGGCAAAGTGTTGAATGCGAGCTTCGGCGGGAAGAAGCTGCCGGACAACGCGCTCGTCTCTGCCGATGGCCAAATTAGCAGTGATCCGCATGTGCTTTACGGCCCTTACACGCCGACCGAACTCCGCGATTACCGCAAGGGGAGCGGCGCCATCAGGGCGTTCGGCGACCATAAAGGTTCTGGCTTGGCCTTCATGTGCGAGTTGCTAGGGGGATCGCTCACAGGGACCGGCGCGACCGAAGAAGGTCGACGTTTTGCGAACGGTATGTTGTCGTTCTATATCGATCCGGCGAAGATTGATCCGGAAGGATTTTTCCCGACTGACGTCGCGCGGTATACGGCGTTCGTCAAAGGTGCGAAGCCGATCACGCCCGGCGGCGAGGTGCTGGTTCCGGGCGAACCGGAAGAGCGGATGCGCGCAGAGCGCGGCCGCAACGGGCTTCCGCTGCCAGAGAATACATGGGACGCTATCAAAAACGCGGCGCGTGAACAGGGTCTCAGTGAAGACCGCATTCGCCAAGTTACGGCTTGAAGGAAATTACAATGATCGATGCTGCACTTTTGAAGCAACTTGCGACGTTCGACACGCCGACTATCTGTAATGCGCTGGAGATCGTTGCCCCGGAACGCTGGCTGACGGGCTACACCGTCAAGCCGCTGGTGGCGCCGTTTCCTGATCTGCCGCCCATGGTCGGCTATGCGAAGACCGTGACCATCCGCGCCACGCACCCGAATGAAGTGACGGGCCCCGCGGCGCGTGAACAGCGGATCAAGTATTACGAATATATGGCGTCGACTCCAGCGCCGAGTATTGCCGTGCTGCAAGATCTGGATGGGCATGAAGTGGGCTTCGGCGCATTCTGGGGCGAGGTGCAGAGCACCGTGCACAAGGCACTTGGGTTGCGTCGGCGTTGTCACTGACGGCTGCATCCGTGACATTCCGCAGTGGGCGCCGGGACTGAATGTTCTGGCAGGGTCAATTGCACCCAGCCACGCGCGAGTGCATCTGGCCGATTTCGGCAAGCAAGTGCGCATTCATGGGATGACGGTTCGGTCAAACGATCTCATCCATGCGGATCGGCATGGCGCAGTTGTCATTCCGGAAGCGGTTGCGGCGAAGATCCCGGCTGCGTGCGATCTTCTCGTGCGCAAGGAGGCCGTCATCCTGGATATGGCGAAGCGGCCTGATTTTCATGTCGGCATGCTGCGTGATGCGCTCGCGAAGCAGGACGAAATTCACTGATATTACCCACGCACTTCTGTCGCGGACTCACCATTCTCTGGGATAATCACCATGCGTAAGAACGAATTCAAAAAACTGCTGTTGAGCGGTGCACAAGGTCTCAACGGCTGGATCGCCGTGCCGAACAGTTTTCAGGCCGAAATCTATGCGTCGCAAGGTTTCGATGCTGTGACGATCGACATGCAACATGGCGCGCCGCAGATGTCGGATATGATCTCTCTGCTGCAGGCGGTGTCGCTCACTAGTGCAACGCCGATGGTCCGCGTGCCTTGGAATGAGCCGAGCCACATCCAGCGTGTGCTCGACATGGGGGCCTATGGTGTGATCTGTCCGATGATCAACACCAAGGCTGAAGCCGAAGCGTTTGTCGCCTCCGGCCGTTATCCGCCGATGGGTGCACGCTCGAATGGTCCATATCGCGCCTCGCAGTATGGTGGCGGTGACTATCAGCCGAATGCAAACGACGAGATCCTGCTGTTTGCGATGATTGAGACGCGCGAGGCGATGAAGAACCTCGATGCCATTCTGTCTGTTCCCGGGCTCGATGGGACCTATGTCGGTCCGAGCGATCTGTCGCTTAGCTATGGCCGACCGGCCGTGCTCGACGTGGCAGATCCTGAGGTTCTGGCTGAGATGAAGACGATCGCTCAGAAGACCCGCAAAGCCGGCAAGATTGCCGGGGCTCATACCGACAGCGCCAAGACCGCGAAGAAGCGGTTTGACGAGGGCTATCATTTCTGCACCCTCTTCAACGATATTCGTGTGTTGGCGACGGCTGCGCAGAATATGGTGCGCGAGGCGCGCGGTCTCGGCAAAGCCGAGGGTTCAAAATCGTACTGAGGCGCGTAACCACGCGTGACGGTGTTCATGCTTGGTGATCCGACACTTCCACCGCTCTTTACCGGTCACGCCGTGAAGGCGCCTGAAAAGGCCTTCACGGCGGCTGTCGTTGGTGCGTCGGCTGGACGGTACGGCGCCGGCGATTTCGTTTGGGCGCGGAATACGGCTCAGGTCGAATGCGCCCTTGTTCTCGAGCCCGACGTGGACTTGCCGACGGCATTGCAGATGGTGGTGCTGATGGAAGTCGCGCTGGCCGAAGCGCTCGGCGCTGTGTGCCCGCCGCAGGTTGCGGTGGAGTTTCGTTGGCCCGGCGATATTCTGGTCAATGGCGGCATCGCCGGTCATGTGCAGCTCGGCGTGCCGGCCCAATCACTGAGCGGCAGTGTCGGTGATGTCCCACCCGCGTGGCTCGTGATCGGGATGTCGATCGACCTCAAGCATCCAGATCACCGCCGCGAACCTGGAGAGATGGCCGAACGTACGGCGCTGAACGAGGAAGGTGCGGGCGACGTTGACCGGAACGGGTTGCTCGAAGCCTTGGCGCCACGACTGTTGGCGTGGATCCACACGTGGCAAGAGGATGGGTTCAGACCACTGCATGACCAGTGGCTGTTTTCGGCGGAAGGGCGTACCTCCAGCATCATCATTGATGGTTGTTCGGGACGCGTCGTTGGCCGGGATGAAAGCGCTGGGCTCGTGTTCCGCCGTGATGACGGTGGCATCCAGATTTTTCCCTACCTGCCCCACGCAACGCACCACGTCTCCGAGGTGGCCCCATGAAATTCTTGCGCACCATCCGGTTCGATGAGACGGACACGCGCGTTTTTGAGCGAGCGGCGGCGCCTGGCGAGTGGTCGGTGCCCGGCGGCTTCGAGTTTGGCCAGCGTCAGGGCGAACTCATATCGGGCAAGCGGAAACAGGCTTTTGCCAACGGCTTTTTGGGCCTTTCGTCGTTCGGCCGGTCGACCTTTGTCACGGTGGGCGAGGTGAGCGACGCGGAGCGTGTCGAGATCGAGGACATGCTGGTCCGGCATTTCATCGAAGTGTATGGTGCTCCAGATGAAAGTGAGGCGCGCGCCGCCGCGCAGGAGGAAATCGCTTTTGTCGACGAGCTCTGCGCCGCGGCGGCCTTGAATACTGTCTTGACCATTCGGCGCCGCTTCGACGACAACGGGCAAGTTCGCGAGGAGTTCCGAGTGATCACTCCCCCCGCTGGCGAGCTTCAACACGCCCGCATCTGGAAAATCGATACCGATGGCGCATGAGTTCTGGAAATCTGCCGGGTTGCATTTGACCACGCAATCGGCGGAGGGATGGGCGGCGGTGACGCCGGATTTGCTTCGCGCCTACTGGACGCGTCCGGAAGTGCATCCGGTTGAGGAGTCGAACGATTTCGAAGTTGCTCTGCATGCCGAACTCGTGGCTGATCCGATGCGGCCGGTTTCTGACGCTGAATTGGCAGCGCTTGCTGATCCGGATGCTGTCGAGACCTACCGCATCATCTTGGCGTTTCGTGAGGTGTTGCTCAGTGCCGGCACCGTCGAGGGCGCTTATCTCAAGATGGTGCGCGGCTATAAAACGCAGGCGCCAATTCCGCCGGTTTTTCTCGATCAGATGACACACATGATTTTGCGCAACGCACTCAAAGACTGCACGGACCCGATGCGACTGCGTGCGGCTGAGATCTTTTTCCGCGAGCAGATCGTGTCGACGCCCGATGGCCGGTTGATGCTCGCGGATGAAGAGATCGTCGACATGCAAAGCAAGAGCCAGAATATTGGCCTGGCGCAATTGCTGTCTGAGACATCGACGCCGATGAAGACTGTGTCGCTCGATGTGCTCGATGCAGACAATAGCGCGATTTACTGGGGCCGTTCTGACCGTTTTGACACGGTTGTTGATTTTCGCTTCGAGCAACCCGCGCTCGATGCGTTCGCACGCGTCATCGAGACGTGGCTCAAACATCTGACCGGTACGGTGGTCAGGGTCGAACCCCGTCCAAAGATCGAAGACAAGGATTGGCGTTGGCATATCGGCCTCGACGCGCAAGCGACACGTTTGCTCAACGCGCTTTACGAGGGGCGCGATGTTGGGCTCGACCAGATGGCGCGGATCGTCGGCCTGTTCCGGATGCGCTTCGATGACGAGAGCCGGTTGATCGACCGGGTCAAAGGCTGTCCGACCTATCTGGCGCTGGCGATGGATGCCGACAACCGCGTGCGTATGAAGCCGCAGAATCTGCTGGTCAATCTGCCGTTCGTCGCTGCGACGTAAGGCCTTCGCGTTAGCTCAAGAAATCGTCCGGCTTCTTTGGCTTCTGCAACTTCTCCGCATCAGCTTTTGCTTCTGCCAGATAGTCTTCGGTGCGGCGCACGGTTGGGCGCGTTCCGAGCCGCATCGGATCATTGCCTTGCGCGGAGAGAGCCACGACACGGCAATTGTCGCACATCTGGATCAACTTGAGCTGTTCCGGGTTCGAGAACATGGCGTGGCGGCCCTGCAGCTTCGAGATCACGCGATCGATTGTCGATTTGGTGCCGAAGGCCTTGCCGCAGCTGACGCAATGAAATGGCTCTTCGCTTTTCATGACAGTCGGCGTCATGGCTGAATTGCTGAAGTTGTAACCGGGTTCGAGCGAGATGACTTGTTCCGGGCAGGTGGCGACGCAAATCCCACATTGCACGCAGGCGGCCTCCGTGAACGCGAGTTCCGGACGTTCAGGGTTATCGGCGAGCGCATTGACGGGGCATGCGCCCACGCAGGCGAGGCAAAGCGTGCATCCGTCTGCTTTGACGTTGATGCGACCGTAAGGTGCATTTTTCGGCAGCGGCAGCCATTCAACGGGTGCCGGTGCAGCGGCATGCAACTTCGACATGACGGTGCGGACAATATCACGTTTGGTGCCGCGCGGGCTGAAGGCTGAGGGCTGGATCGGTGCGCGTTCGCGGATCGTGCGCAAATGCGCCGCGAGTTCGTCGGGATCGGCTGTAACGAGCAACTCGGCACCGTCACCCTCGTGCCCGAGACCCTTCAGAATGGAGTCGAGCAATGCGAGTTCGGCTTCTATCGCCGGATGCTCATCGGTATGTTTGGGTGACCCTAACAGAACGATATTTGCGGCGCCCTGCGTGAGCGCCGCTGCGAGCAGGTCATGGCCTAAACTTGAGATCGCATGCAGCGCAAACGGAATGACGTTGGATGGCAGGCCGTCGCCGTCGCGAGCGAGTGCATCGATCAAAGGCCGGCCGTTCATTTCGTCGTAGGCCAGGACTAATCGGGCGGACGCCGCCGGCTTTCAGATAGGTTCTCAGCAGTGTCTGGATGCGGGTCAGAATGTCGGCGCGATTGGGATAGCTGTAGCTTGCGGCTCCGGTTGGGCAAACTGCGGCGCAGGTCCCGCAACCGGCGCAGATCGCTGGCATCGATTGCGACATGGTCCCCGGCGGGCGTGATTGCACCGGTGGGGCAAACGTCGAGGCATTTGTGGCATCCGACCTTGCCTGAGCGCGAATGCGCACAGATGGCGGCATCGTAGGCGACGTAGAGCGGCTTTTCGAACTCGCCGACAAGGTCCGCTGCACCGAATAGGGCTTCTGCGATGGCTGCGCGATCCTGTGGATTGACGCGTAAATAGCCGTCACGCCGTGCGCCTGGCGCAAACAATGCCTGTTGGCCCGACAGATCAAGAATGAGATCGCAGCGCGATTTGGCGCCGTTTTTCGGCAACTCGAACTGGAGCGTTTTGCGCGAGGACGGCAGCGCTGCGGCGTAGCCATCGACCTCGATGTCGTAGGCGCCGAGGCGGCCTGTAGCCTTGCGGATGCGGCCGCGGGCGATGGTGAAGGCGGCCGCAGCCGGTGGTGTGACGTCCTCGGCCTCTACGAGCAACAGCGTGACGCTCAGCCGTTTGCTCAAGGTCACGGCCGCATCGACGGCCGTCTGACCGCTGCCGTAGACAAGGCAGATCCCGTCGGACTTTAGGGTTGTTGTCCTAACAGGCGTCGTGGCGACGGCGGCTTCGGCCAGCAGCGCGGCGATCTTAGCGTGGGCTGCACCCTTTGCGTTGGACCAGCCGGCGTTTTCACGGATGTTGACGAAGTTCAGTTGCGCGGAGTCTCCACGCTCTTGTCCTGCGACCTCGCTGAAGAGCGGCGCTTCCTGGGTGCACGCGACGACGAGGGGTTCGCCTTTACGGACAGCCGAGCGAAAGGCTTCGAGCTGATAGCGGCACAGTTCGGTGTGGACCGGCACGGCATCGCCAAGGTCGAGATCGCGGCCGAGGCGTGCGCCATCGAGTTCCATCGTCTTTTGGCACGAGCAAACCAGATATCGCGCTGGTTTGCTGCCGGTCGTGGTGGTCGAGGCCATGCGGGACGCTTCTCCGATTGTCGGTGGTCTTTTGGTCGTTGGCCGGCTTTTGCCGCTGGCGGTAGTCAGCGCAACGTTATTCACCCTTATCAAGCGTTTAACGCATTCGGCCTATGGACGGAGTAGGCTGTGTCGTACTAAACTTTAGTCCAATAAGAAAGTTTGGCAGCGGGTCCGCTTTCGTGCACCACAGTTTGGGATGCCAGTGACTCACACGTTACCGCGAACCCTTGAAATACCGCTCGGCGTGATTGTCGCCCGCGAGGCGATTGATCACCCATGGCAGGACCATATTTGGAAGCCGGTGTCGGTGTTTCTGGATGCGCCGCCTGTGGACGGCTGGCGCATGCTCCGGCAAGAGCCGGGGCGCGAACACTACCACATCGCAACGATGCCGCTGGAACTCCACCGGAAAGAGACCGCCGGCTACAAAGTCAACCTGTCGAACGGGGTGCCGTCGGTTTACGTGGTGTTGCGGGAGGGGTCCGGCGACGGTGGGGACCGGCCTATTCACTGCCATCTTCTGACCGCGTCGCCGTTCGACGTTGAGGCTTATGGTGCGACGCCCGACGATATGGTTGGCCGCGTGGCTATGCCGGATCTCCTGGTCGAGTTGGTTGACGCCTTTATCAGTGCTCATCACGTGGAAGAGCCGTTCGTCAAGCGGGCTCGGGTTCGGTATGAGATTGAGGACGAGCACAAGTTCGGCCAAGAGCCGGTGCACCTCCTCCGAGACCGGATGCGCCGCGCTGGCCATGAGCCGGGCGGGACCTGAGCGCAGTTGGATGTTCGCGTGGAGCGCCATCCCTGGCATGCCGTCGTTCGCCATGGTAGCAGGCTCTGATGTCTAATTCTGACGATACCTTTCTGTCACGGTGGTCACGCCGCAAATCTGCGGCGCGTGACGGTCGTCCGACCGAGCCGAACGATGTACCCGAGGTTGAGCCTGGACAGGGTGTTGATGCGGGCTCTGAGGGCGCGAAAGAGGCAGAGCTCATCGCCCAAGCGGGTGCTGACAGACGAAGATTTTGCCGATGTCGATTTCAACGCTCTCGACTATGGCTCCGACTACCAGCGGTTCATGAGTGACGGTGTGCCGGAAGGTATCCGGCAAAAGGCCCTGAGCAAGCTCTGGCATTCGGACGCGATGTTCACCCAGGTCGATCCGTTTCAGGACTATGCGGGCGACTATACCGATGCGGCGACTGTGCCAGTCGGCGGTTTGAAAACGGCTTATAAGATTGGGCGCGGTTTTCTGTCGGAAGACGAAGCGGCGGAGTGGGACAAGCTGGGCAAAACTGCGGAGCAGCAGGCGGTCATCGCCGATGCCGTCGCGGTCAGTATTGTTGCGGAGCGGCCGGATCAACCGGAGATCGCCACATTTTTTGCCGCGTCAGAAGCCTATATGGGGGCTCTCTATCCAGCGGAGAGCAATCATTTCGTAGACGCTGACGCATTGTTGCAGCCGAACGTGTTGTTCTTGGTGGCACGGCGGCGCGGTGTGGCGGTGGGCTGTGGTGCGGTGGTTCGTGCTGACGATGGCACCGCTGAGATCAAACGGATGTGGGTTGATCCCGAGGCCCGGAAGGAAAAGATCGGTGTAAGGCTGCTTGAGGCCTTGATCGATGCGGCGCGCGGCGACAATGTTTCAGTGTTACGGCTCGAAACCGGAATATCTCAACCCGAAGCGCTTGGACTTTACCGGCGCTATGGCTTTGAAGAGTGCGGGCCATTTGGGGATTACGAGCCTGATCCTTTGAGTGTGTTCATGGCCTTGCCGCTCACGCCAGTTGCGGCTCCGTAGTCAGTCCTCACTCCTGAGGCCGGTCGAGACCGGGGTCAGCGAGGTGTTGGCGCAGCATTTCCTGATACTGCTTGGTCATGTCGGCGACGAAGATCTCATGGTTGGGCACATCTAGCACCGACTTGGCGACGTGGGCGTTGTAGCGGGACGCCGCCCATAGGAAGGCCAAATGCAGTTCCGTCGCGGGGACCTGCTGATTTTCGCGATTGGCGAGTTCGATAAATTTGCCTGCGAGGCGCAGAAAGGCAGCGGTGTCGAGTTTGCCGTCCCGGCGCTGGTCGGCTGCTGCTTTGCGGCGCGCCTCGCGGTTCATGTCCTCGGCCATCTGTCGGTCTCCACGGTTCTTTTGTGTGTGCGATTGGTTGTCGTTACCGGTTACGGCAGCCGGGATCTAAGAGCGCGCGCCCATCGGCGCCCGGCGTGATGCGCCTTAATTCGAGAAGTCGGCGTTTCAAGTCGTCAGCGGATGCGCTGGGTTTGAGCTTTGCGCTGCTGCATGCCAGAGACCAAGCGGCGTCAACGGCGGCGCGACCGGAAGGCGAAATTGCAGTTTCCGGGCGGACTGGCTGATCCGATGCATTCTCCATCACTGTCAACGTGACTGTTTTCCGCCCGAAGTTCGAGGTGCTTGTTTGGGTTCGTGTGTCGCCGCGTGCCGAGGCGATGGTGACGACGTTCGACACGGTGGGCCATTGAGCGCCGGCACTGACAAAGGCGGCAGGATATGCTGGATTTTCGTCAAGATTCCTGACCGCATCACCGGTGGAGACAAGTACTAGGACGCTTTTGAAGGCTTCTGCTGCAGAGCCAAAAGCAGTCCAGTCCGAGAGTGTGTCACTCCACATTGGCAGAACGGCAATACGGGCTGGTGTCTGTGCGATAAATTCTATGGCCTGCCCTAGTGTGATCGGCCTTTGCGGATCGACCCGAACGGGCACGATGCGGACACCGGCTTTGCATGGAATGAGGCGGGCCAGGGCTGTGCTGTCTTTGCCCCAGTTCGCGGGCGTGGTTGCAGCAGTGCTCGGTGCCTGCCACGGTCGCCTGTCGTTGTCGGCAAAATCCCAACCAATCACTTCACCTTCGCCATCGCGCGCCAGACAGGCTGCAATGGCTGGCTCAGTATAATCGAGGCCAGTGGTGATGAGGGCGATGGCGATGCCGCCAGGATCGCTTCCTGGCGGGACGCGCGGCTTCTTTTGCTCGGCCGCAGCCGCAGTTGCAACGACCAGCGTCGCAACTCCGATCACTGTCTGGCGCCAAACTCGCAACATGGGTCAAGCTCTGTTTTGGAGCTTGGTGACGCCCAACGACTTCACGACAAAGTCTGCCATGGCGGTTATGGCATCCAGTGAAAAGACTGGAATCGCGACCGCCGGTACGACCTCATGATCGGCGGCAATGGCAATGACGCTGCCGTCGGATGCGGCAAGGACCGGCCCGCCAGCGGAGTCTGTCCGGCGGGCTTCGATCTTGGGTATGGGTTGCGATTTGTATCCCTCGACCACGATCAGGTCACAGGGCTCGAATTTGGCGAGCATATCGAAGAAGTCCGGCTCGGGATGAGCGCCAAGCTCGGTGACGATGGCCCAACGCTTCTCTGAAACTACCGCAACCTGGGCTGCGCCCGCCTTGCGATGCCGCGCACTATCGGTATCTTTGTCGTCGATGCGCAAGTTGTGATGCGCGTGCTTGATGGAGGCGACGCGATAGCCGCGCCGCACGAACTCTGCAATGAGCGCAACGGTGAGCGTCGTCTTACCGGAGTTCTTCCATCCCACAATACCGATAATTGGCGTTCCGTTTGGACCGCGCCGTTGGCTCATGGCGTGCTTCCCATCGCAGCAAGGATGCGGCTGGCTTCGATAAACTCTTCCGGCGTGTTGGCGTTGAAGAATGGATCGATGTGTTCGGCGCCGACAGCAAGATCGGCGAATTCGACGGCGCGCGTGCCGTGCCGGTCGGTCCAGCGCAAGACTTTGCGGACGCCGGCAATCAATTCGCGTTCGAGGTCGTCGGCATGACAAACGGGCCAACAGCCGATCACAGGATGCAGTTCTCCGCGTGACTCCGCCAAGATTATTGCGTCTGGTTCGATGGTTGCGCGCGCAGCAAGCCGTGCCACCAGGTCGGACGGTAAGAAGGGCGCGTCGCTTGAGACGGAAATGATGTGCGTCGCTTGTGGTGCATATGTTGCGGCCCACCGGTAACCGGTCAGGATGCCAGCGAGAGGACCGACGAAGCCTGCGACCGTATCGGCGACGACCGGTAGATTGAGACCTGCGAAGCGCGCGGGATCACCGTTGGCGTTGATCACGAGTTGCTCGACCTGTGGCTTGAGGCGTGTGATGACGCGGCCGATCATGGTCGTTGCGCCGAGAGCGAGAAGCCCTTTGTCGCCCGATGTATCGGTTTTTGACTCCGGATTGGCAAACATCCGGCGCGACAGGCCGCCCGCAAGGATGACGCCGACGGCAGGTCGGATCGCTTTTGAGTTCATGGTGGCGGAGTGTTGCCGTGGCTTGAGCAAAAGCGCAAGAGGCATGGCTGATTTGCACTCACCCAGGGCTGGTCAAGTGCCGCTGCTGCGGTCATCATCCCGGGTAGTATTTGAGGGTTTTAGCATGAGCGAAGACTTGAAGCGCACGCACGTTCGTTCCGACGCCGGTGGCCGGGCGGTACATGATGTGGGTGGCTTGGATTTTGGGCCTATTGATCGCACGGAGCACGATCTTGCACTGTGGGAGAAGCGCGTCGATGCGATGATGATCCTGCTTTACGCGCGTAAGAATCTTTGGACCGTTGATGCGATGCGCCGGATGATCGAAGACTATGGCCAACAAACCTACGATAGTACCGAGTACTATGAGAAATGGGCGCGCGCCTTGCGAAATCTCCTCGTCGAGCAAGAGGTTGTGACGCGGGCTGAAGTCGATGCAAAAATGTCTGAGGTGGCGGCCCGACATCGCTCTGCTGGACGCACCGTCCAGACCGACCAGGTGGATTGGTGACGATGTCCTACGAAAACACATCGTCTTCATCTCAGGCGCTGTTGCAACGCGGCGTGCGCGTGCGGGTCGACGAACGCACTGCAACAGGTCATTGCCGGGCTCCGTGGTATCTGCGCGGACAGACAGGGGAAATCGTCGAGTTTCTTGGTATCTTCCGTGATCCCGAGAAGCTCGCCTACAACAAGCCGGGCTTGCCGCGCATCCCACTTTATAAGGTCCGGTTTCGTCAAGCCGATCTTTGGCCAGGCTACAGCGGGCCCCTGCACGATCATCTTGAGGCCGACATTACCGAGAACTGGCTGATTGTGGATGGCGGCTCGGTCGCACAATCTGACAACGCAATCGAGGTGCGCTGATGCATGATCCACATGACCATAGCCACGACCACGGGCATTCGCATGACCATGCGGATGGTCACGATCCGCATGCGCCGCAGCGGGACCATGACGCCGGACCGATGACGGGCTACGAGGTCCTCGAAGAGGCCTTGCGTCTTTTGCTCATTGAAAAAGGCATTATGACATACGATGAGATTGCGCGTCAGATCGATCTCATGGATAGCCGTTCGCCGTCGCTCGGTGCGCAGGTGATTGCGCGCGCCTGGACAGATCCTGCTTTCAAGTCGCGGCTGATGGCGGATGCGCGCGGCACCTTGAGCGAGATTGATATCGATATTGGAGCGCTTGCTGAATTCAAAGTGGTCGAGAATACGCCGGAAACTCATAACGTCGTCGTTTGCACGCTGTGCTCATGTTATCCGAAGATGCTGCTTGGCGTGCCGCCAGCGTGGTACAAAAGCATGGCTTACCGGTCACGTACCGTGATGGACCCGCGTGGTGTTCTTGCGGAGTTTGGTCTGCATGTGGATGGAGCGCGGGAAGTCAGGGTGCACGATTCGACGGCGGATCTGCGCTACATCGTATTGCCGATGCGTCCGCCGGGGACTGACGGCCTCGATGCCCAGGGTCTTGCTGCTCTTGTGACGCGCGATTGCATGATTGGAACTGCCGAACCACTTTCACCGAAGGAAACTTTAAGATGACCGTGCGCAAGATGAGCCGCGTGGCCGCTGTGGCTGCATTGACCAGTCTGATTGCACCGGCGGTTCTAGCCCATCATCCCATGGGCGGGGTTACGCCATCGACGCTGACTGAAGGCATCTTGTCCGGTCTGGGTCATCCTGTGATTGGCCTTGATCACTTTGCCTTCTTGGTTGCACTGGGGCTCCTCGTCGTTGGCCAGCAGTACTGGTTACGTCCGGCTGCAGCATTTGTGGCGGGCTCTGTGCTGGGGGTGATCGTATGCGCCGTCCTCGGTGCGCCGCAGTGGACGGAGGTGCTCGTGGCATTGAGCGTGGTCATTGCCGGGCGTGTTCTGATGACGCAATCCGGACGCCCCGATCTCTTCACATCATTTAGCGTTCTTGGTGCGCTATCTTTTGCTGGCGTTTTTCATGGTCTGGCATTTGGAGAGGCGATCATCGGGAGTGACCGCGCAGTCCTTGGCAGTTACCTCACGGGGCTGGCTGCGGTGCAAATCATGATCATTTTAGGTGTTGCGGCGGTGTGTCGTGCGCTGTCAGACACGGCAACGGCTGGTCGCTTGCAAATGAGAATTGCCGGAGGCGCTGTGGCTGCTCTTGGTGCGATCCATGTCGGGCTCGCACTCCTTTCGGCATAAAGACGCGCCTTCAAAGACGCATAAGAGGGAATAATGGATTTCGCTGTACCTGGTGACATTGCTGCGCTGGCTGACGACGTTCGCTCGTTTGTCGCTCGTGATGTCATTCCGTTCGAAAACGATCCTCGGTGGAGTGCACACGGACCGAGCGATGATCTCCGGCGTGAGCTCAACGCGCTGGCCGCAAAGGCAGGGTTACTCGGTATCAACGCGCCACGCGAGGTTGGTGGTCGCGGTCTTGATCATCGTGCGCAGGCTGTGATCTTCGAGGCGGCGGGTTATTCCATGCTCGGCCCGGTAGCACTGCACATCCAGGCGCCAGACGAGGGCAACATCAATCTGTTGTCGAAGATCGGCACGCCGGAGCAGAAAGCGCGCTATCTCAAAGCCATGGCAATGGGCAACATGCGGTCCTGTTTCGCCATGACCGAACCGTCACCGGGGGCGGGTTCGGATCCCGGGCAATTGAAGACGCGAGCACGACAAGTCGGCAACGGTTGGGTGATTTCTGGCCGAAAGTGGCTGATCACAGGCGCGGAGGGTGCAGGCGTCGGCATTATTATGGCGCGGACCGGTGATGGTCCGGCGGATGCCACGATGTTCTTGGTGCCATTGCCGCATCCTGCGTTCAAGCTCACGCGAGTGCTCGATACACTCGATTGCTCCTTCATGGGCGGTCACGCCGTGATCGATATCGAAGAGTTGCAGGTTTCTGGCGATGATGTGCTCGGTGAAGTTGGCAAGGGCTTCCAGTATGCCCAGGTGCGCTTGGCGCCGGCACGTCTCACTCACTGCATGCGGTGGCTTGGTTCGGCGCAGCGGGCGCACGACATTGCGGTTGCCTACGCACGCGAACGAATGGCGTTTGGTAAGCCGCTTGGAGCTCATGAGGGCGTCTCCTTCATGTTGGCGGACAACGACCTCGATATGCACACCGCGCGTCTAGCCATCTGGCAGTGTGCATGGGTTCTCGACCAAGGCGGCAAAGGCCAGCGAGAGAGTTCGATGGCAAAAGTCATCGCGTCAGAGGCTATCGGGCGTGTCGCCGACCGTTCTCTGCAAATTCTTGGCGGTCTTGGTCTGACGCGAGATACCATGGTTGAGCGCATCTACCGCGATGTGCGCGCGTTTCGCGTTTACGATGGTCCGTCCGAGGTTCATCGCTGGTCTCTCGGGAAACGTATCGTCGACGGCGATAAGCGCAAAAAAGCGTAGACCGTTTAGCGTACCAGCAAAATGGGGTACGGCAGATCTAGGATCTCGCCGGCCTCAACGTCACCGTCAGGTACGAGCGCGTGGGCTTGCGCAATTATCAAACTTGGCGCGTGCTGATCGACTACGTGACGAAGCTCTTGCATCGCGTCTGCACTCGCTTCGACCCGTTCCATGGTGACGGGGGTATTGTCTTTGACAGTCAGAGTGGCGATGGCGAGCCGCAGCCGGCCTTCGCGGTCATCGAAGCCGTCGGCATCGGGGCCGACCAAAATCACGGCTATGGGGATTGTCAGGTCCGGTCGAGTATTGCGTAGCCGATCGGCCGTGCGCAGCATTTGCGGCAGACTTTCGTCGCGATCGAGAATGATTGCGATGGGCCCTGTCGTCGCCTTCTCGTTTTGCGGCATCGTCAAGACACCGGTTAGCCCCGCGATGCTGGTCAGCAACTGGGCGCTTCGATGCAAATCATTTGGGGTGGCGGCATTGCCAAACACAACGAGATTCCAAGGGCCATTTTCGGCGCATGCGAGCGACAGTGCGTGGACCAAATCGTCTCGGACAGTGCGGGTTTTACAGGCGCAGCCACAGGCTGTGAGGTGGCGCTCGAATGCGCGTAATGCGCCACGGCTCAAGCTCAGAATGTCGGCATCAAGGGCATTTTCGTCGAGGCGGGCGGCGATGCGGCCGGAGTGGTAAACTTGACGCACAAAACCATGAGCGGCGGCCCGGAAAACCTCTGCGTCCTCCACAAAGATGCACTCAACTGCGGCACCATAGGCGTTCGCCAGATCGGCGGCGGCAGTTGCCGCTCGCTCGTCTGGGACGCGCTCGGTCAATGCGACGATGATGCGGCCGCGTCCTTCGTCTGACGCGGCGACATGGATCAGTGCTGGGTGTTTTGACCGTGGCGGCAATTCTAGTGTCATGATGTCCGCGCGCGGTCGTCGTTGTTCGATTGGTCTTTACCGAAGCGGCGCGCTTTGTCGGCGAAGTCACGCAGCCGCGCATCGACCCGGGCGTTGATCGTGTCCTGAGGATAACTTCCGTCAGATTTACGTTCGCCTGCGGCAATTCCCGTCAGTAACTCGATGCCTTGGTCGATGTGCGTGACCGGATAGATATGGAATTTTCCATCGCGTGCGGCAGCGATGACGTCCGCGCGCAACATCAAGTTCTGAGCGTTCGAGTTTGGAATGAGAACACCTTGGTTGCCCGTGAGACCTCGCTCTCTGCAGATATCGAAAAAGCCTTCGATCTTCTCGTTGACGCCGCCGATTGCCTGGATCTCGCCCCATTGATTGACCGAGCCCGTGACCGCGAGCCCTTGCCGGATCGGCGCTTCGGCAATTGCCGAAAGCAGGGTGTAAAGCTCGGCTGAGGAAGCGCTGTCGCCGTCGACGCCGCCATAGCTCTGTTCAAAGGTCAGCGTTGCTCCGAGCGCGAGCGGGAAGTCTTGAGCGAAGCGGCCAGCGATGAAGCCGTATAGGATCATCATCCCCTTGGTATGCAAAGCGCCGCCGAGCTTGGCTTCACGTTCGATGTCGACGATGCGTCCCGATCCCATGCGAACGCGCGCGGTTATTCTGTTCGGTCGCCCGAAGGCGAAATTGCCGATTTGCAGAACCGCGAGACCATTGATCTGGCCAACTTTGCTCCCGTCGGTGTCGATAAGGACATGACCGCGTTCAACACTTTCGTGAGCGTGGTCGCGGAGGCGGTCTGCGCGTTCGATCTGGGTGTCGATGGCCTTTGAGACGTCTTCCGCATGAATTTCGGCATGATTGGCCTTTGCAGCCCAGTAGTCGGACTCTCGAACGACGTCTGAAATCAGGCCGAGCGCAATCGATATTCTTTCCTGATCGTCGGCGAGACGCGCGCCATGTTCGATCACGCGGGCAACCGCCGCGGCGGTCAGTGGCCGCAGGCTATGATCTTTCGCAATCGATGCGATGACCTGCGCATAGGCTTTTTGGTTCTCAGTGGTATGCGGAATGGTGTCGTCAAAATCAGCCTGGACTTTGAAAAGCCCGGCGAAGTCGGGGTCGTTCTGGTTGAGGAGATAGAAAATTTCGCGCTCGCCAGTCAGCACGACCTTGAGGTCGAGTGGGATTGGTTCGGGATCGAGCGACTGAGATGCGAGCAAGCCTTCTGCTGCGGCGGGCTGTTCGATGCGGATTTCGCGCGATTTCATGGCGCGTTTCAGAGCTTCATAAGCAAACGGCGAGATGAGCAGCTTTGCGCGCGTCGAGCAGCAGGTAGCCGCCGTTGGCACGATGCAAGGCGCCGGGTTTGATGAGCAGAAAATCAGTGACGATCGTGCCCATCTGCGCGACATGCTCGATGCGGCCGACAAGATTTCCGTAGTTTGGATTGAGTTCGTCGATGAGAGGTGCGCCACTGCCATTGTCTTCACGTTCAGCATCGGGGCCAGGATTATTAGCGACCATGACGTTGATCATGTAGCGGCGATATCGAACATCGCGTGCGGTATCTGCTGGTTCTCGGATTTGACCTGATTCGTGATCTGTGGATGGCAAGAAGATCGCAATATTGCGCGCCAGATCTTTGGCAGCATCTTCGAGGTAGGCGAGGATATTGGGGACGTCTTTGAAGGCGGCTGCGACATCATCCAAAGCGCCGGCGACTGCTGTGTTGGCAATCTCGTCGTTGAGTGCCGTGACCTTGGCTCGGCGTTCTTTCTCAGATTTGGGAACGCGGCCGAGAATTTCGGCGAGTTCTTGTTCAAGTGCTGCAATCTGTTCCTGCTTCTCCGCGCGCATGCTCTCGGGCAATGCGTTGAATGTTTCAGGCTTTACGATCTTGCCTTCATGCATTGGTGCCAATGCGAAATCCTTGTGGTGTGCGCAAGACTGCGATGTTGTTGGCTGCTGCCTTTTGGCTCAATGCTTCGAGCGCTTTTTCGTGGCTCGCTTCGTAAACAGAATCAACCGCCCGGCGCCGTGTTTGATAGTCTTCGCTTTCAATGACGGTGGGGACGACCGCCCGGAGTTCGTCGATGGCCGCGATCATGGCTTTGGCAAACTTGCGGGCACGTCCAGTGGGCAGGCGTAAGGCGCGCGGACGATTAGGTTCGTCAAAATTGTAGACATAGACCCAATCGTCAGGTGACGCTGAGCCGAACGCCTTCTTCTGAAGTTGCGTCTTGAGGGCGGTGTGCTTGCCTGACGCTGGGGGGCCGAGTACGAAAATATTGTAATCGTGGGCGCGCATTTCGGTGCCGAACTCAATGGCGGCCAAGGCGCGTTCTTGCCCGATGAGGCCGGAGATCGGTGTCAATTCTTTGGTTGTCACAAAGCCGAGCTCATTGGGATCGATCTGCCGCTTCAAGTGACTAACGGGCAGGGGCTCTGGGGCGGTCGCGGACGTTTGTGTTGTTGCCGGTCGCGTTTGTGGTTGAGGCGTATCGGTTGCTGCGGTTTTCATATCCGCATCGCTCTTGTTTCGTTGTCCCCGCCAGAACGCCATCTTCAATTTCCCTAATTGTTCGCGTTGTACCGTCGCGATGTTAGTTTGCGCCCTGCAAAAGCGACAGGAAAAGGGCAGAAATGACACCGGATCCGAATGGCACCGATGACTTCTTGGATAATCCATTAGCCGATGGGCGTCAGTCGCCTGCGGCACTTGCCATTGCGCGCGGCGCCGGGCGCGTTTTGCTGGCGCATGGGGTCGCGCGAATTGCCGAGTTTACACTTGCGAGTGGGCGCCGTGCGGATCTGACCGGGGTGTCACCTCAGGGCGATATTTGGATCGTGGAGATCAAATCTTCGGTCGCTGACTTCCGCTCAGATCAGAAGTGGCCCGAGTACCGGGCGTTTTGCGACTGCTTATATTTTGCGGTCGGTCCGGACTTTCCTGCTGAGTTGATACCCGCCGACGTTGGCCTGATTATTGCTGATCGCTTCAGCGGTGAGGTGGTGCGCCCCGCGCCGACGCACCGGCTCAGCGGAGCACGGCGCAAAGCGGTGCTCCTGCAATTTGCGCGAACGGCTGCCCTGCGCCTGCACGCGTTGGCTGATCCAGATATCCAGTTGGAAGCGAGCGTTCGTGAGTAGCCGTTAGTGCCGGGTGCTGGGTTGTTCAACGAATATCGCTACGATGCGGCGTGCCAAGGGCAGAACGAATACGACGGTTGGGAATGCAATGGCCCAAGAAATCAGCCACGAGTTCATCCACGTGCTTGCAAATTCCGGCACTAGGCCGATGGCACGATAGGTTGCGATCCCCGAAATGATGAACGACATGATCATCGTCAACACCAAGGGAACCGCGATTGCGTTCGCGCGTGCGGGCAGTTTCGACATTGCTGATTGTCCGCTTACTTGGGTGCGCGCTTCGCTAAAATTCGCTGCAGCGTTCGACGATGCATGTTGAGGCGCCGAGCCGTTTCAGAGACGTTACGATTGCACAGTTCGTAGACGCGCTGGATGTGCTCCCAACGGACGCGATCAGCGGACATTGGATTTTCTGGCGGAGCGGCGCGTTCGCCGGGTGCCGCAAGAAGAGCGTCAGTGACTTCGTCAGCGTCTGCCGGTTTTGCAAGATAGTCCGTGGCGCCAAGTTTTACAGCGGTGACGGCTGTTGCGAAATTGCCGTAGCCGGTCAGCACGACGCTTCTGCTGTCTGGGCGCAGCTTGTTGAGCTCAATCAAAAGATCAAGACCTGAACCGTCCTCAAGGCGAAGATCCACGACGGCGAAAGCTGGTGGTTTTTGCCGAAACAACTCGATGCCTTCGGCTACTGATGCACCCATCCGGACTTCGAAGCCGCGTTGCTCCATGGCACGCCCCAGGCGCTGCAGGAAGGCACGGTCGTCGTCGACGATCACTAGGCTGCGATCATCTGGCAATTCATCAGGTTTGAAGGTCAAGTCTTCGGACACGTCGGGTCTCCTTTGTGCGAAGGGAGTATAGCCTTGTCGCGCACAGAGCTAAAGCCCCGGAACGCAAGGCTCACATTAGGCTTTAGGGGTTCTTCGACCGGACAATTGCGCGGTCAAAGGATGGCGGTGGTCGGCGGCAGCGGAACGATGGCGGTTGGTGCCTTCCGTAAACGCCACATCGCCTCATTGGGTGGGCGCTCAAACACGGCTCTTCGCCATGTAATGCTGACGATAGCGCCGGTTTCTGGGGCTTGGCGGTTTTCCAGCACGAGCCGGGCGCCCGAACGCTCGAGCAACGTTTTGGCGATAAAGAAGCCGAGGCCAAGTCCGGCCGAAGCACCGGCTTCCTTGGCAGACCGGCTCCGGGATGATCTTGTCGTGACGTAGGGGTCGCCAAGGTTGTCGATGACTTCGGTGGCGAAGCCGGGGCCGTCGTCACGGATAACGATTGCGACCTCGCTGGCCGACCAGCGTCCCATGACGTCGACGCCGGTTTTGGCAAAATCGATGGCATTTTCGATCAAGTTGCCGACGCCATAGATGACGCCAGGATGGCGCTGGCCAAAGGGCTCTGACACCGCATCTGCCGGGGTTCCATCAATCGGTCTTGAATCGATTGTAATCCGCGCTTTCAGGCCGCGATACGGTCCTGCAGCCTCTTCGATCAGTTGCGTGACGGTCAATTGGGCATGGAGCGGGTCTTGCTCACTTGGACTCTTTGTCAACTTTTGTAGTATCTCACGACAGCGTACGGCTTGAGATTGCAGAAGTTGCAGATCTTCTGCCAGGGGGCTGTCTTTCGGAATTTCGCGCCCCATCTCTTTGGCGATCACGGTGATGGTTGCGAGCGGGGTGCCCAGTTCATGGGCCGCGGCTGCGGCAAGACCGTCTAGTGCATGCAACCGTTGCTCGCGGGCCAGGACACTCTCTGTTGCGGCCAGAGCGGCTGACATCTGCAGTGTCTCTCGCGATAACCGCCAAGCATAAAACGCTAAAAACGCCATACCTGCGATTATGGACGCGGCGATGCCGACTTTAAATAACGCCGGCAGTGCAAAGGGCGCCGAGGCGAACCATGGTAGCGGCATATGTGAGAAGATGAGGAACACCGTCGTACATGCGGCCATAAAACCAAGAATGAGCGTCGACCGAAGGGGTTGTGTCGAGGCTGATACAGTCACGGGGGCGACGAGCAGGAAGACGAACGGATTTTCGATGCCGCCGGTCAAATAGAGCAGCACTGCGAGTTGTAGCAGGTCGTAGGCCAGCAATGCGGTCGCCAAGTTGGTTCCGAGCCGGTGCGTGATTGGCAGTAGGATACGCAAGAAAATATTCACCCAAGCCGATAGAGCTATTGCGGCAAGGCACAGGCCAATCGGCAATTTGAAACCAAACCACAAATGGACGATGGCAACGGTGACGAGTTGTCCAGCAACGGCAAACCAGCGCAATCTGATTGAAGTCTGTAGCCGGAGGCGACTGCCAGTGCGGTCCCAAAAGGTTCCGGGCAAGTCGATCATGGATCGGTTGGCCATTCGCCGGTTCCGGTGCTCTTCATGAGATGTGCCGCAAACGTGTTGCGTGCGTGGGCGATCGATAGCGCAATTGTTTGCGTCCGCCAATGGACGCACCGTGCATGCAGCGGCATAAGGCAGGGCCCTATGAAATTGGAAGTGTCCGCCAGATGGGTTTGAGACGGTCAACACTACTTTTCGCCGCGCTATGCTTGGCGGTTGCGCTCGTCTGGCTGGCGGTGCAGCAGCCAGCACGGCGCGTTGTGCATTCCGGCACGCCCGATATCGGCGGTACTTTTGTATTGGAGGCGGCGGACGGCCGTCTGGTGAGGGAGACCGATCTCGTTGGCACCCCAAGCATTCTCTATTTTGGCGCGATCGATGATGACGGCCTGTCGGCTGCTGCGCTGGGTATGCTCAATGCCGCGTTGCAGCGTATGTCGTTAGCGGACGGTGTGGTTCGTGTTGTTTTTATCACGCTCGATCCAGAGCGTGATACGTTTGAAGGCCTCAAGTCGTTTGTTGGGGCTTTACTGCCGCGGGCAACCGTTCTTCGTGGATCAATCAATGAAATCAATTCGCTAGCCAAAAAATACAAACTCTATTTCAAAATAGTGACCGATCCTTTACATCCAAAAAGTCACATCGTTGATCACGCGTCACTCTACTATGTGCTTGATCGACGCGGCGCATATGTGGACCATATTCCCTATACAACAGATGTTGGAGAACTGGTTCAATCACTGTCGGTCCATATCCGTTGATCCGTGGTTGCAGGACGTTAACCCTTTTACAGGATTGGCGAATCAACCACACTGTTCACGGGAAATGACCGTTAGGTGTAAGACACAATTATGACGGCGACCCGATAGCATGAGCTTCTACCGTCAGATACCTTTTGCATCGCAGCATTTTCGGACACACTGTCTTTAACGGCAGAAGCCCGAGAGCTCCCAAAAGCGGAAAGAGTAGACCGAACGATGCTCTATCACTGGTACGAATTTACCCATGCGGCCGTGCGGCCTGCGCGTGCAGCGGCCAACGGCTACCGCATGATGTTTAATCATCCGATGAATGTCTTCAGTCAGGTGCCTGCTGTGCGCAGCACGCTTGCGGCTTGCGAAGTGTTCGAGCGGACAACGCGGCGCTACGAAAAGCCGACGTTCAATCTTCCGACCACGAAGGTCGATGGCATCGAAGTTGGTGTGACTGAAGAGGTCGTGTGGCAGCGACCGTTCTGCAAGTTGCTGCACTTCAAGCGCGATATTCCGGAAGCGCGCCGCCGCAAGGATCCTAAATTACTGCTCGTTGCTCCGATGTCGGGCCACTACGCCACCTTGTTGCGCGGTACCGTCGAAACTTTCATGCCGGATCACGAGGTCTACATCACCGACTGGCAAGATGCGCGCGATGTGCCGCTGACTGCCGGGGCTTTTGATCTCGACGATTACGTCGATACGATGTGCGATATTTTCCGCCATTTTGGCGGTGACGTGCATGTGTTTGCCGTCTGTCAGCCGTCAGTGCCAGTGCTCGCAGCTGTGGCCGCGATGGAAGCTGCCGATGATCCGCATGTGCCATTGACGGTGATGCTCGCAGGCGGGCCGGTTGATACGCGCGTAAATCCGACGGCCGTCAACGATCTTGCTGTCAAAAAAGGCACGGATTGGTTCCGCAGAAATGTGATCACGACAGTGCCGTGGCCTTCGCGTGGCTTTGGCCGGCCGGTCTATCCTGGCTTCCTGCAGTTGACGGGGTTCATGACGATGAACCTTGACCGCCATGTAAATGCGCACCGCGATTTGTTCGTGCATCTCGTGCGTGGCGACGGCGATAACGCAGAGAAGCATCGGGATTTTTACGACGAGTATCTTGCTGTCATGGATTTGACGGCGGAGTTTTACCTGCAGACCATCGAGAACGTGTTCGTCGAGCATCGCTTACCGAAAGGCGAACTGCGGCATCGCGGCGAGCTTTTGGATCTCGGCAAGATCCGCCGCGTCGGTATGATGACGATCGAAGGACAGAACGACGACATCACGGGCATTGGACAATGCAGTGCCGCGCTTGATCTTTGCTATAATATTCCGGCGGAGAACAAGATGCACTTCGAGTGTCCGAAAGTTGGGCACTACGGCGTATTCAATGGGTCGCGCTTCCGGTCTGAGATTGCCCCGCGTATGCGTGCGTTTCTCCGCCGCTT